>JAEWJM010000003.1 GCA_023386585.1 Bacteroidota bacterium | reverse complement strand
AATCGAAGCCGACACCTTTGACCTTGTCTTGGATCCGGCTTGCTTTTACCAGTGCGGGAAGGCTTTTGGGAACGCCCTCAAGAACCGATTTTTTGCCTTCTTTGAGTTTCAGCTTTTCCCAATTCTGCTTCACTTCTTCTTCGTCCTGAACGACAACATCGCCGTAAATGTGCGGATGGCGGTGGATCAACTTGCGACAGATTTCATCGGCAACATCGCCAATGTCAAATGCTCCGCTTTCGCTGCCAATTTTAGCGTAAAAAACGATGTGCAACAACAGGTCGCCTAATTCCTTCTTGACTTCCTGCAGGTCGTTGTCGAGAATGGCATCGCCGAGTTCATACGTTTCTTCAATTGTAAGATGGCGCAGGCTTTCAAGGGTTTGTTTCCGATCCCACGGGCATTTCTCACGCAAATCGTCCATAATATCCAATAACTTCCCGAATGCAGTCAGCTGCGTCTGGCGATCTTTCATAAAATGATTTTTCATAAAAATAAAAAATCCCATCCGGAAATGCGGACAGGATCATAAAATGTTTTGAACTGAAATCAGGCTTTTTTAGCCGATTTCTTGGCCGGCTTCGTATCAGCAGCATCAATGGCTTCGTCAGTTGGTACAGCTGATTCCGCTTCGATAGCCGGTTGAGCGGGCGCTTCCGACGACACCATTCCTTTTGCCTGAAGCGTATTGTACCAATTCAGCACTTTCTTGATATCGGAAGGATAAACGCGATCTTCATCATAGTCGGGAAGGATTTCCCTGAAGTATGATGTCAGCGTTGAATTATCTTCCTTGTGAGAAATTGCAGGCCCGTTGTTTTCCTTCTGTGCGATGCTCCGCATAACCTCAGCCAATGGTTTCTCGGCAGAATGCGTGTACATTGAAATTTCCGATAGCAGGCTTACGTTATTGCGCAATCCCACTGTGATCTTTTTCCCATCGATTAAAGATTCAGCTACGAAACCCGAGCGAGTCTGAACCTTTAGGACATACAATCCGGGCTTGCCGGAAATGGCTAAAATTTTGTCTAAATTCATTAATATCTTAATTTCTGATTGATTTTTATCTTCCTTTTTTCGCGGCAAAGCGCATCTTATAATCGGGTCTTGCCTTGCCTTCCATTATATTCTGAAGCTTTTTCTGGATAAGCCGTTTCTTCAATGATGAAATCCTGTCGGTAAACAAAATTCCTTCGATATGGTCGTATTCGTGCTGAATCACCCGTGCTATTAGTCCGTCAAATACCTCAGTTCTTTCATTAAAATCCTCATCGCTGTAGCGGATTGTGATTCGTTCGTGGCGATAAACATCTTCGCGGACTTCCGGGATGCTCAAACAACCTTCGTTGAATCCCCATTCTTCGCCTTCTTCGGCAAGGATTTGGGCGTTGATGAATGTGCGTTTGAAGCTTTTCAATGCCTCTTGTTCTTCTTTCGACAGCTCGTCGTCTTCACCAAATGGCCTTGTGTCGATAACAAAAAGCCTTATCGGAAGCCCAACCTGCAGTGCGGCTAGTCCTACTCCGTATGCATTGTACATGGTCTCGTACATGTCGGAAATGATGGTCTTAAGATGCGGATAGTCCGGTGTGATTGCCGTTCCGACTTTCCGCAACACCGGATCGCCGTATCCTATAATGGGTAAAATCATGAATGTAATGGTTGCGCCAAGTGCGAAACGTCGCAAAAATAGTGAAAAAATGGTGATGCTTCAGGCTCACAAAAGATTTAAGGATTTTTTATAATTCCACTAAAAACGAATTCCGAATCGTTAAAAAATTGGGGCAATGCGTACCTTTGTGGGAGAAGACTATGGTTTACAAAATACGCAAATTTACGTCAACGATGAACTTTGCAGGAGCGATAAAAATCACTCTTGCAGCGGCAATTCCCGTAATCTGTTTTTCCTTGGCGGACATGCCGACCGCCGGTTTTGCGGTCGCGATCGGCGCAATGCTGACTTATCCCAGCGATACCTCAAGCAACCTGCGGCTTAAGATAAATGGCATTATGCTGGCGGCATTTCTCGTTGCTTTGAGCGCGTATGTAATTTGCCTCGCCTATCCGTTTCCGATATTGTTCTATCCGCTCTTTGCGGCAATGGTGTTCGGATTTTCGATGATTTCCGTTTACGGCCAAAGAGCGACACTGGTTTCCTTCTCCGGATTGTTGTCCATTTCGCTGATATTCAGCAACGTTTACACCGGAACGGAATTGCTCCAGCATTGTGCGCTCATGCTTGCAGGCGGCTTCTTTTACCTGTTGGTATCTTTGATCTTCTATTTTTTGAGTCCACACCGGTACGCCGAACACCAGATGACCGATTGCATCCGGCTGACGGGCAAATACCTGAAATTACGCGGAGATCTTTGGGCTGCCGATGCCGATCGCGACGCAGTGATAGAGAAACAACTCAGCCTTCAGGTCGAAATCAATACAATCCACGAGAATCTTCGGGAAGCGCTGATTCGCAACCGTCCCGACAACGGCATGTCGGCACAAAATCGCAAAATGCTGGCGGTATTTATATCGCTGGTCGAAATCCTTGAGCTCGCGCTGGCGACTTCGTTTGAACATGCGAAATTGCATCAAAAATTCAGTGGTCGCGAATATGTTCTCTCAACCTATCAAGACCTTGCTTATAATCTGGCGGCGACGCTTAAGAAGATTGCGACAAGGTTGGAGAACAGGCAGAAATACACTTCCAAACACAATCTTTTTGAAGATCTCGCTGCGCTTGACGCCGCCATTGTGCGATATGAAAATGAAGTCGGGAAAAATTTGTCGGCCGATGGCGCTTTTATACTGCGCACGATGTACGATTATGCCGCGAGGCAGGTGGAAAAAATCAATGTTGTTGAGCGCGCGTATTCGTCAAAAAATTTTCGTCACGATGTCAAAGGCGCCGACCGGGAGTTGGAACGGTTCCTGACGCCGCAATCGTATCCATTCAGCGTATTTCGGGAAAATCTGAGTTTTTCGTCGTCAAGCTTCAGGCATTCACTTCGATTGACGGTAACCATTTTGGCCGGATTTATCCTTGGCAAATTGCTGCTTTTCCAAAACGCGTACTGGATATTACTGACAATCGTGGTTATTATGCGGCCGGGATACGGTCTCACAAAAGAGCGGTCGTTTCAACGAATGATCGGCACCATCCTGGGCGGTGTGATCGCTTTCGGAATACTTAAAGTCCTCACGATTCCTCTCGCTATCGGAATTTTGGCAATTGTTTTCATGATCCTAGGATATTCGTTTACACAGATAAATTACAAGGTAAGCGCAACATTTATCACAATGTACGTTATTCTGACATTCGGAATGATGGGCCCGGGCGTTCAGAACCTGGTCGAATATCGGATTTTCGATACGCTTGTCGGCGCCTGTCTTGCCTACCTTGCCAATCATTTTCTCTGGCCTTCATGGGAGTTTTTGAACGTTCCAACTTACATCACAAAAGCAATTACAGCGAATCGTAACTACCTCAGGCAAATTTCCGAATTCTACAATAACAAGGGCGAAGTGCAGGTTTCCTATCGTCTTGCGCGTAAAGAAGCATTTATTGAAGTTGGCAATCTGATGGCATCTTTCCAGCGTATGGTTCGTGAGCCAAAATCGAAGCAGAAAAGCCTTTTTCTGGTGAACCGGCTCGCAGTGCTCAATCATAACCTGCTTTCGGCCTCGGCATCCCTGGGAACGTATATCCAATCGCACAAAACCACATCGGCGTCCAAAGCGTTCAATCGCGTAGTGGAAAACGCTATTCAAAATCTTGACGATGCTGTCAATGTGCTTAATGGAACTCCTTCAGATGTCAGAAAAGTCGGCATGACGCCGGTGCGATTTTCGGAAGTCCGCCAAATCATGTTGGCCGAAGTGAACCTGGAATCGAACGAAGTTTCCGTGCAGGAAAAACTTCAGGAAGCGCAACTCGTAAGCGAACAATTGGTTTGGATGACAAGCCTTGCCGAAAATATTTTCAAGGCGGTGGTCGACTTTACAAAGCAGGATCAGTTGTAAAGTTTTAGGGTTTCCGATGTGAATTTCCTGATTTCTTCCAGAAACTGCGGATCCGTGTGCAACTGCCGCCCGTAGGAAGGAATCATCTCGATTAGCTTCGATTGCCATGCTTCACTTTTGAGCTTGGATGAAAAACATTTGCTGATTACGTCAAGCATGATCGCCGCCGATGTCGATGCGCCGGGCGAAGCACCGAGCAATGCCGCGATGCTTCCGTCTTCTTTCGTGACTACTTCGGTACCGAATTCGAGTACGCCACCGCCATCTTCGCCTTTCTTGATGACCTGAACCCGCTGGCCGGCAATTTCCAATTCCCAATCGTCCATTTTAGCGGTCGGCACATATTCGCGCAACAGATCCATTCGCTCTTTCGGTGACTGCCGCACCTGATCGATCAGATATTTTGTGAGTGGAAGATTATGAAAACCAGCCGAAAGCATCGGAACAAGATTGTCGAGTTGTATGGATGCCGGAAGATCAAGATAAGAACCATTCTTCAGGAACTTTGTTGTAAAGCCTGCATACGGCCCGAACAATAATTGCTTTTCGCCGTTGATCATCCTCGAATCAATATGCGGAACCGACATTGGCGGCGCGCCGACTGTAGCTGTTCCATAAACTTTTGCACCGTGCTTCTCGATTACTTCGCGGTTGGTACACTTCAGCCATTGCCCGCTCACGGGGAAACCGCCGTATCCGCTGCCTTCGGGAATGTCAGCCTTTTCAAGAAGCCGCAACGAGCCGCCGCCGGCACCAATAAATACAAATGGTGCACTGACTTTTGTTTTCTGTTTTGTTTCCAGGTTTTTGACTACAACGCGCCAACGGCCGTCATCTTTTTGCTTGAGACGGCGGACTTCCTCAATGAAAAAAACCTCAACGCCTTCCTGGTTCATCAAGTGACGCAGCATGTTTCGGGTCAGCGCTCCAAAATTCACATCAGTTCCCAAAGGCATGTAAGTAGCGGCGAGCGGTTCGGTCATGTCGCGTCCTTCCATTACCAGCGGCATCCATTCGGTTAATTTTGCAACATCGGTACTGAATTGCATTTTGCTGAACAGCGGATTTGCGGTCATTGCGGCGTGGCGCTTTTTGAGAAACCGCACGTTTTCGCTGCCCCGAACAAAGCTCATGTGAGGAATACTGCGGATGAATGTTTCCGGCTTTTCAAGAAGACCTTTCGTAACAAGGTACGACCAGAATTGACGGGAAATTTCAAAAGATTCGGCAACCTTGACTGCTTTGTGGATATCGATCGTGCCGGTATCGGTTTCAGGCGTGTAATTAAGCTCGCAAAATGCCGAATGACCGGTTCCGGCGTTGTTCCATGCGTCGGAACTTTCCGCGGCAGCGTGGTCGAGACGCTCGTAAATCTTGATCCGGAGGTTAGGCTGCAGCTCTTTCAGCATTACTCCCAGGGTTGCGCTCATAATGCCTGCGCCAATCAGTACTACATCGGTTTCGGTTCGTATTTTGTCCGCCATTGTTTGCTTTTACTTTAAAGATAGCCCGAAATTCTGTTAGCTTTTTATTAAAGTTTTTCAGAACATCTTTCTGGTGAGATAATCCTGGAGCATGATCGTCGCGGCAATTTCATCCACAAGCCCTTTATCAGCGCGCTTCTTCTTGCTTATTCCACTTCTCAGCATTGCATCAAAGGCAAGTTTGGACGTAAACCGCTCATCTACTCTGACCACTTCCATTTGCGGAAACGTCTCCCGGAATTTCTCCACGAATTTTTCAATTATTGGTGCACTTTCGCTTGGTGAATAATCCATCTGCCTCGGCTCGCCGACGAGGACTTTTGAAACTTCCTCACGGGAGAAATATTCTTTCAGGAAGTCAAATATGTTTTCAGACGCAACCGTGGTAAGCCCCGAAGCAATGATCTGTAGCGGATCGGTGACGGCGAGTCCGGTTCGTTTAATTCCGTAATCAATGGCTAATATCCTGGGCATGTAGTTGATTTTAATATTATTCCTGTTCCAAAAAAGCGCTCCAAGCGTTTAATTTCATTGGCGAATTTCACATCGGAAATGGCTACATCATCAAAAAATTTTAGCTCAACATTCAGATCCTTCTGGTGAGTTCGTTGCCATATTCCTTCCACTTTCCCATCTACAACAATCAGCGGCCTGAAAATTCCATTTTTGGTGAAAGCATGTGGTGAATGCTGCAGGTCAATCATCGCAGAGCGTTCTTTGTACGCGATCAGATATTCGTCAAATGCGGGAAGCAGGAGGAATTGCGGAGTTGGTTTAACATTATCACCTTCTGCGAAAAAGTATTCTTCACCTTCGAATTTCATTTGACCCAATTGCGGATTTAATGCCACCGCCGTTCTTACATCGGCTACAGGCAGACCCGACCACCAAATGAAATCTTTTACTGTTGCAGGCCCATGGCTCGTAAAGTACCGCTTGGCAAGTTCGGCCAACGCTTCCTCTTTTTGCAAATCATTTTTTTCCGGAACACGCTCGTCCAAAAGTGCGTAAGTGCTTTGCCGGCCTTTACGCGCGCCGTTGCACACAAGTCCCGAAAGCTCGGCATGAAACATCAGGTGTGCACTGCGATGCCCGTGAGTATTGATGCCATTTCCAGAAAGCGCGGCCATAATTTCCGCCCTGGTGAGATGGTTATTTCCTGAAAGCAGGCGCTGAATTATTGCGTTTGATTTATCGAACGTTTTCTGGTCGAGTTCAAGCCGGCCATTCATCGCAGTCATTTGTCGCATAACCGATGGCGCGGAAATCATTAGCATCCACCGAATATCTTTGGCGGCTACCAAATGCCATGTTGGCCTCAGGATATGTGTCCTGATAACTTTTCCCTCGTCAATTGCGCTTTCTATTTGTTCATCGGTTGCCTTCTTCATCCGCGAACCAACAGCCCATTTTGTCATTTGATAATCCTGAGCCTGCATCGCTCCGAAATGCGAAACTACGGCAGCGGGATCGTCAAAATCCCGTCGCACAAGCAACTGTGAAGAAAGCCGGAGGTTTAAAAATTGTTTTTTGTTCATGGTGCGCCACCTGGTTTCGCATCCGAACGGCCGGCTACCGATTCCGGAATTTTGTGAAGTACATAAGCAGCTGCAGCGCTGCCGGTAACTACGCGACCGTCCATGTCAAGTTGTGTCAGTGCGTTATCGCCGACTAAATACTGGTTCGGCATATCGAGCTGATTGTCGAGCACGATGGCAGTATCATCGCTATTCCACGAAAAAGCGCCGGTCATTTCAGTCGGTTTTTCCTCTTTTCCGAGATGACGCCGATGCATTATATAAGAGAAATCCTCGCTCAGTTCGATCGATGTTTCGATTCCACGGCAATCAGGGCATGGCAAAACACCTTTATATGTTCCGAGATAATTCAGCGAATTGTTCGGTTGGACTTCCGGAATTTCAACTGCCGCATCGGTAACGATTTCAGTTGGCGCAGGCGGCGGATCGGCTTTTTTACGCTTTCCGCAGCACAACGCAAGGCATGCACAGGCGAGCATCAGCAGTCGTTTCATGATTATTTTATTTTACCGACACGCAGCAGCATCGGGACGTTAACCTCGCCATTATTTCTCTCCCAGCTAAGCCGAAGCTCATCGCGCACAAGATCGAACGGATCGCTTCCGTGCTGCTTCTTGTAATGTGAAGCAGCCGACCACGTATCGAAATATCCCGCAAGCTGCTCAAAATCCCATATCATTTTGTTGAAGAATTTTGGCGCCGTAACTTCTTCAAACGGAAACGGGATCGTCGAATATTCTTGGTCGAGGTAATGCCGTTCGGAATCCCAATAATTGCCTAATATGTCGTAATGGTATTTGTGTATTATTGCATCCGACTCGGGATTGGATCTCAGGAGTCCGTACCCCATGACCGCCAGCACTCCATCGCGAGCGGCGATTCTTCTCACTTCAGTGTAGAATTCTTCAAAGTCAAACCAATGGATCGCCTGAGCAACCGTAATGAGGTTAAAAATCCCGTCACGGAATACTGTTTTTTCAGCGGCCGAAACTGAATAATAAACATTATCCCTGTGCACCGCATTCGCAAGTTGCTTTGCGCTGATATCAGTCGCATAAACGGATCTAAAATGCCGAGCGAGCTTCTCGGCAACTTGTCCGTTTCCGGTTCCGACGTCAAGAGCCATATCCCTGCAGCCGACTTGCGAAACGACAAAATCGACCATTTCCAGCGGATAATCCGGGCGGTACTTCGCATACGGTTGGGCCACTGTAGAGAAATTGTCTTTCATGAGTGTCGTTTCCCTCAAAATTACAAAAATTAAACTTTAACAAGGGGCGCAAAAATATCATAGACTGCCGCAGCGTTATGACTATCCCAAATCTATCACATGAACCTTAAAATGAAGTTCGTGCTGTCGCTGTTTTGCCTTGCGGCAGCGTGCGCGGCTCAAGACCGCAGCTTTTTATTCAGTCAGGTGCAATCCAGAAACGACGCGCAGGAATGGTCGCAGGCAACAGATGTCGGCCGGCAGGTAGCGCACTTTACCCAAGCGAAGATCGAACTGACGGTTGACCGCGATTATTGGCTGACAATAATCAGGAAAACGGAATTACCCGGACACGGAATGGTGTACTTGTGCCGCGATCAATATCAGAAACCCGTGACGGTGACGCTTTTTGACGATGAGAAGATGTTGTTGTACAACGAAAATCGCCGATTTCAGATTCGGTTTGAACATCCAATTGCAATGGCGCGACTGAAAGATTCCTATGCTGACGCGGATTAGTTTCCCGATGTTTTTTTGGCAAATGCGCTATATTTGCTGAAAATCGACTATGGAAAACCTTCGTACTATAATTGAAGCCGCCTGGAACGACCGTTCCTTACTCCGTGAAACCGAGACAATTTCGGCGATTCGTGAGGTGGTCAATTTACTTGACCTGGGACATCTACGGGTTGCAGAGCCGGCAACAAACGGTTGGCAGGTAAATGAATGGGTCAAAAAGGCAGTGGTAATGTACTTCCCGATCCAACAAATGGAAACCTTTGAGGTTGGCATTTTTGAATACCACGATAAAATTCCGTTGAAACGCGGTTACGCAGAAAAAGGAATCCGGGTTGTGCCGCATGCAGTGGCCCGACATGGCGCATACATTTCCAAAGGTGTGATTTTGATGCCGAGTTATGTCAACATTGGCGCCTATGTGGATGAAGGAACGATGGTCGACACCTGGGCAACCGTCGGAAGTTGTGCACAGATCGGAAAAAATGTCCATCTGAGTGGCGGAGTTGGTATTGGCGGCGTACTCGAACCGCTTCAGGCAGCGCCGGTAATAATTGAAGACGGCGCGTTTATCGGATCCCGATGCATTGTCGTTGAAGGCGTTCGTGTGGGAGCCGAGGCTGTTTTGGGCGCAAACGTGTGCCTCACCGCATCCACCAAGATCATTGATGTTACAGGAAGCGAACCTATTGAAACAAAAGGCTTTGTCCCGGAGCGATCGGTGGTTATTCCGGGAAGCTATTCGAAAAAATTTGCTGCCGGTGAATACCATGTGCCTTGCGCGCTGATCATCGGAAAAAGAAAACCATCGACCGATTTGAAAACATCGCTGAACGATGCGCTTCGGGAATACGATGTTGCAGTTTAGACAATGCCCGCGTTAGGGATTGCAGCGGAAATATTTTATCAGGAAAGAAATTGGCTGCCGCAGCCACACTAAAAGTAAAATATTGCAGCGGAAAGCCCGGCCGGACGATGCGCAGGCAGGCGCGAAAGGCAACGCCCAGAAAATGAGGAAAATTTTAGTCATACAACAAAAAATGATTGGCGACGTGCTGGCAAGCACCGTTATTTGCCGCGCCGTCAAGGAAAAATTCCCGCACGCCGAAGTCCACTACCTGGTTCATCCGAGCACGCAACCGGTTGTCGTATTTAACCCGTACATCGACAAGATTGTGCTTTTTCCCACGCAGATCAAAGGTTTCAGCGGATTGAAAAAGTACGGCCAAACACTTCAGAAAGAACATTATGATGCGGTTATCGATGCCTACGGAAAATGGGAAAGCATTATTCCGGCGTATTTTTCGAAAGCAAAGATCCGAATTGGCTTCAGAAAATGGTACACTTCGCCATTTTACACCAAAACCGTCATTCCTGCGGCAAATGTCGCGGGATCGGCAATTCATCACCGGCTGCAGCTTGCCGAGGCGCTAACGGGCGAATTCAGCAATATTTCGTTTCCGGAGATTTTCCTTGGCGACGATGAAAGCCTTGAGGCACAAGCAACCGTTTCGGCCTTGCCGGGAAGCGGGAAAATAATAATGATAAGCGTACTTGGCAGCGGCACCAACAAAAGCCTTCCGGCGGCACAAATGGCGGAAATGCTCGACATCATGGCTAATTTCGATGTCAGGCTGCTTTTCAATTACATGCCTTCGCAGGAACAGGAAGCGGCTGAAATTTATCGACTTTGTGAAGAAAAAACACAGCAGAAAATTATTTTCAACTTCAAGATGACGGCGTTGCGCGATTTTATTACCGTACTGTCGAAGTGCGATGCGCTGGTTGGCAATGAAGGCGGCGCTGTGAATATGGCAAAGGCGTTGCGAATTCCGACGTTTACTGTCTTTTCGCCGTGGATCAACAAATCCTCGTGGGATATGCTAACCGACTCGGGAATGCATGAAGCGGTACATCTGATGGATTACGAACCTGAAATTTATAAAGGAATCCATCCGAAAAAGCTGCGAAAGCAGGCAATCGAACTTTATTCGCGTCTAAAACCGGAACTTTTTCGTCAAAAACTGGAAGATTTTATGACCGGGATCAGCGGGTAAATTTCTCCAGATACCAATCCACTTGCTTTTGAAGGCCTTCGTGCAGCGACACTTTTGGCTGATAACATAAAAGTTTCCTTGCCTTATCAATTACTGCCGCCGTTTTTAGCTGGTCGCCTTTGCGTGGTGGCTTGTGTTCGATAATAAGCTTTTTGTTCATTATCTGCTCGACGGCCGCAATTCCTTCAGCGGTCGTATTGATCTCATCGGTTCCCAGATTTATTATTTCACCGTTGACAGAAGTTTCCCGGCCGATGATGGCCGCGAGTCCGTCAACAATATCTCCCACATACGTAAAGCTGCGTTGGTGCGCGATGCTGCCTTCATAGAGCGGAAACGGCTTGTCGTTGTATAAATTGTCGATTAGCCGCGTATAGAGTTTTTCGGGCCTTTCCCGCGGTCCGTAAACCGAATACAACCTGATCGAACAAGCGTTGATTTTCCCTTCGCGGTGCAACCCGAGGGCAAGCTGCTCGGCGGCCCATTTGGTAATTCCGTAAAAAGAAATCGGCGCGGGCGGAATTTCTTCGCCAATGGTTGCTTCCTTTCCGTAAACGGACGAAGTAGCGATGTTGACGAATGATTTGAGTTCCGAATTGTTTCGCATTGCCGCTTCCAGCAGGTTTTGCGTCGCGTAAATATTATTGGTAACGTATTCCTCAAGCGCGGTGTCGGCGGAAATCCCCGGTTGCGCGGCCAGATGGAAAATATAGTCGAACGGATTTTCAAAAAGCGAATCCAACGGCGCGTTAAGATCGGTATGTGCGATATCGACACCAATCTCTTTAAGATCCGCTTCGTTCATACGCTTGAGCGCCGGATCGTAATAGTCGTTGAAATTGTCAATTCCCAAAACCTCATGGCCCAGCGAGACTAATTTCTCACAAAGATGCGAGCCGATAAAACCCGCAGCACCGGTGACTAATATTCTCATTGGCTGATTTCTTTTTTGATTCCGTACGGTGTCCACACGATTTTGTTTGCTTTTACATCTTTGCGGATGGCAATATTTGCGGCCAGCGAATCTTTCGTTTTGTAGCCGCGGCTGTGGTCAAGGTGAAGACAGATTGCTTTGTGCCGGATCTGCTTTCCGCGGATGCCATAATTTTCAAGCCTTTCCCCTATCTCGCGGTCGGAACCGCCGTATTTCATCCGTTCGTCATAGCCGTTAATGGCGATAAGATCATTTTTAAAAGCCGATGAATTGCAATTGTTGAATGAAGGCGTTGTCGGCGTAACCAGATCGAGCACGGTTCCCAATACGCCGTCGCTGGCGAGCTTCAGTGTTTGCGAAAAGCCAACTTTATCGATCCTGCGCAGCCATTTCAGATCGAAGCACCGCTGCGATGCGATGTCGTCATGCGTAATTGCCTTGCTGATTTTCATGCTGAGCTTGCAATAGCCACCCGAAAGGAACTTGCCTTTCTCGGCCTGATGGGCATGGACTTCAACAAAATCCCTTCGTGGGATACAATCGCCGTCGGTCATTAAAATGTATTCGTGCGCCGCTTCGACGATTGCGACGTTCAGGATTTCCTGCCTGCGGTAACCAAGGTCTTCGTGCCAAAGATGGCGGATCGGCACCGGATAATTTGCAGCGAATGACTCGATGAGTTGCTTTGTTGCGGGCCTTGAGCCGTCATCGGCTACGATAAGCTCAAAATCGGAATATGTCTGCAGGCTATAGCCGACGAGCACTTTCTCGAGCCATTCCTCGGCATTGTAAGTACTGACAATTACTGATATTTTCATGCTGTTCGCTTGGCGCCTACCGACGCATTTATACTGCTACCCGTTTTTGGCCGCTAAGCTCGACCGGCTGATCGTAAATGCGGTTGATTCCGTTGCTGACAACGGTAACGCGGTTTTTTTTGTTGTATTTTCTGATGAGCATATTCTTGAGCTTGCTCTCTTCATTGGCATAGCTGCGCTCGTGCTCAAGGTGAATGCAGATAGCGCTATAGCGGATCTGTTTCGGACGAATACCGAAATTGACAAGCCTTTCGCCAAATTCGCGGTCCTCACCGCCATATTGCATGTCCTGGTTGAATCCGTTTACTGCAACAATGTCCTGTTTCCAGCCCGAGGCGTTATGTCCGTTCCACGATGGTTTTGTTGTCGTAATCGAATTCAGTAAACTCGCCCAAAATCCGGAAACTATGAACTTTGAATTTTTAAAACTTTTTTTCAATCCGTTGCCGCGCAGCCATTTCAGGTCGAAACAACGCTGATCGATAATATCGGTTTTTGAAATATTTTTAGAAATTTCAAGCGGAAGCTTAAAGTATCCGCCTGAGAGAAAGCGGCCTCTCTGCCTGAGGTTTAGATGCGAAGCGACAAAATCCCTTCTCGGAATGCAATCGCCATCGGTAAAGATCAGATAATCTGAGGTCGATCGCACGATTGCCTTATTCAGTATTTGCGTTTTCTGGAAACCGTGATCTTCGTGCCAAACATGTAAAATCGGAACGCCGATATTGCTGCGAAGCCTCTCGATAAGGTCTTTCGTTCCCGGCGATGACCCGTCGTCCGCAATAATGATCTCGAAGTCGCGCTCGGTCTGTACGCTAAAACCCCAAAGGACTTTTTCAAGCCATTCCTCGGCGTTATAGGTGCTCATTATTATGGATGCTTTCATGGCTGCAAACATAAGAATAAAGAACAAGAGTTCTATTTTTTCCAGAAGCGGATTTTCTTCTTGATGCGGCGCCTGCGGTTGAAATTGTCCTGAAAACGATGCGCTTCCTCGCGGAGCCTCGCGTGAAATTCAGGGGCGGGGACTTTATAAAGCAAGGCGTATTCGTCGCTCATGATTTGAAGGATGTCCTCCTGCGTGGTTAGTTTTGACAAATTTTCGATTCTTTTCGAGTAGCCGATCTTATGGTGAAAATTCATCCGGTTCAGATCGACTAGAAAAAATTCATACCGTGATTCGCCTGTCTTGCATATGAGCGTATTCCCCGACGTGTTGTCGATAAATTCAATTCCCTTTTCGTGAAGAAGGAACGCAAACCGGGCGTACTGGCGCAGTATCTGCTCGCGATCAGGATAATCCGGGTTAGTCGTCAATTCGCGATACATCAGGTCGGCTTGCAATTGTTCACTGACGTAATAACTGTCTTCGAGACCTAACCAACTGTAATTCTCGAAAAATGCGATTGGCTGCGGTGTTCCGATGCCATTCTGCAGCAGCCGGTTCGCGTATTCGAACGATCGGCGCGCTTTCGACTTCCTGAAATAGCGGTAAATTATTTTGTTGTGGATTCCGGGAATGCGAAAAGATTTAATGTTGATTTTATGGCTGTGAAGCGTAAAAATCTTGATCGTGTTGCGGGCCGCTTCCCCCAAAAGGCTGCCGCCGTGCTTAAAGTTCGAAACCAGTTGCTTTACCGCTTCGGAATGCTGCAGAAAATGTGGACTGATTTCGTATTTCATCGGGGCGCTTTGGCTGCAAAAGTAACCTTTTTCAAATATTTAGATTATTTTTGGCTACCGATTCGACAAATATGTTCCGCCACTACCTTATCACCCGTTTCAACCTTCGCAACCCGAAATGGGACGTTACCAAGAACAATGAAACGCTTCTCAACGACGAATGGATGGAACACCGGATGTGGTTGTTTACCAATTTTTGCTTCCCATCGGTTGTAGCGCAAACCAACCCGGATTTTGAATGGCTGATTTATTTTGATTCCACAACTTCGGAAAAATACAGGAGCGCGATTGAAAAGCTTACGTCAGGCCATAACAACATCCGCATTTTTTATATCGACGGAATGCCTTCTTTTTATCCGGCTATCAAATCGTTAATTTCAGAGGAAGCTTCGGATTCGCAGTTCCTGATCACATCGCGAATCGATAACGACGATTGCATCCATCGGAATTTTATCGAAGAGGTACAATCGGTTTTCAAATCGCAGGAATATCAAGCGATCGACGTCATCAAAGGCTATTCGCTGCAGGTTGGTCCGCGTGTTATGTTGGGAAAAAAAGAGCATATCTTCAATCCGTTCATTAGTTTGATCGAAAGGAACAGCGACCCGAAAACGGTTTGGTTCAGCGATCACAACATGTGGAAAAAAGAAACCCGGATTACCCGGATAACCAATAAGCGGCTTTGGCTTTCAATTATCCATGAGAAGAATAAAGTCAACGAATTTGACGGTTACGGCGATGTCAACTGGAATTCGATCAGCGCCGATTTCATAGTATCGACTGAAATGAAAAAGTACATTGCAGAAAACATTGTTCCGCAGCGCGACTGGCGTTACCTGAGCCTGAAAAACCTGCTGTATGTCAGAATGGTTCTGCTGAGCAAGATGCTCAAAAAGTCGCTGGGAATTTACCGACTTAAGAAGTAATTATCGTGTTGACCCAGTTTTCAACGGTATATTTTCGATAG
The DNA here is from genome assembly GCA_023386585.1 of Bacteroidota bacterium. Taxonomy (GTDB): domain Bacteria; phylum Bacteroidota; class Bacteroidia; order Flavobacteriales; family Flavobacteriaceae; genus Flavobacterium. Next base: position 282,840 of record JAEWJM010000003.1, on the reverse strand, counting down.
ATATCCGGCGGAATTTCACGATAATCCGACTCAAGAAAACTACGCGGAATTTCGACTTCATTTACATTTTCGATCACAAAAATATTGTTAGGATCATAGAAATCGTACGTCTTGATATTGGCGTTGGTCGTAATGAGCTTTCGCCTGTACGCCATTGCTTCAAAGACGCGAAAGGTGAGTCCGTCCTGAATTCCGAATTTGTGGATGTCAACGATAAATTTGCAGTTCTGGATTTCGGTGATGACTTCAGCATTGTTCATGCGCTTTTGAATGAACGTCAACAGACTGTCATTTTTCGGCTTGTCATCCATCACAAAAAAGCGGTATTGCATTCCTGACGATGCAAGGCTGCGGGCAACTTTTCGCAATATTTCGACGCGATAGTCATTCGACATCACCGAAAAGGCGCAATTTTCCGGAATCAGGCAGGTTGGTTGTGGCTCCAGATAAATGAAATTCGGCAAAAAAGTGAGGTTGTATTTTGCAACATCCTTTTTTTCATACGAATAAACGCGGTCAAAAAACCGGATTACATTTTTTTTTCGCGGAATGTTGCTGATCGAATCGTGATAATAGGCAATAAAGTTCTTAGTGGTTTTTCGAAGCGCGGAAAGCTGGCCGTCGGTAAATACATCCGGTCGGATCACAAGCGCCATGTCGTAAGTTTTTGCTTCTTCTGCTGAAATGATGCTTTGATATTTGTATTTCCTTTTGAGGTTTTTCCCGGAAAATATCTTGGAGAGAAAGAATTGGGCACGCTGAAAAATATTGCGATACCGGAAACTGATCTTTGCCGTGTTGTAATACGCAACTTTTTCGAAGCGGCTTTCCAGCTCGGTCCTGATACTGTCGTAGTAGCCGCTCATGTCAAAGGTGATGAAGAGAATCTTCCTATTCTGCATCCAATACCGCGTTTAATTCGTCGATCATCTTTTTCGCAATGACTTCCTTCGTGAAATTTTCGGTCAGGAACCGATAACCATTGACGCGGAATTTTTCCTGCAGATCGGGATCGCCAAGTAGTTTTTCCACCTTGCGGGCAAAATCAACCGGATTTCCAACTTCCGCCAAGAGTCCGGTTTCGCCATCCACAACAACTTCGGGAATTCCGCCTGCGTTCGCCGCAACAATCGGGACACGGCAGGCATACGCTTCAAGCAATACGCCGCCCGTCGGCTCATTATTGGACGTGAATAAAAATAAATCAAATTCGGGCAACACCTCCGGAATGTCCTTTCGGAAACCGGCAAAAATTATTCGGTCGCTGACGCCTTTTGCCTCGGCATGCGCCCTGATTTCCTGCTCCATCGGACCGTCGCCAATCAGTATGTATCGGGCTTTTAAATTGGTTTTCGAAAGTTCGGCTACCGTATTTACCCAGGTATAATGATCTTTGAAACCTGTGAACGCGGCGATATTGCCGATTATTTTTTCATCGTCAGGAATATTGAATTCCCGTCGTAAAATCCCCGATGCCGGTTTTTGAAACTTATTAATATCGGTCACGCTGCCCACGACTGTGAGTCGGCTATGATCTTTGACCGCAAATTTCAACACGTCGACCACCGGCTGCGAAACGCAAATGATCTTTTTGATTCCCTTGTAATTGTATTTCCACTTCCTGAAATAGTTGGTGTCGACGCGCTTTATCAACGTACGGCAAAGCACCAGCGGCACGCGCAGATTGTAAAAAAGTGCCGAAAGTACGCTAATCGTATGGCTGTCACTGTTGTGAATGAAAATCAGGTCGGCTTTCTTTTCGTCGGCGATTTTCTTGAGCGACTTTGCAAATTTGAAATCGTATTCGGATTTGAACGGCAACCCGATGACCTGCATTCCTTTGGATTGGGCGACTTTAAAAAGATCGGAGTCCTGAATGCATACGATCCATTGGTCTTCGACGTAACCAAAATCTCGAAATGCCTCGTATAAATAAATAATTTTTTGTTCGTGGCCGCGCCATCCGCGTGAAGCGGTAACCTGGATCAATCTCATCAAGCAACTTTTCACAAATATATAAATTACACGGCAGCTTATATTTTTTTGTCAAATGGCAAATCCACCGCAGCTTTCAATAACTTTGCAGCGGATTTAAAATTAATGGAAGATATCAATTCAGAAGTGCACCGCGCGTTTGAGGTCGTCAGCAACGGCGGGATCATTCTCTACCCAACCGATACGGTTTGGGGAATCGGATGCGATGCGTCCAATGCAGACGCTGTGGCGAAAATATTTGCGCTCAAGCGCCGCGCCGAAACCAAGTCGATGATCGTCCTGGTGAACGGCGAGCGGATGATATACAATGTTTTCAAGGAAATTCCGGAAACCGCGTGGCAGATCATCGATTTGAGCGAAAAACCGACGACGCTCATCCTGGATAATCCGAGAAATGTTGCGCCAAACCTGATCGCAGAAGACAAAACCCTCGGAATACGGCTGGTTAAGGAACCGTTTTGCTACAAGCTGATGGAACGGATGAAAAAACCGCTGGTATCGACATCTGCCAATATTTCGGGCGAGCCCACTGCGGCAACTTTTAAAGAAATCAGTCCGGAAATAGTAAACGGCGTGGACTACGTCGTAAATTTGCACCGCGACCGTCCGGCCGCAAAACCTTCGGCGATTATCCGGCTTACGGCCGATTCGCAGGTAAAAATCATCAGGAAGTAGTTCCAAAATGAATTACAAAGAACACCTTCAATCACAAATATTCTCGGTCATAGCCGAAGCCTCACAGGAATTGGGCGTCGAAAGTTACGTCATTGGCGGATTCGTGCGCGATTTGCTGCTAAACCGCGGCAGCAAAAAAGACATTGACATTGTAGCGGTCGGCAGCGGAATCGATCTCGCCCAACGCGTATCGCAACTGCTTCCGAAAAAGCCAAAAGTCCAGATTTTTAAAACCTATGGCACGGCAATGCTTCGTTTCAATGATACCGACATTGAGTTTGTCGGCGCCAGAAAGGAATCGTATTCGGCCGAAAGCCGAAATCCCGTGGTTGAAACCGGAACGCTGGAAGACGACCAAAACAGGCGCGATTTCACGATCAATGCGCTGGCTTTGTCTTTGAATCCGCAAAATTTCGGGACGCTTTCCGATCCGTTTAACGGCTTGTCGGATCTTGAATCGAAAATTATTCGCACACCATTGGATCCTGATGTGACATTTTGTGACGACCCGCTGCGGATGTTGCGGGCCGTGCGGTTTGCAGCGCAGTTGCAATTCACAATCGACGATCAGGCGTTGGAGTCGGTTGCCGCCAATAAAGACCGTATCAGGATAATCACTGGCGAACGGATCGTTGACGAACTGAACAAAATCCTGATGACCGACAAGCCAAGTGAAGGCTTTTTGCTACTTTATAAAACCGGTTTATTGTCGATTATTCTTCCTGAACTTACGGCGCTCGACCAGGTTGAGGAAATCGAAGGACAGACACACAAAAACAATTTTTACCATACGCTCGAGGTCGTCGACAATATTTCGCGAAACACTGATGATGTCTGGCTTCGCTGGGCAGCGCTGTTGCACGACATAGGCAAGGCGCCGACAAAGCGCTTTGACAAGAAAGTCGGCTGGACGTTTCACGGACATGAGTTTCTTGGCGGAAAAATGGTTAAAAAACTGTTTGAAAGGCTTCACATGCCGTTGAACCAGAAATTGAAATTCGTTCAGAAAATGGTGACGATGAGCTCCCGGCCGATCGTACTTTCGCAGGATTTGGTGACCGATTCGGCGGTTCGGCGGCTTGTTTTTGATGCCGGTGAAGATGTCGAAAGCCTGATGATGCTTTGCGAAGCCGACATCACAACCAAGAACGCGAAGAAATATCGGAAATACCACGAAAATTTTAAAACCGTACGGAACAAAATTGTTGAAGTTGAAGAGCGCGACCATGTGCGGAATTTCCAGCCGCCGGTTACCGGGGAAGAGATCATGGCGATTTTCGACCTTAAGCCCTCGCGCGAGATCGGCATTTTGAAAGAGACGATAAAGGAAGCGATCCTCGAAGGCGAAATCCCGAATGAATATGACGCGGCGTACCGATTCTTATTGACGAAAGCCGAACGCATGGGACTGAAGCCTGTCAACATCCCGGAAAGACGGAAACATCAAAAATAGCCCTGATTTAAGCGGAAATCCTTTTTATTGTGGCCATACGATCGGGCGATAAATTGAGCAATAAAAAGATTGCAGCGAAAAGCAGGACGAAACACGACCAACGCAAATAACACCTGCTCATCATGCAAAAATACTTTTACACCTCTGCAAAAATTACCTTGATTTTAGTTTATGTCGTGATCCTGGCGGGCGCGATGGTCCGGATGACTGGTTCGGGAATGGGCTGCCCCGACTGGCCAAAGTGTTTCGGATATTACATTCCTCCGTCGGACATAAAAGAACTTACATGGTCGCCCGGACGGGAATTTAAGGAAGGCCAGGTCATCATCAGGAACGAGGCGCTTTGGGTTGCCAGTGACGACTTCACTACGGGCGCGCAATATGACCCGGCGCACTGGCGGCCGTATACCAAACACGATTATGCGATCTTCAATCCGACACATACCTGGATCGAATACGTTAACCGCCTTTCGGGTGCGCTTGCCGGACTTGCCACATTGCTGATGGCGATATTTTCGTTGGCGTACGCAAGAAAGAACAAGACGATCACGATTTTATCGTGGCTGACGGTAATCCTGATGGGATTTCAGGGCTGGCTGGGGGCAACGGTAGTTTACTCGGTTTTGAATCCGATGAAAATTACTTTACACATGCTGGTTGCGCTGATTATCGTTGCGATCGTGCTCTATATCTTAAATCGCGCGAAACTTCAGGATCGCCGCCTGGCAAGCGGAACTTTTCGCATCTTGCTTATCGCGGCGATTGCGCTTTCGCTGATCCAGATCCTGTTGGGAACGCAGGTCAGGCAGTTTGTTGACGAACAGGTCGCGGCGGCGGCATCGGTGTTTGATAATCCTGCCCTGGTGTTTTATTTCCATCGCAGCTTTTCGATCGTGGTCTTTGCGGTTAATTTTGCGCTGTTCTTCAGAAGTCGGAAATCAGGAATCGAAACCAACAATATTTCCTGGATGATGGCGCTGATCGTAATCGAGATTTTGTCGGGAGTTGCGATGTATTATTTCGACTTTCCGTTTGGGATGCAGGCGATGCACCTCATGGCTGCGGCAATTCTTTTTGGATTGCAGTTCTGGCTGTTGCTACGGACGAAATTGGTCGAAAAATCGCTATAGAGGAAATCGATTATACGGTTTTAATATACTGATTACTAGTCTTTGATGCTAAGTCATTTAAATATAACTTTCAGCAATAGTTTATTGAGGACTGATGTAAATTCTGTAATGTTATCTTTTAAAAGTGTAACGATTGCCGACTGCTTTCAGACGAACTTTGGATTAAATAAAACCAACAGATCATGCCAAATTCAAATGAAATCGAAGGAAGCTGGGAAGCCCTGAAAGGCAAACTCAAGCAAAGGTTCGGCGAACTCACAGATGACGATCTTATGTATGAGGAAGGCCAGGACCAGGAAATGTGGGGAAAATTGCAGGAGAAGCTAGGAAAGACTGAAAAAGAAATTAAATCGTTACTGGATTAAAACGGTCCACTAGCATGAACGTCTTAACCGAACCGGTTACATAAGCCGGAATCTGTTATAACAACAATGCGAAATGCACCTGTTTAAGCTGTTTCATTTGCGTCGTGAAAAAACGCGTTTGAAACAGCTTTTTTTATTCAGCTAAGCCAGTTCCTGAAGTCGGAAACCTTTTCGCGGCTCACGATAACCTCATCTGCCTTGTATGTTGGCAGCGAAACTTTGAGTCGGGAATTGCTGTACATCGCGATTTCACGGACCGATTTCATCGGGATCAGGAATTTCCGGCTGATGCGGAAGAATTGTGTGGGATCAAGTTCCTGCTCAAGCGATTCCAGTGTTGACTCGATCGGATAATCGCGGTTGTCGACGGTGTGAATGTAGGTTGCCTTGTTTTCGCTGTAGATGCATTCGATGTCTTCGGTTGCTATAACCCGAAGATGCTGGCCAACCTTCACGGTGAACCTTTTTTTGAATTGATTGGTAGTTCCGGAGAACAGTTTGCGAAAGCTCGCAAGATCGAACGGAACCGCATTTGCCGTCTGTTGCGTGCGCTCAAATTTATCGATTGCCGCTTTGAGTTCGTCTTCATCTATTGGTTTCAATAAATAATCGATACTATTTAGCTTAAAGGCTTTTAGCGCGTACTCGTCGTAAGCAGTGGTAAAGATAACGGCAGTCTTTATATCGACACTTTCAAATACTTCAAAAGACAAGCCGTCCGACAGTTGAATGTCGAGAAAAATCAGGTCCGGATGCGGGTTGGAATGAAACCAGTCCACCGACTCCGCTACCGAATGTAGCATAACCGCAGCGGAAATTCCGATGCGCTCGAGCTTTCGCTGCAGCAGCCTTGCCGCCGGTTTTTCATCTTCAATAATTATTGCTGTCACTATTCCCACTTTTCGGTACGCCGCTTATCCATGTACTCGCGAATCTTGCGTTCTTCCCAGTCGTTTCCGAAGAGGACATTTTTAGAAAACACTGCCAATGCGTGAAACATCAGGCCGATTCCCCAAAAAAAGGCTGTTGAAAAGGTGTGGAATTCCCAAAAATTCTCACCCGAATCCTTGGAGAAGTACGACATCGCCAAAAGTGCGATATTAACCACTACGTAAACCATCAGGTGTCGGTAGAAGCCGCCGATCGATTTTACCCGTTTTCTTGCCCGCTCAAACCGCTCGCGCTGCATTTCATCTAAATTTTCCATGATTATTGTTTTTGTTGTTTGGTTTTTTCTTTCTCGAGAATTTCTGCAATCTTCCGTTCCTCCCAACCACGTGGCAGGAACGGGTTGTATTGAAATACCGACATCGCGTAGAACAGCATACCTATTCCCCAGCCGATCGCCGGAAAAATGAACCAGATTTCGTCGGGCGTATCGCGCAGGTTTATGATTGCCAGAATCCCGATCACGAAGACGTAGCAGGCGACAGTATAATAAAACCGTCTCAGTCGCCGAACGCGTTTCCTGGCGATTCGGTACAGTTCGGGATTAATTTTTTCGGAATGTTCCATGATTATTTCCATTTTGCATTTGATTCCTTTTCAAGCAATTGCCTGATTTTTCGCTCTTCCCAATCTTTACCACACAACGGAAGCGCATTGTAAACTGAGAGTCCGTGAAAAAGAACGCCAACGCCCCAGCCGATTGCAGGAAAAATAAACCACAAGAACTTTGGATAGGTCAGTAAGTTTATCAGTGTAATTCCCAACATCACAATTAGATACGAAGTCAGATTCCCGTAAAAACCCTTTATTTCCTCCACGCGTTTCTTTGCCTGCGCATAGTGCAATTGGGCCTCGCTTTCCATTTCGGGAAGCTGTTTCACCTTTCGGGTCAAGACCGGAATGCGCACTATGAAGGTGTCCGCAGTTTCCTCGATCTGGATTTTTCGGTGCGTCACGATCGAATAGCGATTGATTATATTTTGCAGTCCGACGCCCTGACGCTCGTCAAGGCCTACTTTTGGATGCAGGTCGTTCGAAATGCACAGGTAGCCATTTTCAATAAAAATCCTGATACGCAGCGGCTTCTGTTCTGTCGCCACATTGTGTTTCACTGTGTTCTCAAGCAACAGTTGAAGCGATAATGGCACCACTTTCGAATCTTCGTCAAATCCGCTTTCCGGCAGCTCGTAGAAAAGGCTGTTTTCGAAACGCATTTTGAGTAAATTCATGTACGTTTTCGCAAAATCAAGCTCTTCAGAAACCGGCACAAGATCTTTATCTTTTTGTTCAAGAACATAACGGTAAACTTTTGACAGCGAGGTCGTAAACTTTTGGGCGGCTTCCGGATTTTCTTCGATAAGTGAACTCAGTACGTTCAGGCTGTTGAACAGAAAATGAGGGTCGATCTGGTTTTTCAGCGATTCAAACTTGGCTGAGGCGGTTCCTGCGATGATCTTCTGTTCCCTTACCTTATTTTCCTGATATGCTTTGTATAAATAGAACGCATGAATAAACAGGCTGATGAAGAAAAAGATCACTATTGAAACGAAATAATCCGCAAACGACTCATTCCGATAAAACTCCTCAGCCGTTTTGTGCTCAATGACCGTGCTGATGAAACCCCGGAGCAGAAACAAGCTCACAACGGTCGCTGCAAATGAAGTCACAAATCCAATAGCGATGCGCCGGCGGTTAAACCTGTCGTGCTTATAAATCCTGTCAAGCGTAATAAAAACAAATGCATTCGCAACGTAAATGCAGACAGTATAAAACATGGTGTACGTAAAGTTGACCAGCAAATGGTGGTTCCACCGGATGCGGCCTCCGAACGCCAGTCCCAACAACTGCAGCACCACAAAGATGATACAACCAAGCGCGACTGCTTTTACCAGCTCTTTTACGTATTTGTTCATTTTTGTTTTTGACACTCCTGTTGTGCTGCAAGCGCGCGGTCAAGTCCCCATTTTGGATGATACGGACTTTCCGGCTTAAATTTGTTGAATAGTTCGATAGAGCGATCAATTTCGGCACACATTGCTTTTGTATCGGTTCCGAAATAACGTGCGCCGCCGATCTCGAATTCTGCTTTTCCAAAGACAACACGCGGATTATCGGGCGCGATGACCTGAGCCTTTGTATAGAGTTCCATAACCTTCGACGATAGCTTCATTCCGTTTGTCATCGGATCGAAAGCAATCCAGGCTGTGTGAATCATTGCCTGCATCACCAGAAGTTCCGCATTGGTTGGCGCTTTTGCCAGTTCGACATCGAGCGCACTCTGAGCCTTTTCAAGCAATGCGCTCACCCGCTGTGGATCTTTTGTCTGAAATGCACTGATCGTGTTTACCAGCGCAACATAATAATTCGGAAGCCAGTTGTCTTTTTCTGCGGCGGCTATCCTTTCAAAGATTGCGGAAGCTTCATCGTTCTTGCCTTCTTTCCATACGGCGAACGCTTTGTTCATTCCTTCTTCAAATTTCCCCTGCGCCGATGCGATTGTGGCGCAGCAGATTACAATTAACGTCAATAATTTTTTCATGATATCTGGTTTTAATGATTCAAAAGTATGGCGGTATTTTACCCGAATGAATTTTATGTTGCCCAACCGTCAGATTTAACGGATGAACCGTTAAAGATTATCCAGTTGGTTGCTTTTCTTGTCGTCGCTTATCGTCCAGAAGAATCCGACAAAGAAGAATCGGTCCGCAGTCGGAACAATAGCCCTGCGATCGTAATTTCCGGCAATGTCAGGCGAATTGGCATATTCGTATCCGAAAACATTCGCATTATTGAGTACGTTCGATACCGAAAAATACAAAATCTTTTGAGCGCTCAGCAAATAGGCCCAACTAAAGCTCAGACTGTTATAGCCGCGCGTTTTGCTGTTCATAAAGCCAGGATCGTTCGGATTCGTAAATGGCCGGCCGGTCGAAAAGGAATTCGTTAGTCCCAGTTGTGAGCGCCAGTCGTTGATCCAGTACTTTGTTACGACCGACAACGATTGATTGGCGACAAATCCGGGAGTTGCCTCGACCGGAAAATTGCGGTAAAGCCTTTTGGTGTCGATATAGGAATAGGAAACCCAATACTCCAGATTCCGCACCGTCCGTCCATCTCGCCAGAACACATCGATCCCTTTTGCATATCCAAAACCATTGTTGGAATAATCGCTATCGAAAGACGGACGATCACCGGTAAAAGTCACCAGCTCGTTGTATTCCTTAAGATAAGCCTCGGCGCGCAGCGTTTGCTTGTTGGCGCTGTACTGATAATTGAGTATCCAATGGGTTGCTCGCTCGTTTTCAAAATTGTGCAAGTCCGAAAACTTGATGTAATCCTGCTTTGGCGCCTGCGAAAATTCGCCGTAAGCAAAAGAAAACTGGCTCGACTTCGCGACTTTGTAAGCTAGTGAAACACGTGGACTCAAAGAAGTTTCCTGAAGTTGGTTGTTGTAGGAGAACCGGCCGCCGACCTTTGCGGCGAGCTTTCGGGATAAAAAGATATCGCTTTCGGCGTAAACTGCTGTAATCGCAGAATGATATCCGTCGCTGAACGTACCGCCGGTGTAAACGGCAAAATCCTCATCAAAACTTGTCAGGAATTCGTCGGCACCAAAAGCGAGGCTGACCCTGTCCGAGAACGTTTTTTTCAGTTTGAACTTCAGATGTGCCGCATGCTCGCCATTTGTTAGGTTGTCGCGCATAATATCGATATCATTATGGCTGTATCCATAACTTGCACCGCTAAAGAGCTGCCAGCGGCTACCGAAATTTCCCTTGTAGGAAGCGTTAAAATAAAGATTGTTGTTGTGTAGATTGATCCTGGTCTTGTAATCGGTATTGATGCTTTCCTGATTGATGTCGAACCGTGACGCATCGAAAGCGCCGTAAATTTTTAAAAGCCCGTTTGCAAAATGATGCCGGAATACGGTTTCGCCCGACAATGACTGAAACGGCCGATTCCAGTCGGCACTCTCCGGAAAAGCCGCATGATATGGCGCCAAATCGATATACGACGCGTTAAAACTGATCGAGTTTTTCTTGCCTTTTGTGGTGTGGCCAACGCCAAGGCCGACCGTCATCAGTGAAACATCCGTCTTGTTCTGGTCGGGATCGTCCTGCGTATTCAGCAAAAGTACGCTTGAAAGCGCATCGCCATATTCTGCCGAATAACCGCCGGTCGAAAAAGAAATTCCACTGAAAAGGAACGGGCTGAACCTGCCGCGGGTTGGAACTTCAGCAACGCTGGCGCCATAGGGCTGCGCCACCCGAATGCCGTCAATGAATGTTTGCGTTTCGTCTGCTTCGCCGCCCCGAACGAAAAGGCGTCCGTCCTCGCCTACTGTTTGCGTTCCCGGCAGCGTTTGCAGCGCAGCGATTATATTTCCAGCCGATCCTGCCGTTGTCACAATGTCCAATGGCTTTAAAACCGAAACCCGCGCTTTATCTCCGGCTTCGAAAGTTCCGGCGGTAATTACGACGGCGTCAAGTGTATTTACGCTTTCGCGCATCTTGATGGTCTTGTCGTGAAATTCGCCAACCGTTATCGGAAGTTTTACCGTTTCGTAAGTCAGCACTGTTACTACCAATGTTTGCGAGCCTTTTTCACTTGTTGTGAAGTTAAAATTACCCTGTTCGTCGGTTGTCGCGCCATCGTAAGTTCCGTCAAGAAAAACATTGGCACCGGGAATCGGTCCGCCTTTCTGATCGGTAACCATTCCGGAAACGACAGTCTGTGCCAGCATGCCGCTGCTTATCAACAAAAAAATAAAGGAAATTGCTTTCATCGGTTAGATTTTGTGCGACAAATATCCATTGAAATGTTAAAGCCGGCAAAAATTGATTGCCGAATTGTAAATTTTAATGGATGAGTCGCACCGACTTCCCGATTAACAGAATATTTCTATATTTGGAAACACTTTTAATTTTTTCAAATAATGAAAACAATCAAAACATTGGCGCTGATCGCCGTTTTTCTCGTAGCGGGAAAAATAAATGCACAATCGGTAACTGAGAAATGGCCGGCAATCAAGGCATTTCACGAAGTAATGTCACGGACTTTTCATCCTTCCGAGAATGGCGACCTGAAGCCTTTGCGCGCAGAATCACAATTGCTTTTCGACCGCGCAATGGATCTTACCAAATCTGAAGTTCCTAAAGAATTTCAAACGAAAGCGATTATGGAGTCGGTACAGCGCCTTCAGGAAAAGACGCGGGAAGTGAATAAACTCGTAGTTGGAAAAGGTCCGGACGATTCACTTACAAGAGCGATTGGAGAAGCGCACGACATATTCCACGAAATTGTCGGAATGTGCTCGAAGACCGAAAAACATTAATAAGAAGCCCATTAATTTGGGCTTTTTTTATGGCCGGAATTACTAGTAGGGATTTTTTTCAATTGCTTAAAACAATCTTAAAAGTTCGGGTGAAATAAAAAAAATGTTAAATGTGGATTGTACTTTTGCAATAATCACCTCACTGAATCCGCAAGGTTCAGATTGACAAAAGACCAAATGCCCAGAACAATTCCAATTTCCGTCTCGTTAAGTCCAACACTCGAAGCCGAGAACATTAAGCCGAAATCCACACAAAATAAAAAACGGCTGCTTTACATTTCTTCACTTGCAATTCTTTTGGCGGCAGTAATAAGCGTCATTGCAAAACTGCTGATCTACCTTATCAACCTTATCACAAATATTTCTTTTCACGGATCCTTTTCAATCGCTGACGGAAGTCCGGCCGACAACACAATGGGATTATGGGTCATATTGGTTCCCGCGATAGGCGGAGCTATTGTTGGACTTATGGCGCTATATGGATCGAAAGCAATTCGCGGCCACGGAATTCCTGAGGCGATGGAACAAATCCTTACCAATCAAAGTAAGATCAAACCTGCCATTACGTATCTTAAACCAATTTCATCGGCGATTTCGATTGGTACCGGTGGACCTTTTGGCGCTGAGGGACCGATTATCGCAACCGGTGGCGCGCTCGGTTCGACACTTGGCCAACTCCTGAAAATAACCCATAACGAGCGAAAAATCCTGCTCGCCGCTGGCGCAACTGCCGGTATGGCTGCCATTTTCGGAAGCCCGATCGCGGGTATTTTCCTTGCCATTGAACTGCTTCTTTTTGAATTTTCGCCGCGTTCAATCGTTCCCGTAACGGTCGCCTGCATCACCGGCGCAGCGTTCCATCACCTGTTGTTTGGACATGGACCGGTATTTCAAAGCGACGAATTTATCGCCGTTCCTACCAATACCGCGCTGATCGCATATAGCATAATGGGCGTTGTTATCGGTTTGTTATCGGTGTTGACAACCAAAATTGTTTATTTTATTGAAGACGCATTTGAAAAACTTCCCGTGCATTGGGCAACATGGCCTGCAATCGGCGGATTGGCTGTCGGCGTTATAGGATATTTTGCACCACGCACACTTGGCGTGGGCTACAACAATATAACCGACATACTTTCGGCGGATCTCACGATCCAGGTCGTCTTTTCGCTTTGCATCCTTAAATTTATTTCGTGGGCAATTGCATTGGGAAGCGGAACCTCGGGCGGAACCCTCGCGCCGTTGCTGACGATTGGCGGAGCGCTGGGAATGCTGCTGGGAACTTTGGTGCTTTTAATTTTTCCCGGTTCAGGAGTGACGCTTCCTTTAGCAGCGCTTGTCGGGATGTCGGCCATGTTCGCAGGAGCATCACGGGCATTTATAACTTCCATAATCTTCGCGCTCGAGACAACCGGGCAATCCAATGCCTTGCTGCCATTGCTGGCAACTTGCGGCGCTTCCTACATTATTTCGTTTTTCCTGATGGAGAATACGATCATGACCGAAAAAATTTCACGCCGTGGCGTCAAAACTCCGACTTCGTACGAGCCGGATGTGCTCGAAAAGATTTCTGTCAGTCAGGTGATGCAAAAAGACGGGATGGTTTTCAGTGAGGACAATACGATCGGCGAAGTAATCGACTGGCTTCACAAGGAGCCGGAATACAATGGAAATTATTTCATTATTTCTACGGTGACCGGCGAATATAAAGGAATCGTAAGCAGTTCGAACCTCTTCAACCAAAACCATAAATCCGATACGCTGATCGGAACACTTATCAAGCGCAGGCATATTTCGGTTAATTATAATGACACCTTGCGCGCCGCTGTCGAAACCATGGCTCACGAAAATATCGACGTCGTTCCGGTTTTATCCGAAAAGGACCCGAACATCATTGGTCTTTTGTCGTATCAGAACATTATCTCGAGCTACAAGATCAGCACCGAAGAACATCGGAAAAACGATCCCGGGATATCGATCAAACGACAAGGTCTGAAGATTTTGCTGCGCGGACAGAAGATTATCAATACGTTCAAGGACCGCGGATAATTTTACATTTGTTTCGATCAACTTTCCTGAATTCGCGACTGTTTAATCTGGCTGTAATCGTTCAAATTGTTGATTACTTTTTCAAGCCGAAGCGAATATTAATTTTACCTTTGGCCTCTCTAAAAATTTAGGTTATGGTTTATAAATTCAGAGTCATTCTTGATGCCGAAGACGATGTGTTTCGTGACATTGCGATCCTTGAGGACGACAATATGGAAGACCTTCACAATGCGATTGTCAACGCTTTTGGTTTTGACGGCACCGAAATAGCTTCCTTTTATACATGTGACGATCTATGGAACCAGGATGAGGAAATTTCGCTTTTTGATACGGGTGAAGTCGCCGGCGAACAGAAAGTCATGGGCGATTACCAGATCAATGAACTTCTTGATAAAGATCAGACAAAAATCATCTACGTATACGATTTCCTGAATATGTGGACGTTTCTTGTTGAACTCGCCGCAATTGAGGACGTCCAGGCAGGTGAAAACTATCCAAGTGTACTATTTTCGCACGGCGTCATGCCGAATAGCGCCCCCGAAAAGGATTTCTCCGACTCTGAAGGCGATTTCGATTACGACGAAGACGATTATGATGAGGAAGACCTCGACATGCTGGATGGCGACGACAATTTTGAAGATTTCGGCTTCGAAGAAAACTGGAATTAAAACCTACAATCCATATATTTAATGATCAATCTCTACAATACGCACATTGAAACGCTGTCGATTCACCGCGTGGGCAACAAAAGCCGGAACGAGTCGGTTTTTATTTCTTCTGAACCATTTAACCTCAACGATGAGCTTGTTCCACTGCTCAAGGAATTTTTCCTGAAGCCTTTCCGCGACAAAGAGGAAAACTATTTTCAGTTCGCGCATGAAGTCGATCTCGATTACAACGAAATGTACAAGCTGGTTTCAGAGATCTTCACCGCACCCAACACAGCGCACGAAGTTTCCAAGAAGATCACGCAGCACCTTTACGAGCAGTCGGGCCATCCGCACATCAAAAACGGCGAGGTTTACGTTGCCTATCTTACCAATCTGAATATTGACAATACGCTGGTCGATGCGGTTGGAATATTTAAAAGTGAACTCCAATCCGATTTCCTTCAGTTCAGGGAAAAGGAAACGCAGCTTGAGGCAATCCTGCAACAGGGAATCAACCTCAACAAACTTGACAAAGGCTGCCTTATCTTCAACCACAAGAAAGAAGAAGGATACAAAATATTATCGGTGGACAGCAATCGGTACGATACGCGATACTGGCTGGAGCATTTCCTGAGTGTTGACGCGTTCGAAGACGAGAACTTCATCACCAAGAAATATCTGAAATTTTGCCAGAATTTTGCCAAGGATGTCGTTTTTCCGGCAGAAGACAAAAAAGAAGAAGTGATGTTCATGAACCGGTCGGTGAATTACTTCGCAAAAAATGACCAGTTCGAGGAAACGAACTTCCTGAATGAAGTCCTAGAAAATCCTGATCTCATTCCGGAATTCAAGAATTATAAAGTCGATAAAGGCCCGAAATACAGCATTGAGGACGTAACCACTTTCCCGATTGCGAATGCGGCTGTTTCCGATGCCAGAAAGTCGATCCGCAACGTCATCAACCTCGATACGAATATCCAGATCAAAATGGATTTCATCAATCCGGAAAGCGCCGAAAAATTTGTCGAAAAAGGCTGGGATGAAGAGCGCCAAATGTATTATTACCTCGTGTATTTCAACAAGGAACAAAAAAGTTAAATTGTAGTCCGATTCCGATGTTTGTTTATTAAAAAAGCAATTCATCGGTTTTATTTGGAGGTTAATCCGACGTTATTTAAGTTTCATCTGGAAATCAAAAAAGGTGAAATCATGATATACATAGGTAATGCTTTCGGCGGCAAGCTGCTGTGTACCTTTTTCGGCCACAAGTTCCGTACGACCCGGATTGTCACCAACTATTTCCGCGAAAGCGAATGCACGGTTTGCGGACTTCAGGTTACCAACGACGACAACGGAAAACTCATTTCACTCACTCCTGAGCAGCGCGAGATTAACCATGAATTGGTGAATATGCACAACAAACGCAAGCCGCGAAAAAAAGTTGATTGACGCATCGGTAACAATTGATTATATTGCTCGTCCTATTCGCAATCAATCAAAAAACACCTTTTGGAAACAATCCTTTCAATCAAAAACCTCCACAAGCGTTATGGTTATGTGCATGCCGTAAACAATGTTTCCCTTGAAATCCACAAAGGCAATGTTTACGGAATTCTCGGGCCAAATGGAAGTGGAAAATCGACCACGCTGGGCATAGTCCTGAATGTGGTAAACAAAACGGCGGGTGAATACACCTGGTTTGGCGGCGCGATGCAAACGCATGAAGCGCTGAAGAAAGTGGGCGCAATAATCGAGCGCCCTAATTTTTATCCGTACATGACGGCCGAGCAAAACCTGAAACTCGTTTGCAAGATCAAGGGAATCGATTACTCCAAGATCGCTGAAAAGTTGGAAATCGTCGGACTCACTGAAAGAAAAGACAGTCGGTTCAGCACTTTTTCGCTGGGAATGAAGCAGCGGCTCGCCATCGCATCGGCGCTGCTGAACGATCCTGAAATCCTGATTCTCGACGAACCGACCAACGGACTCGACCCGCAGGGAATCCATCAGATCCGCGACATTATCAAAAAAATCGCATCCCAGGGAACGACCATACTTTTGGCTTCGCACCTTTTGGATGAAGTGGAGAAAGTCTGCAGCCACGTTCTCGTCCTCCGCAAAGGCAAAATCCTGTATTCGGGAACTGTTGACGGAATGACCACAAACGAGGGATTTTTTGAAATGCAATCGAGCGACAATTCCCGATTGCTTGAGGAAATAAAGTTGCATCCGGCGGTGGCAAGGGTAATCGAGCAGGACGGAAAAATCCTGGTTTATCTTGGAACGCAGGTCGACGCTGCAGATCTCAACCGCTTCCTGGCCGAAAAATCGATCTATCTCAACCATCTTGTGAAACGAAAAAACACGCTTGAAGAACAATTTTTAGAGCTGACAAAAACCGAACAACAACCATGAACCGACTCATTTCAATTGAATTTCAGAAAATCTGGAAAAACAAGGCTAGCCGGATCTTAAGCATCAGCTATTTCGTTCTGCTTTCATTCATAGCGCTCATCGCATCAATAAAGTTCAATATCGGCCATTTAAAGTTCCATATCGCCGATCAGGGAATTTTCAATTTTCCATACATCTGGCATTTCAACACCTACATCGCGGCAATCCTGAAATTTTTCCTTGCAATCGTAATCGTTTCAATGATGGCGAACGAATACAGCTACGGGACGCTCAAGCAAAACCTCATCGACGGAATGAGCAAACAGGAATTCATAATGTCAAAATTCCTGACCGTGCTGATTTATGCTGCGGCTTCCACGGTCTTTATTTTTGTGCTCTCGCTCATTCTGGGATATTCATTTTCGTCGTATACTGAAATCGGCATTGTATTTTCAGACCTGCAATACCTGCTCGCCTACTTTATCAAGCTGGTTGCGTTTTTCTCTTTTTGCCTCTTTCTCGGAATCCTTGTAAAACGCTCAGCATTCGCGCTCGGATTCCTATTCGTATGGAATATTGTCGAAAGCATTGCCAAAGGCCTTCTGACTTTCAAAATCTTCCCCGATAGCGACGTTGCGCCGAAGATTATGCAGTTCTTTCCGCTCGAGTCGATGTCAAATCTGATTGTCGAGCCATTCACCCGCCTTTCCGTTATCCAAAACATTGAATCCACGATTGGTGGCGCCAAGCAGATAAAGGATTACGGCGTACATTTTACGACCATATTGATCGTGTTGGCGTGGACTGTTATTTTTGTGTTAAGTTCTTATAAGCTGCTTCAAAAGAGAGATTTGTAGTATCTTTGCCGATGCTATGAATTTCCCCGGCAAATGCATGGCAGCACTGCTTTTTTCAGTTGTTGCCGCCTCTCAAAACATACAGGTCGACGATACCTATACGGCTCAACAACTCGTTCAGGATGTGCTGGTGAACAGTCCTTGTGCCAACGTTTCCAACTTCACAGTCTCAGGCGATTCTTTCAGTAATGGCCAGAACAGTTACGGCTATTTTACCGGCGGTGGCGCTTTTCCGTTTGCCAATGGAATTGTGCTCAGTACTGCGCGAGCGATCCGCGCGGAAGGCCCGAACGACAATCTGGTCGATGAAGGTTCGGTGAACTGGGCCGGCGATTACGATTTGGAACAGGCGCTCGGGATCCAGCAGACTTACAACGCGACCGCGCTTGAATTCGACTTTACGCCGCTGACAAGCCATATCAGTTTTGATTACATTTTTGCTTCCGAAGAATATCAGGGAAGTGCGCCGTGCCACTATTCCGATGGTTTCGCGTTTCTGCTGAAGCCGGTCGGAAGTACCGCACCTTATCAGAATCTGGCGCTTGTCCCAAATACGAACACACCGGTTTTGGTGACGACCGTACATCCCGACATTGGCGGTTCGAACGGTTGTGGCGCCGAAAATGAAAATTACTTTGGCGGATTCAACGATTCGACCTATCCCGCAAATTTTAACGGGCAAACCGTTGTGATGACAGCGTCGGCGACGGTTGTTCCCGGAGTCACCTATCATATAAAATTGGTGATTGCCGATGAGGAAAACATCCGCTACGATTCTGCCATTTTCCTGGGCGGCGGAAGCTTCAACGTTGGGACCGATCTCGGACCTGATCAATTGGTTGCGACAAATAATCCGGTTTGCTATGGCGAATCCTACACGCTTGACGCAACTGAAGCCGGATCCAATACTTACGACTGGTACATGAACGGCAATCCGGTTGCAAGTGGGACAAATCCGCAATATGTGGTAACGCAACCCGGTGTGTATGAAGTCCGCGTCAATCTCGGGACCGGCGGATGCGTCGCAACAGGAATTGTCACAATCGAATATTCGGCGCTACCGACGCTGGCCGATCCTGCGGTTTTGGTCCAATGTGACGACAATGGCGACGGAATATCCAACTTTGATCTGACCAGAATGAACAGCATCATCACGATGTCGGATCCCAATTTGTCGGCGGCCACTTATTATTTGAATCAATCTGACGCCCAAAACCAAATCAATCCGATTACAAATCCCACGTCGTTTTCAAATGCAGTTGCAACCTCAGTGATTGCACGCGTTGAGAATCAGTTCGGATGCGCGAACTATGCAACATTAAATCTGCAAATTTCAAATAATGCGCCTGTTCCGTCAGCGCATGTTTCGCAGTGCGACAACGATCAGGACGGAATCATGACCTTTAATCTGACCGGTGTTACAACTGAGATTCTCACCGGATTGCCTGCCGGATTGCTTGTTGAATATTATGCTTCGGAAAGCGATGCACTTGCTGAACAAAATCAACTTCCAATTAATTTTACAAATACACAACCGCAACAGCAGATTATCTATGCGCGGATCATTAATGGCCCGGATTGCTACGGAATTGTCCCGGTGACACTTCAGGCGCACACTTTTGCTCTTTCAGGCGCCGGCAATCAGCAGTTATTTTTATGTGGCGCCGGCGATTCTGTGACGCTTGCTGCACCGTCAGGATATACGTCTTATTTGTGGAATACCGGTGAAACAACTGCGAGCATCGTAACCGGTCAGCCCGGAACGCATACGGTTACAATTACGAACAGCAACGGTTGCCAGGCGGTCAAAACTTTTGAGGTCACACCTTCAGGCCCGGCGACAATTACGGGCGCTGATATCCACGATTTTTCATCCTCGGAAAACAGCATCACAGTCGAATATACCGGCAACGGCGATTATGAATTTTCGATCGACGGCGCAACCTATCAATCGAGTCCGACTTTCAACGGGCTGGCACCTGGAGAATATTCCATCTACGTGAATGACGTCAACGGATGTGGGGTTTCCGGCCCTTTTGCTGTTGTAGTAATGGACTATCCGCATTATTTCACTCCAAATGGCGATGGCATCCACGACTTGTGGGAAATAAAATTCCTTGACAGGCAGCCTAAGTCGAAAGTGAATATTTTTGACCGATACGGCAAACTCATTTATAGTTTCCATGGCGGTCAATCCGGTTGGGATGGAAGAAGAAAAGGAGTTCCGATGCCTTCGACAGATTATTGGTTTACGTTGGAACTGCCCGACGGACGTGTTTTCAAAAGCCATTTTGCCCTCAAAAGGTAATGCTTATTTTACCTAAATTTATCGCATGAAAAAGAACCTGTTTTTGCTGCTGCTGCTCCTGAGTGCATCGACCGGCATTGCCCAATTCAGCAAAACCCACTATATTCCGCCCGTTTCGGCCTCTGATAATGTCGTACCCCAAGAGCAATTTCTCTACATTTCAACTCCAAACCTTACACCTGTAAATTTTCGCATCATCAGGTTGGGCACTTCGGAAGTTACGGGCACCGTTTCCCGCAACGCACCGTACATCTACAACATCGGCGTCGGAGTCAATACGCAACTTAATGCCAGCGGAAGCGAGTGCAGTACGGTTTTGTCCGATAAAGGTTTTATCGTTGAGGCAGAAGACCTTATTTACGTCACGGTCCGTGTTATCGCAGGAAGTGGTAATCAGGCCGGAGAAGTTGTTTCGAAAGGCTTGGCCGCGCTTGGAACCGAATTTCGGATTGGCGCCTTCTTAAATACCGCCATCCCTTTTTTTGATGAAACCGAGAAGACGTTCATATCCGTCATGGCAACCGAAAACAACACTTTTGTACAATTTAGTGACATCAAGCCCGGAGTTTCCATTATTAACAATCCCGTGGCAGGAAATACGCCGCCTGGCGTAATGTTGAATAGCGGACAAAGTTATGTTCTTGCTGTAGAAGGCCCTACCAATGCCAACCGCGACGGATTGATCGGCTCGTTGGTGACATCCGACAAGCCAATTGCCGTGACCTGCGGTTCTTTTGGCGGATCGAACGGCGAATTAAGTAATCTCGATCTTGGATTCGACCAGATCGTATCAGTTGAGCGAACGGGAAAGGATTATATTTTCATTAAAAGTACCGGGCAAAACGCGGTCGAACGAATCCTATTGATTGCGAACGAAGATGATACCGATATTTTTCTCGGAACCAGTACGACTCCCGCATTCACGATTGATGCCGGCGAATATGTAGCTCTCGGCGGCGCGTATTATTCGCCAAGCGGAAACTTGTTTGTCCACACCTCAAAAAATGTTTTTGCGTACCAAAGCATCGGCGACGATGGCCGTCCGGACCAGGCGAACCAGGAAATGTTTTTCGTTCCGCCGTTAAGTTGTGAAACACCCCGGATCATCGACAACATTCCAAATCTGAACGAAATCGGAACCCGCGTTTTTAACGGCCGGGTAACGCTGGTTACGCTTACGGGTGCAACACTGAATTTTGTCATTGATGGCAATCCATATCCACTCGCAGCGCTTCCGTCAGGCGTAATTGTGACCGGACCAACAGCTGTGGCGGGGAATCCCGATTATGTAACTTATATCATTACGGGTCTTTCAGGAAATGTATCGGTTTTCTCAAGCGGGCAGTTGTATCTCGCTTCTTACGGATCGAGCGATGCTGCAACATTTGGCGGATATTACTCCGGATTTACATTTAAACCTGAAATTGCATTTGCGCGTATCGATCTCGCACAGCCGAACTGCCTTCCTAACGTAGCGCTGTCGGTGAGTCCGTTGACTGCTTTTGATATTTTTCAATGGTATTTTAATGACGTACCGATTGCAGGCGCGACCTCGAGCAGCTATACGCCAACACAGCCCGGTTACTACCATGTTTCGGCAACGATCGGAGCTTGCGGAACCACGTTGATTTCGGACAAAATACCAGTCAGCTCGTGCGCAACGAACATGGATGATGACCTGGCAAATGATAACATCGATCTCGACAACGACAACGACGGAATCACCAATTGTACAGAATCGTACGGAAGCATTCCGATTAATCTTTCGAATCCCTCGGGAGGAAATATCACTTTAAGCACCTACTCCAATTCGTTTACCGGTAGCTTTCCTCCTGCTGTGGGCACGCCGGCGGCGGTTCCATTTGCGGGCGCAGCAGACGGATCATTTGTCGCACAGGTGACTGCAGGAAAAGGGAATTCGGTTTCTTACCGGATGGATTTTGTACAACCGGTGAGCTACACCTTTGACTATCCGCAAACCGCATCGGCCGCGAACTTGATAACTTCCGGCGCCGAATACATCGTAAGCGCTCCGGTGAATCAGACAATGACAGTGTTGAATCCGACTAACCAGCTTTTGATCGATACCAATTACGATGGAATTTACGAAAGTGGGATCACTGAATATTCGTCGTTTGAAATTCGTTTCAGGCTGAACAGCGCAACGCCGCTCGCCGCCGGGACGGGCACTTTTAAATTCCAAAGTTACCTCGCGAATTCATTCACATTTACCTTGCGCAATCTTACTGATTCGGCGCCCGCCAACGCAACGTTCCGGATTTTGGCTTCCTGCCTGCCAAAAGATTCCGATCTCGACGGAATTCCGGACCAGATCGACCAAGATAGCGACAACGACGGAATTCCCGATTTGTACGAATCGCAAGGGAGCAACTTTCAGCAGCTGAGTTTGGCGGATGCGAATCTGGACGGACTCGACAATATTTTTGGCAATGGTTTTACTCCGGCCGACAGTGACAACGACGGTGTCTTCAATTACCTCGACCTTGATAGCGATAACAATGGGATTTTTGATCTCGTTGAGTCCGGAAGTGGTGCAACCGATGCAAACGGGAACGGAATCGTGGATGGAAATGCCGCGAGCTTTGGCGTGAACGGACTTTCAAATCAGCTTGAAGATTCACCCGATAGCGGAACTATCAGTTATACACTTTCGGATACCGATAGCGACACTCTATTCGACTACATTGATCCGGATAATGACAATGACCTGTGCAGCGATGTGCGCGAAGCTGGGTTCTCGGATCCAAATAATGATGGTTTTCTTGGAAACAATGTTCCACCGACAGTTAATTCAGGCGGAGTCGTGACCGGCGCTGGCGGATATACTGTACCAAATCCCGAATACACAAATCCAACCCCGATCGATATTACGATCCAGCCATTGGATGTGACAACTTGCGAGGCGCAAAATGCGACTTTCACGGTTGAAGCAACTGCAGGTGTCACCTTTCAGTGGCAGGTTTCGGCCAACGGTGTCAATTATGCAAATATTTCCGACGGATCGCAATACACCGGGACGCAGACTGCAACGCTGACGGTGAATTCGGTTGTACCGTCAATGGAAGGCTATCATTACCGCGTCCTGTTGAACCGGACCGGGAACATTTGCGGATTATTCTCTTCGGATGCGGTCCTGTCGATAAATCCGCTACCGGAAGCAGTCACGCGAACTATTGTTCAATGCGATTCAGGCAATGCGCCCGATGGTTTTACGGTTTTTAACTTATCGGAAGCCGACGCGCTTTTCACTGCCAACAATGCGACGTTGGTTACGGCTTATTTCGAAAACCTTACTGACGCACAGGCTGATACAGCGCAACTTCCATTGGAATATACGAACATTTCAAACCCGCAGGCAATTGTCGTTCGGGTTACGAATACGGCTACAGGTTGCTTTAGTTTTAGCACGCTGACTCTTTCGGTGAACGTGTTGCCGAACCAACAAATCAATCTTCCTGAAGTCTGCGATTACGACGGAATTGAAGACGGATTTCACACTTTTAATCTCACCACAGCACCGGTAGCCATAGGCGCGGGCCAAACGATAAAATATTACGAAAACGAAACCGATGCGTTGCTGGAGCAAAATGCGATTGCCAACCCACAAGCTTATGTAAACCTTCAACCGTACGCGCCGCAAATTGTTTACGCGCGTGTGGAAAACCAGTTGGGGTGCGCCGGAATTGCCCAGATACATATCAAGGTGAATCCGCTGCCGCAAATTGAGGTGAATGACGCGTTGGAAAACCATGTGGTTTGTGTCAACTCAATGTCATTTACAACTACGTTGGATGCCGGAATTCTCGACGGTACGCCCGAAAGCGATTATACGTATCAATGGGCTTTTGAAGGAACGACGATTGCCGGAGCGCATTCTTCAACATTAACGGTAAGCACAATCGGAACATATACCGTTAAGGTTACCAACGCAGACGGCTGTTTCAAAGTGCGCACAATTCCGGTCATCTCTTCGAGCACTGCCATAATTGAAGATATCGCCATCACAGATTTGTCGGAAAACAATACTGTGACGGTTACTATCAGCTCAAACAGCTACGGAAATTACGTTTACAGCCTTGACCATTTGAACGCGTTCCAGACTTCGAACGTGTTTACGAACGTGGCGCCGGGAATCCATGTGGTTTATGTCAAAGACCTGAACGGCTGCCCGGTGGCGAGCCAGGAAATATCGGTATTGGGAATTCCGGCATATTTTACTCCAAATGGCGACGGATATCACGATACCTGGAGCATCAAAGGCGTTAACAGCCGTTACGGACCGAACACTTTGGTGATGATTTTTGACCGGTACGGAAAGTTGCTGAAGGAATTCGGCGCCACGATGGAATGGGACGGAACGTACAACGGCCAGCCCATGCCATCGACCGACTACTGGTATGTGATAAAACTTGACGACGGACGCATGTTCAAAGGACACTTCGCGTTGAAACGATAAACTTGATTCAAAGCAGCGTTAGGGATAGCAGTGGAAATCTTTTAGCGCGGCAGCGATAAAAATTGAAACGGATAGCCCGGCCGCGAGCGCGATTTAGATAATGGATATTGTTACCAGCAATCGCGAACGGTAAACGCCCAAACAAAAAGCCACCTTGTTAGGATGGCTTTTTTTATTAGGACTATTCGAATTAGATCTTGAATCTTTTCCTGTCGTTTTCGTTCAGGTAGATTTTCCGCAGTCGCAAGGACTTTGGAGTTACCTCGACGTATTCGTCTTTCTGGATGTATTCGAGCGCTTCCTCGAGTGAGAATTTGATTGCGGGAATGATCCGCGCTTTGTCGTCGGCACCCGAAGAACGCACGTTCGTAAGTTTCTTGGTTTTGGTCACGTTGACGGTCATATCGTCGCCACGTGAGTTTTCGCCGATAACCTGGCCTTCGTAAATATCTTCGTTTGGATCGACGAAAAATTTGCCGCGATCCTGAAGTTTGTCGATTGAATAAGGAATTGCCTTACCGTTTTCCATTGAAATCAGTGAACCGTTGTTACGGCCCGGAATCTCACCTTTGTACGGTTCGTATCCGATAAAACGGTGCGCCATGATCGCCTCGCCTGCTGTTGCAGTGAGCAATTGGTTACGCAGACCGATGATTCCGCGTGACGGAATGTTGAATTTGACGATCATCCTGTCGCCTTTTCCTTCCATACTGAGCATTTCGCCTTTTCGGATGGTCACGAATTCTACCGCGCGGCCCGAAAGATTTTCAGGAAGGTCGATCGTAAGCTCTTCAACAGGTTCGCATTTGACGCCGTCGATTTCCTTGATGATAACCTGTGGCTGTCCGATTTGGAGCTCATAACCTTCGCGGCGCATGGTTTCGATAAGAACCGACAAATGGAGTACGCCGCGGCCAAAGACCATGAATTTATCTGCCGAATCAGTTTCACCTACGCGCAGTGCAAGGTTTTTTTCAAGTTCACGTGCGAGACGGTCCTTGATGTGGCGCGAGGTTACAAATTTTCCCTCTTTTCCGAAGAATGGTGAATCGTTGATCGTAAAAAGCATGCTCATTGTTGGCTCGTCGATCGCGATGGTCTGAAGCGCTTCCGGATTTTCAAAATCAGCGATGGTATCGCCGATCTCAAAACCTTCCACACCAACAATGGCGCAGATATCGCCTGCTACAACCTCTTCTACTTTCTTACGGCCAAGGCCTTCAAAAGTATGGAGTTCCTTGATTCTTGACTTTATCACTTTCCCGTCACGTTTCACTAACGAAATTGGCATTCCTTCACGAAGTACGCCTCTCTCCAACCTTCCGATCGCGATACGGCCGGTGAAAGAAGAAAAGTCGAGTGAAGTGATCAGCATCTGCGGCGTTCCTTCAGAAACTTTTGGCGCCGGAACGTTTTTGATCACCATGTCAAGAAGCGGTTCGATGTTGTTTGTTGGCTTGCGGAAATCGTCGGACATCCAGTTTTGTTTTGCAGAACCGTAAACAGTCGGGAAGTCAAGCTGCTCTTCAGTTGCGCCGAGTTCGTACATGAGATCGAATACTTTTTCGTGGACTTCTTCCGGAGTACAGTTTTCTTTGTCAACCTTATTGATCACAACGCACGGTTTCAATCCGAGGTTGATCGCTTTTTGAAGTACGAAACGCGTTTGTGGCATTGGGCCTTCGAACGCATCAACCAAAAGGCACACACCGTCGGCCATGTTGAGCACTCGCTCTACTTCGCCACCAAAATCGGCGTGACCTGGTGTATCGATGATATTGATTTTTGTTCCTTTATATACAACGCTTACGTTTTTTGACGTAATCGTAATGCCGCGCTCACGCTCAAGGTCGTTGTTGTCGAGGATCAAGTCACCCGTATTTTCGTTTTCACGGAAAAGCTGGCAGTGGTACATGATCTTGTCGACCAAAGTGGTTTTACCGTGGTCAACGTGGGCAATGATGGCTATGTTCCTGATAGATTGCATGTAAATTTTTTTGAGGTGCAAATGTAGACTTTATTTTTTGAAGTTTCGCCACATTTTTTTCAGTGGTCATAACGTAAACGTTTGTTGACAAATTTGTTGGCGGGCAGCTGCACGCGGATTTTAAATATTTATTTTTAACGATACCAATTGAAAATAATGACCCACGAATTTTGTTCAGAAAATCCGCTGCTGGCCGCTACGCTTTCGGCAGTCAGTTCGGCGGTTTGCCTTGTAGACGAAGCCAGTACTTTTGCTTTCGTCAATCCTGCTTATGCCGATCTTTTCGGTTACCGACCAGAGGAAATGATCGGAACTTCTTTTCTGGAGATCGTTCCTGACAATGAAAAGGAGAATGCAATCAACATCACGAATGCATTTTTTACCAGCGGAAAAACCCTTTCGGGCGAATGGAAACGGCAAAAGCGCGATGGCAGCCTACTTGAAGTCCAAAGTCATGCGCAAATGATCACCGCTTCTGACGGGCGGCGTTTTATCGTCGTTACCGTTGAAGATGTGAGCAGCCGAAAAAAAATAGAGCGCCAACTGAACAGCAGTGAGAAACGGTATCGCTCGGCGTTGGAACACGTGGCAACGAAAACCGAAGAACTCCGCAGGCTGATCATGAATGCCGCACTGGATGCCATTATCTGCATTGATGCCAACGATACGGTCTCGCTTTGGAACCCGCAGGCTGAAAAGATTTTTGGCTGGACGAAAGAAGAAGTTGTGGGACAACGGCTTTCCGATTATATAATTCCCGATCCGTATAAGGAAATGCACCGGAACGGAATCAAACGATACATGGAAACGGGACAGGGCCGGGCCATCAACACATTGCTTGAACTGACGGCGGTTAACCGTGAGGGCCATCATTTTCCTATTGAATTGACGGTACTTCCGATCCGACAGGAAGGCGAAGATGAAATTTTCTGTGCGTTTATCCGCGATATTACCGATCGGAAGCGAAATGAGGAAACGCTGCGTGATCTTAACGAGCGAATGTCAAAAACGATTGAAGACCTTGCCAAATCGAATATTGAACTCGAACAATTTGCGTACATCGCCTCGCACGACCTGCAGGAGCCGCTTCGGATGGTGACCAGTTTTTTAAGCCAGCTCGAGAAGAAGTACGACGGAAAGTTGGACGAAAAAGGAAAGCAATACCTGAATTTTGCGGTTGATGGTGCGGTGCGGATGAGAAAAGTGATTCTGGACTTGTTGGAATATTCACGCGCCGGAAAGGCCGACATTACCACCGAGCAAGTCGATTTAAACCAATTGGCTTCGGAAGTGCTGAAGCTGAACACGGCGGCTATACAGGAAAAAAACGTTTCCATAACCGTTGAACAGCTTCCTGTGGTGTCATTCAGCAGGATATCGATGCAGCAAATTTTCCAGAATCTCATCGGTAATGCAATTAAATATCAGGGCAGCAATGAAAGGCCGGAGGTAAAGATCGGTTGCCGGGAAGTTGATGGTTTTTGGGAGATTTCGGTTGCCGACAACGGAATCGGAATGGAAGCGCAATTCTTTGACAAAATCTTCGTGCTGTTCCAACGGCTCCACAACCGCGACGAGTATTCCGGAACGGGAATCGGTTTGTCGATATGTAAAAAAATCATCGAAGGCAGTGGTGGCAGGATTTGGGTGGAATCAGAGACCGGAGCGGGCAGTACTTTTTATTTTACAATTAAAAAATAGTTTATATATATTTGTTTAACCCAAAACGCGAGAGATGACCCAGATCAAAGTATTGCTGGTCGAAGATAATGAAGGAGATATACTGTTAACTGTTGATGCGTTGAAGGAAGGCAAAATGCCAAAAAAAGTCACGGTGGTCAAAGACGGTTGGGAAGCCATTCAATACATCGAAAACCGCGAACCTTATACGGAAGCCGATGAGCCCGACCTGATTCTGCTGGATGTTAACCTGCCGAAAATCAACGGCCACGAAGTGCTCCGGCAAATTCGAACTAACTCACATAAAAGCCACATTCCGGTTATCATGCTTACCACGTCTTCATCTCAGGACGACATCGTAAAATCGTTTCAGAACGAGGCGGATCTCTACATCGCAAAGCCTGTTGATGCCGGTGATTTTGCCAATGTTGTCCAAACAATAGAAGCGTTTTGGGATCGTACTAAAAACGAAGCCAAATGATAGCCACCGCTTCGGATTTCAAGATTCTGGTGATCGAAGACAATTCGGGCGACTTTGTCCTTATTGAGGATTTTCTATCGGAAAGTTTTGACAATCCGTCCGTACTACGCGGCAAGAACTTTTCAAATGCCAAGAAGCTGATCACCGGAAATCCCGATGCCGACGTGATCATCCTTGACCTTTCCCTACCGGACCTTAGCGGTGACGACCTGATCCGGGAAGTGTTGTCGCTGAACGTGCAGATACCGGTAATAGTACTGACCGGAAACAGCAATAAAAACGGCGTTAAATTACTTGCAACGGGAATCTCCGACTACCTTTTAAAAGATGAACTCACCGCGCCGCTGTTGCATAAAAGTGTAACGTATGCAATCGAACGCGCGAAAACTCTCAACAAATTAAAGGAGTCGGAAGAGAAATACAAAAGCATCTTTGAATTGAGTCCACTTCCAAAATGGATTTACGATAAAGATACTTTCAGGTTCCTTTATGTCAATCAGGCAGCGGTGCGCCATTACGGTTACAGCCTGGAGGAATTTCGATCAATGACAATTCACGATATCCGCCCGAAAGAAGATATCATCTTATTCCATCAGGCGCTGATCGATGTCAAAAATAACAGTGCGTATTCAACCGGAACGTTTCGGCATATCAAGAAAAACGGCGAAATTATCGATGTTCAGATTGAGAGCAATGAAATCGATTTTGAAGGCCGAAAGGCGCGAATGGTCCTAAGCATCGATGTGACGGCGCGGGTCGAAAATGAACGGAAAATCCGCGAAAGCACTGAAAGATTTGAGGCAATAGCCCGGGCGACCAGCGATGCAATTTACGATTACGACTTCGTGACAAAGAAAATTTACATTTCCGGTTCGTCGTACCATACTTTGTTCGGATACGTGTTTGATAACCAGATCACTGATATAGATTTTTTCAAAACATGCCTTCATCCTGACGACCGGGACCGGGTTTATAACTTCCTGAACTCAACTGTCGAAGATCCAAATACTACGCACTTCGAAATTGAATACAAACTTTTAAAGAGTGATGGCACGTATGCCGATATTCTTGACCGATTCAATATCCTTTGGAGTAATGGCATTCCGGTGAAGAAGGTCGGAGCGATGCAGGACATTTCCACGCGTAAATTCCAGGAAACCATCCTTGCCATTGAGAAAGAAATCTACGAGCTGAATGCAAATCCCAAAATCAGCTTTGATTTCGTAATCAATAAACTGGTTGCAAATATCGAAACCCTTATTCCGGATTCGTACTGTACGATCATGTCGCTGTCTGACGACCACAAAATGCACGTTATTGCCAGCGGTAAAATCGATCCGGATTATGTTCAGGCAACCTCTGGAGCAGAGATTGGGCCGGCGGTAGGCTCTTGCGGAACGGCTATGTACCGCGGAAAAAGCGTATTTGTAAGCGACATCCAAAACGATCCGCTCTGGAAAGACTACAAAGATGTTGCACGTGCATTTGGTTATAAAGCCTGCTGGTCGGTTCCGGTAAAAAAACGCACAGGCAAAGTGATTGCGTCATTTGCAACCTATTATAAAACCGTAAAATCGCCGCGTCAGGAGGAAATTAACCTTATTGACCGGGTGACCAACCTGATTGGCGTACTTCTCGAAAACCGCAATTCGTTTGAAGAGACCGAACGCGCAAAAGAGCGGTATGACATCGTGGCCAAAGCGACCAGCGATACGATCTGGGATTGGAAAATCCAGGAAGACGACTTTTTGTGGAATAAAGGAATTCAGGGCGTTTTTGGTTATAAAAAGGAAGATGTGGGAAAAACGTCGAAATGGTGGTTTGACCGCGTTCACCCGGAGGACAGCATCCGCGTATCGGTAAAATTGTATAATTTCCTTGAGGAAAAGGTCGAAAAGTGGCAGGACGAATACCGTTTTGCGTGTGCCGATGGCTCGTATAAATATGTTTTCGATCGGGGATTCCTTGTAAAGGACAGCGACGGTAAGCCGTTTCGGATGATCGGTGCGATGCAGGACGTCACGCGCCAAAAAGAAGAAGAACAAAGGCTGAAGCTTCTTGAAACCGTGGTTACGCAGACGAAGGATTCGGTAATTATTTCAGAAGCCGAAAAGGCCAGCAGCAGCGGAATTCCAAAAATTGTGTTCGTCAACCCAGCATTCACGCAGATGACAGGATTTAAACCGAGTGAAGTCATCGGCAAGGCGCCAAGCATATTTATGGGCAAGAAATCGGTTGCGGGACAGATCACAAAACTCTCGGAAGCGCTTAAAAATAAGAAGGAATTTAAATTCGAAACTCTCAACCATAGGAAAAATGGTGAGGAATACTGGGTGAATTTTTCGATGATCCCGATCACCAATAAAGAAGGAGAACATTCGCATTGGATTTCTATCCAGCGTGATATCACCGAAGAAAAAAAGCAGGAAAAGGAAAAAGAGCAGTTGATCCGTGAACTTACGCAAAATAACCGCGACCTTAAGCAGTTCTCGTACATTACCTCGCATAATTTCAGGGCGCCGTTGTCGAACCTGACCGGACTTTTAAACCTGATGGAAGATATTCCGGTAGAAAATGACGAACTGAAAGAGATTCTCGACGGCTTTTCACGGTCGACGCACTTGTTGAACGAGACGATTAATGATTTGGTAAAAGTTGTTATCATTAAAGACAATCCGTCAATCCAGAAAGAGGAAGTTCAGATCCAGGAAGTATTTGAAAATGTCTTCAATCAGCTTGGATTCCTGATCAGCCTTCACAAGCCGATCATCAAAATCGAATTGGCGAAGGTATCTATCCTCAATATTAACAAGTCGTATCTTGAAAGCATTTTGCTGAACCTGCTGACGAATGCGATCAAGTACCGGTCGACGACGCGCCAGTTGAAGATTCAGGTGTCTTCGAAGCAAGTCGGCAATAACATCACGATCACCTTTAAGGACAATGGAATCGGAATCGACCTCGAGCGCAATGCCGATAAGATTTTCGGACTTTACCAGCGTTTCCATAATTATCCAGACAGCAAAGGCCTCGGATTATATCTCGTTAAATCGCAAGTTGAAGCGATGGGCGGATCGATTTCGGTGCAGAGTGAAGTGAACAAAGGAACTACGTTTACCCTTTCATTTAAAAACCGATAAAGATGCTAGAAAGGATTTTATGCGTTGATGACGATCCGATTACATTGATGTTATGCCGCAAGGTCATTTCGAAAGCTACGTTCGCGAAGCACACCGATTCGGCTGCCAACGGCGAGGAAGCGCTGCATTATTTTGACAACCTCATCCTTCACAATGAAGAAAACTATCCCGAGCTTATTTTTTTAGATCTGAATATGCCGGTAATGGGTGGATGGGAATTCCTGGATAATTTTTCAAAGACCTACGCCAACTTTTTGACCGCTACGAAAGTGATTGTGCTTTCCAGTACCATCGATCCCGCCGATGTCGACAAGGCTAAGACTTACCCAATGGTTATTGATTTTTTGTCGAAACCAATTACGGTTGACATGCTCGAAGAGCTGAAAGAAGTTTTACAAAAATAAAAAAGCCCCTGAAATCAGAGGCTTTTGTTTTCAAATTCCAGTCCATTACATTTTCGCAACGTGCCTTGTCAATTTCGACTTCAGGTTGGAAGCTTTGTTATTGTGGATGATGTTTTTCTTCGCAAGCTTATCGATCATCGAGATCACTGCCGACAGTTTTGCAGATGCATCTGACTTTTCAGTTGACAACCTCAATGCTTTAATGGCATTACGGGTGGTTTTGTGCTGATACCTGTTCAGTACCCTTTTCTTTTCGTTACTTCTGATTCTCTTAAGTGCTGACTTATGATTTGCCATTTTTCTTACTGATAATTTATTTTTTATGTAGTCCGTAGGGGAATCGAACCCCTGTTACCAGGATGAAAACCTGGCGTCCTAACCCCTAGACGAACGGACCGTAGTTCCTCTAAGGCCGGAAAAAGTTCATTAAAACTGAATCTGTAGCCCGTGGGGGAATCGAACCCCCCTTACCAGGATGAAAACCTGGCGTCCTAACCGATAGACGAACGGGCCATTTGCTGTATTGCGGTTGCAAAAATACAACTATTTTTTATTCGCACAAGAACCAGCAAAATATTTTTTGAAAATTTCTAGTATGCCTTGGCAAACAGAACCCTTCCTTTTGATTCGCGGCCAGTGAGAACGCACCTTCCCTGCTCTTCCACGCGGTCAAGCGGGATGCATCTGATTGTTGCTTTAGTCAGCTCCTTGATTTTTTCTTCGGTTTCCGCCGTTCCGTCCCAATGCGCTGAAATAAAGCCACCTTTGGTTTCAAGAAGCTCCTTAAACTCCTCAAATGAGTTCGCTTCAGTTATGTGCGTATTTCGGTAATCGAGCGCTTTCTGATAAAGATCATGCTGAATTGTTTCAAGCAGATCAACAATAAAATCAAATATCTGATCTTTCGCGATCGTTTCTTTAGTCAACGTATCACGGCGTGCAATTTCAAAAGTACCGTTCTCGAGGTCGTTCGGGCCAATTGCAATACGTACCGGAACGCCTTTTAACTCATATTCGTTGAATTTAAATCCCGGTTTGTGTATTGACCGGTTGTCGTATTTCACCGAAATGCCACGTTTCTGCAAACCTGCGACGAGCTCACCAGCACGAGCATCAATAGCAAGCAGCTGTTCGTCAGTTTTGTGGATTGGAACGATTACTACCTGAATCGGCGCAAGATTCGGTGGCAGCACCAACCCTTTATCATCGGAATGCGTCATCACTAATGCTCCCATCAAACGCGTTGAAACGCCCCACGATGTGCCCCAAACGTAATCCTGCTTACCTTCTGAATTGGCAAACTTGACGTCAAACGCCTTTGCGAAATTTTGTCCCAGAAAATGCGATGTTCCAGCCTGCAGCGCTTTTCCGTCCTGCATTAGCGCTTCGATGCAATACGTTTCTTCTGCGCCTGCAAATCGTTCCGTTTCCGACTTCAGGCCTTTGATGACCGGAATAGCCATGAAATTTTCGGCAAATTCAGCATAAATGTTCATCATTTGTTCTGCTTCGGCGATTGCTTCACTTCGGGTAGCGTGCGCCGTATGCCCTTCCTGCCACAAAAATTCGGCAGTACGCAAGAACAATCGGGTCCGCATTTCCCAACGAACGACATTCGCCCACTGATTGATCAACAACGGTAAATCGCGATAGGATTGAACCCAATTCTTGTATGTGCTCCAGATAATTGCTTCACTGGTTGGCCGAACGATCAACTCTTCTTCGAGCTTCGCGTTTGGATCAACCATCAATTTCCCTGGTGCGCTTTCATCATTTTTTAAGCGGTAATGCGTTACAATTGCGCATTCCTTTGCAAAACCCTCCGCATTTTTTTCTTCAGCTTCAAACATACTTTTCGGCACAAATAGCGGAAAGTAGGCATTCTGATGTCCGGTTTCCTTGAACATACGATCAAGTTCACGCTGCATTTTTTCCCATATCGCATAGCCATAAGGCTTGATCACCATGCAACCGCGTACGCCGGAATTTTCAGCGAGATCTGCCTTCACCACCAGCTCGTTATACCACTTGGAATAATCCGCTTCCCTACTTGTAAGATTCTTGCTCATAATGCTATTTTGGCACAAAAATTGTTTTGCATTTTTTAACTTTAAAACAAGGCAAAACTAACTAAATTTGTAATGTTCAACAATAAAAAAAGCTATCGTCATGAAAACTAAATACTTTTCAAATAGCGCGAAGTCCATCAAGTCATTGATAGGACTTTTTGCATTTGTAGTCGTCTCATGTGGTTCTTACCAAAACAGCTCCTATTACGATCGTGATGGAATATATGGCGAGTCGGCATCTGCTGATAGCTCAAGAGCAAAATCGGAAAGTTCACAGACAAATCAATACAAAGATTATTTCGGCTCATTGCAAAATGATAACGTCGAAATTTTTACAGATGTCGACAGCTACAATACTTCAGACCAACCTTCGGGCGAAGGCTATTCAAACGGTTATTCCGGTTGGGGAAGTGAATCCGATCATGTAACAGTTAATGTTTACGGAAATAATTGGGGCTACAATTACTGGAACACCTACTGGTACGGCCCTTATTGGGGATGGAATTCCTGGTACACTCCATCGTGGGGCATCGGATGGAGTACATATCCGTACTACGGAGGTTACTGGAATAGTTATTATGCGCCATATTATGCATCATACTACAATTATTACGGCAACCATTATTATCCTCACTACTATGTTCATCAACCAAGACGCAGAAACGCTTCATACAATGGCGGACTACGGGGTGAAAACACGACACGATACGTTCCCACAAGACGAGCGACGACAAATGGTGTGAGAACCTATAATAACGGAACGCCACGCAGCACATACAGCACCACACCAAGAACAAGTACGCCAAGAATCGAATCGACAGGTACTCCACGTTCTTCACAACAAAATAACGGAGTTCGTTCGCAATCCACTCCAACAAGATCGTATTCGCCAAATGTAAACAGTGGAGGATCGCGCTCAGGCGGAAGTTATGGCGGCGGAACAAGAAGCGGCGGCGGACGCAGATAAATGCAAAAATTAATACCTATAGAAGTGGCTTCCACTTTTGTAGGTATTTTTTTAATTATCAATTTACCAAACTATGAAAAAAGTACTATTTACCTTATTAACAGTAATTTCCGTCGCCACAGTTTCCGGACAGGAAATTTCAGATGCCGTGCGTTACGCCCAGGAAAATCTGAACGGAACGGCCCGCTTTCGGGCCATGTCGGGTGCCTTTGGCGCATTAGGCGGCGATTTGTCTGCGATAAATGTAAACCCTGCCGGATCGGCGATTTATACGAATAATCAGGCTGGACTTACACTCAGCAGCTTCAACACCCAAAACAAATCGGATTATTTTGGTACGAGAACTACCGATAACGATTACACTTTCGACCTTAACCAAGCGGGTTTCGTATTTGTTTTCAAGAACAATGAAGAAAAAAACGACTGGCGAAAAATCGCGCTCAGCGTAAACTACGACAACGCAAATAATTTTGATAATACCGCATTTTCTGCAGGCGTAAATCCAACAAACTCTGTCGCAAACTACTTCCTCAGTTATGCAAATCAGAATGGTGGAGTTGCACTCAGCACTTTGCAGAACTATTATTACGAAGAATTAGGCTATGGCGAAGGACAGGCTTTCCTGGGTTACAACGCGTACCTGATCAATCCGGCTGTTGACGAAGGCTCAAACACTGCCTATGTAACCAATGTTCCATCCGGAACTTACCAGCAGGAAAATACATTTGTATCGACTGGATACAACGGAAAACTTTCCTTTAACGCTGCAGCCTCGTACAAAGACAGGCTCTACCTCGGATTGAACGTCAACTCACATTTTACAGATTATCGCCAGGCAACAAGTTTTTACGAACAGAACGCAAATGATCCGACTGCAGGCGTACAACGGCTTAGATTTAACAATGAACTTTATACCTACGGATCCGGCTTTTCCTTTCAGCTTGGCGCAATCGTAAAAGCTACCGAAGCACTTCGTTTAGGGGTTTCTTATCAATCTCCGACCTGGTACCAATTGAACGACGAGTTGCAACAAAACATTTCCAGTGTATGGGTAGACGCCGAAACCCAACAATCCACCACAACATTGGTCGATCCAAATGTGGTCCTCGTATATGACCAATACAAATTGCAAACGCCGGGCAAATGGACAGGCAGTTTTGCTTACGTTTTCGGAAAGTCAAGTCTCATCAGCATCGACTACTCGTTTAAAGATTATGGCAACACTCAATTCGGGCCCGAGAATGACTTTATCAATGTCAACCGCGACCTCTCAGCAGTCCTGAGTACCGCAAGCGAACTCCGAATCGGTGCCGAACATCGCATTAAGCAATGGAGCGTACGCGCCGGTTACCGAATGGATCAGAGTCCGTACAAAAACAAAGATATCATGGGAGATCTTAACAGCATTTCCGGCGGTCTCGGATACAACTTTGGCCATATTAAAACAGATTTATCCTATACTTACGCAAAAAGGGATCTGCAACAGCCTTTTTTCTCTCAAGGCTTTACCGATGCGCCAAACATAAGTTCCGTCAACAATAACATATCACTGACGGTTCTATTCGAACTTTAACAAAGGCCACCAACAGGTGGCTTTTTAATTTAATCATAAATCCGCACCAAATCGGAAATTCGCTTCAGAAAAAGCGTATTTTTGCGCCTCCAATTTTTTTTCAGCCTCATGAGAACCAGATCGATAAAGAAAAATAAGATTAATGTAATAACACTTGGTTGTTCGAAAAACGTTTACGACAGTGAAGTGCTTATGGGACAACTCCGCGCCAGCGGAAAAGAGGTCACCCACGAAGCGGCACAACACGAAGAAGGAAACGTTATCGTAATCAATACCTGTGGTTTTATCGACAACGCAAAGGCTGAAAGCGTAAACATGATTTTGGAATATGCCGATAAAAAACAGCGTGGCGAGGTTGATAAAGTCTTTGTTACCGGCTGCCTTTCGGAACGGTATCGCCCGGATCTTGAAAAAGAAATTCCAAACGTCGACCAATATTTTGGGACTACTGAACTTCCGCTTTTGCTTAAAGCACTAGGTGCCGATTACAAACACGAACTTTTGGGCGAAAGGCTTACGACCACGCCAAAAAATTACGCGTATTTAAAGATTGCCGAAGGATGCGATCGACCATGCAGCTTTTGTGCAATTCCATTGATGCGCGGCAAACACGTGTCACAACCGATCGAAAAATTGGTAAAGGAAGCGGAAGGACTTGCAAAAAATGGTGTGAAAGAGCTGATATTGATCGCGCAGGATCTGACTTATTACGGACTCGACTTATACAAAAAGCGCAATCTTGCAGAACTTCTTTCCGAATTGGTCAAAGTGGATGGCATTGAATGGATCAGGCTTCATTATGCGTTCCCAACCGGGTTCCCGATGGATGTGCTTGAACTGATGCGCCGCGAGCCAAAGATTTGCAACTATCTCGACATACCGCTGCAGCACATTTCAGATAATATCCTAAAATCGATGCGCCGCGGTACAACGCAAGCGAAAACAACCAAGCTGCTTCGCGACTTCAGGGAAGCCGTTCCGGGAATGGCAATCCGAACGACGCTTATCGTGGGTTATCCGGGCGAGACGGAGGAAGACTTCAACATCTTAAAGGAATGGGTTCAGGAAATGCGTTTCGAACGCCTCGGCTGTTTTGCTTATTCGCATGAAGAAAATACACATGCCTACCTTTTGGAAGACGATGTGCCGGCCGAAGTGAAGCAACAGCGCGCCAATGAGATCATGGAAATCCAGTCCCAGATTTCGTGGGAACTAAACCAGGAAAAAATCGGCAAAATTTACAAATGTGTCGTCGATCGAAAAGAAGGAACCCATTTTGTCGCGCGCTCCGAATTTGACAGTCCCGATGTGGATAATGAAGTGCTGATCGACGCAACCAAACAATATTTGAAGACTGGTGAATTTGTTTTTGTCAAGATAACCGATGCCACCGAATTCGATTTGTACGGAGAAGCCGTCTCCGCTGTGGAAAGAGAGCCGCACACGGTCACATTGGAAAACGCTTAGAATACGAGCAATCCCAACTCGCGTAATTGCTTCATCGGGCGCGAATGCCAGAACAACTCAAAATCGGCAAACGCGGTTTCAAATTCGGTTTTAAAATCGCGGACAGTAAGAAGTCGCTGGTTGTGAACTGAAATTTTTTGCAAAAATTCCAAAAGCCATAATCCTTCGGCGGCGTCCATGACGATTTCCGTAACGTCACTGAGTCCGTGGAATTTCAAGCTTGTCACATTCCAATTGCGTCCTTTCTTCGATTTGACAAATTGCGAAACTATCGGAATTCCGCCAATCCAGACGATTTTAGCATTCAGTCGGATTTCCAGTGAATCGTTTTCGGTGAGCACTTCCTGGATGTAATTTGGCCTGACCGTCGTGCGCGGAATCTTAAAATCAAACCAATCCTGCAGCTTGTAATCGAAACAGATTCCATGCATGTAATTGTACAACGACTTCTGGAGTCCGAAACTGAACATTTCATGATCAACTCCGGTCGGATCGTTGAATTCAACATCATTTAAAGCAAGTCCGCCGGCAGGCTCTGCAACGCGGTTGACTCCGAACCGTTCGGGATACATGCCAACCGGACTGTGCGCAGTCATCGCGAATTGGTGCCAGAATCCCGATTGTAATATTCCGAGCTCAAACATCTGCCGCACCATTTCAAGGCTATCAACCGTTTCCTGCATCGTTTGCGTCGGATAACCGTACATTAGATAAGAATGTACCATAATGCCTGCTTCGGTAAAATTTCTCGTGACGGCTGCAACCTGGGCAACTGTGACGCCTTTATCAATTAATTTCAGAAGCCTGTCGGAAGCCACTTCGAGTCCGCCCGAAACTGCAATGCAGCCCGATGCCTTCAGCAGGACGCATAGGTCTTTGGTGAAGTTTTTCTCAAACCGGATGTTCGTCCACCACGTTACGATCATCCTACGGCGCAAGATTTCCAAGGCCAGTGAACGCATTAATGCGGGTGGCGCAGCCTCGTCAACAAAATGAAAGCCGTTCTGCCCGGTTGCATCGATCAGCTCTTGCATCCTATCGCACAAAATTCCGGCAGCTATCGGTTCATACACTTTGATATAATCGAGCGAAATATCGCAAAACGTACATTTTCCCCAATAACAACCGTGCGCCATCGTCAATTTGTTCCATCGGCCGTCGCTCCACATTCGGTGCATGGGATTGACCACTTCAATTACCGAAATATAACGGTCGAGCAACAAATCTGAATAATCCGGAGTTCCGACCTGCGATTGGCGGTAATCCAGATCGGCGTTATCGAAATATGAAACGACGCCGTTCACCTTCATGAAGGTCCGCTTCAATACTTCCGTTCCAAATTGCCCTGATATGAAATCGATCAGGTTACGAACCGGGCGTTCACCGTCGTCAAGCGTAATAAAATCGAAAAAATCAAAAACGCGAACATCGGAAAGACTCCGCAGTTCAGTGTTGGGAAAACCTCCGCCCATCGCGATCTTAACCTGCGGATGATTGGTTTTGAACCATTGCGCGGTTCGGAATGCGGCGAATAAATTCCCGGGAAACGGAACCGAGATCAGTACGAGTTCCGGCAAACCGGTTCGGGTTCTTTCTTCGAGCAATTCGACGAGGACGCGATCAACAAATGAAAGCTCCTTGTTCAGCTCTTCATAAAGCGCATCAAACGAATAAGCCGATCTGCCAAGCCTTTCCGCATAGCGGCTGAAGCCGAAGTTCGGATCGACACATTCGACGATGAGATCGGACAAATCTTCAAGATAAAGCGTTGCGAGATGCTTCGCCTTGTCCTGCAAACCCATGCTGCCAAACGCCCACTCCAATTCCTCCAACTGCCCAAAACGCGAAGCTTCCGGCAGGAAATCCTCCTGGCAAATTCGCAGTGCCAGCGTCGGATTGTGGCCTTGCAGAAAGGAAATTACCGAATCAATCGTGGCAATGTAGGTCTCTTTTAAAGACTGGATACGCATTGCATTGTCGGAAAAATTGCCGCTGTCAATCTGTGAAAACAGCCTTTCCAATCCGCTTTTCGAGAAAATCTTCAGAATTACCTCAATTCCGAGGTCTGCCTGAACTGAGGTGATTTGCTGTGTATTCAAAAAACCTTTTAGATAAGCCGTCGCCGGATATGGCGTGTTCAGTTGGGTGAATGGTGGCGTTATGAGAAGTACCGGCGTAGTCATTCGACAAAAGTACGCCAAGAGCTTTATTGTGCAATATGGACGGTGTGGCAATGCGTTTAATAATTCGTAAATTAGCGCACTTAGACGCCCAATATGCCTAAAGACCACTTCAGCTGTAGGGAATCAGGTTGGTTTTCGCCCCTGATCAATGATTATCTCGACAAGAATCCTGATCTCAAACCGCTTTACAACCGTACGCCCGAACTAAAAAATTTTAAGGCGCAGATTGTTGAAAAGGGTGAGAATTTTTCGGCTGATCGAAATGTACTTGCTGACGTACTTCAAAACCAATATTCCGCATTTGAAATTTCGAAAGCTACTGAACACAATATCGGCTTGCTTAGGAAAAACAGCACTTTTACCATTACAACAGGGCATCAGCTGAACCTTTTTACAGGGCCGATGTACTTCCTTTACAAGATCATAACGGTACTCAATCTCACAAAAGAACTAAAGAAGGAATATCCCGAATACGATTTCGTTCCAGTCTATTGGATGGCCACCGAGGACCACGATTTCGCTGAAATCAATCATTTTAGCCTGAACGGCAAAAAGATCACTTGGAACCGGGAAAGTTCGGGCGCGGTTGGAAGGCTTTCTACCGAAGGGCTGCAATATGTATTTGAGGATGTGGCTCGTGAAACCGGCGAAAGCAACAATGCTCAAAAATTGAAGCGGTTGTTCCAGGATGCGTATTTGAGCAATCGCAACCTTGCAGATGCCACGCGGTTAATTGCAAATACTCTTTTTGGAAAATACGGCCTTGTAGTTTTGGACGGTGATGACGCGCAATTGAAAAGGCTTTTTGTTCCTTATATCAAGGCAGAACTGACCGAACAGCGTTCGTTTCATTGCGTTTCCGATACGATCCAAAAACTGGATCGATACGGTGTTCAGGTTAATCCACGCGAAATCAACCTTTTTTATCTCGACACCAATTTACGCGAGCGGATAATTGAAGAAGACGAACTTTTCAAGGTGAACAATACTAACATCAGTTTCTCGCGTGAAGAATTCCTGAAACTTGCCGATGAAAATCCTGAAAAGTTCAGCCCGAATGTCGTGACGCGGCCGCTTTACCAAGAAGTTATACTTCCAAATCTGGCGTATATCGGCGGTGGAGGCGAATTGGCGTATTGGCTTGAATTGAAGTCGTTCTTCGACAAATCAAATGTTACCTTTCCGATGCTGATGCTTCGAAATTCGGCACTGATTGTCAGCGAAAAGCAGGCGAAAAAAGCAGACAGCCTAAACCTTTCATGGCGCAACCTTTTTCAGAAGCCGGAAATATTGAAAGACCAGCAAGTCAGGAAATTGTCGGCGCAACAGCTTGATTTTTCGGCTTTAAAAAATACGCTTAAAGAACAATTCCAACAACTTCGGGAAATCGCAAAATCGACCGATATTTCGTTCGAAAAATCAGTTGCGGCACAGGAAGCACGACAAATCAACGGACTCAACAATCTTGAAAAGCGATTGCTTCGCGCGGAAAAGAAAAAACATGCCGATATATTGAATCGCATCGAAATTCTTCAATCATCACTCTTTCCCGGCGGAAACCTGCAGGAACGCGTTTTAAATTTTTCAAACTTTTACCTTGAAACCGGCGATGCGCTAATTCCGATGCTGATCGAAAGCCTTGATCCGCTATCCGGAACATTTGTCATAAAAACAGTCTGAACTGCACACTTTTGTCTTTGATGGTTAACCATGCAAGATTTTATTAAAGTCCATTCATTTTTATTTTTAAATTCTAAACAGTACTTTTGCACCCAATTTAAAAAAAGAAAAAATGGCTACGAACAGAACTTTTACCATGATTAAACCGGATGCCGTTGAAGGCGGGCACATCGGTGGAATACTTAATATGATTACAGAAGGCGGATTCAGGATTGTTGCCCTAAAACTGACACAGATGACGGTTGCCGATGCGCAGAACTTTTACGCGGTTCACAGTGCAAGGCCTTTTTACGGTGAATTGGTTGAGTTCATGTCACGCGGACCGATCGTTGCCGCGATTTTAGAAAAAGAAAATGCAGTTGAGGAGTTCCGTAACCTGATTGGGGCAACTAACCCGGCCGATGCAGCTGAAGGAACAATCAGAAAAAAATATGCAAAATCAATTGGCGAAAATGCAGTCCACGGTTCTGACAGCGATGAAAACGCAGCAATCGAAGGTGCGTTTCATTTTGCAGGACGCGAAATGTTCTAATTGATATTGACCCAATAAAAATCCCGCCAACGAAGCGGGATTTTTTTTATCGTAAAATGACGTCTTTTACCACGTCTCGCTTCAGTTCTTCATTAATCATTTTGATGATCTTTTCCTTACCATAGCTGAGTTCCTGGCGAAGCACCGCAGAAGTGAGTTCAACATACAAAGTGCTACCCTTGAGTGCGATGTTACGCGTGTAACTGTTAACTCCGTTTCCCATCAACGACCGCCACGCATCGGCAACCGAAATCTGATCGATCCCCGGCTGAAGCTTGTTGACCTGGATGATTTCCTTAAGAATATCACCAATCGGACTTTCGTTGTTGAGTCTTTTTGCCATTATTTGATATTAAAAGGTACCGCTCTTTTGTACTGATACTCGGTTCCTTCGTTGTTCTGCAGGATCATCTGGTCCTTATTCAATACCTCCACTTCTTCCTGCCACTTCATATATGGGGTTGAATAATGGAGTATAGCTTTTCCGTCCTTAAAAATAACTGAAATTGCTTCCGCTTCGCCCATGTTAAGATATTTTCCGTCGAATTGCGGGCGTACTTTCCGGCGGTAGCCCTTTCCATCTGCAATCTCAAAGTAATCGATGATTTCATTCACACGGTATTCCTTGTGACTTCCGTCATTCATCGTAACTTCTTCGATTTCCCAATAGCCATTGATGTGCTGTAAGTCGGCTGCAGTGACTTCTTTTTTGCAGCCGCTTGCCACCACAAATACGAAAAAACAGATAAGTTGCTTGTAATTCATCAGGCGCCAAAGATACATCAAAGAAAAAAATTCACCGTCAATGGATAAACGATTGCGTAATTTTAACGTCTGAAGCAAAAATAATATGAAGCGTCTCCTGTTTCCATTAGTTTTACTCATCTGCGGATGTAGCTCCGATTCCGGCCAATCCGTAAATACTGAGCTGTATTTTCCTCCGGTCGCCAGTGACGTTTGGGAAACCGAATCGGTCGCCGAAGCCGGATGGAATGAAGCGGCTGTCGCTCCGCTACTCGATTACCTCGAGGCCAAACATTCGAAATCGTTTATCGTGCTGCACAACGGCCGAATCGTACTCGAGAATTACTTTAACGGACATTCCATAGATTCAAACTGGTACTGGGCAAGTGCCGGAAAAACGCTCACGTCAACAATGACCGGAATTGCCCAGCAGGAAAGTCTTTTGAACCTTGACGATCGGGTTTCCGATTACCTCGGCAGCGGTTGGACCAGCCTTACTCCGGAAATGGAAAACCTGATAACGTTACGCCATCTGCTGACCATGACGAGCGGCCTTGAAGACATTGCCAATGGCGATTGCGTTGCGCCCGAATGCCTGACCTATGTTGCCGATGCCGGGACGCGTTGGGCTTACCACAATGTTTATGTGAAACTTCAGGATGTTATCGCTGCCGCAAACGGAGAAACTTTCAGCGATTATTTTAATGCAAAACTGCGCGATAAGATCGGAATGAACGGCGTTTGGCTACCGATGGACAACAACATTGTTTATTGGAGTACTTCCCGAAGCATGGCGCGTTTTGGCCTTCTGATGCTGAACCACGGGAATTGGAACGGAGAAACGATCCTGAACGAAACCTATTTCAATCAGGCAACGCAAACATCGCAAAATATTAATTTATCGTATGGATATCTCTGGTGGCTCAACGGAAAGCAGAGCTACCACATGCCGCAGACACAGTTGGAATTTAACGGAAGCATCATTCCGGGAGCGCCATCCGATATGTACATGGCTTTAGGAAAGAATGACCAGAAAATTTACGTAATTCCGTCGCGGAATATCGTGATCATCCGAATGGGCGACGCTGCCGACAACGTGAACCTGGCGCTTTCTGATTTTGATGAGCAGCTTTGGAC
This sequence comes from Bacteroidota bacterium, assembly GCA_023386585.1. GTDB lineage: Bacteria > Bacteroidota > Bacteroidia > Flavobacteriales > Flavobacteriaceae > Flavobacterium. Next base: position 238,160 of record JAEWJM010000003.1, on the reverse strand, counting down.
CAGGATCAACGCGCTGATCAATTAGATTTTTGCCGGCTGTTCCCGTCACTGAAATAGCGGCGGACGGCCATAAAAAAGAATCCGAAGCCGATCACAGAAAAAATATAATGGAAACCGCCGATCGGACCTTCAAGCGCATGCGCCAATAAATTGAAGGCGATGAACAACAGGTACAAGTGAACCGGTTTCAGTCGGGAGATCATTTGAAAAACGAATCAACGAATTCATATTTGTTGAAAACCTGCAGGTCGTTGATTCCTTCACCAACGCCGATATACTTCACCGGAATCCGGAACTGGTCTGATATTCCGATCACGACGCCTCCTTTTGCAGTTCCGTCTAGTTTGGTTACTGCCAATGAGGTGACTTCTGTCGCCGCCGTAAATTGCTTCGCCTGCTCGAACGCGTTTTGGCCGGTTGAGCCGTCAAGAACAAGTAAAACTTCATGCGGCGCATCTTCGACAACTTTTTGCATCACGCGTTTGACCTTGGTCAGCTCGTTCATAAGATTGACCTTGTTGTGAAGCCTTCCGGCGGTATCGATGATGACAACATCGGCGCCTTGCGTAACAGCCGACTGCAGTGTATCAAATGCTACCGATGCAGGATCGCTACCCATTTGCTGGCGCACGATTGGCACTCCGACGCGATCGGCCCAGATCTGCAGCTGGTCGATTGCCGCAGCGCGAAAAGTATCTGCCGCGCCAAGGACAACTTTGTAGCCCGCATTTTTAAACTGGTTTGCAAGTTTCCCGATGGTCGTGGTTTTGCCCACGCCGTTAACGCCAACAACCATGATCACGTAAGGCTTTTTGTTTGAAGGCACGGCGAATTCCGTTGCTTCCCCCGAATTGGTTTCTGACAGGAGTCCGGCGATCTCATCGCGAAGAATGCGATTAAGTTCGTCGGTGCCGAGGTATTTGTCTTCAGCGACACGCTTTTCGATGCGCTTGATAATTTTAAGCGTTGTTTCAACGCCGACATCGGAAGAAACAAGAACTTCCTCCAGATTGTCGAGTACGTCGTCGTCAACCTTTGATTTTCCGGCAACCGCCTTAGTCAGTTTTGTAAAAAAGCTTTCCTTGGTTTTTTCAAGGCCTTTGTCGAGGTTTTGTTTTGCCTCTTCGCTTAAGGCAGATTCTTTTTTTTCGGAGGAAAATATCTTTTTAAAAAAGGACATATGAAAAAATTGTTTGAAGTTTAATGTTTAAAGTGATGAAACGATACACTTTAAACTTTGGACTTTAGACTTTGGACTTTAGACTGCACTAGCCCGGATCGCCGCGGAAAGCCCGCAGTTTAGAGGGCGATTTTTTTTTTGGTTTTTGAGGGCGACCAACGGGAGCCCGAAAAAGCCTTTAAAAAAAGCCTGACAAACGAGGACTTGAAGCAAAGAGCCGGATTGGCTGCACCGGAAAAACAGTGCAAAGCAAATATAAATAAAAAAGCTACTTCCGAGGGAAAGTAGCTTAGTGTATTATGATGGCAATGATTATTTCTTTTTCAGAAATTCATCTGCCAGCTCAGGAGCCATGATGCTTTCAACGAATGTGTAAGCTCCGGTTTTTGGAGACTTCACCATTTTGATCACCTTTGATAATCTCTTTGAAGAGGTTTGTAACGTTGCAACGGTTTTCTTTGCCATTTTTCAAATATATTTTGAATTTTACGATTCCGGCTATTCCGGAACCACGAAACTCTATTACTTAATTTCTTTGTGAACGGTTACTCTTTTCAGGATCGGGTTGAATTTTTTGATCTCCAAACGATCCGGAGTGTTCTTCTTGTTCTTTGTGGTGATGTAACGGGAAGTTCCCGGCATACCGGTTCCTTTGTGCTCTGTGCACTCCAAAATTACCTGGATTCTGTTTCCTTTCTTTGCCATTGTGCTAACTTATTTATCGGATTACTTAATGAATCCTTCTTTCTGCGCTTTTTTCAAAACTGCAGTGATTCCGTTCTTGTTGATTGTTTTTATTGTAGACGCCGCCACCCTTAAGGTAATCCAACGATCTTCTTCAGCAAGGTAAAAACGTTTTTTGACCAGGTTTACGGAGAATTTCCTCTTGGTCTTGTTCATCGCGTGGGAAACGTTATTTCCAACCATCGCCCTTTTACCTGTTAGGTCACAAACTCTTGACATTGCTCTATCTTTATTCGTTATTCAAAATCAGGGTGCAAAGAAAACAAAAATATTCGGCTTGAACAAAATATTTATGTTCCTTTTTTCCATTTTTTTTATTTGCATTTCATTAACCGGATCGAATCGCATTTTTCTATTGGAAATCAGCAACCAAAACCAATCAAGGCTCCGGTTTTAAAATTTCCTCGCGCAGCATTTCCAGGCTTTTTGTCACGGTTCGGGCAATGACCTTTTCGCGCGGTTGTCCAAAATTAAATTCGGATACGCGGACCGTTCCATCCGGCTTCGCAATCGCGATATAAACGATCCCAACTTCTTTATCCGTGTCGTCTTTCGACGGTCCGGCGTTACCGGTTGTTGCAATTGCGTAATCCGATTTCAGCAGCTCGCGCGATGCCGTTGCCATCTGGACTGCCACCTCGGCCGAAACTACCGAATGTCTTTCGATAACTTCGGGTGAAATTTTTAAAAGATCGATTTTCGATTGTGCCGAATAAACGATGTGGCTTCCTTTGAAATACCGTGATGCACCCGGAATGGCCGTCAGCATTTGCGCAATTGAACCGCCGGTGCAACTTTCGGCAGTGGACAATGTTTGATGGCGCTCGGCCAAAAGATTTCCTACAGCAACTTCGAGCGTCTGACTTTCTTCAAATCCGACGATGACGTCGCCGATCAGCGTCGAAAGTGACCGTATGTTTTCGTCGATAGCCTGCTCAAGCTTTTCCCTGTCATTCCCATGGGCAGACAGCCGCAGCCTTACGCGGCCCGGACTCGGCAGATAAGCGAGCTTGATGAAATCGGGTAAATTGTTTTCCCATTCTTCAATCCGCTCGGCGATCGTGCTCTCGCCCGTTCCGTACGTCAGGACGGTTTTATGGATGATATATGGCCGCTTGAACTCCGCGACGAGTTTCGGAATGAGATAATCCCGCACAATTCCTTTCATTTCGTAAGGAACTCCGGGCATTGAGACGAAAACCGTGTTGTTTTTTTGCATCCACATTCCGGGAGCGCATCCGTATTGGTTGTGGAGAACGGTCGCTTTAGATGGCACGAGCGCCTGATCTTTGTTGACCTGCGAAACCGGCATTTTGAAAATGCGCTCGTACATTTCGCTGATGTGCGCCAGTACTTTATCGTTTACAACCAATGTATCGCCGAAGTAATCGCAAAACGTCTTTTTGGTAATGTCGTCCTTGGTTGGACCGAGTCCGCCCGTAATTACGACAAGGTCGACTTCATCCTGATAACGCGAAAAAGTATCCAGAATATGCTGCCTTTCATCGGAAACCGATAAAATTTCACGAATGGAAATCCCAATGTCTTCGAGAGCTTTTGCTATGACAGCGGAGTTGGTATCAACGATCTGTCCGATCAGGATCTCGTCACCGATGGTTATGATTGATGCTTTCATCTGAGGTTATGAGCCGTAGGTTGTGGCCATTGAGCTAATTGCTGATAGCTAACAGCTGACCGCTCTTTACAGATTAAAATCCTTCTTGATTTCCTTGACAGCTTTTTCGATCTGTGATTCGACACTGTCGTAAGTATCTTTGATTTCCTTGCGTTTCCCTTCGCGCTTGGTCCACGCTTCGATCTGGAGCGTTTCCTCGAAGGCGTTGGTCATTCCAAGCAGATCCAGTGTTGGCTTGATCTTATGGGCATACGCGTAAGCAAGTTTGTGGTCTTTGGTTTTGATTCCAAGTTTGATCTGCGTCAGGTCCTGCGGAACTTCAGTGACGAAGAGCGTGATAATTTGCATCACGAACTCTGGATCATTATCGGAAAGTGCGTAAACTTTTGCTAAGTTGTAGTTTAAGGCCATTATTTTACCTGTAGTCTAAATAGTTGTTGTTGTTCTAAAAATCCCTCAAGAACGTCGCCTGGGTTCACTTTTGCGACACCTTCGGGCGTTCCCGTAAAAATAATGTCGCCAGTTTTTAGCGTAAAAAATTGTGAAACATAGGCAATAATCTCGTCAATTTTCCACAACATATGGCTGGAACTGCCGCGTTGGACAGTGGTTCCGTTATTTCGTAATTCAAAATTAAGGTTTTCCAGTGAACTAAAAACTTTTCTCGATATAAAGTCACCTATCACCGCCGAATTGTCGAAAGCTTTCGATTTCTCCCAAGGCAGGCCTTTGTCCTTGAGCTTTTGCTGCAGGTCGCGCGCCGTGAAATCTATTCCCACGCTTATCTCATCGTAATATTTATGCGCGAACTTCGGCTCGATGTATTTTCCGACCTTATTTATCTTCACAATGATCTCGATCTCGTGATGGATATCGCTTGAAAATTCGGGAATTACGAAAGGTTGTTCGCGCGAAAGTACTGCTGTGTCCGGCTTCAGGAAGATAACCGGCTCATCCGGGCGTTCATTTTTAAGCTCCTCAATATGTTTGACGTAATTCCGGCCGATGCAAATGATTTTCATTATTGGATTTTCAGATTGATATTGGAAGCTTTTTCCCGCTTTCCGCTGTTATCTTTTGCTAAACCTCAAAGGTTTTGAAAACCTTTGAGGTTTCCCCGCAAAAGGATAGCCGCTTCAATCGGGGCTAAGCATTTTAACTCAATTAAAGTTTCTAACTTAAACGATTGTTAAGCTTGCGGAGTTTAATTGCCGTCAAAACTTTCTTGGTATACCGCGGAAAATCGGCGCCTTGTATCCAGCCGTAATAACCGGGCTCGGCATCAAGCACTTTATCGACTTTGGCGCCTTTATGCTTTCCGAAAGAAAAACATTCCTCGCCGTCCTTATCCAAAACTATAAATCCGGCAAAATCAACCGACCGCTTGCGGGTTGTAAATTCTGAAAGTGACCGCATGTCGTTTTCGAGATCCGGATACCGTTCGAGCTGCGCTTTTAAAATTTCGTAGGTCGCAACGGTGTCGGCTTCGGCGCTGTGTGCATTTTCAAGGCTTTTGCTGCAGTAAAACTTGTAGGCTGCGCTCAACGTGCGCTCTTCCTTTTTGTGGAAGATGGTTTGCACATCAACCGAAACGCGGCTTTTCATGTCAAAATCAAGATCGGCGCGCAAAAGCTCCTCGGCCAATAAGGGAATGTCGAAACGATCGGAATTGAATCCGGCAAGATCCGAATCTTTAATCATGTTGTAAACCTGGTGCGAAATCTCGCGGAATGTGGGCTCACTCGCGACCTTTTCATTTGTAATACCATGAACGGCAGTGCATTCGGCCGGAATTTGCATCTCCGGATTAACAAGCCAGGTGCGGATTTCCTTGTTTCCATTTGGAAATACTTTGCAGATCGAAATTTCGACGATCCGGTCTTTGCAGATGTCGGTGCCGGTGGTTTCCAGATCAAAAAAACAAATCGGACGGTGGAGTTTCAGTTCCATTTTTCGCATTTAAGCCGCAAAGATAGGTTTTCATAATTACTTCATGCCGACTTTATAAAATTGCCAAATCCTGCAGAGCCTGCCAACGCGGAAAAACATAAGATATCTTTAAAATTGTGTAAGAATAATTCGCCGTTTTGTGGCCAACTTTGTTAAAATCGAAAACAAGAACAATGCGCCGTCTCCTATTTGCCCTAATTCCCTTGCTGCTTTCGTGCTGTGCAACGCGCTTCTCCGGAGACTATGTTTTCCCTTCCAAAACCGAAAAAACAGAATATTTAAAATCGTATAACGCCTCACTCGGACTCTGGAACGAACCGTATATTGAAGAAGATGTGCCGACGTCATTCGGAACCGCGCACGTAATCATAAGCGGGCCGCAAAACGCGAATCCGCTGGTGCTGCTTCATGGCACCGACGCAAGCTCGACAATGTGGTTTCCCAATATTTCAGCATTTGCGAGATCAAATCGCGTTTACGCCATCGATTATCCGCTTGAAGCCGGAAAGTCGGTTTCCAGCAAAAAACGGCTTTCGAACGATGATGCAGCCGCTTTTTACGGTGAGGTTTTTGACCACTACAAAATGCGAAATATCACTTTGGCCGGAGTTTCGCGCGGCGGTTGGATGGCAACATACCTGGCCGTCCATCGCAAAAAGAACATTTCAAAGTTGGTTTTGCTGAGTCCGGCGCACACCTTTACCGGAATCAAAAATACCGGAAAAGTGTTATCGGCGCTTCGCCTGAAATTTTTCCCAAGCAAGAAAAATTCCGACCGGTTCTTTAAAAATTTCAGTCACGATCCCGCGCAAATCGATTCTGTTTTCCAACGCCAGCTTTACCTCGCTTATAAATATGGCCGCAGTAAACCCGGAATCCTAAGAATGGGCAAATTTTCCAAAAAAGAATTGCAGTCGCTGAAAATACCGATTCTTATTTTCGTTGGCCAATACGATATTGTCAACGACAAAAAGCTGTTCCAAAAAGCAGAAACCTTCTGCCCAAATGTTGAAACATGCTACGTAAAAGATGCAGGCCATTTCCTATCGATCGATCAATGGAAGGTCGTAAACCAGGAAATTGTTGATTTTATTGGACGCAAAATTGAAGCTCCCACTGACCGCAAAGAGCCCATTTCACTTACCTATGGCAATTAATTGGTCGTGGTGAATTGATTGTACCGCTATTAAAAAGAAAACCCGGCTCGAACCGGGTTTGTAATTTTTAGAAAGTTCGATTTTCATCGAATGCTTCCATGTATTCTGCAACGCGTTTTACAAAGCTTCCGCCGAGCGCGCCATCCACGACGCGGTGGTCATAACTGTGTGAAAGGAACATTTTTTTGCGTATTCCGATGAAGTCGCCCTCCGGTGTTTCCACAACTGCCGGCACTTTGCGTATTGCACCAAGCGCCAGAATTCCTACTTGCGGCTGGTTGATGATCGGGGTTCCGAAAACACTTCCGAAAGTTCCGACGTTGGTAACAGTATAAGTTCCGCCTTGTGTATCGTCTGGTTTAAGCTTGCCTGCTTTCGCGCGGTTCCCAAGATCGTTCACCGCTTTTGCCATTCCAATAAGGTTGAGCTGGTCGGCGTTCTTGATTACCGGTACGATCAGATTTCCGTTCGGAAGTGCCGCGGCCATCCCGAGGTTGATGTTTTTCTTTTTAATGATGTAATCGCCTTCTACTGAAATATTCATCATCGGGAAATCTTTCAATGCGCGGGCAACGATTTCCATGAATATCGGCGTAAAAGTCAGCTTCTCGCCTTCCCTTTTCTCAAATGCTGTCTTGTTCTTTTCGCGCCAATCCCAGATTGCGGTCACGTCGACTTCAATAAACGATTGCACGTGCGCCGATGTCTGTACTGATTGAACCATGTAACCGGAAATCAGCTTGCGCATGCGGTCCATTTCAACAATTTCATCCTGGCCGTTTACCGATACCGGAGCCGCTTTGGCAGCAGGCTGTGTAGCGGCTGGTTGAGAAGCAGCCGTTTGTGCAGTTGTTGCAGCTGGTTGCGCGGGAACGGCCGGTTGCGATTGTTGTACAGGTTGCGGTGGAGTTTCCTGCGCAGGAGGCGGAATTGAAGCCGCAGCAGGTTGGGCAGCAGCAGGTTGAGCGGGAGCTTGTTTTCTTTTTTCAACGTATTCAAGAATGTCGTTCTTGGTAACACGTCCTTCGGCGCCGGTTCCGGAAATGTTTTCCAGCTCGGCCATCGATACGTTTTCTTCACGTGCGATGTTTTTCACCAAAGGCGAATAAAAACGAGTCGAATTATGGTAGTCTTCCTTGCTCGGTGGCGTGCCCTGAGCCGGCGCTGCCACGAAACTGCGTGCAGCTTCGACCGTTTTTTCGATTTCCTTCACCTGTTCATTGGTATTTTGATCAGGAGCGACAACCGGCGCAGGCGCTGAAGTCTGCGTTTCGGGAGCATCAACTGCGACGCCGCCTTCAGTTTCGATAATGGCGATTGTTTGGCCAACCTTTACGAGATCGTCCTTTTGAAATAATTTTTCGACAAGCTTTCCTGAGACTTCGGACGGAACTTCACTGTCGACTTTATCCGTTGCGATTTCAAGCACCGCTTCGTCAACATCGATGTGGTCTCCCACTTCTTTCAGCCAGTTGGTAATGGTCGCCTCGGCAACGCTTTCGCCCATCTTGGGTAATTTCAGTTCAAATCTTGCCATATTCTTAAGCCTGAAGGTATTTTTTCTAAACGTGTTGCGAAAATACTAAAAATTATTGCCCCGCAACCAACAGTAGCCAGTTTTTAGACCATCTGCACCGTGTTGCCGACGATCTTACCAAAGTAGCGTTTCCCCGCGTTCAATGCTCGAATCGCTTCCGATGGCAAACCCATATCGATCGTGCACGATCCTGAAAGTGTTTCCATTCCCGTGCAGCTTTTCGATCTGGCTGATGATTTTGGTAAAACTCATTTTTTCGGAATCAAAGAAATACCGGGTGTGGTTTCGCTTTTGCGGAAATTGTTCAAGAGTTACATCAACATGCAGCAATTCCGACAGTCGGTTGCGAAGTTCGTCATTGTCCGAAACCAGGATGAATTTCCGTGGGACCGCCGGTGGAATAACCTTATTTTTCTTTACAAGTGCGAAAATATGGGCGCCGGCTTTCATAAAAGCATCGAAGAAAACCGAAGTCCGAAAATGCTTTTTATAGAAGAAGTCCATTGCCTCGCGAAACCGCTGCATGTACGCCGCATCGCGAACCGTGCTTTCGCCTTTATAGTGAATGACAGAAGTGCCGCCGAAATAGTAATTCGATTTGCCCGACTTCATGACCATGTACGATAGATCGATATCATCAGAATACATGAAACAATTTTCGTCGAATCCGCCAACCGATAAATAAGTTTCCCGCTTCATTAGCATGAAAGCGCCCACAAGTATTTCAACCTTGCCCGATTGAAACTCATTTAGGTGTCCGCCGTAATATTTATTGAAAACTGCGATTTGAGGAAAAATACGATGAAGGTTCAGGATTTTCGCCAATGCCACACGCGGAGTTGGAATTCCACGCTTCGATTCGGGAAGAAAATTTCCGGCGCCGTCGATGAGCCTCACACCCATAATTCCGAAATCTGTAGCGGTGGCAGCAAAGTCGATTGCTTTCTTAAACGTGTCTTCAGCGACGACCGTATCCGGGTTTAATATGCAGACGTATTCGCCTTTGGCAGCGGCAACGCCAATGTTGTTGCCTTTGGGAAATCCGCAATTTTCAGTATTTGCGATCAGAAGGACTTCGGGAAAAAATGCGCGAACCATTGCAACGCTGTCGTCCTGGGAGTTGTTGTCAACTACGATAATCTCAGAATCGATCGCAGCCGTCGCAGCTTTCACGCTCAGCAGGCATTGCTGCAAAAAATAGCGCACGTTGTAGTTCAGGATAACGACCGAAAGCTTCATCGGGCAAATATAAACGAATCACAGGTGCAAAAAAAAACGCCCTCGTCGGGCGTTTCTCCCAGTAAATAAATTTACTGGATATCAATCGAGCGTTTTGGCTTGGGAAGCGCTTCCTCGCGTTTCGGAAGCGTGATCTTCAAAATTCCGTTTTCGTACGAAGCTTTGATGTCTTCTTCCTTCACGGTTTCAGGCAGCGTGAACGACCGCTTGAACGATGAGCAGGAGAATTCCCTGCGGGTGAATTTGCCTTCTTCCTGTTGGTTCTCCGACTTAAATTCGGACGAGATCGTAAGCAGGTCGTTGTCAATTTCGATATTGAAATCTTCTTTCCTCTTGCCTGGCGCCGAGAGTTCGACTTCATACGAAGTGTCGGTTTCCCTGATGTTTACCGGCGGAACGGCCAGCGTGCTCATGTTTTGTGTTCCGCCCATCCAGTCGGGCCTGAAAAGTTCTTCCATCAGTGATGGAAACAGGCTTCCGTTGCTGCTGTTGTTTCGCTTTACTAAGTTCATTTTTTAAAATATTTAAAGTTAAACTTGATTTTTTCGATTTCTGCCGGCCGAAAAGCAAGTTGCATACCAGTAGGAAAAATAAGTCAATTTGACATTATTGCTGTCAATTTTTCAGAAGCTAATCCCGCTGTTCGCCTCTATCCCTTCGCTTCGCTGCGGGGATAATGGCTGCCATCGGGGCTAGGGTTTTCGCGTACCGGGATGCCATAGCCCCGATTGCTCCGCCAATTCGCTTCGCTCGGGTGCAGCGTAAATCTTTTTGCGGGGAAAACCTCAAAGGTTTTTAAAACCTTTGAGGTTTTCCAAAAGATTGCAACGAAAAGAGGGAAAAAGCTTCTGGAAATTGATATTTGGAGCTTCCCGCAACAGCCGCCAAATATGCTTACTTTTGCACGCGCATCAGCCCTAATTAAAAAAATACGTACTGTGAATTACCTATCGGTTGAAAATATTTCCAAATCCTATGGCGAACGGACGCTTTTCGCCGACATCTCGTTTGGGATCAATAAAGACCAGAAAATCGCATTTATCGCAAAAAACGGCACCGGAAAAACAACCATCATGAACATCCTGACCGGCGCCGACAAGGCCGATTCGGGCAATGTGACCATCCGCAAAGGAATCCGCATGGCGTTTTTATCGCAGGTGCCAAATCTGCAGGAAGAACTGACGATCGAAGAAAGCATTTTTGCCTCTGATAATGAAACGCTTCGGGTGATTCGCGACTACGAAAAAGCGCTTGAAAATCCGGATGACGGCGATGCCTACCAAAAAGCATTCGATGAGATGGACCGTTTTAACGCCTGGGATTTTGAAAGCCAGTTCAAGCAGATCCTTTTCAAGCTCAAACTCGAGGATTTTAGCCTGAAGGTGAAAAGTCTTTCGGGCGGACAAAAAAAACGGCTTTCGCTGGCGATCATCCTGATCAACCGGCCGGATCTGCTGATCCTTGACGAGCCGACAAACCACCTCGACCTGGAAATGATCGAATGGCTTGAGGAATATTTTGCGAAGGAAAACATTACGCTTTTCATGGTAACGCACGACCGCTTCTTCCTGGAGCGCGTTTGCAACGAGATCATTGAACTCGAAAACGGAAAACTGTATCAATATAAGGGCAATTATTCTTATTATCTCGAAAAAAAGGAACAGCGGATTGCGTCGGAAAATGCCAGCATCGACAAGGCACAGAACCTTTTTGTGAAAGAACTTGCGTGGATGCGCCGCCAGCCGAAAGCGCGGACAACAAAATCAAAGTCGCGCCAGGACGATTTTTATATCATCAAGCAGAAAGCTGAAAGCCGCCGTCGCGAAAACCAGGTTGAGCTAGAAATCAACATGGAACGGATGGGAAGCAAGATCATCGAGCTGCACAAAGTGAACAAGCGCTTTGGCGATCGCGTGATCCTGGACAATTTCAATTACGACTTCCAGCGCGGCGAGCGAATTGGCATCATCGGCAAAAACGGAACGGGGAAATCGACTTTCCTGAACCTGATCACCGGTACCATTCCACCCGATTCGGGAAAAGTCATTGTCGGCGAAACGATGAAGATCGGCTATTACACCCAAAGCGGCATCAATCCGAAGCCGGCACAAAAGGTTATCGATGTAATAAAAGAATACGGCGAATACATCCCGCTGATGAAAGGCAGGACGATTTCGGCAGGGCAGCTTCTTGAGCGGTTTCTCTTCGATCGAAAGAAGCAGCACGATTATGTGGAAAAGCTCAGCGGCGGCGAGCTGAAAAGGCTTTACCTCTGCACGGTTTTGATCCAAAACCCAAACTTCCTGATCCTTGACGAACCCACGAACGACCTCGATATTGTAACGCTTAACGTACTTGAAAGCTTCCTGCTCGATTATCCGGGGTGCCTCATTGTGGTTTCACACGACCGTTATTTTATGGACAAGATTGTCGATCACCTTTTTGTTTTTCGTGGCAATGGAGTTATCGAGGATTTTCCCGGAAACTACTCCGATTTCCGGGTTTACGAAGACAGCGCCGATATCGCACCGACCGATGGAAAATCGACCAAAAAAGACTGGAAGCAGGACAATTCGCAGAGCAGGCTTTCGTCGGCAGAACTAAAAGAACTGCAGAAAACGGAGCGTGAAATAAAGGAACTTGAGGCTTCAAAGGCGGCAATCGAGGCACTTTTCACTGAAGGTAAGGTTGCCGACGACCAGATCAACAGCAAAGCGGATGAGCTCAGTAAGATCATTTCCGAACTTGAAAAAAAAGAGGAACGCTGGTTTGAGCTGTCGGCGCGAAATGAACAATGATTCATCAGTTAAAAGCATATTTTCACTTCTTGTTGCGTTCGACGAATGCGCACGGTCTCCACTCGCCGTTTGTGTTCGACCTTGCGACGAAATGTTTCTATGACAAGAAAAAATATGCGGAATATTCACTGCTAAAACAATTCAGGCGGCGGTTATTGGACAATCACAATACCATAAAGGTCACCGATTTTGGTGCCGGCTCCCGCGTTTTCCGTTCCGACGGGCGAAAAATCAGCGCAATTGCAAAGACAGCGGGAATTTCTGAAAAAAGGGCTGAGCTTCTTTTCCGGATTTGCCGCAATTTTAGTCCGCATGAAATTCTGGAATTAGGAACGTCAGTCGGATTGGCGACATCAGCGTTGGCTTTGGGAAATCCCAACGGAAAAATATTTACGATGGAAGGTTGCCCTGAAACTGCGGCCACAGCCGAAAAACAGTTTGCTTTGTCCGGTCTTCTTAACATCAATACAATCGTCGGAAGTTTTGAAGAGGGATTTCGAAAAGTTGATGGACGTAAATTCGGGCTTGTCTACTTTGACGGAAACCACCGCAAAGAGGCGACATTGGATTATTTTCAACGGCTGTTGCCGACAATCACTGATTCGACCGTCTGGATTTTTGACGACATTCATTTGTCTGCAGAAATGGAAGCCGCTTGGCAGCATATCATACGAAACCCCAAAGTAACTGTCACAATTGACACGTTCCAATGGGGTTTGGTGTTTTTTCACAAAGGACAGGTGAAAGAAGATTTTGTCGTTCGCGCTTAATTGTGGCGAAGCGCATTTACAAGTTCTTTTTTTGACATTTTTGAGCGGCCTTCGATGCCGACTTTCTTAGCTTCCTCGTAAACCTCTTTTTTGGTTTGGTCTTCGTAGGCTTTTGCTTTTCCGCCTCGGTGTGATGCGCCTTCACTATTTGATATACGGGCAGATTTTTCCTTGCTGTAGCCTTTGTCGCGCAATGCTTCGTATTGGTCCTTGTTTTTCACTTGCGGACCCGGACTTTTTCCTGGCATATCGTATTTTTTTGGTTGAATATTAAAATTACTGAACAAGCTCGATAGCTACCGTTAACCACGAGTTAAAAAATGAATAAAAAATGGCAACCTATTGGCTGCCATTAATATTCTATTTAAAAAAGCTTATTCCGCTTTATCTTTCGCGTGCTCGTTTTCGGCACTTTTTGCTGCAATCCTGTCCAATTTAAATTTAGGTCCGAATTTGAATTTCAGCTCTGCGATTTTCCGGTTGTCTTCTGACGAAAGGCCTTCTTTTTCCACCGTATTTTTCCTTGCGTCCAACGCTTCGTAAAGCAGTTTTACCTCGTCAAAGTCTTCCCGGGTATAATCACCGTGATTGTGATCGTACGCATTATTAAAGTCGTTGTAAACTTTCAGGATGTTGTCTTTGTTGACCCAATCCATATTCATATCGTCGCCAATCTGGCCCATTGGAAACAATGAGCTGCGAAGTTGCGCTTTTGAACCGCCATTGTTTGCAGCGTCCGCTGCGGCCTTTTCCTGATCAAGCTGTGCCTGATATTTGGCTTTCATCTGCTCGTATTTCGCTTTGCTGGCATTGATGCGTTCCTGAGCTTTTTCCTTGTCCTTCATGTTGGCAAGTGCTGCTTCGGCATCGGTTGTGCGCTGATTGTATTCGGCATCGATCGCTTGCCAATTCGCCTTGGCGTCGGCTTCGGCGACATTACTCACAGAATCGATATAGGTTGTGTAAGTGTCAACCGTCTTTTCTGCCTGTTTTTCTTCGTCACTTTTGCACGCAGTAAGTGCCAGTGCTGCTACTGCGGCGCTTAACATTAGGTTTCTGGTTTTCATAATAATTGCTGGTTTAAATTTTTGTACCTTAAATATACTGTAGAAACTTCAAAAGGGTAATTTTAACTTAAAATATTAGGAATTTTTTAATAGTAGTTTCATTGTCGCCGCCCTTGTTGCGGATTATGCGATTCCATGCAGCCGATTGTGGTCGGCAAAAAATACTTACTTTTAGCTCAAATTTCAAAAATGGCCGAACCTCTAATTAAAATCAGCAATATCACGCGTAATTTCATATTGGGAAATGAAACGGTATATGTACTGAAAGGCATCGACCTGACGATCAAAAAAGGCGAATATGTTGCGCTTATGGGACCGTCGGGATCAGGAAAATCAACACTGATGAATTTACTTGGATGCCTCGATACGCCAACCTCGGGCGATTACATCCTCAACGGAAAAAACGTCAGCCAGATGCACGACGATGAACTGGCAGATATCCGAAATAAGGAAATCGGCTTTGTATTCCAGACCTTCAACCTTTTGCCACGAACCACGGCGCTCGATAACGTAGCGTTGCCAATGATTTACGCCGGATATTCAAAAACGGAAAGACAGGCACGCGCGAAAGAAGTCCTGACGCAAGTCAACCTTTCCGACCGGATGGACCACCAACCAAACCAACTTTCGGGCGGGCAACGTCAGCGGGTCGCAATCGCGCGCGCGCTCGTCAACAAGCCATCAATCATTCTCGCCGATGAGCCAACCGGAAATCTCGACAGTAAAACATCGGTAGAAATCATGAACCTTTTCGGAGACATCCATAAAAACGGAAACACCGTAATCCTGGTTACGCACGAGGAAGAAATTGCGTCCTACGCTCATCGGGTCATTCGCCTTCGTGACGGAATGATCGAAAGCGATGTCAGCAATCCGAAGTAAAACCGAAAAAACAATATGAAGGTTTACACCAAAACCGGGGACAAAGGAACGACTGCATTATTTGGCGGCACACGGGTTCCCAAAGATCATATCCGCATTGAAAGCTACGGTACCGTTGATGAATTGAATTCATATATCGGACTGGTGCGCGATCAGGAAGTGGATCAGCATTACAAAGATTTTCTTGCAGCGATCCAGAATAAGCTGTTTACATTGGGTGCCATTCTGGCCACTCCGCCCGAAAAAGAGCAACTAAAGAATGGCGAACAGCGCTTGAACATTGCGCGAATTTCGGAAGCCGATGTAGAAGTGCTTGAAAGAGAAATCGATAGTATGGACAAGTCGCTTCCGCCGATGACTCATTTCGTACTTCCTGGCGGGCATCCAACCGTGTCACATTGTCACATTTGCCGGTGCATTTGCCGCCGCGCCGAGCGTTTGGCGGTCCATCTTGACCATATTGAACCTGTAGATCCATATGCAATCAAGTACCTGAACCGACTTTCTGACTACCTTTTCGTACTGGCACGCAAGTTGTCGGCCGAGCTTAACGCGGATGAGGTTCAATGGATACCTGAAAAGTTCTGAAATTGACCGCCCGATAAGCTGAAAACCCTTACCATTCGTGACGTTCTTGCCTTTTTTTAAAATAAGTAAAAATTTACTTGACTTTCTGAGTAATAAATTTATTTTTGCATAAAATCTAAAAAAATCCGAAATGTATTGGACACTAGAACTGGCGTCATATCTGAGTGATGCGCCGTGGCCTGCGACCAAAGACGAACTTATAGATTATGCAATCCGTGCCGGTGCGCCACTCGAAGTTGTCGAAAATCTGCAATCCATCGAGGACGAAGGAGAAATCTATGAATCAATGGAGGAAATCTGGCCGGATTATCCAACTGACGACGATTATCTTTGGAACGAAGACGAATACTAAAAAAATAAAAACCATTGAAAAGTCTCATGTGAGGCTTTTTTTTTGCGTAAATTTGCCCACTAAAAAATACAGAAATTACCCATATATATGAGCTTCATTAACAGCATACTTAAAGTTTTTATCGGCAACAAATCCCAAAAAGATGTCCAGGCATTGCAGGCGAATGTTGCAAAGGTAAAATCTTTTGAATCGGCGCTCGCAGCACTTTCAAATGACGAGCTGAGAGCAAGGACAGCCGCATTCAAGGAACGAATCAAACAAGCGAGGCTTGAGAAGGACACCAAAATCGCATCCCTGAAGGCAGAAGTTGAAACGATAGACGACATCGACAAACGAGAAGACATTTACCTTGCAATCGATGCGCTTGAAAAAGAAGCTTACGATATCTCCGAAAAAACCTTGAACGAAATTCTTCCGGAAGCGTTTGCAGTTGTGAAGGAAACCGCACGTCGATTTAAGGAAAACAGCGAAGTCCGCGTTACTGCAACTGCTAAAGACCGTGAGCTTTCGGCTACCAAAACCTATATCACACTTGATGGCGACACTGCAATCTGGGCCAATTCCTGGAACGCAGCAGGAAAGCAGATTACCTGGGATATGATCCATTACGATGTTCAGCTGATCGGCGGTATGGTGCTGCACGAAGGAAAAATCGCTGAGATGCAAACGGGTGAAGGAAAAACCCTTGTTGCTACACTTCCGTTATATCTGAATGCATTGACCGGGAACGGCGTTCACCTTGTAACCGTCAACGATTATCTCGCAAAGCGCGACAGCAGTTGGAAAGCGCCACTGTTCGAGTTCCACGGACTCACCGTAGAATGTATCGATAACTATCAACCCAACTCGGAAGCCCGTAAAAAAGCGTACGATGCCGATA
Source organism: Bacteroidota bacterium (assembly GCA_023386585.1). Taxonomy (GTDB): domain Bacteria; phylum Bacteroidota; class Bacteroidia; order Flavobacteriales; family Flavobacteriaceae; genus Flavobacterium. The sequence continues at coordinate 221,380 of JAEWJM010000003.1, read as the reverse complement.
TTACATACGGTACCAATAACGAATTCGGTTTTGACTACCTGCGCGACAACATGGCACATTCGCCAAACGACCTTGTACAGCGCAAACACAATTACGCAATCGTCGATGAGGTCGATTCAGTTCTTATTGACGACGCCAGGACGCCGCTGATCATTTCCGGTCCGGTTCCGCAGGGCGACCGACATGAGTTCAATGAGCTGAAGCCAAAAATCGACAATCTTGTAAACCTTCAGCGTCAGCTTGCAAACGGCTTTCTTGCCGAAGCAAAAAGGCTCATCCGCGAAGGAAATACAAAAGACGGCGGATTCAACTTGCTGCGTGCCTTCCGTGCCCTGCCAAAAAACAAGGCGCTGATCAAATTCTTAAGTGAAGAAGGCGTAAAACAGATCCTGCAGAAAACCGAAAACCAGTACATGCAGGACAATAACCGCGACATGCACCTGATCGATGAAGCGCTGTATTTCGTGATTGAAGAAAAAAATAACCAGGTTGAACTGAGCGATAACGGAATTAAGTTCCTTTCTTCGGATACCGATGACAACTTTTTCATCCTTCCGGATATCGGAACGGAAATCGCGAAAATCGAAAACCAAAAGCTTGCGAAAGACGAGGAAGCCGAAGCGAAGGAAAAATTATTCCAGGATTTCAGCATCAAAAGCGAGCGAATCCACACGCTGACACAGTTGCTTAAAGCGTATACGCTGTTCGAAAAAGACGTTGAATATGTCATCATCGACAACAAGATCATGATCGTTGACGAGCAAACCGGACGTATTATGGAAGGCCGACGCTATTCGGACGGACTTCACCAGGCAATCGAAGCGAAGGAAAATGTAAAAATTGAAGCCGCTACACAGACATTCGCGACAATTACATTGCAGAATTACTTCAGGATGTACAGCAAACTTGCCGGTATGACCGGAACCGCTGTAACCGAAGCCGGTGAACTTTGGCAAATATACAAGCTCGATGTTGTCGAAATCCCGACCAACAAGCCGATGGCGAGGAAAGACAAAGAAGACCTTATCTACAAAACTACCCGCGAGAAATTTAACGCCGTCATCGAAGACGTGACCAACCTTTCAAAAGCGGGCCGCCCGGTTCTGATCGGTACGACTTCGGTAGAAATTTCGGAATTGCTCAGCCGTATGCTCAAGATGCGAAACATCCCACACAACGTTTTGAACGCGAAAATGCACAAGCAGGAAGCGCAAATCGTTGAGGAAGCCGGTAAAGCCGGAGTTGTGACGATTGCGACAAACATGGCCGGACGTGGTACCGATATTAAACTTACACCCGAAGTGAAAGAAGCCGGCGGTTTGGCTATCATCGGTACGGAACGACACGATTCCCGACGCGTTGACCGCCAGTTGCGTGGACGTGCCGGACGTCAGGGTGACCCGGGAAGCTCCCAATTTTACGTTTCCCTGGAAGACAACCTGATGCGCTTATTCGGTTCCGAAAGGGTGGCCAAGATAATGGACCGCATGGGATTGAAAGAAGGCGAAGTGATCCAGCATTCGATGATGACAAAATCGATCGAACGCGCCCAGAAGAAAGTAGAAGAAAACAACTTTGGCGTACGTAAAAGGCTTCTCGAATATGATGACGTAATGAACGCACAACGCGAAGTGGTTTACAAGCGCCGTCGTCACGCGTTGCACGGCGAAAGGCTGAAAGTCGACATTGCCAACATGATGTACGATACATGCGAGCTGATCGTTTCCCAAAACAAAGCGGCAGGCGATTACAAGAATTTCGAGTTTGAGCTGATCCGCTATTTCTCGATTACATCGCCGGTGAGTGAATCGGAATTCGATAAAGTATCCGAAACCGAACTTACCGGAAAAGTGTACAAAGCTGCGATGCAATACTACACTGAGAAGACCGAGCGCAGCGCCAGGGAAGCATTTCCAATCATAAAAAATGTTTACGAAGAGCAAAGCAACCAGTTCGAAAGGATTGTAGTTCCGTTTACTGATGGCGTTAAAAGCCTGAATGTGATCACCGATCTTAAAAAAGCATACGATACCGAAGGAAAACAGCTGATTTCCGATTTCGAAAAGAACATCACCCTTGCCATTGTTGACGAAGCCTGGAAAAAACACCTTCGCAAGATGGACGAATTAAAACAGTCCGTACAGCTTGCAGTGCACGAACAGAAAGATCCGCTTCTTATATACAAATTCGAAGCTTTCAACCTGTTCCGAACCATGCTCGACGGAGTTAATAAGGAAGTGATTTCGTTCCTTTTCAAAGGCGATCTTCCGCAACAGCAAACCCAGAACATTCAGGAAGCCCGCGAGGTTAAGGTGAAGGAAAATTACAAAACCACAAAGGAAGATATTGATTCGGATGGCACTGCTGTCGAAAACCGTCAGGCCGGACAACAGGCACAGCCACGGCAGGTGACCGAGACTATTGTCCGTGAAATGCCGAAAATCAACCGAAATGACAACGTTACGATCAAGCATGTGATCAGCGGCAAAACCGAAACCATGAAGTATAAAAAAGCCGAGAACATGCTGAATTCCGGCGAATGGGTCGTCGTTCACGAATAACGCAATCGCACATTAACAATCCCCGGAGGCAAAAGCTTTCGGGGATTTTTTATCTTTGGTAAAACGCACGCGAAATGAAAAAGCTAATTTTGCTGGTTATAGTGCTTATCGCACCAATCCAGATTGGGTTTTCACAGACGGCGGCTTCTCTTAAAAACGACCTTCAAAAATTTTATACGTCATTTAATGATATTGATCTTGAGGCAATCGCGGCATCGCTTTGCAGCAATTCAACCCAAAAGGAACTGTACGATCAGTTGGATCAATATTTCCTGAATGACAATTCAAAATTCAGGTACGTATTCACCACCGTCAAATACAACATCGGGCCGTTAACGAACAAGAACGGTGAACAGGTGACCCTGGTGAATTTCAGGAATGTCATTAGGGTTACCTATTTCAAACCGATCGAGGTTGCAAAAATGCAGGCGGAATTGAAACAGCGCTACGGTGCCCAGACCATCACCTACGAAAAAAAACGCAACGCCTTTTTGATTGTGTATAATGCCAGGCTGATGGCCATAACGTCAGGAAAGACATGGAAATTCAAATTCCTTGACAATACGCTTCCCGATGGCATTAATTCTACCTGCGGGTTCGAATAATATTTGTGTCTGTCTGGCGGAGTTGATATATTTACAATAAATACAAATCATGGCAAAAGGATTAAATGTCAGGAAGTCTGACAAAAAAGAGCCGCTGAAAACAGCGAAGGAAAAGAAGCAGGAAAAGCGCGATAAGAAAAACAGCCCGAAAAGGGATTAGGCCAGATCGTCAGGAAATATTTTTCCGGGATTGAGGATTCCGTTCGGGTCGAAAATGTCCTTAATGCCTTTCATCAATTTCAAATGCGAGGCGCCAAAGGCAATATCCATATAATTTTTCTGAACGTATCCGATTCCGTGCTCGCCCGACAGTGTGCCTTTAAGGCTTACCGTCAATTCAAAAATTTCCCGGATTCCTTTCGGGATTTTTTGTTCCCAGTCGGCATCCGACATCGATTCCTTGACAATATTAACGTGAAGGTTCCCATCGCCGGCATGGCCGTAACAAACCGATTTGAAACCGTACTTTAAACCGATTTCTTTTATTCCGCGCAAAAGCGTTGGCAGCTCATAACGCGGCACCACGGTATCTTCTTCCTTATATATCGAATTTGATTTTACTGCTTCGCCCACCGCACGGCGTAGCTTCCAAAGCGCATTTTTCTGATCTTCGGTGTCTGCAAAAAGAATGTCATCAATTTGAAACTGCTCGACAACTTCGGCAATCTTTTCGGCTTCCGAAAACAAAACGTCGGGATGATTTCCGTCGACTTCAATCAGCAAATGTGCCTTTACTTCATCTTTGATCGTCAGGCTCACGCCGTCAACATACCGCAGCGTCCAGTCGATTGCATCGCGCTCCATAAACTCCAATGCGCTTGGAACGATTCCCGCCTTAAAAATCCTTGAAACCGCTTCACACGCCTGCTCCGGATCGTAGAAAGGAACGAGCATCAGGATATTGTGCTTGTTTGCCGGAAGCAACTTCATGACAATCTTCGTGATTACGCCGAGCGTGCCTTCGCTACCAACCATCAACTGCGTCAGGTTGTATCCGGTGGAATTCTTGAGCGTATTTGCACCTGTCCAAATGATGTCGCCATTGGCAAGCACCACTTCGAGGTTCAGGACGTAATCTTTCGTAACTCCATATTTCACCGCTCTCGCGCCGCCTGCATTTTCGGCAACATTTCCGCCAATAAAACAGCTTCCCTGACTACTCGGATCCGGCGGATAGAAGAGTCCGCGTTCGGCAACAGCTTCACGGAGGATTTGTGTAATTACAGCGGGTTCAACGGTAACCTGAAGGTTATTTTCGTCAATATCAATGATCTTGTTGAACCGCAACATTGAAAGTCCGATTCCGCCTTTAACACTGAGTGCGCCGCCGCTGAGCCCGGTTTGCCCACCAATAGGCGTCACGGGAATTTTGTTTCGATTGGCAATTTTTAGGATTGTGGAGATTTCTTCCGGAGTCGATGGCTTGAGCACGACCGAAGGCGGGAAAACAAGATCTTCGGTTTGGTCGCTGCCGAACAAAGTACACGTTTCCTGATCGGTGAAAACATTTTCCGCGCCAAGCAATAAGGTAAATTCGTCGAGGATTTCGGAAGAAAGAATCGGTTCCATAGCCATATTTTGTCGGCCTTAAAATTACGCAACATTCATAATTTCCCGCTGAGGCAACGCGATATTTTAGTCGCATTCCCTACATTTACCTTTATTTTTTGCGGTGGAAAAGAAAAAAAAAGAAACTTCTGCACTTACTGAACGCGATGGCGTACCGGCGGCGGGGAATATCAGTCCGCATGCTGCCACAAAAATGCGTTCACTTAGATTGGCATCGCCCACCGCTGATGAACTCGTAGCGGGTATCGTGAACGGAAATATGACTTCACTCAGCCGTGCTATCACAGTACTCGAAAGTACAAATCCCGAGCATGTTGAAAAGGCGTCAAAAATTGTCAGTCAGTGCCTTCCCCATTCCGGTAAATCGGTTCGCATTGGGATTACTGGCGTTCCCGGCGTTGGAAAAAGCACTTTTATTGAAGCCTTTGGAAAACACCTGACCGCTTTGGGCAAGCGTGTAGCCGTTTTGGCTGTCGATCCGAGCAGCACCATATCGCACGGAAGCATTCTTGGTGATAAAACCCGAATGGAAGAATTGGTGAAAGATCCGAACGCATACATAAGGCCTTCAGCATCCGGTGAAACTTTAGGCGGAGTTGCCCGAAAAACGCGAGAAACAATAACACTTTGTGAAGCCGCAGGCTTCGATGTTATAATTATAGAGACTGTTGGCGTTGGCCAAAGTGAAACCGCTGTCCATGGAATGGTAGATTTTTTCCTTCTATTGAAAATCGCCGGCGCCGGCGATGAACTTCAGGGAATCAAGCGCGGGATCATGGAAATGGCTGATGCCGTCGTGATCAACAAAGCCGATGGTGAGAACAAAAAACGGGCGACAATGGCCAAAGGCGAATTCAATCGGGCGCTTCACCTGTTTCCGCCAACAAATTCCGGATGGACGCCAAAAGCCACGACCTGCAGCGCAATCACACGGGAAGGCATTGAAGAAATCTGGAATACGGTTCTTGAATACTTAAAACTAACCGAGAACAACGGCTATTTTATGGCACGCCGGAACGAACAAAGCCGCTATTGGATGCTGGAAACTATAAATTCGGAATTGTTGGGCAGATTTTATTCCGATCCTGCGATTGAACCATTAGTTGCGGAAATGAAACTTGCGGTCGGACGTCAGGAAATCTCGCCATTCGTTGCGGCACAGCGCCTGCTTGAAATCTATTTCAAGAGAAATCAGTCCTCGTAGCGCTCAATCTCGCGGTCGTAGAATTCATTCGCTTCGGCAATAAGCCCTTCCATTACCTCATTTAATTCGGCTTCGTCAAGGTCTTCCGCTTCCTCCATAAACTCGACTTCATCGTCTTTCAGATTGATGATAAAGCGCGGATAGTCCAAATGGATAATAAAAATATCTTCGGGAAAATCGGTGTTGTCACCTAAAAGAAACTTGGGTAAATTCATGAGGATTTCTAATTTGATTGTGTTTCCGCGTGTTCGATAATGAGCCTCTTTGTCAGCGCGGCAAAGCGAATATACAAAAATAAAGCGGCTGATGTGAGTCCGGCGAGAAGCCCGATCCAGACTCCGGTCGCCTGCAACGAGGTGTATTTTCCGAGAAATATCGATATCGGAAAACCGATTATCCAATATGCAACAAATGTGATGTACATCGGAATCTTCACGTCCTGTAGTCCACGCAACGCCCCGAGAACAACCACCTGCACGCCGTCACAAATCTGAAAAAACGCGGCTACGATCAACAATTTCGATGCGATCGCAATAACTTCCTGATTAGCCGAAAACTGCGCGACATTATCCATATCCAGGAAAAAATGCGGAAGGTAACGATGCAACGCGATAAACAGCAACGCGAAAATGGTTTCGACGATTACGGCAAGCAGGAAAATGGATCTGGCCACGACCACGAGCTGGCGGTAATCGTGGTAGCCTTTCTGATTGCTCACGCGAATCATTGCAGTTACGCTCAATCCCATGGCGAACATAAAAGTTACTGTCGCCAGACTCAAAGCGATTTGGTTTGCTGCCTGACTGGTCTTACCAATGTTTCCGCATAGCCAGATTGCTGCCGTGAACAACGTCACCTCGAACAGCATTTGCATCGCTGAAGGAAACCCAAGCGAGACGATCTTTCGCACCTTTGTTTTGCGAATCTCGCTAAAGCTGAATTTTTTGAAATAATACTTCAATTTTTCCCTTCGCGAAAGAATCAGGTGCATAAAGATTACCATAATGATCCGACTCAAAACCGTTCCCAGTGCCGCGCCAACGATTCCCATTGGCGGAATAATCCAGATCCCGTAAATCAGTGCATAATTCAACATCACATGGACAATGTTTGCCATTACAATGGCGTACATCGAATATTTGGTCATCGATAGTCCATCGGCAAACTGCTTGTAACCTTGATAAATGATCAGCGGGACCAGCGAAAACGCAACCCAATCAAGATATGGCGCAGCAAGGTCAATCACTTCCTTTGGCTGTTGCAGCAAGCCCATCAATGGCTTGGAAATAACTACCAAAGTAAACAGCGAAAAACCGAGAACGGTGCAAAGGAACAAACCGTGATGAAACGCCGAACGGATCTTTTTGTGGTCGCCTTCGGCATCGGCTTCGGCCACAATTGGCGTAATCGCTGTCGAAAAGCCAATGCCGATCGACATCGCTATAAAAATCATGCTGTTGCCCAGCGAAACGGCAGCCAATTCGGTACTGCCAAGCTTTCCGACCATGATATTGTCGACAATCCCGATGAAAGTATGGCCGAGCATTCCCAAAATAACCGGGTAAGCAAGCTTTATATTATAAGAAAATTCTTTAGTATACCGACTGAAATCCACTAATTTTTTTGCGGCAAAGGTAAGCCCGGAAAAAGCATTTTCGACTTCGAACCGTTAAAATTATCTAAAGATATCTGCTAAAAAATTCCCAAAAGTAAGAAATCGGTCACTATAGGCGCTAACATCCATTCATCATTGAAATTCTCACTAATACAAGGGATTGCGCGGCTTCCGCGACTGGAAAAACGTCGAATTATGCGGCTTGGCAATCCTCCATCTTATAATTATATAAAACGATTTACTAGGCGTGCATATAACTTTGACATCAAACCCGAATAAAGTAAAACCTAAAATCGAAAACTATGAAAACTTTAAAATTAAGATTTGCATTATTGGCAGCAGCGCTGTTCTTTGGTGCTAACGTAAGTGCGCAACAGAGCGAGGTTGCGAAGAGCATTGTGGGAGATCCCACGACCTACGACCAGGGATGGCGCCTTGGTTTCGGAGTGAGCGGTGGATATGTCACCGACGACCTGTATGATTTCAGCCTCGGGGCCGATGCCAGGCTTCAATACGACTTCTCAAAAAGAATGTCAATCAGCCTTACAACGGGTTTTACAAATCTCTTCATTGGCAACGGCATCAAAGACCTTGGCTTTATTCCGGTAAAAGCTGGATTTAAAGCATTCTGGTGGGAAGACAGTTGGTATGCAATGGCTGAAGCCGGCGCCGGATTCCCAATTACAAACGACTACAGCGGTGCAGTCGACAACACGCTGATCCTTTCTCCAAGTATTGGATATGCGACCAAGAATGTTGACATCAGCCTGCGGTACGAACATTATTCCGATTTCCCGACGCAAGATGGCGGAAAAGGCGTCGGACAAGTCGCACTGCGCCTCGCTTATGGATTCCGACTCTAATAATAAAAACCAACGACTGCTGAAAGCGCCTTAACGGGCGCTTTTTTTTATTCCTGTTCAAGTGCCCGGCGGTATTCCGAGACCCGCTCCTGTATTTTTTCGTCAAGTTCCGGAAATTGCACTTGCGGATATTTCTCCAATTCGTCAGCAATCAGCTTCGCAGCAATAATGCGGGTCGACAATTTATCATCGGCTGGAATCACATGCCATGGCGCAATATCGGTTGATGTCCGATTTATCGCATCTTCATAACAAAGCATATAATCATCCCATCGCTCACGCTCTTTGAGGTCATTCGGACTGAACTTCCAGTTGTGCTTTGCCTCATCCAGCCTTCGCAATAGCCGCTGCCGCTGCTCTTCCTTCGACAAATGCAAAAATAATTTGATCACGATCGTGCCATTTTCTACCAGATGACGCTCAAAGTTCTTCATCTGCTCCATTCGGCTGTGCCAGAATTCGTCGCTCACATCGTCAACTGAAGAGATTTCAGGGAGATTTTCATTCAAAAGATATTCAGGATGAACTCTCGTAACAAGCACATTCTCATAATGCGTTCGGTTAAAAACAGCAATTTTGCCCTTTTCGGGAAGCGCGAGATAATGCCGCCACAGATAATCGTGCTCCAGTTCGCTTGATGTCGGCGTTTTAAAACTGTGCACAACAACGCCACGGGGATTTATCTCCGAAAAAACCTCGCGAATCAGGCTGTCCTTGCCCGATGTATCCATTCCCTGCAGGCAAATCAGCACCGAATATCGGTTTTGCGCATACATACGCTCCTGAAATTTTCCGATATTTTCAGCCAGATCCTTGAGCAGATCTTTTCCGTCATCTTCCGAAATTTCAAAATCGGGAACCGTCGGCACGCTCTTCAACGAAATGCGCCCGGCAACGCGGTAGTCAGTAGATTCAATGTTTTTCATGGATAAACCCTATCTTAGTCAAGGTCTTAATTTACAAATTTTCAGTAGCAATTCCCGCTTTCCGCTATATCTTTTTCTCGTACCTCGAAAAAGGATGCCGCTGCAATCGGGGCTAAAAAAGTGTATGGCTAATTTCACGATCCAGCCTTTTATCAGCATAAGCGGAGTCGGCGCAGCTTCCGGACTGCACTTCAGTAACGGGAATGTCTATCTCATTTCCGACAAGCGCAACATGCTGGTTGAATACAATCTCGAATCAGCAGTTGTCAAACATTGGCCGCTCCTACCCGATTCTTCGCAGGATAATCTTCCGAAAAACCTAAAAGCTGATTTTGAAGCCATCGCCGCCGAAGGAAAATTGCTTTACATTTTTAGCTCAGGTTCGACCGAAAACAGGAATAAACTGGTGATTTTCGATACTGAAACTAAAAGTGCACAAGCGCGGAATCTCGACCAGTTCTACGAAAATCTGCGAAATGTCGCAGCAATTGAGCCGGCCGATTTCAATATCGAAGGCGCGGCGGTTTCAGAAAATAAATGGTTTCTACTTCAGCGCGGGAATGGACCGGGAAACAAAAATGGACTCTTCGTCTTTTCGGCAAATCCGTTCAAAGAATCGTGTGAGGTTACTTTTCACGCTATTGCGCTTCCTGAGATTGCAGGTTGTCGCGCTTCATTCACCGACGCGACGGTGTATAAAGACCGGCTTTTCTTCATCGCCGCTGCCGAAGCCGGAAATTCCACTTACGGAGACGGTGCCGTCGCCGGCAGCCTGATTGGATCGATCGACTTGCAAAGTTTGTCGGTGCAATTCACTACAGTAATTTCGCCAACCCACAAATTTGAAGGCGTCTCATTTTTCGAAGAAACTGCCAATACTATTTCATTCCTGCTTTGCGAAGACAAGGATTCCGATGAAACCGAGTCGATGATCTTCGTTCTCCGACTGAACAAATCTCCGTTTTTGCAAAATAAATCCTAGCTTTACGATCCAACACAAACAAAATCAACTTCCTATGTTTAAAAAACTACTCCTTCTGACCGTCGTCACCATTTTTTCTGCCGCAACAGCGCAAAATAATTACCTCGATTTCGACGGAATTGACGATTCGGTAATCGTACCAAATGCGTCCAATCTTGTGGCCAACGCTACAGCAGTTTCAATGTCATGCAAGGTTTTTCCGCGGCGCATTTCATCTGGCTTTCCCGATTTCAATGGCTTTGCAGGCTTCCGCAACGAGGCGAATTTCGATTTTTACCTGATCCAATTGTCGAGTTCCGATGTGGAGGCGCGTTTCCGCAACTCCGATGGAATTGCATTCACAATTACTTACACCGGCCTCACGCTAAATGAATGGACACAATTCTTCCTGGTTTATAACGGTTCGACGCTGAAGCTTTACGCGAACGATGTTGAAGTCGGCTCGATTCCGGCATTTGGTTCGGTACCCGCTGCGTCGTTAGCGCCTGCTGATTTCCAGATTGGCGTCGTAACCTATCAGGCATTCAATTGGTATCACGATGGTAAAATCGACGAGGTTTCACTTTGGGACAGGGAATTATCGCCTTCTGATATTACCGCGATTGTGGCCGACGGCGAAGTTGCAAATGCTTCGGCTGAAACGAATCTGAAATTGTATTATAAATTTGACCAGGGAATTCCGTACGGCGATAACCTTTCCGAAACAACTTTAACCGACGTCAACGCTACAAATGGAACGCTTCTCAATTTTGCACTCACCGGCAACAGCTCGAACTGGGGCAGCGATCAATTGGCGCTTCCCGGCTATAATCGGGATCGCGTGGCGTTGTATCCAAATCCGGCAACTACAACCATTTCGATCAGTGGCCTTGAGGTTGCAACCGATTATAGGATTGTCGATGTCAGCGGCCGCATTGTGGCAAACGGAATTGTTTCGGTCAGCGGCTCAATTGACGTAAGTAAACTGACTTCGGGATTGTATTTCGCAATTATCGATAGCAACCGACTCAAGTTCATCGTCAGATAACCGTCAGTTTACGGAATTAAAAATTATTTTTCGATTTCGCGAAGCGATTCCATTTTCTTGTGCGCCAGGAACCCTTTGATGTCTTCAAAATGTTCCTTCACGCGCTTATGGCCGAACTCAAAAACTTTTTCGGCGAGTCCGTCCAGAAAATCACGGTCGTGCGAAACGAGGATCAGTGTACCGTCAAAATCGCGAAGCGCGTCCTTGATGATGTCCTTCGTTTTCATGTCGAGGTGATTTGTTGGCTCATCGAGAATCAGCACGTTCACCGGTTCGAGCAATAACTTGATCATCGCCAGCCTTGTTCGCTCGCCTCCGGAAAGAACTTTTACTTTTTTGGTTGTATCGTCGCCGCCAAACATAAAAGCGCCCAGCAAATCCTTGATCTTTGATCGGATATCGCCCACCGCAATGAGGTCGATTGTTTCAAAAACAGTCAAATTTTCATCAAGCAGTGAAGCCTGGTTTTGGGCGAAGTAGCCAATTTGAGCATTGTGGCCGATTTCAACTTTGCCGGAATCGGGCTGGATTTCCTTCATGATCGCCTTGATCATTGTCGATTTTCCTTCGCCGTTCTTACCGACAAGCGCGACTTTTTGTCCGCGTTCAATCACCATGTTCGCATTGTCAAAAACAACGTGGTCGCCGTATTTTTTCGATAGTTCGTTTACCACGACCGGATATTGCCCACTGCGTGGCGACGGCGGAAACCGCAATCGCAGCGCGCTGTTGTCAATTTCATCGACCTCAACATGCACGAGTTTCTCGAGCATTTTCACCCGCGATTGAACCTGAAGGGTTTTTGAATACGTTCCTTTAAAACGCTCGATGAATTCCATGTTTTCGGCAATCATCTTTTGCTGCTCTTCGTAAGCTTTTTGCTGGTGCGCGCGACGGTCTTTGCGCAACTCAAGATAGTGTGAGTATTTGGCCTTGTAGTCATAAATCCGGCCCATCGTTACCTCGATCGTGCGATTCGTGATATTGTCAACAAATGCGCGATCGTGCGAAATCACAATCACAGCCTTCGCCGAATTGATCAGGAAATCCTCAAGCCATTGGATGCTCTCGATATCCATGTGGTTCGTCGGTTCATCCAAAAGGATAAGATCCGGCTTGCGCAGTAGAATCTTGGCCAACTCGATCCGCATCCGCCATCCACCGCTGAATTCTGATGTCGGCCGGTCAAAATCGGTTCTTTCGAAACCCATTCCCTTGAGTACTTTTTCAACTTCCGCTTCGTAGTTGATTTCCTCGATCGAATAATATTTTTCGCTAAGTTCCGAAACGCGCTCGATCAATTTCATGTAATCGTCCGATTCGTAGTCGGTTCGCACCGTCAGTTGTTCGTTCAGCGAATCGATTTCGGCTTTCATATCGAAGATTTCCGAAAAGGCTTTCGATGCTTCCTCAAAAACCGTCGCCTCGTCTTTCGTCAGCAAATGTTGTGGCAAATAGGCAATAACCGCATCTTTTGGTGCGGAAATGTTACCTGTTGAAGGTTTTCCGGCGCCGGCGATGATCTTTAATAGCGTCGATTTTCCCGCGCCATTTTTGCCCATAAGGGCGATCCGGTCATTTTCATTGATTGCGAACGAAACGTCGCTAAATAGTGTGGTTCCGCCAAACTGGACGGAAATATCATTGACTGTAATCATAAACTGAAGGGCAGCGCCCGATTTTGAAGGCGCAAAGATAACCCATAATCCCGCCGTTCAGTCAACAATTATTATTTCCCTTCAACTTCAACTTTTTCCAGCGGAATGAGCGCCGGCCCTTCGATGATGCAGCCGTCAACATCGAATCTGGAAGCGTGGCACGGGCAATCCCACGTTTTTTCGGCGCTGTTCCAGCTGACGACACAGCCCAAGTGCGTGCAAATTGCCGAACAGGCACGCAAATCGCCACCTTCTTCGCGGTAAACTGCCAGCTTGCGTCCGTCAGAATCGATGACTTTACCCTCGCCTGCCGCAACGTCCTGAGCATTTCCATGTTTGAACACATAGCCTTTGATCAGCTCAACGGCATTTATCGCATTTTCCTTGATGACATTACCGGCAGCTTTGAGCGGATTGTGCCGCGCTGCCGAAAACAATTTGGTGTATTCGGTTTCTTTTTCGAATAGTTCGTCCCGGATGATCATTGCCGAGAGTGTTCCGTAAGTCAATCCGTCGGTAGAAAATCCTGTCGCCACCAATACGTTTGAATCTGCTGAGCGCCGACCGATGTAGGGCAGTACATCAGCTGATTTATAATGCTGACCGCCCCAACGGTTGGTGACTTCCCTCACGTCAAAGTGCTGGTGCAGAAATTCCTCGAGTCGAGCGATATTTTCGTTGTTGTCGCGTTTTTGGCCGACTTCATGCGGCTGGCCGACAACGATGATTCGCTTTTCGCCTTCATGTTCATAGGTACGCACCGAAAAACGTTCGTTATTGTTGTAGTAACCCCAAAAAGTTCCGTCGGGATAATCTCCCGAATTGAGTTTCGCGGCAATTCCGTATTCGCGATAAGTTCCCAATAAGGAATGAAAATCTAGAAAAACGCCTTTTGGCGTATGCGTCGCATGGACAAGATATTTTGCGGAGACACTTCCCTGCGGAGTTCGCACGAATTGCATTCCGTCCTGCTCTTCAATCGCAGTAACCGGGCTGTTTTCATAAATCCTGCACGATTCGCCATCGATCGCGACCGCAAGTTGTTGCGTGTACGCCAGCGGATTGAACTGTGCCTGGTTGTCAATTTTAACGCCTTTTGCAACCGGAAATGGAAGTTCTCCCTGCGCAATTTCGGTAATCGCAACACCGGCATCGCGTGCTGCATTGTAAATTTTTTCAATTTTATTGCAATTCTCTTCATTCGCCGAATAGCAATACCAGCTTCTTTTGTGCAGGTCGCAGTCAATATTGAAGCGGGCAACATTCTGTTCGATGAGCGCCATTGCTTCGGCGCGTGCAGAAATAACGGTTTTAAGGGTTTCGGTGTCGTATTTTGATTGGATCGTATCGAAGCCTTCTTCAACAGCGATATACAAATTGCCGGTACTGTGTCCGGTGTTTCCGGCGCCAACCTTCATCGCTTCCACCAAAACAACATCGTAACCGGCTTCCTTCAGAAGAAGTGCCGTGGTTACACCGGTGATACCGCCGCCAATGATTGCGACATCGGCTTTTGCATCGGATTCGAGATTAGGAAAAAAAGTCTTGTCGGCGAAAGAGCGCCAAATCGATTTGATGTTGTCGGGAAGGTTTGCGTTTTCCATTTTGGTTTGATTTATCCTAAGTTAAAGATAAATCGCGCCGTAAGTTGTTAAACGCACGTTAACAGGCTATTCGTCTTCGTTGAAATCAAAAACAAATGGCTCTTCGAAGAACTTTTCAGCAAACTGATCAACTTTCTGATCAAACGTTTCGGCAAATGCGATCCGCTGCGTTTTTGCGATGCTGTTCGATAGCCGCATGATCTTGCTGTCGTGGCGTGACTTCAGGAGTTGATTCAGGTCGTCAATGACTAACATGCGAAGCCGATTGACATTGAAGCCGGCCGTTGAAAACATTTCGTTGAGCTTATCCGGCGTCCCGATCAGAATATCGACGCCTGTAGAAATCATGTTTTTGTCGTAATCGATGTCGCCCCGCTCGTGAACGCCATAGAAATCAAGGTCGCTGTATTCGCCAAGCTTCGTAAACAACGCTTCCATCTCAAGAACCTTTTCCTTGGTTTCCACCATTATCAACGCGCGGGGCGATTCTTCCTTCGCGCCGGAAAGCCTTTGGATCACCGATATAGCTATCGAAGTTGTCTTGCCCGCTTCTTCGGGCGCAATGACAAGGCAGTCCGCGCCACTTTTTATCGTTGAGAAGATTTCCTGCTGCAATTCGTTGGCGTCGGTAAGACCGCCTTCGATAAGCGCCTTCTGCAGGTTTGGATCTATTTTTTTAAGGTTCATTGGTTATTTGCTTGCAAAGAGCTTGACATCGGTTTCGGAAATCTCACTGCCACCGAGAATGATCAATCGCTCGACTACATTTCGGAGTTCGCGGATGTTTCCGGTCCAGTCGTATTCTTTCAAAAGGTTTAGGGCTGCAGATGAAAAAGCCTTTGGCGCATTGCCATGTTCTGACGCGATCAGCTCGGTGAAATGACTGATGAGCAGCGGAATGTCGTCACGACGGTCGTTCAGCGCGGGAACCGGAATCAGGATGACTGCGAGCCTGTGGTAAAGGTCTTCGCGGAAACGACCTTCGGCGATTTCTTTTTTCAGGTCTTTGTTTGTCGCCGCAACAACGCGCACGTCGACTTTAATATCTTTCTCCGCACCCACACGCTGCACCATTCCTTCCTGGAGTACGCGCAACACTTTTGCCTGCGCCGGAAGGCTCATATCGCCAATTTCATCAAGGAAAATCGTCCCTTTATCAGCTGCTTCGAATTTTCCCGCCCGGTCGCGCACAGCGGATGTAAAGGCGCCTTTTACGTGGCCGAAAAGTTCACTTTCGATGAGTTCACTTGGAATCGCGGCACAATTCACTTCAATAAGCGGCGCATTGGCGCGTTCGCTTTTTTCATGCAATTGGTGCGCAACGAGTTCCTTTCCGGTGCCGTTTGGGCCTGTTATCAGGACACGCGCATCGGTTGGCGCAACTTTGTCGATAATGTCCTTAATGTGGTTTATCGCGTTGCTGTTGCCGATCATTTCATAATGGCGGCCGACTTTTTTCTTGAGGATTTTATTTTCGACGACCAGTTGTTTCCGATCGAGTGCATTTCGCACGGTATTGAGCAACCGGTTCAGATCGGGTGGCTTTGAAATGTAATCGAAGGCGCCGAGACGCATCGTGTTGATTGCCGTCTCCATGTCACCGTGGCCGGAGATCATTACCATCGGGATTTCCGGTTTGATTTTTTTCGCGGCTTCGAGGACTTCGACGCCGTCCATTTTTGACATCTTGATATCACAAAGCACGAGGTCGTAATCGGTTTGCCTGATTTTTTCGAGTCCGCTCGCACCGTCTTCGGCTTCATCAACGGTATAGGTATCGCTTTCTTCGGAAAGAATTTTTATAAGTACGCGCCTTATCGAGGCTTCGTCTTCAATGATCAATATTCGTGGCATAGACGGTCTTTTCGGAAAGGAACAAAGTTAACGAGGAATGGCTTTGGTTCGCGAAGTTGTGCAATAAACTTTAAGGTTTGTTTAACCCAAACGCCAATGGCGGCTTCAGCTTTAGCCCTGATGGAAGCGGCATCCTTTTCCCGCTTCTTTAGCGGGGAAAGATACAGCGTACAGCAGGAAGAGCTTTGTGAATTAATAATTAGTATTTAATAATTAATAATTAATATTTCAGCCAGCGGAAAATCTCTTTGTACGTTGGTTTTTTGCCGTACATCAGGATTCCGATGCGGTAAATTTTTGACGCAAACCAGACGACACCGAGGAAACTTCCGAACAAAATCACGATGGATAGCGCGATTTGCCACAGCGGCACGCCAAAGGGGATCCGCATGAGCATGACGATCGGCGAAGTCAGCGGGATCATCGAAAATACAGTCGCGACGGTTCCGTGCGGGTTGTTCATGACGGTAAAAAATCCGATGTAAACACCAAGTATGAGCGGCATTATGATGGGCAAAAGGAATTGCTGTGAATCGGTTTCGCTGTCAACTGCCGCGCCAATTGCGGCGTAGAGCGAGCTGTAAAGAAAATAGCCGCCGATAAAATAGATGATGAACGAGCTGAGGATCGTGGCGATCGGAAGGTTCCAGAGTTCTTTGAGGATGAGTTGCATTCCGCCGAGTTGATGTTGCGCTTCGGCCATCATTTCAGGCGAGACGTTTCTGGTTGGGCCGATATTGACTCCGAAAAATGCAGACGCCGAGAACAGCAATACAAAACCGATTATCGCCCAGATCAGGAATTGCAGTATTCCGGCGAGCGATGTTCCGATGATTTTTCCCATCATGAGCTGGAACGGCCGCACCGAAGAGATGATGATTTCGATGATGCGGTTTGTTTTTTCCTCGATGACGCTGCGCATGACCATGTTTCCGTAGATGATGATGAACATCATGATCAGGTAGCCAAAAACGCCGCCGATTGCAATCTTTATCTCATTGAGGCCTTTGAGGCTTTCCTCGCCAGATGCTTTCTCGAGGCTGATATCGACATTGGCTTCCGCATTTTTGATGGCGAGCGTATCGAGATGCGCCGATTCGAAGTTGTTTTTTGTGAGCTTTTGCGCGACGGCATCTTCGAGCTGTCCGATGAACATCAGCGCAGGGCTGTCGTTTGAGATGTAGTGGATGCTTTTCTCGAGCTTTTTCGGATCGCTTTCGCGCGGAATGAAAAGCACGCCTTCGAACACTTCACCGGCCAGGCTGTCGCGGAGCACATTCATTGCCGTTGACGACCGGTCGAAATATTTGTATTCGTCGTCGCTTTTGAAGCTTTGGATAAACATCCCGCTTTCGTCGTGGATAGCAATTTTCTTGACATCAGCCTTCATGCTGCTCAGGTAGGCGATCAGGCCGGCGATTGCGGCGAAAAGCAGCGGACTGAGGAAAGTCATCACGATGAATGATTTATTTCTGACTTTAGCCAGGAATTCGCGTTTGATGATCAGGGTCAGGATACTCATTTATTTTGAATTAGGAAGTTCAGGTTTTTTTAAATAGTTGCCGGATCTTCGTAAATGAAGACACAACGGCAAACGCTACGGTTCCGATGATTATTCCGAGCGCCAATTTGGTTATGATGGATGGAATTGAAGGAAATATTCCGTGGAAATAATCAATGTTGTGAAGAAAAATTCCGCCCGAGACCAACAGCAGCGCGAGCGTTCCAACAACTTCAAGCGATTTGATGATTACCGGCAAAGCGCGAACGAGCAATTGGCCGAGCTTTGCGAATAAGCTTCCATCGGAATTGTTGCGGATAAGCTTTAACCCCACGTCATCCATGCGGACGATCAGTGCAACGATGCCATAAACGCCGATTGTGGCAAGCAGGGCGACAATGGCGGTGGTCATTATCTGAACTGCCAAGGGCTTGTCGAGAACCGATCCAAGCGCGATGATCACAATTTCGATTGAGAGAATGAAGTCGGTCATGATCGCCGACTTCACTTTGGCTTTTTCAATTGCTGCGCTGCCGGCATTGTCCTCTTTTATCACCTCGTGGCCGGTTTTAGCGCGATGAAAGAAAAACTCGAAAATCTTTTCGGCGCCTTCATAGGCCAGGTAAACGCCACCAAGAATCAATATGTATTTAATTACGTCCGGAAAAAAAATATTAAGCAGCAATGCTACCGGAACGATGATTATCTTGTTGAGAAAAGAACCTTTTGTGATTGCCCATAGGATCGGCAGTTCACGCGATGCGAGAAAGCCGGTCGCCTTCTCAGCATTGACCGCAAGATCGTCACCGAGGATTCCCGCCGTTTTTTGCGTTGCAACTTTGCTGGCAACTGCCACATCGTCCATGAGGGCGGCGATATCGTCGAAAATTGCAAAAATTCCGGAAGCCATATTGTGCGTTTCGCGTTATTAGTTTTCGCTGACGGTGCGAATGAAGATATCGTTTACACTTGGGATCTTTTCGACAAAGTGCGTTACTTGTCCACGTTGCGTCAGTATCGACAACAGATCATTCGGTAACTGGGTTCCAAGCTGGATGTCGAGTTTGAGCTCGTCGTTGAGCGACTTGAAGTTCGTTTGCTCAAGCTGGAACCGCTGCGTGATGTCGAACATTAAACCTTCGACGTTTGAGGTCAGGATGCCGACTTCAAACGTATTCGTACGGTATTGCTTTTTGACATCGTCGAGGCGGCCTTCGATGAGTTTGTTTGATTTGTGGATCAGCGCTATGTGGTCGCAAATCGCTTCAACGCTTTCCATTCGGTGCGTAGAAAAAATAATGGTGGCGCCTTTTTCCTTGAGTGCGAGGATTTCGTCTTTGATCAGGTTTGCATTTACGGGATCGAATCCGGAAAAGGGCTCGTCGAAAATGAGCAGTTTCGGGTTGTGCAAAACTGTAACGACGAATTGTATCTTTTGCGCCATTCCTTTTGAAAGCTCCTGGATCTTTTTGTTCCACCAGCCTTTAATCTCCAGCCGGTCGAACCAATAATCGAGTTCTTTTTTGGCGTGCTCTTTCGAAAGTCCTTTCATTTGCGCCAGGTAAAGGCATTGCTCGCCGACTTTCATCGTTTTGTAGAGTCCGCGTTCCTCAGGCAGATAACCGATGGTGCGAACATGTTTTGGCTGAAGCGGTTCGCCATCGAGAAGGATTCGGCCGCTGTCGGGCATCGTGATTTGGTTGATGATGCGGATAAGTGTTGTTTTTCCGGCGCCGTTTGGCCCCAGAAGGCCGTAAATGCTGGCTTTTGGGATGGAAAGTGAAACTTCATTCAGGGCCGTATAATCGCCAAATTTCTTAACTACTCTCTCGACCTCGAGGATATTGCCCATGTTTTTGCAAAATTTTGCGTAAAGGTAAATAAAGTTGCTAAACGAGCTGACAAAACAAAAAAAACCCACCCTTATTTGCATAAGGATGGGAAAAATTGCTATGAAAAAGAAATTACTAGTTACCTACTAGTAACGCTCAAATATAAAATTATTTTTCTGATTATGAAAACATATCCTTAACTTTTTCGAAAAAACTTTTGTCAGTTTGCTCCGGATTTGGGACGAAATTTTCGTGTGACATATTTTTTTCAAAAAACTCTTTTTGTTCTTTCGTAAGCGTTTTTGGCGTCCAGACATTCACATGAACGAGCAGGTCTCCGTTTCCGTAGCCGTTGATGCTTGGAATTCCTTTTCCTTTGAGCCTCAAAATTTTACCGGATTGGATTCCTTCTTCGAGCTTGATGCGGACTTTACCGTTGATTGCTTCGATGTCTTTGGAAATCCCCAACACAGCGTCACTGATGCTGATATAAAGGTCAAGATGAAGGTTTTCGCCTTCGCGTTTTAACGTTGGATGTTCGATTTCCTCGACAGCGACGATCAGGTCGCCCGGAATTCCGTTGCCTGGCGCGTCGTTACCCTTGTTGGAAACTTTCAGTTGCATTCCGTCAACAACGCCAGCAGGAATCTTGATTGATACGGTTTCGTCTTCGATAACCATTCCATGCGCATCGGCTTCTTTTGGACGGCTTTCCAAAACTTGTCCCGAGCCTCCGCAAGTTGGACATGTGGAGGCCGACTGCATCCGACCGAGAATTGTATTGGTTACGCGCATCACCTGGCCTTGTCCGCCGCACGTATTGCAAGTTTTGTAGCGTACGCCTTTCGCCTGCACTTTTCGTTTGACCTTGATTTTCTTTTCTACGCCGTTGGCAATCTCTTCAAGAGTAAGTTTTACTTTTATCCTGAGATTGCTGCCTTTGACCCTTCGCTGGCCGGAGCCGCCGCCAAATCCGCCGAAACCGCCGCCGCCAAATGCACTTCCGAAGATGTCACCAAACTGGCTGAAAATATCATCCATATTCATGTGGTGCCCGTAACCGCCCGCTTCAAACGCCTGATGGCCGTACTGATCGTAACGTGCTTTCTTTTGCGGGTCGCTAAGGACCTCATAAGCTTCGGCTGCGAGTTTAAAATTTTCTTCTGCCTGTTTGTCACCCGGATTTTTGTCGGGGTGAAATTCAATCGCCTTCTTTCGGTAGGCTTTCTTTACTTCTTCCGGGGAAGCGCTTTTGCCGACACCCAATATTTCGTAAAAATCTTTTTTCATAGTTCGGTTTCGTAAGCTTATTGCCCAATAACAACTTTAGGGAAGCGGATTATTTTGTCGCCCAATTTATAGCCTTTTTCCACAACATCGACGATTCTTCCCTTAAGCGCATCGGATGGCGCGGGAATCTGGGTAATTGCCTCGGCTTTATCAGCGTTAAAAGAATCGCCGGCGCGAAGGTCGATTACTTCGAGCCCTTTTGAAGTCAACGTGTGTTTGAATTTTTCGAAGATCAGTTCGACACCGATAACCAGCGCATCTTCTCCCGACTTTTTAATTTCGGCAAGAGCGCGGTCAAAATCGTCCATCACCGGAAGCATCGCCAGAAGCACTTCCTCGTTGGCAGTCTTAAACAGTTCGATCCTTTCTTTTGCAGTCCGCTTTTTGAAGTTCTCAAATTCGGCGAATAGCCGCAGGAACTTGTCCTTTTCGGCATTCAGTTCACGCGACAGCTTTTCCTCGGTCGTTTCTGCATTCAATAGCGGTTCGCCATTGGAATTTTCAGCTGTAGTATTTCCATCCAGTTCCTGGTCTCTTTCTGTCTTTTCAGTATTCATTCCGGCAAATATTTAAATTATTGATTTAGGAAGCTTATTTCTGCGGCGCGCGGTTGCAAACTTACTGCCATTTAAAGCAAAATGCCAAATTGTCACCAACTTCGAGCAATCGAAAATATTTTCTTAATTTAATTATTTTAATATATCTTTAAGAACTTTTTGTTAGTAAAAAATCGGTTGGATTAAGTTAATTGGTATGGATATGAAAAAAGCAACATCAAATTTATTTATCGCGGCGCTCTTACTACTAGCAATTTCCTGTAAAAAGGATTCCGTCAACAACGCGTCGAACGCAGTCAATGCAGATTCCACCGAAGGTTCAACGGAGTACTCGGTAAATACTGAGGAATCGGTGATCGAATGGACTGGCTCCAAGCAAACCGGCAAGCATACCGGAACGCTCAAATTGTCAGAAGGAACTGTTTACGTTAAGAACAATAAGGTTATCGGCGGAGTATTTACAATCGACATGAATACAATCTCGGCGAACGATCTTGAACCGGACGACAAAGCACAATTGGAAGGCCATTTGAAAGGAACGACCGTTCCTGAGAAAGACGATCATTTCTTTAATGTCAGAAAATATCCGACAGCAAAATTTGAAATAACCAATGTGCATCTTGAGCAGGGAAAAACTTTGGTCGCCGGTAACCTGACGATTAAAGCAACTACGAAAAACATTGAATTTCCTGCGATCGTGAGCGTCAATGACCGCAAGGTGTCAATTGTGAGCGATTCTTTTATAATTGACAGGACTCAGTGGAAAGTCAATTATGGCTCGAAAACCGTATTTCAGGATTTGGGTGACAAGTTTGTCAATGATGAAATCGAACTTCGCGTTGATGTGAAAGCCTCCAGATAAAATCAATCTCTGTTACGGCCTCCATTTCGGGGGCTTTTTTTTAATACCGAATCCAGTGCCGCGCCGATTTCCGGGTGCAGGAAAGTAAACCCTGCGGCCAACAATTTCTGCGGAATCACCCGTTGTCCCGAATACAGTAAGACTGAACGTTCACCGAGAAGTGGCTTCATCAACCATTCAGGAATATTCGGCAACCATAACGGCCGGTTATAAATATTGGCGATCTTCTTCGTAAGCTCTGTGTTTGTCGCCGGATTTGGCGCCGTGGCGTTTATTATTCCGCTCATTTTATTTTCAAGGACAAACAGGTAAATGCGTACAAGATCATTGATGTGAATCCACGAAATCAGTTGGTTCCCTGATCCAAACACTGCGCCGAGGCCTGCCTTAATCGGTTTTGCGATTTGTGGCAGCGCACCTTGCCGTGAGTGGAGCACCAATCCGGTACGGATTTTAGCGTCCTGAATGCCCAAAGTTTGGAATTCATCGGCGGCTGCTTCCCATTTATGTACGACGTCACCCAAGAAATCATGACTTTGTGAAGTCGATGATTCGGTATACTGTTCAGTTGTGCTGTCCGGGTAAATACCGATTGCGGAAGCGGAAATAAACATTTTAACCGAGTGGTTGCTCTGCTGAAGTTGTTTATACAGCAGTTTGGCGGAATCGACTCGGCTGTCAATAATTTGCTGCCGGTATCGTTTTGTCCACGGTTTTGATATCGATGCGCCTGCAAGGTGAATTATCGCAGAAACGCCGAGCACCGCAGTTTCGTCAATTTCATTTCTCGCGGGATTCCAACTGAATTGTTTGAAGTGTGAATTGTGACCGATCGGCGAAGTTGTGAGGCAAACGACCTCGTACCCGGCCGATTCAAGCAGAGGCAACAAAGCCTTTCCAACAAGGCCGCTTGCGCCTGTAACCAGGATTTTCATTTGCGGAGTTTTATTTTCCATTGGAATTCCATCTCGCTTACCACTTCCCGATCCGCATTATAGCCGACGGACCGCATTGTGATCTCGCGACTGTCATTGGAGGTTATCGCTTCCTGGACCACTTCGCGCGCCGCATCGGCATCCTTGCATCGGAAAGTAATCTTACCGGTAGCTTTTTTAACGAATGTCGCGCGCGATCCCACAATCAAAATCGAAACATCAGCCGCGCTTTCCCTGATTTCACGAATGAGGAGCAATCCGGTAGTTAACTCGGCGGCCATCGCCTGAACCGCAAAATACATCGACCGAAACGGATTTTGGTTGATCCATCGGTGTGTGACGCGGGCAGTACACGAATCGGGATCCAGCGAATCGACGCGAACTCCGCAAAGAAATGCCGCAGGCAACCGAAACAAAAGGAAAACATTGATTTTACTGGGAGTGAATCGCATCGATGGAAAATATTCAACCAATATACGAAAGTGGACCGCAAATGCAATTTTGTTAAAATAAAGTTAATTTTATGTATTATGCAAAACAAGATACCATCTTTTAGATATATATTTGCATAAGAAATTAACTGCTTAAGCACTTAACAAGGTATAGGAAGGTAATTTTAAATCATCAATCAGAATCAATCATCAATCATCAATCTAAAAAACGGACAGTTAATCTTTAAAAGAAGAATCCATGAAAAACTAAAATCCTCCAGCAATCAAAATCATCATCAATCATCAATCAAAAAATCGAATCATGTTAAAAATCATCACATCGTTGGCACTGTTCCTTGCGGGACTTGCCGCACAAGCCCAAACAGAAGAAAGAAGCGTGCAACCGTTTACAAAAATCGAAATGTCGGGAACAATCGAATTGATTTACACCGAAGGAACCGAAGCCACATTGCGAGTGGAATCCGATACTGAGGAAAATCTTGCAAATTTGCTGACTGAGGTCCGCGGCAACACCCTGAAAATCTCAAGAGCGGGAAATGCCGACTTCCCTGCGAAAGTCTACATTGAAGGCAGCGCCCTCGAGTCGGTCAAAGCTTCCGGAGCTTCAAAAATTGCAGTGACCAACCAGATTTCGACACCAGAAATCACGATCGGCCTTAGTGAAGGATCGCGGTTTTCAGGAAATGTGCTGACCGAAGGAATCATCAACCTCAAGGCAAAATCGGGATCGGTATTTAACATCAGGACAAAATCGAAAAAATTGAACGGAAAATTTCGCGACGGTTCAAAAATCAACCTTTCGGGAACCAGCGGCACAGCCTCTCTTTTTGCCTCCGACCGCGCTTTTTGCAACGCCCGTAATTTTACAACCGACAAAGTAGAAATCACTGCCTCGACAGAAGCTAACGTTCTTGTTCACGCCGGCGACGAGATAGTGGTTACCGCATCCGAAATGGCCAAAGTAACGTACTACGGCAAGCCCGAGCACGTTTCGCTGAGCCGTGAAATTCTGTCTTCGATGAACAATAAAGAAGGCGAAATGATAACAGCAAATTAAGATTGCACCTACGCAATTATAAATTTAAATCAATTGAATTATGAATATTGAAAACACTAAAGCCCAGATGCGTAAAGGTGTTTTGGAATTTTGCATACTTTCGGTGCTCAAAGAGAAAGATGCCTATACCTCTGAAATCCTGGACACTTTAAAAAACGCGAAACTGCTTGTGGTGGAAGGAACGGTTTATCCGCTACTCACAAGACTCAAAAATGACGGCCTTCTGAATTACCGCTGGGAGGAATCCACTTCCGGACCGCCGCGGAAATATTACGGACTTACCGAAATCGGAAAGGCATTTTTAAACGAACTCAATGGCACGTGGACCGAACTGTCTGACGCCGTAAACATAATAACGAACCAAAAATAAAAGTCATGAATAAAACTGTGAACATAAATTTAGGCGGTATGTTCTTTCACATCGACGAAGATGCGTACCAAAAACTCACACGATATTTCGATGCGATAAAACGTTCGCTGTCGAATTCGACCGGACAGGACGAAATCATTAAGGATATAGAAATGCGGATCGCCGAGCTGATCAGCGAAAAGCATTCAAGCGACAAGCAGGTGATCAATGTAGCGGAACTTGACGAAATCATTGCCGTCATGGGACAACCCGAAGATTACCGGATCGAAGGCGATGCTGAACCTGAACCGATTAATTATACTGCAACACCAGGCCGCCCACGAAAACTTTACCGCGACAAGGACGGAGCCATGGTAGGCGGTGTGCTGGCCGGATTGGGACATTACTTCGGAATTGACAAAGTATGGCTGCGCATCATTCTTCTCGTATTGTTTTTCTGTTGGGGAATTGGTCTTCTTGCCTATATCATCCTTTGGATCGTAATGCCGGAAGCGATTACAACCGCTGAAAAACTGGAAATGCGCGGGGAGCCGGTGACGATTGCCAATATCGAAAGAAAGGTCCGCGAAGAAGTCGAAACACTTTCCCAGAAATACCGTACCGTCAGTTACGACAAAATGGGAAACGAGATCCGCACCGGCGTCGGTCGGGCAGCCAATAATGCTGGAGACGCCATAACACGGGTGCTGCGCATACTTGCGAAGATCTTCGGCGCCATTATCGTGTTTTGGGCCGGAATTACGCTCATCGGAATGCTGATCGCACTGTTTACGTTTGGATCGTCCTCTTTTATCGAGGTTCCGTGGCAGAATTATGTGGATGCGCTGAACTATACAAACCTGCCGCTTTTTGTAGTTGCACTGCTCTTCTTTTTTGCAGTCGGAATTCCTTTCTTCATCCTGCTGATTCTAGGCTTAAAACTGGTCGTGAGAAACCTTCGTTCGTTGGGAAGCATAGTGAAATATGCACTGCTTGCAGTATGGTTGATCTCGGTTGGAATTCTTATCACAGTCGGAATCCGCCAGGCTACCGAAGTTTCTTCTGAAGGCAAAACCGTCATGAAACAGGAACTTGCGCTGAATCCGGGCGATACGGTAAAGATCAGGTTCCGATACAACGATTACTTTGCGAAAGATGTGGACAGCCATTACGACTTTCAGTTCACTCAGGACGAAGCCGGAAAAGAGCTTATCTATTCCAACAACGTTCAATTCACCATCCTGAAAGCAGTCGGTACGAAGCCGTACATCCAGATCGAAAAGCAAGCTCACGGAAAAACGCTGGCAGAAGCCCGCAAACGTTCTGAAAAGATCAACTATACTTTTGAAGTCCAAGGCAATCAGGTCATTCTCGACAATTACCTCGTGACCGATATCGCAAACAAATACCGCGACCAGCGAGTCGAAATATTTCTATATTTGCCTGAAGGCATGCTGATTAAGCCGGATAGTTCCGTGCAGGATTATGACGCTTCGGACGACGGATTTTTCAACCTTCATTACTCGGGAGATTACCTTTATAAAGTTGGCGCCAATCAGGTAAAATGCCTCGACTGCCCTGCCGACGAAAATGATTGGGAAGATGTTGAAGGCGCCGATACGGATACGACCGCAACAACCACGGTTACTGTTAATGCCGACGGAGTACGCGTAGTAAAAGGTGAAAAGGTTCAGACCGAAAGGGAATTCAAAGGCCTTGAGATCAACGAAGACGGAATAATAATTAAAACCAAATAAAATGAAAATCAACATCAGTTCAGTTTCGGCCGCATTTGGTATAGCTGCCGCACTGCTCGCTTCTTCCTGCAATATGAATGTCAAAAGCATCACCGGAAGCGGGAATGTAATAACCCAGAACCGCAATGTTTCCGGCGAATTTTACCAGCTGGAGGTGAAAAACGGGATTGATGTTGTGATCATCCAGTCGGATAATACCGCGATCACAGTCGAAGCCGATGACAACCTGATGGAGCACATCCACACCGAAATCAGCGGAAATACGCTAAAGATTACCAGCGACTTTAACCAGTACAACAATGTTTCTTCGAAAAAGGTAATTCTGAAAATGCCGAAGATCACTTCAATCGAAGGCTCAAGCGGGGCTGACATCACGACCACCGCATCCGTAAAAGGCGAGAAACTGAAAGTCAACGCCAGCAGCGGAACCGAGATTAAATTGCAACTGGAAGTTGAAAATATTGTCTGCGATGCTTCAAGCGGAAGCAAAATCAGGATTTCGGGCAAGGCGCTTGAATTGGAAACTTCCACGTCAAGCGGAAGCGAAATCGACTGTTCCGGTTTACTCGCCAACGAAGTCACTTCGAAAGCGTCAAGCGGAAGCAGCACTGAGGTTCATCCGATTGTCAGCCTCGACGCCGAAGCCTCCAGCGGCGGGTCGATCAGCTATGCCGGCGATCCGAAGGAAATCGTAAAAGATGTAAGCTCAGGCGGAAGCGTCTCGGCAAAATAAAGAAATCCCGTCGGAAGGCGGGATTTTTTGCTTTTTACATTTTGTAAAACGGAACGATTTATTTCTATATTTGAAATGGACCTATAAGCCATTCAAAATCACAGCATGTGGAAATAAAGCAAATAAAAACGAAATTGGCATGGATCGTTCGCCGTCATCCGCTGCTTTATTACATACGATTCTTGCTCATCAGCAGGAATTATAAGGAAAATCCACTTCACCTTCCCGCTTTCAATGACATCAACAATCCTGCTGATGCCGATTCGCTGTTTTATGAGGTGAACTCCGAGATCGACATTGCGAACGGCGCTGACGAAGTCGACAAATCACTGGCAATTGCACGGTTTCTTTACACTAAACATAAATATCGCGGGCGCGGACTCGGGCTCTCCTCAAACAAATCGCTCCGATTGATTTATAACCGTGAAGCCGGGGTTTGCAGCGATCATTCACAGATCTTCAATGTTTTTTGCCTGATCAATAATATTAAGGTTCGCGAATGGGGCATAGTCGACAAATTATATCGTTCGGATTACGGTCATACTTTCAATGAAATTTATTCAGCGCGGCTTCAGAAATGGATCATGATCGATGTCTGGAAAGGAATTCTCTTCACCGATGGCGTTCCGGGAAGCGTGCCGTTTTCAGCAGTTGAATTGTTCCTTCACCTGCGGCACGGGAATGCGTTGCATTTTGTTCAATTTGTAGATGAGGTGACCGGCGAAGACCGCATTTACAAGCTATATTCAGCCAAAACAATCCCATTCCTGATCGACAATTACGACAATAAAGTTTATGATCACTACCTGAACAAATACCAGGATCGTTATCCGTCGTTCCTGATCAACGCATTTCTGATCCTGCTGGGCAAAAACTACCGTTTTCTCTTCCCGCTCGATAACTATAAAGAGAAATTGCTCAATGCGTTTAAATCGTGAGTGGACGGAATTTCTATATTTGCGCAAATCATTTCCGATGAAAAACTCCAAGGCAATAATTGCTTGCCTCCTTTTGATCGCCTCGGCATCTTTTGGCCAAAAACTAAAAGGATCCAAAAATGTCACAACCGAGCAACGTGAAGTCGCCGATTTTGACAACATTGAAATTGAAGACAATGTCGAGCTTTTCCTCTCGGCCGGTGACCGCAACGAAATTGAGATCGATGCCGACGACAACCTTCACGATGCAATATCGCTGACAGTATCCGGCGGCACACTCCGAATTGGTGCAACAACCGAAGTTTCCAGCTTTAAAAAATTCAGCGTTAAAGTCACGTATACCAAACTAAAAATGGTGATTGCCAAAGAAGATACGAAAGTCACGGCATTGACGGATATCAAAGAAGACGACTTTACCTTCAAGATCATGGGAAGTGCGAAAATTTACTGCAATATAAAGGCAAAGAATTTCACGCTGATGGGCAACGATAAGGCTAAAGCCGAACTCAATGTGACAGCCGACAACACTGTGGTCGAACTCAGCAAAAATTCACATTTCAAAGCACTGATCGCCACACCAAAACTCAAATGCGACTTGTACCAGAAAGCGGTTGCCGACATTGAAGGCGACGCAATCGATTTGACGCTACGCCTCGACAACAATTCCACGTTTGTCGGCAAGAACCTCACATCGAAAACGGCGCTTGTAATCGCCGAAGGAAGCTCCGAAAGCAGCCTGAACCCAACCAATTCGGTTGTAATCGAAGCCTCGGGGAAATCCGTTATTGAACTCTACGGCGAACAAAAGATAGAACTTCGGAAATTCCAGGACAGCGCCGCACTCCGAAAAAAACAGCTTAAATAAAAAATCCCGCCGAAGCGGGATTTTTTGTTTTTATTCAAGACTCGCCAGATAGCGCTCGGCATCAAGGGCGGCCATGCAGCCGGTTCCTGCAGCGGTGATCGCTTGTCGGTATTCCTTATCCTGAACGTCGCCGCAGGCAAAAACGCCCGGCAGGTTGGTATGCGTACTTTTCGCTTTCGTCAGCAGATAACCCGTTTCATCCATGTCGAGTTGGCCGTTAAAGATTTCGGTATTGGGCTTGTGCCCAATTGCAATGAACAATCCCGTTATCGCGATTTCGGATTTTTCGCCGGTTTTGTTGTTCACCATTCGCAGACCTTCAACAACCTGGTCACCGATAACTTCATCGACTTCAGTATTGTAAAGCACTTTCAGGTTCGCGGTGTGGTTAACTCTATGTTGCATTGCCTTGGAAGCGCGCATTGCTTCTTTGCGAACCAGCATTGTAACGCTTTTGCAGATGTTTGCGAGGTATGTAGCTTCCTCAGCGGCGGTATCGCCGGCGCCAACAATGGCTACGTCCTGGCCTTTATAAAAAAATCCGTCACAAACCGCGCACGCCGAAACGCCGCCGCCGCGTAGTTTCTGCTCGCTCGGCAATCCGAGATACTTTGCGGTCGCTCCTGTAGAAATAATTACAGTACGCGCCAGTATTTCTTTCGATCCATCAATGGTGACTTTATGCCAACCGCCTTTTTCTTTGCTTAATTCGACTGCTGTTGCCATTCCGATTCGGACATCCGTTCCGAAACGTTCCGCCTGCTGCTGCAGCTGCGTCATCATCGTCGGCCCGTCGATGCCCTCAGGATAGCCCGGGAAATTATCAACTTCAGTTGTTGTTGTCAATTGGCCGCCCGGTTCCATACCGGTATAAACGACAGGTTTCATATCAGCACGCGCGGCGTAAATCGCCGCAGTGTAACCCGCCGGCCCTGAGCCTATAATAAGGCAATTTATTTTTTCAATTGTGTCAGACATCATCTTTAATTTTGCGTTGCAAATGTAGGCTTTAATTCAGGAAGTAAAAATTGGGCAGGATCACTTTTCGCTATGCCGAAATAATTCCTGTAATTTTTATCCACATGTTGTTGAAGTTAAATTTAATCTTATATTTGCACACACTTTTTCGGGGTGTAGCGTAGCCCGGTCATCGCGCCTGGTTTGGGACCAGGAGGTCGCAGGTTCGAATCCTGCCACCCCGACAGACAAATCCCTTCTGCATTGCAGAAGGGATTTTTTGTTACGCAAAAAAGCCAAGCTTGCTTGAGGCTTTTTTGCAAACAAAAAATCCCGGCGCAGCCGGGGATTTGTCTAGCATCATCCCACCTCCAGGATCACGAGCGAAGCGAGTAATCCTTTGAACTCCGGCGCACGTCCCGCCAACTCCAACAAACATCTCTTATCAAGTCCTCCCCAGCCCTGATGGACGCGGAAAGCTTGCGGTTTTCGCGGCCACTTTTTCCCGGCGAATGCGGCGACCGGCGGAAGCCCGCAATGAGCCGAAGGAAAAACCGCCGCGAAAACCGCAACTTGAGCAAACAGCAGGAAAAAGCTCCCAAAGAATATGGCGCGACCAGCGACATCACGCCAATAAATTCCTATTTTTGCCGCACAACACTCAACCTATGCTCATAATTGGTATTGCCGGTGGCACCGGAAGCGGAAAAACCACCGTAGTCCACCAGATCATGAATGAACTCCCGGAGACGGAAGTTGGCATCATTCACCAGGATTCCTATTACAAAGACAATTCGCACATGAGCTTCGACGAGCGTGCGTTGGTAAATTTCGATCATCCGCGGGCAATCGATTTCGATTTGCTGGTGGCGCATCTGAAAGCGCTTAAATCGGGACAAAACATCGAACAGCCGGTCTATTCCTTCGTAACCCACAACCGCACCGACGACACGATCATCACTCACCCGCGTAAAGTCATGATTGTCGAAGGAATCCTGATATTGGCGAGTCCGGAACTCCGCGACCTCTGCGACGTCAAGGTTTTCGTCCACGCCGACTCCGACGAACGCCTCATCAGAAGGCTCAAACGCGACATTGCCGAGCGCGGCCGCGACATGGAAGAAGTTTTAAACCGCTACCAAACGACGCTGAAACCGATGCACCAGCAATTCATCGAGCCGACAAAGGCATTTGCCGACATCATCATTCCAAACGACAAATACAACACGGTCGCAATCGACGTGGTCCGCGCCGTAATTAATCAGCGGATTTCGTAAATAATTTTTACTTTTAGAAGCTGTTTCCGGCTTTCCGCTGTATCTTTTGTTTCGCTCCACTTCACAAAAGGATGCCGCTGCAATCCGGGCTAATTTTCAAGTCATGGCCAATCCGTACAGAGACACCGCCTGGTTCAGGTTCATCAGCAACAAATATGTCTGGGTGCTGCTCTTTTTTATAATATGGATGCTGTTCCTTGACAATTATTCGTGGCTTGATCATCGCGTACTCAACAAACAGATCGAAGAGCTTGAGGCCAACAAGAAATATTACCAGGACGAAATCCACTCCGACGAAGAACACATCAAGCAACTGAAAAACCCCGACCAAGTAGAAAAGTATGCCCGCGAAAAGTATTACATGAAACGCGACAGCGAAGACATTTACCTTGTCGAATTTGAAGGCGACACGGTTAAGAAGAATTAATAATTGATAATTAATAATTAATAATTCCAGCGAGCAACAACTTTAATCCCTAATCTTAAACTTCTATGGCTGAAAACCTTTTTTCCGAATTTCCGCCGGTTTCGTCAAAGCAATGGAAACAGCAGATCCAGTTCGAGCTGAAGGGCGCCGATTACAGCGATGTGGTATGGGAAAGCCTCGAAGGCATTAAGGTTCGGCCGTTTTACCACGGCGACGAACAATATGCACCGCTCGAAATTCCCCATAAAACTCCGGGATTCAGCATTTGCCAGGATATTTTTGTTTTCGATGTTGAAAAATCAATCTATCGCGCGAAAGACAGCCTGAAACGTGGCGCTGAAAGCATCCGATTTACAATTGCCGATGAATCGGTAGATATTGCCGGGATAATTGGCGCACTTCCTTCAGAAACAGACCTATATTTCAGGCTCCAGTTTTTGTCATCCGACTATATATTGAACGCCGACAAAGCATCATCGGGACGCAGCGGAACCGTTTTTTTGCTTTGTGACCCGATACACGAACTTGCAAAAGAGGGAAATTGGTTTTCAAAAGAAGACAATTTTGCGGTACTTTCAAAGGCCGCCCAACAGGCGAAACATATTAGATTGCTCAGCGTTGACGCGACATTGTACCAAAACGCCGGCGCGAACATCGTTCAACAGATTGCCTATGCGCTCTCACATGCAAATGAATATCTCAGCCGCGTTGAAAACACCAGCTCCCCAATCACAATTGAAGTCGCTATTGGTTCGAACTATTTTTTTGAGATTGCAAAGATCCGTGCATTGCGGCTTTTATATGCGCTTGTCGCCAATGAATATGGGCGTGAAGGAAATTGCCACGTCATCGCAACGCCAACCAAACGCAACAAAACACTATACGATTACAATGTCAACATGCTGCGCTCAACAACCGAATGCATGAGCGCCGTTTTGGGTGGCGCAGACGCCGTGTCCAATTTGCCATACGACGCGATCTATCACAAAAGCAACGAATTTGGAGAGCGGATATCACGCAACCAACTGTTGATATTGAAGCATGAAAGTTATTTTGATAAAGTCGGAAATCCAGCCGATGGCAGCTACTACATCGAAAGCCTTACGCGCCAGATTGCCGAAAAATCGTTAGCGCTTTTCAAGGAAATTGAGTCGGAAGGCGGAATTCTGTCGCAGCTTAAAGCCGGCACAATCCAACGAAAAATCACCGAATCGGCGAAACGCGAACAGGAACTTTTTGATAGCGGAAAATTAGTCTTGCTGGGCACCAACAGACATCCTGACAAATCGAACCGGATGTTAGACGATCTCGAGTTGTTTCCGTTCGTAAAGTCAAAACCGCGCAAAACACTGATCACTCCGATAATAGAAAAAAGACTGGCAGAAAAACTGGAGCAGGAACGCCTTGCTGAAGAAAAAAAGGAACGCTCATGAGAAAGAACTTTTCAGATTTATCGCTCCCCGATCTAAAAATGGGCAGTCCGGAGACGAAAACAAGCTTTACAACAGCCGAGGGAATTGCTGTTGCTGAACAGTATTCTGCCAATGACGTAAAAGAAATTGAACATCTCGGATTTGGCGCGGGTTTCGCACCTTTTCTGCGCGGACCTTACGCAACGATGTACGTTCGGCGCCCGTGGACAATCAGGCAATACGCAGGTTTTTCGACGGCATCCGACAGCAACGCTTTTTACCGCCGAAATCTTGCAGCTGGCCAGAAAGGTTTGTCCGTTGCATTCGATCTTGCCACGCACCGCGGCTACGATTCCGATCACGAGCGCGTTACGGGCGATGTCGGAAAAGCCGGAGTTGCCATCGATTCGGTTGAGGACATGAAGATTCTTTTCGACCAGATTCCGCTCGAAGAAATGTCCGTTTCAATGACAATGAATGGCGCCGTCCTACCGATAATGGCTTTTTATATCGTCGCTGCCGAGGAGCAAGGCGTGGCTCCTGAACAACTTTCGGGCACGATCCAAAACGACATCCTGAAGGAGTTCATGGTTCGCAATACCTATATATATCCGCCGGCGCCTTCGATGCAAATCATTGCCGACATATTCGCTTACACGAGCCGCAATATGCCAAAGTTCAACTCGATCTCGATTTCGGGTTACCACATGCAGGAAGCAGGCGCAACTGCCGATATTGAACTGGCCTACACGCTTGCCGGCGGCTTGGAATACGTGCGAACCGGGATCGCCGCCGGAATGCCGATCGACGCTTTCGCACCCCGGCTTTCCTTCTTTTGGGCAATCGGAATGAATCATTTTATGGAAATTGCGAAGATGCGCGCCGGCCGGATGATCTGGTCAAAACTCCTCAAGCAATTCAATCCGAAGGATGAAAAATCGCTGGCATTGAGAACGCACTGCCAGACTTCGGGCTGGAGCCTGACCGAACAGGATCCGTTCAATAATGTGGCGCGTACCTGCATCGAAGCAGCTGCGGCAGCGTTCGGCGGAACCCAATCCTTGCACACCAACGCACTCGACGAAGCGATTGCATTACCAACTGATTTTTCGGCGCGGATCGCAAGAAATACCCAAATCTATCTTCAGGAAGAAACCCAGATTACAAAAACCGTCGATCCCTGGGGCGGCAGTTTTTATGTGGAAAAGCTTACCGACGAGATTGCAGGACGCGCATGGAACCTGATCGAAGAAGTCGAATCGTTAGGCGGAATGACAAAGGCAATTGAAGCCGGAATTCCGAAATTGCGCATCGAAGAAGCTGCAGCCCGGAAACAGGCCAGAATCGACAGCGGACAAGATATAATTGTTGGCGTTAACAAATACCGACTTGCAAAGGAAGATCCGCTGCACATACTCGACGTTGACAACCAAATGGTGCGAAGGCAACAAATGGAAAGCATTGCGAAAATTAAAGCGACGAGAAACGCCGAGGCAGTGGCAAACAGCCTTAAACGGCTGACTGATGCTGCACGAAGCGGAACCGATAACCTCTTGGAAGCTGCAATCGAGGCAGCGAGGAATCGCGCGACACTGGGCGAAATCAGCGATGCACTGGAAATAGTTTTTGGAAGATATAAAGCGCAAATTAAATCTGTCAGTGGCGTGTACAGCAAGGAAATAAAAGACGATGAAAGCTTTCTCAAAGCCAGGAAAATGGCCGACAGCTTCGCAAAGAAAGAAGGCCGCCGGCCTCGAATCATGATTGCGAAAATGGGACAGGACGGACACGACCGCGGGGCGAAAGTCGTCGCAACCGGTTATGCCGATGTGGGTTTCGACGTTGATATTGGTCCGCTTTTCCAGACTCCCGCAGAAGCGGCAAAGCAAGCCGTTGAAAATGATGTGCACATTCTTGGCGTGTCATCATTGGCGGCGGGCCACAAAACGCTGGTTCCCGAAGTTATTGACGAGCTGAAAAAATACGGCCGCGAGGACATTATGGTTATTGTTGGCGGAGTGATTCCGACGCAGGATTATCAGTTTTTATTTGATGCGGGCGCAACGGCGGTTTTTGGTCCGGGGACAAAAATTAGCGACACTGCGATCAAGCTGCTCGAGATTCTTTCTGCAGAATAATATATTTCGAACCCGCAAAATCGGAATCATATAAAATAAATCGCGAACATTGTAAGTCGGTACAACAGCCGCGTTTGTACCTTTATAACAGTTAGTTAAGTAGGGATAGCCATATGGTTGTCCCTTTTTCTTTATGTATGGCAACAAAAGCATTGATCCTAGATTTTGACAACACAATTTTCCCGGTGGAAAGCATTGGCGACGAACTCTTTGCGCCCGTTTTCAAATTGCTTGAAAGCGAAGTTCCGGAAGCCGACCTGGAATCGATCAAGAAAGAGTTGATGCGCACACCATTCCAGAAAGTTGCCAAAAAACACAACTTGCCTGAACCGATAACCGAAAAAGCCACCTCGATCCTTCGCAATCTCGAATACAACAAACCAATCAAAACATTTGACGATTATCCGCAGCTGCTCCATTTCGGATGCGCCATGTTTCTGGTGACGATGGGATTTACAAAAATGCAGCGGAGCAAAATTGAACACATCGGCATTAAAGCCGACTTCACGGAAATTTTTATCGTCGATCCGGAGAAAAGTGATACAGTAAAAAAGGACATTTTCAAAACGATACTCGACAAGTATAATTATACTGAGAATGAGATTCTTGTTATCGGAGATGATCGCGACTCGGAAATCAAAGCGGCCCAAGAACTTGGAATCAAAGCAGTTGTATATGATAAAAATGCGTCGCCGGAAAGCTTCTCGGATGAAAATACAATCAGCGATTATTCCGAGCTTCCGAAGTACTTCAGCTAGTTAATTTCGCTATATTTAGCCAAACATTCGACCTATGGATTTTAAGGCTAAAATGCTTCGCGACGATGCGCTGAAGGGAAAAACGATTGTGGTAACCGGCGGCGGCAGCGGACTTGGAAAGGCGATGACGCGCTATTTTATGGAATTGGGAGCCGAGCTGGCAATTACTTCTCGCGATCTCGAGAAACTTCAGGCCACAGCAACAGAACTTGAACAGGAAACCGGAGGAAAATGTCTTGCCGTTGCGTGCGATGTGCGCCATTACGACCAGGTTGAAGCCATGCGCGAAAGCGTCATTTCGAAATATGGCAAAATTGACATTCTGCTTAACAATGCGGCCGGAAACTTCATTTCGCCTACTGAGCGGCTTTCTGCAAATGCGTTCGATACAATAATCGACATTGTGTTGAAAGGAACGAAAAACTGCACACTCGCTTTCGGGAAATATTGGATCGACAGCAAAAAGCGCGATAACTGCGTACTCAACATTGTCACGACTTATGCGTGGACGGGCTCGGCATATGTTGTTCCAAGCGCGACGGCCAAGGCGGGCGTACTCGCGATGACGCGCAGCCTTGCCGTGGAATGGGCGAAATACGGAATTCGTTTCAATGCCATTGCGCCCGGGCCATTTCCGACAAAAGGTGCATGGGACCGGCTTCTTCCCGGCGACCTTAAGGAGAAATTTGACCTGGCCAAAAAAGTACCGGTGCGTCGTGTGGGCGACCATCAGGAATTGGCAAACCTCGCTGCTTACCTTGTTTCTGATTTTGCGGCGTACATCAACGGCGAAGTCGTAACTATTGACGGTGGCGAATGGCTTCAGGGCGCAGGACAATTCAACATGCTTGAAGCAGTCCCTACCGAGATGTGGGACCTGCTCGAGATGATGATCAAAGGAAAGAAAGGGTAGCTGGTGGCTTTTTGCTTAAAGCTTATGGCTCATTGCTCAAAGCCTCTAGCCACCGCCCTGCTGCAGCCCGGATAGAAGCAGCATCTTTTTGTGGCGCGAAGCAGAACAAAAGATATCGCGGATAGCCGGATTAGCTGCCCAAAAAACCACACCTTTTGAGCGCCCGAAATCGCCGCTTTTGTTAACAATTCCGAATTGGAAAACCCATTTTTAATTGTATTTTTACCGCTCTAAAACCGGGACTTTTTAAATGGGTAAAATCATTGCTATTGCTAACCAGAAAGGCGGCGTCGGAAAGACGACAACTTCGGTAAACCTTGCCGCGTCGCTGGGCGTTCTTGAGAAAAAGGTACTTCTGATTGATGCCGATCCGCAAGCTAACGCGAGTTCGGGCCTTGGCATTGACGTGGAAAGCGTCGATATCGGGACCTACCAGATCCTGGAACACAGCAATACGCCCGAGGAAGCGCTCGTATCGTGCTCGGCTCCAAATGTTGATGTTATCCCGGCGCACATTGACCTTGTCGCGATTGAAATCGAACTTGTGGACAAGGAAAATCGCGAATACATGCTCAAGCAGGCGCTTAGTGAAGTACGCGAAAAATACGATTACATCCTGATCGATTGCGCGCCGTCACTGGGATTGCTGACGCTTAACGCGCTCACAGCGGCCGATTCGGTTGTGATTCCGATCCAATGCGAATATTTTGCGCTGGAAGGTTTGGGCAAGCTGCTCAACACCATAAAAAGCGTACAAAAAATACACAACCCTTCGCTCGACATTGAAGGCTTGCTGCTCACGATGTTCGATTCGAGGCTGCGGCTTTCGAACCAGGTTGTGGAGGAAGTCCAAAAGCATTTCCATGACATGGTGTTCAAAACCATCATACAGCGAAATGTCAAGCTGAGCGAGGCACCGAGCTTTGGCGAAAGCATCATCAATTTCGACGCTACCAGCAAGGGTGCATCGAACTATCTCAGCCTGGCGCACGAAATAATTAAGAAAAACAGCAACTGATCGTATGGCAAAAGCTATAAAGAAGCAGGCGCTCGGCCGCGGTTTATCGGCGCTGCTGAAAGATCCTGAAAACGATATACAGTCGGTTTCCGACAAAAATGCCGACAAGGTCGTTGGCAGCATTGTCGAACTTGACATTGATTCGATAGAAATCAATCCGTTCCAACCGCGGAGCAACTTTAATGAAGATACGCTGCAGGAACTGGCTACTTCAATTCGCGAATTGGGCGTCATCCAACCGATTACTGTCCGAAAATCCGATTTCAATAAATACCAGTTGATTTCGGGTGAGCGCAGGCTGCGGGCGTCGAAACTTGCCGGACTTGCGACTATTCCGTCTTACATTCGGATTGCGAACGACAACGAGTCGCTCACAATGGCGCTTGTCGAAAACATCCAAAGGCATGACCTCGACCCGATCGAGATCGCCTTGTCTTATCAACGGCTGATTGACGAAATCCAACTGACACAGGAACAGATGAGCGACCGCGTCGGAAAGAAACGCTCGACAATCGCCAATTATCTGCGGCTGCTTAAACTCGACCCGATAATCCAGACCGGAATCCGCGACGGCTTTATCAGCATGGGACACGGGCGGGCGATAATCAACGTTGACGACCACGATGTGCAAACGGACATTTATCAAAAGATCGTTAGCCGTAATTTGTCAGTTCGCGAAACTGAAGCCTTGGTGAAAGCCCATCAGGAAAGCCTCAAACCCAAAGCGGCCGGCAAAGTAAAATCGGCCTCAATTTCAGCAGACGACCACAAAAAAGCGCTTTCTGAAGTCCTGGGTGCGAAAGCCGATGTCAAGATCAGCGGCAACGGTAAGGGAAAAATTACGATTCCTTTCCGGTCTGAAGCCGATCTGAACCGCATCATCAACCTTATCAAAGGGAGTGAATAAATGGTTTTACATATTGCTTTTCCTGCTGACGCCGGTGCTGTTTCACGCGCAGGAAACCAGCGTTCTGGTGGTGAAAGACACTGTGAAATCAGACGAAATCAATCCACTTGCACCTGCGAAAGCAGCGTTCTACTCCGCCATTCTTCCCGGCCTTGGGCAAGCGTACAATAAAAAGTACTGGAAAATCCCGATCGTTTACGGCGCTTTGGGCGTGAGCCTCTATTTTTTTTCGGACAATAACACAAAATACCGTCGGTATCGCGATGCCTACAAACGAAGGCTCGCCGGATATCACGATGACGATTTTCAATATCTCGATGATACGCGGCTCATTGCGGCGCAACGCTTTTACCAGCGCAACCGCGACCTTTCGATGCTGATAACGGCGGCATTTTACATTTTGAACATCGTCGATGCGAATGTCGATGCGCACCTGATCCAATTCAACGTGAGCGACAAACTGTCGCTGGCGCCGGATATCTACCAGAATGAAATCAACTACAAGCCTAACCTCGGCGTAAGCCTCAATTACCGCTTCTGATGAAAATTGCACTACTTGGTTACGGGAAAATGGGCCACGCGATCGAACGGATTGCCCAGCAACGCGGACATGAAATTGTGCTTCGGAAAAAGGCAGAGACGCCGTACGACGGACTCGAAACAGCCGATGTTGCCATTGATTTCAGCGTTCCGGCGGCCGCAGTAGTCAACATAACAACTTGCCTGAATCTAGGAATCCCGGTGGTTTCCGGAACTACGGGATGGCTTGAAGATTATGAAGTTGTAACAGCGATGTGCGAAGAAAAAGGCGGCGCTTTTATTTACGGATCGAATTTCAGCCTTGGCGTGAACATCTTTTTCGGGTTGAACGAACAGCTTGCCAAAGTAATGCGCAATTTTACGCAATATAAAGCGGCTATAACGGAAATCCACCATACGCAAAAACTCGATGCCCCAAGCGGGACCGCTATCACACTGGCACGCGGCATCATCGACAACACCGATTATTCAAGCTGGGCACTCGGAGCGGCGTCGGCGGCGGATGAAATTCCGATCGAAGCGCAACGCGTCGAAAACGTTCCCGGGACACATACAATTTCCTACAGCTCCGAAATCGACACAATTGAAATAACGCACACAGCCCACAGCCGCGAGGGATTTGCCGTTGGAGCAGTAATGGCGGCAGAATGGCTTTTTGGCAAAAAAGGAATTTTCACAATGAAAGATGTGCTTGGCCTCTGATTGTAACGAAGCAAGCCGGCATCCGACATAAGATTTAAAACATTAAATATGACATTAGCACAATGGTTTGTTTTTTTCCTGATCGTTCAGGTAATCCATTTCCTCGGAACCTGGAGGCTTTACGAAGCAGCAGGTCGTAAACGTTGGGAAGCTGCGGTTCCGGTTTACAATGCGATCATCCTGATGAAAATCATAGGCAGGCCCGCCTGGTGGACGATCCTGTTGTTCGTTCCGGTTGTAAACCTGATCATGTTTCCGGTCGTATGGATTGAAACATTACGGAGCTTCGGAAAAAATACGACTACCGACACCGTGTTGGGAGTGGTTACACTCGGATTTTACATCTACTATGTCAATTACACCCAACCGCTCAACCACATTACGACCCGCAGCCTGAGGCCCAAAAGCAAGTCCGGTGACACCATCAGCTCGCTTTTGTTCGCAATTATCGTTGCAACGTTGGTCCACACCTACATCATGCAGCCGTTTACAATACCGACGTCGTCACTCGAAAAATCGTTGCTGGTGGGCGATTTCCTGTTCGTAAGCAAATTCCACTATGGAGCGCGTACGCCAATGACGCCGATTGCCGCTCCGATGGTACACGATACGCTTCCGCTGACGCATAACAAATCGTATTCGCGCTGGCCGCAACTTCCTTATTTCCGCTTTCCGGGAATGGAGAAAGTCCACCGCAACGATATCGTCGTATTCAATTGGCCGGTCGATACCGTTTATAAGTTTTTTGACCGTTCCGGACGTAAGGTTGACAAGCCGATTGACAAAAAATCGAATTACGTCAAAAGATGCGTGGGAACGCCCGGCGATTCGCTGCTGATCCGCGACGGCGATATTTACATCAACAATAAGAAGCTCATTCTTCCTGACAGGGCGAAGCCTCAATTTTCGTATTCTATTACGTACGATAAAAGTACGCCGATCGATTTCGAATACCTTCTTCGCGACATGAAAGTCACTGACGGCGCGGGTTTCCGCGATACCGATGTCAACCGCGATACTTTGATCATCAAGGCGCTGACGATGGAAAATGCAGAACGGCTCAAGAATGTTCCCGGGATAAAAACAGTGACGCGTAACATTGCGAAAGGCCCTGAATACGGAACA
Organism: Bacteroidota bacterium; assembly: GCA_023386585.1. Classification (GTDB taxonomy): domain Bacteria; phylum Bacteroidota; class Bacteroidia; order Flavobacteriales; family Flavobacteriaceae; genus Flavobacterium. The sequence continues at coordinate 179,610 of JAEWJM010000003.1, read as the reverse complement.
TTCCCGAACAACCAATGGAACCGCGACAACTTTGGCCCAATATACATTCCCGAGGAAGGAAAAACCGTTGTGCTAGATGCCAAAACGCTTCCGTTCTACAAACGCATTATTACCGAATACGAAGGCAACGATCTTAAAGTCACAGGAAACGAGATTCGCATCAATGGGAAAATCGCAAATTCATACACTTTCCGCCAGAACTACTATTGGATGATGGGTGATAACCGCCATAACTCGGAGGACAGCCGCTACTGGGGCTACGTTCCGGAGAATCATATTGTTGGTAAACCGGTGTTTATCTGGATGAGCCTTGATTCGCATGAAAGCGGACTCAAAAAAATTCGTTGGGAACGGCTTTTCACTACGGTCGGCGGCGACGGCCAACCGGTTTCGTATCTGAAATTTTTCCTTATTGCATTGGTGGCCTATTTCGGAATCGATTTTTATCTGAAGAAAAAGAAACGGGAAACCAAGGAATAATCGCAAAGCTTCATTAATAATACCAACTGTGGACGTTTTAATTCATCCAACTTATTTCCCGTCAATCAGTCATTTTGTTGCCATGTCAGCGGCTGATACGGTCACATTTGAGATGGATGACAATTTCCAGAAGCAGACCAACCGGAACCGGATGTACGTCTATAGTCCGAATGGAATCCAGCTGTTGAACGTACCGGTCAAACATACCCGCGAACGCCACCAAAAGACACGCGACGTGAAAATCGAAAACGCATTTCCGTGGCAGACGCTGCACTTTCGGTCGCTTGAAGCCGCTTATCGCTCCTCGCCTTTTTTCGAATATTTTGAAGATGAGTTTATTCCCGTTTTCGAAAAGCGGTTCGAGTTTCTGATGGACCTGAATCTGGAAGCAATTGCAATTGTGCAGAAATGCCTCGGAAACCCGAATGTTTATAGCACTACGACCGAATATTTCCACGATGCGGCGTACTTTGCCGACTTCCGACAGCTTGCCAACGGGAAGAAAGACACCGCCAAGTTTGAAGAATATACACAGGTTTTTGGCGATAAATTCGGCTTTCTGAACAACCTGAGCATTTTAGATTTGCTGTTCAATGAAGGTCGGCATGCAGCGGATTACCTGCGCCGTCAGAAGCTGTAATCACTTCATTGAAAGTCGCGTCATTATCGGATAGTGATCGGAATTACTGAATTCCGGGAAGTTTCGGAAATCCTTGACAACCATTTTGGGATCAGAAAATATGTAGTCGATTCGTGCGGGATAATACCTGAAATGGTAGGTTTGTCCGAAGCCGTTTCCACCTTCTTCAAAAGTGTCGTTCAGCTTGCCTTTGATATTGCGATAAACGTACGAAAACGCGCTGTTGTTCATATCTCCGCATATTATAATCGGGTACGGGCAATCCTTCTTGTGTTTTTTGATGATTTCCGCCTGCTGCTGCTGCGCCCGGAAAGCGCTGCTGATACGCCGGAACATTACCTGCGAACGTTTTTGGTCGATTCCGTTGATATCATTGCTGATCTCATCAACATCGGGAGTTATTCGGATCGATTGCAGGTGAATGCTATACACCCGGATCGTGTCAATTCCGATCTTGATATCGGCATAAACCACATTGTTATTTGAATTTGGAAGGTCGAGGTTGCCTTTATTGATTATGGGAAACTTCGAAAAAATCCCCTGGCCGGTCTTGATTTTATTGCCCTGCATCAAAATGAACTTGTGCTTGTAGGCCTTAAGGTCAATATTCGCCGCGTATGAAAATTCCTGGAGACAAAGGATGTCAGGGTTCTGCTCGTTGATGAACTTGCGGATGGTTTCCGGAACGTCCTCCCGTGGAATCCATTTAAAGAGATTGAACAACCTCACGTTGTAACTCATCACCCGGAAATCACCTTCCTGTTCCGGCAGGTTTGTCGACGAAAATTTGTAAAATTTGTTGATGAAAGTGATTCCCATCAGCAATAAAAGCGCTGAAAGAATCACCTGACGCTTGAGCTGCAGCGCCCAATAGACTACAAAAATCGAATTCAGGATCAGGAAAAGCGGGAGCACCAAAGTTAGAACCGACAGAAACGGGAAGATTTTCGGCGCAAGAAACGGCAACACATACGCGATAAAGGTCAATACAGCAAGGACTATATTGAAGAAGAACATTATTTTATTGAACCATGAAAGTCGTTTCATGCGTTGCTATTGTTTCCCTGCCCTGAACAAAAATTCCTTTTCTTCCTTGGTCAGGCTATCGTATCCTGATTTGCTGATCTTATCCAGGATTTCATCTATTTGTTGTTGCGCCTTATCTTTTGTAACAATCCGGGATGTGGTTTTCTGCTGGCGAACGGTGTAATTGCGGTGTACTTTAGTCATTTTGGCTTTCTTTTTTCCGCTGAAAAGCAATGAAATACTTTCCGGAATATGCGCTATCCACGATACGATGTCGCGTCCTGCCTTAAGCTGAATGATGTAAATATAGCCAAAAAATGCACCGCCAAGATGTGCCATGTGTCCGCCCGTATTTTCTGCAGGAAGTTGGATTAAATCGATGACGATCAGTGCAAGCGCAACATGCCACAGTTTCACGTTTCCGATCAATAGCAGCCGGATTTCCATCAATGGCGAATAAGCGACAGTGGCGAATAGGATTGCCATTATTGATGCCGAAGCGCCAACGAGCGAAGCGTTAATGTTGACCAGTGCCGGAAAAAACATATAACCTAAAATGTACAGGAATCCTGCGAACACGCCGCCCGCGATGTACAATCCAAGCAATTGTTTTTGTGGAAAAAAGGTCAGAAAAAGCCGCCCGGCAAAATTCAGCATCAGCATGTTGAAAACGATATGCCAGATGCCGGCATGGAAAAAGCTATAGCTAACGATCGACCAAGGTTTCCAGAAAAGCTCGGATGGCACTGATGATAGGCTGACATAAAAAAGATAACTGGAGGTATTTCCGAAAAGGCGGGAAATCGCTTCGACTACATTGGGAACGACAAAGAGGACTACATTCCAAAAAATGAGTTTTGTTGTAATGTCGCCCGCGCGGAAGTGAAGTTTTAGATCCTCCAGAATGCTCATAAACAATAATTTAATTCCACCTGTTTTTGTCGAACCGGTTGTTTCTCCAGTACCACATCATCAAAAACCCGATGATTGCACCGCCAATGTGCGCAAAATGGGCGATTCCGCTTCCGCCGCCGAAGATTGACCGTCCCGAAACTCCGAGGAACAGATCGATCAGCAGCAATCCTGGAACAAAATACTTTGCTTTCACAGGAACCGGAATAAACATCAGCAAAAGCTCGGCATTTGGGAACATAAAGGCAAATGCAACCAACAATCCGTAAATCGCACCCGATGCGCCAACGGCAGGCGCTAAATACGCGCTAATAAATTCGTTAAAGCCTGAATCGCTCAGCATTTCCTGCCATCTTGGATCGTATTTACCTTGTGCAAGTGCAGCCAAAACATCGGCCTTTGGAACACCCTGCTCCGCTAAAATGTCAAGTCCGTGATGAAAAAAGAAATAATTAACCCCGGTATGAAGCAATGCCGCACCGAGCCCGCACGAAATATAGAAAAACAGGAATTTCTTTCCACCCCAGAAATGCTCAAGCGCGGAACCAAATGAAAAAAGCGCAAACATGTTAAAAAGGATGTGCATCAGATTGCCATGCATAAACATGTGCGTAATGGGCTGCCACGCGCGAAAATCCGGATTTTCAAAATAGTAAAGCGAAAGGATTTTATAAGCCGGATCGCCAACCATCAGCGTTCCTATGAAAAAAATAATATTGATTATCAGCAGTTGCTTGACCGTGGGCGTGATATTCATCATAATGCAAATTTTTTATCGAGGTCTTCGACACGTAAGGTTATGAATGTCGGCTTTCGGAATGGCGAAACATCAGGTTCCTTGCAAGCGAAGAGTCCGTTGACCAGGTTTTCCTGTTCCCTTTCGGAAAGAAATGTGCCGGTTTTAACAGCGAGGCTTTTCGCCATCGATTTCGCGATCGTATCATTCTGGCTGAAGCTGCTTCCGGGAATATTGTCGTGCAGGTCACCGAGTAGTTGCTCGATCACGATGGAAACTTCGCTTTCACTAACGTTCACCGGTACGCCCGAAATAACGATGTGATCGGTTTCGGTGCCGTCAAAAACAAATCCGGTGTTTGCCAGCGCAGGTTTCAGCTCGTTGATCATTTCCATTTCTGCAGTCGAAAAATACAGATTCAACGGGAAAAGCAACTGCTGGCTCGAAGCCTGGTGCACGGTCATGCTCGACAGAAATCCTTCGTAAAGTACGCGTTGATGCGCACGCTGCTGATCGATGATTACCATCCCGGATTTTATGGGGCTGACAATATATTTTTTGTGTATCTGATAGGTTTTGTGTGGCGACAACGAATCGTCCTGGTCATCAAAAAGCGACGACGTAACCGCTTCCGGTTCAAAACGGGCTGAATCGAACTGCTGCAAGTCGCCGTCATAAATCGGATCGGAATCGTGCTTCAGGCCAACATAAAGACTTTCCCACGAGGCAGTTTCCGGCTTTCGGCGATAGCTGTCGCCGGAATGCGTTCGCTGTGGAATTTCGTCTGCAAAAGGATTGAAATTGCCATTGACCTGAATCGTCGGTACCGAGGCTTCCTGATTGCGGTAACTGTAGGGCGTGTCAAGATTCGAATCGCGGTCAAAATCGAGTACCGGCGCAACATTGAACTGGCCGAGGCTGTGTTTTACCGCTGATCTCAAAATGGCGTACAGCGCGTGTTCGTCGTCAAATTTTATCTCGGTTTTTGTGGGATGGATGTTGATGTCGATCGTGTTCGGCGGAACTTCGAGATAGACAAAATAACCGGGCTGACAACCGTCGCGCAGCAGTCCTTCGTAAGCTGACATTACTGCGTGGTGCAGATAGCCGCTTTTGATATAGCGGTTGTTGACAAAAAAAAACTGTTCGGTGCGGTTCTTTTTGGAAAATTCCGGCTTGGTTACGAATCCGCCAAGCTTGACAATTTCGGTTTCCTCGCTCACGGGAACCAGCTTTTCGTTGGTCCGGCCTGAGAACATATTGACAATCCGCTGGCGCAGATTTGATGAGGGAAGGTTGAACATCTCGCTTCCGTTATGGTATAAAGTGAAATGTACCGAGGGATGTGCGAGGGCAACCCGTTGAAACTCATCGTTGATATGACGAAGCTCAACTACTTCCGACTTTAGAAAATTACGTCTCGCCGGAATATTGAAAAACAGGTTTTTTACCGAAAAAGATGTTCCTTTCGGAACGACCGCGACGTCCTGCGCAACGAATTTTCCGCCTTCAATGATGATGTGATGGCCGAGTTCTTCCTGTTCCTGCCGCGTTTTCAATTCAACATGCGCAATTGCTGCAATTGAAGCCAGTGCTTCACCGCGGAATCCTTTGGTGTGAAGCGAAAATAAATCTTCAGCCTGCCTGATTTTGGAAGTTGCATGCCGCTCAAAGCAAAGGCGTGCGTCGGTGACACTCATCCCGATGCCGTTATCGATAACCTGTACAAGGGTTTTTCCGGCGTCTTTTACAATCAGTTTGATGTCGGTCGCGCGTGCGTCAACGGCGTTTTCCAGAAGTTCCTTAACGACGGATGCAGGCCGCTGGACGACCTCTCCGGCCGCAATCTGGTTAGCGACATGGTCTGGAAGTAACTGGATTATGCTCGACATCAGCGATTTTTGATTGACATCCAAAGTTACACAATTATTGCAAAGGTAACGGGAGTAATAAACCGCGAAATCAGAAAGTTTTACACAGTAATATCGCCTTTAGCACGGCGCGAATTCGATTGCAAACTCACGATTTACCTGCAAACTGCGTTAGGGATGGAAGCAGCGCACCGCGTGCGGCGTACAGCCCGGCCGAAGGCAACGCCAAAAAAAATCAATATTTGGACGTCCGGCGGAGTTCCGCCATTTTGATCGCGGCAATTGCGGCCTCGATTCCTTTGTTGCCGTGGATGCCGCCGCTGCGATCGATCGATTGCTGTTGGTTGTTATCGGTGAGCAGGCAAAAAATGACCGGAACATCACTTGTGACATTAAGATCTTTTATTCCTTGCGTCACGCCTTCGCAGACGAACTCAAAATGCATGGTTTCGCCTTTGATCACACAGCCAATGACAATAACGACATCGACTTTTTGTGTTTCGATCATTTTCTTGGCTCCATAAACCAGTTCAAAGCTTCCGGGAACATTCCATCGCACAATGTTTTCCGGCAGTGCGCCGCAGTCAAGCAGGGCAACTTCAGCACCGGAATAGAGTCCGTTTGTAATTGCATCGTTCCACTCAGAAACAACGATCCCAAACCGGAATTGCTTCGCGTTTGGGATCGTGTTTTTATCGTAATTAGAAAGGTTCTTGTTTTGGGTAGCCATTAAACGATGTTTAGTGTGAAGTTTACAGTTTAAAGTCGAGGTGATTCAGCTTCCGTCCGGGAACTTTTGCCTTTAAACCTGAAACCTCAAACCTTGTTACTTCTGAGCCAATCCGATCAAACCGTCAACACCAGCGCCTTCCGGCGTATCCGGGTAAGTTTCTTTAACTTCAGTAAAGTGCTTAAGCGCGGCTTCCTTGTTGCCCAGCAAAAGTTCGGTCTGTCCGGCTTTCATCAGGAAACGTGGCGTTGTGAAATCGTTTTTATTCATCTCGGCAGCTTTCAGGTAGTACTCAAGCGCTTCCTTCGGCTGGTTTTTCTGGGCAAATGCATCGCCAATCGCACCTTTCGCCAAAGCTGAAAGAATTGCATCATCCGACTTGAATTTATCAAGATACTTGATTGCTTCAGCGTATTTGCCGGTATTCAGGTAAGAAATTCCAGCGTAGTAATTTGCCAGGTTTCCGGCATCGGTGCCAGAATATTCGTCAGCAATTTTTATAAATCCGAATTTCCCTTCTGAACCGTTAAGCGCTAGTTTGAATAGCGAATCGCTTGACGCGCCGTCAACAGCTTTCTGGAAATTCTCCTGTGCAGTAAACATTTCGTCAGCCGCTTCCTGTTCTTTTGGCTCGGCAATAAACTTTTGGTACAAAAGGTATCCGATTGTAATTACCGCAATTACGCTAAGAACTCCCAGGATGTATTTCTGATTCCTGGCAACCCATTCTTCGGTACGTGAGGCACTTTCGTCGAGCTTGGAGAAAACGCCTGCAGTTGTGCTGTCTTTTTCATCCACATTGATATCCTCGATATACCCGCCTTTTTCGTCTTTCGGCTTCGGGGTTTTATAACCTCTTTTGTTGTACGTTGCCATCTATTTTAGATTAATGAGCCGCAAAAATAAAATTTTTCTTCAAACGAAGGCAAAAAATTATTATTTTATATGGTGTTGCACTGCATGAGCGTACGCGAAAGGACTCGTAAACCGGATTTTAAAAAGCACCTTCCGGTCTCGCCAAAATCCGATTTTTTTCGATAATTTGCACCGCCTTTACCGGAGGCCGAAAGCCGCTCCAGCAATGCATTTACAAAAAATATCACTTCTCAATTACAAGAACTTTTCCGATGCCGCGTTCGAATTCGACAGCCGAATCAATTGCTTCGTGGGAAACAATGGGATTGGCAAGACAAACGTACTAGACGCTATTTACCATCTCGCCTATGGCCGAAGCTATTTTAATCCGTTGTCCGTCCACAACATAAAACACGGAACCGATTTTTTCGTCATTGAAGGCGACTTTGTAAAGGACGGCCGCGAGGAAATGATCGTTTGCAGTCTGCGGAAAGGCCAGAAAAAGGTGCTCAAACGCAACGGCAAACTCTACGATAAATTCTCGGATCACATCGGGTTCATCCCGCTTGTGATTGTCTCGCCATACGACCGCGACCTGATCACCGAAGGAAGCGAAACGCGCCGCAAGTTTATCGACAGCGTCATTTCACAACTCGATCCCGGATACCTGCGGAACCTGATCCAATACCAAAAGGTCCTTTTACAGCGCAACTCGCTTTTGAAGTATTTTGCCGTGAATCGGACTTTTGACGGCGAAACACTTTCCATCTACAACGAGCAGCTTCAGTCGCTGGGTTTTCCGGTTTTTGAAAAGCGCAAACAGTTTTTATCCGATTTCATTCCGATTTTCCAAAAGCATCACGAAGCGATAACGGGCGGCGCCGAACAAGTGCAACTGGTTTACCAAAGCGATCTTGAAGATGCCGATTTCGCAGACCTTCTGAACCGCAACCTCGACCGCGATAAAGTGCTTCAATACACAACGGTCGGAATTCACAAAGACGACCTGTCGTTCGAAATAGACAACCATCCGATCAAAAAATTCGGGTCGCAAGGCCAACAAAAGTCGTATCTGATAGCATTGAAACTGGCGCAGTTCGATTTTGTAAAACGAACATCGGGCGAAAAACCGATTCTCTTATTCGACGATATTTTTGATAAGCTCGATGAAAAACGCGTCGGACAGATCGTCCAGATGGTGAACAACGACGACTTCGGGCAGCTGTTTATTTCGGATACGCATCCCGAAAGAACCGAAGCCATCGTCAGGTCAACGCATCAAAGCTATAAGATGTTTAACCTATAATGACTACCTTAGCGGCACGAAAAAAGTTTAGAAATGAAAATAAAAATGCTTGCCGTCGCACTGATGGCGCTCATCGTTCCCGGATGCCATTCACAGGAATCCAACGCGGTCAAAACTATTCCAGCCAAAGCATTTGCCGAAAAGATCAAAGAGACGCAAAACCCACAGATACTCGACGTCCGCACTCCCGAAGAATACGCCTCGCAACATCTTGACAACGCCAACAACGTCAACTGGACGGGAGATGGCTTTGAAGCTAAAGCAGCAAAATACGACAAGACCAGGCCGGTATTTGTCTATTGCATGTCGGGCGGAAGAAGCAGGAAGGCCTCTGAGAAGTTGCATCAAATGGGTTTTTCCAAAGTATACGACCTTGAAGGCGGAATTTTGAAATGGAATGCGGCCGGATTGGCGCCAAAAAGCGAAAAGATCATCGGGATGTGCAGCCAGGAATATGCTGAAATGCTCGCAAAAAACAACCGCGTACTGGTTGATTTCTATGCCGAATGGTGCGCACCGTGCAAAAAGATGACGCCTTACCTGCTTAAAATGCAGCAGGAATCACCAAATGGCGTTTCGATTGTGCGATTGAACGCTGATGAAAACAAGACTTTGATATCCGAAATGAAGATCGATGAGCTTCCTACACTGCTTTTATACGAAAACAACAAACTGGTCTGGCAACACAAGGGCTTTATCAGTGAGGAAGACCTGAAAAAGCAGCTGAAATGATTTCGAAGAAAACGCTTCAATTTCAGGCGGATCTGAAAAAGAACAACAACCGCGAGTGGTTCACTTCCAACAAAGCACAATACGAACAATACAAAAAAGACTACTATGAGCTGGCGGGCGAATTTTTGGCCGAAATGCAGAAACGCGACGAATCGCTTGCCCAGATTGAGCTGAAGGATTGCGTTTTCAGGATCAATCGCGACATCCGATTTTCGAAAGACAAAACGCCGTACAAAACCAACCTCGCGATCTGGATGTCGCCCGGACACAAAAACACGAACCTGGCGGGTTATTATGTGCACATCGAAAAAGGCGCGAGTTTTATCGCAGGCGGCGTTTACTGGCCGGAAGCCGGCGATCTGAAAAAAATCCGAAAGGAAATCGAATTTTTTAACGACGAGCTGCAGCAAATCCTTTCCGACAGGAATTTCAACAGTATTTTCGGCGATCTCAACCGAAGCGAGGAAGTGTCATTGAAGACTGCACCAAAAGGATTCGAAAAAGACAGTCCGGCGATTGAAAACCTGAAGCTCAAATGTTTCACTGCATCCCACAAGATTGACGACAAGCTGCTGGGCGAAAAGGACTTCGTCAAAAAAACCTGCGAAATGCTCCTCGCACTGAAACCGCTCAATGAATTCCTCAACCGCGCGTTGAACTCCTAAAGCAACTTTTTAATGCAAATCCAAGATAATTTTCCTCTCAAGCCTTACAATACTTTTGGAATCGATGCGCACGCACGCCGGTTCGTTGCTGTAGAAAGTGTTGACGAACTCAAATCGGTTCTCGCGGAAAATCGCAACGAAAAAATCTTTGTCCTTGGCGGCGGAAGCAATATGTTGCTGACCCAAGATGTCGATGCGCTTGTCATCCATGTCAACCTAAAGGGAAAACGCATTGTTCGCGAGGATGACGACTATGTCTGGGTCGAAGCGCAGGCCGGCGAAAATTGGCATGAATTCGTTTTGCACACGATCGGAAATGGGTTTGGCGGACTCGAAAATATGTCATTGATTCCTGGAAACGTGGGCACGACGCCAATCCAGAACATCGGCGCTTACGGGACCGAAATTAAAGATACGTTTGTTAGCTGCGAGGCGCTGGATCGACAAACACTTGAAATGCGGACATTCAGTCGTGAAGAATGCAAATTTGGCTATCGCGAAAGCATTTTCAAGAATGAGGTCAAAGACCGCTACATCATTACGTCGGTTACGTTAAAGCTCACCAAGCGGAATCATAAAATCAATACGGCGTATGGCGATATTAAGAGTGAACTCCACAAGCACGATATAACCGAGCCTACGCTGAAAGATGTCAGCAATGCCGTGATCGCGATCCGTCGCAGCAAGCTTCCCGATCCGAAAGAGCTCGGCAACAGCGGCAGCTTTTTCAAAAATCCGATCATTCTAAAATCGGAGTTTGAAACGATCAGCCCAAATTTCCCCGAAATGCCACATTATACGGTTTCGGAAACTGAGGTAAAAGTCCCCGCAGGATGGCTAATCGAACAGTCTGGCCTCAAAGGAAAACGTTTTGGCAATGCCGGAATCCACAAAAACCAGGCGTTGGTGCTCGTCAATTATGGCGGCGCAAGCGGACACGAGATCCTTGAGGTTTCGCAGATCGTCCGGCAGACGGTTTTTGAGAAATTCGGGATAAAAATCGAAGCCGAGGTGAATGTGTTTTAGTTGATGGTTGGTAGTTGATGGCATCTGGTGGTTGCAGATGAGTTTCGAACATTCAACCTGAGCCCTGAGCCTTGCGCCTTGCACCTAAAAACCGACAGCAAGTTGTCAACAAATCAGTTTTTTCTTCAGTTCATTTATTAAATTGTATCGTACCTTTGCACGACAATTTTAAAGGACAATTTGCTTATATGCTGAACATTACTTTTTACTTCTTTATTGTCATTGTTGCCATACAGCTGTTTTATTATCTGGGAATTTTTAGCAAGTTCGCCTTCGCAAAACCTCAGAAACCCAATCCGAAAAAAATTCCGATCTCGGTAATTGTCTGCGCTAAAAACGAAGCCGAAAACGTGCAGAAATTCGTTCCGCTGCTTGCGGCGCAGGATTATCCGACTTTTGAAATCATTTTGATCGATGATGCCTCGAGCGACAACACGCTTGAATTGTTCGAAGCCTTCGAAAAGCAGTATCCGAACGTCCGGCTCGTGAAAGTAGAAAATAACGAAGCTTTTTGGGGAAACAAGAAATTTGCGTTGACGCTCGGAATTAAAGCGGCCAGGTATGAATATCTGCTGCTGACCGACGCCGATTGCCGCCCGGTATCGCCAAACTGGATCCGCGAAATGAGCTCGAACTTCACGCTTCACAAAACCATTGTCCTGGGTTACGGTGCGTACGAGAAAATCGAAAAATCCTTCCTGAACAAGATCATCCGCTTTGAAACGATGCTGACAGCCGTGCAATTTTTTTCGTGGGCGAAAGCAGGCCGTCCGTATATGGGCGTAGGCCGTAACCTGGCTTATAAACGCGAAGAGTTTTTCAATGTAAACGGTTTCATCGAGCACATGAAAATACGCTCCGGCGACGACGACCTGTTTATCAACCAGGCAGCGAAAGGAAGCAACACCGCGATTTGTTACTCTCCCGACAGCTTTACCTATTCTGAACCGCGCAAAACCTGGAAAGATTGGTTTATCCAGAAGCGAAGGCATGTATCGACAGCGGGCCATTATAAGATGTCGGACAAAGTCCAATTAGGCGTATTTTATTCCTCGCAATTGCTTTTTATCCTTATGGCGATTGTGCTCCTCGCCTTTCAGCACCAATGGATGATCGTGGCGGGAATAGTTGCGTTTCGATATCTTTTTGCCTGGATCACATTAGGTTTTTCAGCCGGAAAACTTAAAGAGAAAGACGTGATGTATTGGTTTCCGATAATAGAATTCACGCTGATCTTCACTCAGTTGAACGTGTTCTTCGCGAACATTTTCTCAAAACCCGTTCATTGGAGATAACCGATTACATAAATAAAGCAAAATCGGGCGATCAGACAGCATTTACATTTCTGTTGAATCATTATTGGAATGAAGTCTACGGTTTTATGCTGAAACGAATCGGCGATGAAACCGATGCCGAAGACATTGCAATCCAGACGTTTGCCAAGGCTTTTGCGCGGCTTTCGACGTACAATCCCGAATTCCAGTTCAACACCTGGCTGATCGCAATCGCGAAAAACGTCCATATCGATATGCTCCGCAAACGCAAATCGGCACAATTCCTTGACCTGACCGACGAGGAAAACGAACAGGCATATAATGTTGCCGATACCTCACTTTCTGCCGAAGACGAGCTGATCCGACAGCAAAACCTCTCCAGCCTTTTGGCGTGCATCCGGCAGCTCAAGCCGCACTATCAGGAAGTCATCCAGTTGCGGTATTTTCAGGAACTCAGTTATCAGGAAATCGCCGACACTTTGGGCGAGCCGCTCGGAAATGTCAAGGTGAAGCTTCTCCGGGCAAAAAACCTGCTGGCCGACATCATCCGCGCCAAGCGATAGAATTTCTTAAATTTTATACAATTTTTTACACGAAACTTCTGTTATGTGTGAAAAGGCAACGTATGTAACAAAGATACCTAACCAAGTAAATCATCAATCATGAACGGAGTTAATATCTTTGGACAAAGCTGGCTTGAACTTGTTTTCGAAGGAAAAAACAAATCGTACGGCGCCTACAAACTGCGGCAGGAAACCTGCAAGACTACTCTTCTCGCACTTTTTTACGGACTAATGATCGTGACTTCGGTTGCGGGAATAATTGCCGCGGCTTCACTCTTGTCAAAAAATCCGATGTCAATCATTGTCGATAAGGACAATGGACCGACCATTCATACTGTCGATTTACAGCCCCGGATTCCGCAGCAGCCAAAAACCACAGTTGCTGCACCGTCGAGGCCAAAGACACAATCCAACCTGCCTCCGGTTGCAGCGCACATTCCCGATCCGCAGCGCCCGGTTTCAACGCAACCCTCTGCGCCCGAAGGTCTGCCGGAATCAACCGGGCAAGGACAAACAGCGCCGATTGTTGGACCTGCAACAGTTCCGGCGGCGCCTGTCGTACCCGCGGTCTCTCTACCTGCCAATCTCGATAGGCAACCGGAATTTCCTGGCGGAATCGGTAAATTTTATGCCTATATCGGGAATAATTTCAAAAAAATAGAATTGGAAGACGAAGCGTCGATCAGGGTTTTCGTCTCTTTCGTAATCGAGAAAGATGGCTCAATGACTGAAATCCGGGTGCTTCGCGATCCAGGATACGGCGCGGGAACAGAGGCGATCCGCGTCCTGAAATCGCTTCCGACAAAATGGAAACCCGGAATCATAGCGGGACAGCCGGTGCGTACGGCGTATTCGCTTCCGATAACCATCAAATTGTAGAATTTATGCCTTCTTGACAAACTCGGTACGAAGCACCATTGCAGTCTTGTTGACGCGGCAATCGATTTCGGCAGGATCGTCGGTAAGCTTGATGTTGTTGACTTTGGTTCCGCGCTTTATTACGTCGGACGAACCGCGCACTTTTAGGTCTTTGATAACGGTTACTGTGTCGCCGTCTTTGAGGATATTGCCATTGCTGTCTTTAACTTCCATAAGAATATTTTCCGCAAAAATAGAATTAATGAACGTCCTGCAATAAAAAAGCCCCACCGAAGTGAGGCAATAATCTATTTTTCTTTGATTTTCACGGTTCCGTCTTTTCTTTTCTTGATTTTGACGGTTTTCTGAGGTTCGCCCTGATAGCCTTTTTTGTATTTGACTTTCATTTTGTCGTAGTTCGCAAACGGATCAGTGTCGTCATTTAATACCACTTTATAACTGTCATAAAGATCGACATCTTTATAGGCAGCCGGAACGTCCTGGCTTTTGACCCATTCACCGTTGTTGTTATAGATAAAGGTGTGCGCGCCGATATCATAATACGAGTCAATGTCAGGAATGTAGTAATAATGAGCTTTTTCTGATCCTACAACGCCCCAGTCAGGGAGAGTCGTTGTTTCGGTAGTTGTAGTTGTCGTGCGCGAAGTTTCGGTTTGCGCCTGTAACGTGCCGCAAGCAAAAATCGCAGCCATCGGCAGGAGGAATTTCATGTTTTTCATATTGTATAAGTTTAGTTATTAGCGATTAAAGTTAATATTGTAAAACACTAAAAACCAGAACTTTAATATTATTTTTAGACTTCCTGATGTGCGTTATTTTCCAAACATTCCGCCGAGCCCGTTTTTCAGGTCGTCGGTAAATCCGCCGGCGGTCGAGCCGTTTCCGCCAAAAAGGTTTTCAAGTTGTGCGCCCATTCCCGCCGGCAGTTTATCTTTAATAAAAGAAACGACCGTTTTCACTGCGGTTGTAGCCTGTTGTTCGGAAATTCCGGCTTTTTCCGAAACCATTTTGATAATTGTTTCCATAAGTTCAAATTTAAATTAACTCTTAAAATTACGGATTCAAAAACCGCCGGCGAGTTGTTTTAAGGGAATTTTAAGTCGCTGAAATCCAATTAAAAAATTATGGTCCGTTGTGGCGGTTTTAACAATTTGATGGCTCAATCATTAACACTTATTGGATAACTTTAATGGAATTCTAAAAATCAACATCATGGACAATAAGCAAAACACCGGCGGCCAGGATCGGACCCGCATTAACACCTCTGAGGAATATGAAGTTCAATATTGGTCTGAAAAATTCGGGGTTTCAAGAGAAGAACTCCGCGATGCTGTTGAAGCAGCAGGAAATCAGGTCGAGGATGTTGAACGTTACCTCGGCGAAGAATAATTCAAGCCACCAAATCGGTGGCTTTTTTACGAGCTCATATTCCAAACCTGCCAACTCCTGATCCTAAATCTGAAACCTTCATTCCGCATTGCTCAAACACTTTCGTTATCTTTGCTGCTCAAAATTCCGTTATGGAAACGCTACTAGACAACAACCTACCAACCGCAGCACCGGGAAAGCCGAAATGGCTCAAGGTGAAATTGCCCATCGGCCAGAAATACACAGAACTGCGCGGATTGGTCGACAAATACAAACTCAACACCATTTGCACCTCGGGAAGCTGCCCAAACATGGGCGAATGCTGGGGCGAAGGAACCGCAACGTTTATGATTCTCGGAAATATCTGCACGCGTTCCTGCGGCTTCTGCGGCGTAAAAACCGGACGCCCGGAAACAGTTGATTGGGACGAACCCGAAAAAGTAGCCCGATCGATCAAAATAATGAATATCAAGCACGCCGTCGTAACTTCGGTTGACCGCGACGACCTGAAAGACATGGGATCGATCATCTGGTACGAAACCGTTCGCGCCATCCGAAGAATGAATCCCGAAACCACCTTGGAAACGCTTATTCCCGATTTTCAAGGCAATGAGCGCAATCTCGACCGCATCGTTGCCGCCAATCCCGAAGTCGTTTCCCACAACATGGAGACGGTTCGCAGGCTTACGCGTGAAGTGCGCATCCAGGCAAAATACGACCGCAGCCTCGCCGTCCTGAAATACCTGAAGGAAAAAGGAATCAAGCGCACAAAATCGGGAATTATGCTCGGACTCGGCGAAACTGAGGAAGAAGTGCTGCAAACCATGCGCGACCTGCGCGATGCCAATGTCGATGTGGTCACGATCGGCCAATACCTGCAGCCCAGCAAAAAACACCTGCCGGTGAAAGAGTTCATCACGCCGGAGCAGTTCAAAAAATATGAGGAATTCGGCAAGCAAATGGGATTCCGCCACGTCGAAAGCGGCGCGTTGGTCCGCAGTTCATACCATGCGCAGAAGCACATTCTATAAATAATTAATAATTAATAATTAGTAATTAATGGCGGTGCCTTCGGCCCGCGCTTTCCGCAGTACGCGGTACTTTGCTGCAATCGCTACCGCGCCGTCTGCAAAAACCGAATTTCCGACATAAATTTACCTATGACTAAAACCAAAGTTGCCATCAACGGCTTCGGGCGAATCGGGAGAAACCTGTTCCGGCTGCTGCTCGACAATCCCGAAATTGAAGTCGTCGCCATTAACGATATCGCCGACAACAAAACGATGGCGCACTTGCTCAAATACGACAGCATCCACGGCATACTCAATGCAGAATGCACTTTCGACGAAAGCGGAATCATCGTCAATAAAAAACATTATCGCTTTTTCCATGAAAGGAAAATCGATGCAATCGACTGGAAGTCCTGCGATGTCGATGTAGTTGTCGAATCGACCGGCAAATACAAGATCTACAGCGAAATCGCCGCGCATTTGACTTCAGGTGCAAAAAAAGTAATCCTGTCGGCTCCCTCGGAAACTCCCGAAATCAAGACCATTGTTCTTGGCGTCAACGAGCAAATTCTCGACGGATCGGAAACCATCGTTTCAAACGCGAGCTGTACCACGAACAACGCGGCACCGATGATCAGGATAATCAATGAACTTTGCGGCATAGAACAGGCGTACATTACGACGGTTCACTCCTACACTACCGACCAAAGCCTTCACGACCAGCCGCACCGCGACCTTCGGCGTGCGCGCGCTGCCTCGCAATCGATCGTTCCAACGACAACCGGCGCGGCCAAAGCACTGACGAAAATTTTCCCGGAAATGGAAGGCCGAATCGGCGGAAGCGGCATCCGCGTTCCCGTTCCCGACGGCTCGCTGACCGATATCACCTGTTATGTAAAACGAGAAACATCCATTGAGGAAATCAATCAAGCGTTCCGACTCGCATCTGAAGGCAACCTGAAAGGAATTCTTGCTTATACCGAAGACCCGATTGTTTCGGTGGACGTACTCGGAAATCGTAACTCCTGCCTCTTTGATGCGCAGCTGACGTCCGTCCTTGGAAAAATGGTAAAAGTCGTTGGCTGGTACGACAATGAGATCGGTTTTTGCTCAAGGCTGATCGATCTGATAAAGTTGGCTGTTTAAAATAAATAGCTATATTTAGCCATCGAAACCACCGCTTTTTCTGAATGAGGCTTTATCTCCTGTTGCTTTTATTTTTTGTGTCGCCATTATTTTCCCAAAAAGATAATGGTACAAAGTCCGATAGTGTCGCCTATTATCTGCAACTCGCCAATTTCAGCTCAAAGATCAACAACTACAAAAATGCCTTAAATCAAACGCAAAAGGCAATTGATTACGCACATTCGACTGCAAACGTAAAGGCTGAGGCCAACGCTTCGTCAACGCAGGGAATACTGTATTTTGAACTTAAGAAATACGACGATGCGATCGACATTTTCAAGAAAACCATCACGCTTTACAACACGCTGAAGCCTTCGACAGAGCAGGCTTACGCTTATTACAACCTCGGACTCTGCTATATGGAGAAGGAGAATTACACCGAGGCAGAAGCGAGTTTTAACCAAGCCAAAGCTATCTACCAAAACCTGCGCATTCCCGACGCAATCGAGCTATTGAACCTGCAAAAAGGAATCGTTTACAAGGCAAAGGGAAAGTACAAAATGGCATCTTCGATATTCAGCTCGCTGGTTGCGCAGCCCGATAACGAAGATCTGTATAAAGTCAAAGGTGAAGCCTTATACCAGATCGGAACTATCGAAGCCGAACAAAACCGCAGCAATTTGGCGATCAATTACCTGAAACGTGCACTTGAAGCCAGCAAAAGAACGCACAACATCGACCTCACATCAAAAATATACGAAGCGATGAGCGACGTATATGAAGATATGTCGGATGATTCGAATGCTTTCAAATATCTGAAAATGCACCTGGAGCTTAAGGACAGCATCAACACTTTAAACCACGAACGGCTTGGGACCGAGGATTACAATAAATTTAAGGAGAGCGAAACCCTGCGTACGATTGCGCAAATGGACAAGGAAAACAAAAAGCAGCAGGAAATCAACCGATTTGCGAAAGTCGTCAGCATCCTGGCGATTGCGTTGATATCGATACTTTCGCTGTTGAGCCTTTCTCTTTACAAGAACAACATCATCAGGAACCAGTCGAATTTACTGCTGAAGGAGAAAAATAACGAGCTTCAGATGGCGAAGGACAAAGCCGAAAAGGCATCAAAGGCGCGCGCCGAATTCTTGTCGACCGTCAGCCACGAGCTTCGCACGCCATTGAATGCAATCAACGGGATAACGCACCTTTTGCTCGAGGAAAATCCGAAGAAATCGCAGCTCAATTACCTGACATCGCTTAAGTTTTCCGGAAATTACCTGCTGACGTTCATCAATGAAATTCTCGAGATCAACCGGATTGAATCGAACAATGTGCAGGCCGAAGCGATCAATTTCAACCTGAAGCTTTTGCTGGAAAACATCCAGAATTCGCTTAAAGAACTCGCTTATACCAACAACAACAAGTACATCATTGAGATCGACAATGAAATTCCGGACAACCTGATCGGCGATCCGACAAAGCTGTCGCAGGTGTTCATCAACCTGATCAACAACGCGCTGAAGTTCACCAAAAACGGAGAAGTGAAAGTCATTGCCAAAATGGAATCGAAGGACGAGGAAAACGCACGGATCCACTTCAAGATTGTGGATACGGGGATCGGAATTCCCGAAGACAAGCAGGAAACCGTTTTCGACAGCTTTTCGCAGGGTTCCATTGAAATCAACCGCAAATATGGCGGCACCGGACTCGGACTCAACATTGTGAAGAAACTGGTTGAAATCCTGGGCGGGCAGATTCGCCTTGAGAGTAAAGTTGGCCGCGGCTCGACGTTTTCGTTCGGCCTTAACTTCAGGGTCGGTTCGGAAGTAACGATTGAAAACGACAAGGATTATGATGAATCGGTTTTCATCAACAAAAAAGTACTGCTGATCGAAGACAACAAAATCAACCAGATGATCACCAAGAAAATGTTGGAAAATAAACAGATGCTGGTTGAGATCATCGATAATGGCGAAGATGCGATCGAGGCGGTAAAAAACAATTATTACGACCTGGTGCTGATGGATGTCCATCTTCCGGGAATCAACGGAACCATTGCTACACAGTCGATCCGGACGTTTGACACGCATACGCGAATCATCGCACTGACGGCTATATCGCTCAACGAAAATCGTGAAATGCTGCTAAGCTACGGAATGAACGATGTAATCACGAAGCCGTTCGACCCGGATAATTTTTATAAGGTAATCTCACAGAATATTTAATGTCTTCGCTGGTCGTTAGACTTTCGACTTTCGACTTTCGACTTTTGACTTTTGACTTTGGTCTTTGGTCTTTGGTCTTTAGTACCTCAAAATCAACTCGCGGATCAACTTCCTCACTTTCGGCTCCGCTGCGCGTGCAGCTTCAAGCACTTCGTTGTGCGTAATTTCGCCGATGCTGTCTTCATTTCCGATGTCGGTGATCACAGAAATTCCAAAAGTCTCCAACTCCATATGACGCGCAACAATTACTTCGGGCACGGTTGACATCCCAACGCAATCGCCTCCAAGCGCTTTTACCATGCGGTATTCGGCGAGCGTTTCAAATGTTGGCCCCTGCAGTCCAAGATAAACGCCTTCTTTTACGTCGATTTCAAATTCATAGCCGATTTCTTTGGCGAGGTGAATCATTTGCGGACTATAAGGCGTGCTCATGTTCACAAAGCGTGGCCCGAAACGGAAATCATTTTTCCCACGTAACGGATGCTCAGGCATAAGGTTGATGTGGTCTTTGATTATGACGATCGAGCCGACTTTATAATGCGGATTTACTCCGCCGGAAGCGTTGGAGACGATCAATTTTTCAATTCCTGCATATTTCATCACGCGCACCGGAAAAGTAACTTCCTGCATGTTGTAGCCTTCGTAATAGTGAAATCGCCCTTGCATCGCGACGACGTTTTTGTTGCCAATCGTACCAAAAACAAGCGCTCCTGCGTGGCCTTCAACCGTCGAAACAGGAAAATTAGGTATATCGGCGTATGGCAACACAAACTTTATATCCATGTCGTCCGTAAAACTTCCCAGACCCGATCCCAAAATTACTCCGTATTCAGGCCTGAAATCAGTGGTTTCCCTGATGTAATTGACTGTTTCCTGTACTTTTTCCCACATACTCTTTTATTGTTTTATCGAAATCGGTTGCGTCCTCGAGAAATTCACATCGAATTGGAAGGTAATAAAGGTTGTTCCCGATGCGGCCGTTCAGCCTGACGTAATCTTTTTCAGTAGTTACTATTTTTCGTCCGGCAGCCTTTCGCCGGATGTTGTTTATATCGGAATCACTGAAATCGTGATGATCCGGAAAGCGCATCACTTCATCGCTTCCACTCTGCAAATATGCGAAAAAAGGCTCGGGCTTCGCGATTCCGGCGACAAGTAGTTTCGGTTCTTTTTTGATTGCCGAAACGGGGAAGTTCCCACTGCCTTCCACAACATCGTTATAACCAATCGAAGTAAAATAAACCTGCTGCCGCGGAAGGCTTTCAAGCTTTTTCCTGATGTTGAGTTGCTCCTGATTGCTTAAGGTTGGCGGACATTTGGTGACCACGATGACGTCTGCCCGTTTGGCACCGTTTCGTGATTCCCGCAGATTACCCGCAGGAAGGAAAAGATCGGAAAAATACGGATCGTCGTAGGACGTAAGCAGAATGTAAAAACCGGCGCGGACTTTCCGGTGCTGGAACGCATCGTCAAGTACGATAATTTCAGGTGCAGTTTTTTGCGCCAACAGTTTTGAAATCCCGTTCCTTCGATCCGCATCAACCGCAACTATGGCTTGCGGAAATTTTTTATAAAATTGAAAAGGCTCGTCGCCCAACGATTTGGCATCCGAATTTTCATCGGCAAGAATAAAACCTGAGGATGCTCGTTTATAGCCGCGACTTAAGGTGGCAACGCGAAATCGCGGCAGCAAAATCCGCAGCAGGTATTCAACCATCGGGCTTTTTCCGGTCCCGCCGACACTCAGGTTTCCAACAGCAATTATTGGAACCGGGAAAGTGGTTGATTTCAATATTTCGGCATCGTACAAAAAGTTGCGCAGCCGAGTCACCAAGCCGTAAAGAATCGAAAAAGGAAAGAGTAATTTTCGCAGCCAAACCATTTTACGAAAGTATAATATTTATCTTTGGGATACTAAAGTCAGCTATTCGTGAGTGCCGATATGAAGAAAATAATAGCAATCGTAGCATTTCTTTTTGCGGCAACACAAGCCTATCCGCAACAAAACCGCAACACAGCCATCCTGAAAACCATTTTGCTGAATTATTACAAGCAGGAAAAGCCGATTTACAAAGGCCGTAACCAACTGCTTTTCTTTTTCTGCGACAAAGCAAACAACAACGAAGAGATGTTCGAGACGGTCAACGGGCTGAAGCTTCCACCGGAAACCGCGCGTTCGATCCGCCAGCAGGTCAGTACGGACGTCTCTGCCGATAACTGGGCAACCGAACTCGCCGATGTACTTGCAGCCGACAAAGGCAATCTCGCAATTAAAGTCAACGCTTGCCTCAGCCTCGAACAATATCAGGAAAAACAAAAACGGTTCAACCTGAACAACCAGCGCCTGATGATCGTGAGCAAGCCTGTTTTTTATGACAACGGCAAGCACGCATTGGTAAAAGTCGTATTTTACCGAAGCATTGAACACAACAACGGAAGCGTATTATTAATGGAAAACACCGAAAATGGCTGGCAAATCCGCGACTTCCTAAATCCTTGGTCAACCTGATGAAAATCAAAGAAATTATAAACGTACTTGAAAGCATGGCGCCGACAGCCTATGCGGAAGATTTTGATAATGTCGGATTATTGGTTGGCGATCCCGAAAACACGGCAACCGGAATTCTTGTATGCCACGATGCGCTTGAAGGCGTAATTGATGAAGCCGTTGAGAAAAATTGCAATGTGATCGTGTGCTTCCATCCCATTTTGTTTTCGGGATTGAAAAAAATCACCGGTAAAAATTATGTGGAAAGGTCCGTCATTAAGGCAATCCGCAATGATATCGCAATTTATGCGGTACATACTGCAATGGACAATCACATGGACGGCGTCAATAAGATTTTTGCGGATGCGATCGGGCTTAAACAGACCAAAATCCTGATTCCGAAAGAACAATTCATTCGAAAACTCATCACGTACACCGTTCCTGAAAATGCGGATGCGGTTCGGAATGCACTTTTTGAGGCCGGCGCCGGCACAATCGGCAATTACGACCATTGCAGCTTCAATTCTGCCGGAACGAGCACTTATCGCGGCAACGAAGACAGCAATCCTGTAATTGGGGAAAAGGGCGAACTCACCATCGGAAACGAAATTAAAATTGAAGTCACTTACAAAAAACACCAGGAAAACGGGATCCTGAGAGCGCTTTTCGAAAACCACATCTACGAGGAAGTTGCCTACGAGATTTACCAACTGCAGAACCGCCATCAGAATATTGGGTTGGGAATGATCGGTGAACTCGAATCTGTGATGGAGGAAGAGGAATTTCTTCACCACGTGAAGGCGAAGATGCGCTGCGGCGGAATCCGGCACACGGAATTCACCGGGAAAAAGGTTAAGAAAGTTGCCGTTCTTGGCGGATCGGGAAGCTTCGCGATTTCAAATGCAATCAATGCCGGAGCCGATGCCTATTTAACAGCAGACCTCAAGTACCACAACTATTATGAAGCCGAAGGAAAGCTGCTATTGGCCGACATCGGACACTACGAAAGCGAGCGCTATACAAAAAATTATATTGTTGATTTTCTTCGGAAAAAAATACTTAATTTTGCCATCATTTTATCCGAATACAATACAAACCCGGTTAAGTACTTATAAATATGGCGAATACAAAGGAATTGAGTGTTGAAGACAAGTTAAGGGCATTATATGATTTGCAGCTGATCGACACCAGGATCGACGAGATCAGGAACGTGCGCGGCGAGTTGCCTCTCGAAGTGGAAGACCTTGAAGATGAAGTGGCCGGACTTACAACGCGTCTCGACAAACTTAAAGTGGATCTTGACGTTATTGAAGAAAGCATCAAGACCAAGAAAAACGCTATTGATGAGCACAAAGAAGCCATTAAGAAATATACGAAGCAACAGGAAACTGTACGCAACAACCGGGAATTCAACTCTCTAAGCAAAGAGGTTGAGTTTCAGGAATTGGAAATCCAGCTTGCGGAAAAGCAAATCCGCGAAATGAAAGCTTCGATCGAACACAAAAAAGAGGTTATTGGAAGTTCAAAAGAGAAGCTTGAAACCAAGAGCTCTCACTTGAAGCACAAGAAAACCGAGCTTGAGGCCATCATGGCCGAAACAGCAAAAGAAGAATCTTTTCTGATGGAAAAGTCGGCTGAATACCAGGCTTTGATCGAGGAAAGGCTTTTGGCCGCTTATCACCGCATCCGCAACAGCGTAAGAAACGGCCTCGCGGTTGTATCGATCGAAAGAGGCGCATCGGCAGGTTCGTTCTTTACCATTCCGCCACAAACGCAGGTAGAAATCGCTGCCCGCAAGAAAATCATTACCGATGAGCATTCAGGCCGTATTTTGGTCGACAGCTCACTCGCTGAGGAAGAGCGCCAAAAGATGGAACAATTGTTCTCGTCAATTTAATACAAGCTCCTTCGGGAGCTTTTTTTATGAATAAGATTAAATATTTCCTGCTGACCAAGTCGATCGGGTTGTACATCAACCTGCTCGCCTACCTTCGTCCGCGCAAAGCATCCGAACTTGCCTATCGCTTGTTCAGTACGCCACGCGACGGAAGATTGCTGCCGGAAAGCCTGCCGGACATCTTAAAAGATTCGCATCGGGAAACATTTGAACACAAAGGAAACCATTTCCAAAGTTACCATTGGGAAGGAAATGGCCCCGTAATTTTGCTCGTCCACGGTTGGGAAAGCAATGCATCGCGATGGGAAAAAATGCTGCCGTACCTAAAAGTGTCAGGAAGCAGGATTATCGCGATTGACGGACCGGCGCACGGACTCTCGTCAGGCGGCGAATTCAATGTTCCAGCATACGCGGATGTAATAGACGAAGCTGTAAATCGGTTTAAGCCACATTATTTAATCGGGCATTCCATTGGCGGTGCCGCGTGTGTTTATTACCAGTACAAGTACCAGAACACAAACTTGCGAAAAATGGTCGTAATCGGTGCGCCATCCGACCTGAAGACGTTGATACAAAATTTCGTATCGCTTTTGAGCCTCAATACAAAAATGGTCGTACTGCTCGAAAACTACTTTCTGGAAAAGTTCCGCTTCAGGCTGGAAGACTTCTCGGGCCGGATTTTTGGCACCAAACTTCAGCTGAAAGGAATTATCGCCCACGATATAGACGACACTGTTGTAGCTTTTGATGAAGGCAAAAAAATCGCCGGCGCCTGGAAAAACGCTTTGTTCATCGAAACAAAAGGTCTCGGTCACAGCATGCACGATGACCGGCTTTACAGCAGGATTTCGGAATTTCTTTTTGGCGACTAAGCTGCCTGCGAAACCAGTTGTTCCGGTGCATATTCTGGATAATATGTTCCGTGAAACTGTGCAACCGCATACAAAACATCTTTATTTTGCTGCGTTGGCGCATCAATAAAAAGGCGCATCCTTGACATTAAAAGTTTTTTGATTTCGAGCTCTACGGAATCGCAATCAAACGACTGTGCTTCGAGTATTTCCGTAAGATGTGCCGCAATTTTTTCCTGGTGGATTCTATTGCCCGAAATGATCAGGTTTAAGACGAGAGTTGTAATCTTATTGCTCATAACTTTATTTTTTGCTAAGGTATCACTACGCTGCGGTTGCTTTCTTACATCAGCGCTTCAAAGATTTACATTTATTTCATCGTCATTCATCGACAATTTTTGCCGTTAAAAAGTAAGTAGCTGATTGTCAATTCTGGTTTGTATAAAAAATTTCAAATACAAAAAGCGCCATCTCAACATTTGGAAATGGCGCGCTGTAAAACCAAAAATATATTTGTTATTGCTTGACTATTTTTCGCATTTCGGTTCCTTTGCTGTCTTTGGCCGAAAGGAAGTAAATACCGGCGGTCAGCGTGGTAAGATCGACACTAATTTGCTCGCCGTTGCCCACAAATTGCTTCAGCACAGTTTTGCCTGAAACGTCGGAAACAACAATTTCCATATTCCCGCTTCCGCTGCGGCGGATATTAAGTTGGTCGTGAACCGGATTGGGATATACCGTAAATTTAGCCGAGTCGGCGAAGTCATCGACAGCCAGGTTCGTATGATCCTGAATGATTCCCAATGTAT
Organism: Bacteroidota bacterium; assembly: GCA_023386585.1. GTDB lineage: Bacteria > Bacteroidota > Bacteroidia > Flavobacteriales > Flavobacteriaceae > Flavobacterium. The sequence continues at coordinate 154,136 of JAEWJM010000003.1, read as the reverse complement.
TTTCGGCGAGCACGGTTTGAAGTATCGGATAGAATGGCGAAACATTGAACCAATTGTAATCGGTTTGTCCGTTTGAAACTACCTTTTGCCGAACGACATTCGTGAAAGTTCCGAACGGCATTATCAGCGTTCCGTATGCATCGTAGGTCGCGGTGAAAGTTGTGGACGCAGTTTCGGTTGTGCTTTGAAAGGAATCGGTGAAGATGGTTCCGAAAGTGTACGGAAAGGTCAGGTAGGTTTTACCGTTTGGCGCATAGTTGTCGCCGGTTTCCGAATCATAACCCAGAGAAAGTATCTCGAATCTTTCCGACGTCACATTATTGTAAAAATACAAATCGCCGCCGGTGAACGGGCCGTTGAACTTGTACAAGTAGTTTGCTGTTGGAAATGTAGCCGCATACGGCGAACCGCTTACCGGAATCGCAGTGTCGGTTCCGATGTACATCGTTTCAAGATCGGAATAATCCCAGGTTTGATTGGCTCCTGCTGATCCGGGAGAGAATCCGGTTGCATCGGCATAGTAGAAGTCGGCGTTGAAGTTGTTTGCAACACCCGATTGCGTGATTACAGGTTGTGCGTTTGACGAAAAATGCAGCAAGATAACTGCCGCGAGCGTAGAAATTGATTTCATGTGATTGATTTTGATTAATGATTGATTTTGATTTTGGTTTTACATTGAATTATTTTTTGTTAATGACACTTGACGAGGACTTTGGAAATTTGTTACCGATGAAGTAAAATCTACCTTAAGGCACAAATTCAATAGCAAGACGAATTTGCCGCAAAATGGTTGCATCGTCAAATTAATTTACCTTTGCAGCATGGAAGAACTTAAACGGCTGAACAAGTTTATCGGTGAAACCGGATTCTGCTCGCGTCGTGAGGCCGATAAGCTGATCGAGGAAGGACGTGTCACTGTAAATGGACTAATTCCCGAGCTCGGGACGAAGGTTGGAAACCGGGATGAAATACGCGTTGACGGCAAGCTCATAACCGAAAACACCAATAAACTGGTTTATCTCGCATTCAATAAACCGGTCGGCATTGAATGCACAACAAATCAGGAAGTTCCGAACAATATCGTCGATTATGTCAATTATCCGGTGCGGATATTTCCAATCGGGCGACTCGACAAAGCCAGTGAGGGATTGATTTTCCTGACTAACGACGGCGACATTGTGAACAAAATCCTGCGCGCGCGCAATAACCACGAAAAAGAATATAACGTTACTGTCAATAAGCCGATCACGACAAGGTTCATCGAGCGGATGGGAAATGGCATTCCGATTTTGGATACGGTTACAAGAAAATGCAAAGTCGAACAGCTGAGCAAATTCAGCTTTAAGATCATTCTGACACAAGGGCTGAACCGTCAGATCCGCCGCATGTGTGAATATTTGGGCTATGAAGTAACTGCGTTAAAGCGAATCAGGATCATCAACATTTCGTTAGATTTGCCTGTCGGGCGTCATCGTGAACTCAGCACTTCTGAAATTCAAGAGCTGAATAAGCTGATCGAACCGTCAAGCAAGACCGAAGATGCGAGTTTCGTAAGGCAAAAAAGCGAATCGGATAAGCACGCACAACCCGCAAAAGCGGAAAAGCGAAAAATTGAGATCATCAGGAAAGACGATCCGCGGTATCGGGGAAATCGTTAGCGCAACTTTCTATTTGTTGTTTCTTTCCCTTCGCTGCTCACGCGCGAGCAAAGTATTTTTCAGCAACATGGCAATTGTCATCGGCCCAACGCCACCGGGAACGGGTGAAATAAACGATGCTTTCTTGCTGACGTTTTCGAAATCGACGTCGCCGGTAATTCGGTAGCCTTTTTCGGTTTCCTTATCTTCAACGCGCGTAATTCCAACATCGATCACAACTGCATCGTCCTTGATCATTTCTGCTTTCAGATAATTCGGGACGCCAAGAGCGGTGATGATAATATCGGCCTGCGTGGTGATTTGGGCTATGTTTTTGGTGTAACTGTGCGTAACCGTAACGGTCGAATTCCCCGGAAAACCTTTTCGTCCCATCAAAATACTCATCGGGCGGCCCACAATATGGCTGCGGCCGATCACGACCGTATGTTTTCCCTTCGTTTCGACGTTGTAACGTTCCAGCAATTCAAGGATTCCAAATGGAGTTGCGGGAATGAATGTCGACATGTCAAGCGCCATTTTGCCGAAGTTTTCCGGATGGAACCCGTCAACGTCCTTACTCGGCTCGATCGCCATGATGATTTTCTGGGTGTCGATCTGTTTCGGAAGCGGGAGTTGGACAATAAAGCCATCGATGTTGTCGTCCTGGTTGAGCTTTCGGATCTTTTTTAAGAGTTCGGTTTCCGATGTTGTGCTCGGCATTTTGATCAATGTCGATTCAAATCCGACCAGCTCGCACGCTTTGACCTTGCTGGCCACATAAGTCATGCTCGCGCCGTCGTTCCCGACGATGATCGCCGCCAGGTGCGGAACCTTCTCGCCGTTCTTTTTCATCAGATCGACCTCGGCCGCGATCTCCTTTTTAATGTCTGATGAAATCTTTTTTCCGTCGAGTAGTTGCATGTTGTGGTATTTTTTGATGGCCTGGTTGCTTTTGTATACTGTAAACTGTTAACCGTTAACTGTCAACCAACTTACCTCATCCCTTTCATTCCGCCCATCATTTTCATCAGGTTTTTTCCGCCCGGGCCTTGCATCATCTTCATCATTTTGCTCATCTGATCGAACTGCTTCATCAGTTGATTTACCTGTTCGATCTTCGTTCCCGAGCCTTTTGCGATCCGGTTCTTGCGCTTGACATCAATGATCGACGGACGGCTGCGCTCTTTCGGCGTCATTGAATGGATTATTGCTTCAATATGTTTGAATGCATCGTCTTCAATTTCAACATCCTTCATCGCTTTCGAGGCTCCCGGAATCATTCCGACGAGGTCTTTCATGTTACCCATTTTCTTCACCTGCTGGATCTGCACCAGGAAATCGTCAAACCCGAATTCGTTTTTGGCAATTTTCTTCTGAAGCTTCCGCGCTTCTTCTTCGTCATATTGTTCCTGAGCGCGCTCGACGAGAGATACAACGTCTCCCATTCCGAGGATACGTTCAGCCATACGAGCCGGATAGAAAACATCAATGGCTTCCATCTTTTCGCCTGTTCCGACAAATTTGATCGGTTTGTCAACAACCGATTTAATCGAAATCGCCGCACCGCCGCGCGTGTCGCCATCGAGTTTGGTCAGGATAACACCGTCAAAGTTGAGTCGGTCATTAAACGCTTTTGCCGTATTCACCGCGTCTTGTCCCGTCATCGCATCCACCACAAAAAGCGTCTCTTGCGGCTGCAATGCACGATGGACATTTGCAATTTCGGTCATCATTTCATCGTCGACTGCGAGTCGGCCCGCCGTATCGACAATCACGACGTTAAAACCGTTCGACTTCGCATGTTTGACGGCATTCAGCGCGATTTCAACCGGATTCCTGTTTTCAGGTTCCGAATAGACTTCAACTCCGATCTGGCCACCAACCACGTGAAGTTGGTTGATCGCCGCCGGACGGTAGATGTCACACGCCACCAGAAGCGGCTTTTTATTTTTCTTTGTCTTGAGGAAATTGGCAAGTTTACCTGAGAAAGTCGTTTTTCCCGAACCTTGCAAACCCGACATCAATATTATTGTCGGATTACCGGAAAGGTTGATTCCGGTTACATCGCCGCCCATCAGCTCGGTCAGCTCATCTTTCACCAATTTGACAAGCAATTGTCCCGGCTGAAGCGTCGTAAGTACGTTTTGTCCTATTGCTTTTTCCTTAACGCGAGTGGTAAAGTCTTTTGCAATCTTGAAGTTGACGTCGGCATCCAATAATGCGCGGCGCACTTCTTTCAGCGTTTCGGCAACGTTGACTTCTGTTATTTTGCCGTGGCCTTTCAGTATATGGAAAGCTTTGTCGAGCTTCTCACTTAAATTATCAAACATAGCTTATTGTATTCCGGATTCGGTTTAGAGGCTGCTTTTATCAGCAGCAAGGTTTAAAAAAACACGCTGCAAATATAGTGATATCAGCCTGAAAATGAAATTGCGGTCCGCAGAAAATCGACGTTTTGACACGAAATTCTTCTTAAAATCCTGTAAGCTTTTCCGAAAAATCTATAGCACCGCCGGCGGCCTGCATCGGTAACTTTAAGTAATTAAAAATCAAGATCATGAAAGCGATGACAAACCTGAAATATTTCAGTTGCGCTGCGGTAATCGCAATGATGCTTTCCTGCAGGGCGGCCTATCCGAACACCGGAACAGCCACTGACCGGACGGGAAATAATGGCGCTACGAACGGAAACGGTAAAGTTCCCGAAGGAAAAGCCCACGAGCTGAAATACTGATTACATGCGCTCGGGAGCGGAAATTCCCAAAAGCCGAAGCGCCGATGCGATCGTTTCCGCAACCTTTTTTGAAAGCTGCACGCGGAATGTCCGTTTTTCTGGACTTTCTTCGCCAAGAATCGGTACGCTTTGATAAAAGGAATTGTATTCTTTTACAAGCTCGTAAACATAATTCGCGATGATGGCCGGACTGTGCGAGTCGGCTGCCAACGCTATGTTCTCGGGAAATTGCGTCAGGAGTTTGATCAGTTCCTTTTCTTTTTCGTGCAATGGAAGTGGCTCTGTATCGGGCGAATCCACCATTGCAGCCTTGCGGAGTATCGATTTAATTCGGGCGTGCGTATATTGAATGAACGGGCCGGTGTTTCCGGTGAAATCGACAGATTCTTCCGGATTGAAAAGTATCCGCTTTTTCGGATCGACTTTCAAAATGTAATATTTCAGTGCGCCCATTCCGATTATTTTATAAAGCGCTTCCTTTTCCGCATCGGAATAACCTTCCAATTTTCCCAATTCTTCGGAAATCGATTTTGCGGTCGAAGTCATTTCATCCATCAGGTCATCGGCGTCGACAACGGTGCCTTCGCGGCTTTTCATTTTTCCCGATGGAAGGTCGACCATTCCGTACGACAGGTGATAAAGCTCGGAAGCCCATTCGAAGCCCAGCTTTTTGAGGATCAGGAAAAGCACTTTGAAATGATAATCCTGTTCGTTTCCGACGGTATAGACCATTCCGCCGACGTCAGGAAAATCCTTAACACGCTGAATCGCCGTTCCGATATCCTGTGTCATATAAACTGCAGTTCCATCTGAACGCAGGACAATTTTTCGGTCAAGACCTTCATCGGTAAGATCGATCCAAACCGAGCCGTCGGGATCTTTTTCAAAAACACCTTTCTCGAGGCCGATCTGAACGACATTCTTTCCTAATAAATAGGTATCGCTTTCGTAATAATATTTGTCAAAGGTGACTTCCATCCGGTTGTAGGTTGATGCAAAGCCATCGTAAACCCAACCGTTCATCTTACGCCAAAGCGCCATGACCGATTCGTCGCCGGCTTCCCAATCGAGTAGCATTTGCTGGGCTTTCCTCATAATTGGCGCCGCTTTTTTGGCTTCGTCCTCGGGCATTCCATCAGCGACGAGCGACGCAACCTCTTCTTTATATTTCTTGTCGAATGCGACATAATAATTGCCGACCAGCTTATCGCCTTTGAGCTGCGTTGTCTGCGGAGTTTCTTCCTTGGCCGATTCCTGCCAGGCGACCATGCTTTTGCAGATATGGATTCCGCGGTCGTTGATGATCTGTGTCTTGTAAACTTTCTTTCCGGAAGCTTTCAAAATTTCGGAAACCGAGTGGCCAAGCAAGATATTGCGCACATGTCCAAGATGCAGCGGCTTGTTTGTATTTGGCGAAGAATATTCCACCATTACGGCTTTCTCACCTTCAACCGGCGCACTGATTCCAAAATTTTCATCATTTCGGATCGAGTTGAAAAAATTGAGGTAATACGAATCCGAAATTACGATGTTCAAAAACCCGGAAACCACATTAAAGTTGGCAACCTCATCCACTTCCGCAACTATTTTCTCACCGATTTTATTTCCCAAATCGGCAGGCGATGCTTTCACCAACTTGAGCAATGGGAAAAGAACCATGGTTATGTCGCCTTCGAAATCGCGCCGCGTTGCCTGGAATTCAACCTTTTCCAGGTTAATTCCGAAAAGCTCGCTTGCCGCATTCCGAATGGCGGTCGTCAGGATTTGGGTTATACCGGCTGTCATTTCAATTTTTTTAGAGCGCAAAGATACTTAAATGTAAAAATGAGGCGGTTATAAAATTATGATCATGTCCTCGTCGGATACCGAAATGTCAGTCATAATTGTAAGAATTTATCCAATAATAAAATTTAGTTTGTGCATTTCATCGATTTTATTTGCAGTTTGACGATTTTATAATCAATATTTGCCTGTCAAATTAATTCACCCAATGAAAAAATTATTACTTCTGCTAATGCTTTTGGTTTCGATTGCCGGCTTGTCCCAGCCGATAACTGTCAACACCAATTCTTACACAGTGCCTCAGCTCGTTAACAGCGTGCTCATCAATTCGCCCTGCGTGTCGGCAACAAATGTCACATGGCGCACGGGCACCAACTTCGGTTCTTCAAATGGAATCGGCTTTTTTCAAAATACAAATCCGCAATTTCCAATGCAAGCCGGTGTAATCCTAAGCACCGGAAACGTTCAGAATGCTGCGGGACCGAACACCACGATGCTCAACGACGGATCTATGGGATGGACCGGCGACAGCGATTTGGAACAAACACTTCAGGCGGCTGGAATTTCAATGTCATCCGTAAACGCGACCGTATTGGAATTCGATTTTACACCGATCTCTTCACACTTTAACTTTGATTTCGTATTCGCATCTGAAGAATACGGAAATTTCCAGTGCCAGTTTTCTGATGCATTTGCCTTTTTGCTAACGAATGAAAACACCGGAGTTACTACAAACCTTGCGGTAGTGCCATCAACGACCACACCGATTTCGGTTGTAACCATCCGCGACTTTCTGTACAATTCTTCGTGCGGATCGCAAAACGCGCAATATTTTGGAAGTTTCAACGGCGGATCTGCCGCAGCTTCTTCGGCAACCAACTTCAATGGCGAAACCGTTCTATTGAACGCTTCTTCTATATTGGTACCCAATACGCCTTACCACATCAAACTTGTCATTGCCGACCGTGGCGACCAGGAATCGGATTCTGCGATCTTTATCTCTTCGGACAGCTTCAATATTGGACAGGACGTTTTGGGACTTGATATGACTGTTCAAAACAATACTGCATTGTGCTTTGGGAGTTCCTATACTTTATCGACTGACCTCAACCCGGCGAATTATACCTTTTCGTGGAAGAAAAACGGCGTTACAATTGCCGGAGCGACCGGACCGACGCTTAACGTGACCCAACCGGGAGTTTACAGTGTGACATACACCAACATCACCAATACATGCCAACCGGTAACCGACGAAATTTCTATTGAATATTATCCTGAATTTGTAACGCCAAATCCGCAGCCGCTGTATCGTTGCGATTCGGGTGCTGCCAGCTACACATTCGATTTGTCATACAACACTCCGATCGTAACAGCCGGGATTACTCCAGCACCTATTGTGTCATACCACGCGACTCTCGCCGATGCCAATAACGATGTGAATCCACTGCCGCTGACTTATACCTCATCGGGCACACAAACAATTTACGTCAGGATCAAGCAGGCCAACGGTCAATGTTTCACTGTTAAACCGGTGCAATTGACGTTGACTCCGCCGGCAACTGCAACCCAGCCACAGGATCTGGTGCTTTGCGAAAGATCGTTGACAATTCACAATGCAATTTTTTCGTTGCAAGGTCAAACCGCAAGCATTTTGAACGGTCAATCGCCGTCGATTTACAGCGTTTCGTATTATACTTCTGCTGCCAATGCAAGCACAAACACCAACCCGATCACGAATCCGCTTTTCCTCTCAACAGGACAAACAATATATGTCCGCGTACAAAACACCACCGATCCGGCCTGCTTCAGCACAACAAGCTTCAATCTTGTCGTGAATCCGCTGCCGCCGGTTGACTCATTCCAGGATATCATCGTGTGTGAAAGCTATGTACTGCCTCCGCTTGCCAATGGAAACTATTTCACCGGCGCGAACGGTACCGGCGATCCGATGTCTGCCGGAGACATGATCGGCGAAACACAAACGATTTACATTTTCAATCAGCCGGGCGGACCATCGACATGTGCTTCTTCAAGCCATTTCAAGGTTACCATTATCGACCCGTTGACTTTGTCACCAAACAGCGGAACATATTGTACAAGCTATGCGCTTCCTCCGCTTGCTTATGGTGAATACCGTACAGCTTCTGGCGGCGGCGGTACCGTTATCGCCCCGGGAACAGTCATAACGACTTCGCAGACAGTCTATGTTTATTATACAACAACCGAAGCGCCGTTTTGCGTGATCGATACCGACTTTACAGTCACCATTCTTCCAGCTCCGGAAGTGGGAACGTTCCCAGATGTTTTTGACTGCGTATCGTACACATTGCCTCCGCTTACTGTCGGAAATTACTATACAGGACCTGACGGCACCGGGACATTGCTTCCTGCTGGAACCGTGCTTACGGCAACGCAAACGGTTTATGTCCACGCCGAAAATGCCGGCGCAGTAATCTGCAAGGACAATGACGACTTTAATGTTTATATTGGATTTACAACTCCTGCAGATGTAGCACAATGCGATCCTTATACATTGCCTCCGTTGCAGATCGGAAATTATTACACCGGGCCGAACGGAACAGGAACGCTGCTTTCTGCCGGAACTGTGATCAGTACGCCTACGACTATCTATATCTACATCCCAAACAGCAATACGCCGAACTGCATGGGTGACGCGCACTTTACGATAACGACGTCGCAACCAATGATCGATTCGGTATCCGATGTGACTGCATGCGAAAGTTATACCTTGCCTGCATTGACCAACGGAACTTACTACGACGGGCCACACGGTTCCGGAGGAACATTAAGCGCCGGAGATGTCATTACAACAAGCCGCACCGTTTATGTATATGCTGAATTTTCGCCGACCTGTTTCAATGAAGCAAGTTTTGACATCACTATCAATCCGCTTCCTGCAATCGATTCAAGATCTGATATTGACATCTGTAATTCGTATACGCTGACCGCTCTCGGAGGCGGAAATTACTACACAGGACCTGGCGGGACCGGAACAATGCTGCCTGCTGGAACCGTGATCAACACGACTCAGACGATCTATATCTACGCTACCTCAGGAGGAACAACTCCGTGCGTTGCCGAAAACAGCTTTGACATCAATATCTTTTCGATCGAGGCAGATTCGCCGGCTGATGTTGTTGCGTGCGACAGCTATACGCTTCCTGCGCTTACAATTGGAAATTACTACCAGAATCCGGGTGGTCCTGACGCGAACACATCGATGCTTCATGCAGGCGACGTGATCACGAATTCGACAACGCTTTATATTTATACCGAATCCGGCGAACGGATAAACTGTACTGATGAGAATGTTTTCAACATCACAATAAACCATACACCGGTTGTTGCTCCTGTTGCCGATGTACACGTTTGCGGATCGTATACCTTGCCTGCGCTTGCAGTCGGAAATTATTACACCGGTCCTGGTGCTACAGGTACGATGAAAAATGCAGGCGACGTACTCACAACGAGCCAGACACTTTACGTTTACGCAGCTACCGGAACTGTACCGAACTGCTACGATGAAAAGAGCTTTATCGTTGACATTTTCAATGTTGATGAGCCATCCAATATAACAAGCTGCCAGAATTTTGTGCTTCCTGCTCTTTCAGTCGGAAAATATTACACCGGACCAAACGGAACGGGCACAATGCTTCCGGTCGGATCGGTAGTAAGTTCTTCGGCTACGATTTACGTATACGGTGTTTCGCCGTCAACTCCATCATGCTCTGACCAGGCTTCATTCACTGTAACAGTTGTACCAACTCCGGTTGCGCACATGGTTCCGATGAACTTGCGCACGACATGTGATGAAGACGGAACCAACGACGGCGTGACATCTTTTGACCTGTCACCGCTTTCATCAGTTGTACTTGGAAGCCAGATCGGAAGTGAATACAGTGTGACTTACTACGAATCGCTTGACGATGCCAATACAAATACGAATGCAGTCACTTCAACGTCATTGCCCACAGTATTTGTCCGCGTCAGCAACGCTTTAGCGCCGAGCTGTTTTGCAGTCGTTCCAATGACACTTAAGGTGAACAAGCTTCCTGAGCCGGAACCGGTGAACGGATTCGTTTGTATCGACAACCAGACTGGAACGCTTTTGAACCCGTACACGATTGCAAGCGGACTCCCATCTGCCGGACATACTTTCCAATGGCATAACGAAGCCGGAGCATTGGTTGGAACTGCCAGCACTTATACTGCAACAGCTCCCGGAATTTATACGCTTACGGCAACCAATAACATAACAGGATGTTCTTCCGCACCGATTGCGGTAACTGTCGGCCTGTCGCAGCCCGCCATTGTAAGTTATGAAGTAAGCGAAGATTTCGCCGATTCTCAATCCATTACAATTAATGCAATTGGCGCCGGCGGTGATTTCGAATACCAGCTCGACGGCGGTGCGTTCCAGGATTCGAATGTATTTAACAATGTCACCTCCGGAGTTCACATTGTTGTTGTACGTGACAAAAACGGTTGCCCGAACACGGCTGCCGAAGCACTTGTAATTAATTATCCGCACTACTTTACGCCAAACAACGACGGATATCATGACACATGGAACATTCACGACCTGCACGATCAGCAGGATGCCTTGATCACCATATTTGACCGCTACGGCAAATTGTTAAAGCAGATCAAACCATCCGGCGCGGGCTGGGACGGAACGTACAACGGTCAGACAATGCCATCATCCGACTACTGGTTCGTTGTGAATTATTCCGATAAAGGCGCACCTAAAGAATTTAAGGCACATTTCGCGATGAAGCGATAATAGCCACCAACCTGAAAACGAGGCTTCCGCATATCTGGAAGCCTTTTTTTTATATTTTTTTTTGACAACACTCAAAAAATGCTGTAACAATTACTGACGTGTTAAGTCTACTAGGCTGCCGGAAACGGACAATCATCAATCAAAAATCGGATATGAACTACAAACTGCTTCTGCTCGTGTTTATGAGCACCATTTTCACAGCCCATGCGCAAAAAGGAACCCTTTCGGGTAAAGTCGTCGATAAAACAACCGGCCAACCCATTTCTTACGCAACCGTCGTTTTAAAGCAAGCCGCAAAAGTTGCGACGGGCGATATCACTGATGACAACGGGCTATTCGAAATCAAAAACCTTGAGGATCAGAATTACACCGTGGAAATCCAGTTCATGGGTTTCAAAACCTATACGGCGGCTGCCGATTTTACAACGAAAAAAAACATCTCCATCGGAACGGTTGCCCTTGAGGAAGTGCCAAACAAACTGAATGAAGTCACCATAATCGCCGAACGATCGACCATCGAGCAAAAAATCGACAGGAAAGTGATTACTGTCGGACGTGACCTTACGACTGCAGGCGCGACGGCATCGGAAATAATGAACAACATTCCGTCAGTGAATGTCGATCAGGACGGAAAACTTTCGCTCCGTGGAAATGATAACGTCCGCGTTCTGGTTGATGGCCGACCAACAACCATCGATCCTGCGCAGCTTCTGAAGCAAATTCCGTCGGCGTCGATAAAACGGATCGAGCTCATTACGAATCCAAGTGCGAAATACAACCCGGAAGGAATGTCGGGAATCATCAACATTGTGTTGCATAAAAACTCGAATGACGGCTTCAATGCGACGATCAACTCTTCGACCACTCTGGCTAGGGAACCAAAATCAGCGAATTCCATCAATGGCAACTTCCGTTCTGGCAAAGTCAATTTCTTCGGAACTTACGGCGACAGCTACGGAAAAAGGATCAATAAAGGCAGCGTTTACCGGTTCTATGGCGATCAGGCGCACGAGATGATCGACGTGGTTGACGACGACGAATCGCACCTCTATAAAATCGGGATGGATTTTTACATCAATGACAAGAATACGATTTCGGCTTACACCAATCAGAACCAATCGAAAGGAAACAGCGACATCGGAACCACAATCGCTTTTGATGATCCTGCGCTCGATCTTTTCCAAAGCTCGTATTACGATTACGGCAGCCACGACGCGACTTACAATCTTGCCTATAAGAAGCTTTTCGAAAAGGAAGGACGGACGCTCGATTTTGAGGCGAACTTTAACCGATATATTGAAAACCAGGATGCGACCTTTGTCACCGATTATGTCGATTTGGCCCATAACGATGACGCTTATCAGGATTTTATCGACGTTAACCGCAAGAACGGCACAATCAACCTCGACTACGTTTCGCCTGTAAATGAAAAAGGAAATCTGGAACTCGGCGCTGAAGCCCGTTACATGCACACCGACGACGACTATGTTACCGTGACAGAAGACGAAACAACCGTCGAGGAAGGCGATTTTATCCGGACGCCGTCCAACTTTGTGTACGATGTAGCCATTTATTCTGCTTATGCGACATTCGGGCAGAAATTCGAAAAACTGGGTTATCAGCTTGGGCTTCGGATGGAAAAATACAATGTTGATGCACTTTATACGTCTCCGACCGAAATCCAACATTTCGAAGACGATTACATCACGGTTTATCCGTCGGCGTCGCTTACGTATTCAATGCGGGAAAAAGACATGTTCCAGCTTAGTTATAGCCGCCGCGTTGACCGCCCAAGCATTCAGCAAACCAATCCGATACGTGAATTTAGTACGCCAACTTTGACTTCTAAGGGAAATCCGGAACTCCGACCACAGTTTACGAATTCGGTCGAATTGAACTATACCCGGACGCTTTCGAAAGGATCTTTCAGCGCCGGCGTTTTTTATCGCATCATCAACGACGAAATCAGCCGTACCATCATTCCCGATCCGCTGTTCGAGGAGAAAGACCTTTTGACATTCAATAATTTCGACACGAATACGGCATTCGGATTTGAGATGTCGGCCAATTACAAGCTCACAAAATGGTGGGATGTCCAGCCTTCAATCGATTACTCGAACATTTCACAGAAAGGAATTGTATTTACGAGAGATGAAGTTACCAACGAGTCGATTCCACTACAGCGCGAGGTTGATGTCGCCGCATTTAATGCGAGGCTGAACGCGAATTTCAAGGCTACAAAGCAACTTCGATTCCTGCTTTTCGGATTCTATCGCGGTCAAGTTGAAGGAATCCAATCAACGCGCGATGCGATGTACAAAATGGATATCGGCGGACGTTATTCTTTTGCAAATGACAAAGCGACTTTCAGCGTCCGGTTTAACGATGTCTTCGATACGATGAAGTTCGCGTTCAACGGCGATTATCCACCATCGAAAGGCCAGTTCAAATGGGAAAGCCAATCGCTTTTCCTGAGTTTCAACTATATGTTTGGTGCGGGCAAAAATTCGGCATTGCAGCGTAAACAGCGTGAAGACAATACTAATCAAGGTGGCGGCGGCATGTTTTAACCGGCCTTGAATCTTACTTTATAATTGGGTTAAATAAGATTACATTGAGTTTAGTTAGAAGTCCCGGGCGTATCCAACCCGGGGCTTCGCCTTTTATGCCCAACGGATTATCGCGCTTGCCCAGGTAAATCCGCTGCCGAAAGCCGCGAGGACAACAAGGTCGCCGCTCTTAATTTTTCCTCCTTCCCAGGCTTCGGTAAGTGCAATGGGGATTGAAGCTGCCGTTGTATTTCCGTAATGCTGGATGTTGTTGAAAACCTGGTCATCCGAAAGTTTGAATTTTTGCTGGATGAATTGCGAGATCCGAAGATTGGCCTGATGCGGAATCAGCATGTTGATATCCAAAACCTGAAGATCATTCGCTTTCAAGCCTTCCATGATCACTTCGCTGAAGCGGACAACCGCGTTCTTGAACACAAACTGGCCGTTCATGTACGGAAAGTAACTTTCGTCATTTGGATCGTTGTCGGCAATGATATCGCCAACCCATCGGCCGCCCATTCCCGGCGCTTTCAAAATCAACTCTTCGGCGTGCTCGCCCTGTGAATGCAAATGGGTTGACAGAATTCCTTTTGAAGTGTCTTCTTCCCTGCTCAGAACCGCAGCGCCTGCACCGTCGCCGAATATCACCGAAACGCCGCGCCCGCGATCACTCATGTCGAGTCCGGTTGAATGCACCTCTGAGCCGATAACGAGAATATTTTTATACATTCCAGTCCGGATGTATTGATCGGCTACGGAAATGGCATATACAAACCCGGAGCACTGATTCCGAACATCGAGCGCGCCAACCGTACGCAGGCCGAGGTCGCGCTGCACCAGAACGCCCGGTCCCGGAAAATAATAATCCGGACTCAACGTGGCGAACACCACAAAATCAATTTCTTCAGGACCTACAGCGGCGCGTTCCATTGCAATCCTGGCTGCTTTCACGCCCATTGTGGTTGTCGTGTCCTCGCCTTTTTTGATATGCCGGCGCTCATGGATTCCGGTTCGTTCGCGAATCCATTCGTCGTTGGTGTCCATTAATTTTGACAGGTCGTCGTTGGTTACGATGTTATCGGGAACGTAAAATCCCAAACCGGTAATTTTAGAATGGTACATAAAGATATTTTAATGGTAATTTATGTCGGACCTGCAAGATAGCTAATTTGCTAACGATTTGCCTTAAAACCAATCGTTACTTGTTCTCCATTTGAACGCGGAAACTGCGATAAATACACAACCGGTGTCTGTTTAACGGATGCCCGCACCAAAAAATTGCTGCCGTTGAAATAGCAATCGGTTACAATCGCTGCAATTCCATTGTCGGTTTCGAATACGTTATGCGGATAAACCAAAACGCTCCCGCGGCCTGCTGAAAGCCAATCTGCCGGAATTTCATTCACGTCGCCAAATAGCGATGCTGTATAATAATCAGGCGGATTGTCATACACCGATTTTGTTTCTCCAAACACTGTTGGCCGACCGTCTTTCAGCGAGAGGATTTTGTTTGAAAAAGGCAGGAAATCAGCGCTGTTATGTGTCGCAACAATGCAGCTTATTTTGTTTTCTGCAAAAAAACCAAAAAGGTTTCGCCGTAAAGTATTGGCACGGAAAGCATCGATCTGGCTGAACGGTTCGTCAAGCAGCAGCAGTTCGGGCTCGGGCGCGAGCACCATTGCAAGTGCAATCCGTTGTTGTTGCCCGCCGCTCAAATACTGTGGTTTGACGTTAATGTAATCGGCCATTCCAACAACATCGAGCAGTTCGGCAATTCGCCCGTTTTTCTTGGATCGATTGGTATTCGATAAAAATTTACCGACATTCTCGCCTGCCGTGATGTACGGCATGAGTCCGAAATCCTGTGGCAGATACCGTACGTAATCTGCGCCCGGAATCAGCGAAGACGATGGACCCGAAACCGGCATTCCGTTATAGTTGATACTTCCCGAATTGGCATCGTACACGCCATAAATCAACTTGAGAAGCGTACTTTTCCCGCAGCCGCTTTCGCCAATTACCGCGAGATTTTCGCCGGCCGACATGCAAAAACTGACATCGGTAAGGACAGGAACGCCGTCATAACTGAAATATAGATTTTTGATCTCGAGCATACGACAAAAGTACTAAACCAACGCGGCTTCTTTATGTTGGAAACGTTGCGATAGGGCCAAAAAAAACCGCTGCATTGCTGCAACGGTGGGTGAATTAATAATCTGCTTCTATTTTTTAGCTTCGTTTTGCGCTTCCTGAACCATTTTTTCGTTGGCTGTGATCGCAAATTCGACGCGGCGGTTTTCGCTTCGTCCGTCGGCGCTGTCATTGGTGGCAATAGGGTCGGATTCGCCCATTCCCTGCGTGGTCATCCGCGATGCAGCGATTCCGTTATTGGATAAATACTGCTTGACGGCAGCCGCTCTTTGTTCGGAAAGCTTTTGATTGTGTCCTTCAGAGCCGGTGCTGTCGGTATAGCCGAAAATCTGGATATTGGTATCCGGATATTCCTTAAAAACCGGAATCAGCTTGGTAAGGTTTTGCTCGGCTGTTGAAGTCAACGTTGACTTGTCGATATTAAACCGGATCGCATTTTCCTTCAGCGTAAGTTTGATCCCTTCGCCTACCCTTTCGACTTCCGCTCCGGGTAGCGCATTGTCGATTTCGCGCGCCTGTTTGTCCATTTTGTTTCCGATGACACCGCCGGCGACTCCGCCAACAACACCACCGATAATCGCTCCAAGAGCGCCTTTTCCGCCTTTTCCGGCGTTATTTCCGATCACGCCGCCGATTACCGCACCACTTGCAGCACCGATTGCAACACCGCGCTGCGTGCGGTTTGTATTTTTAGCAGCCTCACAACCTGAAACGATCGTTCCCGCTGTGAATATTACGCTCAGTGATAATATTGCAAACTTTTTCATATCGATTTATTTTAGTTTTTTTCAAAATGGTAAACAACATTCGCCTTTTTACCGGCAACGTCGACCATATCTATAAGTTCAAATGAATTTTCCGTTTGATTGGCTACGTCGAGTACGTACCCATCGCGCACTTTCCGTGCTTTTTCGCCTGCATTGAGTATTTTGAGGACGAATTGGTTGTTCTTGTTGCGGAACCAGGTTATTGGTGAACTGAACGCCGGACAATCGGCAGCGCCATTTGATAATGACATTTCGCCTTTATTGTTGTTGGACACCAATTTCCATTTACTGCCTTCAAAGCATTTGGAATCGGCAATTTCGAACGTATTTACTTTAATGTAGTTGTTGGCAGGCGTAGTAACAGCGGTTAATGTCCATGAGCCGTTCATCATCTTTTGCTGCTTCAGATTAAGCCCTGTTTCGGTCGCCGACTTCGACTTACAGGCCGAAATCGCTAGTGCAATCAAGCACAGATACATCAGTTTTTTCATGTTGGGGTTTTTAGAGGTTACTACACAAATATACAATCGCTAAATTCCAAATGTTAAAAAAGCGGCTTTAATTAAAACAAAATTAACAATGCGCCATTTTGTCACTTGGCTGCGGATTGGTCTTTAATTTGGGATGCGGCGCACCGTAAAATCAAATCCAAAAACCTATGACAACAGGAAAAATAAATGTTTCGGTAGAAAACATCTTTCCCCTTATCAAGAAGTTCCTTTATAGCGACCACGAGATCTTCCTTCGTGAGCTCATTTCCAACGCAACCGACGCCACGCTTAAACTCAAGCATCTGACAAGCATTGGCGAAGCGAAGACCGAATACGGAAATCCTGTCATCGACGTCAGGATCGACAAAGAAGGCAAAAAGCTGCACATCACCGATCAGGGAATCGGGATGACCGCGGAGGAAGTTGAAAAGTACATCAACCAAATTGCGTTTTCCGGTGCTGAGGAATTCCTTGACAAATACAAAGACTCGGCTAAAGATTCCGGAATCATCGGTCATTTCGGCCTCGGCTTTTACTCGGCCTTCATGGTCGCGGAAAAAGTCGAAATAATTACTAAATCGTACAAAGACGAACCGGCAGCACACTGGACCTGCGACGGAAGCCCCGAATTTACGCTTGAGCCATCCGACAAAACCGATCGCGGTACCGAAATAATTCTGCACATCGCCGAGGATTCCACCGAGTTTCTCGAAGAGCGCCGCATCAGCGAACTGCTCCACAAATACAACAAGTTCATGCCGGTGCCGATCCGTTTCGGAACGAAGAAGCAAACGCTTCCTAAACCCGAAGATGCGCCTGAAGATTATAAAACGGAAACTATCGAGGTCGATAATATCATCAACAATCCGAATCCGGCGTGGACAAAGCAGCCGGCGGATCTTTCCGATGACGATTATGCGAAATTTTATCGCGAATTGTACCCAATGCAGTTCGAAGAGCCGCTTTTCAACATCCATCTGAATGTTGATTATCCGTTCAACCTGACCGGAATTCTATATTTTCCGAAGCTTGGTGCCGATTTGCAAATCCAAAAAGACAAAATCCAGCTTTACCAAAACCAGGTTTTTGTGACCGATAACGTCGAAGGAATCGTTCCTGAATTCCTGACAATGCTGAAAGGAGTTATCGACAGTCCCGACATTCCGCTGAACGTTTCGCGCTCTTATCTGCAAGCCGACAGCAATGTGAAAAAGATATCAAATTACATTACCCGTAAGGTCGCCGATAAACTGAAGTCGCTTTTTACCGACAACCGGGCAGACTTTGAAAGCAAATGGAACGACATTAAGATCGTGCTTGAATACGGAATGCTTTCGGAACCGAAGTTTTATGAAAAAGCGGGCGCGTTTATGCTTTATCCGACAGTTGATGGAAAGTTCTTCACATTAGAGGAATTAAAGGAAAACCTGAAAGACACGCAAACCGACAAAGATGATAAGCTGGTTCTTCTTTACGCCGGAAACAAGGACGCGCAGCACAGTTATGTCGAAGCGGCAAAACAGAAAGGCTATGAAGTGCTGTTGCTTGATTCGCCGATCATTTCGCACCTGATCCAGAAGTT
Source organism: Bacteroidota bacterium (assembly GCA_023386585.1). GTDB lineage: Bacteria > Bacteroidota > Bacteroidia > Flavobacteriales > Flavobacteriaceae > Flavobacterium. Next base: position 135,636 of record JAEWJM010000003.1, on the reverse strand, counting down.
GGAAGCCGATAACGAAAAGCTCGTGTTTACGCGGGTCGATTCGGACCACATTGACAATCTCATCAAAAAAGACGAAACTGCGATTTCAAAGCTTTCCGATGACGAAAAAGAAAAACTGAAAAATGTGGTCGAGGAAATTGTTCCAAAAGCAACGTATTCAGTACAATTGGAATCGCTCGACAGCAACGCATCGCCATTTTTGATCACACAGCCGGAGTTTATGCGGCGGATGAAGGAAATGAGCCAAAGCGGCGGCGGCGGAATGTTCGGCATGGGCAATTTCCCGGAAATGTACAATTTGGTTGTCAACACCAATTCCGATCTTGCTGCAAGCATTCTCAACACCGAAGATAAAACGCATCAGGAACATCTGGTGAAACAGGCGCTCGATTTGGCGAAACTGTCTCAAAACCTGCTTAAAGGCGAAGAACTTACCGCTTTTGTCAAGCGTAGTTTCGAACTGATAAAATAAATTTTCCCTGTGATTGTAAAGGCCCGCTGAAAATGCGGGCTTTTTTTATGAAAAAGCGCAAGCAAAAAGCCTGCGCCAGATCACAAAAAACACTTGAAACTATAGCTAAGAAACAAGCCGCAATCATTTTACCCTACCTGTAAAGACTGTAAGAATAGCTTTAAATTCTGTAAGAAAAGATTGGCACTTAGACGTACATTTATACGTCAATAATAACCAGCCCAATGGACAACAAGACTCAGAAAGATGTGCGCGACCGGACTCGTGTAAACATCAATGAACAATACGAAGTGGAATACTGGTCGAAAAAATTCAATGTTACTCCACAGGAATTGCGAGATGCTGTCATGGAAATTCGGTCAGATAGCGTAAAGGAATTAGAGGAATTTCTTCGAAATCACACGCGCAGGTAATCACAGGACACGCTTCAGCACTGTCACCAACTCCTCGAATTTGTAAGGTTTGGTAATATAATCGTACGCTCCAAGCCTTTTGGCCAGCTGAACGCTCTGCTGATTTCCCGAAGTGGAAAAGATGATCACCGGAAGATGCCTCAAATGTGGAATCGATTTAATCTTGGCAAGAAACTCATGCCCGGTCATCAAAGGCATGTTCAGATCAAGAAATATAACGTCCGGCCTGACTTCCCCGGAGGTTAGCATTCGAAGCGCTTCAATTGCAGAAGCTGCCTGTGAGCACTTTAATGATCCGACGATATCCACGGCTGACTGGAAAATTTCCCGGTCGTCCTGGTCGTCATCTACGAGTAATATATGATGAAATCCCATGGCTTCGTTATTTGCAGCCTATTTGGCTTGTTTTGGTGTATTTGTCTTTCCATGAGCGCGTTTATAATTCTAAGATAGCCTTTTTTATAAGGAAATGCATTACAAATTTTTCACTTAATCTTATAAAATATTAAAGAAATGAAACTTAAAGCAACAGCATTTGTGGCCCTTCTGGCGATTGCCACGTTGGCAGGCTGCAAAGAAAACCGTGAAGAAAACAGCAACGTTGCCGACGATGGCGCAAACAAAAGTGAAGTCACCCAAACCGGCCAGCATATTGGGGGTGACACCGATTCGACTACAGTCATTTCCGACAAACCGAACCCATCGAATGACTAAACCATAAATTTTATAAAAAATAGAAAAAATTATATAAGCCGTTTCGAAGAGCAACCGTGACATTTGTACGGCAGGAAATTTCTGCCTGCATCAGGTTGAATCCATAAAGAATGCAAAAACAAAAAGAGTTATATATAGTCATAGCCGACGACGATCCCGATGATATCGATCTCATCACACCGGCATTTGAGGCACATCCCGCTTTTAATAAAATTTCATGCTACAATAACGGGATCGAATTGCAGGAAAATGTTTCCGCGAACGATCAAAAACCGGATATTATACTTACTGATATCAACATGCCGCTGATGGGCGGACTTGACGCGCTTGAAAATCTGCAACAATTAAAAATACCTACCATAGTTTTTTCAACCATTGCAAATCCCGCGCATGAAAAAAGATATATTGAGCTTGGCGTAATCGGCTTCCTTAAAAAGCCAATCGATTACAAAGGATATTCAGAGCTGCCGAAAAAGGTACTCGAAATACTCGAAAAGGTTTAAGACAAGCAACTTTAAATGGGATTTTTGTCGCTGTCGATAATTTTTTTCGCAGGCGATGCTGTATGGTGATTTTTTTTAATTTTGTTTCACTACGTAAAGATTTTTTAAGTGCGGAAGAAGATGGAAAGCGGGCATAAACCCGAAAAATTTATGTTCCCAAAAACTCCCACCGGAGTCGAAGGGCTTGACGAAATAACCGAAGGTGGCTTTCCAAAAGGACGTCCCACCTTGATTTGTGGCGGCGCCGGCTGCGGTAAGACTTTAATGTCTGCACAATTCATTGTAAAAGGCATAACCGAATACAACGAACCGGGCGTCTTCATGACATTTGAAGAAACTGCAAAAGACCTGGCATTGAACGTAATGTCACTCGGCTTCGATATGGATCAACTGATCAGGCAAAACATGCTGATTGTTGATCATGTCCGCGTTGAAAGGGCTGAAATCGAAGAAGCCGGAGAATACGATCTCGACGGACTTTTCATCCGTTTGGGCCATGCAATAGATAAAATAAAAGCAAAGCGGGTCGTTCTCGATACCATCGAATCCCTTTTTGCGGGACTCGACAACGAATCGATCCTTCGCGCCGAACTGCGACGCTTATTCAACTGGCTTAAGGAAAAAGATGTTACCGCAATAATAACCGGAGAGCGCGGAGAAGCTTCTTTAACGCGTCAGGGACTTGAAGAGTACGTTTCCGATTGCGTCATGCTTCTGGATCACCGCGTCATTGAACAGGTTTCTACGCGAAGATTGCGGATCGTGAAATACCGCGGTTCGACACACGGAACAAACGAATATCCTTTCATGATCGATGAAAACGGAATTGCCGTCCTTCCGATAACATCGCTAAAGCTGAACAACGAGGTATCTACTGAAATCGTTTCTACCGGAATTCCGGGAATGGATGAAATGTTCTATGGTGGCGGGTTTTACCGCGGAAGCAATGTACTCGTTTCAGGAACTGCCGGAACCGCCAAAACTACGATCGCTTCTTACTTCGCAAGCGAACAATGCCGAAAAAAGGAACGAACCGTTTATTTCGCCTTCGAGGAATCACCCCGCCAGCTCATCAGGAACATGCAGTCGATCGGGATCGACCTTGCTAAATACGTCAAAAACGGAACCCTGATCATCCATGCTGCCCGTCCATCGCTGAACGGACTCGAGCTTCATTTGCTGACATTAAGAAAGATGATCAAGGAATTCAATCCGTCAGCCGTGGTAATCGACTCGATCAGCAATCTGATCACGATCGGAAACCACCTCGAAGTACGCTCGATGCTGGTGCGCCTGATCGACATGCTTAAATTGGAGAACATTACATCGCTCTTTACCGCACTTAACAAAACGGATGACAGCGGGAAACCTGATATGGGTGAAGATCTTATTTCGTCATTAATGGATACCTGGATCAGCGTTCGTGACCTTGAAGGAATCGGCGAGCGCAACCGCGGGATTTTTATCATTAAATCGCGCGGAATGGATCATTCCAACCAGTTACGTGAATTTGTGATCAGTAACAAAGGAATAGAACTGCTCGATATTGAACTTGGCCCTGAGGGAATCCTGACCGGTGCCGCCCGCAAAACAAATGCGATCAAGCAGCAGATTTCAAAAATCTCGCTTCAGAACGAGCTTCACAGGAAAGACCGTGAAATCGAGCGCAAGCGGACAGTCCTCGAAGCAAATATCCAGGCGTTGCGCAACGAATTTGAATCGGTTGAGGAAGAACTCAGTGTCTTAAAGGCAACTCAGGAACTGAATGCACGGGTAAAATCGGAGAATAACAAGCCCTTAAACAAGAAGAAATGACCAAACCCGCAGAATGGCAGCTGCTGCTTTACATCGCAGGCCAGACACCGAAATCGATAAAAGCGCTAAGCAATATTAAGAAATATGCCGAACAACACCTTGCCGGCAAATATTCGATTGAAATCGTAGACCTGCTTCAAAATCCGCAACTTGCCGAAGGCGATCAGATTCTTGCGGTTCCTACGCTTGTGCGGAAATTTCCGGAACCGATCCGCAAAATCATCGGCGACCTTTCCAATGAAGAACGCGTCCTTGTTGGTTTGAATATAAAACAATTAAGCTACTAACGTGGACAATAGCGACACAATCAGCGACAGTTTCAGCACAGATCAATTCAAAAATAAATTTATCCTGTTCACTTCGGGTATGTCTCCAAAGTCCACCCATGCCGTTGAAAACATCAATAAGATTTGCAACAGCTATCTAGCAGATAATTACGAGCTTGAAATTGTCGATATCAGCCACCAACCACAGTTGGCCGTCGAATACCAGATTATTGGGATTCCAACCCTTGTCAGGCTCGCTCCGAACCCGATAAGGATGATACTGGGAGATTTGTCGGACACCAATAAAGTTTTGAAAATCCTCGATATCAGCATTTAGCGTGGAATACGGAAATACCGACATCAAAAGCCTTGAGGCGCAGATTAACGAGCTTCGGAGCCAACTCTACGAAGCCAATAATACTATTGACGCCATCCGCGAAGGCGCCGTTGATGCGTTGGTGCTGCACCATAACGGCAGTCCGCAGGTTTATTCGCTGCAAAGCGCCGATTATACGTACAGGATCCTGATCGAGAAATTCGGTGAAGGTGCGCTCAGCATCAATTCGGAAGGCCTGATCCTCTACTGTAATGATTATTTTTCGCAGCTGACCAATATTCCGGCAAATAAGATCATCGGAACACATCTTCATGATTATCTGGATGACCCAGCAACATTCGACAAATTGATGGCAGGTTTGCCAAACCGTATCAGCAAAGGCGAAGTCATTCTAAAGAACGGCGAAATCGAAGTTCCTGTTTACATGTCCTTTTCGGACCTGAGCCCGAGAGTCGCTGCCATCGGCGTTGTGGTAACGGACCTCACCGAAAAGAAAAAACACGAAGAAGCGTTGATCCAATACCAGCGGCAACTGGAAATGAAAATCAGCGAGCTCAACCTTTCCAATTCGAGCCTCGAGCAGTTCATCCACGTTATTTCGCACGACATCAAGGAACCGCTTCGGAAGATCCTTACCTATACCTCGCATCTCATCGAAAGTGGTTCGGAAGCATTGCAAACAAAAGAAGTGGCCAATCTGAACATAATTAACTCCTCTGCTTTGCGACTTAACTCGTTGGTTGATGATCTGGTAAAATATGCCTTCAGCGCCACCAAGGAAGAGATGCGGAAAGTCGATTTGAAATCGACAATCGCCGATGTGGGTGAAGATCTCGAGATTTTGATCCGCGAAAATAGTGCAGAACTCATCGTCGAAAACCTGCCAGTCATTAACGGTTCCCGGGTTCAGCTCCGGCAATTGTTTTCGAACCTGATTTCCAATGCCATAAAATACCGGAAAATGGCAATTCCGCCGCGTATTTTAATTACCTCGTCCAAAATTTCTGCCGTAGATCCGTTGAATCCGGAGCGTGAATACCATAAGATCAGCTTCAAGGACAACGGAATCGGTATTGAAGAAAAACATCTGACCAAAATATTCACTATCTTTCAACGGCTGCACATGCGCAACGAATATTCCGGAAACGGAATCGGGCTCGCGATCTGCAAAAAAATCATGGAAAATCATTCGGGGAAAATTGACGTTCAAAGTGTAGTCAACGACGGCAGCATATTCAATCTTTATTTCCCGGTACAAAAACCCGTTTAAATGCCAGAAAATCGCAAGTTGCATATCCTGATCGCAGAAGATGATGCCGATGACGGAGAAGTGATCGTCGACAGCTTTAGCAAACACGGCGCCTTCGAAAGGGTCGACTGGGTAAAGCACGGCCGCGAATTGCTGGATTATTTGGACAATGCTTCAGAACTGCCCGATGTGATCCTGACCGACATCAATATGCCGATTCTCAATGGCATTGAGGCACTCGAGGAAATTGCACAACATTCTAATTTAAGGCGGATTCCCGCCGTTGTGTTCTCATCGACGATCAACCCGGTTTACAAAGCGCGATGCGAAAAGCTGGGAACCGCCGGATTTTTGACGAAACCCTTCACGTTGCGCGGTTTTGATGAAATTCCCGATAAAATTCTCAGCCTGCTCGAAACCCGCGATACTGTTTAGCCAATTTTACTTTTCATTTAATGTATCTTTGCCCGCTTTTTAAATTGGGCTATGTCAAACAATAACATACTAAAAGGAGTTTTCCTGGTCGCATTTGGTGCTGCAAGCTACGGAATGCTTGCCACGTTCGTGAAACTCGCTTACGCCGATAAAGGTTCTGCAGGCCACGTTTTTACTCCTGCCGAAGTCATTTCTTCGCAATTTATTCTGGGGATTCTGGCAATTCTTTTAATAAATGGCTTCCGGAAGGCGAAACAAAAAGACAAAGTCGTTCAAGCCAGCCGAAACGATATAACGCAACTTATGATCGCCGGTACATCGACGGGGCTGACAAGCATTTTCTACTATCTGGCTGTCCGATATATTCCGGTTTCAATCGGAATCGTTCTTTTGATGCAAACCGTTTGGATGGGAGTTTTACTCGAATGGGCACTCGAGAAAAAAGCGCCGTCACCAATTAAGTTCGGAGCCGTTTTGGTTGTTCTAGCCGGCACCGCAATGGCAACCGACATCATCCACAATCAAAACTCGCTCGACTGGCGCGGTGTCGTACTCGGCCTTTTGGCAGCCGCATCGTTCACAACAACGATGTTCACTGCAAATCGCGTGGCAGTACACATTTCATCGGCACAACGAAGCCTTTACATGCTGCTTGGCGGCGCAGTCATGGTGCTGATTTTTGCAGTTGCAACCCAGCATCAGGCATATAATTTCGATATTTTCTACAAATGGGGAATTTTGCTGGCGCTTTTCGGAACCGTTATTCCGCCAATGTTAATGAACCTGGGATTTCCGCTGACGGGAATCGGCCTCGGAAGCATTGTCTCGGCATTGGAACTTCCCGTTTCAGTGATGATGGCGTTTTTCATACTTGGCGAAACTGTTCTCTTTACGCAATGGATCGGAATCGTGATGATCATACTTGCAATCGTCATGATGAATATTAATTGGAAAAGTTTTTTCGCCGGGCGGCGCACTGCATAATTCAGTAATTTAGTTGCCATGGAAACCATTGCAGCGTATTTTTCAACGATACCGTCGTCGCACCGTGCGCTGATCCTGGCCGGCGGGATTGCATTTTTCTGGATGGTTGAAAGCGCAAAGCCGTTGTTCAGCTTTGAATACCGAAAATGGCACCACGCAGGAATCAACATTTTTTTTACCGTCACGACCATCGTGGTCAATTTTGCGATGGCGTTCATGCTATTGATGGCCGCCCAGTTCACACAAGATCATCATTTCGGAATTTTGCAATGGCTTGGCCCCGTCAACGATTGGATCGCCGCTATTGCGGGTTTGCTGCTGTTAGATTTTCTTGCGGCTTATCTTCCGCACTGGGTACAGCACAAAACCAAGTGGCTGTGGCGCTTTCACCTGATCCATCACAGCGATACGTGGGTTGATACCACTACTGCCAACCGCCATCATCCGGGCGAAAGCGTTGTAAGGTTCCTATTCACTACGGCGGCCGTGCTCCTACTGGGAACGCCAATGTGGATCGTCTTTCTTTACCAATCACTTTCGGTTGTGTTTTCGCAATTCAATCACGCCAATTTTTCTCTTCCGGGCCGGGCCGATAAATGGCTTTCCGTTTTCATCGTCTCACCGGATATGCATAAAGTCCACCACCATTACCAGCTTCCGCACACCGACAGCAATTACGGCAACATCTTCTCGATTTGGGATCGCATTTTCGGAACATTTACGCAGCTTCCGAAGGAACGCATCGTATACGGAATCGATACGCACATGCGGCCGGAGCACCATAACAAGATCGGCTCGCTGCTTGCGATGCCGTTCCGGAAAAACCCCGCTCAGAATCAGCCCGATGGCGACGAAAAAAATTTTCAACACACTGAATAGTGAAATCTTTTTTTTACTAATATTGATTCAGATTATAGCGGAAGTTTTATGAAAAAAAGCAATCGTCCCATGCTTGATTATGAGCAGACAGAACGGCTCGTCAGCATGGCACTTGAAGAGCGGAAGCCCTTCGAAGTAATTAAAGCGGAATTCGGTGTGCCCGAAAAAGAGGTGATCGAAATTATGCGCAAAAGGCTATCGAAAGATCGCTTTGAACTGTGGCGGCAAAAGGCCAGCGCGAGCAAGCCAAAGCCCAAACCGATCGTCATCGACGATTTCGAAGAAGAACTCAACGGAAAATATTATATAAAAAATAAAATCGATTAAGGTAGCTCCTGTCAAACAGGAGTTTTTTTTTTGACATGAAAAAACTTTATTATTTACTGCTCCTAATTGCAACAGTATCAGTTGCACAGCAAAAAACGGAATCGAAATTCACAAAAACGGAAGTCAAAGTCAACGAACTCCTTCCCGGAAATCTCTATGTCCCATTGGGTGGAAGCAAAACATTGGTCGTTTTAATAGCCGGTTCAGGACCGACAAACAGGGATGGAAACCAAATCGGGCTTCGTAACAATTCTCTTCGATATCTTTGCGAAGGCCTGGCCAATAATGGAGTCGCCGCTTTTTCATATGATAAGCGGATTATCGCGCAAATGATTGCCGGTAACATGGATGAAGGCAAACTGAGCTTTGACGATTTGATCGCCGATGCAAAAGAGGTTGTAAACTTCTTCAGGAAGCAAAATAAATTCAGCAAGATCATCATCGCCGGGCACAGTGAAGGCTCTCTCATCGGAATGGTCGCAGCAAATGGAACAGCCGATGGCTTCGTTTCGATCGCCGGCGCCGGACAGACCATCGACAATGTCATAACAGAGCAGATCACGCGGCAGATGCCGGGATTGAAGGATGAAGTCGACAAGGATTTTGCTCTTTTGAAAAACGGGCAGACATTCGAACTGAAAAATATGGCTTTGGCTTCGATTTTCCGCGAAAGCGTGCAACCTTACATTATCTCGTGGCTGAAATACGATCCGGCGGCCGAAATCAAAAGGTTGAAAATCCCGGTTTTGATCGTTAACGGTACAAAAGACCTGCAGGTTGGCGTGAGTGAAGCGGAACTGCTGAAAAAGGCGAAACCTGATGCACAGTACGCGATTATTGATAACATGAACCACATTTTAAAAACGATATCGGGCGACGACAATGAAAACAGCGAATCGTACAACAACCCTGATTTGCCTGTCAATCCCGAAATAGTGGGGTTGATTTCTGCTTTCGCAAAGAAAATTTGATGTAACTTTTCGGACTTAATCCGACAAACACCGAAAATCCAATTTATGAAGAATTACATTTTGCCGCTGGCCGCAGCCGCATTCTGGGCATTGCCAATGGCAGCCCAATCAAAATCAGGCGACGAGGTTAAAGTTGCCATCGACCTGAATGTGGTGAAAGACGACAAATTGATGGTAACCGTCAACGCGCCTGCAATGAAAAGTGATAAAGTCACCTACCACATTCCGAAAATCATTCCCGGAACCTATTCAGAGGACGATTACGGCAAATTCGTAGAGGATTTTAAAGCCTTCGATAAAAAAAACAAGCCGCTGAACGTTGTAAAAGCCGACGATAATTCGTGGACGATCAGCAACGGAAAAAAACTTGATCATATTACTTATTGGGTCAATGACACTTATGATGTAGAAAATACGCACGATATATTTTCCCCGGCAGGAACTAATATTCTGGCAGATACGAACTTTATGCTGAACATGCACGGGTTCGTAGGTTACTTCGACGACAAGCTGGCGACGCCTTACGTGGTAACGGTTACGCATCCGGCAAGCCTTTTCGGCGCGACATCGCTTGTTGACGCCGACAATTCGGATACGAAAGACGTGTTCAGATCGGAGCGCTACTTTGAGGTTGTCGACAATCCCATCATGTATTCGAAACCGGATTATACGACTTTCAATGTAGGTGGAATGGAAATCCTGATCAGCGTTTATTCGCCAAACGGGACATTCGACGCCAAAACGATTACTCCGGACATGGAAAAGATGATGCGCGCACAGAAAAAATTCCTTGGGGACATCAACAAAAACAAAAAATATACGGTGCTGCTTTACCTGAGCGACATGAAAAAGCCCGACGCACACGGCTTTGGCGCACTTGAGCATCATACATCTACAACTGTCCTTTTTCCTGAAATGATGCCCAAAGACCAGCTTGTCCAAGGGCTGATCGACGTCATTTCGCACGAATTCTTCCACACCGTTACGCCGCTCAGCGTACATTCAAAGGAAATCCACTACTTCGATTACAATTCCCCGAAAATGTCAAAACATCTTTGGATGTATGAAGGAGTGACCGAATATTTCGCGAACCTTTTCCAGGTTAACCAGGGATTAATTACAGAAGAGGAATTTTACAACCGGATGGCCGGAAAGATCGAAAATGCCAGCCACATGAATGATAAGATGCCATTTACCGAAATGAGTGCGAATGTGCTGAAAGAGCCGTACAAATCGCAATACCTCAACGTATATGAAAAAGGCGCGCTGATCGGAATGTGCATTGATATCACGATTCGCGAAAAGAGCAATGGCCAACGCGGAATTCTTGATATGATGAAGCGGCTGTCGGCTATTTACGGTCCCACAAAGCCGTTCGACGACAACGAACTTTTTGAGCGGATCGTTTTGGAAACATATCCTGAAGTCGGCGAGTTCCTGAATCAATACGTCGCCGGCGATTCGCCAATTCCGTATGATGCTTTTTTTGCCAAAGTCGGCGTAAGCAAAACCACAAAAAAAGTACCCGCGAACGTATTTATGAAAGGCCATTCACCATTTGTGACGATTAAGCCGGAAACAAAAGAAATCGCGGTGATCGCAAGCGGCGAACTCAATCCGTTTATGAAGGAAATGAAGCTGCAACCCGGTGATATCATTACTTCTGTAGATGGAAAAGATTACAATCTCGACAATATTTACGATCTCATCATGGGAAGCCAGAAATGGAAAGAAGGCGACGAAGTTGCGATGAAGATCAAGCGCGACGGCAAGGAAATGCTGCTTAAAGGAAAAGTCAAATTCGAATATGAAGACCACGAAGGTTACATGGCGACCGACGATTCCAAAAAAGCGCTCCGCGAAGCATGGCTGAAAGGTTAGACCAAATCCCCGGAAATATTCGGGGATTTTTTTTGTTATTTTGCGGCATGAGAAAAATGTCACTACTAACGCTCTTGTTGCTTATTGCAGCCTGTTCAAAAAAGGAAGAAAAAGGCAACCTGCATATTACCGGAAACATCAACGGACTCAAAAGCGGGACACTGTATATTGAAGCAGTCCGCGATACCACGCTGATGCCGCTCGACACCATAAAGATCAGCGGAAACAGCGCTTTTGAAAGCCATCTCAATATCGAGTCGCCCGAAATGCTTTATCTGATCCTCGACCGCGGCGCAACGTCTAGCGGCGACGATAAGCTGATGTTCTTTGCCGAACCCGGAAAAATCAATATTGAATCAAACCTGAAAGCATTTTACGCCGATGCGAGGATAACAGGTTCGAAAAACCATGAACTTTACGAGCAATACCGCAAGGTAAAAAACCGGTTTATCAGCGAAGAGCTCGACTTGACCGAAAAGAAGCTTAATGCATTCCGCGACAAGAAGCAGTTTGACGAAGCCCAGAATCAGGCCGCACTCGAAAGCATCCTGAAGCGAAAATATCTTTACGCAATCAATTTTGCATTGAACAACAAGAATCACGAAATCGCGCCTTATATCGCGCTTTCAGAAATCAAGGATGCAAATCTGAAATACCTCGACACGATCTGTAAATCGCTTTCTCCGGATGTGGCGAAATCAAAGTACGGAAAGACCTTATCGGCGTACATTGAAGAAAGAAAGAATCACGGCTACTAGATAATAAACCGCTTTATTTTAAAACAAAAAACCATCCTGGCGGATGGTTTTTTTTGAGCCGCGAGCTGACTCGAAATATTGTAATAAAAAACCATCCTGACGGATGGCTTTATTTTGAGCCGCGAGCTGACTCGAATATTGAAACAAAAAGCCATCCTGGCGGATGGCTTTATTTTGAGCCGATAGAGGGACTCGAACCCACGACCTGCTGATTACAAATCAGCTGCTCTAGCCAGCTGAGCTACATCGGCGTTGATGTGGTGCAAATATATATCTGAAAATTGAAATTCCAAAAATAAAATCGCACTCCACAAAAATTTATGACAATGCGTTGATTTTTGCCACAAGTTGATGCGCAGCTTCCTCAAGCTCAGCATTTATCTGCTTGAAATGCGCTTTCTTATTTTCCACTTTTTTCGTGTTTACTTTCGTGATCAGGGTATCAAAAGCCATGATCGCCTCGTCAATTAGCGCATTGGAAGCGTCTGTAGGCTTGCCGGTAGTTGACATTTCCCATAGGTAAACCGCTTCAATAATATCACCCAGAACGTAGTTGATGTCCTTTTTCAAATTTTTGACACTTGCCATTTTTGTATATTTTTAATGTTAGGGCAAAAGTACGCAGGAATTTTAAATAAACCTTATGCAATCCTGATTTCGAGCACCGAAGCCTTCCCCGTCAACTGATATTGTTCCAAAGCCGCAGGGACAAGCAACGTTTCGCCCATTTGCAACCGTTCCGAATTTGAATTGAACCGCACTTCGCAACCGCCGTCAACGCACATCAAAACGCGGAACGTTCGCCCATCATTTAAAAACTGTACATGGCCATCAAGCGGAATAAGCGAAGTAGTGAAATATGGCGAATCAACAATCGGATTGAGTGCATTTTTATCTGTAGAAAATTTACGCACCGGATCTACGACATCGTAGTTGATCGCATCCAGCGCGAGCTCGGTATGCAGCTCTCGCGATTTTCCGTCAGAATCCACTCGGTCCCAATCATAAACCCGATAAGTGACATCGGACGACTGCTGGATTTCGGCGACCAGAATTCCGGCGCCAATCGCGTGCACCGTTCCGGTTTCCAGGTAAAACACATCGCCAGGTTTCGGATAATACGATTTTAATATCTGCGGCAACTCCTTTTTTTCAAGATGTTTCAGGTAATCCTCGCGGGACGACTTTTCCTTAAACCCAATGATGAGCCGCGCGCCCGGATCGGCTTTTAGCACGTACCACATTTCGGTTTTCCCAAAAGTGTCATGGCGCTGCATCGCCAGTTCATCGTTTGGATGAACCTGGATCGAAAGATCTTCACGGGCATCAATGAATTTAAAAAGCAGCGGAAAATTGGCGCCAAAGCGTTTGTAGACATCGGTTCCCAGCAACTGCTCCGGGAAACGGGCGATGATCTCGGTTAGCGATAAATCCTGGTAAACTCCATTTGTTGCAACGCTGACATCGCCTTCAACGGCCGATATTTCCCAACTTTCACCCGTAGCGGATGATGTCACCGATTTGTTTAAAAAGTCTTTTAACAGTGTTCCGCCCCAGATCCGTTCTTTGAGGATAGGGAAAAATCGCAGCGGATAAGGTTCAAATTTCACCTGCATAAAATCAACCTTTACAACTCACAAAATTCCGCGGCGTTTCATAAAGTGTCACTTCCAGCTCATTATTTTCCGCAATCCGTTTCCGGATCTTGTTCCAGATAACAGCGACAATATTTTCAGCCGTCGGATTCAGATTTTCAAAATCAGCCACATCAAGATTGAGGTTTTTATGATCGAAAGGCATTTCGACTTCGTCAACGATGATCTGCGCCAAATCCTTCATATCGATCACAAACCCCGTTTCTGGATCAACGTCGCCGGTTACGCTTACGATGAGCTCGTAGTTATGTCCGTGGAAATTCGGGCTGTTGCACTTCCCAAAAACAGAATTGTTCTTCTCAGAAGACCAGTCTTTGCGGTAGAGTCGGTGCGCCGCATTGAAATGCGCTTTTCGGCTGACGGTAATTTTCATACTCAGATTTTATGCGCTTCAAGATAATGATAAAACTCGTCAAAAATGATCTTGAACCAAACGGTATAAAGTTGCGGATTCATGGCAAGATCGTTCCTGATGTCTTCGATTTTCATCCATTTCCACCCCGAAACCTCAGCCGGATTCACGTTTGGAACTCCGTCAAAATAGCCCACCATAACATGGTCCAGCTCGTGCTCGGTAAGCCCATTTTCAAATGGCGCCTTGTAAATAAAATTAAAAAGATCCTTGAGCTCGGTCTCAAAACCCATTTCCTCAAAAAGCCGCCTTTTGCCGGCCTCAATATTCGATTCGCCCTCACGCTGGTGGCTGCAGCAGGTATTCGTCCACAGCAATGGCGAATGGTATTTTTCCGCTGCCCGTTGCTGAAGCATGATCTCGTTTTCGCTGTTCAATATAAAAACTGAAAACGCGCGGTGCAGTGCCGCTTTCTCATGCGCTTCGAGTTTTGGCATCAGCCCTATTTGTTCGTCGCGGTCGTTGACCAATATTACGTTTTCTTCTTTCATGGCTACGCAAAAATACAAAAAGCTTAGGCGACAGGACTATTATTCTTTGGGCGTTGCGCCTTCCCTGCTTTGGCCGCCGGCGCCGCGCTCTCAGCTGTATCTTTTTCTCCGCTGCGCTCCGCAAAAGGATGCCGCCGCGATCGCTAACGCGCCCTGAATCAGCGTTATTCGCCTTCAAGCCCCAAAAGGTAGTCGATGATCACTTCGTTTTCGACTTCTTCCGCCGGAAGTATTTCGGTCTTTTGGTCAAGCACTTTCTTGCCACGCAGCTTTTTGTAGGTCAGCTTCATCGCTTTGTCGGCAGAGGTAAACTCACTGCGGAAAACCTTTGTGTACTTTACTTTGCCTTTGTCGTCGAAGAATAACATCACAATTGAAATGTTCGCATAACCGGCACGGGCGATCGAGGTGACTTTACGCGCGTCGGCATTGATTTGTAAATCGTACCCGGAAAGTTCATCGCTATGGTTAAAAACCTTCTTCTTCGGATCGTAAAGATAAACGTCAAGGAATTCCCCGGCGCTTCCCGAGCTTTCCGCATTGTAAATTGAATAATCGTCAAAACCATCGAAATTGATGTCCAATCTGACTTCACCCGCTTCAGGTTGGCCAAGGCGGTCTTTGCGTACCATCGCTTTTTCATTCACGAGCATCTTTTTTCCATCGGCCATTGATCTCAGTGTCCTCACCTGCCGCGCAAAATCCCGAAGGTGCGGCTCATCAGGAGTTTCAAAGAAAAAATCGTAATGCCAGAATGCCAATTGGCCGTTGACTATAAATGAATTTCCGTTCATTGTGCGATGCGATTCGACATACTTGCCATTCTGCAACTTAAAATGCTTCTGCACCCGAAAACTGTCTTTTGCGATTTCCTTAAAAGTAAACTCCCGGTCGTACTGGTAGCGGTGGATTACCGAGTCGACTTCATAGCCCATCTCCTGTTCGGTATCAAGCGAAAGCTGTGAGTAGACATTCGTCCGCACGAAGGTGGAGTCGTTCGTAAATTCGCTTTCGGTAAAATAAGAATCCGAATCGCCACCGGTCTGGGCAAGCAAAACGTCATGGTAATTGCCGTCTTTCTCGATGCGGAGCCATTTAGTGAACTCGTCTCCGTATAAATGTGTGAAGTAAATCTTGAACTGAAGGTCTTTTACCTGCCGATCAAGGAACTGGTCATCGGTGAGGAAAAAATAATCGTTTTCGCCCAATTGCATGGTGTCCAACTGCAAGCCTTCAATTTCTCTTTCGGTAAATCGCTTCCTGCGGTCAACCGCCTGCGGGAACATTGAAGGTTTTTCCTTTTTGTTCCGAATCAGGTCGAAATAGTAATTCCCTCCGGGAGTAGTTGGCGTGGCGACCAATGAATCATTTCGGAAGCTGATTTCATAAAACGAAAAGTCGCTTCCTTTTTGCGAAATATTATCGGCATATATTAAAGCGCCCTGTGAAAGTGCATCGATGCGAAAAACTTCGCCCCGGATTGGCAGGTCGGTTATTCGGTCAGTAAAGAAGATGTAGCTCATCGCCAGCGGTTCTTTTGTTCCCGACTTTGTAGCTTCACCGTAGACATTGAGCACCTTGTAAGGCCAGTCGGGCGACTGAAAAACCTTGGATTCGTAGAATTTATAACCGTTTTGTTCGTACCGGTCGGGAACGATAGAAAGTGGATTTACAGAATCGAGATCCATCAATAACGAAAGCTGTCGGAAGCCGGTAACAATCGTGTCGCCCGGCTGCGGAAGTTCAAAACGTTGCGGCTGAGAAATAGGCAACTGTCTGCTTTTGCAACTGAAAATCAGCAACAATCCAACAAATATTATTAAAAAACGGAATTTCATCAGGAGTTGCGGTGCTTCAATGCACTTGCGACCTTTAACGCACATTTCTCACCATCTATTGCTGCGGAAATTATTCCACCGGCAAAACCGGCTCCTTCGCCGCAGGGATACAACCCTTTGATTTGCGGATGTTCAAGATTTTCGGCATCGCGCGGTATGCGAACCGGCGACGAGGTGCGTGATTCCGGCGCGTGCAAAATTGCTTCGTTGGTAAGATAGCCGCGCATGGACTTTCCAAATTCCCGGAATCCGTCACGGAGAACCTGCGTGATGAATGCGGGAAAAACCGCGCCAAGTTCGACCGACGTAGTTCCCGGAACATACGATGTACGCGGAATGTCTGCGGAAATTTTACTTTGGGTGAAATCTACCATTCGCTGCGCGGGCACTTTTTGAGTTCTTCCGGCCAAATCCCACGCGCGTTGCTCGATTGATTTCTGGAATTCCATTCCCGCCAATGCGCCAAATTTCGAGAAAGGCGCGAAATCTTCGACTTTCAGTTCGACGACAATCCCGGAATTTGCGGTTGGCTGATCCCGCTTCGAAGGCGACCAGCCATTGGTTACGACTTCACCCGGACTCGTAGCACACGGTGCAATCACGCCGCCCGGACACATGCAAAACGAATACATGCCACGACCGTTGATCTGTTTGACTATTGAATATGGCGCCGGCGGAAGGAAATCGCCGCGGTTGCTGCAACTGTATTGAATCTGGTCGATCAGCTCCTGAGGATGCTCGGCGCGGACACCGATTGCGAACGGCTTGGCCTCAATCAGGATTTTCTTCCTGTCGAGAAGTTCAAAAATGTCACGTGCGGAATGTCCGGTTGCAAGAATAATTTTCTCAGAGGAAATTGTGCGCCCGTCCTGGGTAACGATTCCGGTAACTTTATCATTCTTCGTCAGGATATCTACGACACGGGTTTCAAAGAAAACGCTGCCGCCGCATTCTATGATTTTCTCACGCATGTCGCTGATTATCTTCGGGAGCTTGTTGGTCCCGATATGCGGATGCGCATCGATCAGAATTTCTTCGGAAGCGCCAAAACCAACGAAAAGCCGCAGGATGCGATCGACATCGCCGCGTTTTTTTGACCGGGTGTAAAGCTTGCCATCAGAATAAGTTCCGGCACCGCCTTCGCCAAAGCAATAATTGGAATCTTCATTTACGATGTGGGCCAGGTTGATCGCCTTGAGATCGCGCCTTCTGCCGCGCACATCTTTGCCCCGTTCAATCACAATTGGCCGCAAACCACATTCGATGAGTTGAAGCGCTGCGAAGAGTCCGGCCGGGCCAGCCCCGATTACAATTACTTCTTGTTTGCCATTCACATTCGGATAATCAGGCAAACGGATTTCACGTCCCTGAAGCGGCTCGCCGGCTTTAAAAACCGCCACTTTCAGATTGATCTTGATCGCCTTTTGCCGCGCATCGACGGAGCGCTTCAATAGCGAGATATGCTGAATGTCGGACGCTTTCATTCCGGCGAACTTCGCCACATGCGATGCAAGCGCGGCGCCATCTGCTGCGATTTCTGGTGCAACCTGTAAAAGAAGCTCTTGGGGCATGGGAAATATTTATGCAAACTTACACATTCGGCAACAAAAAAGTCCGGCAGAACCGGACCTTTACTATTAAACAGTACATCCTATTTTTTGACAAACCTGTAATTGAGCACCTGGTTTTCCAACTCGATCCTGACAAAATAAATCCCACTTTCGAGGTCGGAAACATTCACCGGCTCAAGTTGCGCGGCAGTTCTTACCGTACGCACGAGATTTCCGCTGATCCCGAAGACTGATATTTTGCTGTCGGTGGTGCCGCTTTGGTTGTCGACATACAATACGCTTGACGTCGGATTCGGATAAATCCTGACCTGATTCGCCAGATTGTGCTGCAGTACGCCCAATGCTACCGTATTGTCCAGATAATCGGCAACGCCATTGTTATTGGAGTCGTCATCGCCCGGATTGTGGTTGCCATCATAATCTTCGTTGATCGTTAATACACCGTCGCCATCGTCGTCGTTGTCGAGATAATTTTCGATTCCGTCACCGTCAGTATCGACAATTTGCGGTGATTGTGCATTAGCCGGCCGCGGGAAAACATATTCCTGCATTGTTAACACCATGTCGCCATCATCGTCATTGTCGAGAAAATTGGCGATGCCGTCAAAATCGGAGTCGTCGTTTGCCCAATTGCCGTCGCCATTCAAGTCTTCCGAAGTTGTGGAAACGCCGTCATCGTCGTAATCGGTTGCGCAATCGATTGTAGATAAAATTATCGGTGTTATCATTCCGTTCCCGGAAGCAAAGATTGTTTGATCCGGATACATATTAAAATACTCGGCACCAAGCGGGTTTGATCCGGATGCTGCATCGGTAGCGGTTTCATAAAGCGAAATTATATCCGGATTGGAAGGTGACAGATCGTTCTGAACCACGGCAAGATTGTACGAGGTGAGTCCGTTGCCGTCGGCGTCGCAAGTAATATATTGGTATTGCGGATTGCCTGTGCTAAAGCGCCAGCCTTCATGAGTTGCGGTCCACGCACCGGTATTTCGTCCCGGCGGCGTATACGCAGCAGTTCCGTCGGCGTTCTGGATTCCCGTCAGCGCCATTCCCGAATTCCAGGTTGTGCAAACCGGCTTGTCGATAATCTGGACATCGATGTTATTCAATGTTTCGTAAAGGATGATCTGAAACGAAGAATAGAGCGAGTTGCATTGAAAGTGTGCCTGATTATTGAAAATGATGACAAACTTCCTGTATGGCGCCGTGCCAGCCACGCCGTAAGTGATGGAGCCGAGTCCACCAGAATCGTTCATATCGTGATAAACTCCGAAAATGCTATTGTGCTCCACATTGAAACTGGGAATCTGCGATTGCAACGTCCAAGGCGAAAAGTTACCCGCGATGTTGGTAGCGGAAAATTTCAGGTAACCGTTGGTGCTGACATAAACCTGTGTTTGTTCATTTCCGAAGAATGTGAATGGAAATGGAAGTGTAATTGGCGCAGAAAATGAGTCGTCAGCGGTGGCGCTCAATGGTACTGCTGCAGCATACTGCTGAAACGGAATGGAACTTACAGTGTAATTGGTTTGGGAATGCACGGATGTGGCAGCTGTGAACAGCATAGCGAGCCCAAAACAGTTCCGAAAACGGGTTAAGTAGTTGTTTATCATAAGTGTGTTTTTTCAAATGTAGTCAAACCTGAGCAACCTTTGAAACTATTGCGTTAAATTTTTCAGCTGCCGCATTAGCGATTACCTACGGTCAGTTCGGCCGCTGGCCTCGGGTGAAGCGGCATCCTTTTGCGGCACAACCTGGCAAAAGATACAGCGGAAAGCGCGGCCCGAAGGGAAACGCCAAAGAAAGATGAGACGATCTAATCACTACTTTTGCAGCATGAGAAAAATCAAACTGATCTGGGATTTTCGCGGGCCGGCATCCGGTAAAACGGCCGAGCATCATGAGGAACATCTCAAGGAATATATTGCAATGGAGAAACTTCCGATGGAAATAACCGGCTATGAAATTTATGGTGAAATGCATGCGGTGGCTTTCATGGTCGTTGATGAAGCCAATATGCCGGCAGTGCGCGATGCACTGAAACCGCACCGCGGCGAAGTTTATGAGTAAGCTGTGGGCTGTGGCTGAAACTGACTACTTCCTTTTAGTGCCATTAGCTTATGGCTTATGGCTCATGGCTAAGTGCTAATTAGCCACTTCGCTAATGAACTTAATCCGCATCAGGCGGAGCTCGTCGATGTCGTAATCGCCCTCGAATTCCTTGAGCGCATCTTCGATCCTGTCGGACTCCGAATCCATGAAATAATCGTGAATTTCTTCCTGCTGGTCGTCATCGAGCATTTCATCGATCCAGTATTTGATATTGAGTTTGGTTCCCGAATAGACGATCTGTTCCATCTCCTTGATGAGCGCATCCATCGTCATTCCCTTTGCCGAAGCGATGTCGTCGAGCGACAGTTTCCGGTCGATGTTCTGTATGATATAGAGTTTGTTTGCTGAGTTCGCGCCGGTCGATTTCACCACCAGGTCATCGGGGCGTGTAATGTCGTTATCTGTGACGTAGCGGCTGATAAGCTCAACAAATTCCTTCCCGTATTTTTTGGCTTTTCCTTCGCCGACTCCATGCACATTTCCCAGTTCTTCGAGTGAAATCGGATATTTCAGCGCCATGTCTTCGAGCGACGGATCCTGGAAAACCACAAACGGCGGTACGCTTAACTTCTTGGCTACTTTTTTCCTGAGGTCGCGCAGCATTCCCATGAGAACTTCGTCGGCGGTGCCGGATGATTTGGCGGCGGTCATGATCGACTCGTCTTCGCTTTCACTGTACTCGTGGTCTTCGGACATCATGAACGAATGTGGATTCCGAAGAAATTCCTGGCCTTTTGGGGTGACTTTCAGGATTCCGTAGGTTTCGATGTCTTTTGACAGGTATCCGGAAACGAGCACCTGCCGGATCAGCGCCATCCAATAGCGTTCGTCGTGGTCAACCCCGCTGCCAAAGAACGGCTGCGCATCGGTTCGGTGTGCCTTGATTACCGCATTGATTTTTCCGATAAGCGTAAAGATGATTTCCTTCGCCTTGTAAAGGTGTTTGGTATCGCGAACTACGGCGAGCAGCTTTCCGACTTCGTCCATGGCTTCCTTTCGCGGCTTCGGGTTGCGGACATTGTCGTCCATGTCGGCGCCTTCCCCGGTTTCTTCGTCGAATTCCTCTCCGAAATAATGCAGCAGGAATTTCCGGCGTGATATGGACGTTTCGGCGTAGGCGACGACTTCCTGAAGGAGCGCATAACCTATTTCCTGCTCGGCTACAGGTTTCCCGGACATGAATTTTTCAAGTTTTTCAACATCTTTATAGGAGTAATACGCAAGGCAATAACCTTCGCCTCCGTCGCGGCCGCCGCGGCCTGTTTCCTGATAATAACTTTCCAGCGATTTCGGGATATCGTGATGGATGACAAACCTGACATCGGGCTTGTCGATTCCCATTCCGAAGGCAATCGTGGCAACGACAACATCAACATCCTCCATAAGAAACATGTCCTGATGCTTCGCGCGCGTTTTGGCATCGAGCCCGGCGTGGTAAGGCACAGCGCTTATTCCGTTGACCTGCAGTACCTGCGCAATTTCCTCAACTTTCTTTCGGCTCAGGCAATATATGATTCCTGATTTTCCTTTGTGTTGGCGGATAAAGCGAATGATATCCGATTCGACATTTTTGGTCTTTGTTCGTACCTCATAAAAAAGGTTTGGCCTGTTGAACGACGCCTTGAAAGTTGCCGCATCGGCCATATCGAGGTTTTTGAGAATGTCTTCCTGCACTTTAGGTGTCGCCGTCGCGGTCAGGCCGATCACCGGAACATCTCCGAGTTGTTTTATGATATGCCGAAGGTTGCGGTATTCCGGACGGAAATCGTGGCCCCATTCTGAGATACAGTGCGCTTCATCGATTGCAACGAACGAAAGCGGTACATTTTGCAGGAAGTGCACGTATTCTTCCTTGGTCAGCGACTCGGGTGCGACATAAAGTAATTTGGTGATCCCGGCGGTAATGTCTTTTTTGACCTGCGCTATTTCGGTTTTGGTGAGCGAGGAGTTGAGCACGTGCGCAATTCCGTTTTCGGAGGAAAGGCTGCGGATGGCATCAACCTGATTTTTCATTAAAGCAATAAGTGGTGAAACTACTATGGCGGTTCCTTCCTGGATCAATGCCGGCAATTGGTAGCAAAGCGATTTTCCACCGCCCGTAGGCATAATTACGAAAGTGTTTTTTTGTGCCAGGATGCTCCGTATTACCTGCTCTTGCAAACCCTTGAACTGGCTGAATCCAAAATATTTTTTTAATTCCTGATGTATGTCAATTTCGGTTGAATTCATTCTCGGATAAGGGTAATTTTATATAAATTTGCAACACATAAATATACGACTTTCTTTTACATCCGCAAATTTTATAACGATTCCAAATTGATAAAGACCGAGGAAATCCTGGCTGCCGCGAAACGAACAATACGATTTGAAAGTGAAGCTGTTGCAGCGCTCGTTGATTTGGTGGATGCAAATTTCGCAGATGCCGTACGTGCCATTTTCAATTCAAATGGCCGCCTGATCGTCACCGGAATTGGCAAAAGTGCAGCCATCGCGCAGAAGATTGTTGCGACAATGAACTCCACCGGAACGCCGTCGATGTTCCTCCACGCTGCCGAAGCAATTCACGGCGATCTTGGAATGATCCGTCAAAACGACGTGTTGATCTGCATATCGAAAAGCGGCAACAGCCCCGAAATAAAAGTGCTTGCGCCGATCCTGAAAAACTTCGGGAATACCCTGATCGGGATTACGGGCAATCCGTCGTCATTTTTGGCAAAGGCATCCGATTTTGTCATCAATACACACGTCGATAAAGAAGCCGATCCAAACAACCTTGCACCTACAAACAGTACGACCGCACAACTTGTCATTGGCGATGCGCTGGCGGTGTGCCTCATTGAGATGCGCGGCTTTACAGCTGCCGACTTTGCGAAATTCCACCCTGGCGGAGCGCTCGGAAAAAAACTACTGCTGCGCGTTGGCGACATGCTCGATCGCACGCACAAACCTTCAGTGGCGCCGGATAGTGCAATCAAACAGGTTATTTTCGAGATTTCTGAGAAACGGCTTGGCGTAACTGCGGTAGTCGAAAACGGGCATGTTATCGGAATAATCACCGATGGCGACATTCGGCGGATGCTCAACGACCGCGATTCGATTGCCGGAGTTTATGCACGCGATATCATGACTAAAAACCCTAAAATGATCAGCCTTACCGACATGGTTTCGGATGCGCTCAATATATTGGAAGACTTTTCAATTACCCAATTGGTAGTCGTCGATAGTGGCGAATACCAAGGCGTGCTGCACCTTCACGACATTTTAAAGGAAGGACTCGTATAATGGCAAAAGCACGTAAAAAAAGTCCCGACGAAATGTCGTTCCTCGACCATTTGGAGGAACTGAGATGGCTGCTTGTTCGTAGTACTGTCGCCGTCCTGATCATGGCAACCGCAATATTTTTTGTCAGTGATTACATTTTCGATGTCATCATTTTCGGACCGACAAGCCCGGATTTCATAACCTATCGTTCATTTTGCGACCTCTCGCATTACCTGGGTTTTGCCGACAGCATTTGTGTAACCGACATGCCGTTCATCATTCAGAATACCGATATGGAAGGCCAGGTGAATATGTTGGTGTGGATTTGCATCACCGGTGGATTTATCCTCGGATTCCCTTACCTGTTGTGGGAATTATGGAAATTCATCCGCCCTGCACTTTATGAACGTGAGCGGAAAAATGCGAAGCTTTTCATTTCGATCGCATCGATTTTATTTTTTCTGGGCGTACTTTTCGGTTATTTTGTAATCGTGCCGATGTCGGTGAATTTCGTGGCGACTTTCAAGGTCAGCGACGTGGTCAAGAACCAGTTCACACTCGATTCGTACATCGGAATGATAAAAACTTCACTGATCGCCTCCGGATTGTTCTTCGAGCTTCCGATCATCATCTACTTCCTGACAAAAATGGGGTTGGTAACACCGGAGTTCCTTCGCAAATACTGGAAATACGCGGTCGTACTGATATTGATCGTCGCCGCAATCGTAACTCCGCCCGATGTTGTCAGCCAGATCATCGTGGCGATCCCGATGCTGATGATCTACGAAATGAGCATTTACATATCGAAAGTCGTAACCCGAAAAAAACTTAAAAATGGCTGATATTGTTTCTGAATTCAACGACTACCGTTCGCGGATGAACGAAAAGCTGCTTGGCGACAACAACAAGATCATCAAGCGTATTTTCAACCTCGACACGAATGCATATGCACCGGGCGCGCTTGATGTAAAAACCAAAGAACTACTGGGATTGGTGGCTTCGGCGGTTTTGCGTTGCGACGATTGCGTGAAATATCACCTGGAAACCTGCTACAAGGAAGGACTTTCGAAAGAAGAAGTCATGGAAGCGCTCAGCATTGCGACGCTTGTTGGAGGAACCATCGTGATCCCCCATTTGCGCAGGGCTTACGAATTTTGGGAAGCCTTGGAGAATCATTGAATTTGAAAAATCGTCAAGCGCTGCATTATCGTAATTAATCGTTAATTGTCTCACGCCAACCGATCTAAATATTCTTAATTTGCTTAAAATCTGCACAAATTCCGTTCAAAAATTAAAATCTTAAATTAAATCCATGATCCTAAGAGCCGATCATCTCGTTAAAACCTATAAAGGCCGAAGTGTCGTGAAAGGCATTTCCGTAGAGGTAAACCAAGGTGAAATCGTCGGGCTTTTGGGTCCGAATGGCGCCGGAAAAACGACTTCCTTCTACATGATCGTCGGACTCGTAAAACCCAACAGCGGAACGATTTTCCTCGATGACATGGAAATCACGAATTTCCCGATGTACAAGCGCGCGCAATACGGAATCGGCTATCTGGCGCAGGAGGCCTCGGTCTTTAGGAAACTCAGCATTGAAGACAACATCATGAGTGTGCTTCAGCTGACCAAGCTTTCTAAAGCAGAACAAGAAGCGCGAATGGAATCGCTGATCGATGAGTTCAGTCTGCAACACATTCGCACCAATCGCGGCGACCTGTTATCAGGAGGCGAACGCCGGCGTACCGAAATAGCGCGATGTCTGGCAACCGATCCGAAATTCATCCTTCTCGATGAACCATTCGCTGGCGTCGATCCTGTCGCAGTTGAGGACATCCAACGTATCGTAGCGCAACTCAAAAACAAGAATATCGGAATCCTGATCACCGACCACAACGTACAGGAAACACTGGCGATCACCGATAAAACGTACCTGATGTTTGAAGGCGGAATCCTGAAAGCGGGAATCCCGGAGGAATTGGTGCAGGACGAAATGGTGCGGCGGGTTTATCTTGGGCAGAATTTCGAGCTTCGGAAGAAAAAACTGGAGTTCTGATCACTTCCTGATCGCCCGATTCTGCAATTCTGCGCGGGTTCCGTTAAAAATATTGACGTCGACTTCACCCAAAACCCCGGGAACGGAAGCTTTTTCGGTGAACTGCCAAAACGTCCAGCACGGATCGATCTCTTCAACAAAAAAATTGTAGTTGGCAATCCAAAATGCATATTCCGAAAATTCGGCTTTCAAAAAATCGTTGTAATAACTATCACCCGAATAAATTATCGGCTTTACGCCGTAATGCTTCTCAACCCTTGTCAGCCAACGCCGCAATCCGACTTTAAGACTGTCGAGTGATTGCTCTTCGGGTAATTTCTCAATATCCAAAACCGGCGGAAGATCGCCCTCTTTAAGGTGGACGGTTTTGATAAAATTATCCGCCTGTTCGTATGAATTTTCATTAGGCCGGTAATAATGATAGGCGCCGCGGAGGAATCCTGCCCTGCCCGCGCCCGCCCAGTTATCGGCAAATCGCTTGTCAACAACGTCCTTTCCGGCAGTTGCACGAAGGAATACGAAATCGAGTTTAAAAGCGCCTTCGACGGAATCGACCTGAAACCAGTTGACAACGCCCTGATATTCCGAAACGTCAAATCCGATCGACTTGTCGCCGTGAACGCTAAGCACCTGAAAATTGTGGAGTTCTGTCAGCCGCTCTTCTTCAACCGAACGAGTACGAAAACTGAAATAATGGGCAAGCGATTCACGGTAATGGTAAATGGCAAATGAGAGCAATGCGACAACCGTCAGCAGAATCGCCGCGCCGCGCCTGGCAGCATTTTTACTGCGGCTCTTTTTTATTGGATGCCTCTTTTTCATCACGCACGGCTTTTATTGCGCTGATTAACGATCACAGAGAGGACAATGTAGAAAAGAATCACCAATGGAATGCCCACAAACCTGAATATCGCCAGCAAAGCAACGCTTGAAGCCAAAAACAGGATTTGCAGCATATTCCCGGAAAAGCCGAGTTTTTTGACCTTGAGCGAGAAAAGCGGAATTTCAGCATTAAGAATAAATGCGCTGAAAACAGAAATAAGCAACAAAAGATACGGATTGATCAGTAATTCCAACCCCAGTAGCGACTCGCCAAATTTAATCAGCGGAAGGCTGAGGATGAAAAGCGCATTAGCCGGCGTGGGCAAACCGATGAACGAATCGGTCTGGCGCGTATCGATGTTGAAATTGGCCAATCGATAACACGAACCGAGCGTAATCAGGAAGCCAAGATACGGAATGAAACTGCCCGGCCGAATCCCTTCCGCTTCCGACAACATCAGAAACATTACGTAACCGGGAACAACGCCGCTGGTCACCATATCGGCAAGCGAATCAAGCTGAAGGCCAAGCGGACTCGAGACATTGAACAATCTGGCGAAAAATCCGTCAAAGAAATCCAGGAAAATTCCAAGGCTGACAAAAAAGAACGCCATTTCAAAATTCCGGTCGGTGGCGAAAATCAGCGCGATACATCCGCAGAAAAGATTTAGCAAAGTGATCAGGTTCGGGATGTGGCGTTTCAAAAGCATCGGGTTTTTAGCAAAGCAAATTTAGACAATAAGTTAAAGTTAAGTGCGTTTTTGATTAGAGATTTCCCGCAGGCGGTTTATTCGTTTAAGAACGGAGACAGTCGGTAAAAATTTATATTTTTGGGAAAATTTTTTATCCGCAGCAAATCAACGGCTTTGAAAAAACATTCCTTACTTCTGTTTCTTTTCCTGTGTTCGATTTCTTACAGTCAGGCCGTAAGGAAATATTCAAACGAATTTATGAATATCGGTGTTGATGCTGCCGCGCTCGGTATGTCGAATGCGGTAACTGCCAGCACCGGCGACGTGAATTCGGGTTATTGGAATCCGGCGGGGCTGCTGCGAATTTCAGATAAGCAGGTTTCGCTGATGCACGCCAGTTATTTTGCTAACATCGCGCAATACGATTACGCCGGTTTTGCGATGCCAATCGATGAGAAAAGTGCTTGGGGATTGTCGCTTATCCGCTTTGGAGTGGACGATATCCTCAACACGACGCAACTTATCGACGATCAGGGAAACATCGACTACAACCGCATCAGTCTTTTTTCCACGGCCGATTACGGATTGACGTTTTCGTATGCACGTAAAACTAAAATTACCGGATTGCAGTACGGCGCCAACGCCAAAGTTATTCGCCGCGTGATCGGGAAATTTGCGAACTCCTGGGGTTTTGGCTTTGATGCCGGACTTCAATACGAGCGCAACGAATGGCGGTTTGGTGTGATGCTTCGCGACATTACGACGACGTACAATATCTGGAACATCGACGAGGATGAATATGCCCAAGTGGCGCAGGCGGTCGAAGGCCAGAACCAGGATTTACCGGAAAGTACTGAAATCACGCTTCCAAAAGCGCAACTCGGAATTGCCCGCAAGTTCCAGTTCAAAAACGATCTTTCGCTTCTTTCTGCGGTCAACCTCAACATGCGATTTGAGCAAACCAATGATATAATTTCGAGTTCTGCGGTGAGTATAGATCCCGCGATCGGGTTTGAACTCGGCTATACCGATCTGGTGTTTCTCCGCGCCGGCGTTGGCAATTTCCAGAACATTACCCAAATCGACGGTACTGACAAAGTCGGATTTCAGCCCAACATCGGACTTGGCTTCCGCTATAAAGGAATTCAGGTTGATTATGCGCTGACCGATCTTGGCGACCAAAGTGCGGCACTTTACTCCAATATATTTTCGTTGAAAGTCGACTTAAGCGTATTCCGCTAATGACAACCTTCGCCATGCGGATAAAATTCCTGTTTTTTCTATTGTTTCTTCCGGTCTTCCTGTTTGCGCAGGAAGTGCCACTTTCGGGCGATGCGAGAATCAGCGTGCTGACTTGCGGAATCGGAAATGAGGTCTATTCGCTTTTCGGCCACACGGCAATCCGGATCCAGGATCCGCAAACCCATCTTGATGTCGTTTACAACTACGGCGCTTTCGATTTTGAAGCACCGAATTTCATTTTGCGCTTCTCAAAAGGTGATCTTCAATATTTTGTGACCGCTGAGAATTTTGACGATTTCATGTACCAATATTACTATGAGAAGCGGTCAGTTTATGAGCAGGAACTTTACCTTTCGGAAGAACAAAAGCAGCAGGTTTTTGAAACCCTAAACGAAACGCTTTCGTCGGATGCAAGATATTACACATATAAATTCATCGATCGCAATTGCACCAATATGGCGGTTGACCTGCTTAACGGCATTCTTGGCGGAAAAGTGATCAGGAAAACGGGCAATACTGCGGTGACATATCGCGAAACACTCTACCCGTATTTCAACAGCCATTTTTACGAGCAGTTGGGAACCAGCATTATATTCGGTACCAAGGTCGACCAAAAGGCAACGCTTCTTTTCCTGCCGGTAGAACTTCAAAACAGCCTTGCGGTTACCAATTACAAAGGCGCACCGATTGCCTCGACCGGAAGAATGTTACTGAATTACAGTCACCAGAAAACTCCTTATTCACTTTTAAACAATGGCTGGACGTTTCTGCTCCTACTGATTCTTATTGTAGTCATCAATCGATATACAGTTGCAATGGTGTACTTCGGAATTATCGGCGCGATCGGATTATTTTTCTCGGTCGCCGGATTTTATTCTTACCACGAAGAGTTGGCATGGAACTACAACGCGCTGCTCTTCAATCCCGCATTGTTGCTGTTGATTTGGTTCTATTTGCGGCGAAATGCGAAGTGGACGTATTATACCGCCGTTTTCTGCATCGCAACAATTGGAATATATCTGTTGGTAATGATCGGAAAAATCCACATTTTCATCGTCGCGCCGGTCGTTATGGCCAATCTCATTCTTCTGGGTCGGTTTGCATTGAAGGCCAAAAGCGGATTTGAAAGGATAAAAGCGTAGCTTATTGACCGCGGTAAAACAACACGGTGCTGAGTGTCTTAATGATGATGTTGACATCAAGAAAAAGGCTTCGGTGCTTGATATAATAAAGATCGTACTGCAGTTTGATCAGGCTGTCGTTAATCGTTTCCCCATAAGCATAATTGACTTGCGCCCAGCCGGTCAGTCCCGGCTTAATCACGTGGCGGGTTTCATAGAACGGCATCACTTCGGCAATTTTGTTGACAAATACCGGACGTTCCGGCCGTGGCCCAATTACTCCCATTTCGCCTTTTAGTATGTTGACGAACTGAGGAAATTCGTCAATCCTGGTTTTACGCAGGAACTTTCCGAAGGCGGTTATCCTTTTGTCTTTGACCGTTGTAAAAACTGCGCCATTGGATTCGGCGTTTTTGATCATCGTGCGGAACTTCAGAATTTCGAATACTTCCCCATTTTTGCCGACACGCTTCTGCGTATAAAATATTTTTCCGCGGTTCCCAATCAGGTTTCCGATCAAAATCAGTGGAAAAAGTGCGAGGCCAACTGTAATTCCGATCAACGAAACCAGAATTTCAAAGATCCGGACGAACAGAAGATAAAGATGGTTCTGATTGCTTCGGCTGAACGGGAAATACCGATAAAAATCGCGCGCGACATATTGTACCGGAATCCGCTGGGTGATGTTTTCGTAAACCTGCGTGTATTCACGGATGATGTAGCCACTTTCGAGCAGATGGATTAATTGATTGTATAAGCCAACGGTAATTCCATCAGTCTTTTGCGAAGCGATCACAATTTCCGAAACGGAGGTACGTCGTACAAAATCCTCAAGCGTATCGATGCCAATGCTCGGAACGCGATCTTCCTTAGTCGCAAGGCTGTGGCTGTCCGAATTGATGTAGCCAACCACCTTGTAATGCGGATCGACACATTCGAGTCCCATGACGAGCTCCTCAAGTTGCTCTTTATCGCAAATCAATATCACCTTTTTCAGGAACCGATTCGAGGCTAGAAACCTGAGGTAAATCATTCGCCAGATAAAGAGCGCGCCCAGCACGGAAAGATAAAATATAAGGATTTGAAGACGATTTGACGGAAGTACCGGCGTATAGATCGGCGTAAGAAGGTAGATCAATACTGTGGACGAAGCGGTAAGAATGATGCTTTTTATGATCTGGAACTGGCTGCTGGCAACCTGAAGATTGTACATTTCGAATACGGTGCCGATAACTGTGATGTACAAGGCAAGAACGATTGTCCAATAAAAATTGTCGGCTGAAATATTGAAATAGTCAAAACTAAAGACGTGTCCGATGAAATACAACGCGACAAGTACGCTAACAACATCGAAAACGCGAAGCAGGATTTTCCTTTCCGATATCTCGAAATGTATTTTTTTCTGCTTAATCATTTCATTCCGATTGCGTTATTGACGGCGCAATTTAGTGAATAAAATGTCAAATGTTAAATAACATCTAATGCAAAATCTTGCGCCATTCCTTGCGTATTTGCTTCCAGTCAAAACTGTCAGCCAGCTTTCTTGCTGCCAATGACAATTCGCAACGCAACCGGGCGTTGGCTGCGATCCGGCTAACGGCATCGGCCATTGCACTTGCATCGCCTGAAGAAACAAGAAGCGCTTCATCGCCATCCGCAAACAGAAATGGAATTCCGCCAACGTTCGTCGAAACAATCGGAAATCCCAACGCTGCCGCCTCAAGCAGGCTATACGGCGTGTTATCTACCTTTGAAGTATTCAGGAAAATGTCGAAATCCTCGGCTAACCTGAGCCATTCGCTGCGCTTTAGTTTTCCGGTGAATTGAACGTCAACATCCTGATCGGCGGCGAACTGCTTGAGCGCACCAAGCATCGCGTCCTTATCCGGGCCAACCATACAAAGTGCGACATCGGGAAACTGCGGCTTAACCCGCGCTGCAACTTCAATTGCCATTTTCGGATCGGCCAGTTCCGTCAGTCCGCGTACCCAAAGAAGGCGAACTCCGGAGCCATTTCGCTCTTTAAAGGCAAACCGCTCAATTTCGATCGGATTCGGAATCATCTGCAGATTGGTAAATCCGGCTTTGTGAAACGCCGAAAACAGGTAGTCCGATGGCGCCACATTTATATAGGAATTCGCAAAGATCATCTTGGAAAGTCGGCGGCTTTTTTTGAGGCGCAGCGGCAGATTTCCGCCGTGAAGAATTGGAATGTATTTGATCTTCAAAATCCTGCACAACTGGCTAACAAGAAAGGCATACCAAAAATTCCACGTACTGTACGTGTCCATCAGTACGTAGTCGCACCGCCTGTTTCGGTAGGTAGCCGAAAGCATTTCGATGAGTCGCATAAATTTACCCCGTGCCGACGAAGCGTAGGTCAGTTGAAATCCCTCGGCTTCCAGCAACGGACCCAATATCTCAATTCCGGTTGGCGTGTTGCCATGTGACGAAAGCTTATTCCCTATGTACAGCAGGTTCTTCATTGGTGCTGATTCTGAGAATTGAAAGTGCATAGATGAAAGCGGGCGCGCCGATCCGCATGGCAGCGTGGTTAATTGTTAAAAGCCAGAAAATCAGGCAGCTTAACATGAATACATGGTCTCTGTTGTCGATGTATAAAATCAGTGGCGTAAAGAACAGGATCAGAAGCGCCATGATGCCCAATGAGCCATGTTCGGCCAGCATCCGCGAAACTTCGTTGTGCGAGAGGATTACCAGCCCGGTGGCATCGCGGCGAAGCTCGGCACCTTTTGCAACCCCAATCCCAAATACCGGATGATCGAGAAAAAACTGGATTTCGGTTTCAAAAATCATTTCGCGACCCGTAAAGTGGCTGCTTTTAACGCGTCCTGCGGCATCCTGGTTGGCGTACCGCTTTTCAATCAATCCGCCTGTTTGCGCAGAAGAGTACGTCCAGACGGCAAATAAAGTCAGAGCGAAAAACAAGAATGCAAAATTGAGCTTCATCCGCCCGCGCGAATTAATCCGACCGTATGTCATCAGAACCAAAACCACAAGAATCACCACCGATGTAATCATTCCGCCGCGCGAAAAAGTGACGAGTCCACGATAGCCAATTACCAGCGCCACGGTAAGGTTGACCAGCATGATAAATTTTGTTTTCGAATTGAACATAACCCGCGAAAGGAAAATAAACATTCCGAGCCCGAGTATCGTTGACACCTGGTTTGGACCAAATCCGCCCGATGTTTCAAAATTGGAACCTGTTCCGGTGATTACATCTCGAATGTTTGGCGTGTATAGCATCAGGTAGCACGCGCAAGTTATGACCGGCATCCCGACGCAAAGCAAAATCGTGTTAAACTGCTGAAGCGTTATCCGTCGGTAATAGGTATAAAGCGAAGCGACGCCGAGGCACAATGGCCCGGAGATGTTAAACGAGATTGTCTTCCGCATTTCGGTATCGTAATTCAGCGAATATGCAGCAATGACGAGGCCGGGAATCAAAAGCGCTAAAAATATCCAATACGGAATAGCGAATTTCGAGAAGCCTTTGTAGTACATTCCTATGAAAATGAACAACATGACGCCGTATTTCGAGAATTCATAAACCGGGTTTCCCTGCGTCATCCGGAGGAATACTTCGCTTCCAACGATATAACCGGCGACATACAGCGCTTCGTGATTCTGATTGCGGTTTTTAAGTACGATATAAGCCCCGACGAAAAGCGATCCATAGCCATACACTTTCGCAAGCGATGGCACATAAAATATAAGCCCGCCTAGCGCAATGTGCAACAGAATGAAGAACAGGTATTGTTTATTGCTTTTAATCATCTTAAATCGTCTCCAGAAAATCCAGGTATTGTTTCATTGCAGCGTTTTCACTAAATTTTTCTTCGACAACATGCTTAAGTTTCGCTCCCATTGTCACGCGCAGCGGCGGATTTTCGATCAACC
This sequence comes from Bacteroidota bacterium, assembly GCA_023386585.1. GTDB lineage: Bacteria > Bacteroidota > Bacteroidia > Flavobacteriales > Flavobacteriaceae > Flavobacterium. Next base: position 102,435 of record JAEWJM010000003.1, on the reverse strand, counting down.
GAACCAATGCTGCGAAAAAATCGGTTTCATTACCGGAGTGAACCAAAAGCCCGTTTTCGCCGTTTTCGATAATCGATGGGATTTCGCCAACAGCGGTTGCCACAACCGGTTTTCCCTGCATTCCGTACTCGAGAAGCGCCACCGGAAGGCCTTCAGAAATGCTTGCCAGTACGCAGATTTCGGATTGCGCAATAATGTTATGTGTGTCTTTTCGACTGCCGTAGAAAAATACGTTTTTCCCCGCATCCAACGCAGCGACTTCAGCTTTTATTTTTGTCGAATATTCATCGGCGAAATCCTTTCCTACAAAATGGCTCGTCCACTGCGGAAATGATTCGCGCAGCCGAGAGGCAACCTGCAGCAACAGTTCTTGATTTTTTTGTGGGCGAAGGTTCGCAAGGCACAAAATACGATTTCCGGTTGCGCCTTCAAGCTTTGTGATTGGCTCGGAATCGCCATCAGCAGAGGCAAAATTGGGAACCCACAGCACATTCCTGCAATTGAGCTTTTTGATCGCCCATTTTGCCAGATTTTCGTTAACGCTTATAATCCCCGCAAAAAAATAGCTACCCAATTTCAGTGCGAGTGAACTCCGCCTTTCCAGATATTCGCTCATTCCGTAATGGTCGTGCCAAAGGATTTTAATTTTCGGATTAAAAAGCTTCGCAAGGACCGAAACAAACCAGGAACTGCTGTGCGCGTGTATGATGTTAACCTGATTGTGACGACAGAACTTCGACAATCGCATACCCGCGGCAATGTCAATCGTTCCCCGTCTTTTGAGAAAAAGATATTTCACGTTACGAGAAAGCGCGTTTTTCAGGCCGCCTTCAGCACGCGTTGCTACGAGTCCGCCAAACCCCGTCCGTCGTTCCAGTGCATTTGCATAGCTCACCGCCATACGTTCGGCGCCGCCGGTTTCAAGCGAATCGATTACTTGCACAATTCTCATTTCTTCATCAGGTTATTGATTTCATCTTCGAATAAATCGAGCGTGAACTGTCTCGACCATAGCATTCCCTGACGGCATTTTTCATCGTATGCCTCTTGATCGCCAAGAACTGTTATAATATTAGTGACGTCTTCGGCCAGATTAACGTGAAGCAACATTCCGCGTTTTCCAAATCCCACCATATAGGGAACGCACGAAACGCCCGTTGCCAGTGGCATGCAACCCCAAAACATCGCTTCGGCAACCACTTTTGGCCAACCTTCACTTTTTGATGGCAGCAAGAGAAACTGACTCTCAATATACGCTTGCCTTACAACAATTTCACGTTGTGCGCCCATAATGCGGACATGATTTTCGAGATCGTTCGCAGCAATGTATTTTTGTATCGTTTCGCGTGCGGGTCCTTCGCCATACAGCGAAAGTGTTGCGTTAAATCCGGCGTTTCGGAGTTTTTCGATTGCCTGAACGGCATACATAGGGCGCTTTCCGGCAGTCAGTGTTCCAACAAAAAGAAACCTGATTTCGCCGCTTAACGATTTCGGGCCAATTTCAATTTTATCATTCTCCCGATAAGTCGCTGTAAAAAAAGGCTTGATGTTCTCGGACATGCCGGGCCACTCGCCATAGACAAGTACGCGGATATTGCGGGTCAAAAATCGATTGTTGAGAATCCATTTCTGCATTCGGTAGCTCAACGGCTCATCGCCTTTCGGATCCCAATTACCCGCATACTTGGCGGTTTTCTCCTTCGAAGGAAAAAATATCTGAACAATGCAGCCAATCAGGCCGATGTTTCCCGGACAGCGCAGGTGAATGTGGTCGGCTTTTCGCATCGCACCGAAAATTCGAAAAGCGATGAATGGCATCTCGAAGATTGCACGCAACTTTCCTTTAAAATTCGTGGAGTTTATTGGCGGAACCGGCTTAAACTCAATATCGTCGTGTTCAAAATTAATCTGGATTGGAGTTTTGTTTTGCCTTTCGACCGGCGCGACGATAATCACCTTATCGGCGAGTTTTGTCCATATGTTCATCTCCCTGACATACGGCGCATAGGCATAAAAACGCCCTTTGTCACGGCCAAGCAACGCATGTGTAATTATCGTGAAGGTCATAGGTTTTTTGGATCTTTCCTGTCAAGGCTGCCGATGAATTCTGCAACTTTGGCTGTTACTGCGCCGACTTCAAAATCAGCTGAAAATCGTTGATAACAATTGACACTGAAATCTTCCCGCAGCTTGGGATCGGAAAGCAAATGTATAATCTTTTGTGACAATTGGGCAGAATTACCGGGTTCAAACAACATTCCGTCAATTCCGTCGCGAATTATTTCGGCGATTCCCGAAGTATTTGACCCAATGACCGGCGTGCCAACCGAAAAACTTTCTATTACGACATATCCAAAAGCTTCGAAGAATGACGGAAGCACCGATGCATAGGATTTGGCGAAGGCTTCCATAATTTCCTCTTTGGGACGGTTGCCGAAAAATTTCACATTGTCGCCAATTTGCAGTTGTTCAACCTGGTTGAGGTAAGGCTTAATAGCGTTTCCATCCAAATATCCGCCGTAAAGATGAAGTCGGACTTCAGGAAACTCCGCAAGAACCGCCGGCATTGCGTCAAGTAAAACGTCTATTCCTTTTGATTTGTGAAGCCGGCCTACGTAAACAATTTCAGGCGGCTGATTGACCGGCAGGCGTTTGCCGTCGCGAACCGCGTTGTAGGAAAGCATGATTTTTCGTTTGGGTATCCCGAATGCCTGCTGAAGATCGACTACTGTTGATTTTGAATTCGCAATAAAGCCCGATGCCAGACGGTAAATAAGCTTTTTCCTGATATGAAGGAGCGGCGTTGAATTGGTTGCCGTTGAAATCGTGTGATACCAAACGAGGCGGTGCGGGATTCCGCTGAATAGTCCGGCGAGAAGAAAAATATTAACGCTTCCAAACATCGAAATCATTACCGAGGGCTTGTATTGTTTGATAAGCCCCATGAGAAATTTAAAATCGCGCCAATGAGTTGGCCTTGCGGATGGCCATTTGGTGATGATAATGCGTTCATCGATTGTGAAAAAATGGGGCTCGATACGATCGGTTACCACCACAACGCAGAATTCACTAGCTAACTTCTGCGACAAGGTCAGATAATAATCCGTCATCGAAGAATTGTTGATCGTAAAAGTCAGGAAGATTGTCCTCATTTCACAAAGATACTTTTATTGTCTGCTTCGCCCCGCAATTTCGGTTGATCGAAAAAAAGGCTGCACCAGCCAACAAAACGTCCCGCCGCTTCGGTGAATGCTTCCATTCGTTTCGAGGTGGAAAATACATTTCCGAAGCGAACAAAAGCTAGCAGCAATGTGATGCAGTGCCATTTTAGAATCGCCTTTGCGGATGGATGACGGTCTTTGATCCTCCAGACATACCAGCCGTTGCGCACCACCATTTTACCGTACGCGTACCGATTTGGTCGCCCCGATTCGTGATGGTAATGCCCGAGTCGCGCCGAAGTGTTGACAAACAATTTCCCGGTTTTCGACAACCGAAGCGTGAAATCGGCATCTTCATACAGACCATAGCCTTCAAAATAGGTCGAAAATTGAAAATTTTGGAAAACGCCTTTGCGGAAAGAGGAAACGCCGCCCATAAATTGTTTGGTTTCGTATGTTTTTCCCGAAGGCGGAAGAAATCCGGTGCTTCGGCCGTGGCCAAATTCAGGTGGAACGCCCGGTGGAGTGTCGGCATCAAGACCGAGTTTTTTCCGTAAAACATAGCGGCTGCCGTCCTTTCGTTTCCATCCGTCGAAAATAAAATCGGTAGCCGACGAAAGATAATCTGCTGAAATTTTTTCCCACGAAACTTCGTTGGTAATGTATCCGCCAACGCCCAGCGCCTCGGGATAATCGCTATAAGTCGAAATTAAATTCCTGAAATAATCGGGTTCCAAAATCGTATCATCGTCCAGAAAACAGATGATTTCCGAAGAATCGGCGGTGCGAGCGATTCCGAAATTGCGTTGTTTGGTGAGTCCGCGATTTTCGGATCCTACCTTAAAATATTGCAGGTTTCTGAAATCTCGGGAAGCCAGCATTTTTTTGGTGTGATCATCTGTTGATCCGTCAATGATCAGGATCTCATCGGGGTAGCTTGATTGGAGAGAAACCGAATCAAGCAGCGTTGACAGCGCCTCCGGCCGCATATAAGTGCAGATGATCAGCGTGAATTTCATGGGTTGGCGTTATTATTTTGCAGCAGCTTGTCTGACCAATAAATGCTTCGTTGCCATTGCCGGCGAAAATGCTTCAGGTACGAAAACGGGTTTTTTATGGATTGAACCCGGTAAAATTTGAGGCACAGAGTTGTTTTGTAGCCATAAATCTGTTCTCGTGAAAAATGTTTTCGTTTAAAAAGCAATACTGTCGGTGCCGGTTTTGGTTGTATTTTGTCACTATCCCATTCGTGAACCGGTTTTACCCTAAAGCCTCCAAAAGGCGCTTTAAGGTGCAAAACAATCGGACTCGGCAAATAAACAATATCGAAGCCTTTGTTCATCAGCTGCATTCCGAGATCGGAATCTTCGCCAAAGCCGAATTCAAAAGCGGTATCGAAACGGGAATTGCCAAGGCATTCGCGGCTAACGATGCTGCAACCTGCTCCGAAAATATAGGTTTGTTGAATTTTGTCGTATTCCCGTTCTTTTCCCCGATTGAGGCAACAGATATTGAATGCGCCGCCTTTTAGCGCCAAAATCTTCGCAAATGCTTCTTCAAGAAAGTCCGGCCGTAACCGTATATCGTCGTCGGCGAAAAAAAGCCAGTCGGCAGTAAATTCAACCAAGCCACGGTTTCGTGCGTGGCAAGCGCCGGTGCGATGAGTAAAAATATGCTTGATCTCGAAAGGCCACGACATCGAAAGATAGTCGAGTTCACTCTCGCTTTCCGGAAGCGGATTTTGTTCAACGAGTATCACTTTCCGTGGAAGCAGCGTTTGCGTAGCCAAGTCGTCAAGTACGTCCCGAAGGTATTTTTTACGGCCGATCGTCGGGATCAAGACATCGATGGAGACATCTGCAAAATTAAAATCTGAGGAGTCAGCGATTTGAGAAAATTCCTGATTTGCAAACCGGCGCCGGCGATAAAACAGGCTTTGGATCGCCGCAAAAATCGGAAACCGCTTTTCGTATAAAAATAAGTTGAGTAAAAGCAGAAAAACCCAGGTGACTTTAAAATGTTGGCGCACAAAGCAAAATAGCGTCCTATTGTCGGCGGTTTTCGTGGCAGACGTCGTGCGGTCTATCAATAGTCGGGGTTCCGAATAACAAAACAATCCTTCAGGCATTGCAAGCTTTGCAACCGAATTTAAAAAATAACCGAAGTCGTCCGAAAGCCGAACATCAATGGCGACCGCAGTTAAAGTTGCGCCGTAGATCGCACCTGAATCGGCGCTCATTTGCCAGGTCGCATAACGGACATCCCGATTAATGTTGATAAACGTACTGTCTTCGACATATCCGATTGCACTTTGCAGGTAATTTGCTCCCGCGGCATAGCTGATCATCGTTTGCTTGTTTGAGAAAAGTCTGCCTACTGAATCAATATCGAGCCGACCTGAAAGTTCCTCATCACACCAAACCAGCAGCCGGTCAGGAAATTCCGTTGCCAAATTGCACAGCGTGGCAGCAATTGTTGTGGCTCGGAGTTCGAGTTCCAAACCCGAATCCACATCGTCAATCTGAGTTACTTTTTTGCAGCTATGGTAAACAACGATCATTTGCGTAAGACCTTTTCGTAGAAATCGATATTTTGCCTCACGGTTTTATTGATGTCGAACAACTGCTCTACTCGCCTTCGTGCGGCACTTCCCAGATCGGTGCAAAGTGCCTCGTTTTGAAGAAGATCGACGATTCTGGAAGCGAACAATGCATGATCGTGCGGATGTACAAGAAAGCCGCTTTCACCGTCAACCAGCAGCTCGCGCGACCAGCCGATATTTGAATTCACTACTGCTTTCGACATTGCCATCGATTCGATGGTGACCATTCCGAGCGTTTCGGCAAAAGTGGGAAAAATACAGACGTTTGCGCGCCGGATGTACTCCTGAACTGCATCATACGGAATTTTACCAACATACTCAACGTGTTCGGCGATTGAAGAAAACTCCTTTTCGAGCAGCTTCCAGGTCGATTTGCTACCCGTTTGGAGATCTGCTGAATCCTGGCCGACCAACACCAGTTTTGCATTCGGAACATTCTTAAGGACGCTTTCCAAAATTTCAGGAAGTTCAAATACTCCTTTTTTCCTAATGATCGTGCCGATATAAAGAATCAGGCCTTTTTCAAAAATCTCCGGTTGAGGGTTATCAAAATTGGATAATTCGAGTCCGTAATGGATCGTCTGAACCGGCTTATCTATATTAAAAATTTCTTTGCTGAGCTTCCCTGCAAAAGCAGTCGGCGCCACAAAAGCATCGGCAGCGTGAACACCAAGTTTCTCGAGCACAAAATTCTTAAGGCGTTGCTTCCGGCCTTCCAAATGGCAGAAGTAGGCATCGCTTCCGTGAAAGCGCACCACCAGTGGAGCATCGAGGTTCATGAACGCGGTAGTCCCGGTCCAATCGGCCGCCTCGACAAGGTCAATTTGCTTTTCGGCAATCAGGTTGTTCACGTACTTTTCAAGGTGTTTTCTTTCGCGATAGGCTGAAAACAAAAAATATTTCGGTGCTGACACCAAGTGGATTTCAATTCCATTTTCAACAAAAACTGCATTTTCTTTCTGCCGGAAAAGCACAACAAAGATCTGTTGTTCGTTGCGTGCAAGCGCCGTCGCAAGATTTACGAGGCTTGTTCCCAACCCGCCGGATTTCGCCGACCTTGAATTTGGAAATTCCGGGGTGAGAAAGGCAATTTTCATCAGGCTTGATTTAGGATATATCCGTCAGATCCTTTTTCGGAGACAATAGTGGCGACCGGCCCGGCAACTACCGAATTATCGGGAACGTCAAAGTTTACCAAGGCATTTGATCCGATCAACACATCATTTCCGATCGTGATTCCGCCAACAATAACGGCATTCGGGCCGATAAAAACCCGATCCCCGATTTTAGGAACTCCTGCATTCCTGCCGCGGGTTAATATTCCGATGGTAATTCCCTGCGAAAGGTTACAGTTTTCCCCGATCACAGCATCGCCGTGCACGACGACCTGTCCGAAGTGACCGATGTAAAGTCCCCTACCGATACTTGTCCGGTAGGAAATGTCGAGTCCATATTTGTATTTCAACCTTCGCAGCCAAAAGAAGAAAAAGTAGAATAGCAAACGGTTTTTGCGCCGGTAATGCTGCGTAAGCCGAAAAATTGTAAGGAATTTTAATCCCGGATTCGGGGCGAGGTAAAACACTCGTAACACATTTCGCAATCGCAAATCCTGCATTCCGCAGCGTTTGAAATCGGCTAGTAAAACATCACGTGTACTCATTGGCCGACAATTTTAGAAATGCAATTCCAAATCCGTTCTGAGGCTTTTTCTGCCGGTTGCATGTTAATTTTTTCAAACCATTCCCTGGCGTATGGCAGATGGAACCCGGGACGCTCCAGCGCTTGTTTGATCTTCGCTTCAATTTCATCCGGGCTATTGAGCCAAAATACAGCGCGTTCGTCGGGCATCGACCTGAAGTGAACATAGTTGTATATCTTTTCAACTGACCAATCAGTCGGGCTGCCGTTTACATTATAATTTATAAATCCACAAGGTTTGCCCTGCGCCGCAAAATCAAATACCATTGACGAGCCGAGATTGATCACCATTTCGCTGCATGCGATCGTGTTCATCTGAAGCTTCAGGTCTTCGCGCGTGGGGAGCACCGCATTCCATTGCTCGCCGATGCTCTTCCACTCGGGTGAAATTGCGGTAATGAGATCCCGGTTGTTTTCGAGTACTGAATCAAACCGCGTAGAAAAATCGACCGGGCATCGCCTAAAGATGATTCCGAGGTTATGGCCTTTGCTGTTGAGTGACCGTACAGCCGCAGCTACATCTGAAAGATATGCCGGGTCGTGCGGCGACGTAGTGATGTCGTCACCGGAAAAGCAAATGTATTTTTTGTCCGTGGCAAGGCCGTGCGACAGTAAAAATTCTTGCCGCGCTTCCAGCAGCACAGCATTATAATGTGCCTCAAATTGCGGCGTTCCGGTTACCAGTGTTTTATCCGCATCTGTTGCCGGATAATATTTAAGCAACTCAGTCTTCATGTGTTCGCTCCACACAAAATTATAATCTGCATCGATGAGCTTTGTAGCTTTTGGAAGGTTATCCCACGAAAATATAAAAGTCGCAGTTGGAATCCCCAGCCTTTTAGCGGCTTCCATAGGTGCAATTGCGTGCACGATCCGCTGATTTGTGCAAAAAACCATCGCGGGCTTTTCACGCTGCAGGGTTTCGACGCACTGCCGGAAATAATCGGTTGCCGACTCTAACGCCTGAATTCGTCTGCGCAGACGGCCTAGCGAATTGCGATACCTGAAAACGTAATATTTTACGGCAAGGCGCTTAATCCGATCGGAAAAAGTTTTATAAGGCAGCGGAAAAATGTACGTCAGGTAAACTGAATCGTTCCACTTTTTGGCACTCGACTTCAATTCGATGAAATTCGCCGCTTTTTTAAGTATGTCCGTTAGCGGATGAAGTTTCGACGAATGTATCTTCACCTGTTCGAAACCCAGTTCCTGAAGGTCAAAATCAGTTTTATTCCAGAAAACAATTTCAAATCCCATTTTGCGCCCCAATTCGTAGAAATTCGTATAGGCGAAATTCCGCAAGCCGACGCCATCAGGAAGAAGTATGAAAATTTTTTTGCCTGGCAATTTCCACCGTAGTTTGAGCGGGGAAATTATTAAATATAAACCACTATAGCAAATGGCTTACAGTAGCGGCCTGCTTCAGATATCGCGGAATTGCTTCTGATGATTAAGCGACCAAATAGCGGTGCCACGGAGGCAATCGAGGAATTGTTGTGCGCTGTTTCCCGATCCAAATTCGCCATCGATGGGAGATGGTCTGTGACTGTCGATGGTGCGCAAAGCTTCCAGAATGCTAGCGGATTCGTAACCGGTGTTGATGATATCGGCATGAAGGGCGCGGTTTTGCTGTCTTGTTCCGATGTTGACGATTGGAATTCCGTAGTACGGCGCTTCGCGGATTCCGGCGCTGCTGTTTCCGATGATGAACTTGGCGTATTTCAACAGCACGAGGAAATACTCGAACCGCAGCGAAGGAAAAATCCTAAAACGGCTGTCGTGTCCAAGCTTTCGGTACGCATCCAAAATATAACTGCTCCCAAAATCATTGTTGGGATAAACCACTACATAGTTGTGCGTATCGCTGAGCAATGCCTCCACGAAATGGCCCGCATAATTCTTCATTTCCTTTTCCTCCGTTGTCACCGGATGAAACATCGCAATCCCGTAATTTTCAAACGGAATCTGATAGTAATCCCTTGCGGTTTGAAGGCTTGGAAGCGAATCGGAAAACATTATGTCGATGTCGGGCGAACCAATCGTGAAGATCGAGGATTCGATTTCGCCCATCTGGAGCAACCGCTTTGCTGCCTGTGAGTTGGAAACAAAATGAATGTGGCTGAGTTTTGTCACGCTGTGGCGGATGAGCTCGTCGACAGTTCCCGAAAGTTCTCCGCCTTCGATATGGGCAACCAGAATGTTGTTTAGCGAACCGACAATAGCGCCGGCAAGCGTTTCAACACGGTCGCCGTGGACTACAATCATATCGGGATTAATTGATTTCACGTGCGCGGAAAGCCCTTCGATGGTTTTTCCGAGCGTGAGATCCATCGTCGATTCGTGCGTATGATTAAAAAACGTATGAATATTCTTGAATCCGCAACGCTCAATTTCGACCAAAGTGTATCCGTATTCCTTGAGCAGGTGCATTCCGGTGACAAATACGTAGACTTCAAATCCGTCGGCGGCTTCCACCGTAGAAATCAACGATTTAATTTTGCCGAAGTCGGCCCGCGTACCCGTAAGGAAAAGGATCTTTTTCATCAACTGAAATCAGAATAGTCAAGTTGTTCGTCGTTGCTTATCGCGCGAGTTGCTCTTTTACCAAGCAATTGCTCAAAATCGGCTGCAGGTATTTTTCCAGTTCCCGGCCGTTTCACCCATATGTTGTCGCGGGTGATTATTTCACCTTTGTCAATTGGCCTGATCGAACAAACCGTTGCAAAAGCAAAATCGATGGTGACCTGTTCTTCCTTCGCGGGCTCTTTGCTTCCGCCGCGCATCTGCCAGATTTCGCTCGAGGAAACGATAAGCTCGCGGCAGGCCCTTTCATCCATACTGCAAATTATGTCCGGTCCCGGCCGATCCATGGTATCCGTGAAATGCCTCTCGAGAATCGAGGCGCCCAAAGCCACTGCGCCAAGACAGGCATTGTTGTTTAGCGTGTGATCGCTCAATCCGAAAACCTTATCGGGGAAAGCCTCGTGCAATTGTGTCATCGCGCCATATCGCACCAGAGGAATCGGCGTTGGGTACAGGTTCGTCGTATGAAGCAGCGCGACGGGTACATTCTTGCGGTCGAAAATCGCGACAGCGCGGCTTACGCTTTCAATGGTGTTCATTCCAGTGCTTAAAATTACGGGCTTGCCAAAGGACGCGATGTGTTCAAGCAATGGATAATTGCTACATTCACCGGATCCGATCTTATAAGCAGGGACATCAAATTTCTTCAATCGCTCAGCGGCCGCTCGAGAAAAAGGCGTTGAAATGAAGATCATTCCCTTCGAATTGACGTAGCGCATCAATTCGTATTCGTCCTGCTCATTCAGCGCGCAGCGTTCCATAATTTCATATATCGAGACGCTTGCGTTGCCGGGAATTACTTTTTTGGCCACAGCGCTCATCTCATCGGCAACAATATGCGTCTGGTGTTTCACAACTTCGGCGCCGGCACGATGCGCTGCATCCACCATTTTCATTGCGGTTTCGAGCGATCCTTCGTGGTTGATTCCGATCTCGGCAATTACAAGCGGCGGAAAATCGGGCCCGGTTTTTCTGCCGCCTAAATCGATATATGGATTCATTTGTTCTGGTATTTGTTGAAAAGATATTGGGCGTATTCAAAATCGGTTGCAGTATCAATATCGACTGCCGAAAACGGGTGATCGACAAGCAGTGGAAGCGCCTCGTTCGAGAAAATTTTTCCGCTGCCAATGACCTTACTGCTGCTGATGTATAAAAGTCCGTTCTCGTAGTAAAGCGGTTCCAAATCCTGGCTTCGCTGGCCGGGCGAGTAATTGAACGGAATAAAGTGGCCCCGATCTATTTTGCCGAGTTTATGATGATTGCGTGAGACCGTAAAAAGGCTGTCAGCACCGCTTTCGACAAATAACTTCATTGCATCTTCCAACAAGCCTTCCGGCCGCAGTGGGTTCGTCGGCTGCAATAAAATCACATTATCAACCTCAAAACCGCAATTGTCAATTACGTGCTGCACCGCGCTTACCGTAGGTTCGTCGTCGCCTGATAATTCTTTCGGGCGAAGTATCACGTTAGCATGATATTGCTCGGCGCAAGCTGCTATTTCGGAATTATCGGTGGTGACAAAAAGAGCATCCGCCAAAGCGTGATTCTTCAGCGCATATTTAATGCTGTGCGCCAGTAGAGGAATTCCGCCCAACGGCGCCAGGTTTTTTCCGGGAAGGCGCTTTGAACCGCCGCGTGCGGGTATGACAACAATGTTTTTCATTAGTTTTATGCCTCGCTAAAGTAGCTAAAATTACGGTTTCCAATAGATTTTTGTCCCTTCAAGGCGAAGGTATGCATCGTATTCTTCCTTGGTGAATGCCGAGCGTTCCCGGAGTAGTCTCGGAAAATGTGAAATCACCTGCCACAGCGCCGACAGCAGCGGCCAAAGCATAGCAAACTCCCCTTTGAAAATACGAATGCTGAGTTGCGCATAAACCGAATAACCGAGCTTGTTAGGAATAAGTCGCCACGGCAGAAACAGAAAAAACAGAAAATAATCGGCGCGCAAGCCGTTTCTGTAACGAACCTTGTAATCTTTATTATTCTTTCGGGCTTGCAGGTCAACGCGATGCTGTATGAGGACTTGCGGCAGGTAATGAATCTCGATATTGCGAAGGAAAAGATGCATTGATGCAAAAGTCTCTTCGCCATAGAATTTGAACCATTCGGGATACGACGGGATTTTCTTCCAGCTTTCCATACGCCAGGCGTGGCCGCATCCGACATATCCGCGAACACGAACGGACTTTTCATCACTGATCAGAGTTGACGGCGGGGTTTTGCTCCAAAGAATCCGGAAAGCCAACAGTCCACATTCGCGGTGACTTTCGAAATGCGTTTCGATTTCTTCGAGTGGATTTTCCGAAAGAAAATGAGCATCGTCGTCAAGCGTAACCACATATGTTGCGGTGGAATTGAGCATTTGGTTTCGGCAAACGAGATATCCGAGCGAAGATTCGTTGCGTCGGGCGATTATTTTCGGATAAGTAGAGATAACAAAATCAAAAGTACCGTCAGATGAACCGTCGTCGGTGACAATGCATTCTACGTCGTCGCGTTCCAATAAATGCGCGATATTCTTCAGCGTTACTTCCAGGTCGCCGCGTCGGTTCTTGGTTGCGATCTGGATTGAGAATTTAATTGGCGATTTTACGATCGGTACGTTGGCTTGTTGGGAAACCGAATTGGGGAGTTCCGGCATTATTCGAATTTTTCGGGTTTGTTGATCAGGAATCCGATCATAAAAAACAGCCTGCGAACCAGGTAATAAAGGTCGGCGACGAAATTCTTGCAAAGTTTACCAAGCGTATAGAGGAAGTTTTTTGCTGCTTTTGCGAAAGTATATTCGGTATGATGAAGCTGGTATCCGCCGACAACTTCATTTTTGAACCGGAAAAATAACTGCTTCCGAGTGCGAAAAGTATGGTAACAAAACACCGCCGGAACAAATTCGATTTTATATCCACGGCGAAGCACTTGTTTTGTCCACTCCTTATCTTCAAGCGTTCGGATATCACCTTTGAATTTAATCTCCTGCCACATCCGCTTATTAAATGCCGAAGCCGCAAAGTTGAGTCCGCATAAATTTGGATCGTCAGCAGCCGAAAGTTTGTTGATATACGCTTTGTAATCGTTGACATAATGTATGCACCGAACTCCGGCAAGCTCCGATTCGCGGCCTTTGAACTTTGCGCTGATCAGTTTAAAAAAATCGTCGCTGACCGGGAAAGCGTGTGCGCTGAATACTACCACAATATCGCTTTTCGCTTCTTCAGCGGCAATATTCGCGCTTCCGCCGTAAGAGAAATTGCGGATTGTGACAAATCTTGCTCCATATTGCCGGGTGATTTCCTCGCTTCTGTCGCTTGAAAGATTATCGAGAACAATTATCTCATCAATGTCGTCTTTGTAGCGCTGCGTCAGGTTTTTCAGCAGGAATTCGAGCTCGTGCTCTTCATTTTTATTTCGTATGACAACTGAAATCATGCGCGCAATTTAGTTTATTAGAACGTCCCAAAGCGAAAAGTTCAGCTTTCCGCGGCGATACCAATGGAAAAGGATCTTCTTTTTCGTAAAAAAATCGACAGATGACAATTCCTTTTTTAACCTGATCTTGTAGTATTTTTTGATTTTCTCGAATCGTTCCCGGTCGTTGCGGAAGTAAGTTTGCGCGCTAAGCCAGAAACCGTACGCAAAGTCGATGCTGATCCGCTTGTCGGGATTTTCGAGAAAGCTTTCGTAATAATTACTGTGCTTGTAGTAAAGGTAAGCGAGCAGCCGATAGCGTTTTTGAAGTGAAATCCGCGTCATTCGCGATTCTGATTTGACGCGATAATAAAAATGCGCCGACTCGACTTTCTTCGCGATCCCGTCTTCCTTTAAAAAATTGATCCAGAATTCCCAATCCTCAAGCCCTTCGTGCATCGCAGTGTCGTAGCCTCCGATTGCATCGAAATCGGCTTTGCGGAAAAGGCCACAACAATGGATCATATTGCTCAGAATGAGATTGTCAAAAGTGAAATCGGCAAGTTCCCAGGCGCCATTTTCAAGTCCGAATTTTTCGCTGCTGCCATAGGCGACCTTTATCGACGGATCTTCTTCCATCGCTTTTACAAGCTCGGAAATATAATCGGGAGCGATTTTGTCGTCACCGTCAAGTGGAAGAATGTAATGTCCGGTCGCGACGCCGATGGCGGTATTTCTGGCAGCGGAAACTCCGCTGTTGGCAATTCTTACAGCTTTGAAACGCGAATCACGGTCGGCGATTGATTGGGCGACATTAAAGGATTCGTCGGCAGAACCGTCGTCAACGATAACGCATTCCCAGTTTGGATAGCGTTGGCTTAAAACCGACTCTAGTGTTTCGGGAAGAAATTCGGCCTGGTTATAAGCCGGAATAATAACGGAAACCAATGGAAATTGCATGATCATATTCGCTCAGTGCAAAATAATGGCAGCTGCCGCTGATATCCTAATGATTTTTAACGCAATATATCATTCCGGATTCCGGTGTCAGTTGCCGCGAGAATACGAAGAAGCCCGCGTCGCGAAGTGGCTGCTCGATTGAAGCAGCGCCCTTGTCGTGCCATTCGATGAGAAAAGCATGGATATTCCCAAGAAGATTCGTTTCGCTTAGCCGCCCGATTATTTCGTATTCGGCGCCTTCACAATCCATTTTGACAACTATTTTTTCGCGCGGATTTTCAGAAATTATACGTCTAAATACGCCATCGGCGTCTTCTATCTGCACCGGCCGCTCATCGTACTCTTGTGCTTGTGCGTAACTTTTGCTGAGCTTTCCGCGAAGTCCGGTATTTCCTTTCATCATCTTATTGAAAATGAACGTCTCACGCCTACTGCTGTTGCCGAGCCCGATGTTTTCGACCGCAATGGTATCGTTTTTTCCGTTTCTGGCGAAATTCTCCTTAGCCTGGCTGAAGGTGTCCGCAACCGGCTCGAACGCATATATTTTCCTGACCGACGAAATGCGTGAAAAATAAAGCGACGATATTCCGATGTTGGCCCCAATATCAACCAATATGCAGTCGACGGGCGTCAAAAAGTTATAATCCTTTTCGATAAACACTTCATTGATTATGAAAAATTCCTCTGCGCTTTCAACATAAATCTTCAATCCGCTAAATGAAACAAGCACGCCTTCGCCACTGTCGGAGATGGAAAGATCAGGGAATTCACGATTGATATTTTCAATGTAGCGGTGCGCGCGAAAAAGCAGGTTTTTGTTTTGGAGCACGTCGAAACGCTGCAGGCCGGTTTCAATTGCAGATTTTGCTTTCTTGATATTTTCGACCTTGTATCCGAGTTTAATCAGCAGCCCGTAAAAGAAGTTTTTCATCTCAGCTAATTTCCATGTTAAAATCGAGCAGCACTTTGCTTTGGTTCGTCGGAACATTTCTTCCGTTTCCGAAGAAGTCGCCGTCTTCAACCTGGAAGCTGAAGGCATTGTCAATCCAATCGGCAACCTTATCGTTAACTGTCATAAAAAGCGTTGCCGTATAGCTTCCGGTATTGAACGGACATTTCGGATAGCTGATTTTGATTTCGCCGGCGGCCATTTCCTGCGGCATTTCCTTCAGGCTGGTGCTTACCCACGAAACGCGCTGGCCCTGTTCGTCTTCAATTCGCATGTCAAACCGCAAATCGCGCATCCTTATGTTTTCAGGATTTTTCAATTTGATCGCGATCGAGAGCGGCGAACCCGACATGGGCAACACGTCGTGATTTTCGCCGTATACGTTGACTTCTTCGAACATGACAATTTTACTTCCTTTGCGCGAAGCGATATCCAGCAATCGCACTTTATGCGAATTATCGGATTTGAGGTATCTGGTAATCGTTCCGCCAATTTCACCCTGATGCGTGATCATGCCGTTTTCGAGCAAAATTCCCTTGCTGCAAAGATTCTGGACCGCAGCCATGTTGTGGCTTACGAATAGCACGGTTCGGCCGTCACCCGAGGAAATATCCTGCATCTTTCCGAGACATTTCTTTTGAAATTCGGCATCACCAACCGCAAGAACCTCATCGACAATCAATATTTCGCTCTCCAAATGCGCGGCAACTGCAAAAGCAAGTCGGACGTACATTCCGCTGCTATAGCGTTTGACAGGAGTATCAATGTAGCGCTCGACACCGGAAAAGTCGATTATTTCGTCCAGTTTGCGCGTAATTTCCTTTTTGCGCATTCCCAGGATCGCGCCGTTCAGGTAAATGTTTTCCCTTCCGCTGAGTTCAGGGTGAAAGCCGGTGCCGACTTCCAGCAAACTGGCGATTCGGCCTTTCACTTTTATTTGTCCGCTTGTCGGCGCGGTGACTCGTGAGAGCAGTTTTAAAAGCGTACTTTTTCCTGCGCCGTTTTTGCCGATGATCCCGACAGCGTCGCCCTGTTCGATTTCAAAGTTGATGTCACGCAGCGACCAGACGATGTTGCTGCTGCCTTTTTTGCTGCGATCGTTCGCTTCTCCTATTCTCAGAAATGGATCTTCTTTGCCCATAACCTTCGTGATCCAGAATCGTTCAATATCGCGCGAAATCGTCCCGGTGCCGAATTGTCCGATCTGGTAAGCTTTGGAAAGCTCATTAACTTTGATGACGGGCTGGCTCATATTGTATCTACGAAATTTTTCTCGGTCCGGTTGAAAATTACGATTCCGATTGCCAGCACGAAAAGCGTTATGCCGACGGAATAGCCGATACTTTGCACCGTAAATTCGCCTTTTCCGAGGAATGCAAATCGGAAAGCTTCTATGATTCCCGTCATCGGATTCAATTCGACGATCCAGGCGTAGGCCCCAAATTTTGCACGTGCAACACTTAGCGGATAAATCACTGTTGTGGCATACATCAACAATTGAACGCCAAACGCCACGAGAAATGTGAGGTCTTTATATTTTGTGGTGATTGCAGTAATGATGAGACCCAATCCGAGTCCGAGTAGCGCCATCAGCAACACAAGGAGCGGAAAAAGCACAATGGCAAATCCAACGTGAAAATTTGCGCCATTGATTGCATAAAAAACCATGACCGCTACGAGCAGCATCAGCTGGACACCAAAGCGGACGAGATTACTGACCACGATGCTTAGTGGCATGATCAGCCGTGGGAAATATACTTTTCCGAAAATATGGGTATTGTCTTTAAATACGGTACTGGTTTTCGTCAGGCAGTCGGCGAAATAATTCCACGCAGTAATTCCCGAGAGGTAAAAGAGTACTTGCGGAAGTCCGTCTGTTCCAATTTGTGCCAGCCTTCCGAAGACGAAGGTGAAAACTATTGTTGTAAATATCGGCTGGATGAAAAACCAAAGCGGCCCGAGGATCGTTTGTTTGTAGAAGCTGACAAAATCGCGTTTGACGAACATCACGAGCAAATCGCGGTAGTGCCAGAGGTCGCGAAACCTGATGTCAAAGAGTGAAGTATGGCCTTTTATGACCAGGTCCCATTCCTCAATTGATTCGGCTTCTTTCATGTTTTAATTGGAATCCGAACTGCAAAAATCGCAACCGGACGCGCAAATATAATAATTAGCATCAACGTATTGTAACCGGCAGCGGCTCATCTGAATAATTAATTAACTTTGTGCGAATAAAGCTAAACCATTGCTGTCGCTTCTTAAAAAACGCCCATTTTTAAAGGATCTTCTTCCGCCGGGTTACATCGATATCCATTCGCATCTTTTGCCCGGAATTGACGACGGCGCGAAGACAATCGACGATTCAGCCTCATTAATAGCACAGCTGTCCGAGATCGGCTTCTGCAAATTCATAACCACGCCACACATCATGGCGGTGGTTTGGGAAAACACTCCGGAAACGATAAAGGGCGCGCTTTCCGAGGTGAAATCTACCCTACCGAACGTCCGGATTAAGGCAGCCGCGGAATATCTGATGGACGCAAATTTTGTGAAGTTGTTCCAGTCCGGAGCACCGCTGCTGACGTTAAAGGATGACCTTGTTTTGGTTGAAATGTCCTACCTGAACCCGCCGATCCAACTTTTCCAGATCATTTTCGACCTGCAATTGGCAGGATACCGGCCGGTATTGGCACATCCGGAGCGTTACAATTTTTACCACAATAATTTTAGGGAGTACGAAAAACTGCACAACGCGGGATGCCTGTTCCAGATGAACCTCCTTTCTACCGTCGGCTATTACGGAAAGGCTGTGGCGATCGCCGCCGACGAACTTCTGAAAAAGGGGTTGATCGATTTGACCGGATCGGATGTTCATCACCTGAATCACGTTCGGTCATTCGAAAGAAGGCTGGTTATCAAACACGACAAGGCGCTGATGGCAATCCTTCCTAACAACCGGCAATTCGACTTTTAGATCAGTTTCCGAAAATGCGTTTGTACCACGGCTTTTTCTCTTCTTCCTGGCCGTAGCCATATCCGTATCCATAACCATATCCGTAACCATATCCGTAGCCGTAACCGAAGCTTTTCCTCCAGAATGTATCGTTCAGGACGATTGCCATATTCGGTAGTTTTTTCTCTTTATAGAATGTCTCGGCCTGTTTAAGTAGTCGTTTGTCGAGGTAGTTCGCGCGCATAACATAAATGAACGCGTCGGCATTTTTGGCGATGAGCAAGGTATCGGTAACCACGCTTACCGGCGCGGTGTCAACGATAATATATTCAAACTGCGATTTGAGCTCTTCGAACAGGTTTTCCATTTTGCGGTTCATCAGCAACTCGACCGGGTTTGGCGGAATCGCGCCCGAAGGCAGAACGAACAGGTTTTCGTGGTTGTCAAGCTTGATAATGAAGTCGTTGATGTCGCCCTCTTTTTGCGCCAGATAGTTTGTCAGTCCTTTGGAAGGCAGCTGGACATATTTGTCGATTTTCGGATTCCGGATGTCAAGGCCGATTAGCAAAACTTTCTTGTTCGAAAGCGCTATGGTCGTAGCCAAATTGACTGCAACGAACGTTTTACCTTCTTTTGGCAATGTCGAGGTCACGAAAATAGTGCGCGCCTGTTTGTCGGGAACATTTCCAAGCAAATACTCCAAATTCGTCCGGACGATCCGGATGGCTTCGGCAGAACTTGAACGGCTATTGGTGTTGATGATCTCGTCGTTATTTTCCGATTTCGGAATGTCGCCCAAAAATGGAACGCTAATCTTGCTCTCAACGTCATGGCGGTTCTTGATTTTCGTATCCATCAGGTCAAGCAGATAAATGATCAGGAACGGAATCAGAAGCCCGAGCAATACTGCGCCGAGATAGAAAATTTTCCTCACCGGCGAAACCGGAATGTCGGACGAACGCGCCCTGTCGATCACTTTCGCATTTTCGGGAGTTACGGCGAGTGAAATTGCAATTTCCTCGCGCTTTTGCAACAGGTAAAGGTAAAGCGACTCTTTGATTTGCTGTTGACGGTTGATTCCACGGAACTCACGCTGCTGGCGTGGAACCTGCGATATTTTACCCGAAATGGTCCGCCCTTGCGCCTCAAGATCGCGCTTGCGGATGTTGAGTACGCCTTTGAGCGTGCTCAAGCTGACTTTAATATTCTCGTTCAGCTCGGCGATCTTTTTATTCATTTTCTGGAGCGCAGGGTTGTCGGCAGTTCCGCTTTTTGCGATCCGGTTCCTGGTGAGCACGAGGTCGTTGTGCTCACCGATCAATGCTCCGGTATTTCCCTCATTGGGAATGATGTTGATTGGCACGAGTTGGTCGATTGCGATTGTTCGCATGTAATCGATCATCGAAGCGACAATATTTAGCTGCGTTTCGGTTTCGATAAGCTGCTTTTCATAAAGCGCCGAATTTTCGAGGAACAAGCCAGCTTCGGACGAAATGTCGGTCACCTGATTGTTTTTTTGAAAAACCTCAGCATCTTTTTCAACATCGCCAAGTTCCTCAGAAATCAGTTTCAGCCGTTTTACGACAAACTCCTCCGTATTCTTGGAAACGAAATTCTTATCGGCAATTGCACGCTGGTTGTAAATGAAAATTATCGAGTCGAGCAGGTTTTCGGCCTTTTCGCGAACAGGATCGACCATTGTGAGTTCAACGATACTTGTATTTTTTCCTACGGGTGCAATGTTCAATTTGCCCCGGTAATTTTCAACCACGTCGGACAAACGGTTAAATACCATCGTAATCTCATAAGTCTTCTTAGCCGAATCCTTCCTGAAATTGCGGTTTATCACCATTTTGCAATGCTTCATCTTTATTGCCTGACCGTACGCGAAAGTACCAATCACTTTCCCGTCACCGGTGGACAATTCGTAGCTGTTATCGTCGACCGACTTAACTTGAAATGACTTTCTTCCCTCGTAGAATTGTCGATCCATTTTGATGATCGTACACTTGATCGGATTGTCGTGATAGAGTTCCTGCGATTTCAGGCGGCCCTGAGCAAAATAACTGATGTTAAGGTTAAGGCTTTTAACGGCATCCTCAATAATCGAATACGATTTTATGACCTCGACTTCATTGTCAACGTTGCTTTTCATCCCTTTCATCAACCCGAGATCTTCGAACGTTGAAAGTTCCGATTGATAGCTTCCCTTGCGCTCGTCCCTTACCATAATGGTAGTTGATGCCTTATACGACGGTATCGAGTACCTCAGGTAAAGTACGGCAAGTGCCAAAAATGCCAGCACACTCAGCACAAACCAGCGCCAGTGGACCAGATATTTGTCGACCATCTCCCGCAGGTTTACGGTTTCTTCTTGAGATTCTTTGTTCAGTGAAGGATGAGGTTCCATCAAGTTTTTGTTTGGAATTAGCGCAACAATACGATAAATGTTGCCAATAATGAAACTGCAGAAAGGAATACCGCAGTGTTTGGCCCGATGACGCTGGAATTTATGCGGACTTTATTCGGTTCGACATAAACCACGTCGTTCTGCGCCAGGTAATAATATGGGGAATTCAGGAAATCGGGTTTTGTAATGTCGACCCGTGTGTATGTTTTTTTGCCTTCCGATTCGCGGATAATGAGGATATTTTGGCGTAAGCCGTATACGCCAACATCGCCAGCCATGCTCAATGCTTCCAAAAGGGTGATCCGTTCGTGCTGAATCGGATAAATGTTTGGCCTGCCAACTTCACCCAGGACAGCAACCTTAAAGTTCATGATGCGAAGATTGATCGAAGGATCGTGTATGTATTTCGAAAGTCCGCTGACAAGCAAGTTGCTCGCTTCACTCCTGCTCAGCCCTGCAAGTTTAAGTTTTCCAAGCACAGGATAATCGATATATCCGGAATTGTCAATCAGGTAGGTTTTTATTCCCGGCGATTCCTTGTCATTACTTTCAATCTCCGGAATGTTGAACGGCGCAGTAACCTCGGGATCTTCGGCACTCACAACAATGCTGAGTACGTCATCGGGTTGCAGCGTGAGTTCGTAATGTTTCGACTCATCATAGCTGGCGGCATGCTCGATGCCCTGCACATAAACGAAGTTCTTCTTTGATCCGCATGAAAAAAGGCTCATCACGGCCACAGTTATTAAGAGGATATTTCGCAAGGTGAATCTCATATATTTTTGTTAAGTTGGCAAAGATAGCATATTTAGGTACTCGCGATTGCAGTTAATTACTGGTCAAGCGTTTCAAAAACCGAATTCATGCTTTTAAATTCGGGCACAAGTCGTTTCATTCTCGATACAATTTCGGCACTGGACGTATTTTTCGTTATAGCAGCCATTTCCATTACAGAGTCGTTGATGACATCGTAATCTTCCGGTGTATCAACTGCAATCATAATTTGTTCATTATGCGTTGGGAGCGTTTTTGAATTGTCGTTCAGCAGTTCTTCGTAAAGCTTCTCGCCCGGCCGCAATCCGATAATTTTAATTTCGATTTCCTTTCCCGGAGTAAATCCTGCAAGCCTGATCATCTTCTTTGCAAGGTCGATGATTTTGACCGGTTCGCCCATATCGAATATAAAAATTTCACCGCCATTTCCCATTGTTCCGGCCTCAAGCACCAATTGACATGCTTCGGGAATGGTCATAAAATAGCGAATGATTTCGGGATGCGTAATTGTCAGAGGTCCGCCTTTTTCGATCTGTTTCGTAAAAAGCGGTACAATCGATCCATTGGAACCGAGCACGTTTCCGAAACGGGTCGTTACAAATTTCGTTGCTTGCGGAGTTCCAGGCCGTTGGTGGTTTTGGAGCGATTGGACGTATTTTTCGGCAATCCTCTTGCTGGCGCCCATGACGTTGCTCGGATTGACTGCCTTATCGGTCGAAACCATCACAAATCGGGAAACGTTGTATTGAAGCGACAAATCTGCCAGGTTTTTTGTTCCGATTACGTTGGTCATCACCGCCTGCGACGGATTTCCTTCCATTAACGGAACGTGCTTGTATGCCGCCGCATGATAAACAACATCCGGCCTGTATTTCACAAAAATCTGCTCCAATGCCTCACGATCGCGGATATCGGCTAAAATGCTTTTGATGCGGAGGTTTTTGGCCATGCCTTCCACTTCAAGGGCAAGATTGTGAAGCGGACTTTCCGCCTGGTCGAGCATGATCAGTTTGCTTGGCATGAAATTCAGTACCTGACGGGTGATTTCACTTCCGATCGAGCCAGCAGCGCCGGTTATCATCACGGTTTTGCCCTTCAGTTGCTGCGAAATCGTATCCATGTGCAATACGATCGGTTTGCGTCCAAGCAAATCCTCGATTTCGAAATTCTTTACTTTATTGGAGATTTGTTGCCTGTCTTCCCAGTCGGTTATCAACGGAACTGTAAAAACCTTGAAATTGTATTCGAGGCATTCTTCAACAATGGCGCGCGTTTCTTCCTTTGAGAGGCTTTTTTCGGCAATAATCAACGCGTCGGCTTTCATCGACCGCAAAATAACGTGCAGCTTTTTATTCTGGTTGACGATCGGAAGGTTCAGTATCCTTTTTGAAGTTTTGTCGTGATGGAACTTGTCGATGAAACCGCGAAGCCTGAACCGGCTTGGAACTTCCGTACGAAGTGCGTTTGCTACCGAAATCGCATTGGCATCAGCGCCGTAAATAATGGCATCGATCAGCTTCTTCGAATCGGCGGTATGCATGTAGCGTTCAAACAGGTACTTTACCATGATCCTGAACAGGAAAAGCAGCAGGAACGAAATCAGGTAACTGATGAAAAGCCCCGTTGTGGAATATAACTTCTGCAGAAAAATGAATTCCCATGAGTAATTGATGACCATCAACGTCAGAAACGCCGTCGAAGTCGAAACCAGCAGCTTCACGCCGTCAATAAATGTCGAATGCCGGATAATTCCGGAGTAAGTCCGGTAAAGGATAAAGAAAATGGCGTTCATCGTAATGATGAGGCCATAACTGTGGATGTTCTGGTAAAAGCTTACCGAAAGGCTGTGCCCAATAATGTAGGTCACGATATTTGCAACGAAGACGATAAAGACGTCAATACAGAAGATAATCCAGCGCGGCAGATAGCCGATATTGAGAAACCTCTTTTCAGAAATGCTCTTAAATAAAGCCCGGATTATGGAACTAGTCATTACCAATCTTAAAATACGAAATGTACAATTTAATTTTTAGGATGCGTTAAAATCGTGAGAAAAACCGACTAAAAACATCTTTTATCCGCGTCCTGTCATCGTCGCCCAAATTCGAGCCTGATGGCAAGCAAAGGCCATTTTCAAACAACTTTTCTGAAACGTCGCTGCCGTAATACGGGCAATCGGCGAAAACCGGCTGCAGATGCATCGGCTTCCAAAGCGGCCTGCTCTCAATATTTTCCGCTTCAAGCGCCAACCGCAAATCTTCTCTCGTTTTTCCGCCTGTCTTTGAAGGATCGATCGTAATCGCTGTCAGCCAGCGGTTTGAAAAGTAATCGCCATCGGGTTCCGACTGCACAACAACGCCCTCGATGTTGGAAAAGTATTCGTTGTAAAAATTAAACATTTCCCGTCGAAGCGCCAGATGCTTGTCGAGTACCTGCATTTGCCCACGTCCAATTCCCGCGCAAATGTTGCTCAGGCGATAATTGTAGCCGACGTGGCTGTGCTGGTAATGCGGCGCGTTGTCCCGGGCCTGCGTTGCCAGAAAGACTGCTCTTTCTTTGATTTGCTTGGAATGTGCGACCAGGGCGCCGCCTCCCGAAGTTGTGATTATTTTATTTCCGTTGAATGAAAGAATCCCAATGTCGCCAAAAGTCCCGCATTTTTTCCCTTTGTATGTACTTCCCAATGCTTCAGCGCTGTCTTCCAAAACCGGGATGCCGAATTTAGCGGCGACCGCATTAATTTCATCAACCTTGTAAGGCATTCCGTATAGATGCACCGCGACTATTGCCTTTGGTTTTCTTCCTTTCGAAATTCGGTCGGTAATGGCTTCTTCAAGCGCCTTCGGACAGATATTCCACGTTTCCGGCTCACTGTCGGCAAAAACCGGATTGGCTCCCAGGTATTTGATTGGATTTGCAGATGCCGAGAACGTAAAGCTCTGGCAGATAACCTCATCGCCCGCCGATACACCCAAAAGAACGAGTCCGAGGTGAAGCGCTGCCGTTCCCGCGCTGAGTGCTGCGATATGACAGCCTTCGCCGATATAGTGCTCAAGGTCTTGCTCAAATCCGGTGACATTCGGGCCCAGCGGCGCGACCCAATTCGAATCGAATGCTTCTTGCACGAATTGTTGCTCGACTCCGCCCATGTGCGGCGAGGAAAGCCATATTTTAGTTTTTTCAGCCATTATTTTTTTATTGTGTCCGGCCCTTGCGGCCCTATTTCAAATAAAATTATATCTGTCCCTTTAACCCGTTCCTCATTTACAATAAACGGTTGCAACTCGTTATATAAATGTGACTTGTAATAAACGATGCCAAAGTTAGTATGTATTTTTTTAGCAGCAGCCATCCAATCGGATACCGAATAATCGCGGGGAAAATAGAACACCGGTCGCGGACTCAAAGCATAACCCACTGAAAGGCATCCGCCATTGTTCCATTCGCACATCAGCGCTGTGATGTTTTTTTGTTTCGCCAGTTCCGCAACGCGCGCATTGAGATCTTTTTCGCTGATGGCAGTTATGCGTACCTGATATCCAATGACAGAAGTTAAAAGAAGGCAAAAAGCGATAACAGCGGCGCGCTGCCATTTTAAATCGATCCGAAAATTTAGGGTTCGAAGTGCTTCGCCATCAACAATAAAAAGTGCCGGAATGATCGCCGCGGCGTACCGATATTGATTCGCAAACAGAATAACCGTCGCGAAATGAATTGCAATAAATATCATGCTCACAGCAATTGCAGGAGTTTTCCAGCGTCTTTTCGCAATGATGATTACCAATCCGATCAACATCAGGTTGACCAGGTAAAACATCATCGAAGAAATTCCGAAAAACTCAAGTTGGTTGATGACAGCGCCGCAGAATTTCGTCCACAACACCGAAGCCAATTCACTCACAGAAAGATTCGCCGCGTGGTACGGATAAAGATAATTGCCCATATTGGTCTTGCCCGGCATATTGTTCACGATCGTGTCAATAATCGTCGGACGGATCAACAAATGTTCTTTGATCACAAGGCTGTTCACATAGACCAAAGCCATCGTAACCACCAAAAAAACACCCGTCGAAAGCAGTTTTTTCCGCGGCCACAAAAAATAAAACGCAATGGGAACCACAATCAGCAGCAGCAGGTAATTCGGACGTTGAGCGATCAGCACTGCCGTGGCTAATGCCAATAAGATTACGGTCAGATTGTTCCGCTTTGCGGCAACCAGCAAATATTGGATTGCCGCCACAAGAAAAAGAATGAACATATCTGTAAGCGGCTGTGAAGCCAGGTAAAAATTAAATGGGAAAAACAAAAAAAGTGCAATAAACCACAGTTTTCTCCGCAATTGAAGACAGCGCGCGACCATCAGCGCCGATGCCACCAGGCAAAGCGTATTGAATATAAGCCACGCCAAATGGCCATTTTTGGTCAGCCAGGCGATTTGCAAAACGATGTAGCTTACCGGCTTATTCTGAACCCACGGCCTTGGAAGCTCTTTAAGGTCCGATGGCAGCGAATTGGGAAAAACCGAGTTGGTTGCATACGCACCATCCTGCAACACAACACGTTCGATGTCGCCAACGTACCAATATTGATCGGATCCGCGAACAGACGGACTAAAGAAGTACAACACGGCAAAGAAAACGAGCACAATCAATGTGATCGGCAAGAATTCGCTGTTGGTCCTTAAATCTGCTGTCTTCGCTTTTTCCATTAATGAATATAGTTTCGGATTTCCTGAAGGTGACCGACCTTGAAATGCGGCAAATACTGCGGTTCACGGTTGAAATCCTGCGGATGGATATTGTTTCCGTCGTCGATCAGGCAGATTGTTGTCCAGCCCAGACTGTTGGGCGCAATAAAGTCCTTTGCCACATTGTCACTGACGTAAAAATAGCGATCGGTATTGAATTGGTGAAAAACCGCAAAATTGCGTTCATCCGGTTTCGTCGATCCGAATTCTTCAGAAACAATCACAAGATCGAAAATGTCTTCAATATCGAGCGCACGTAGCTTGTTGCGTTGCGTTACCGAATATCCGTCAGTTACCATTCCGACTTTAAAACCTTCCGATTTCAATTCCAACAACAAATTTCGATTGACGGATTGTTTGTCAAAATCAGGAAAATGATTCCGGTACAATTGCCTGAATCGCTCTTTTATGGGCTTTCCAAGCTGTTCCTCAAGATTTCCGAAAACGTTCTGCTTCGCATAATACCATTCCATCATTTGATCGTACAACCCAATGTTTCCGGCATCGGAAGCAATTTCGCGGAACGCCGATTTCAGGTAATCGATTTCCTTTACCAGAGTGTCGTCGAGGTCAAAAACAATGGTCGCTGATGGCATCAATGGTCGTAATTGTGAACAAGCACTTCGTCGTCGTACCGAAGCATCATCAGGTTTTCTTCCCAATCATCATAAGGCGCAACCGATTCACCAAGAAGGTATTCGCGAATAAGCCACTGCGGAAAATTACCTCCGGCGAGGTAACTCAACGGATAACCGCCGCCAAACCTTGGATTGATCTCAATTCCATACAAATTGCCGGTCTCATTGTTGACAAAAACCTGAAGCGTAATGCAGCCGCGGAATCCTTGGATGAATTTAAGTTTTCGGGCAAGTTCAAAAACAAATTTTGTCCTGTTGGTTACGGCTTTGTTGACTTCACCGTCGCGGACTTCAATTCGTTTGCGCGGAATCATGCATTTCAAATCGCTGTTCCTGTCGTAATACAGATCGATCGTATACTCCGTGTGCTTCTTATGATCGAGGTATTCCAGGAACATCAGTTTTTCGTTCGAAAAATGGTAATCGGTAAGCTGCGATTGCTCCTTGATCACGAAATTGTCAACGCTGCGGCTTCCATCAACAGGCTTCAGATAAAGCGGTAGCGAATAATTTTGCTTATCATATTCTTTTGCAGATGTAATTCCGTGCTCATCAAAAAACTGATGGGTCAGTCGCTTGTCGCGGAAAATAGTCACCTTGTCCAAATCGGACACGCAAATCGTAATATTATTGATCCGGAAAAGGTCGATATTGGCTGAAAGCACCAACAGCTCGGTGTCGATTGTAGGAATAATCAGCCGAACGTCATTTACAAGCGCAAGCCGAAGCAATTCCTGAATGTAATCGGGCTCGCTAACCCGGGAGATTTTAAAAAAATCATCGGCAACCATGCAGGCTGCTGAAAGTTCAGGATTGGCATCCGAAGCAAGAACTTTCGCATCGGGAAAAACACGTCGGAGTTCAACCTGGAAAAATCGCACCAGTGAAACGCGCCGGCCGGCCGAGGTTATTAGAATGTTATTCATCAGTTATATCCGTTAAAAGGTTCAGTCGACATTGCATTTGCCGGATTGATGCCTTCGCTTTTAAGTACTTTCAATATGGTTTTAAAAATGATCTTGCAGTCGAGCGCAAAGCTGATATGGTCGACATACCAAACGTCATATTCAAATTTTTTGTCCCATGATATTGCGTTCCTGCCGTTGACTTGTGCCCAGCCCGTGATTCCGGGACGTACTTCATGGCGGCGATTCTGAAATTCATTGTAAAGGTGCAGATATCCGGTCAGCAGTGGCCGCGGGCCAATCAGGCTCATGTCGCCTTTGATCACATTGATAAGCTGCGGGAATTCATCGAGTGAAGTACGACGGACGAATGCACCGATTCGGGTGAGACGTTGTTCATCCGGAAGCAAATTGCCGAATTCGTCAACCTTGTCGTTCATCGTCTTGAATTTGACAATTTTGAACACTCGCCCTTTTCTTCCCGGCCGTTGCTGAAAGAAAAACGGCTTTCCGTCATTGGCGATCGCAAGAAATACCGTTACGACAAAAAGAATCGGAAAAAGGACCACCAGCCCAATAAAAGCGGCGAAAAAGTCGATGAGCCTTTTAAAGAAATTACGATACATAATGGCGGTCGGGGTTTCCAAATTTACGATATTCTTCGAGAATCGCATCCCAAACCACGCGCTGTGAGAAACGATCGACAATCATCGGCCGTGCATTCTGCTTCATTTCCGCAACCAATTCGGTATCCGACAACAATTCGCGCATCGCATTCAAAAGCGCCTGCTGATCTTTAGCGGGAATAATCCGACCATTCTGACCATTCTTGATAATTTCATTGCAACCGTTGATATCACTCACAATGCACGGCAAACCCATTGCTCCGGCCTGCAACACGCCGTTGGGAAAGCCTTCGCGATAACTCGGGAAAACCAGCGCATCGGAAAGCGTCAGATAAGGGCGGACATCGTATTGAAATCCGGTACTTTTAATCGCAGGATGTGAATTGATCGCGTTTATTGTTTCGGCTGATAGCGGATCAAGATCGGCTTCGTAATCTCCGACCAGCAGCAATTTCACCTGTGGAAATTCGTCTGCCAGAATGCGGAAGGCGCCAATGAGTTCGTTGATTCCCTTGTCTTTAACGAGCCGCCCCACAAATATGAATACGAAATCGGCTGGTTCAATTGACAGCGATTTCCTCATATCAAGATTTCCCGCTGCGCAAAAATGGCTTGCGGAAAAATGATCAGTGTCGATGCCATTTGAGCTTCCGTTGGCAAGAACTTTCAGCTTGTTCGGATCACAATATTTGTTTTGGATAATAATTTCCTTGAGACCGAAAGAGTTTGGATAAACGTTCGTCGCGCAGGCATAAGTGAATTTTTCAACAAAGTCGAGCAACTTGCGTTTCTTTCCTGTCGCCTCGAGCAACGGAAGCCCGGCGACCGTATGCAACCGATGCGGAACCCGCGCGAGCTTTGCGGCAAGCATTCCAACGATGCCGGCTTTTGGCGTATGCGAATGAATCATGAACGGCCGTTCGCGGCGAAGAAATCGGTAGAGCCTGAAAACGCTTTTGAGATCGGCAATCGGTGTGATTTTGCGGGTCATTTCGACGTGGAAGACTTCAACGCCTTCAAGTTGTCCGACCTTTGCCAGATTTTCCTTTTCAGAAGATACGGCAATTACCTCAAAATGACTGCTCATGAACCGCAACTGGCCCTGAAGCAATTTTTCAAGTGAAATCGGGACGGTCGTTATCCGGATCAGCTTTGGCTTACGCATCATAAATATTCTTAAACCATTTCTGGAAACAGAAAAATGTCCACACCCGAAACGTATTGTCGATCTTGCCATCAAGATGGTTCATGACAAGCGAAATGGCAACATCCGGATTGAAAACCGATTGTTTTTCGAGAAAATCGCGGTCTATGTAGGACACCAGTTCGTGCCGCAACGCCGACCGCAACCAATCGCCAACCGGAACGCCAAAGCCTTTTTTGGACTTGTCGAGGAAATCGTTCGGGAAGCAATCTTTAAAGGCTTGCTTCAGCAGGTGCTTTTTATCCCAGCCGTTAAGCAGGAATTTTTCGGGAAGTTGCGCAGTAAAATTCCAGATTTCCTTGTTCAGGAACGGTGCGCGGCATTCGAGTGAGGTGAGCATGCTTGTGCGGTCGACTTTCACCAGCATATCGCCTTCAAGGCTGAGCATCCGGTCGATATTGCGAAAATCGGTCAGCGTTCGGTTTTGTGAACCTGCCAAATCTTTATAGCGTCGCATCGGATCGGATAAAAACCACGATGATATTAGTATTTCTTTAGCTTCACTTTCAGAAAATCCCAGCGAAATTATATTGTAGTAGAAATCGCCTTCGTAATTGATCGCTTTCAGAAGCCGGCTGATCTTGAATCGTTTTCCACGCTTGTCGTCGCCGGTTTTCAATACCGATTGCATTGCGCTCGCAAATGGATTGTGCAGGCTTTTCGGGATTAGCGACGTGTAATTCTGGTTCAGTTTTCCGATGTAATATTTATTGTATCCGCCAAAAACTTCGTCGCCGCCGTCGCCGGTAAGCGCAACCGTAACAAATTCGCGCGTCTTATGTGCTACGACATAGCTTGCAAGCGCTGAGGAATCGGCAAAAGGTTCGTCAAAGTTCAGCAGGATTTCGTCCATGTTGGCAGCGAGATCTTTTTCAGAAATGATGAACTCGTGATGATTGCTTCCGATAAGTTTCGCCACAACCTGTGATTTGTCGGTTTCGTCAAATGACTTTTTATCAAATCCAATTGAAAACGTTTCGATTTTGGATTGGGTCTGGGCGGCAAGGCACCACGAAACTATCGACGAATCGACGCCGCCGGAAAGGAAAGTTCCGATCGGCACATCGGAAACGGACCGTGACAGGACGCTTTCCTCAACCATGGTGCGCGTCTTTTTCACCGCGTCAGCTTTTGACATTTCCGGATAACTTGGGAAATCCTGCCTGATTTCATTCACCGAAAAACCGAAGTTGGTACAGTCGAGTTCAATGTAATGGTTAGCCTCGAGTTTCCGGATTCCTTCGTAAATTGTGTAGGGCGCCGGAATGTAGGTCAGCTGAAGAAACAAGTTCAGCGCTGTGGTATCGATCGGCGGCTTTTCGCCAAGCACTTCCATAATCGATTTCAACTCTGATGCCCAGATAAAGCGATCGTGATTTTGCGTATAATAAAGTGGTTTTTCACCAAAGAAATCCCTGGCGATATATATTTTTTGGGCAAGTTTGTCGTAGATGCTGAATGCAAACATTCCGTCGAGCATTGAAAACGACTTTACGCCATATTTCTCAAAAAGGCGAAGAATGACTTCGGTATCGGAAGTGGTATGAAAACTTATGCCTTCTGAAATGAGATTGTTCCGAAGTTCTTTAAAATTGTAGATCTCGCCGTTAAATAGAATGACTTTGGTCCGATCGTCGGAGTAGATTGGCTGCTGGCCGGTTGCGAGGTCGATGATGGAAAGCCTTCGCATCGCCATTCCCACAGCGCAATTTTCCGATTCTTCAAAAAATCCATCCTCGTCTGGTCCGCGATGGATAATTTTGGTATTCATTTGCCGAAGCGCATCGCCTACGCTCTTGCCCCGGCCATTTTTGACAACATATCCGTTAATTCCGCACATGCGGTAAAATTAAAGCTTTTTTCCGACGGCATGCCAGTAGCCCGGCTTTTCAGAGAAAATGATTTCGCCCAATCCGGAATTTTCCATCATAGTCTTGATCTCGGCGCGTGAAAATCGCTGCTCGAGCGGAGTTCCAAAGCGATCAAGCGCATCGTTGCGGATGACAAAGAAACTCTTGTCATGATAAGCCGACAGCGGGATTTTCTGCCATATTTTTGAGGGAATTCCGATCTTGCGCATCAATCGTGCAAGCAAAACGAGCGGCATGTAGAAGAATATTGCAGTCAGATCGCAGCAAAATGCTTTCAACTTTTGTGGCATAGAGGAAATGACGACCCGAAAAACATTTGACAATTTAAATAGCAGTCGGAACAACACGCCGCGATTGTCGAGGCTATAATACAGGTAAGTATAAAACCAACCGCCTTTTTTCACCTTACGAACGCAATCGGACATTGCTTTTTGGGTATCGGGAATGTGATGAAGTACGCCAATCGACATCGCGAAGTCAAAATAACCGTCCTCAAAGGGAATGTTTGAAATGGACGCTTTCACAAGCTGGATGCTGTCGTCGTTTCCGATGAGCTTGTCGGCGGCATAAATCGCATCACTTGGGTCAATCGCAACAATTTTCTTTGCTTTTCCCTGCCAGTATTTGGTAAACCTGCCACTTCCGCAACCGAAATCGGCCATGACCGTTTCGCTGTTGATCATCTCATCAGTGACGATGTCAAAATAACTGTCGCCAATGAGTTTGATCTCGGCCGGCGAGAATTCATTAAAGCTCGTCCATTCGTCGCCAAACGCTTTTACCGTTACCTTATCGATATTGTCATCATGCCCGTCGACAACTGCAATCGAACGGCTTGGGGTTGTAATATTAAGAGTTTCCATACGCTATAAGTATGGCAATATTACACTTATTGTCAGAACAATGGCAAAATTCGCAGAAAAATTATTCGCAGCAGGTTTTTGGCGAAATGCCGAAGCGGGTATTTTACGAAGTACACTTCGCTTGAAATCAGTTGCTTTTTGACTTTCCTCATTTCAGTTAATGAAAAGCGGTTTTTAGCCATAAAAAGAAACAAATCGACATTGAGAATGGTCAATCGCTCCTCGAAAAATTCTTTCTGATCACCTACTTCATTTCCAAAATCGCGCACCAATTGCATGATCCGGATGAAGTCGGCCACATATTTTTCCCTGCTTTCCCGATTCGTGCTCCTTGTAATGGAATTTTCTGAGCGGACAAAGCAAGACACTGAAATTGTGGTCGATATCGCGCGATCGCAGAAATAGAGTGCACGCGTATTGAATTCAAAATCCTCAGCGAAAATCTTTTCCCGAAAAAGAAGGTTCTTATCAGCAAGGAAACTCCGAAGGTAAAGCTTGTTGCAAGCCGAGTTTATTGACGGATGACGCTTAAAGTATTCAACTCCGGACATCGATTGGCGAAGTTGCGCCGGAGTAACTCGTCCGGAAATTTTTCCGTCGGATTCAACCAGATCGGCGGCGAATTCGACGATTTCACATTCGGCTTTATCGGCGTAGTCAACGATGAGCTGAAGGCTGCCCGGTTTTACGTAATCGTCCGAATCCAGAAAAAGAAGGTATTTGCCAACTGCGTGGGAAATTCCGGTATTGCGCGCGCCGCCGAGGCCTTTATTACGCTGTGAGATCAGTCGTACATTGCTGTGAGCCAATTCAAATTCCCGCGCAATTTCAATGCTGTTGTCGGGCGATTCGTCGTCAATGATAATTATTTCATATTCGTCATCGGCGAGTCCGTTTTGAAGTACCGAGTCGATGCATTTCCGAAGGGTTTTCTCGACGTTATAAACCGGGATGACGACCGAAAGTTTACGCATGCAGAATGTAGTTTAATAAATACGTAAACATAAAATAGACGACGATTATTTTGCCGAGCACATTGTGTTGGTCTTTCAGTATCCGGACTTTAATCATCGGATAGGTAATGACCACCGCTAACAGAAACCATGATAAATAGGCAAACCGATTCGAAAATCCCGCTTTGATGATCAGTATCCAAAAAGCGTTGGCGATAAGGTAAATGTTGACTATCCGCGCATAAAGTGGATCTGAAAAATTCTTTTTCACGATAAAGTACCATCCGGCAAAAACACCTGTTGCGCTGTACAGAATAAAATCCCACCGGAAACCGGAAACCGGATCGTCAATGGCGGTTTCATTGAAATAAATGCTGACCCGCGCATCGTCAAAACCAAGTGTGGTAAATAATGTCACGAACAGGTTGCCCACGATCAACGAGATCGGGATTGCGGCGATCCATCCTTTTAAATACGTTCGGACATTGTTGTGGAACAGTGTCGCCACCAATGCAAAAATCGGGAGTGACATACTTTTGTGGAACGATATCGACAGTACGAGAAGCGCCGCCATGATTACTTTCCGGTCCCAAAACGAAAGCGCCAGGATAAATAGCGAAGTAGCAATTCCGTTCCGGATTCCGTTCACCCCGTAGCCCAGGAACGAAAAGGAAATGACCAGCATCAAAAAGCCGTAGAACCAAAGATTCTTAAACCAGCGAAATGATGCAATAATCAACGGCACGATATACAACAACGCACAAACCAAAAAAAACGTTTTGACCGTCATTATTTTCGAGGTAACCAGGAGAAACATGTTGAAACCCCGGTCGCCTTCGATTGCAGTAATGTCGTTAGTGCCGTCGGCAAAAAGATTAAACATGTGCGCATACATCGTCATATCGACGAAAGCCGGATCGATGGGCCGCAAGCCGATGTGCACGATGACGAACGCTGCAAACAACCAGCCCAGCAATGGAAGGAAGTCGCCGTTTTTTTTAGAGCCGAAATCGTTAATGGTCGTGTTGAAATAAACCAGCAACACCGTCGCCAGAAGCGCGTTGTAGTAAACAAAGGAATAATATTCTAACGGGATCAGATTTTCCAAATGGCGTCAGGCTCGGGTTCGCAAAATTACTGTTTTAAATGCGATGTTGAACGATTTTTATCCAGATAGCTTTCGGCCACCTTTTGAAGATCGAACCGCTCAAGCAACTGGAGTTTCGAATGTTCGAGCGATGCCCTGAAGCGGCTATCCTGAAGGACCATTTCGAGCGCCGTGGCAAACGCAGCTTCCTCGGAGATCTTTTTATCCTCTATTGGTATTGTCAGTGAGCCGTCAAAAAACCCGGGCGTAATGATTCCGCTTTCGGTCAACAATAGGCTTCCCGACACATCGGGTTTTGCAAGCGACATGATTTCGGCGATCCCATCGGTCGAATTGGAGCTAACCGTTGGAACGCCCAGCGCCATTGCTTCGACGATCACATTCGGAGTTCCTTCATAATAGGAACTTAACGCCAAAACATCAGCTTTCACAAGATATTTATAGGGATTTGTCCGCCGGCCGGCGAAGATTACAAGCGGCTCAAGGCCCAGTCGGCGCACCCGCTGCCGTATGTAGGCATCTATTTCCGGATCGCCATCGCCGATGAAGATCAGCTGTGTGTCTTTTATTTTTCCTGTCAGGATTTTAAATGCATTCACCAGGTGCCACGGCGCTTTTTGCATCGACAAGCGGCCGAGAAAAACTATCGACTTGCCTTCGAACCAGGCGGCTTCGTCGGTAGGAATTTGCTCCTGTGACATTCTTTGGATTGCCGGAATATCATGCGGATTGTAAATAACCTGGAGCTTATTTGGAAAGGCAAATCCACAATTCGCAATAAGATCTTTGCGGATGGCCTCGCTGATGCAGACCACTTTACTAAAATTCCTATAAGACGTACGATATGCGAGCCTGAAGATTTGGTTCAGCGGGTTATTGCTGGAAAATTCAACGCTTTTCAAGGCGTGGATGCTGGCGATCTTGAATTCATTGGTAAATGTCAGCGAACTAAAAACATTGGCCATGTCGCCAAAAGCGATCGAATGCGTAATTCCCTTTTCCCTGACAATCTTGCGGATTTTTAGCGGCGCCTGAAGGTAAAAAAGCGCTCTTTTCATCGCCGGCATTTCCGAAAGGTCAATCTCGCTCAAAAAAAGTTCGTCATCGCCAAAGTCAATTATGTCGCTTTTCAGCTTGATGATTTTCAATCCGAAGACATCAAAACCCTGACTTTTGTAATGTCGGTAGAAGGTCGATGCCAGCCGCTCCATTCCGCCAACCGAACCGTAAGGCATTATAAGCAGTATCTTTTTCATCGGGCAACGGATTTAAAAAGTTCGTCCCACTGCGCCACAATCGCTTCAGGCAAATATTGCTTTACACTTTGGCGCGCCGCAGTTTGCATGGCGCGTCGCAGGGATTCGTTTTCAATTAATAAGACTATTTTTTCCGAGAACGCCTCTATGTTTCCATTTTCGACCAAAAAACCGTCGATTCCGCTAGAAACAATATCCGACGGACCGCTCGGGCAGTCGAACGCCACGCAGGGCACACCGCACGCCATTGCTTCGATCAGGACCATCCCGAATCCTTCCGACCGCGACGGCAAAACCATTATTGAAGATTCCAGGTATTTTGATTCGATATCAGGATCAGGCTCGAAAAAATGAACCGAATGCAGCCCCAGTTCCGCGGAACGTTTTATGAAACTGCGATCGGCGTCGGCTTTACCATAAATGTTAAGTTTCCATTCAGGAAACCGCGATTGAATGGGTTTCCATGCCTCGAGCAGCAAGTCATACCCTTTATTGTACGAATGTGATCCGACCGCAATAACTTTCGGATTTTGCAATGTTGAAACACGGTCCGGAAAAAACGAAAGCGGATTGGGAATCACCGTTGCATTTGGAACCGGCCATTCGCTGATATTCGACTGCGTAAGCAATACGAATTTGTCGAAATCCGCGGCAAGGAACCGCATCAGTCGGCGCATTAACTTCCCGGCGGCAGAATCGCGCACATTAAGCGAGATCGATGCGTGGCGTTCATAAATTACCGGGCATGGCTTGCCCAATATTTTCGGTATGAAAAATCCCTTGAGTCCATCGTCGCAGACCGCGATTATGTCGGGCCGAAGCGCAGCAACCGCTTTTTTCAGGTTCTTGATATAACTCCAGTAAAACGAGACGAAATTCCCTTTCGCCACAATGGGATGAAAGGTAATTTTCGGACTAAAATCATAAAATGGGGTATTTCCGCTTTCGTTCAGGCTTAAAATATGTACATCATAATCGGGCATTTCGGCGAGCATCGAAGCTTTGATCGACAAAACCCTTTCAAGGCCACCGGCGCCGCATATCCCGTTGGTGATGTACAGGAGCTTCATTTATTTTGCGATAAATTCCCTGCATTTTTGCTTCATCGGCTCGGCAAGTGCATGATGCTTTTCAAAGTTTTTGACGACCGTGTCTTTGGTAATCTTCCCGTCAAGCGGAAAATTGGCGGTGAATTCGCCGGTATCGGTGTTTACATCAATCCGGTTGAACAGCTCCAGGATTCCATCAAACCGGCACGAGTCGACGAAACTCGTAAATCCGTTGACGAAAATTACCGGCGTTCCCATTGCAAGGCACGGCAATGCACAGTGGATACGTGACGTAATTACCAGTTTCGCGCGCGCATATTTGTGAAGCAGTTCTTCGGCCATTGCAAATTTTTGATCGTCCGAATATTTACTTGCCGGCGGCTCCTGGTTGATGATTTCTGCTGATCGCATCAAATCGGCATCAATAAATTTTGCCAAATGTTTTTTGCGTTTGCCAATGTTGAAAATCGTTCCGTTTTGCAGACTGCGAAGGAAACGGCGGTAATCGTAGGTTACTTTTTCGAGCGTCGGATATCCGTAAAGCGGATCCACGATGTAAATTTTGTCGTTTCGCTGTGAATCGTCGACTTTATAATTGTCAAGCGTTAACGTGAGGCAGCCTGTAAAATACGCATCGATGCCTTTCGCTTTCAAGGTTTCCACCGAAAACTGGTCCCGGCATCCGATCGGTTCGTGTTTTTTCAGATACGCAATTCCTTTATCGCTCAGCATAAACGGCGCTGCGGTATTGTTGATGTGGAAAGACACAAAAAGCGGATCGATGTTCTCTGACGGAACCCAATTGTGAACGTTGTGGGTAAACCAGCCGTTCATGATCAGCTTGATCGGATCGCCGTCGTACCCAGCAAGCCTTTCGCGGTTAAGCCGCTGATCGACTTTCGGAAGGAACTGCTTTGCGGCAAGGCTCTGGATATTGTCGCCGACATTAAAAAAACGTTTGTTCTCGTCGTATGTGAGTAAGCCGTATAGCATAGTTTTAGATTTTCCTCCGGATCGAAAGATAAAAATTAAATAGTCGCGGGTATTTGCTGATCAGGATGTATTTGAACCGCTTCATCGGGCGATTTTCCGAAATATTCGTACTGACGATCGCCTTCAGGTCAAGCGCCGCAAAGGTATCAATATTATTTTTCTCACGTGCTGCGTCGGATAGGACGTAAAAATTTTCTGCCGCCGCCGCTTTCTCCTGCAGGCAACGCCATTCGTAGGCAACACCGGTGGTCATAACCGCGCCGGGAGTAAAATTTTTAAATAGCAGATCGTAAAAATCTTGCGGCGTATCAAATCCGAAATCGTGCGGGTTAGCGCCGCAAAGTATCAGCCCGAACATCGTCCGCTGGCATTTGGCGCAATGGCTGCAGTTATAGCCGGTTCGCATTTCCGAATAACATACCCGAAGCTTGATAAATTCGCCGGTTCGGTTTGAATAATCAACGATATTTTGGATTTTTTCCGTCCGACGAAGATGAAATCCGTCGTGGATAACTTTCATGTCGGCCCAACGGACTTTCTCGTCGGTTTCCGATGTCGATCCCCAGCCAAAGCTGACTTCACCCGTATTGGATGAAGCGATCAGGACTGTTTTTATGCCTTTCAAAATGCTCAGCGGCGCAATAAGGCTGATGAGCGCCATTCCATGCTGGATTTTTCCCCACCAGCCGATATTGACCAGCAAGTCGACTTCATACGTATAAAACGTGCGGAGGTTGCATTCGACGTAACAAATACGCTCACTACCGATGACAGGCTGCTCTGCATTAAAGCGCTTGAAGTTTTCCCATCGATCCTGATCGTCAACGTCGATATCAGCGCCATGAACAGAAATGAGAAACGGATGCTTTTCCAGATTTCGGGTCAGCGACTCAAATGCGTCAAGTCCGCCACTAAACAGCAAACCCGTACCGTCGCCTTCAATGACGTTTGAAATCGGGTTTTCAACGTGAAGCGTGACGTCGGGGTCTATATCGGGAAAATGTATTTTGAATTCGTTGCGGAGGTTTTCGAGCGATTCCGAAAAAGTCTCGTCCAAAACCGGAACAGTGACATCGAAGCCGGCAAACCAGGCGATTGGCATCACGTTGGCCAGCAGCGGAACGGCCAGAATGCTTTCGGGAACGGCAGTTACATCAGTATCGTACTTGATATAAAACGGCTCGTTACGGTTAAAATATTTCGCAATTTGCGGAGAAACGGAGTAGTCGTAATTTACGCGGCGGCCATTTTCCGAAATGCTGATTTTATTGAGCGTGAACATTCTTATTTTGATTTGGGTTGGGCAGCGACTTGCGGATGGAATCGCACAAAACGCGTGTAAAGAGCGCGCCTGACTTGTTACCTAGATGGGCGCCGTCGTACATATCGAACGTGTTCTTTTGCGTAAAATTAAAATATTTGATACCATTCGCAACAGCCAATTCGCTCATTTTCGAATTAAATTGCGGCCAGTAACGATCTTCAATCGCGACCGGTTCGGCATCCATTGGCAATCGCACCAGCACAACTTTTCCGCGACGCGAAAGGAACGAGATCAAGCTGTCAAGGCTTTGCAGCCGATAGGTCGAGGGTTTGAGGTTTTTAAAATTTTCGACAACTCCCTGGATCCGCTGCTTTTTCTTAAATGCGCGCTCCGATGGTGAAAAGAAAACGTTCTGTTCCAGCCAGCCGTCGGTATGCGTTTGCGATTTTCCCCTAAACAGCGCGTTAAAATGGAAAAACCGGTAATTGCGGAAAAAGTACTCAAAATTCGGCCTCATGTTGATGAACTTCATGTTGTGCGGCGGTTGATTGGTTTCGGAAAAGATATGATTGCGCTCGTCATCGTCTGGTGAAACCGACAGTTGCGCGGGGCTGACACCAATTATGAAAAGTCCGTTTTTCGTATTCGGATCCAGCTTTTTGCGAATGCTTTTAAAGTAAGGCGGACCGTAAAGTCCCTGCACGCCCGTAAACGCAAAGTTGTACATCGGCAATTCAAAGCCGGAGTTTGGCATGCACTCGTTTATAATTGACGGTTGAATTCCCTGCATCGGGCGCGAATCGCCAAGAATCAGCGACGTTTGCACCGGCGTAGTGACTTTCACATAAAAATAGTCAATATATCCCCCGAAACGTTCGAGAATAAAGGTGACGACCGCGACGACCAGCAGGGCAAAAACGAATATTTTTAGGCCTAACCGTCGCATTTTAAAATTTAAAATAAATGAATTGTCCGCTGACTACGCCAAACAGAATGATGAGCAGGAAAATGGCGAGATAAGAACCAAACCGCACAACGATATATCGGTTGTTAAACACCTTGAACCTTCCCGGAAAAAACTCATCCCGAAAATCGGATAATAACAAAATGCCCAACATGGCAACTCCGACCGCAAGCGTGTTAAGATCAAGATATGGAAGTCCAATATCCGAAACCATTTTGGCGAAAATTGACATTGCTTCGCCAATTGATCGCGACCGTGCAAAAACCTGTGAAGATGCGAACAGCACGAACGTCAGGAGACAACATAACGCAATGAACCACCATTTATGTGAAAGCTGACTTTGTGTCCGAAAGTTCATTCTTCGCCGCGCGGTTACGGCTTCAATGCTGAGAAAAGTCCCCTGCATGATTCCCCACGCGACAAAAGTCAGCGCTGCGCCGTGCCAGATCCCGCTAATCAAAAACGCAAACATCAGCGCCAGGACAATTCCTCTGCGGCCGTGCTTTCGGAAGTGAAACGCCAGCGGCGTATAGATGTAATCTGTGATCCAGGTAATAAGTGAAATGTGCCATCTGCGCCAGAATTCCGACATCGAAACTGAGAAAAACGGCCTGCGAAAGTTCTGTATTACGTTAAATCCCATCACTTTGGCCGCACCGATCGCGATCAGCGAGTAACCGCCGAGATCACCATAAACCTGGAAAGGATAAAGTATTGTGGTTAGCACGAAAGTGGTTCCATTATACTGCTGCGGATGCGCATAAACTGTATCGATGTAAATGCCAAGGCGGTCGGCGACGACAAGCTTCATAAAATAACCCCAAAGCATCCATTTCAGCCCTTTAGCGATATTTCCGGGATTGATATTCGGAATATTCCTGAACTGCGGAAGCATATTTCCGGCGCGTTCGATCGGACCGCTAAGCACAAGCGGAAAAAATGAAATGAACAGGGCGACGATTCCGATATTCTTCTCGGTTGCCAGCTCTTCATTATAAACATCGACGGTATAACCGATCGCCATAAAAGTATAAAAGGAAATTCCGATGGGAAGCAAAAACGGGATCTCAGGAAACGGATATCGCATTCCGGCGCCGTCCATCCAGTAAAAAGCCATATTGTTTATGGCGATGAAATATTTGAAAAACAGCAGCGGCAGCAGGATAAGCACAATATTGCACCGCATGTAGAACTTCTTTTTTTCATCAGCCGAAGTGCTGTCAATCAGCCGTGTAAAAATATAGGTTGAAAGCGTAATCGAAGCCATAATGAGGGCAAAAACCGGCTTCAGGTTCAGGTAATAAAAATAACTCGCGACCAGCAAGAGCAACCACCGCACGCTTTTGGGCGTCAGGTAAAACAGCAGGCAGACCGCCGGAAAAAAAATGAAAAAGTTTAACGAAGTGAATATCACTACAATTTGGATTGGATAATCCCGATCATGTCGCCCACATTCTTCATCTTGTTGAGCTCCTTAAGCTTAAAGCTTATCGAAAACCCTTTTTCGACTTCATTGATCAGGATCATGTGCGTCAGCGAATCCCAATTGTCGACGTCGCCAGCCGATAAATCATCGGAAATTGTCAGCTGCGGCTTATTAAAAACCTCGCGGAATATCGGTGTAAGCTTTTGTGTAATTTGTTCTTTTTCCATCCGTGAAAGTTAAATCTTTTTGGTCATTTGAAGCTTCGTTTTTGACGGCAGGTATTTTTCGAGCTCCAAGTCTTCTGAACTTTTCTGAAGGGAAAGCGAAAAACCATATTTTTCATAAGCCCTGATTGCGCGGGAATTGCAATCAAAAACCTGGATTCCCGCTTCCGAAACTTCAGGATGTTCCGCCTTCAGCGAATTGATAACTGCGTCGAGAAGCACCGAAACCAGTCCTTTTCCGCGCCCATTTTCGGCTACATAAACCACTCCGATATTTATCGTTCCCGGTTTTATTTCAAGGTGGATTTCTGAAATCAGAGATGCAAATCCGATGGCACGCTCAAAATTTTCCTTCGGAATTGTAAAGCGCAACAAATTTCCTTTGAGCAGCGACGAGGGCATTCCGTCGGCAGCCTCAACCCAGCCACAAGCGGCACCAATTGTTTCGCCATTTATTTCTGCGATAAAAAACGAAGACACCGAAAATTCGCAGCCTTCCGTTT
Organism: Bacteroidota bacterium; assembly: GCA_023386585.1. Taxonomy (GTDB): domain Bacteria; phylum Bacteroidota; class Bacteroidia; order Flavobacteriales; family Flavobacteriaceae; genus Flavobacterium. Next base: position 60,340 of record JAEWJM010000003.1, on the reverse strand, counting down.
CCTCTTCCAGCATTGCGATGATGTAATTTCTCGCTTCATCTTCCGACAATCCGAAAATTGTGGAATACGACAATACCTCAGTTCCGCTTTTCTCAGCTTCGATTATGGTCTCGGCGAGAAACGGAATGTCGGCATTAGTAGCTTTTCGTATTTTAATTTCCATCCAGAGTGGATTTTAGCTTGTTACGGTCGACTTTACCATTGCTATTCAGCGGGAAAACCTCAACCGAAAAAATTTTAGATGGAACCATATATCCGGGGAGCCGCGATTTGAGGTATGCCGAAAGCCGGTTCGATTCATGCGAACTCCCTTCCGCAAAAAGAGCAAGTTCTGTCGTTCCCATTGCATTTTCATAAGGAACGACTACTGCGTTTTGTCCTTTCAGAAATTCGCGTGCATGGTGTTCGATCTCGCCCAGTTCAATACGATAACCGTGGATTTTCACCTGGTAATCGATTCGGCCCGCGTACAATATGTCGCCATCTTCCTCGGTAAAACACAGGTCGCCGGTCTTGTAAAAACGGCGCATTTTACCGCCCATTTCCTTTTCGAAAAAAACTTCTGCAGATTTTGCCGGATTGTTCCAGTATCCGGGTGTCAATTGATCGCCGGCAATAGTCAATTCTCCCTTTTCACCTTGCCCAACTTCGTTGTGGTTTTCATCGAGTATCAGCGCTTCGATTCCGGAAAGCGGCTTTCCAATCGACAACATTCCGTTCAATTGCTTGCACGAGCCGTCAGTTGGGACTTTATAGCACGTACAATAAATCGTTGCTTCGGTCGGCCCGTAAAAATCCCAGATTTCCGCATTCGGAATGCATTTCGACCATTCGAGCGCCAGATCAAGCGGCGAAGCCTCGGCCGTCAGTATTGAATATCGCATTGATGGCAGGTCAATTTCATCAAAATACGGGCGCAGATACCTGATCATCGACGGCGCCATCGCACCAAATGTAAGCTGATGATCGTCGAGAAGTCCGAAAACATAACTGTATTTTATCCTGTCGTGCGGAATTGTAAAGGTACAAGCGCCCTTTATCAACGGAACGAGGAAGGATTGCACCGATACATCAAATGTCAAGTCGAAACATTGCAGACAGCGGTCTGTTTCGGAAATTGAAATCCCGGTATTCCAGAAAGCCGTCATAAAAGCATCAATGTTTCCGCGGGTTATCGGAACACCTTTGGGCTGGCCGGTGCTTCCGGAAGTGAACAAAATATAGGCAAGATCCGATTCGTCGGCAGCTTTTGGACTGATGTCAGACGCTTCATCATCAAGCAATGAGGTAGCAATTACCGAAATCCCCGGAAAAGCGGTGCCGGAAGTCGATGAAAGTACGATTGCAACCCCGGCCTGGGAAATAATCTCCTGATTTCGCTGCATTGGCTGTCCCGGATGTAGCGGAACATAGGCAAGTCCTTCGAGCCAGAGTGCAAAGACTGCGGCGTAGGTCTGAAAATCGTCGTTTGCTACGAGCCCGATGTTTTTTGATTTCAGCTGTTCTTCCTGCAGTGCTTTACGGATTCTTGAAATGGAAACTCCGAAATCAGAATAGTTGTAAAAAACCTCATTGATGCAGAACGCATTCAACGATCCGCGAGAGCTGATATTAAAAAGTACGGCGTCAAGTATGTTTTGTGAAAACATCGGTCAAATTATTGTGGCTTTCGAACCTTCGCCGGAATAAAATCGGCAAACATTTGAAACTCACTTTTATTGAGTCCGAATTTAGCCATCAAAACGACAAAAACCGCTGCATACAACGCGATTTTTAAAATGAGGTTGAACCAGTCTTTTCCCGGAATGAAACTTATGGCATAACCAAAGGCGAGTACGAGGAAGAATGTCGGCAACAATCCACGAACCAACCCGAGAAAAAACGGCACGATATGTATTCCGATTACGCGGCTATAGTAGATGTTCATGATGACCTGGCTCAGCAACCATCCGGTAGTCGTGCCGAGAATAATTCCGACCGCGCCGTAAAATTTTGCCAGATAAGCGCCGAATAGCGTTCCCAGCACGATGAGTCCAATATAAACAATTGCCTTAAACGAAAATTTGTTTTTTGCTTCGAGGATGGAGTTGGCGAACGCCTGTACCAGCGGGATCGTATATCCGATCATGACTATCAGTGCGATCAGCCACGAATTCCGATACGTACTTGGAAGCCAAAGGTGGACGAACTGCCGTCCATAGAGAAAAAATCCTCCCAATATCATCAGCAACACCAGCAGCGAAATCCGGCCGATGCGCACCATCATTTGAGTCAGCTCCTCGCCTGTCGCGTTCAAATACGTCATCTTCGTAGCACGCGGCAAAAACACTCCGGAAATTGCCGTCGAAAAGGCGCCGTAATAGGTTCCGAGCATAATCCCGACCGCGTAAATTGCAACTGCGGTTGTGCCTGAAATTACACCCAGTATGAATTGGCCGCCCTTCCATTGAAACTGTCCGACCATTGCAAATACGAAGATCCAGAGCGAGTAAGCAAAGATTTCACGAACCAGCGAAAACTCAAAATGATGCATTTTGAAAACCACCTTGAGCCGGCGAAAAACATAAAACGCCTCGATCAGGATAATCGCAACGTTCAGGATCGTATCCATTACAACTATTGAAATGGAATCGCCGCCTAACGTAAGCAAACTGACGACCATCGCCGATCGCATGAGGTATTTGATGATATTCAGCGCACGCGGAAATACAAACTTTTCATAAGCCGAACAAATCGCTCCAAAAGCACCGCCGGGAAGTGTGATCGCCAGGTTGAAAATCAGGATAATGAACATGATCTTGGCTTTGACCATTTCTCCGGGAGTAAGCTTGTCAAAAAACGAATCCAGATTAAAATAGAGCGCGATGCCAAGCAGAACGATCACAGCCGAGATGACGCCATAAATCAGCATTGTCGTCGCCAGGAAATTCTCTTCATTCGCCCGTTCCTCCAAGGCACGGTATCGCGCGACAAATCGGACAATGCTATTGTTAAGGCCAAAATCAAGCACGCTGATATACCCAACGAGCGATCCGATCAGCGTGTAAAGGCCGTACTCGGAATCACCAAGTTTGTAAATCATGAACGGCGTGAGTACGAGACCGATCCCGTTGGTCAGGATGATCGTGACAAAAGATAAGATCGCACCTTTTTTGAGTTGGCTCATGCTTTTGCGGCATAGGTCTTTATGGCTTCCAGCGAATCGCTTTGCAGAAGAATCGCATCGTAATGCAAATGGCGGTCGCCGGCGCCGGTGACGATTCGGTAGAATTCCTCCATCGCGCCGACGAAATGGTTGTATGGCGCGACATTAATCGTTTCGGATTTTCCCTGTTGTTCGAGCAAGACCGTTGGGGCAAAATCGGCCGACGGAGTGTAAGCTCGCAAGGCGGTCAGCTTGCCTTTGCTTCCCCAGATTTCGTAATTGCACTGATAAAAATGGTCGAATCCAAAATCGAGATGAGCGCCAACACCGGAATCGTCCTTCAGATATGCACTTCCAAATATGTTCGTTCCGGAAACAGGATCGTTAAAAAGCGTTGCGCCCTGAACCCTGAACCGGTTCCCGAGCAGGAAATGCAACGCGCGGAGCGGATATCCTGCCGCATCGTATAATGCGCCGCCGCCAATTTCGTTGTCGTACCTGAAGTTGGCCAGATCAAGCGGCGGAAAGCCGAATGATCCACGAAAGCTCCTGATCTCACCGATCGCGCCATCGTTCAGCAACAATTTTACGGTCTGGTGCTGCGGATGATATTGAAACATATAACCTTCCATCAGCGCCAGGTCGTTTTTTCGTGCCGATCTCACCATTTCATGTGCGCCACTGGCCGAATTGGCAATCGATTTTTCAGCATAAACATGTTTGCCTGCAGCCAATGCCTTGTTGATCCACTCGTCGTGCAATCCGGTTGGCAGCGGAATGTAAACGGCATCGATTTCGGCGCTCAGAAGCGCATCGTAACCCACGACGGCATTGCAATTAAACTCAGCCGCAAGTGCGTCTGCCTTTTCTTTGGTGCGGCTGGCGACTGCGACCAATGTATATTCATCCGCCAATTGCTTTATCGCCGGAATAACCGATTTCCTGGCTATTGCCGCGCAGCCCATTACTCCTATCCTGATTCGTCCCATTACGGATAAATTTCGTTTAAAACCTGCTGCATCGCATTGATGCAATAGTCGAGTCCGTTTTCGCCAAGCTCAGTATAAAACGGCAGCCTTACAATGCGGTCGGCGAGATCCTGCGTCACCGGAAGATCCTCGGCTTTGTATCCAAACTCCATCCCTTTTGGAGACGAGTGAAGCGCAAGGTAACCGATATAGGCTGAAACCTTGTGATCGCGAAGCTTCGCCATGAACTGCTGCTGATGCTCGGTCGAATCGAAAACTACCCAAAACGCGTGGTGGTTGATTTCAACATGTGGCGGAATCTTGAAAAAAGAGACCAGTCCGCGCTCGGCGTATGGCGTAAAAAGCTTGAAATAAGCATCGGTTATCCGGCTGCGGATCGCCTTCATTTTATCTTCCTGCTCCAATTGTGCCAGCAGCATTGCCGCCAGAATGTCGGAAAGCAGGTAGCTCGAGCCTTTGTCCACCCAGCTGTATTTATTCTTAACGCCGTTCAAAACCAAGCGTCGGTCGGTGCCTTTCTCCTGAAGAAAATGCGCCCTTTCAACCCATTCCGGAACGTTCACAACGAGCGCTCCGCCTTCCCCGGCGTTGAAATTCTTGGTTTCATGAAAGCTGAATGCAGCAATATGCGCCTGGGTTCCGCACGCCTTTCCTTTGTAATAAGTGCCGTACGATTGGGCGCAATCCTGCATTACAACCAGATTGTGCTTCGACGCAATTTCCATTATCGTATCAATATCGCAGGATACGCCGGCATAATCGATCGGAAGTATCATTTTGGTTTTTGGCGTGATCAGCGCTTCGATTTTCGTCGCATCGATGTTCATCGTCGAGGGTTCGACTTCACAAAAAACGGGAATTGCGCCAAACAGTACGACCGCATTAACGGTGGAACTGAATGTGTACGATGGCAGGATTACCTCGTCGCCGGGTTCGATTCCGGCCAGAACAGCTCCCATTTCGAGTGCTGCAGTGCATGACGGCGTAAGAAAAACTTCATTGAAACCGTGCTTTTCTTTCATCAGCGCGATAACCCGGTTGCAGTATTCGTGATTGCCGCAATGCTTGCCTGAATGCAGCGCATCGATCATGTATTTTTCTTCGTTGCCGGTAAAGTAAACTTTATTAAAAGGAATGTTCATATCAGATAAAATGTATGGCTGAAAGTAAGCTTCGTGATTGGATATTGAGGTAATTGTTGAATTTTAGAAACGTAGTGAGCTGGCCGAGCGAGATCCATTTGAAATTCGCCGGAACTTCTTCAGGAAATCCCGATCCGGCTTCGATGATCAGGTTGCGGTTTTGCTCCCTGAAAAAGCGGCCGCCTTCTTCCGATTGCAGTGAATCGTGCCTGATTTGGGACTGCGGCGTGTTTAGAACGTACTCCAAAAAAGGAACGTCCTGGGAATTTTTATAGCTTCCGGTAATGCATTGCACTGTTGGCGCCATTTCCAGAATGTCGAAATTGCCGGGTTCGAGTTTTGCCTGCACCAGAAAATGGTTGATCCCGTTGATCTTTTTGGTGATGAATGCGATCAATCCGTGCTGCATGGGCTCGACAAGCGGCTGTGTCCAACTGGTGACTTCCCGGTTACTGATGGCGACCCGTGCGGCAATAACTTTAAAAAACCGCGCCTGATCTTCGATAATTTCACGGTCGGTTACATGCCAGCCTCGGGTTTCGAAAATCGACTTTTGGGTGATCTGCAATTCGAAATGGCATTTGATGGCCGACATCCAGTTCAGGATCTCGTCGAATGAAAACAGCGATTGCGACAGGTTCACCGACGAACGCAGCATCTCGAATCCAAAATCATTGTGCTTCCCGGAATAGGTCAGCGAATACATCAGGTCGAGCGTCTTGTCGTCGAATTCGCCGAAAGGAATTCCGCTGATGACGGTGCGCGTGTCCATGTTTACCAGGTTGTCGCGCTTAATCAACTCTTTGATCTGTCCGAGCGTCAGCCAAATAAAATCTTCGTGAACATCGATATCTTCCTCAATCCTGATAATCATGTTCCGGTTGCGCTTTCGAAGGAATCGCGCACCCTGCTCCGATTGTAGCTGATCGATCATGATCTGCGCCGGCGTCGCGTGCTGGAAATACTCCAGGTAACGCGGTTTTTTGCCTTTGTGGACTTGCGTGTAATTGCTTTTCGTTGCCTGTAATGTTGGCGAAAGCTGAACGTTGTTTACATTTCCGGGTTCGATTTTCGCCTGAAGCAGGAAGTAAAGTATGCCGTCAAATTCCTTGGTGATGATTCCGAGGTAACCTATTTCGGGCTGGTTGATGATCGGCTGATCCCACTCGGCAACTTTTCCCCAATTGGTTTTAACGTTGATTCCTTCAATTGAAAAAAAGCGGCCGGTTTCGTGTCGCAACATTCCTCTTTCACGGTCGAACTTCCAGTGATCCATTTCCGCAAAGGGAATTTTCTCTACATCAACCCGAATCGCGTCATTTCGCTGCTTCAGCCACGTGGTTACACCTTCAATCGTGTGAAAACGGCCTTCGGAAGCGAGCGCCGACTTCAGGAAATCAAACGGAACGAGCGCTTTTGCGGACTTATGCCTGGTGTCTTCGGAGATTTGGAAAGGATTGTTGCTATCCACTTTTTTTACGTAAAAATAAGGTTTTTCTGCGGTTCGGACTTTATCTAATGAACCGATGCGGGTTTCCGACGTACAATCCGGCGGCATGCAGATCCTTTGTTACCACGGTTCCGCCGCCCAATCGAATTCCATCGCCGATCTTGATGTTGTCGATTATCGTCGCATTGATTCCGATATTGCAAAGTACGCCTGTCGATACAAACCCTGCAATGGCAACTCGCGGTGAAAGAAAGCTGTGCGCGCCAATGCGGCTGTCGTGGGCAATCGTGCAACCGTTGTTGAGGATCGTATTCACCGATCTTCGACCTGATATCGATGCTGCAGTTGGGATAAATTACGCAGCCCTCGCCAATTTCGGCGGTCGGATCGACGAAAGTCGTACTGTGGACAATCTTTCCGAACGGAATTCTTCCCGATAAACTTTCAAAAATTTCACGCTTTTTCTGCAGGTGATGATAGCCGATTGCGATAATCAGCTCGTCGAAAAGGCCGTCCTGATAAAGCTTTATCGCATCTGAAGATTTGCCAATTACTTTTATTCCGCCGATTTTCGATTCGGTAGTGAAGTCGTCCAAAAAAACAACCTCATCGTAATGATTGTCAGCGATCGCATAATGCGCAACCTGCCGGCCAAGATCACCCGACCCAAGAATCGCCAATCTTTTCATTCGTAAATTTTTTTGATGATCGCGTTTGGCCTGTTCTGCACCTGGCGGAATATTTTAAAAAGGTAAATTCCGATCAAACCCAGAAAAGTCGAAAGAATTCCCAAAATCAAGACGTTTAAGACGACGAGCGATGTCCAGCCCAATTCGATCGCATCGCCAAGAATCAGCTTTTTGGCAACAAGAAAAACAATGGCAAGAATGCTTCCCACGGTGATCAAAAGTCCGGTATAGAACAGGTACTCGAGCGGCTTTCCGGAAAAAGAAGTTACCGCCTGGACCATCAGTGCCATCCGCTTTTTTGTGCTGTATGTCGATGCGCCATCGCGGATTCCCTTTTCGACGGGAAGTCCGAGTTGGTTATATCCCGCCCAATACATCATTCCGCCAAGAAACAAATTTGCATCTCCGAGTTGCAGCAGGCTGTTTACGTAGTGCCGCCGCATCAATCGTTCGGTGAGTATGTTCTTTGGAATTTTCACATCGGAAACCTTGTTGATGCTCCACCAGAAAAACTTTCCGCCGAGGCTTCCCGCGCCGCCGCTTCTCTCTGCCTGGTATCCGTAAACCACGTCAATCGAAGGATCGGCATTAAGAGCGCGCTGGCAATCGATTAAAAACGCCGGTGGTGTTTCAAGATCGTTGTCGATAAGGAAAATCAAATCGCCTTTTGCCTGCGAAAGCCCAGCCTGCATAGCATAGTGATGCCCAAAATTCCGCGACAGATCAACGATCACGAGATTGGGAGTCGTCCGCTGCTTGCTGATGAGGAATTGAAGGGAATCATCGGGCGAACCGTCGTTGACGAAAATGATTTCGTAAGATGTAAATCCGCATTGCCCAATCGCAGCAGTGATCTGCGTGATGAAATCATCTAAGAATCGCCTTGAGTTGTAAAGAGTGGTTACTACCGATAATTCCATATTTTTTGGCTGCAAGCTTTTGGCAAAGGAAAAATTAAATCATCTATGATCGTTTCCGCATCTTAGGCAAGGTTGACTTTTTCATCTGAAAGATAAATCAGATATCCCGAGCGGTCGTTGCTGTTCTCGATGCTTTTCAACTCGGCGTTGAGAACCTTCTTCTCAAAATCAAACGCGTTGTCCGCATAAAAATACGGTAATAATTTTTCTCTTTCCTTCGAAAGGAAGTAAACGCCCGAATATTTAGTATCGTTTTCGATATTGGTAAACTCAAATCTATTGAGCGCCACATCGATGACTGCCTTCAGAAAATCGAAGCCCGTCGAATTTTGGACGAGGTGCGACCCGATAAAATCGCCTCCCATACGAGCGCCAATTTCGATACAAACAACTTCCCCTTCCGGAGTGATCTTGAACTCGGAGTGGCTGGCGCCGAATTTAATTTCCAGCGCATCAAGAGCCTTTAAGGTTGCGGCTCGAATCTTATCCTGAATGGATTCGGGCAAAGCCGATGGCTGATGATGCTCAAGTTCGACAAAATAGGGCTCGCCGGTGGTTACTTTATCGGTTATTGCCAGAATGCGGTGCGAGCCTTCCCAGGAAATGGCTTCAACGCTGACTTCATCGCCCGAAACGAATTCCTCGACAACGCACTTTTTCTCGAATGACTCGGCCTGCGCGCGGTCAATTGCTTTTTGAAGTTGGGCAATAGCGCCGACTTTCTCCACGCCGCGGCTTCCTGAGCGGTCGGTTGGCTTTACGATCACCGGAAATCTAAACGCGCTGAAATCACTTTCATTAAATGTGGAAACAGCCAGAAATTTGGGCGATTGTACGCCGTTAGCCGCGAATCGCTCCCGCATCAGCGCTTTATTGGTACAAAATACGGAACTTTCGTAGCTGTTGGAAACCAGTGCGAGGCGTTCGGCTACAAAGCAAACTGTCGGAATGCAGATGTCGGTTGCGATTGTCGTAATCCCGTCGATTCCGATTATGCGGCATTTTTCAAGGATTGCTTCTTTATCGAGGACGGAAATGTCATAAAAAAAATCGGCTTCTGCTTTACAGACGGCATCATCATTATCCCAGGCGAAGCAATGCGTTTCGATCTGCATCGATTTTGCCTTCATCACCAAGGGCAACTGAAGATAACTAGCACCGAGAATTGCGAGTTTTTTCATTACTTCCTTTTATTGGCCAACATCGCCCTCATCTGCGGATTCCAAGTAAAATTCGCTGAAGTTGCGGTCAGTTGGCATTCACCTGCCGGTAGCCACGGTTTACGCATTTGCTGATGCAGGAAATCCTTCTGCCAATGGTCGGTCGTCTGGATTTCCTTCACATAAATTTCATAAGTTCCGTTCGCAAGATTATTTTCTTTCTCAAATTGGCGCAAATACGGAACAACTCCCTGTTCGTACTCACCCAGATAAAGTTTTGGTGAGTTCACCCGGAAAGTATAGTTCACCCACAGCGCTCCATTTGCATAACTGTTTCGCACCATTCCATTGTTATCCAAAAGCGGAACGATCTTGCCGTTGTTTTTACATACAATCTTAAAAATGTGATTGTAACCTTCGAAGTGAATGTTGTACATAAAAACCGGGTGCGGCCCAATACCAAGGAATTTCTTCAATGGAATTGTCATGATCCGATTGCTGGTCTGCAACGCATTTCCAATTGTGGTTCCGCCGATGAATCGCTGTACGGTCGGCGAAATGCAAATTAAATGAAGCTGCAAAATAGTGAACAATATCAAAAGCCACTTCCAGAAATTCTTGGTGATAGCGAGCCGATTCCAGCCTTCGATCAGCAAATCTTCGTTCTCGTCCATTGGCAGTGAAAGTTCCGGCATCATGCAGTTTTCACTCGTACAGCGTTCTGTTAACCTGTTTCCTGCAACATATCTGTAGATTTTTTTTCCGACAGTTGAAATGCCGGGAACCGCGAGCAAAAGTCCTGCAGGATACGTCCAGATCATGTGGCGCATCAGCGTTACATAAGCATCGTATCCGACACTTACTCGGCCGCGTTTATCGACTCCATGTATATTGATTAGCAAATCCAATTCGGAAATTCCTTCCAATGCCTTTTCGGTGGCAGCGTAACCTTGGACAGTCACACATTCAATTTTATTGAAAATGTCAAAATGACGAATAATGACGACTACTTTGTTACAAAGCGGGCATTCGGCATCGTAATAAAATTTGAACGAAGGCGATTTGCTCTTAAAAACGTTCCCGATACGAAGCCAAAACGAAGGCGGCAAAAGCAATAAATAAACAACTACAGCCGTAAGCGCAAACCACGGAATCGGGTAGGCAATCAGGATTCCGAGATGGAAAAATATTCCAAGAAGCGCGAAAGGCACGCGGAATTTCCGGAACCAAAACAAAAAAATGAACACGGTTTCAAATGCAAGAACGATATAACCCAGCGACCGCACGAGCCATTCCTGATTGAGGATTGCGCTGGTGTCGTTCCAGATCATCATTGGCAGACTCGAAGGCGTCCACATTCCGAGTCCATCCGTCCACATTCGCGCCGAATACTTGTAGAATATCGAATCGAAATAAACCAGTGCAATGGCGACGAAAACCGGAATCAGATAGTTAATTTCCAGGACAGTGCGATCGGGCCTGTACGGCCTGCCGATATTGGTGTACTTTACTTTCTGGATAAGGCGATCAATTGAAAACACCCGCGATACGGGAAGGAATATCAGAAGGAAATTGATTCCCAGATAGGCATAAAAAACGTGGTATTCGAAATTCGTGGCAGAGCCAAAAACGATCACGCCAAAAATATAATTGATGATGGCCGCAGTCCGTGTGAAGAGTCCGAGGAAAAGCATTGCCAGGATGATGAACCAAAATCCAAAAAGAAAGGTGACATTTATCTCGCCTGTCACCAAAAATGGAACCTTGTCGTAAATTATTCCGCGAAAGCGAAACAGCTGGCAGATATCGCAAAAAAGTACAGTAATATACGCCACCCTAAATACTGCCAATCCAATTGCATCGATCTTGGTGTTGAAAATTTTGCGAAAAATCCCACCGCCCGAAGAAACTGCCGTGTTTTCTGTTTTTGCTTTCATTGTTGCATCACCATTTAACGGTAAATATTATTCCTGCAATGATCAGCGCCAGTCCGATAACCTTTCCCATCGTAAAAGTTTCGCCCAAAAATGTAATTCCGACGAAAAAAACGAGCGCCGGCGCCAGGCTCATGAACGGATAGGCCTGTGTAAGCTCGAATTTGGTCATTGCCGCCATCCAGAAAAGCGAAGCGATGAAAGCCGAAACGATTCCCGAGAAAATGAACGGGTCGAAAAGCAGCTTTACAAGCATCAGCGCCTTATCTACAGCTCCATCAGGAAGTACGATTTTAAGATTGGAAAGCCGCCATTTCAGGATTACCTGTCCGTAAACCGTAAAAAGCAGCGTCCCAAAAATGTAGAAATACGGATTCATTTACTGGTATTGCTTGTTGTAATAATCCTGGTACGAACCGGAAGTTACGTGGTTCAGCCATTCGCCGTTTGACAAATACCAGTCGATCGTCTTCGCAAGGCCTTGTTCAAATGTGACCGACGGCGACCAACCGAGCTCGCGGTTGATTTTCGTGGCGTCGATCGCATAGCGCAAATCGTGGCCCGGCCTGTCTTTCACATAAGTGATCAAATTTTCGGAAGTGCCTTGTTCGCGCCCCAACTTTTCGTCCATCTGGCGGCAAAGCAATTGAACAAGATCGATATTCTGCCATTCGTTGAATCCGCCGATGTTATAGGTTTCGTGATTTTTTCCCTTGTGGAAAACAAGATCGATCGCACGCGCATGGTCTTCAACAAAAAGCCAGTCGCGGGTATATTTTCCGTCGCCATAAACCGGAAGCGGTTTGTTATTGATAATATTGTTGATGAAAAGCGGTATCAGTTTCTCCGGAAAGTGATTCGGACCGTAATTGTTGGAGCAGTTCGTGATCACATAAGGCAATCCATAAGTTTCGCCGTAAGCGCGCACAAAATGGTCACTGGCCGCTTTCGATGCCGAGTAAGGCGAATTCGGGTCGTAAGGCGTTGTTTCGGTAAACAACCCTTCGGCGCCGAGGCTTCCGTAAACCTCATCGGTGCTCACGTGGTAGAATCTTTTTCCGTCGTGATTGCCTTTCCACTGGTGGATCGCTGCATTCAGAAGAATCATTGTGCCAAAGACGTTCGTCCGCGCAAACGCCAGCGGATCAGTAATCGACCGGTCGACATGCGATTCGGCAGCGAGGTGAATTACACCGTCGAAAGAATGTTCACCAAAAAGCTTTGTGACGAAATCCTGGTCGGTTATGTCGCCTTTGACAAAAGTGTAGTTCGGTTGATTTTCGATATCGGAAATGTTCTCGAGGTTTCCGGCGTAGGTCAGTGCGTCGAGGTTGACGATGTTGTAATCAGGATATTGCGTTACAAACCTTCTGACCACATGCGACCCGATAAAACCTGCGCCTCCGGTAATTAGGATTTTCTTCATAATATATTTTTACAAATGGCCGTCGACCTGTTCCTTCAATACGCCTTTCACGTCAAACAAAACGCTGCTCGGATTCCGCAATGACGAAAGGTCGAGCTCGGTGAACGCATTATGTGCGACGCCCAAAACGATTGCGTCATAAGTTCCTGAAGGAAGATCGTTGACCGTATTCAGATTGTATTCATGGCGTACTTCTTCGGGTTTTGCCCAGGGATCGAAAATCGTCACGTTGATTCCATACTCGTGGAAAGAACGCACAACATCAACAATTTTTGTGTTGCGGACGTCCGGACAATTTTCCTTGAAAGTAATGCCGAGCATCAGCAGGCTCGCGCCATTGATGGCAATTCCTTTGCGGATCATCAGCTTTACGACTTGTGAAGCGACATATTCGCCCATTGAATCGTTAAGTCGGCGCCCGGCCAGGATAATTTCGGGATGATAGCCGACTTCCTGCGCCTTTTGGGCAAGATAATAAGGATCGACGCCAATGCAGTGGCCGCCAACGAGCCCCGGTTTGAACGGAAGGAAATTCCATTTTGTGCCGGCCGCTTCGAGTACGGCGCCCGTATCGATTCCCAACAGGTTGAAAATTTTTGCCAGCTCGTTTACGAATGCGATGTTAATGTCGCGCTGTGAATTCTCAATAACCTTCGCGGCCTCGGCAACCTTTATCGAAGGCGCCAGGTGCGTTCCGGCAACGATAACCGACTTGTAAAGGTCGTTGACGCGCTTGCCGGTTTCGGGAGTTGACCCCGCTGTAACTTTAAGTATTTTTTCGACCGTGTGCTCTTTATCGCCAGGATTGATGCGCTCGGGCGAGTATCCTGCAAAGAAATCAGTGTTGAATTTGAGTCCGCTGATCCGCTCCAAAACAGGAACGCATTCTTCCTCAGTAACCCCGGGATACACCGTCGATTCGTAGATCACGATGTCGCCGCGTTTCAGCACTTTAGCCACGGTTTCACTCGATTTATAAAGTGGCGTCAGGTCGGGACGGTTGTTCTTGTCAACCGGTGTCGGAACCGTGACGATGTAAATGGTGCAGTTGGCGATGTCGTCGATCTCACTGCTGCAGAAAAGTCCACGCCCGCTATTGGCATCGGATTTTAGTACGGCTTTGAGGGATTCCTCGCCGACTTCAAGCGTGCTGTCGACTCCGGAATTGAGTTCGGCAATCCGAGATTTGTTTATGTCAAAGCCTACAACGGGATATTTGGTCGCAAACAGCCTGGCCAGCGGTAAGCCTACATATCCTAATCCTATTACGGCAATCCTGATGTTATCCATAATTCTAGCGTTCTGATGCGGTTTCAGGAACCGATCGATTGATATACAAAGCCAAGTTCCGACAGCGCTTTGCCGTCTAAAAGGTTGCGGCCGTCAAAAACGAAAGCCGGCTTTTGCATATTCGTATAAATTCTTTTCCAGTCGAGTTCCCTGAATTCATCCCATTCGGTCAGGACGGCTACAGCGTGTGCATTTTCACAAGCTGCGTACGCATCGGCTGCAGAAGTGACCGCTTTACGGTTTTTTTCGGGAGAGCGCGTCCCCAGATAATCAAGGTCGTTATGAACCTGGTCTTCGGAGACTTTAGGATCGAAAACCGATATTTTCGCCTGTTCATTTACGAGATCGTCAGCCACATAAATTGCCGCCGATTCGCGCGTATCGTTTGTATCTTTTTTAAAGGCCCAGCCGAGGAACGCGATTTTTTTATCGGCAACGGTATTGTAAAGCGTCTGCACGATGTTTTTGCCAAACCGCCGTTTTTGGTGGTCGTTCATTATGATGACCTGCTCCCAATAATCGGCCACCTCATTCAGTCCGAACGATTTTGCGATGTAAACCAGGTTCAGGATGTCCTTCTGGAAGCACGACCCGCCAAAACCGACGGATGCTTTGAGGAATTTAGGGCCGATTCGGCTGTCCATTCCGATTGCACGCGCCACTTCATTGACATCGGCGCCGGTTTTTTCACACAGTTCTGAAAGTGCATTTATTGAAGAAACCCGTTGTGCGAGAAAAGCGTTTGCGGTGAGTTTTGACAATTCCGAAGACCAGACATTGGTGGTCAGGATGCGGTCGCGGCTGACCCAATTGGCGTAAACATTTGCTAGCGCATTGATTGCCTGGAGCCCTTCCGGAGTTGAATCGCCTCCGATAAGTACGCGATCCGGGTTCAGCAGATCCTGCACGGCGGTTCCTTCGGCAAGAAATTCGGGATTTGACAGAATCTGGAATTGCACGCCGTTCCCGGTATGGTCGAGGATGCTTTTTATCGCTTCAGCGGTACGCACCGGAAGCGTTGATTTTTCCACTACGATCTTATCGTCTTTCGCGACCTTCGCAATTTGTCGGGCACAAAGCTCGATATGCTTAAGGTCGGCTGCCATTCCTTTTCCGGAACCGTATGTTTTTGTTGGTGTATTGACCGAAATAAAAATTATCTGCGCCTCATCGATGGCTTTATCAACATCGGTCGAAAAGAAAAGGTTGCGTCCACGCGCTTCCGCAACGATTTCGCTGAGTCCAGGCTCGTAAATCGGAATCTTGGTAACATCGGGATCGTTCCACAATGCAATCCTTTTTTCATTAAGATCGACGACGGTAACCTGTATATCGGGACATTTTTGTGCTATGACGGCCATTGTCGGGCCGCCGACATATCCTGCTCCGATACAACAAATCCTGGTAATTTTCATCTAATGTAAATTTCTGGGTGCAAATATAGTTTTTTAATTACTGTGCAGGCTGACGCAGGTTCTGCCAATACCAGCTGACGGCTTCCCGAAGTCCTTCGCGGAAAGAAAAAGCCGGGTTATATCCAAGAAGATTTTTCGCTTTTTCGATGCTTGCGAGCGAGTGCGGTATATCGCCGGCTCGGTTCGGACCGTGAATGACAGGAATACCTGCAATTTCCGGTGCGAATTCCGCCAGGTATTGTTTCAGATATTTTACGAGGTCGTTCAACGTGGTGCGATCGCCGAATGCTGTGTTATAAACGGTGTTGACAGCATCCTGCTTTTCGGTCAGCATCGCCAGCTCGTTCATCAGAATTACATTATCGATATAGGTAAAATCGCGGGAGAAATTTCCGTCGCCATTGATAATCGGACTTTCACCGCGCATCAGCTGCATCACAAATTTCGGAATGACTGCCGCATAGGCGCCATTCGGATCCTGCCGCCGGCCAAACACGTTGAAGTATCGAAGCCCGATAGTTTCAATTCCGTATGTCCGTGAAAAAATATCTGCGTAGAGTTCATTGACATATTTCGTAATCGCATACGGAGAAAGCGGCTTTCCGATTACATCTTCAACCTTGGGAAGCGCTTCCGAATCGCCGTAAGTTGATGAACTGGCCGCATAAATAAACCGTTTTACGCCGGCATCGCGCGCAGCAACAAGCATGTTTAAAAACCCTGAAATATTGACTTCATTGCTTGTCAATGGGTCGTTGATCGACCTTGGAACCGAGCCAAGTGCCGCCTGATGAAGTACATAATCAGCGCCTTCGACCGCCTTAATGCAATCGCTCATATTCCTGATATCGCCTTCGATAAGCGTAAAATTCGAATCGTTCTTAAAACCTGCCAGGTTATGACGATGGCCGGTCGCGAAATTATCAAGGCACGTAACCGAATAGCCTTTTCCTAAAAAGTATTCGCATAAATTCGATCCTATAAATCCTGCTCCACCGGTAATCAGTAGGCGTATTTGGGGTTTGCTACCATTCATCTGTTAGGCTTTATTTTTCCTGAATTTTCGCATCAGGCGCTCAATAAAATTGCGCGGCTCTTCTTCTTCGTGATAGCCTTGGGCATAGGCGCCATAGCCGTAACCGTAGCCATAGCCGTAACCATAGCCGTAACCTGATCCGTATTTGGCTTTGTTCTCGTATCCGTTAAAAACAATGCTAATATTATTGAGTTCACCACGCTTTTGCCGGTTATTCATCAGGGTGATCATTTCTTTTTTGGTATAATTCTGCCGCATGATATACAGCGTTACATCGGAAAACTGCGCTAATTCGACGGCATCTGAAACCAATCCGACCGGCGGCGTATCGAGAATAATATAGTCGTAGCGCTTTTTGAGTTCTGCTATGAATTCCTTCATCGATTCGCCAATCAACAACTCTGACGGGTTTGGCGGAATCGGGCCGGAAGTGATGACATCAAGATGCGCAATGTGCGTTTTCTGGATGACTTCATCGACACTCTTTTGGCCGATCAGGTAATTGACAACGCCAATTTCGTTCTTGATATGAAAGTCGTCAAAGATTTTCGGCTTCCGAAGATCCAATCCGACAATGACGCTATTCTTCTCACTCATGGCGAAAACCGTTGCGATATTGATCGAACAGAATGTTTTTCCTTCGCCGCTTATCGACGAGGTCAGCATAAGGGTTTTCGCTCCGGGAACGTCCTGTTTTTTGTAAAGGAACTGTAATGACGAACGGATCGCACGGAACGATTCGGCGAGTGCCGATTTTGGCCGTTCATAAACCGACAAATTCGATACATTGTGCTTGACTCCAACCACACCGATGATCGGTATTTTGGTTAGCTTCATGATATCGTCAGTGTTTAGGATTGCGTTTTCGATAAAGAAAATTCCGAAAACAAAAAACAGCGGAATGATTAGGCCAAGGAAAAAGGCCATGATGTAATTAACGCTGGTGTTGGGCCCGATCAACCCTTTGCCGATATCTTTTGCGGGATCGATAAAGTGAATGTCCGACAGGTTAGCCGCTTTTACGATCTCGGCTTCGTTACGCTTGGCCATAAACGAATTGATAATGCTTTCGTTCAGGTTGTACCTGCGTTGGATCTTGGTCAGTTCCTGCTGGTTAGCCGGAAGCCTGCTGATCTCGCCTTCTATCTGCCCGATTTTTCCCTGAACCATCGCCAGGTCGTAATTGATGGAATTTCTCGCGGTGTTGATGTTTTCAAGAAGCACTTTTTTCAAAGCATCGATTCGATTGTCGAAGTTTTCGAACATCCGTTCGTTCTTGAGCGTATAGGCGAGTTCGGCCCTTTCGGTCGACAAAGCGATAATTTTTGAAACGTTTACGGTAATGTTCGGATCGTCTATCCCGGCAACCGACGGCGCTGGAAGCTTCGAGAAATCGGTGCTGTGCTGCAAGTAGGATTTCAGTGAATTCAGATACGCGATCTTCCTTTGAATATCGTCCTGTTTCACATCGTATTCCAAAAGTCGCGTCGAATATTTATCACCTTCCTTGTCAATGTCGACAATGTTCTTATCCTTCGTAAAGTCGCGAATTTCCTTTTCGGACTGTTTCAACTCTCCGCTCATGGCGGTAAGCGTACTGTCGATAAACGAAATTGTATTGGTTGCGAACTGATTTTTTCGGTCTAGCTGCGTTTTGATCAGCGTTTTCACGGTTTGGTTCAGGTAATCAACCATTCGCGCCTTGTTGGTCCCCTGAAGTGAAAGCCGGATTATTGACGCTGCCTTATCATCGATTTCGGCCTTAATTCCCTGATACCGCAATACGATTTCGTCAAAATTCTTGAAGCGGATCAGAAAATCCTTGTTCAGGTATTGAGCCGGGTTTTCAGTGATATCGAGGCGGAAATTCAGGAAAGGAAGTTGCACCGGCTGCCCAATGCGGTACCTTTTGGCAAATTCGCCTTTGGCAACTTTCGAAAACCCGCGGCTGTTATCGGCATAAATTACGAGCGTGGCATTGTTACTTTCGAATTTGGTCCGCACCTCGAACTCGTTCGGCGTAACAAACCGGATTGTTATCAGTTGGTCGAGCAGCTGCCCACTGTTTTTGTCAACAACGACCTTAAACGGAACTTCTCCATATACATCGCGCATATAATATTTTCCCTGCTCGAGGTATTCGACGTAATATCCGAGCCGGTCCACGACCAATTCATTATGCGATCGCGATTTTATCGTCGAAGCAATGTTCTGCACCTGGTCGGAAGTTCCGCCCCAGTTAAAGACAAGGCTGGTATTGGATGTAAAAAACGGGTTGTTTTCTTCCTTCACCGCTATGGTTGTCTCCATAGCATAAATTTTTTCCTTACGGATATTTACCTGATGTGCGATTGTAAACGCAATGATAAAGCTCGCAATAAACCATTTCCAGTAGCTGGCGGTTTTGACCAGAAATCCTTTAAAATCGAAGGTATTCTGGTGTTCAAAGAGTGAGAAATCTTTAGTATCGAGCACGATGATGGTTATTTAGTTAGGAGCAGCACCGTTGTTGTAACCAAGGTGAGCACGGAAATGATGGTGGTGAACGATTGCACACCGGTTGTTCCGGTTCCCCAGGATTTCTGCGGAAGCGGCTTCACGTACACATAGTCATTCGGCTGAAGGTAAAAGTAAGGCGATTCGACCGCTTTGATGTCGGTCAGATCGATATTGTGTATTTCGGTTCCCTGCGGATATTGCCTGATCACCGAAACGCTTTTCCGGTCGCCGGTAACGGTTATATCGCCGGCATTCGCGATCGCTTCGAGAATGTTCACTTTTTCCTGAAATAGGATTTTGGACCCCGGAGTAGCAACCTCGCCGTTGATCGTATATCGGAAGCCTGCAAGCTTAACATTGACATAAATGTTGGCTTCTTCCTTGAAATAATCGGTGAGCAATTGCTTCTCGATGCGAAGTCGGACTTCCTCGGTCGTATATCCCAAAACATTGATTTCGCCAAGGACGGGAATCCTGATATTTCCATGATCGTCTACCGTGAAGCCGGTAAAATACAAGGTTTGATCGGTTTGGGTGTATTGCTGCGCGGTTCCTGTCGGGTTGAACATTTCGACGAGCTTTGGATCGATTGCCTTGATTGTGACATTGATGATGTCGTTCGTTTGCAGCCTGTATGGCTTTGAGGCTACCGCATTGACGGCCTGGACATTTTCCGCCCCATTTTTATCCTGCAAGTATATCAGGTCTTTGGTCGGAACGCACGAAGCGAATAAAACAAGGGCCAAAACCAATATACCCAGTGTGGATCTGTTCATTTTCAAAAGTGACTTTAGCAACAAAGATAGTTTTTCATTTAATACTACAAAACTAGCGATCGCGGTTAATTGTTCCTCAGCGAATTCTCGAACGGAACGCGCTGCAGGATGCTGCGTCCCAGCGTAACCTCATCGGCATATTCCAGTTCATCGCCAACTGCAATTCCCCGCGCAATGGCCGAAGTTACAATATCGCAATCGCGTATCTGGCGGTAGATGTAAAAGTTGGTCGTATCGCCTTCCATGGTTGGGCTCAGCGCGAAAATCAGCTCGGTTACGCCGCCGCTTTTTACCTTTTCGACCAATGTGGCGATATTGAGCTGGCTCGGGCCGATTCCGTCGATGGGCGAGATTTTGCCGCCAAGCACATGGTAAATTCCGCGATATTGCCCGGTATTTTCGATCGCCATCACGTCGCGGATGTCTTCCACAACGCAGATGATTGAATGGTTGCGCGATCGGTTTGAACAAATATCGCAGACTGCGGTGTCGGAAATATTATGGCAACTTTCGCAAAAGCGGATTTCCTCGCGCATTTGTGAGAGCGCCGATGTTAGAAATGCAGTGTTTTCCTTGGGCTGCCGCAGTAAATGCAGCACCAGTCGCAAGGCGGTTCGCTTACCGATTCCCGGTAACCTTGACATCTCATTGACTGCCTTTTCCAAGAGTTTTGAAGAAAATTCCATGTTGCAAAAGTATGCTTTTTAAGCGGCCAAAGGTCGATTAAAGCCGCGTCTTCAGAAAATTGGCGAACAGTTTTTTTTGTACTTTGCGGCTGAAATTTACAGCCAATGACTCCGATCGCCATTCTTTCCCTGATGATCGTTTACTTCGGGATACTTTTTTTGATTTCTTATACGGTCAGCCGCAAAAACAGCGGAAACGATGCTTTCTTCAAGGCTAATAAAAACTCAAAATGGTACCTGGTAGCGTTCGGGATGATCGGAACTGCGTTGTCGGGCGTAACGTTCATTTCGGTTCCTGGTGAAGTCGGATCGCCCAATGGCGAGCAATTCAAATACTTCCAGTTCGTTCTCGGTAATGCGATCGGCTTCATTATTATTGCCAAAGTGCTGCTTCCGCTGTATTATAGGCTGAATCTTACTTCGATCTACGGATATATCGAAAAGCGTTTGGGATTGTATTCGTACAAAACTTCGGCTACGATCTTTTTGATCAGCCGCACGATCGGATCGGCTTTCAGGCTCTATCTGGTCGTGATCGTGCTTCAGCGTTTCGTGTTTGAATATTACAACATTCCATTTGCAGCAACGGTTTTGATTTCGCTCGGATTGATATTCGCTTACACCTACCGCGGCGGTTTGAAAACGATTATCATCACCGATTCGCTGCAGACTTTTTTTCTGGTGTCTTCGGTTTTTTTGACGATATATTTTATCTGCCGAAGCCTGAACCTCGACGCTGTTGGTGCTTTTGAGGCGGTTCGCGACAGCAAGTACTCCAAAATTTTCTTTCTGGATGATTTTGCGGGGAACCGTTTTCATTTTGTCAAGCAAATCCTGGGCGGAATATTCGTTACCATTGCGATGGTCGGACTTGACCAGGACCTGATGCAAAAAAACCTCAGCTGCAAGAACATCGGCGAGGCACAAAAGAACATGTTCACCTTCACGGGAATTTTTGTGCTGATCAATATCTTTTTCCTGAGCGTTGGTGCTTTGCTTTACCTCTACGCCGAGAAATACAACATCAGCGTTCCGCTTGACCATATTACCGGCAAGCCGCGCACCGATTTGTTGTTTCCGGAAATTGCCTTTCATCATTTGGCGTTCATTCCGTCGGTGGTTTTCCTGCTGGGACTCACCGCAGCGACTTTTGCCACAACCGATTCGGCTTTGACGGCGCTTACAACCTCATTCTGCGTCGATTTCCTGGGTATGGATAAAACCGAAAAAAAAGATCGGCGCGGAGAAGTCAGAACCCGTCATATTGTACACATTTGCTTTTCGTTCCTGATGTTCCTGGTGATCGTTTTCTTCAATGCCATAAACGACAGCTCGGTGGTTGGGATGATTTTCCGGGTGGCGTCGTATACTTACGGGCCGTTACTCGGACTCTACTCCTTCGGACTGTTCAATAAAACGCGTGCGGTTGCCGACAAGCTCGTACCGGTGATCTGTCTTTTGAGTCCGGCACTGACCTACGTTATCGCTGAAAATTCGAAGTCGTGGTTTTTTGGATATGCATTCGATAACGAACTGATTATCGTGAACGCGTTGATCACGTTTATCGGCCTGTGGCTAACCAGCCGCCCAACAAAGGAGCAAACCCGATTTTAGTGGACTCGCAGCCCTGATGGCAGCGAAAAGCCCGCAGCCGCAAACGGCATTTTGCCGATAAAAAGCAGCGACCGCAGAAGCTGGTTTTTAGCGCATCAAAAAACGGTTTGCGGCGCGGACTTGAAGCGGACAGCAGGAAATGCTGCCCTGAATTAATACTGATTTACCGAAAGCAACACGAGTGTGCAGGCAACTTCGACCTGGATGCCATTCTGCCGGAGCAATTGGTAGAGCTCGGGGTTTTCGGTGCCGGGATTGAAGATCACCCGTTTTGGATCGAGCGCGATGATGTATTCGTAATATTCTTTTTGGCGCTGCGGATTGAGGTATAGCGTAATCGTATCGACGTCTTCAAAAGGGATTTTTGTGTTTTCGATCTTAATTCCGGAGGTTTCTTCTTCTTTTAATCCGACCCCGACAACAGGATGGCCTTTATTGACAAGGCTTCGGATCGCCATGCAGGAATAGCGTGCGGGATTGGCCGATGCGCCAAGCACCAGGGTTTTCTTTAGTTCCATAGCAATTTTTTTAACTATTGAGCGCCATAAAGTTAGGGCATCGAATACCGATTTTATTAATTTCTACAGGAAATTGTTATAAAAAAACCACAGATATGGCAGTGGCAGCCTGAAGGATTGGCTTCAGGACAAATTAAATCCGGGCGCGTGGAGGTACGCTCGCGGACTGACCCTGACCCGGTTTTGGCGCGCTTAAACTCTTCTCACCAAACTTTTCACGCAGTGCTGTCATCGGGACCTCAAAATATTTATAGATCAGAATTGACAGTGAGATGACCAGTATCCAATAGATGCTATATTTTGATATTAAAATCAAATATCCGTTTATTTGAAAGTTCTCCCATGGAATGGCTCTCAATATCCAGGTTTGGACGATCGAATAATTGACCAGGTACATCGAATAGGATATTAAACTTATGTATGTTATTGACCGATGAAGCAAGCCTTTGCCTGTTCTGAGTTCATTCAGGAAGGGCAATAAAAATAAGGTTGCGGCTGAAACCAACGTGAAGCTGAAGACACACGTATAAACGCTATTAATTTCGATGAAGTTTTCCAACACATATCTGGAGAACAACAACATAAAAGTACCGCAAACCAGCAATTGCTTTTTGTATTTACTCCACAAGGTTTTGTGATAATAATAAAGGTAACCGCCAACTACGCCAAACATTAAACTATCCAACCGCGTTATTACCTGCTTTCGCAGCTGTGAGTCCCAAACCTCCAATGTGTTAACGGTTTCAGTTGTGAAAATGTAGTACCTGTAGGCGATGCTTGCGACTATCACCGTTATCGCGGCGTAAAGTATGCTTTTTCTGAAAGTCGTGCATAAAGTCAGGATCAAAAGCGTCAATACCGGAAACGACAAATAAAACCACTCTTCAATACTTAAACTCCATGCCTCCGGGAAAAACCACAGCGGGTGTTCCGTAAACAGATTTTGCGAAAAAATGAAAAATCGGCTGACGCGGTCCCAGGCAAACCGGTCATCAAATAACCAATGTAAAATGCACAGCGTGATTAGGATCAGGAAGTAATTAGGCAGCGTACGAAACCATCGTCTAACCCAGAATTGCCGTAACGTCTGAAGATTCAGGCCATCTTTTTCAACCACTTTTATAAGAATCCCGCCAATGAGAAAACCGCTCAATACAAAAAAAATCGAAACGCCATCGAGCACAAATAAATTGGTGACCGATCCTAATCTTTCGGGAAGCAGATTGGAGCCATGGCCAATGCAGACAAACATGATGGCGAAAGCCCGTAAAATATCGAGTCCATAGATTCTATTGGAAGCAAAGTCTATTTTGAAAATCCCAAAAAATCTATCCATTTATTGGATTTGAATGGTTCACGGAACCGATAAAAAACTTAAGCCCTCGGCAAAAATATCTCTGCCATCATGCAACGAGCGCTTCCGCCGCCGCAGGCTTCGATGGTGTCAAGGCTTGACGACAGGATTTCACCGTGTTTCTGAAGCTGTGCGATTTGTTGTGGAGTAAGGCTCTGCAGCGCCGCTTTGCTCATCACGATGTAGCTTTTGCCGCCGGTTCCGCGCACTTCCAGCATGTTGCCCGCAAAGCTGTAAACCTGATCCTCCGAAATCAGGATGACGTCTTTTTTGTCTTCCTTCAGACTTGCCAGCACCGCTTTCCGTTCTTTTTTGTCGTCGATGGAGTCGGCGCAAACGACGGCAAATGTCTCGCCTACGCACATCATTACGTTCGTATGGTAAATGGCCCTGCGTTCGCCCTGAAAAGTTTGGAATGCCTCGAAAATTACGGGAGTAAATTCAAAATCTTCACAGAATTCGATAAACAATTCTTCGTCGGCACGTGGCGAAAGTGCGCAATACGCCTTAGAATTTACGCGATCCAGGATCATGCTTCCGGTACCTTCAAGGAAATAACCGTCGGCTTCTGCCGAAGTATAATCGACAATATTATCGATCTGGAATCCTTTCTCCTCGAGCGTATCCAGGATTTCCTCGCGGCGTTCGTTTCGGCGGTTTTCGGCAAACATCGGATACAAGGCTACGTCTTTATTCTCGTGGAAGGAAATCCAGTTGTTCGGAAAAATGCTGTCGGGTGTGTCGCGTTCGGCGATATCGTCGATGACAGTAACATCAACGCCAACGCCGCCTAGCTTTTCAACAAAAGCATCGAATTCCTGCTGCGCGCGCGCATTGACCGTCGATGGCAACAGGTCGCTCAGTACTTTCTGGTAATAATTATTGACGGCGGTTTGCTCGTTCATCCGGAAAGCCACCGGGCGTATCATTAAAATCGAATCTGTAGTCTGTTTCATAGCGTGAATTTTCCTGCATCAGCAGTAATAAGTAAGTATTTTTAATCCCTTATCAACGGGAGCGTCGAGCAGCGCAGCAATCCTTCCTGTTTGGAAATTTCGGCATAAGGCACTTCCTCAACGGTAAATCCCTCGCCGCGCAGCCATTTGTTCAATCGTTTGAAATTCTTTTCGGATACGATTACGTCGGGCGAAATTGAAAACACGTTGGAGTGCATTTCGTACATTTCATCGCGGGTAATGTGAAAAAGGTTTTCATCACCAAACAGGTTGACCAGGTATTGATAATCTGCCGGATCGCGGAAACCGCTTCGGTAAATGATCGCCTTGTCCTGGCCGATCGGCTGAAAGCAGCAGTCCAGATGCAGCGCATTGTCGCGCGCCTCAACCTTCGATTTCACCAGGTCAAATTCCTTTACAATTTTGTGCGGAAACAGTTTTCGAAGGTAATCAACCGCATAAAGGTTTGTCCGCGCTGTGATGTAATCTTTGTAATCGCTTCCTTTATAGGTTCCGACGAAAATGTATTCGTTCCAAAGGATGACGTCTCCGCCTTCAACGTGGACTTCCTCCGGCGGTGTCCGCACTTTTGCCGGATCCATCTGATCGATGACATATTGAATTGCCGCAAGTTCGGGTTCGCGGTCGGGAAGAATATTGGCTTTAATGAAATAGTCGTCAATCACGAATCCGATGTCGCGCGTAAAAATCTGGTTGCAGCAGTCGAGAATATCCGGGCGATAAACCTTAACCTCGTATTTTTTGAAAACCTCGTTGATGGCTTCCATTTCGGCAACCATATCCTTTTCCAGCGGATAAGTGCCTGCGATGATGTGCTCGCGTGATTTCGGGTCGTAAGCCTGCTCTACCGTTGGTGTCGGGCCGTTGTTCTCGGCAGATCCCAATACGACGGCGCGCAATCTTGAAGTTTCATTCCTGACGTTAAGCTTTAACATAAATGTGTTTCACTTTGCTGCAAATATAAACAAGCTGGCCCGATCTGGGAAGAATCGGGTGGACTTAAAAAACTAACGGCTTTTTGAAATATTTACGTCGAAGTAAAACAGCAGGAATCGTTTCGCTCTGATGTGTGCGAAGAATTGAAAGCCGGCTTTTTCGATGCCGCGGATCGAACTGACGTTGTCGGGATTCACGTTGATAAAAACCTCCGAAACGCCAGAATGCAGCTGCTCGCGCGCAATTTTATTGATGACAAACGGATAAATCGATTTTCCGCGATAGTCGGCATTCGTAACGCAATCGCCTATCACCGGGCCTTTTTTATTCAAAAGCGATAAAATGCGGCGGCTGCTATAAAGAAAACTACTGTGGACTGATATTTCCTTATCGACAATAAAGTAGCGGGCGACACCTTTACCGATTTTCTCCGTTTCAATCTCGTACCCGATTTGCGGCAAATCGACGGCATCGTCTGCGGTCATTCGGTAAACGAGAATGTCGATTTTTGCTATCCGTAGGTATTTCAGGTACTTTTTGAACATCAGTTTTTGAATGCTGAAAGCAGTTTTGAAATCGACTTTTTATAGGGCTTGATGAATTTCTCGATAAAGAGGAAGAAATTGAACTGCGCCGGCTTCAAGACCCAATGAAATTTTGAATTCTCGAAAAGAATTTGATAGCTGGCAAAACTGTCCTTGAAGTCGGTGACGCCTTTTGAGCCGCCAAGTGAAATGTTGTAGCCGCTGAGTTTTCGTTCGAAACTAATCCGGATCGCGTGCCAGTGCAGGAAATAACCAACCCGAAGATCCGGTTTTTCCTTTACCGTTTCACCCAAAATGTTGGTCGTGTAATTTCCGGCGGTGATGATCAGGATTGCGCCTTTTAAGATTCCGTCTTTGTAGGCTCCCAAAAATGTCGCGCTTCCATCGCCAATCATTTTCAGGATTGTCGGCCCAAAGGAATTCCAATCCCGAAGGCTATACCTGTTTAATTGCGCATTTTGCAGAATAAATTTATATGCTTTCTCAACTTCGGCATTTTCAGAAATGAGGTTTAATTCGAGTCCGCTTCTCAGTGAACTCCGGATGTTGCGTCGCACATATGATTTTAAACTGTGCAGCAGTGATTCTTCATCCGAAAAACTCTCCAAGTCAATCCAGTTGAGTCCGCTTGACGAATAAACATATTTGAAACGGTGGCCATTTTTCGCACCGGCAACCGGTATCGGAGCACTAAAAACATGGCGGTTTTCGGTCATGGAAACCGGCAATGTGACATGGCAATAACACGCATTAAAATTTTTGGCGCGTCCGGGAACCGAAGCCAGAAGCTTTGAAAAATCGTCTTTAGATCCGGATGACAAAATCGGACCGTACGGCACGATATAGAAGCGGAAAACTAAAGCTTTTGCAATCACGGCCGCATACCCGCCGATAATGGCACCGGACTCCATCACTAAACAAAATTCGTAATCGAAACCGTAAGAGGCGAACGATTTTATCCATTCTGAAAGCATCAAATGGCTCGCTTTGTCCTCATGCGCGACGAAAACGTCCCACTTTTTGAGCAGTTCGGGTTCTTTGGTAAAGATCAGTTCCATTATTTGATTGTTCTGAATGGGATTTCGCCACTTTCGACGACGACAATTTTGCCATTGACGACATCCAGCAAGACCGCGTCAAATTTAGATAAAAAGGTTGCCAATTCGCCCAATGTCGGATTCCAGATTTCCTTTCGGCGGATCCGGTCGCCAAGATTTGTAAAGTTGGCCGCAACTTCGGGATCGAGCTGATCTGCGGTTTTAAACATTCTGCCTGAGTGGTATTTCATCGGCACCGCAAAATACGTATGCGCGATGAAGATTCCGCTTTCATGAATCAGTTTTTCGATATTTGCCACCGACAAGCCTTTCTTAAAATCAACCATTTCGATGGTTTGGAAAATGAAGAGGTTTCGCTTTCCGATTCGGTGGCGGAAAAGCAGCGGTGCATACTTCGCCAATCGGTACGGTTGGTCGCGGTGCTTTTTCCAAAACAGCATCACCTTCAGCACCGGCCAGGATAGTTGGACGGAATCGGCAACGAACCGCGGAATCTTCCCAAGTTGCTTTTTGTAAACGATTGCTTTGAGTCCGCCAACCATTTTCTTATACGAAGTGATCAATTTTTCGCTGGCGTAATAATGGAAAATAATATTTTTCAGCAGCAGCGCCATTCGTTTTGAAAACCGAAAGTTGCGGATTCCGGCCGCGTAATGACGAAGCGTGAAGTCGGAGGTGTTCATTTGGTTGATCACGCCTTCCGATGCCGTCCCGGAATCGATGTAATTCCACATGATGTCAATGCCGAGTTGCTCCAGCCGGCTGCCGTACTCGCTATCTTCGATTGCCGAATTCCGATAAAGCGAAAGGTTGTAGGGCTGGTAACCGTGATCGATCCAAACGTTGAGATCTGGATAAGGCGGAATGAAATTTTTAAAATCAGAAATGGGCTGCTCGTCAGGTTTTATTGACTGCGACAGTGAATGATAAGCCAATTCGTGACCTTCGTGGCGCCACAAGTTCAATTCTTCGCGATTTTTTTCGAACGACGCGTTGTTGCCTCTTTTCGAATAGTCGTTGAGGAAAAATCCTTTGGTGACCTTAATCGAATGCTCATGGAAAAGTTTGCGTTGGAGCGCGAGGCTTTCACCCGTATCGTAGTCGCAATGATCGGTAAAGCACGCCACGGCTGAAAAAGGGATTTTCGACCGACTAAACTCAACCGCTTCATCTGAAAATAACAGCCGGGGATTTACTGGCAACGGCCGGATTGCAGCTTGTGCGATGACTTTGTCGTTGGTCTTGCCCAAATAAACGGTCAGCGGATGCGAATCTTCAACGTTAAACCGCCAGAGAAGGATTTTTGGATGGTCAGGGTTGACTTGCCAAATTCCACAGAGCACGTTTGGCTGGACGTAATTGCCGTTTTTGAGTCGGACGACTTTTGGTGAAAACTCACAAAAAACCTGGGCAGAAGTTAAATCCGCCCAGGTATAGTCATGATTTCTGAAAGAGGTAATTTCACTTTTAAGGTGAATTTCGATCTCAAATGGCTCATGGCCAAATTCACTGGTATCGAAAATTATTTTGGACTCCGCTGTTTTAACCTTGCAGGGAAATTTCCCTGAAGCACTGCGTATATAAACAGCCTCGTGCATTTATGCGGTTATCGCTTTTCCATCGGGACAAAATCCCTAAGCGGTGCGCCTGTATAAATTTGCCGTGGACGACCGATCGGTTCTTTGTTTACACGCATTTCTTTCCATTGTGCGATCCATCCCGGAAGCCTTCCAATGGCGAACATCACGGTGAACATGTCTGTCGGAATTCCAATTGCGCGGTAGATGATTCCCGAATAGAAATCAACGTTCGGATATAATTTGCGTGAGATGAAGTAGTCGTCAACCAACGCTGCTTCTTCGAGTTTTTTCGCGATTTGCAGGATAGGATCGTCCACGCCAAGTGTCGACAGAACTTCGTCGGCTGCTTTCTTGATGATTTTCGCGCGCGGATCGAAATTTTTGTAAACGCGGTGCCCGAAACCCATCAATCGGAAAGGATCCGACTTGTCTTTGGCTTTAGCCATGTATTTATCTGCATCGCCTCCATTTTTCTGGATTTCTTCAAGCATTTCAAGAACTGCCTGGTTCGCACCGCCGTGTAGCGGGCCCCAAAGTGCTGAAACACCCGCCGAAATCGAGGCGAATAGTCCCGCATGTGAAGATCCAACCATTCTCACGGTAGATGTCGAACAGTTTTGCTCGTGGTCCGCATGAAGGATAAACAGCTTGTCGAGCGCATCGATTACAGCCGGATTCGGAGTGTATGGCCCGGTTGGCAGCGCAAATGTCAGGTGCATGAAGTTTTCGACGTAACCCTTTGTGTTGTCATAGTAATTCATTGGGAATCCCATCGTCTTGCGGTATGTCCACGTTGCGATCACTAAAAATTTCCCCATGGTTTTACAAACCGCCTGGTACATTTCCTTTTCGTTCTCGACGTTAACCGACTTCGGGTTGAAGGCCGTCAGCGCGCTGGTAAGCGCTGCAAGGACGCCCATTGGATGAGCGGTTTTCGGAAAGCCGTCAATGATGCTTTTCATTTCCTCATTGACAAGCGTATATTTTCTGATATCGTTTTCAAATTGCTCCAATTGCACGTTGGTTGGAAGCTCGCCAAAAATCAAAAGGTAGGAAACTTCAAGAAACGACGCTTTCGCTGCAAGGTCTTCGATGGAATATCCGCGGTAGCGAAGAATTCCTTCTTCACCATCGAGGAAAGTTATTTCGCTTGTGCAAGAACCTGAATTCTTGTATCCCGGATCCATTGTGATTGCACCCGTAACATCGCGTAATTTATTGATATCGATGGCAACTTCATTCTCAGTTCCGACAATTACCGGAAATTCATACCTCTTCCCTTCAAATTCTAATACTGCTGTTTTGGACATAATGTAATTTGGTAAGTTGTTGTAGAAATAATTTAACAAATCTAAGTAATTAAGATTAATTTAAAAAGTCCACCGCAACACATTTTGCAAAGAAAAACCCGCGATTGAAGTCGCAGGTTAGTGAATTTCGAATATTGCCGAATTATCGCTTCACGATTTGCTGCACGGAAGAGCCTTTTCCGGTGGTAATGCTAATGAAATAGCAGCCGGATGATTGTTGTGACAAATCGACAACGGCTTCATTCCCAGTGAACGTTTCCGCTTTCAATATTCTTCCTTGCAGGTCAAAAACGGATACAGATTGGATGGCATCATTGGATTTCACATAGACTTGCCCAGTTGTGGGGTTCGGATATAACACCATTGCAGCGTCATAATCGTGATTAACAACCCAAAGCGATTGGAATAATGTTGATGCGATATTGGTCGCCACCGGAAGATTGTAATCGAAGAAGATATTGGCATGCGTGTTCACAATGTCGCCTGCCACCAATGACGGCCTGCTTTTTACCTTTAGCAAAATGTTTCCATGGCCGCCGATCTGCAGGTTGATTCCCTGAAACATGAATTCGGGATCGCCACCGGTAACGCGGGCTATGACGGGATGTGAGCTGCTGAGGATCTGCAGGGTTGAAACGTCAACTTTACCCGCATCAAGCAAATTGCTTATTGAGATGTTTTCGGCCGGATAGTTCCCCGTGTTTTCGAAATTGATGATATAATGCAGGTAGCCGCCGATCATTGAAACCGGCACCACGTCGCCTTCTATGCAACTGATTTCATTAGGATCGTAAGAACCGACGACAGTTTGGTTGAACGCAAAAGTGTTGTCTGCCACATTTTCATCGCCGGAAACAGGTGAAATGACCGCACCAAACTGAAGCACATCCCCAATATTGACCGGAGGCGAATCGGCCGGGCTGTTGACCGTCATGCTGACTTCAATGCTTCGCGATTCAAACGGCTGAAGTGCTGCATAATCCCAGGTCAGCGATCCCGGCGACGTTACCGGTGGCTGGCTTGCTGAAAGGAATGTCAAAAAATTTTCATTATAAGTAAAAGTCAGCCCCTGCGGAAGCGACATTACCTGGTTACCTTTATTTTTAAAGACGATATTGTATTTGGCCAGGAAACCGGGACGGGCCGGCAAAAGCGGTGCAATGACGACTTCCAGGTCGGGATGCACCCCGTTTGCAGAGATACAGAAATTCTGCACGGTTATCGTGCTGTCGACTACCGCAAAATTCACATCGGCGAAAGCAGGATTGACATTGAAATAGGACGGATTTTCAAGCTCGGGCGTAATTGTGAATGCACCCGCGCCGGTATAAAAACGGTAATCTCCGGCGCTGCCTGTATAGTTATAGCCTTCCTCGGCGCCTTCTGCAATTTTTACCTTTATGAACGGCTGAACCGGATTACTGGCGGTGCATCCGTTGTTGTCGATATCGTAAGCAACCGTTCCCTTTATTTCATTGAATGGGCCGCCCGGCGCTACAGAGCAAAAGGTCGTCGGGACGGTTGTTAATCCGTACTGCTGGATTTTTTGTTGCACGTCGGCAAGCTGACTGTAATCGGCGCAAATGTAATCCAGGTTGGGATTGGAGTTGAACAACAGGTCTTCGTTGGCACCGTTTTTCAAAAACAATGTCAAAAGTTCGTTGTTGCTACAATTCAGGAATAGCAGATTGTGCTGCTGTGAAACATCGAGTGTTGTCAGCTGATTGAAATTGCAGGTCAGGTTCGTCAGGTTTGGAAATGCAGATATATCAAGATCCGTCAGGTAATTTGAACCGCATTCAAGGCTCAGTAAGGTTATAGACGGCGGGACGTCAAGGGTGGAAAGTCCACAACTGTTGCACGCAAAATACTTCAGATTCGGAAGATTATTCATTGTAAGCGCGATCCCGATATTCAAGCTGCAATACAGCATTTCGAGCGAAGGCAGGTTGGAAGCGTCAAGTGAAGTAAGATTATTGATTCCGCAATCGACGTTTTTGAGCTGGTTCAGTCCCGAAATATTGAGGCTCGACAGTTGGTTTGACCCACAGTGCATATCGATAAGGCTCGTTAATGGCGTACAATCGAGCGTCGTGAGTTGGTTTCCATAGCAATATAGCGTTTGCAGGGATGACAACCCGGTCAAATTGAGCGTCGGAATCTGGTTGTACGAACAGTATAAAATCTGGAGATTCGAAAGTCCGCCAACCGGTAGTGATGTGATCTGATTCTGCACGCAATCCAAAAACTCAAGGCTTGCGAGCGACGATGGATCGAGCGCCGTTAGGTGATTTGAACCAACTCGCAGCCATTTCAGATTCGAAAGTCCGGCCAGGTTGAGCGACGTCAGTTGATTGTTCATCAGGTCAGCTTTCTCCAGACTCGTTAAACCTGTAAGATTGATTGCGGAAAGATTGTTATATCCGGCCAGGAAAATTTTCAGTTGTGCCATTCCGGCGATTGGCGCGGTGGTTATGATGTTATTGCTGCAGTCGAGCTTTTTCAGGCTGGTGAATGACGCAATTCCTGTAAGGTTTGAAATTCCGGCCGAATAGACATTTAACGAATCGATTACCGCTGCTTCGGCAAGCTGGATTTCGCCGTCGCCATTCGTATCGACCGTGACGTTGTTGCTTCCAACATAAGCTACGTCAGTACTCGGACTCGCCGAAAGCACTTTTAACTTGAAAGCCGGATCTGAAAAGAAAACAATATCCGGGTTTGTAACTCCAATATTGAAACTCGTAATTGAAAAGCAGCCGGTTGCCGTGTCGCTCACATTAACCCAGATCGTTTGCGGATTGGATGTATTATTAAACGAAGAGGAATTTACAATCGGGTTCACCTGCGCTGTCGCGGAAGCTTCATCCAGGTAAAAAAGCGTGGTGACTCCGCCTGCTCCGCCCGTAATCGACGGAATTTGCGTGGTCAGGTTCAAAGTGGCGACACCGTCGAACGGAGTTTCGTCGGTGAGCAGGTCCGGCGGCTGGTTGGCGTTAGGAACAGGATTAATGATGATCACGGCTCCTTCGGATAAAGATTGCTGGCACGATCCGGATGAAACTGAAACGAGCGTTATCGAATAAAGTCCAGGTATCGTGGGCGCGGCAATTGTTGCGATGCTGTTCGTATTCGAGACGATGGTCTGCAACGCTCCGCCATTGATGGAATAGGTAAAAATATAAGGCGCCGTTGCGCCCGAACCCGTAAAGGTGAAATAGCCATCGCCGGCACAGAATGTCGCGTCGGGTGAAAGGGTTGCCCACGGCATTTCCTGAAGTTGCAGGGTCAGCGGCGTCGTGAAATAATCGGCAGAATCGCTATTGTTTTCCACGCGCGCATAAACCACCTGTGGGTTGGAAACATTGTTATACAAATCAGGCAATTGTGCAATGTTTGCCGTCGCATCGGCAAGTGTCAGATGATAGGTGACTGTATATTGCGAAGCGCTCAAAGAACCTAAAACTTCAGCGTTTTTCGTCGAGAGCGTGAATGTTTCCGTTCCATCGTTACCGGTATCGCATAAAAAATATGGTGACGGCTGCGCGAGCACAAATGTCGAAACGAGTAAAAGCAGGTGGTAAATTTTTTTCATGTTGTACGTTTTTATCCTGTAATAAAGGTTACCGCTATTCAATTTGTCCAAACTCGAAGCAGCATTTGCTGATTTCGGAAGCCGAGAGCCTCGACTATGATTTAACAAAGTAAATGTACTTTTCCCTACGGAAGTTCATGAAAAAATCAAGTACAATCCGATAAGTTTAGTGACAAAACCCTCTCGTTTCTAATATTTTGCATTGAGGCTTACCGGGTAAATGTAAATATAAAAGCCCGACGCAGGAACGCCGGGCTTTTATGATATCTATCAAGAATCTACTTATTGATCTTGAATGCCCTCAATCCGGGGAAGTAAGCGGTGCTTCCCAACTCCTCCTCGATCCGGATCAATTGGTTGTACTTGGCCATCCGGTCGGATCTTGAAGCCGATCCGGTCTTGATCTGGCCGCAGTTTAGCGCAACAGCCAGGTCGGCGATGGTATTGTCTTCGGTTTCGCCCGAGCGGTGCGACATTACCGAGGTAAATCCGGCGTTGTGTGCCTTATTGACCGCGGCGATGGTTTCGGTAAGCGTACCGATTTGGTTGACTTTAACCAGGATTGAATTTGCCACTCCTTTTTCGATTCCGCGTGAAAGCCTTTCAACATTCGTCACAAAAAGGTCGTCGCCCACAAGTTGTACTTTGTTCCCAATTTTGTCGGTCAAATATTTCCAGCCGTCCCAGTCGTCTTCGTGCATTCCGTCCTCGATCGAAATGATGGGATACTTTGATGCAAGCTCGGCAAGATAGTCGGCCTGCTCGGTCGATGTGCGGACCTTTCCGCCGTCGCCTTCGAATTTGGTGTAATCGTATTTGCCGTTGACATAAAACTCCGACGCGGCGCAATCGAGTGCGATCATAACCTCATCGCCAAATTTATATCCTGCATTTTCAACTGCTTTTTTTATCGTGTCGAGCGCATCTTCGGTTCCGCCCGCAAGATTCGGGGCGAATCCGCCTTCGTCACCAACGGCTGTCGAAAGGCCACGGTCGTGCAACACCTTTTTGAGGTTATGAAATATCTCGGTTCCCATCTGCATTGCCTGTGAAAAGGTTTTTGCTTTAACCGGCATAATCATAAATTCCTGAAATGCAATTGGCGCGTCTGAATGTGAACCGCCATTGATGATGTTCATCATCGGAACGGGAAGCGTGTTTCCTGAAACTCCGCCAACGTAACGGTAAAGTGGCATTCCCAATTCGTTTGCGGCTGCTTTTGCAACGGCAAGCGAAACGCCCAGGATTGCATTTGCGCCCAAATTGGATTTGTTGGCTGTCGTGTCGAGCCCGATCATCATTTTGTCGATCAGGTTTTGTTCAAAGACTGATGTCCCCACGAGCTCTTCGGCTATAAGCGTATTTACATTTTTGACCGCCTTAGCAACGCCTTTCCCCATGAAATTTTTCCCTCCATCACGGAGTTCAACCGCTTCGTGTTCGCCGGTCGATGCCCCCGATGGAACGGCAGCGCGTCCGAGAACGCCGTTTTCGGTAACAACGTCAACCTCAATTGTAGGATTTCCGCGGGAATCAAATATTTGCCTTGCGTGAATCTTAATGATAATGCTCATGATTTTGTGCTTTAGTTGGTTAATGATGTGATGTTGCACAAATATAAACCGAAGGGATGAGTTGATCGCATAAAATCAAAAAAATGCCCAATACTTTTTGCCTGGATGCGATGAGTACCAATAAAATCACGTCTACATATTTGCGCTTAAAAAACTACGGCAGGATTTGTTGGATTGCGTTGCGACTTATGGGTATATTTTCTTTGCGTGCAAACCACTGTAATTCCGTGCGCAATTCTGTCACCATTGTTGCACTTTTCATACACTATCCATACTTTATCCATACATTATCTATACATTATCTATAAACTCTTCGTGCATAATAGTTGCAGGTATATGGTATCTCAAAATGGCGCGATTACTTCAAACGAATAGTTCCTACTTTTTGCTTCGATTGCAAAAATCGAGTCTGAATAGCTTCCTCTTAAAAACAACGTTACGATTTCTCCTGGCGACCCAAGCCGCTCGCCAAGGCTAATCAAAATTTGAACTTGCGGGAACTTCTTTGCAGCATTACAACTTTTGTGTGCCGTATGGCTCGTCTTGTGGATCGCTCTCCTTCGCCCGGCGCAAATCCTTCCTTGTTTTTCTACGCGAAATATATGATGACGAAGCGGCCACCGCCATTTAGGTTTCCGTTAAACTTGATGATTAGCAGCGGCAGCTCCGCGGCATTCTTTTTCGTCACGTAGATTTTCAGGCTGCAGCCGCACTTCGGTTCTCATGAAGTTTTGCGATAAACAGCCAGGCGCAAAAGTCGAGCCCGTCAGGGCGAGCGGCTTGGCTGGCGTGATAGCGGCGAAGCTTAGAAAATCAAGTGAGGAAAAAGGCCGCCAAAGCTCTTTTGCTACTTTAGCTCACCGCTCTTTTATTTGTTAGCGGTGTTCGCTGAACCTCCTGACGTCGGTTTGTGGCCAGACAAAGTAGAAAAAAGAAGTCGGTTTGCGAGCAGGCAAATCGAGGTTCTGTAGAATGTCCGTCGATAGTAGTATCATCCGAACCGAAGATTCAGCGTAGCTAAAGTAGAAAGACAATTTTACTTTTTGTCTTGACACAAAAAGTAACAAAAAAGTCAAGGCTTGCTTTTCAGTTGCTTAAATTTCTAAAACCTTCCTTCGGCCGCCACGACCCAAGCCGCTCGCCAAGTTTTATCCACCGGCTCTTTTGGGAAATTGTTATCTAATTGAAATGTTTTGCCTGCCGGATGGCTCGACTTGTGGGTCGCTTTCCGTCTTCCGGCGCACGAAAGGTTTGGAAATTTTAGCGCAACTTAAAAGATGCCGTAGCTGCCGCCGCCATTTATGAAGTTTTGGAAAAACATGATGTAACGCAGCTTCAGCTCGCGGCATTCTTTTTCATCACGTAGATTTTCAGGCTGCAGCCGCACTTCGGTTCTCATGAAGTTTTGCGATAAACAGCCAGGCGCAAAAGTCGAGCCCGTCAGGGCGAGCGGCTTGGCTGGCGTGACAGCGGCAAAGCTTAGAAAATCGAGTGAAGACAAAGGCCGCTAAAGCTATTTTTGCTTCTTTTAGCTCCTGTTTTATTTAAATTTTGGAGTCGCTGAACCTCCTGACGTCGGTTTGTTAGCAGACAAATCAAGGTTCGGTAGGGTGTTAGTCGTTAATAAAATCTTCCGAACCGAAGATTCAGCGTAGCTAAAAGAAGAATAAGTTTTTACTTTTGTCTTGATACAAAAGAAACAAAAAATCAAGTCTCCATATCTTCCGCTTAAAAACTACGGCAATATTTCTTTCATCACGACCCAAGCCGCTCGCCAAGGCTGATCGAAGTAAAGCACTTACTAAAGTAAGTCTACCTGACAGCCACCGGCTGTCCTCCTTTTAATTTCAAATGTGGATCGCTCTCCTTCGCCCGGCGCAAATCCTTCCTTGTTTTTCTACGCGAAATATATGATGACGAAGCTGTAACCGCCCATGAGGTGATTAGTACCACTGGGTACGAAATCCTAAAAAGTCAAACCTTTTTTCCTACGAGAAAAATATGATGACGAAGCCGCCAAGCCATTTAGATTCGTCTTTGCGAAGGCGGGGCAAAATTTCGGTTTTACAGCACTCGCTTAATCAGGAAGTTAGAAAAATTTCAAGGTTTTAACACTCCTGAACCCCAGTAAAATAAGGGTTTTTGCTATATTCGTGGCCTTTATTAACCTACAAATACCTAATGAAAAAGTTTTACTCGCTGCTCATTTCCCTGAGTACATTTGCCACATTTGCACAACCCGCAAATGACGATTGCCAGAATGCAATCCCTGTTCAAATCAATCCCGACTACTCTTGCACGATCGTCCAGTCGGGATCGCTCGCCGGCGCAACTGCTTCGGCAGTTCCT
Source organism: Bacteroidota bacterium (assembly GCA_023386585.1). GTDB lineage: Bacteria > Bacteroidota > Bacteroidia > Flavobacteriales > Flavobacteriaceae > Flavobacterium. Next base: position 22,373 of record JAEWJM010000003.1, on the reverse strand, counting down.
GACAATGGTTCGGGAACGCCTAGCGATGACGTTTGGTTTTCCTTTGTTGCCACCAGTACGACCCACAGGTTCAGCATGGTAAACCGTGCCGGCGCTGTAACCGATCTGGTTCATGAAGTAATGGTCGGAACATGCAACGGCCTGCAAAGCCTCAGTGTCAGCGACCCGGAATCAAGCATCGTTAGCGGACTCACCGTCGGAGAAACCTACTACCTGCGCGTTTTCAGTTATTGGACCGCGCCGGCTGCAAGCGCAACTTTCGATGTCTGCATCGGAACGCCACCAGCGCCGCCAGCAAACGACGACTGCGACGCAGCGATCACGCTGATTGCCAGCCAGGGAACAAATTGCGAAGGCACTGTGTCGGGAACTCTTGCCGGAGCGACACCGTCGAACGTAGCCGACAACGGAGCCGGAACGCCAAATGATGATGTGTGGTACCAATTCACAGCCACCTCTACATCTCATCTGTTTACATTCTCAAACGTCGACGGATCTACAACCGACCTTATGCATGAAGTAATGTCGGGTGACTGCCAGTCGTTGGTGAGCTTAAGCCTTAGCGATCCGGAATCAAGTGTGGTAAGCGGACTCACGATCGGACAAACTTATTACCTGCGTGTTTTCAGCTATCCAACAGCGCCTGCAGAAGATACCACGTTTGATGTATGCATCACAACTCCTCCAACACTTACCAACGACGAATGCGACAATGCACTTGCACTTACGGTAAACAGCGACTACTCGTGCGGATCGGTAACTGTCGGAACGCTGCAAGGTGCAACAGCATCACCCGTAAGCGATAACGGAGCCGGAACACCTGACGATGACGTTTGGTTCACCTTTGTGGCTACTGCCACTTCACAGCGAATCCAGATATTGAATGCTTCAGGGTCTGAAACCGACCTGGTACATGAAGTTTTGTCGGGTAACTGCAACAGTTTGACCAGCCTTAATGTGTCCGATTCGGACCTTAGCAATGTCGGCGGCCTTACAATTGGCGAAACCTATTATGTGCGCGTATTCAGCTACTATGCACAAACAAATGCCAACACGATTTTCAGTGTGTGCGTTGGAACTCCGTCAGCGCCACCAGCAAACGACGACTGTACCAATGCCATCGCAATGACTGCCGCAGGAACTTACGCTGAAAGCGCGATCGACGCCACCGTAATGGGAGCTACAGCAACTTCATCGGTTCCGGCGCCAGGCTGTGCAAGCTATAGCGGAGGAGACGTTTGGTACTCGGTCGTTATTCCGGCCAGCGGGAACCTTACGATTGAAACAGGCGCATCATCAACGGGAGTTGTTACTTTCGATTCAGGAATGGCGATTTATTCAGGTACATGTGGCGACCTCACGCTGGTTTCATGCGACGATGACGCTGCAGCGACCAACAACTTTTCTATGATTTCGCTCACAGGAAGAACTCCGGGAGAGACGGTATACATCAGGATTTGGGAATATTCAAACGACGAAGAGGAAGCCTTTTCCATTGGCGCTTACGATTCTTCATTGGCGACAGCATCGTTTGATACATCAGCCTTTGCGGCATATCCTAACCCTGTAAAGGACGTGCTGAACCTGTCTTACGCACATGAAATTTCCTCAGTGACCGTTTTCAACCTTCTCGGACAACAGGTTATTTCAAAACCGGTGAACCAGACGGCGCATGCATTGGATATGTCGAACCTTCCTTCAGGAACTTATCTTGTAAAAGTTGTTGCCGACGGAACTTCGAAAACAATCAAAGTGGTAAAGCAATAATCGCAACCCACAAATAAAAAGGCCACCTCGCGGTGGCTTTTTTATGCTTTTTGTTTTTGAATGTTTTCGATAAACTGGTCGAAAAGATAAGAGGCATCGTGCGGGCCCGGACTCGCCTCCGGATGGTATTGGACGGAGAAGCAATTCTTGTTCTTCATCCGCATTCCGGCAACTGTCTGGTCATTGATGTGCAAGTGCGTTATTTCAAAATCGGGATGGGTTTCCAGCGCTTCGCGATCTACGGCAAAGCCATGATTTTGCGATGTGATTTCGCCATGTCCGGTAACCAGGTTGCCAATCGGGTGATTGATGCCGCGGTGGCCGTTAAACATTTTATAGGTTGGGATTCCGTTTGCCAGGGCGATTACCTGGTGCCCAAGGCAAATCCCGAACAAAGGCTTGTCGGCTTCCAAGATATCCTTTGCCACTTGTTGTGCGCCAAAAAGCGGATCCGGGTCGCCCGGGCCGTTTGACAGGAAGTAACCGTCGGGGTTGAATTTGCTCATTTCCTCAAAGGTCGTGTCATATGGAAAAACCTTCACATAGCAATCGCGTTCAACGAGGTTGCGCAGGATGTTCTTCTTGATTCCGAGATCGAGCGCGGCAATTTTATATTTCGCGTTGGGATCGCCTACATAGTACGGTTCGTTGACCGAGACTTTTGACGAAAGCTCCAGCCCTTCCATCCCGGGAACTTCGGAAAGCCTTGCCTTGAGTTCGTCTATCGGAGTTCCGTCTGTTGAGATTACGGCATTCATCGCTCCATGGTCGCGGATGTAGCTCACCAGCGCGCGCGTATCGACATCGGAAATTACGACCAGATTTTGATTTAGAAAGTACTCGGCCAGGCTTCCCTGTGCGGCAGTTCGCGAATGGTTGAAACTGAAGTTGCGGCAGACGAGTCCGCTGATCATGATCTTGTCGGCTTCAGCATCGGCATCGGCAACGCCATAATTCCCGATGTGGACGTTGGCAGCAACCATGATTTGTCCGAAATAGGAAGGATCGGTAAAGATTTCCTGATAGCCGGTCATTCCGGTGTTAAAGCAGACTTCGCCGAAAACAGTTCCGCTGATCCCGATCGACTTCCCGTAAAAAATCGTCCCGTCGGCGAGCAACAGGATGGCTTTTTGTCGTGTGTTGTATTTCATGGATATAGTTAGTGTTGTTGCTTGAGTTGGGCTAAGCTGTAAGCTTTGAGCTTTGGGCTGCAAAAATGTAGCATCTGCATCTTGCACCTTATGCCTTGCGCTTCCTGCGGTGCAAATTTAAGATTTTTGCGCGTATCGTGCTATTTTTTCACGATGCGAATCCATTGAACACTACCTCCCGTTTCGACCTTACCGAAATACAGTCCCGCCTCAGCGTCGATCACTGCATCAAGCGTTGAAACAGAATCAAATTTCCGGCTCGAAACCAATTTCCCGCTGATGTCATAGATCTTCAGCAAAACCTGTGGATATAGCGCATTCAACTGCACACTGAAACGGCCCGAAGTTGGGTTTGGCGCCACCTTGAAACCGGTGTTGTTCAGGTTTGCTACCTGCAGTGAGTTACTGTACTTCATGATCCCGCATGCATCGGTAAAGTGGATGATCGTTCCATCTGTTCCGTTAAGCGGTGCACCCGACTGGCCAAAATCATTAAATAATTCGCCACCATTCATCGGCGACAAGTTCTTGGCCATGTAAAAATCATCGCTGTTGCCTTTGAAGAAGCCGGTTACACCTTCCATATACGCTGCGTTTCCTCCTTCGTTGTTGACAAAAAGCCGGTTCAGATTCCCCGATTCGCTGTAAACTGACACAAAATAGTCGTATCGGTTAATTGTGAGGTTGTAGCCATTGCCATCGGCACTATCGAACGTCCCGCTACAGGATTCGGTGTTGTTGTTCTGCATTTGACCAACGACATAAATTTCATTTTCGCTTTTCAGCAAGTTCCAGCCGTAGCCGTAATAGGTTTGCCCCGATGTACGCAACCACTGACAAACGCCGTTCGAACTGATCTTTGCGGTGAAGAACGGGCCGCTTGTTGCAGCGGTCGACGTACCGTCGGTGTTTTCGAAATAGTGCGTAAATGCGATATTGCCGAAGAGATTATAGCTTGTTGAATTTTGGCCCGTCATATAAACCGTTCCGTCATCTTCGACAATCATTCCGAACGCTTCGGTCGAATCGTTCTGTATATCGAGTGTGTTGGTCGTCCGGCTTCGCAGTTTCCATTGAACGATGCCGTTTGCGTTGAACTTGAACAAGCCGATCTTCGACCCGTAGTTTCCGTCGCCATTGATTGTTTGTTCATTTAATGTCCCAGGCTCGTATACTTTGCCGAATCCGTCAAAGCACATTGCGACATACATATTGTTACCGTTATCGAACCCGATTCCGGCAAACTTCCTGACATTTGCCGACGACATTTCGACCTTTGTATCCCAGATCACTGCACCTGCAGACGAGAATTTGAGCATCGCGTAGGTGGCATCGGGAAGATTCTGTTCGCCAATCGTTTCGCCAAGCTGACCGTTAAAATAAAGCTGCGTCGGTGAAAAGCCGTTTAAACTTCCAAGTGCCACAATATTATTTTCTTTGTCGACCGCAATTTTGAGCATCGCGAGATACGAATTCTGCAGGCACCAGATCCTTTCACCCTGTGGGTTGAGCTTCATCAGGTAGTATTTCGGCTCGTTAAGCGTCGCTGAAAGGTTGAGCGCCCCGCCGGTATTATCGATAAAATTGCCAGTTCCTTTTCCGGAAAGGTAAATATTGCCGTAGGCGTCAACCGCTGTCGAAAAAATCACATCGCCGTTGTTGTTGCCAAATTCTGTATTTATGTTATAGACTATCCAGCGAACAACCCCGTTGCGATCGTACTTCGCCAGATAACCTCCCTTTTTACCGGGCATACTTTTGACGACTCCGTGCTTGGAGTCGAATATTTCATTGTAATATGTCCCGCAAATCAAAAACCCGTCGGCTGTCGGAACCATTTGGGAGATATCCGGGTTGTAATGTCCGGGCCATGTTGGGTCGGTGCTGTCGTTAGTCAATAAGAAACACCCATCCTGTTGTGAAGGCGGCTGAAATATGTAAGGCTGTGAATCAGTTACCGTGTCGTCACAATTGTGGTCAGACCATGCGTGAAGCGTCGCTGAAGCTTGTCCGCTTGCATTAAAAGCAACGGTCGGATTTGCTGAAGTTGCTGTCGCCACACTTGCCCCTGCGGAAAACTGCCATTCAAAATGTTGTGCATCAACCGAATTTTCATTGAAAACAACCGGTTCATTAACTTGAGCATTGATCAAACCAGCATGGAAATTCGCGCTTGTCTCTTCGACAGTGATGTGAAAATTGCCGGTGAATCGCTGGTTGCAATTGGCAAGGCTACTGTATGCGTGGATGTAATAATCGCCTGAAAGATCGATCGTCCCGCTGTTAAGTGTCACCACGCCGCCGTTGGCCGCAGCGCTTTCACCGAAATTGGAGGCCGCATCGCCTTCCTTCTTCAACATATAATACACATTGGGTTCCGAATCGGCAATCTGGATTGACACCGTACCCTGCTTGCAAAGAATATCGTTGTTCACGGTGAGGTTTTTATCGACCTGCGGCGGGTTCACCGCATAAATCGTTTTCGTATCCGTGCTTTGTTCACCAAAACTGTTCGTAACGGTCAAAGCAACATTATACGCGCCTGCGCCCGGAAAACTGTAGCTGAAACTTGCTGTGCCCGATTGAACCAGGACTTCGTTAACATACCAGCTCCACGCATTGCCGCTGCCGGTGAGCGCGTTCATATAAATCGCTCCGGGAAGGCATCCGCCGTTGCTCGTAATCTTGACATAAGGCTTACTCGACCCGCCGCTGTTGGTCGTTTTCAGGATCACGCCATTGTTTCCGTAGGCGTAAAACGCGGTATTGCCCAACTGGCTCCAGAAGTCGCGCACAGGAACGTTCCCGGAAGTTGGCTGCCATTCGAAAGCCGTATTGGCGAAAGTCGGTGTAAAGGACGACCGGTATATTCCGTGATCGGAAGCGACAAAAAAGCGATTGGAAAAATAGGTCAATCCGTTGCCATTTAACGGGGCATAGAAATTTTGGTTGACGATCGTACTTGGAAATCCGGTCCCGATGTAGGAATAGGTAACGCCATCGGATGCCAGCGAATACGTATCGGAATTACCGGTGAACAGCACATCTTTGTGATCGCCTTCTTCGTTGGCGCGTTCACCTAAGTTATTAATTACCGTATTGGAATATCCAATCCAATACAACTTAGTCGCCGACCCGATCAACGCCTTGTTCGATAAAAGGTCGATGCTCAACAAATCTTCGGTCCAGCCGGTCGGGATCACATTTAACTGGCTTCCGGTAAAAATAACGAGCAGCCCGTCGTCGCCTACTGCCAGGTAGGTCCCGCTGTAGCAATCGATTTTGTTCAGTTTTGAATTGGCTGGACCCTGATAAATTATTTCGTAGGTCATTGCGGGAATTGCGAGTTTGAAGATGACGGCTTTCGTAGTCGAATTGTCACGTCCGCATGCGTAAACAAAACCGGAATTTGAAGTGTTATCGCTATCCGAATAGCAGTGGGTGAAGCTCGTGTTTTCGTAAATTGTCGAATTGGTAGCGTTGTCGGTGATCTGGAAGCGCGTCCAGCTGCCTGCACCCGATCCGCCGTTGGTGGTAAAGTAAATTCCGCCATTGCCGCTTACCAGGCCGTTCGATCCGAGGAAAACCGCCCCCGTCAGGTTGTCGTTGATTCCGGTGTTCAGGTTTGTCCACTGGGACATTGCAGAGCAGTAAAATAACAGAACGAGCAGTAGGGCCAATCGGTTCAAAAGTAGTTGTTTACGCATGTACTTGATTTTAGCCGATAAATGTAGGCAACTTCTATTTAAAATGACCGGCTCCAAAAAGTAATTTAAATGATACTCAACATGACATTATCCTCCACTGTTTGGAGCACTGAACCCCCTTGTGGACATAGGCAGTTCATTTTGAGAAAACTTTATGACTGTGCAATTGGCAAGCCCGGTTGGTTGGCTTATCTTTCGTAATTAATAATAACTAAAATTAGGAAGATGAAGAAATTGAAATTGATTATTGCAGTATTGGTGACCGGAGCGAGCATCTTATCGTGTTCAAAGGATGATAACAACAACAACAATGACCTGACGTGTTCTGAAGCAACAGCCAACACTGCAGCAGCGGCAGATGCTTATGCGAACGCCACCTCAGCAGATTATAATGCAAAATGTGTCGCTTATAAAGCCGCATTGGAAGCGCAGATCGATGCCTGCGGCGATGATTCAGGTGCATTGCAGATAATGATAGACGGCCTGGGAGATTGTTCTGTGGCAGCGAACACCGGTTCTATTACGGTGACTGTTGGCTCGTCTCCGCGCAACTTTAACTCGAACATTACTGCGACCACCGTTGGCACTACGCGCCACATCCGCGCTGAAGAAGCCAACACGGGCTATTACGTCGAATTTGACCTGGAGCAGGGAGCGACAGGCGCCGATGCGATCCAGAACTTCAACATCCATTTGATCTCGTCAGACTACAACCCTATGCCTGTTAGCGAGGGTGGCAACTGGACGTCGAATATTACGACCAACACCGCAACTGAAATCAACGGAACTTTCTTTGGATATGTAACCTCGCCAACTACCGGCGCCGATCTCGATTTGGTCAATGGATTGATCGATCTAAACCTGGAATAAAAAGGTAATTTAAATTGTAAAAAAGCTCTGGCATCTGCCGGAGTTTTTTTTTGGGATATTTTTTAAATATTTACTGAAAAACCGCAAAGCCGATTGCCGCGTGATTCATAGGGAATAACCCGATATCCCCTTCCCGATGGGTGAAGTTACGATTACCCCAGAACTACGGCTGTGGTAAAACAGTAGATAGCAGAAAGTACTTAGATAACGGAAAATTTCTCTACTTTTCATCTGTATAAATAATACACCGGACGGCAAGGCAACACGAAACTGCTACCTGTCGTTTTTCAAAATACCGACTAAAAATGAACAAACTATTAATTTTTTCGCTGTTGTTGCTCAGTGTTTTAATTTCAGCAATCTATTTTAAAAACTCAGAAAAACTGACAAACGTTTCAAAGATGAAAAATGCAACTACAACTTTCATTATCGTACGCCATGCAGAAAGAGAAAGTTCAGACACCGATCCAAACTTAAGTAGTGATGGATTTACAAGAGCCGAAGAGTTACGACATGTTTTAGAAAAAGTGGCTGTTAATGCAATTTATTCCACACCATATAATCGAACCAGGCAAACCGTAGAGCCCTTGGCAACTGCTAAAGGCATTAAAGTCAAAGAATATTCTACGCGGCAATCATATAACGAATTGATAAATCAAATTCAAGACGAAAATGGCGGGAAAATCGTCGTGATCGTCGGACATTCTAACACAATTCCGGATCTATTAAAAGCAGTCAGCTCTGGTTCATCCAATATAACTATCAATGAAGATCAATTTGACAATTTGTTTATTGTAAGTCCATCAAATGAAAGTCGACCTGTTATTTTACAATTAAAATATGGAAGGGCGACACCGTAGAACGGAAGGTAAGTGGAATTATGATGAACAAATTGTGACTCAGCTTGGATTCGCGTCACAAAAAATTAGTCTAAAATAGTTGCTGCTTTGAAGTAAGCGGAGCTGCATGCTAATGGAGAAAGTTTTATCTTGCCGCAATGGCGGAGATTGCTATGATAACGCCAAAAAAGTTGCAGTTAAGAGGAAAACCAATGGCTAAAAATAAAACCAATTATACCGATAAAGATGTAATCGGGTTCATCAATGAAATTGAAAATGAAAAGCGACGTGCCGAAACTTTGATAATACTCGATCTATACAAGGACATAACTCGATTCGAGCCTAAAATGTTTGGCCCGACGATAATTGGCTTTGGAAATTACAATTACAAATACGAAAGTGGCCATGAGGGAAATGCTCCCCTGGCCGCATTTTCTCCACGCAAAAATTCTTTAGTTTTTTATCTTGAGCCGGCTTTCGAAAATCGTGAGGAACTCCTATTGAACCTTGGGAAAATTAGAACTTCAAAAGCCTGTATTTATGCGAGGAAACTGGAGAACATCGATCTTCAGATTCTTCGCGAAATGATCTCAAAATCGATTGAAAAGACAAAGGAAAAGTATCCAAACTGATATAAACAGCTACCCAAAAAAGCGTCCTTTACAAGAAAACCGATGAAAGTCAAACTCATTGAAACCATACTTTACGTAGACAATCAAGAATCAAGTCGGAATTTCTATGAAAAAATATTTCGCAGAAAACCCGATTTGGATGTTCCCGGAATGACGGAGTTTGTACTTGCAGAAAATTTCAAGTTGGGATTGATGCCCAATAAAGGAATCGCAAAAATCTTAGGACACCAATTGCCGCATCCGGATAATGGAATCGGAATCCCGAGATGCGAATTGTATTTGTACGTGGAAAATATTGAATCTGAATTTGAAAATGCGATAAAAAGCGGCGCTCAAATGATCAGTCCGATTTTGGAAAGAGATTGGGGTGACAGAGTTTGTTACTTTTCTGATCCCGACGGGCATATCGTCTCTTTGGCAGAAAAAATTGAAAAATATTAACGGGCAGCTCTGACCTTTTCGGCAGACTTGGGAATACAAAGCCCTTACTGCTAAGCGTCGAACTGCAGAACTAAATAGCAACCATTAAACTATCAAAAAACATTGAAACCGAAACTTAAATCGATCAGGACTTTTATAGGGTCAAAAAATTTCAAAACCTCGCAATCATTTTATAATGATCTGGGATTCACAGAGAAAACTATTTCCGACACATTGTCTTTGTTTGTCTACAACGATTTAAGTTTTTATCTACAAGATTATTTTGTCGAAGAATGGCTCAGCAATTCAATGGTGCTAATAGAGGTCGACAATGTTGAAGATTATTGGGATTACTTAACGAAACTGGAACTCGACAAAAAATATTCGGGAATAAAAATAATTCCGATCCAACACAATGATTGGGGAAAAGAATGCATGTTAATCGATCCGTCAGGAGTGCTTTGGCATTTTGCAGAATTCAATAAATAAACTCTCCTGATTATAGATATGGGCCAGCTGCAAAAAGTCGCGTAATAAACGGATTGTCTTTCAGTACTTCAAAACCTGTTTTTCCAGGCATATTAAGATCTAAGAAGATAAAATTCGGACATGTTTCGCTCAACGCTTCGAGGAGCGAAGTTCCGTCTGGAAATAAAAGTTAGAAATTTCAAATGCGAATTATTCGTACAAAACCGCATCTATTGTAATCTTTTAGCTACGTCTAATAACAATGTCGATTTTCAAATGGTGCTTTTGTAGTTCAGTAGCTGCCATTTGAATGAGAAAGTTTTATCTTTCCGAAATACAGGTTTATTTCCACATCGTAAAAGCAGCCAAGGACGTCAGGCGATTTTCGAACAACCGTAAACACTACTGAAATGGTAACAATCGATAACTATTTAGACAGTCATTATATTCATCGGAGTAATTGGCTAAGGGCGGCAGTCCTTGGAGCAAACGATGGCATTATTTCGATTTCCAGTCTGGCTATAGGCGTAGCGGCGGCAAGTTCAACGCGAGAGCCAATTGTTTTGGCCACCGTCGCCGGACTCGTGGCGGGAGCGTTGTCAATGTCGGCGGGAGAATATGTCTCGGTAAGCTCACAGACCGACACTGAAAAAGCCGACATTGAACGAGAGAAAAAAGAACTCGAAGAGATGCCGGAGGCTGAGCTACAAATTTTGGCGCAAATATATGAGCGAAGAGGACTCAAAAAAGAAACCGCACTGCAGGTAGCGCAGGAACTGACTGAAGCCGATGCGTTGGGAGCACACATGCGCGATGAATTAGGGATTAATGAAATCAGCCAGGCCAAGCCCATCCAGGCGGCATTAGCGTCGGGCGCCGCCTTTACGGCGGGAGGAATACTGCCTTTGATCGTGGTTCTGTTTGCACCGGTAAAAGGATTGGAATATTGGCTGTATTGCGCAACCTTATTGTTTTTGATCTTTTTGGGAATAACTGCGGCAAAGACCGGAGGATCAAACATCTTTAAAGCAGTTTTTCGAATTGCCATTTGGGGAACGATTGCAATGGGATTATCGGCATTAGTGGGATATTTGTTTGGAGTGAATGTGTAGGTTCGCCGATTTCCAATGCTGTATTTAGGTTTGGGAGCCGAAAATCGAGAATATTTTATCAATAGCATGTCTGATGCGGAACTGTGGAGCCATCAACTGCTTCTGGAGGAATTTGAACCTCACCAAAACCCTACGGTTTTAACTGATTGATAAACGATTGCGGATTGCTCATTTCCCAATCGGCAATGATTTTTCCATTTCGGACTTCATGAATGATCATGATCTGCATCGCCACTTTCTTGTTGGTGGCAGCAATACCTGCAAAATCTCCGGTGTGCGTGCCTGCACCCGTCAATAAAACCGATACAAAATCACCTTCAGCTATAACTTTAACCGGAGAAAGCTGCCAATCGGGAAACGCTTTTTCCGATGACTTATAACCTTGCTCGAATCCGCTCCATGATGTCGATTCAAACCCCGGCCCTTTCACATAGTAATGTTTGTAATTGTCTCCTACAAAGGATCGGGCTGCTGTCCAGTTTTTATCGTTTATCGCTTGGTATAGCTTCAACACCACCGCCTTATTTTCAATCCGTTTGTCTTTTTCATGACGCGTGGTGTCGGCAGGCTTGCATCCAATGAAAAAAACAAAGCTCAGCGCCAGGGGAAGAATAGTAGTCCTTAGGAAATGCATAATGGGATATTTAATGATTTTTATCCGGATTGCCTGCAAGATAGCGATTTAGACGATGTGCCAACTTTTTTCAAGCAGCCGCTTCAAACCTTAAACGGGGCGGGAACCAACATACTTTGACTACGAAACAGCTAACAGACATTCCATATAAGCTGACCGCTAAAAGCTGATAGCCGAATCCTGACCAGAGCACAAGACGGGTCACTTCGACTTTATTCCTTTTAAATCTGTAGTTTTACCGCCGATTTGAAACATCTCTATGCATACCATCAGCCGGATACTAGCCCTAATTACACTCGTTTTTATTTCTTCAGCATCCTATTCTCAAGACAAAAACATTGATTCCTTAAAGGTTGCCTTGCAGAATTCAAAAGTGCATGACACCATACGAATGGACGCCATCGTTCATTTAATGAAGACAAAATATACCCAGAACAATCCGAATTATTTCTACCTGAACAATTGGATGGGAGAACTGGCCCTGAAAAATCAGAAAGCAAATAATCGCGAAGTATCCAAATCTGCAACTTCGTACCTCGCTACCTATTATTCAGGTGTTGCCATCCAACAATTTGTAAATGGGCAGGGTGATAAATCGGTTCCCTATGTCGATAAGGCAATCGCTGCGTATAGATCGATCCACGATGATTACAATATGTATTTTCAATACATTATAAAGGCGCAGTTTTTATACAGGACCAACCAAACAGAGAAAGCTGTAGCATGTTTGTTTGAAGCACTGAAATATTACGAAATGAACAAAGCCGAGAACCTGAGCCAGATTGCCTACGCCACCTCGACGCTCGCCAATATTTACAGCAAGCAGGCAAAGCATCGGGAGGCCATCACCTATTACAAAAAGGTAATCGACTATTACAATGCGGATCCTGACATGGCCGAGCATTCAAAAAACAACATGAAAGTCAGTGTTTACGGCTCTATGGGGAATTGCTATCAACAGTTAAAAATGTATCCCGAAGCGGTTGACTGTTATCAAAAATCGCTTGCATTAAGCAAAAAAACCGGCGATAAAACTAACGAACGCCTCATCTATACCAAACTGGGAATGGTAAAACTGGACCAGGACCAGTACGACGAAGCGGAGAAAATTTTTCTTGATCTGGTGAATACGCCAATGAGCAAATTGTCGGAGGCACATTTAAATGTGGCATTGGGCCGCCTGTATCTTGAGAAAGAAAACTATGCAAAGGCCAGTGTATATGCAGAAAAAGGGCTGGCACTGAGTATCGACAACAAATTTCTGGAACTTCAGGAATCGGCGGCCAACTTCTTACTCAAAATCAGTAAAGGGAATAAGGACTTTAAGCGGGCGCTTGAAATACAGGAATTCAGGGAAAAACTAAAGGACTCCAGTAAGGTTGAAGCTTCCAAAAATGCACTGGCGCAGCAACAGCTTAAATACGATTTCGAGAAAAAGGAACTGCAGCAAAAAATGCTTCAGGATAAGAAGTTGTCCGATCTGGAACTTGAAACACAAAAGAAAACCGCTCTCGAAACTTCCAAAAACAAATTGGCCCGCCAGCAATTGGTGTATGATTTCGAGAAAAAGCAATTGAACGAAAAACTGGCTCAGGGAAAGAAACTGACCGCGCTTAAGTTGGATGCCGAAAAGAAAACGGCCGAAAAGAACAACTTACTTCTCGGACTTTCTTCGCTGCTCGTTCTCTTATCTGCCGGAGGCTATTTCTTTTACCGAAATTCGAGGCAGAAACAGGCCATCACCGTTTTGGAGAAAAACCAGATAAAACAAAAGTTGCTCATCACCCAGATGAATCCGCATTTCATATTCAATTCGGTGCAAAACATCCGAAGCTTGATCAACAACAAACAGAATGACGAAGCAGTAGATTATCTGGGCAAATTTTCGACATTGACGCGGCAGATCCTCGAAAATTCCAATGAAAACTACATCTCGCTTGACGAAGAAGTGCAGATGATCCAGAACTATCTTTCGATACAGCAACTGCTTTACGACAATAAATTCACTTATAACGTTATGGTCGAAGAAGGCATTGATCCGGAGTCGATTTTTCTCCCACCAATGTTGGCACAGCCCTTTATCGAAAACGCGATAAAGCACGGGTTGAGCAACACGGTTGAAAACGGAAAAATCTCGGTGCATTTCTATCTGAAGGAAAGCAAGTTGTTTTTTGAGGTGACCGACAACGGCAAAGGATTTAATACCTCGAAAATCGTCAGCAACCACAAATCATTGGCAATGACAATTACCAGGGAACGGCTCGTGACTTATACCAAGAACAAAAATTTCGTGGTGCAAACCGACAATCTGTTTAATCCGGACGGTGTCGTCAACGGTGCCAAAGTTGTTTTTGAGGTTCCCTATATTTACGAAAACTAAATCCAATGTTACGAGCCGTAGTCATAGACGACATCGAAAAGATCCGAAAAGACAACATTGCCACGATAAAAGCAACTTGTCCAACTATTTCGATTGTTGGCCAAGCCGATTCGGTTGCTTCCGGAATAAAACTGATCACACAGCTTACGCCCGACCTGGTTTTTCTGGATGTGGAAATGCCCGACGGAACCGGTTTTGAATTATTGCAGAAGTTGAGTCCGATCGCGTTTAAAGTTATTTTCATCACCGGCTATGAGGATTTCGCTATTCGTGCTTTCCGATTTTCGGCTATCGATTATTTGCTAAAACCGCTGGACAGCAAAGAACTGGCAGAAGCGGTCAAGAAGGTCGAGCAGGCATTGAGCAAGGAAGTCTTCGACATGAAGCTGCACAACCTGTTCACCAATCTCGAGCGGCCAAAAAACCTTCAGAAATTAGTACTTAAAACCGCAGATAAGATCTATTCGGTCAACATTCAGGACATCATCCACTGCGAATCGGATAAAAACTATACGACGTTCCATTTCATCAATGCGCCAAAACTGGTGGTTTCTACCAATTTGAAAGAATATGAGACGCTGTTGAGCCCGCATAATTTCTTCCGGACACACAAATCGCATCTGATCAACATGACCTATTTTGATCACTTCATCAAATCGGAAGGCGGCAACACCATCGTGATGAAAAACAAATCGTCGATTCCGCTTTCGGTACGCAAAAAAGACGAATTTCTGGTGCTACTAGACACGCTTTAGTATCTTTCACAAAAACGTTTATCCGGCGATTCACTACGGTAATCTTTCAAACTCCGACGGTCATGCATTGACCAAAAATCCCGCTTTCCTTTGGTTTAATATTGCTCCGTAATTCCACCACACGAGGGTTTTACGAGTAACTATTAATTAAATACCAAATGAAAAAACAAGCACTACTTCTCGGGTTGTTTTTGCTCTCTTTGAGCACCAATGCGCAATTATTGAATAAACTCAGAGGCAAGGAACAGCAGGCTTCCAATGCAGCGGAAGCAGCATCAACGGCGAACAAAGTAATCAAAAGCAGTAAAAACAAAGGCGGAGGCACTGCTGCCGGCGGACTCAAACTGGACTGGACGACCTTTCAGCAGACACCCGCGATTACCTTTAGTTCACTTCTTTACGGAACAGCTGACGGACATTGCGCCAATTATACAGCGACGTTCATTCCGCTCAAAACCGCAAGCGGAAAAGCCGTAGACGTGATTGGCGATCAGAGCGAATTTTTGAAGATCAAGGTCTATAAGGACAACCAATACATGAACTACTTTGAATATTCAGGCGACCAGGTTTTTGACGATGGCAAGAAAATCAAATTCAATATGCCAAAAAGCCGGTACAAGCGCGACGGCGAATTCATCGGATGGGGCGAATCGTTCATTACCGATTGGGGACCTGGTAATTACCGACTGGATTTTTATGCGGGCGATAAAATGTTCTATGCATTTGATTTCGAACTTCACAAACTGACAAACAGCGATCCTTATGGTTCGATCAAGGAATTGTGGGTGACACGCGGGCCGTGGAATAATTATGCGTATTTGAATTATGCCGACACCGGCAATCTTGTCTTTGGCTACTATCTTACTCACGAGGAATTTAAACCCGATCCTGCCAATGCGAGAAAAACCAACAAAAGCGTGAAATGGTCGGTAAAAATGTTCAAAGACAATAAATTGTATGCGCAACATTACGGAAACGGGCCAAACACTGCGCAGGTTGAACAGGCCAAATGGAACGAGGTTTCGTGTGCTTTCAAATTGGTAAACAAACCGGGCGAAATCAAATTTGCAGATCTTACTGACGGCGCTTATAAAATTGAACTGACTGTTGAAGGCGAACCGAAACCGAGAAATTACAACTTCACGGTCAAGGATAAAAGAATTGTTCAGATTCCGGAACAGGATCGCACGAAACAAACCGATCCGACCCGCCTGATCGAAGGATGGAATGACTATTTCTGGTTGAAATTGGAAAAATAAATCGCGAATAATTTCAATAACCCGGCGGGAAAGTATGGGCAGATATCCACTTCTGCCCAAAGCCTGCCAAGGCCACGACAATTTTCTCCTTCTAGTCGCAAATTCAAACAAATAACAGTATTTTCGCGCCACCATTTAACATTTTATTTACATGAACAAAAAATTACTTTATGCCCTTATCGCTGCCAACGCATTTATGGGCGCTTCCGCTCAGCAATTCGGTAACCGCACCGTTTTAAATTCGACTACTCATTTTCACTCGTCATTTGTTTTTAACGATATCGACACCGACGGTGACATCGACATCATCGTCACATCGACTACGGGAAACATTTCATCTTCCGCAAACCACGTGGCGTGGTATAAAAATCTTGGGAACGGATCGTTCTCTGCCAAAACGGTGATCAGTTCCTCATATAATGACATAGCAGCGGTTAGGCTGCTTGACATTGATGAAGACGGCCTTAAAGACCTTGTTGTGGGCGACCATAACACCGGGTTGTCTTGGATCAAGAATATGGGGCAGGGATTTTTCGGAACAAAGCAGAGCCTTCCATACAACAGCTACCTGACCACATTGGAGGTTGGCGATATGAACAATGACGGCAAAGAAGATATCATCGTTGGCCAATTGAGCGGCGACAGCTTGTATTATATCCGCAACACGGGCAATGGTGTTTTTGTATACGACAGCATGTTTTATGCGCCGAGTTATAATATTTACTCGATTGCATTTGGCGACCTTGACCAGGATCAGGTAACCGATCTGATCATTTCGAGCGGCGACACCGGGCCGCAAAAAATCATCCAATTTGAGAACATCAATGGCGCCTTTGTCCAAACCAACATCTATTCGAGTACGGCTTCGCCATATGTGTACCAATCGTATCTGTACGATGTGGATAACGACGGCAAGACCGATGTTGTCACTGCAAGTTCGGATTGCGCGGCGTATTGGTTCAAGAATTTCGGCAACAACGTATATTCTACCCTGACACCGATCAGCGTCAGCGGTTGTATGAATTCGTCCATGGACAACGTTGGCGATCTTGATCTCGATGGTTATTTGGATATTCTGTATAAGAAAAACAATGTATTGAGCTACCGGGCAGGAACTGGAGTCGGCGAGCTTAGCGATACAATGCAGTCGATCTCGGGAACTTCGATCGTAGGAAACGTTAGCAGGACGAGTCTTTTTGATATCGATCAGGATGGTGACCTTGACATCTTTTACAGCACCGGTAACGAATTCGGTTATTTCCTGAACAATGCTGCGGCTTTGGCAACGCCTGAACATGCAGTATCAAAATTCACGCTGTATCCAAACCCGGCAACTACACAAATCAGAATTGCATCAGCAAATGCTATCGATAGCTATAAAATTTACGAAAGCACCGGAAAATTGGTTGCAAACGCAAGCTTTCCAAATGCAATCACCGATTGTAACATCGACCTGAGCGGTCTGAGCAGCGGATTTTATTTTATCGAGATCCAATCCGGATCGTCTCGTGAGATCAAAAAGTTTGTAAAAAACTAAATTGACCGCCGCGTGATGAAGTAGTCATTCCTGTCAAATGGAAAATGAAAACCCTTCATTGTAGAATTGTAAAACCCGATTGCTGAAATCGGGTTTTATTGCGCCTTATGGTCTTTACCTGCGGCGTTCAGCCCTCAATATTTCCTATTATTAAAAACGGCCAACACAATTTATTGCTGATGGCTCACTGAAACATTAATACATTAAAATTAAATAACTTGAAACGACATTATTTTTCCGGACTTGAAGGATCGTGGTTTTCGCGATTTTCCGCTTACGGCTTGCTGACGCTACTTTTATGTTGCCAGTCCGTATTTTCGCAATTGACGATCCCGGCGGGAAACACCCTCACTTATTTGGATGCACGTCCGCTTTCGGTCGATTACACCTATGAACGTACCGCGTCGATATATACCGCTGCCGAAATGGGAATCGCAGCCGGTTCGACGATTACTGGAATCCGCTATTATTTGGAATCCACAACATTTACTCAGAATACACCAATTAAAGTGTACCTGAGCAACGTATCTGGCACGAGCTACTTTTCAATGATTTACTCGAATGTCGTACCGTCGGGATCGCCGCAATATAGCGGTACTTTGCCCGCAGCGATGTTCAATCCCGGACGCTGGATCCACATTCCGCTTAGTACGCCATTTACCTATACAGGCAACAACATCCAGGTATTGGTAGAGACCAACGCCGGATCGAGTGGCGCGACCGAATCTTCAACGTCCAAACAATTCCGCTGGTCTCCCGGAGGAACCAACTGTACCCAAAACTGGAATACCTGGCAAAGTACTTTCAACAACAATAGTTACGGAATTCCCGAAGGTCGAAAACCAAACATCCAGCTTTTGTACAGCACATCTGGCGAAGCAGGAAATGTTTCATTTGATAACACAATATTCACGGCGTCTGAAAACACGACGGCAAGTATTATCGTAAACAGAAATGGCGGCTCGACAGGCGCTGTATCGGTGAATTATGCGACGAGCAACGGAACGGCAACTGCCGGAGTTGACTATACAGCTGCATCGGGAACACTGACGTGGGCCGACGGTGACATGACGCCAAAAACGATCAGTATTCCGATCAACGCCGATTTCGTACTGGACAACGCCGAAACGGTAAACCTTACACTTTCGGATCCGGCGGGAACGACAATCGCCAATGGTGCAACAGCAATGCTGAAGATAACTGATGTTTTGCCTCCAATGTCGGGAACTTATACTGTTGGGACCGGCGGCGATTTTCCGTCGCTCAGCAACGCGGGCGGAATTTTCCAGGAAATCAATACACGGATTGCCGGCGTTTCGGGACCACTTACGATCAACATCATTTCGGATATTACAGGAGAGACCGGAAACATCGCACTTAATGAAATCATCGGAGGTCACCCGGTATTAATCCAGCCTTACGGCGGTACACGGACTATCAGTGGTTCAGTAAGCACCACTGCGAACCTTGGTATGATCCGGTTTGAAGGCGCCGATAATGTGACTATCAATGGCTCGCTTACCGGTGCAAATGCCGCAAGCTCCCAGATCGGTGGCGATGCTTCGATCCGTCAGCTGACGATCGTCAACAACTCGACAGGCAATACTGCGGCGGTACTTTTCAATTCATCAACCAGCGGCGCTTATAACAATACGATCAAGAACGTCACTGTCGTGGGTGGTTCGGTCAACAACGGCTACGGCGTTATTTACCGGGTGTACCCACACAGCAGTTCCTTTCCGTCTGAAGTCAACAACCAGAACGGCAGGGTAGAAAATTGTGCATTTAAGAAAGCGGCCATCGGAATTTACTCGGCAGGTTCGACCACAACAAACCCAAGCACCGGATTGGTTATCACACAAAACAACATAACGGCAACCGGAGCCGAGCGGGTGTCGGCGGCCGGTGTTTTTATCGCAAATGAAACAAACCCACAGGTTACATTCAATAAAGTTAATATTTCGAACTTAAACGGCAGCAACAGTGAAACCGTCGGGTTGGGAATCGGAACGGGCACAGCGTATTCTCAAAGCGTGACCAGCGGAGGAATCAGCGGCGCATTGGTTGCGAACAACTGGATCACAGGTGTTGTAAGTAATATAGATCTTGGAGGAGGCACGGCTGGAATCGCGATTTCGGGAACCGCTTTCGGCACGCCTAATATTGTGCGGAACAACATGATCAGCAATGTATCGGGATTGAGCCAATACACCTATCACGTTGCCGGAATCTGGGTTGTTGGTGCTGTCGCATCCGAAACCAAACTTTACAACAATACGATTTCGCTTTATGGCGACCGCGGTCCGCGAACGAACCAGTCACCAAGCTACGGCATTGGCATCTCGGGACTTGATCCGTCGGTGGAAATGAAAAACAATATCGTTTCGACCACGCAGATTGCAACGGGCGGCGGCGCGGTCAAGACGTATGCTGTCGGAACATTGAGTACGACATTCGCCAACCTGGTATCGAACAACAACGTGTTCTACAGCGCGGGCGTTCAGGATGGTGGATTTCGTTCGGGCGGACTTTCAAACAATACGGGGACTGATTATGCTACATTGGCCGCATGGACTGCAGCCACATCTAAAGATGCCAACTCGATTGAAGTGCAGCCTGTCTTTACTGCTGCAACCGACCTTCACCTTGTAGCGGGAAGCAACACAACGATAGATGGAATCGGGACACCAATCACCGCCGTTACAAACGACATTGACTGGCAGCCCAGAAGCGCGACCAATCCGACGCCTGGCGCCGATGAAACCGGCTTTAACGGATTTCTGATCTCGACTGCTGCAGGCACAAACGGGATTATTTCTCCGTCAGGAACGATCGCCGTCACGGCCAATGCAAGCCAAACCTATACATTTACGCCAAATTGCGGGTACGCCGTTGCAGACGTATTTGTAGATGGCGCATCACAAGGACCGCTTACCTCTTATACATTTACCGACATAACTGCAAACCATATCATCAGCGTAATTTTCAGCGCAGGTGTGCCGACTATCACGGCCGCGGGTCCGACGACTTTCTGCCAGGGCGGAAGCGTGACGTTGACTTCATCATCTGCGACCGGCAATGTTTGGTCGACTGGCGCGACAACACAGTCCATCACGGTTACTGAAGCAGGTGCTTATACCGTATCGGTAAACAACGGATCATGTATTACAGCCGCATCGGCGCCCATAGTAGTATCGATCAGTGCGGGTCCTGCAACTCCGACAATCTCGGCTTCGGGAGCGACAACGTTCTGCCAGGGCGGAACCGTGACGTTGACTTCATCGGCTGCGACCGGAAACGTTTGGTCGACTGGCGCTACGACGCAGTCGATCACGGTTTCTGCTTCGGGATCGTATTCGGTTTCGGCAAATAATGGATCGTGCAGTTCGGCTCTTTCTGCTCCGACTACGGTTACTGTAAATGCATTGCCTGCCACTCCGATAATCTCGGCTTCCGGAGCAACGACTTTCTGCCAGGGCGGAAACGTGACGTTGACTTCTTCGGCTGCAACCGGAAACGTTTGGTCGACTGGCGCTACGACGCAATCGATCACGGTTTCGACTTCGGGATCGTATTCGGTGTCGGTAGATAACGGATCGTGCAGCTCGGCGACTTCGGCTCCGACTACAGTTACAGTGAATGCTTTGCCTGCAACTCCGACAATCTCGGCTTCCGGAGCAACGACGTTCTGCCAGGGCGGAAACGTGACGTTGACTTCATCGGCTGCAACCGGAAACGTTTGGTCGACTGGCGCTACGACGCAATCGATCACGGTTTCTGCTTCGGGATCGTATTCGGTGTCGGTAGATAACGGAACTTGCAGTTCGGCTCTTTCTGCTCCGACTACAGTTACTGTAAATGCATTGCCTGCAACTCCGACAATCTCGGCTTCGGGAGCAACGACGTTCTGCCAGGGCGGAAGCGTGACGTTGATTTCATCGGCTGCAACCGGAAACGTTTGGTCGACTGGCGCAACGACGCAGTCGATCACGGTTTCGCCTTCGGGTTCGTATTCGGTGTCGGTAGATAACGGATCGTGCAGTTCGGCATCATCGGGGGCGCCTACCGTTACAGTGAATGCCTTGCCTGCAACTCCGACAATCTCGGCTTCGGGAGCAACGACCTTCTGCCAGGGCGGAAGCGTGACGTTGACTTCATCGGCTTCAACCGGAAATGTTTGGTCGAATGGCGCAACGACGCAGTCGATCACGGTTTCTGCTTCAGGCGCTTATTCGGTGTCGGTAGATAACGGATCGTGCAGTTCGGCAACATCGGCTCCGACTACCGTTACAGTGAATGCCTTGCCTGCTACTCCGACAATCTCGGCTTCGGGAGCGACAACGTTCTGCCAGGGCGGAACCGTGACGTTGACTTCTTCGGCTGCGACCGGCAACGTTTGGTCGAATGGCGCAACGACGCAATCGATCACGGTTTCTGCTTCGGGATCGTATTCGGTTTCCGTAGATAACGGAACTTGCAGCTCAGCAACATCGGCTCCGACTACGGTTACTGTAAATGCATTGCCTGCCACTCCGACAATCTCGGCTTCGGGAGCAACGACTTTCTGCCAGGGCGGAAGCGTGACGTTGACTTCTTCGGCTGCATCCGGAAACGTTTGGTCGAATGGCGCAACGACGCAATCGATCACGGTTTCTGCTTCAGGCGCTTATTCGGTGTCGGTAGATAACGGATCGTGCAGCTCGGCGACTTCGGCTCCGACTACAGTTACAGTGAATGCCTTGCCTGCAACTCCGACAATCTCGGCTTCCGGAGCAACGACGTTCTGCCAGGGCGGAAACGTGACGTTGACTTCATCGGCTGCAACCGGAAACGTTTGGTCGA
>JAEWJM010000019.1 GCA_023386585.1 Bacteroidota bacterium | reverse complement strand
AAAAAAATTCCCGAAGGAACTTTTTGTGATAAAAAATGTCGGGGCGGCAGGATTCGAACCTGCGACCTCCTGGTCCCAAACCAGGCGCGATGACCGGGCTACGCTACACCCCGAAAACCATAAATGCGGAGAGTAAGGGATTCGAACCCTTGGTACAGTTTCCCATACGCATGTTTAGCAAACATGTCCTTTCGGCCTCTCAGGCAACTCTCCAGCTCAAAGAACTTATTGTTTTAAGCGGTTGCAAATGTAACTTTCCGCCTGATATTTTACAAGGAATTACATTTTTTTTTGCCAATTTTTTCAATCAGGCTTCAAATGCATTAACTCTTAGTGGATTATGTAAACAACTCAAAATCGACGTTTCAAATAAAGCAGCTAAACAATATATTTAAATTTATTGTTTTTCGATAAAAATTTATTGATATATTTGTCCGCATAAAATCTAAAACCATGAAAACCAGTTCAGAAACAATTTTAAAGGTCATGAACCTTGTCGCTTGGGTAGTTTTTGTCGGACTCTTGATAGAAGCCGGCGCCGTATTAATGTCGTATCTGCTGAGCTTGCAGAATCCTGAAGGCGCGAAAAATCTGTACCTCGGTCTCAACTTGTTCGACATCATGCAATTCAGCCAGGCGGCCTATGCAGCTTCAATCGCATTCTATGTTTTGATCCTTCTTCTCAAGGCATTCGCAGCCTTGATCGTGGTCCGCCTATTATCATCAATAAACATTGACCATCCATTTTCGCAAGAAGTGGTTGCGCTTATTCTGAAAATCAGCAGGATAATATTGGTAGCGGCGGCGGTCGTCCTGCTGCAGCGCGCATTTGCGTTCTGGCTGAGCGAACAAAACCTTCAATTGGAAAGCACTTCGCCGGACGGCTTTCTCTTTCTGGCCGGAGTTATTTATGTCATTTCCCAACTTTTCAAAAAAGGTGTCGAAATGCAAACCGAAAACGGCCTAACAATCTGAGCAATGCCCATTATAGTCAATCTTGATATTGTTATGGCGAAGCGAAAAATGACGCTAAACCAACTTTCTGAAAAAGTCGACCTTACTTTAGCGAACCTTTCCATCCTGAAAACTGGCAAGGCAAAGGCGATCCGGTTTTCAACTCTTGAGGCAATTTGCAAAGCGCTTGACTGTCAGCCCGCAGATTTATTGGAATATGTGAAATGAAATCGACGGGCATTTAGTAAATTTACGAAACACTAATTCTTATGAAAAAGATTGCATTCTTATTTCTGATGATCGGCGCGGCCGCAATTTCGCAGGTAAAGGCGCCGGAAACTGACTTCGTACTCCAGAACGGCAAGGTGTTTTGGAAACATGCATTCGACGTTAAAGGAAAAAGCGCTTCCGATCTCGCTGCTCTTTTAGAATCAAGGTTTTCATCGGCGCCGCGGATTATCGGTTTCGCCAAATCGCCATCCAAAATCACTTTCACTGTCCAGGACGATAAACCAAACCTCCGATTTTACGGCGCAAAGCCAATGACAACTTCGATAATTGCACAGCTTTACATGAAGTACGATGTCTCAATCGATTTGATGAATGAATGTTATACGGTAACATTAACGAATATCTTTCTCGACAATAAAGACCTCACCGAACGGAAGTCGGGAGAAATCTCGAAATTCGTCTGCAATCTCAGCAACCTCACTTTTAAAACGGATGAAATTATCCAAAACGGACTCAAACTTGACCACCGGTTTTTCATCGACAGGTTTACAATAGAATCGGATGCAGACAAAAAATAGGCTTTTTCTCTTATTGGTTTTCTTCGGAATCGTATTGGCGTCGGCACAAAGCCAGTCATTGAACGATTCTACATTCGTCAATTTACGCGACTACAGTTCGGATTTTGTCCGCGACATGAAATATGCAACGGATGACAATTTTGTAAAAGCAACGGTTTACGATTGCGCCGAATGCTATCTCCGACTCAAAACGGTAAAGGCGCTTATCGCGGCAAACGATGAGTTTCAACGCGATGGTTTTCGCATAAAGCTTTTCGATTGCTACAGGCCGCTGCGCATTCAACGAAAGATGTGGCTGTTGGTGAAAGATCCAAAATATGTCGCCGATCCTGCAAAAGGTTCCGTCCACAATCGAGGCGGTGCAGTCGACATCACATTGGTTGATTCATCAGGCACCGAAGTAGAAATGGGAACCGAATTTGATTTTTTCGGTCCCGAAGCTGCGCATTCCTTCAGGAAATTGCCTAAAAAAATCCTGCATAACAGGAAGTTCCTCAAGGCAGTCATGGAGCGCCACGGATTCAAATCGTTTGAATCGGAATGGTGGCACTACAATCTGAAAGACGCTCTAAACGATAAAGTATCGGATTTTAAGTGGAATTGCGACTAAAGCGAGAGACAGGGCAGAACCTTCATAAAATACGTTTCCGGGTTGTATTTCTTGCCGTCGGTTTCGGAGTTAAGTTCCGATTTTATGATATAATCTACTGTTCCGGTCGCATATTTAATCCGCATCAGCGAAATTCCCGATTTCTCCAGATCATCAAACGTATCTTTCACAAACAGGAAAATTCCCTGTAAAATACGCACGTTATTGCCTTTTTCATCGCGAACGCTGCTGCCGCATTTTTCCTGATTGAAGTGAATCATAGAGATGATTTTTCCGTTATTGAGTTGAAGATACAATCTCGAGTTTCCGTCAAGGCAATCGGCTTTGATAAAATCCTTGCTTTTTGAGATCAATTGAACCATCAGTGTCGGTAATCCATCCGTAACCGCTGTTGAAAAATGGATTGTGGTTGCCGTGCCGCCGAAATTGCGCTCATACATGAGGTAATCTTTCGTCGATTTGTACGTTCCCGAAGTATCGTTCACATCTGCGTCGAGTTCACACGGATTTTGCGCAACCGCCGTCAAACCAACCAGACAAAGAAAAATCATCCAAACTTTCATGCTTCCATTATTTTGCTGCAAATTAACGCTATTTTATCCTGATTAATATCGGTTGTGAAGAAACAATAACGATCGCCGCCATCGGCAATCTTCAACCGTTTTCGTAGCCGCTCAACCGTTTCCGGAAAATTTCGCGTCGTTATATTTGCCTTCTTTAACTCCGACAAGCGCTTAATTCCCGCTTTGTCGTAGGCAACGATTTCATCAATCATAAAACGGCGTCCAGGAAACGCTTGCAACTCCGCCGAACTGAACAAATGCGAATGCGGATGCAGCTTTTCTATATTGTACTGGCCGCTGATATGTTCATAGCCAGCCGATTTCATAATAGCGGCATTCGGTTCATAAAGGTATTTTTTCGGAAGAGAATAGGTGCTGCTCGCGATGTCGCCAAAAACAAAACTAAATTCTTCCGTTGCCGTCGGCGTCAGGTTAATCGCTTTAATGGTTACATTGCTTTCGTAATCTCGTTGCAGTTCCCACAGCAGCTCCCTGACCTCATTTTTGACCGCCACGACATGGATCTTTTTCACATTTTTCAACGCCAAAAGCCCGGCCGTAATATCAAGTACCGGTGACGTCTTGATGAGTATATTTTTAGCTTTATCGAAATAGTTGTCCAATAGTTGCACAACATTCGGCTGGCAATCCTCGAGCATAAAAACTTTTCGGTTCGAGTCGCTTCGCCGCGCGGGATCGATATATATCCAATCCTGCAACGGAAGTTTGTCCAGCAACTGCGTTCCATCGTCGACAAGGCAGGAAATGTTTTGAGCGCCCAAAACTTTAAAATTGTGGGCGGCAATTGCCGATAATTCGGCGTTCATCTCACAGTGCGTGACCGTTGAAATTTGTTGTGCGAAAAAATAGGAATCCACGCCAAATCCACCTGTTAAATCGGTGAGCGAATTTCCGTCGACGATAGTCGCTTTATATCGCGCCGTTGCTTCAGACGATGCCTGTTCAATAGAAATCGTCGCGGGATAATAAATCAGTTCTGAATTAAACCACGTCGGAAGCTTTTCCCTGCTTTTTGCCCGCGCAGCAATCTGGTTTACGACTTCGCGCCAATCGACATCCGGAAATGGATTTTTGCGTAAGGCAAGCGCAGCGATATCGCCATCGGAATGTGAAACGATGAATTCCTGGATTTCCGGACTAAGCAGATTTTTGTCCAAATTTCGAATTTGAAATCAATTATTGAAGATGTAATTGATAATGTTCGCGCCCATTTTCAAGGCTTTTTCGCGTACTTCAAGCGGGTCGTTGTGGACTTCGGCGTCTTCCCATCCATCGCCAAGATCGGTTTCGTACGTATAAAGCAGCACCAGCCGGTTTTCGACGAAGATGCCGAATGCTTGCGGCCGCTTTCCATCGTGTTCATGAATTTTTGGTACGCCCGACGGAAACGGAAAAGGTTTCTGGAAAATCGGATGCGATGCCGGCAGTTCAACCAGCGTTTTGTCGGGAAAGATGCGCTTGATTTCGCGGCGCGCATATTCGTCCATTCCGTAATTGTCGTCCATGTGCAAAAAGCCGCCCGAGGTCAGGTATTTGCGAAGATTTTGGATGTCCGAATCACTAAAAACCACATTTCCGTGGCCGGTCATGTGAACGAAAGGGTAGGACAAGAGGTCCGGACTCGACGGTTCGACCGTTGCGGGTTTGAATTTTAATTTCGTATTTATCGTCCGGTTGCAGTATTTGATCAAATTCGGAAGTGACGTCGGGTTTGCATACCAGTCGCCGCCGCCGTTGTATTTCAACAAAGCGATTTCCTGCGCGTTGGCAAACAAGCCAAACGAAAGCGCCAAGAATAAAAATAGTTTTTTCATTGCTGTTTTTCATTTGTGAAAACTACGCTGTGACAAGCGACAATTGCGGCAGTTTCGGTTCTTAGACGCGTATCGCCCAATGTCACGGGAGCAAATCCGGCGTTAAGTGCAAGATCGATTTCGCGCGGTGTAAAATCGCCTTCAGGGCCGATGAGCATTACAACGTCGCTATCGGGAACCAAAACCTGCTTCAGCGACTTTCTGTTGCCTTCGACGCAGTGCGCAATCAGTCGTATTCCGGTGGGTTGTGTTGCAATAAATTCACCGAAGGAAACGCCCGGATTGAGTTTCGGAAGAAAAAGCTGAAGCGACTGTTTCATTGCCGATTGCAGAATTTTTTCGAAACGCTCCGTTTTGATGACTTTCCGTTCGGATCGTTCGCAAATGATAGGCGTGATCTCTGAAATTCCGATCTCGGTTGCCTTTTCAAGAAACCATTCGTAACGGTCGTTCATTTTCGTTGGCGCTACGGCTAAGTGAAGTCCAGATCGTCGATCCGCCTCATTTTTGACATCAACGATTTTTACGACGCATTTATTTTCCGACGCCGAAGTAATTGTCGCAGTAAATAATTGTCCCCGACCGTTGGTCACCATTAGTTCGTCGCCGTTGCTTTTGCGAAGCACTTTTACGATGTGCTTGCTTTCTTCCCTGTCGAAGTGGAAAGACTGGTCGGTCGAATCAGCGTCGGGATGGAAAAATAGCTGCATCAGAAAGCGATTCTTGCCTTGGCGGTTACGGACGAATTTTCGAAATCGCCCAAAAGGTATTTATGGTAGCCTGCAATTCCGATCATCGCGGCGTTATCGGTCGTATATTCAAACTTCGGTATGAAGGTCTGCCAACCATCGGTAGCTTCGGCATCCTTCAATGCTTTTCGTATTCCCGAATTTGCCGAAACGCCGCCGCCGATTGCTACGCGGTTGATTCCGGTAGCAAGCACTGCCATCTGCAGTTTCTCCATTAAAATTTCGATGATCGTATTCTGGACCGAAGCGCAAATATCATTCAGGTTATTTTCGATAAACGATTTGTCTTCAGCGACTTTCTTGTTTATAAAATAGAGAATTCCTGTTTTGAGTCCGGAAAAGCTGAAGTTCAATCCCGCTATTTTCGGTTTTGAAAACGTGAACGCTTTTGGATTCCCGAGCTGTGCATGTTTATCGATCAGCGGTCCGCCCGGATAAGGCAAGCCCAGTATTTTTGCAGTCTTATCGAACGCCTCCCCAACCGCATCATCGGTAGTTTCGCCAATAATTTCCATCGAGAAAAAATCGTCTACACGTACGATTTGCGTATGGCCGCCGCTGATAGTCAGTGCCAGGAACGGGAATCGTGGCTTTTCGGTGTTTGGCTCGTCGATAAAATGCGCCAGAATATGCGCCTGCATGTGGTTGACGGCGATCAGCGGAATCGACAGCGCCTGCGAAACCGATTTTGCGAACGAGCTTCCAACCAACAGTGAGCCCATAAGTCCGGGTCCTTGCGTAAAAGCGATCGCCGCAAGATCGTTCTTGGAAATTCCGGCTTTTTTAAGTGCAGCATCTACTACCGGAACAATATTTTGCTGGTGCGCACGAGACGCAAGCTCCGGCACAACGCCGCCATATTGCTGGTGAATCAGCTGATTCGCCACAACATTTGAAAGCACTTTGTCGTTCTCCAGAACGGCGGCGGCGGTATCGTCGCAGGAACTTTCCAGAGCAAGAATAAAAACGGGCCTTGATGGCATAAAATAAGCGGATTATTTCGATTATATTTGGGCAGCAATTTTGAAAATGCCGTCCTTTGGAAACACGCAAAAATACGGTATTTTTTTCCAGCCATGTTTTTTTTGCGCCGCAATTATTAGCGACATTAAACTGTACAACATATCAAGAAATTTAGAAAAATAGCGGTCCGCACGCTCCTCGGATTGATCCTGTTCTTACTGGTGCTGGGAATTGCATTGTCGCTTCCGGTAGTACAGTCGTGGCTCGGGCATTACGTGACACAAAACCTTAACGAGCAATATAAAACGGATATAACGGTCGATCAGGTGGCGATATCGGCGTTTGGGAACGTCCGTCTCAGAAAGGTCATCATCCGCGACCAGCACAAGGACACACTAATTTATACGAACGGAATCCAGACCAACATTTTGAGTTTTAGAAAACTCTACAACGGCGACCTCCTTTTTGGAGATGTCAGGGCGGACGGAGTTTTCTTCAATATGAAGATTTATAAAGGCGAAAAGGATTCCAACCTTGACTGGTTCATCAAATTGTTTGACAACGGAAAAAAATCGACCCGGAAATTCCTGATGAAGGCGGGCGATATGCAGGTTACCAACAGCCGTTTTCTGCTAAGCGACGAAAACCTCGAACGGCCGGTAAATCTCGACCTTCGAAAAATTAATGCGTCGCTCCACAATTTCAAGATTTATGGCCCGCAGGTCACCATGCAGATCAAAAAGATGAATTTTTATGATCATCGTGGACTCGCAATTAACAATCTCACTGCTGATTTCACTTATTCCCGAACGCAGATTCTTCTTAAAAAGCTCGGTATCGAAACCCCTGAAAGCTTCTTTAACGGCGATGTAGCGCTCAATTACGCACGCGAGGATTTTCTCGATTTCAATAACAAAGTAAAATTCGATGTTCGGGTAGATAAAGCATCGGTTGCCACGAATGAAATTTATTACTTCTACAAGGAACTTGGCCGCGATAGGAAATTTGCACTTCAGACGCATGTCAAGGGAACACTGAACAATTTCTTTGCAAAAGACCTTTATCTAGCCGATAATCATGACCAGGTAATCAAGGGCGACGTGAACTTTCGCAATCTTTTTGGCAAGAAGGATCAGGGTTTTTACATGAACGGATACTTTGACAAAGTGGCTTCTGATTATGACGATCTTGTCGCACTGTTGCCTAATATTTTAGGAAAGCGGCTTCCGACCTCGATGAAGAAGCTCGGCCATTTCAATATGCGTGGCAAAGCCGAAGTCTCGCTTACCGCGATGAAAGCCGATGTTTATATGACGACCGCGCTCGGCAACATTCAGACCGATCTTTCGATGACCGATATTAACAATATCGACAATGCAGCATACAACGGCTATGTAATCCTCGAAAATTTTCAGCTCGGTAAACTTTTAAACCGATCCGACTTGGGCGCCGTTACGTTAAACCTCGACATCAACGGCCGCGGCTTCAACGAAAAATACCTGAACACAACTCTTGAAGGCGATATTTACCGGATCGGATACAATGGCTACAATTACACCAACATCGTCGTTAACGGTAAGTTCAAAAAGCCCGTGTTTCAGGGCAAACTGATAATCAACGATCCGAACCTGTTTATGGATTTTGATGGCTTTGTGAATCTGAGCAAGAAGGACATGGCGTATGATTTCCATACGAAAATCGATTACGCCGATCTCGTAAAGCTGAAATTGGTCAAAAAAGATACGATTTCAGTTTTCAAGGGCGATATCAGGATGCAGGCAACGGGGAATTCGATCGACAATATGCAGGGAAGCATTTATATTGCCGCAACTTCGTACCAAAACAATCGGGACACTTACTATTTTGACGACTTCACGATCACATCGGTATTCGACGAAAACAGATACCGAACGATTACCATCAATTCACCCGACATCATTCAGGGAAAAGTAACTGGAAAGTTTGAGTTTGCGCAAGTGAGGAAAATGGTCGAAAATTCCCTTGGAAGCCTTTATGCCAACTATTCCCCGAACAAAGTCAAGCCCGGGCAAAACATGAAATTTGATTTCGTGGTGTACAACAAAATCCTCGAGATTTTCTATCCTGGCGTTGCGCTCGGGCCGAACACATTGATCACCGGAAGCATCAACTCTGATAACAATGATTTCAAGCTTGATTTCAGTTCACCGAAAATAGCCGCATTCGCAAATAACATTTACAACGTCAACCTCAAACTCGACAATAAGAATCCGTTGTACAACGCTTATATCGAAGTGGACAGCATCCGTACGAAGTATTACAAAATATCCGATTTAAGCCTTCTGAACGTCACGACGAACGATACACTTTTCGTAAGGACCGAATTTAAAGGCGATGACGATGCTTCGGATTTCTATAATCTGAACCTTTACCACACGATCGACCCGAACCGGAACAGCGTTGTCGGATTCAATAAATCGGAGGTGAAATTCAAGGATTACCTGTGGTTTGTGAATGAGAACGAAGCGGGCGATAACAAAGTTGTATTTGATAAGAAGCTTAAAAACTTTGCGATCAACAACATCGTCCTTTCCCACGAAAACCAGAATATGGCGCTGAACGGAGCCATTAAAGGCAACTCGTTTAAAGACCTGAAGCTGACATTTAAAGATATCGATCTTGCCCAGATTATGCCGACCCTGAGCAAGTTCAAAATTGAAGGCCGACTCAACGGTGGAATTAATTTCAGGCAGGACAAAACAGTTTACCAACCAACTTCGTCGCTGACTGTCGACAGCCTGAAGGTCAACGATATTGCGCTTGGCCGACTGAATGTTGACATCGCCGGAGACGATACCTTTGAGAATTTTTATGTCAATTCGGCTATTGAAAACGAAAATGTCGAATCTTTCTCTGCAAAAGGCCAGTTTTCGATCAAGAACAAGAAGACGCTTGCGGATGTCGATCTGCGGTTCAATCGCTTCAACCTTGGAGCGCTGTCATCGCTCGGCGGCGATATCATTACGAACATCCGTGGATTTGCCTCTGGAACTTCGCGAATTGAAGGCGATTTGCAGGATCCGGAAATCAATGGCCGAATGTTTCTTGACGACGCCGGACTTTCGATTCCGTATTTGAACGTTAATTACGAGTTGGACAGAAAATCGGTTGTCGATGTAACTGAAAGCTCGTTTATTGTCAGAAATGCCACGATTACGGATACCAAATACCATACGGTTGGCTATCTGAACGGCCGCGTCCGACACAATAAATTTAGCGATTGGCAACTTGACCTTGATGTAAATTCCGACCGGCTTCTGGCGCTTGATACGCAGGATAACGAGGATGCGGCATATTATGGAACGGCTTTTATTGACGGAACGGCCAAGATCAGCGGTCCGACTTCAGGTTTGTTTATCAAGGTCGACGCGAAATCGGAGCCCGGCACCGCAATTAAAATTCCGATCAGCGATGCGGCCAGCGTAGGAAGCAACGGATACATTCATTTCCTGACCGAAAAGGAAAAGTACAATCTTGGAAAGGGAATTGTTGACAATTCGCGAAATTACAACGGACTTGAATTGGAATTTGATTTAGACATCACGCCCGATGCGGATGTGGAAGTCATTCTTGACCGCAACACCGGCCACAGCATCCGCGGAAAAGGTTTCGGATCGCTTTTGCTGCAGATCAACACGCTGGGCAAGTTCAATATGTGGGGCGATTTCCAGGCGTATGAAGGAATTTACAACTTTAAATATGGCGGGCTGATCGATAAAAAATTCAATGTGAAAAAAGGTGGCTCGATAACCTGGGAAGGCGATCCGATGCGCGCGGTCCTGAACATTGAGGCCGTCTACAAAACAACTGCAAATCCGGCAATTCTGTTGGAAAATGCATCGTTCAACAAAAAAGTACCTGTCGAAGTGGTAATCGGAATCAAAGGAAACCTGACAAATCCTGAACCCGAGTTCAACATTAACTTTCCA
Organism: Bacteroidota bacterium; assembly: GCA_023386585.1. Classification (GTDB taxonomy): domain Bacteria; phylum Bacteroidota; class Bacteroidia; order Flavobacteriales; family Flavobacteriaceae; genus Flavobacterium. The sequence goes on along the minus strand of JAEWJM010000019.1, from coordinate 143,532 downwards.
ACGGTCAGTTCGGTGCTGAAATCAGAAATCGATTACAAGCTGGAAGATAAAGACACACGGCAAACACAGGCGCTTTACCTGCTTTCATCAGGCGGATTCCTGAGTCCGGAAGGAGTAAGTGAATCCGATCTTGCGGGCAATTTCTTTGAACGTGCCAGCGGATTATTCAACGACCTGTTCCAGGATGAAAACGGTAAGTTCGTTGTTGGGATCGACTATGTTTCGCCTGAACGACGGCCCGGAATTGAGACCGAAGGCCGTTTCGGATTCAGCGTTTCGACGAAGGTCAGCGAGCGAATTACTGTGAATGGTAAAGTCGGCGTTCCTGTCGGCGGTATTAACGAGTCGGCGATCGTGGGCGATGTCGAGCTTCAATACCGCGTCAACGAAGATGGTACGCTCAATCTACGCGTGTTTAACCGGGAGAATGACATCAACTATATCGGTGAAGGAATCGGTTATACGCAGGGACTCGGTATTTCGTATGAGGTGGATTTCGATACTTTTAAGGAGTTCGCCAACCGGATATTCAAAAATCTGCATATCGACCAGTTTCCTTCTACTAAAGTCGAAGACGTTCCTGATTCACCGGTGATTCCCGATAATGACGTTCGTTTTATTGACGATAAAACCCCGAAGGAGCCGAAGCCTGAGAAACCCAACAGCGAGGCAGTTCCAACTGACGAATAATTTTCACGCTCTTTGTTTCCCGCGGGGCATGAAAAACTTATCAACGAAATCGTTTGAAATTTTAAATGTTTATTAAATAACTGATAAGCCGTCGGCCATTATACTGGCTGTTTGTTAATTTTGCATCGTAATACTTAAAAAATGCCACAAAAGATAAACAGGATCGGAGTCCTGACATCCGGCGGGGATTCTCCCGGAATGAACGCTGCCATCCGCTCGGTGGTCAGGACTTGCGCCTTCCACGGCATTGAATGTAGCGGAATTTACCGCGGCTATCAGGGCATGATCGAAGGCGACTTCAAGGAAATGGGTCCGCGAAGCGTCAACAATATCGTCAATAAAGGCGGAACAATCCTCAAATCGGCACGATCAAAAGAATTCATGACTGCCGAGGGACGAAAAAGAGCATACGAGAATTTAATCAAAGCGGGAATCGATTCTTTGGTCATTATCGGTGGCGACGGATCTTTTACGGGCGGACTCACATTCAACAAGGAATTTGGCTTTCCGGTAATGGGAATTCCGGGAACTATTGACAACGACATCTTTGGCACCAGCCATACTTTGGGTTACGATACCGCTTTGAATACAGTGGTCGAGGCAATAGACAAAATACGCGATACGGCAAGCTCGCATAACCGGCTTTTCTTTGTGGAGGTCATGGGTCGCGATGCCGGACATATCGCTTTGAACGCCGGGATCGGAGCAGGAGCAGAGGAAATTTTGATACCCGAAGAAAACCTTGGGTTAGAAAGGCTCATCGAATCGCTCCGCAAAAGCAAGACCTCGGGAAAATCATCGAGCATTGTAGTCATTGCCGAAGGCGACAAGATCGGAAAAAACGTATTTGAGCTCAAGGAATATATCGACCAGAATATGCCGGAATACGATGTACGCGTTTCGGTGCTTGGCCACATGCAACGCGGTGGTGCGCCAAGCTGTTTCGATCGCGTTCTTGCAAGCCGCCTAGGGGTAAAAGCTGTCGAATCGATGCTGGAAGGCAAATCCAACTACATGGTCGGGATTTTAGGCGATAAGATCGTACTTACGCCATTGGAACAGGCGATCAAAGGACGATCGGAAATCGACAGGGAATTGCTTCGCGTTTCCGATATTATGTCAACTTAACAGGTTATTATAACCACGAATTAAAAATTTATAAAATGTCAAAAGTAAAATTAGGTATAAACGGATTTGGCCGCATCGGACGCATTGTCTTCAGGGAAACCTTGAACCGGGACAATGTAGAGGTTGTGGCAATCAATGACTTGCTTGAGGTAAATCACCTCGCATATTTACTCAAATACGATTCGGTTCACGGAAATTTTAAAGGTACTGTCGAAGTTCGCGACAACAAGCTATACGTTGACGGCCGCGAGATTCGTGTAACTGCCGAAAAAGATCCTTCCACACTTAAGTGGGACGAGGTTGGCGTTGACGTAGTCGCCGAATGCACCGGAATATTCACGACGCTTGAAAAGGCACAGGCCCACATTAACGGCGGCGCCAAAAAGGTTGTGATCTCTGCACCTTCAGCCGATGCGCCAATGTTCGTGATGGGAGTCAACCACGAGAAAGCAACGGCTTCGGATACAATCGTATCCAACGCATCGTGTACCACGAACTGCCTTGCGCCGCTTGCGAAAATCGTAAATGACAATTTCGGAATCGTAGAAGCGCTGATGACAACGGTTCATGCAACAACTGCGACCCAACTTACAGTTGATGGTCCGTCAAAAAAAGATTTTCGCGGAGGCCGAGCTGCGCTGCTCAATATCATTCCGGCTTCTACCGGAGCTGCAAAAGCCGTCGGAAAAGTAATTCCGGAGCTTAACGGAAAGCTGACCGGAATGTCGATGCGCGTTCCCGTTGCCGACGTTTCGGTAGTTGACCTTACCGTAAAAGTTGCCAAAGAAACTACGTACGAAGAGATCATGGCCGTTATGAAACGCGCTTCTGAAAACGAATATAAGGGGATTGTCGGCTATACCGAAGACGATGTGGTTTCGCAGGATTTTATTTCGGACAGACGGACGTCAATCGTCGATGCCAAAGCCGGAATCGGACTGAACAGCACTTTTTTCAAGCTAGTGAGCTGGTACGACAATGAGTACGGTTATTCGAGTAAACTGGTCGATCTCGCCGCGCATATCGCCGGTTTGTAATACGGAAAATCCGATTATATTTGCTATTTGAAGCTTTTGCTGCTGTTCGCTGTATCTTTTCTTCTAAAACCTCAAAGGTTTTGAAAACCTTTGAGGTTTTAGAAGATGGATGTGCTGCGGTCGGCATTCGCCTGGACGCTTCCATCAGCACCAGGGTCTTCATGCTACCGATGGGCCGCGTTAGGGATTGAGGCATTGCGCCGCGCGCAGCCGAAAGCCCGGCCCGAAGGGAAACGCCAAAACAAACATATATGAAATTACTTGTTGACAGCGGCTCGACCAAAGCCGACTGGATCGCGATTGACGACAATGGAAAGGTGCTGTTTACAACGCAGACACTCGGACTCAATCCGGAGGTCCTGAACAAGGACGAAATTATTAGCCGACTTGACGATCGATTCGACATTTCCCACAACCGCAACAATGTTTCGCACCTTTTCTTTTATGGCGCGGGCTGCGGCACGGAAAGGATGAAACTTTATCTCTCGAAGGCATTCCGCAGTTATTTTCCGAATGCCGAAGTTTCGGTTCACGAAGATACTTACGCCGCCGTTTTTGCGACCACTCCCAAAAATGAAAAAGCAATCGTATGCATTTTGGGAACCGGTTCGAACTGCAGCTATTTTGACGGAGCCGAACTGCATCAAAAGGTCCAATCGCTTGGCTACATCGCGATGGACGACTGCAGTGGGAACCAGTTTGGAAGGCAGCTGATTCGCGGGTATTATTTCAATAAAATGCCGAAGGAGCTGGCAGCTGAATTTGAAAAAGCGTACGATCTTGATGCTGATGTGATCAAGAACAAACTCTACAAGGAACCCAACCCGAATGCTTATCTGGCAACGTTTGCCAAGTTCCTGATTCAGCACAAAGACCACGATTTCTGTAGAAAAATCATCCTGGCCGGAATGGAAGATTTTGTGGACAATTATATCCTGCAGTACGAAAATGCGCATGAGGTTCCTGTGCATTTCATTGGCTCGATTGCGTTTTATCTCCGGGATGAATTGGAGCAAGTGCTGAAACGGCACGACCTGCAATTGGGGAACGTGCTTAGAAGGCCAATTGACGGATTAATCCAATACCATATCAACAACCAATGATGGAAATCGCGATCATAGCGCACGACAGGATGAAGAGTGCTTTACTTGCGTTTCTTGATGCGAATCGCAGCGTGCTTTCGTCGGATCGTATAAGCCTCATTGCGACTGGAACAACGGGCAGTAGGGCAGAAGAGGCTGGATTTAAGGTAATAAAAATGCTATCAGGCCCAATGGGAGGCGATGCCCAGATTGCGGCGCGTGTAGCCGAAGGAAAAACCAATATGGTGCTTTTCTTCAAAGATCCCAATTCCAGCCATGCGCACGAACCCGATATCAACATGCTTATCCGCGTTTGCGATGTCCACAATGTGCCGCTTGCGACCAACGAAGCTACAGCTCAACTACTCGTAGATGGATTAGTGTCACGAAATTCATTCTAAAATCGATCATTCGTCGTTGTCATTCGTCATTGGTCATTTACTCCGCTGCCGCTCCGTACCGTTTGGCCTTCCGTCCTCGGGTCGACTTCCGACTTTTGACGGCGCTTACCGCACTGCAACCATCGAAATTTCCACATTGACATTTTTTGGCAGGACGCTCACCTGGACGGTTTCACGGGCCGGTGCAAACTTCTCATCGAAATAGCTTCCGTAGATCGCGTTGATGCGTGCAAAATTGCTCATATCGGTAATAAAAATCGTGGTTTTGACAACGTTGGAAAAATCCATTTTTGCAGCATCGAGGACAGCTTTAAGGTTTTCCATGACGCGTGAAGTCTCGGTTTCAATATCGTCAAGCACCAATTCCATTGTCGCCGGATCAAGTGCAATTTGGCCCGAAGTATAAAGTGTATTTTCGGAAAGTACGGCCTGGCTATACGGCCCGATTGGCGCGGGCGCTTTTTCTGTGTAGATGATTTCTTTCATAATTATCTGATTGTTCGGTCAGGTTGTGTTCGTTTTTCCCATTTAATATCGGAAAGTACTCCGGCTTTGATGCCGATGAAGAATCCCCAATAGGCATTGGCACCAAAAGGCGACCAGTTGAAATCCATTCGCCAGCTTAACAGGTCACGCTCAAAGCGAAACTGCGTAAAGGTAACTCCGTTCTGTACAAAATCGTATCCGGTTGAAATTCCGACTTTCCACTTTGGGGTTACGTCGACGTTGGCTGAAACCATTAGCGAATTACCGACAATCTTGTTTTCGCGACGCGCATTTCCGTAGGTCAGCGCATAGGCTAAGGTCATATTCCAAGGAAGCTTGGCGTTGAAAAAGCCGGCCGAAGGATCGGGATCATCTTGCGCTTCATCGTTATTGAACTGGCTTTCGCGCCGGTCGCTGAAATCGGTATTGGTTCCGAAAAGATCGTCTTCACGTCCGCCGTTCCTGACGCCGATATTGTCCGGACTTTTCGAATTGGTTTGGCCATCGGTGCTTGAGAGCGAATAACCAACGGTGAAACTGGCGCTGGTAAGTCGGAAAAGGCTTCCACCATTATCAATATTGAACCGGTTCATGTATCGGCCGGAGTTGTCGATCGCGTACGGATCGAGTACCGTACGAAAATTGACGTTCATTTTGTCTTTAAGAAGCACGGTCCCGCCGGAAATTGTCAACGGCGACCATTGGAGCGAATCGGCGGCAATGTTGTAGCTGGTTTGCAGGTTCAGGTTGTTGAGCAACATCACCTTTCGCGGTTCGGTCTTGGTAGTATCGCGGTCTGCCACTTTTGCCTCAAAGGTATTGCTGAGCGAGAACCCTACGTTATTGGAATATGTTTTCGATGGCGCGCCAAAAATTCCCTGTTCAAACCGGGTGTATTCCAACGTTCTGGTGTGCGTGCCATCGGGATCGTAAGTTTCATAGTAACGATCGAACGCAGGCCTGTAACTGTAAGAAATCGACGGTCGCATGACGTGCCTGATCGCTTTGAGTTTGTGCTTGTCGCCAAAATTAAACGTACCGTAAATAGTTGTTCCCAAACTCGATCCGAAAGAATACGTGCGGAAGGCATCGAAACCGTTGACATTTTGTGTTACGAGTGAATCACGTACGGGATCGTAAAATCTCTTGATTGTCTTGAAATACCATACTTCCTCATAATTCACGGTTGTCGACGCACTGAAGTACTTAAATATCTTGAAATTTGTACTGATCGGGATGCTGTGCTGGAAGCCGCTGTTCATGTTTTCGAACATTTCCTTTTTGAAAAACAGCGAATCGGTCGTCTGGATCCGGTTTTCACCGCGCAGGCTGTACTGGAAATTGATATTCCTGAACGCACCTTTTTTGATCCCGTCACGCGGAGCAAAGGGAAAAATCCGGTCAACGCTTGCCTGCAATGTGGGAAGTGTCATGTTGATTACCTGCGTTTGCGTATTCTGTGAATGCGTTGCTGTGACTGACATATTCACCTGCGGAACAGAATTGAAGGTTTTAGCGTACGAAATGGATGAACTCAGGGTGTTATTCAGCGCCGATCCGACATTCACCTGGTTGACCGATTGCTGAAAGTATTTGCTGCTCCCCAGATTGACCGATGCTGAGAAGCGTGAGGTGGGGTTGGACTTCATGTCCTTGCTGTGCGACCACTGGATGTTGTAAATCCTGGTTTTTGAATAATCCGGAAATCCGCGTTCACTGGTGATCAAATTCTCAAACCTGACGTTGATGTTTCCGTTAAAACGGTAGCGTTTGGCGTATTTTGATTCGAACCGCATGCCGTAACTTCCGTTCGTATAATAATCGCCAAGGATTGCCAGATCATAGTTATCACTGAGTGCAAAATAATAGCCGCCGTTCTGTAGCGAGTAGCCGCGCTGTCGTGAATCGCCGTATGTCGGCACCAGAATTCCCGATTGGCTTTTGGTTGTCATCGGAAAAAACGCAAACGGAAGCGCGAGCGGCGTCGGAACGTCGGCAATTACCATATTGGTCAGGCCCACAACAACCTTTTTTCCGGGAACCAATTTCACTTTTCGCGTCTGAAAATAATATTCGGGGTTCTCGATGTCCTTTGCGGTCGTGAACCGGGCGTTTTTCATAAAGTAAACCGAATCGTTTTCCTTTTTGGTGATTTCGGCCTTTACTTTAAACTCGCCCTGATCGGTTCTTGAATTCCAGACCAATGCTTTTTTGGTTTTGTAATTGAAACGGATCGAATCGGGTTCGACGACATTCTGGCCCTGTTTGAAAACGGGTAACTGCGTGTATTGTCCGGTCGAATCCTTTATTCTGCCTGCATAAACTTCATCTTTTTCATAATCCATCACAATAATTCCGGCAGTAAGTTCGATATCCTGATAGTAAAGTTCTGCTTTGTCGTAAAGCGTGATGAGCTTTTTCTTTTGATCAATGCGGGTATAAGTTTCGGCTTTGTACTTTATCTTATCGCTGAGCAACGGTTTTGGCTTGATGGAATCGATCTTGATCGTGTCGCCTATGGTCCCTGCAACAGGCGCGGCCTTAATCGTATCGGATGTGGTTCTCGCGGCAGCTTTCGGAATTTTTTTGGGAATGTCCTGGGAGTAAACTTTTGCGCCGCAAATTGTTAGAAACATTGCTGATAAAACGATATTAAATAAGTTTGTACGCAAAGGTTTCAATACTATTTTTGTAAAAATCGAGTGTAATTCGGCGCGCCAAAATTACAGGTTATTTCGCCAAAAGTAGGTAAATAATCGCATTATACTTGACTCTTAAAATTAAATTAACTTTTGTTTCGATGGGTAATTCCAAAATAAAATTTCCTCTTTTCCCGATAATCTTTTGTGTGTTTTCTCTTACTGCCTTTAGCCAGAATGCAAAGTTCAAAGTTGCACTTGACGCAGGCCATGGCGCACACGATCCCGGTTCCTCATACAATGGACATATTGAAAAGAATATTGCCTTGGCAGTCGTGCTCAAGGTGGGAAAAATTTTAGAAGATACTCCGGGTTTTCAAGTGATTTATACCCGAAAGACAGACGTATTCGTCGATTTGGTTGAGCGCGCCAACATCGCCAACCGTGCCGACGCCCATATTTTTGTATCGATCCATTGCAATGCAAACAAGAATTCTGCAGCAGCGGGAACTGAGACGTACGTAATGGGAATGAATAAAATTGCCTCGAACCTCGAAGCGGCAAAGCGTGAAAACTCGGTAATTACACTGGAAAAGGATTATAAGCAAAAGTACGAAGGTTACAATCCGAACCGGCCTGAAACAATGCTCGGCACTACAATGCAACAGGAATTGTACCTGGCCAACAGCATCGCGCTTGCCGACAAAATCGAAGATATTTTCACAGACGAACTGAAAAAAAAGAGCCGCGGTGTCAAGCAGGCGCCATATATGGTATTGCACAAGGCGTATATGCCGCGCGTTTTGGTCGAAATGGGCTTTATTTCGAATCGCGATGATGGCGCTTTTCTCGATTCTGACTATGGACAAGCGCAGATATCAAAAGCAATCGCCGATGCCATAATCGGTTATAAAAACGAATATTTCGGAAATGGTGATGTCGAAAGTGTCGCCGAAAGGCCAATGACCAAAGTCATTCCGGATAGTCCGGCTTCACTTTCGAAGCTTCCTGAACGCGCTATCAGCGCTGATCCAAATGGTGTCACTTTTAAAGTCCAACTTGCCGTGAGCAGCAGGAAGATCGCGTTAATTCCAACAAATTTCAACGGCTTGGCAAATATTTCAATGGTCAAGACAAACAACCTGTATAAGTACGCGTACGGCGAAACCAACGACTACAACGATGCAAGAAAGTTGCTTCTGGAAGCACAGGCCAAAGGGTATGAATCGGCTTTCGTTGTTGCTTTCCGTGATGGCGAAAATATTAACATCAAGGAAGCGTTAAACGATTAGTTCCACTAGTACGTGAAATTGGTGCATCACTCCAGTAATCCCGGTTCTCTTGCCACAAAGATCACTACCTGATCGAATGAATTTTTAGAAACCGGTAATTGTCGTTTTGAATAATAAGTCGTTTTTATGGCAATCCCTTAGTCGATATTTTGCGGGTAAAATTTTGCGCCGCAAATTGTTAGAAACATTGCTGATAAAACGATATTAAATAAGTTTGTGTACAAGGCTATTAATAGTATTTTTGTAAAAATTTGATAGTTTTGGCACCCAAAACTTACAGATAATTTTGTCAGTAGTCGACAAATAATCGCGTTGTAGTTGAGTGTTTAAATTAAATTAACTTTTGCTCTTATGGGTAATTCCAAAAAAAATTCCGCTTTTTTTCTGACAATTTTTTGCGCGTTTTCCCTTAGTGTTTTTGGCCAGGCCGGAAACTTTAAAGTCGCACTCGATGCAGGGCACGGCGCGAAAGATTTTGGTGCGGTATATAATGGCCATATCGAAAAAAATATCGCCTTGGGAGTTGTGCTTAAGGTGGGGAAAATTTTAGAAGACACTCCGGGATTTGAAGTAATTTATACCCGAAAAACCGACGTATTCATTGACCTGGTTGAGCGCGCCAACATCGCTAACCGTGCCGATGCCCATATTTTTGTATCGATCCATTGCAATGCCAACAAGAATTCAGCCGCTGCCGGAACCGAGACTTATGTAATGGGTATGACCAAGAACGCTTCCAACCTTGAGGCTGCAAAGCGCGAAAACTCGGTTATTACACTTGAAAAGGATTATAAGCAGAAGTATGAAGGGTACGACCCGAATTCTCCTGAGACGGTTATCGGAACCACAATCCAACAGGAATTATACCTCGACAACAGTATCACGCTTGCCAGAAAAATCCAGGATATTTTCACAGACGGGCTGAAAAAGAAAAGCCGCGGCGTCAAACAAGCGCCGTATATGGTATTGCACAAGGCGTATATGCCGCGCGTGTTGATCGAAATGGGATTCATTTCAAATCCTGATGACGGAAGTTATCTCGATTCTGAAGAAGGTCAGACCCAGACCGCAAGGGCAATTGCCGATGCTATCATCAGCTACAAGAAAGAATATTATGGAAGCGGCGCCGTAGATAATGTTGCCGACAAGCCTTCTGCAAAAGTGATTGACGTTCCAATAAAATCGACTCCTGATCCGGATTCAATTCCGGCAAAAGTCATCGCCAAAATTCCTGAAAAAACACCTGAAAAAAAGCCTGAAATTCCTTTACCGAACGAACCAAATGGCGTAACTTTCAAAGTGCAGCTTGCGGTGAGCAGTACGAAACTTGACCTTGTTCCATCGAACTTCAATGGCCTGGGATCGATTTCAATGCTGACTGCCAACAACCTGTATAAATACATGTATGGCGAGACGAACGATTACAACGATGCGCGGCGGCTGATGCAGGAAGCCAGGGGCAAAGGCTATGAATCCGCTTTCGTGATCGCTTTCCGGGATGGGAAAAAAATCAGCATTCAGGAAGCATTAACTAACCAGCACCGGTAGTACGTGCTAAACAAAAACGAATTTGAGAGTATCAAGAGAGATAAAAACAGCCGTCCTTGTAATTGCGTCAATACTGCTGTTCATTTGGGGATATAGCTTTTTGAAAGGCCGCGACTTGTTGGCCAACTACAAAACTTTTTACGCGCAATATGACAATGTTGAAGGCCTTGCGGCTTCGGCGCCCGTTACGATCAACGGTTTGGTTGTCGGAAAGGTCAGCGCGATTACCTTAGAAAACAAAACGGGAAAGCTTCTGGTTGAGATCCAGGTAAAGACCGATTTCCCGATATCAAAAACCAGCAAAATCAATATTTACGAGCCCGGGCTGATAGGAGGAAAGCAGATTCAAATTGTTCCTGACCTCAATAATCCGACACTGGCCGAATCCGGAGACAGGCTCAGCGGCGGCGTGGTGCCAGGTTTGACTGCTTTGGTTGGAGAGAAACTGACACCGCTTCAGGAGAAAGTCGAGAAAATGGTTGTCAGCGCCGATGTCGTACTTAGAAACATCAATACCATTTTCGACGCCAATACCAAAAACAACCTAAAAAGCGCGATTGCCAATCTTAATCAGACAATGGCTGGTTTTCGAGATGCGTCGGGAAGCCTGAGTGAAATTCTGAACAATAACAAATCGAAGCTGGATCGGACCTTTACCAACCTCGACAAGGTTTCATCCAACTTTTCTAAGGTTTCCGATACGCTTGCAAATGCCGAAATCGGAAAGACCCTAAAAACGCTTGAAACTGCCTTGGGTAAAGTCGACCAGATCATGACACAGATCCAGTCCGGAAAAGGTACGTTAGGCAAACTGATCAACGACGAAGAGCTTTATCGCAACCTCGACCATACCTCGAAAGAACTTGAGTTGCTGCTTCAGGACATCAGGCTTAATCCGACGCGATATGTGAATATTTCCGTATTCGGAAAGAAAAATAAGCCGTACGTGGCGCCAAAACCAAATGATACTCTAATAAAAACTCCATAAATGCAATACCTCGACAATATCCTTTTTGCGATCCTGCTGATCCTCGGATTTGGATACTTTGCCCGGAATGTAAAAAAACTTGTCAGGAACATCAGGCTCGGGAAGAAAGCAGACCGGCACGATAATCCGGCAGCACGTTGGGGAAACATGGCGCTGGTTGCCCTCGGGCAGTCCAAGATGGTCAAAAGGCCAATCGCCGGAGTGCTCCACATTATTGTTTACGCGGGCTTCATCATAATCAACCTTGAACTTCTCGAGATCATCATCGACGGGATCTTCGGAACCCATCGTATTTTTGCTCCAATGGGAAGTTTTTATACGTTCCTGATTGGTTCATTTGAAGTTCTCGCCGTACTTGTACTGGTTGCCGTGATCACTTTCCTGGCAAGGCGGAACATTATCCGACTGAAACGGTTTATCCATTCGGATTTGCGAGGATGGCCAAAAAGCGATGCGAATTATATCCTGTATTTCGAAATTGTTCTAATGTCGCTTTTCCTGCTGATGAACGCCGCTGATTTTCATTTGCAGCAAATGGGGCTTTCACATTACCGACCTGTCGGACCTTTTCCGGTGAGCCAGTTTATTGCGCCGATTTTTAACGGAATTCCCGAAGGAACAGTTGTTCTTATGGAGCGCGGCTTCTGGTGGCTGCACATTTCGGGAATCCTGATTTTCATGAATTACTTGTATTATTCCAAGCACCTGCACATTCTGCTGGCTTTTCCAAACACGTATTTTGCCGATTTGGATCCAAAAGGAAAATTTAAAAACCTGGATTCAGTTACCAATGAAGTAAAGCTGATGCTTGATCCATCGGCAGATCCTTTTGCGGCGCCGGCGGGCGGGGAAGCTGCGGTTCCGGAAAAATTCGGAGCGAGTGACGTGGCCGACCTGAATTGGGTACAATTGCTGAACGCCTATACCTGTACCGAGTGCGGACGCTGTACATCGGCTTGCCCGGCGAACATAACCGGGAAAAAGCTTTCTCCGCGAAAGATCATGATGGATACACGCGACCGGTTGGAGGAAGTCGGAAAAAACATCGATGCGAACAAGGGCCAGTTTGTTCCGGATAACAAAACATTGCTTTTCGATTATATCACGCCTGAGGAAATTTGGGCTTGTACGACCTGTAATGCCTGTGTGGAGGAATGTCCGGTTAGCATCAGCCCGCTATCTATTATTATGGATTTGCGGCGCTATCTTGTCATGGAACAAAGCGCTGCGCCGATGTCGCTTAACGCGATGATGTCGAATGTGGAAAATAACGGAGCGCCATGGCAGTACAATCAGCAAGACCGTCTCAATTGGGCTTCTGAAAATTAAAAGCAGTGATCGATTCAGTAGCTTAAAAAAAGCCTGGCTGACAAAAATCATATCGATCGGAATCTGCGCCGAGACCTGAAAACAAATAACTGTAGTAAAGATTATGTCTGAAAATATAACAGTGCCGACAATGGCGCAAATGATGGCCGAAGGCAAACAACCCGAAGTACTTTTCTGGGTTGGATGTGCCGGCAGCTTTGACGATCGCGCAAAGCGGATAACCAAAGCCTTCGTGCGGATTCTGAACAGGGCGAATATTTCGTTTGCCGTTTTAGGAACCGAAGAAAGCTGTAACGGCGACCCGGCGAAACGCGCGGGAAATGAATTCCTTTTCCAGATGCAGGCGATGATGAATATCGAAGTGCTCAACGGCTACGATGTAAAAAAAATAGTTACCGCTTGTCCGCATTGTTTCAATACGATCAAAAATGAATATCCCGGACTCGGCGGCAATTACGAAGTCGTCCACCATACGCAGTTCCTGAAGTCGCTTTTGGATGACGGCAGGCTGACGATCGAAGGTGGCCAATTTCGTGGCAAAAGGATCACCTTTCACGATCCCTGCTATCTTGGAAGGGCAAATTCAGTTTATGAAGCGCCGCGCGAGCTGATTGAAAAACTCGACGCCGAACTCGTCGAAATGAAGCGCTCACGGGCGAACGGCCTCTGTTGCGGTGCCGGTGGTGCGCAAATGTTTAAAGAGCCTGAACCCGGCTTTAAGGACATCAACATCGAACGTACCGAGGAAGCGCTTGCACTCGAGCCTGAAATTATCGCGGCAGGCTGTCCGTTTTGCAATACAATGCTTACCGACGGCGTTAAAGGAAAAGAGAAAGAAGGATCAGTACGCGTTTTGGACATCGCCGAACTGATCGCAAATGCAGACGACCTTACGCCAAACAATTAAGATTATGTATGTTTCATTCGATACACTTCCGGACGAATCCCGAATCTGGATCTATCAATCCAACCGAAAACTCTCCGATGAGGAAATTGCCGCGATAGAACCTGAAGTACGCAATTTTGTTGAGCAATGGGCAGCACACGGCCAGCCCCTGGAAGCTTCCTATCAAGTGCTTCACAACCGCTTTATTATTCTTGCGGTCAATCCGGATATGCAGCAGGCTACCGGCTGTTCCATTGATGAATCGGTTCGGTTCATACAATCGCTCGAACAGCGGTACAACATCGACCTGCTCGACAAAATGAACGTGACTTTTCGCATAGGCGAACATATTGCTCATAAACCGCTGGCAGAATTCAAAAAGCTGGCGAAGGAAAAAGCAGTTTCCGATAAAACAATTGTCTTCAATAATCTCGTAAATACTGTTGGCGAGTGGGCTGAATATTGGGAAGTTCCCGCTGGCGAAAGCTGGCACAGCCGATTTTTTTAAAATTTTGCGATGAAATACCGGATTATCCTTCTGTTCCTTTTATTGGGCCCGATCGCATTCGGTCAATTTAAAAAGGCAAACCGTCTCTATAACAGGCCTACCGAAATCGCATGGGTGGATAGCGTGTACAATCACATGACACTTGATGAACGCATCGGCCAGCTTTTTATGGTTGCTGCGTATTCGAACAAGGACACCGTCCATACAAATGCAATCCAGAAGCTGATCAGAGATTACAAAATCGGCGGATTAATATTTTTTCAGGGTGGCCCGGGACGACAGGCAAAGCTGACCAATAAGTATCAGGCGATGTCAAAAACACCGTTATTTATCGGAATTGACGCCGAATGGGGCTTGGCGATGCGGCTCGATTCTGTCAGCCGTTTTCCGTGGAATATGACTTTGGGAGCGATTCAGGATATTAGCCTGATTGAAAAAGTCGGTACCGAATACGGCAAGCAAAGCCGGAGAATGGGAATTAACTTCAATTTCGCGCCCGTACTCGATATCAACACCAATCCGCGCAACCCGATAATCGGAAACCGCTCGTTTGGCGAGGATAAGATCAATGTCACCAACCGCGCGTTGGCCCTGATGAAAGGCATACAGCGTCAGGGAGTTTTCGCCACAGGCAAACATTTTCCCGGCCATGGCGATACCGAAACCGATTCGCACCTTGGTTTGCCTACCGTTAATTTTTCCGCAGAACGAATCAACGATGTGGAGTTTTATCCATACAAAAAACTGATTGAGGAAGGATTGGCTTCAGTCATGGTTGCCCATCTCAATGTGCCGAGCCTGGAGTCACGCGAGAATTACCCGTCGTCGATTTCGTATAACGTCGTTACCAACATTCTTCAAAAGCAGTTGGGCTTTGACGGACTGATATTTACCGATGCGCTCAACATGAAAGGGGCGAGCAACTTCAAATCGCCCGGTGAAATCGATCTGGCAGCCTTTATGGCAGGAAACGATATATTGCTTTTTCCTGAAAATGTGCCGCTGGCGCTGGAGAAAATCTGCATGGCTTACCAGGACAGCATTCTTTCGGAAGAGCGGCTGTCGCATTCGGTGAAGAAAATCCTGAGATATAAATACCGCGCCGGACTCGATATGTATTCACCGATAAAGACCGAAAACCTTTACCAGGATTTAAATACGCCTGCCAATGACGCGTTGCAATACCAACTTTACGAAAACGCGATCACTGTCATAAAAAACAACGAAACGGTACTTCCAATTCGCGAACTCGACAAGGAAAGAATCGCGTACGTAAAATTAGGCGACGACAACCACCAGCCTTTTCTAAAGACACTTCAGAAATACACCGAAATCACTGAAATCGCGGAAGATAACCTCGACAGCCTGAAGGTTCGGCTAAAGCCATTCACGAAAGTTATCGTCGGATACCACAAAGCTGACGGCGCATGGAAAAAGCACGATTTTACGCCCTATGAACTCGCTAAACTCGATACGATCTCCAAGTATAATGAAGTGATTGTCGATGTTTTTGCGAAACCGTATTCGCTTCTTCCGATAGCTGATTTTTCACACATTAACGGACTCGTAATTTCCTACCAGAATACTGACGTTGCACAAACGGTTTCGGCAGAAATGATCTTTGGAGCGGTGAAGTCGAAAGGCAAACTTCCGGTTACCGTAAATGCGATTTTTCCTCTGAATTTCGGCCTACAGACTGATGGTATCAACCGACTTGGATTTGCAAAACCGGAAAATGTCGGGATGAATTCGGCGGTGCTTTCGAGAATCGATCAGCTCGCAATGAAGGCGATCAACGGCAAAATGACGCCCGGAATCCAGGTTCTTGTTGCCAGAAAAGGGAAAGTGATCTACCAGAAATCTTTCGGAACTCAGGTTTACGACAAGGCAGTTAAAATCACCAATACCGACCTTTACGATGTTGCTTCATTGACGAAGATTCTCTCGACGTTGCCAAACGTGATGCAGATGTACGATGCCCAAAAGGTCAACCTTCACTCGACTTTAGGCGAAATGCTTCCATCCATTTTTGAAAATACCGATAAAGAACATATTCAGTTCAAAGAGTTGCTGTCTCATTACGCGCGGCTGCAGGCATGGATTCCATTTTATAAGGCAACTCTTGACAGTTTGGGTTTCCCGAGTCCAAAGTACTATCGCAAGACAGGAGATCCGCAGTTTTCAAAACAGGTTGCCGATAATCTATACATCAGGAACGATTACCATGATACGATCATGAGCCTGATCGCCCATAGCAAGCTGCTTCCCAAAAAAGAATACAAATACAGCGATTTTACGTTTATCATCCTTAAAGAATATCTTGAAAAAACTACCGGGAAAACGCTTGACAGCCTGAGCTACAACAATTTTTATAAGTCGATTGGCATGAACAATACGACGTACAATCCGCTTCACAAATACGATATGAGCGTCATTCCTCCGACGGAAGACGACAAATACTTCCGTCATCAGGTTGTTCAGGGTTATGTTCACGATATGGAAGCTGCAATGGAAGGTGGAGTTGGCGGCCACGCTGGGATTTTTTCCAATTCAATGGACATCGCCAAGATGATGCAGATGTATTTGTGGAAAGGCACCTATGGCAACCGGCGCTATTTTTCCGAAGATACTTTTGATGATTTCAATACTTGCTATTTCTGCCGGGAAGGAAATCGCCGCGGACTTGGCTTTGATAAGCCTCAATTGCCAGGAACTCCAGGTCCGACGTGCGGTTGCGTATCGACGAAAAGCTTTGGCCATACCGGATTTACCGGAACAATGGCGTGGGCAGATCCCGAAACTGAAATCGTGTATGTCTTTCTTTCCAACCGCACATGGCCGGATTCGGCGGTGAACACACTTTCAAAAGAAAATATCCGCGAAGACATTCAGAAAGTCATCCAGCAAGCGATCATTAAGTAAATTGATCTTCCAGCCAGCACGATCAAACGCGAATCAATCGAAGCGGCCGACAAAACTAAATTTGCCGTAACTTAGTAGGGTCAAAGATTATTATGAAAATTGCCATTGTTTGTTATCCTACTTTTGGAGGAAGCGGCGTAGTTGCCACCGAGCTCGGACTTGAGTTGGCGCACCGCGGACACGAAATACACTTTATAACGTATCGTCAGCCCGTCAGGCTTGCACTAATCAACCCAAACGTTCACTATCACGAAGTCAACGTTCCAGAATATCCGTTATTCCACTATCAGCCGTACGAATTGGCTTTGTCGAGTAAGCTTGTCGATATGGTAAAGCTTTACAACATCGAACTGCTGCACGTTCATTATGCCATTCCGCATGCTTATGCAGGATATATGGCAAAGCAGATGTTGATGGATGAAGGAATCGACATCCCGATGGTGACCACGTTGCACGGAACCGATATTACCCTTGTGGGAAATCATCCTTTTTATAAGACTGCCGTAACTTTCAGCATCAACAAATCGGATGTTGTAACGTCGGTTTCGCAATCGCTTAAAGAGGAAACGTACAAACTCTTCAACATCAAGAAGGAAATTCATGTGATTCCCAACTTCATCGAACTCGAAAAATCGGCAAATGCATCAAATATTCCGTGCCGACGTTCCGTTTTAGCAAGGGAAGGCGAACGGATTATAACGCACATCAGCAATTTCAGAAAAGTCAAACGCATTCCGGATATTATAAAAATCTTCGATAAAATCCAGAAAAAAATCCCGGCGCGACTGATGATGGTGGGCGATGGTCCGGAAAAGGAAAAAGCGGAGCGGCTTTGCAGAAAACTCGGCATCGAAAATAAAGTGATTTTCTTCGGAAACAGTAACGAGATCGACCGGATCCTGAGTTATTCCGACTTGTTTCTCTTGCCATCCGAAACCGAAAGCTTCGGTCTCGCTGCATTGGAAGCAATGGCTTGGGGAGTTCCTGTTATTTCAAGTAATTCCGGCGGTCTTCCTGAAGTGAACTTCAACGGGGTTTCCGGTTTTCTGAGCAATGTGGGCGACGTCGAATCAATGGCTGAAAATGCGATCCGGATCCTGGGCAACGAATCGGTTCTTGCCCAATTTAAAAACAATGCGCTGGGTGTAGCGAAGCAATTTGACATCAAAAATATTCTTCCTCTCTACGAAGACTTGTACAAAAAAGCAATAAGCAAGGAAATATGAAAAAGATCGGTGGACTCATAATGCTTTTTATTGCAGCTGCTTCCTGTGCGACCAAAAGCGCCGCGCCTGTGAAACGGCCGCTGTATGAGATTCTGACACAACAAAGTGACGGCGGCGGGAATATTCATTTTTATGAAATCATCTCCGAACCAAACGAAATCCCGATGCTTCAAAATGACGAGCATCTAAGCCGGAAGATCAAAGCTGATGACATTAAAACTGCCAATTTCCTCGTTTTGAACATGGGTGAAAAAACGTCGGGAGGCTATTCGATAACCGTTGACAATGTGGTTGAAACTGCCGATAAGATAATCGTTACCGTGCACGAAAATGAGCCGGCTAAGGGTTCGATGACAACCTCGGCAATCACTTATCCGTATACTGTAGTTCGGATAAATTCCAAAAAACCAATTGAAGTTAAATAGAAAATCCCGGAAGAACCGGGATTTTTTTATTAGAATGTAAACCTGACTCCGAGCGCGATATCCGGGCCAAAATTGTCGTTCCGAAAATCGTCGCCAAAATAAAGCTCGGGCCTGAAATCGAGCGACAGCTGAAGCGGGATGTCAAATACGTATTCGATTCCGATATCTCCGGCCAAAAGCAGGAATGTTCCGCTGTCATCATCACCCGGATAATCGTAATCCTTCTTGAAACTGTAAGTTCCCAATCCACCGCCGGCGCCTGCGTACCAGTTAAATCCGCCTTCAATATTCCAAATCCATTGATAAAGAGCTACGATTTTCATCGCATCATAATGCTTGCTGTCACGCCATCCAAGATCGAGTTCAAGCCTGTTATTGTCGCCAAGGCCACGCTGATAGGATACTTCTCCTCCAAAACCGTCGTTGTCGCCGATGCGCAATCCGAGCGCATTCTTTCGAATTTCCTGTGCCTGTGCGCCGAGTGCCAATCCAATTAACATCACGGCAGATAAAAAGATTTTTTTCATGTGGATAATTAGTTAGTTTATTCAAATTTACGGATTGAACTTCGCCGGCCTTCCCGCCTTTAAAGAAAATTAACAGGAAAAACAGTTATAAATCCTAATTTGCCTGAAAAGTATCCAGCGTTTCTGTCTGCGTTACACTTGATGACGGAGGTATCGGCAAATCGATTCCCGCTTGCGAGAAATCTTCAAGATTGTAGCTGATCGTGGTTGTTGCGTATACCATTCCGATGTCCTTCGCATAATATTGTGTCGACGATACAACGTCCTGGGTGGCGAGAATCGGAACGTCTACATCAAAACCGGCAATCGATAAAGTGGTTGAAATCGACATGCTAATCGTGATATGAACCTGTTTCACATCATTGAATTGCTGTCCACCCGGTACAGAATACGTCGAAAGCGACTGGCCTGCCGTGGATGTCATTGTGTAATTTAGTGTCAGCGGCGTTCCCTGGTAATCCTGGGTTGTTTCGCCAGTCACCGTACCGATCAATTCCTGGTCGTTTGCATTTTCCCGGAATACCACGAAGTCGTTCATTGCTATCCCGATCGGAAGCACACCGCCAAGGTTGAATGCAGAAGTTCCGCGTACAACGAGTGAACTGTTGACTTTCCGCACCGCGTTTTGGCGCATTGAAGAGGAATAAAATCCGGCCGGAAGTGCAAGCGTCTTCATTTTGGCATAGGTTTCCCCGTCAATCACAGTGTCGTTGGCCACATAAAGTGAATCTCTTGAAGTTATACCACTGCCGGAGACATTATATGTCCAATAATTTCCAACTGAGAGTGGAAGAAAAATATTTGCGGACGACGTATCGTTGGAAGTGTCGTCGGAGGAGCAGGCGCCGAAAATTGCCGTTAATGCCAGTATCGCGATGATTTTCTTTTTCATAGGTTTATTATTTGTTGCTTACTTAAATATACCACAATCAATTGCGTGCTCCAACCGCTTTTGGAAAACATTAAGTAATGGGCGACGGGCGGAAAATATCACCAGAAATCTTACATTTGTTCAAATTCGATATATGGCTGGCAATACTTTCGGAACCATTTTCAGGCTCACGACCTTCGGGGAATCGCACGGGCAGGCGATCGGCGGAATCATCGATGGTTGTCCGCCCGGAATCCGTCTCGACCCTGACGCGATAGCGATGCAAATGAACCGACGAAAGCCTGGCCAATCGTCAATTACAACCCAACGAAAAGAAAACGACGAAGTGCAATTCCTTTCCGGAATTTTTGATGGAGTTTCCACCGGAACGCCAATCGGCTTCATTATCACAAATGAAAACCAGAAAACTGCCGATTACGATCATCTCAAAAATACCTTTCGCCCGGGCCACGCCGATCTGGTTTACCAGCAGAAATATGGAATCAGGGATTATCGCGGCGGCGGAAGAAGTTCTGCGCGTGAAACAGCCGTCAGGGTTGTGGCCGGCGCAATTGCAAGGCAAATCCTTACCGACGTAAAAATTGAGGGCTTCGTTTCATCTGTCGGTGACATATTTATTGACAAGCCTTACCAGGATCTCGATTTTTCACTTACGGATTCCAATGCGGTTCGTTGCCCGGATATCGAAACTGCAACCAAAATGGAAAATTTGATTCGTGAGGTTCGCGGCGCGGGAGATACGATCGGCGGAACTGTTACCTGTGTGGTGAAGAATGTTCCGGTCGGACTTGGAGAACCGGTTTTCGATAAACTTCACGCCGAACTTGGTAAAGCAATGCTGTCGATCAACGCCGTGAAAGGTTTTGAATACGGTAGCGGATTTTGTGGCGCGCGGATGAAAGGCTCCGAACACAACGACCTTTACAATCCCGACGGAACTACAAAAACAAATCTCGCAGGAGGAATCCAAGGCGGAATCAGCAATGGAATGGACATTTATTTCAGGGTTGCATTCAAACCCGTTTCCACTATTATGCAACCCCAGCAGTCGATTGATAGTACAGGTAACGAAGTCACACTTGAAGGCAAAGGCAGACACGATCCGTGCGTGGTGCCGCGAGCCGTTCCCATTGTAGAAGCCATGGCCGCACTCGTTCTCGCAGATTTTTATTTGATAAACAAAATTTACAAACAATAGATTTACACGCCGATGGAAGACCATTCGAAGCAAGAAAAGAAGTCGATTTTATCAAACCTAACCGTGCAGATTCTTATTGCGATGCTGCTCGGCGCCGTACTCGGAATCTATATTCATAACAATCTTTCGCAGGAAACTGCCGCAAATTTTAGCGGATATGTAAAAATTCTGGCAACAATCTTCATCAGGCTGGTGCAGATGATCATCGCACCGCTTGTATTTACAACACTCGTCGTCGGAATCGCCAAGCTCGGCGACATCCGTGCCGTGGGAAGAATAGGAGGAAAGGCGCTTGTTTGGTTTTTTACCGCATCATTCCTTTCGCTGCTTATTGGAATGTTTTGGGTAAATATGCTGCAACCGGGTAGTGGTCTCAACTTATCGGACATTGATCTTTCAGCGGCTTCCGAAGTGACTGAAAAAACGCAAACCTTTTCCGCGCAAAATTTTATTGAGCATATCATTCCGAAGAGCCTTTTTGAAGCGCTGGCAACCAATGAAATCCTGCAAATCGTAATTTTTTCAATCTTTTTCGGATTGGCGGCTGCGTCGATTGGCGACTATGCAAAACCTGTGGTTAACGCACTGGACAAGGCATCGCATATTGTGCTTCGAATGGTAAATTATGTGATGAAATTCGCGCCGCTCGGAGTTTTTGGAGCAATTGCAGCCGTGTTTGCCGTTCGCGACCTGAGCGACCTTTTGTTGACCTACATCAAGTATTTCGGTTCCTTCCTGGTCGGAATTGGCTCACTTTGGACCGTTTTGGTTGTAATCGGATACCTGTTCCTTGGAAAACGCATGACGGTTCTGATCAAGCGCATAATTGGTCCGCTAATTATCGCATTTGGCACGACCAGCAGCGAAGCCGTTTTTCCAAAACTGACCGAAGAGCTGGAGCGTTTCGGTGTGCGGGACCGGATTGTTTCGTTTATGCTTCCGCTTGGCTATTCGTTCAACCTCGATGGAAGCATGATGTACATGACTTTTGCCAGCATATTTATCGCTCAGGCATACGGAATCGATCTTTCCATCGGAACACAAATGACGATGCTGCTCGTGCTGATGCTCACCAGTAAAGGAATTGCGGGCGTTCCCCGTGCGAGCCTCGTAGTGGTTGCCGCTACCTGCGGAATGTTTAAAATTCCGATTGAAGGCATTGCGCTTATACTGCCAATAGACCATTTTTGCGACATGTTCCGAAGCGCGACGAACGTGCTTGGAAATGCAATCGCAACTTCAGTAATGGGAAAATGGGAAAATAAGGCCGGCGAAGATTAGAGGAATTTCTTTTTTAACTCCGGCGTTGGCATCATGCAGGATTCTTTCTTGCCAAACCAACGATAGCGGTTTCTGGCGACAAAATCGTAAACGATATTTCTTAGCGGAACCGGAACCAGCCTGAACCACGTCATCCGGTTAAAAGTCCCCAGATGCTTGCCGATTTCAATCGCTGCAGCGGCTTTAATGTAATATGCGACCCCCGGATCGTAAACGATGACGCTTTCGCCTTGTGAAACATCATAGCCGACGTGACTGATGATCTGCCGTCCAATTTCAGATTGAAGCGCGGTGAATCGGAAGATATCATTTTTGTCGTGTCGGATAATATACTGTACGACATTGTCGCACAAGTTGCACACGCCGTCAAACAACACTATTTTCTTTCCAGGCGGGAGATTTTGTACCATTATTTCGCTGCTTCTACTAGTTCAAGTGCATCAAGGCTGACCTTTGAAGTGAAAATACCGTAATTTACAACTGCTTTGTTTTTCTCAATGCTGTCGATGCTGCCAACTGCTTTTCCATCACTCATCCGAACGCGGTCACCGACTTTTAAAACGGGCTTTGGTTTTTCTATCGCGACTGCCTTCGCTTTTTTCTCCTTCTTTTCCTTTCGGATAACCTCGACTTCGGCAGCGATTTCCTTTATCGCTTCCTTTTTTTGTGTTTCGCGGACTTTCTGTTCGGTCGCAGTGGCTTTTTTCCTTTTCGAATTTTCGATCTCCACGAACTTCAAAAATTCGCCAATCAGTTCTTTTTTGTTCTTGTTGTTGAAATAGCGCGAAGCTAGATCCTCAATTTTTTGCCCCGTATAGATCAGCTTTTGATTGGCATCGAAGAGTTCCTGATAGCTTTCGAGTTTCTGCCTGATCTTTTGGTTGGTATCTTCCAACTTTTTGCTTTCTTCGCGCGCCCTGGTTTCTTCCTCTTTTAGAGAATGCGAAGTCTTTTCAAGTTTTGAACGCTCTTTTTGTAAAGTGGCAATCGTTTTATCAAAACGAACTTTTCCGCCTTCAATCTTCTTTTTAGCGCGGTTTATCAAGCCGAACGGAATGCCGTTTTTCTGTGCCACTTCAAACGTAAAGGAACTTCCGGCCTGGCCAAGGACCAGCTTGTACATCGGCTCCAGCGTTTTTTCATCAAACAACATATTAGCATTCGTTGCGTTGGGCAATTCGTTGGCAAGCATTTTCAAATTTGAATAGTGCGTAGTTATGATGCCGAATGCTTCCCGATGATAGAATTCCTCCAGGAAAATTTCTGCAAGTGCGCCACCGAGTTCAGGATCCGACCCGGTCCCGAATTCATCGATCAGGAATAGTGTATTCCTGTTGCATTTTCGAAGAAAGTAATTCATATTCTTCAACCGGTAGCTGTACGTACTCAAATGATTTTCAATGCTTTGATTATCTCCGATATCAGTCAAAATTCGATCAAAGAGAAACGTTTCGCTGCGTTCATGGACCGGAATCAGCATTCCACATTGCAACATCAGCTGCAACAGTCCAACAGTCTTTAGCGAAATTGTTTTTCCACCTGCGTTCGGACCCGATATGACGATAATCCTATTGTCGGCCGTAAGCTCGATGGTTTGCGGATAGGTCGGTTCATTCTTTCGTTTATTGGTCAACAGCAGGATCGGGTGGTAAGCTTCGCGAAAAAATAGCCGTCTTTCGTCGGTAATATTCGGAAGGATGCTATCGGTTCGCCTTGCATATTTCGCTTTTGCAGCAATGACGTCTATGTCGGAAAGAAAATCCTGATAGGATTCCAACAACGGAACGAAAGGCCGAATGCGGTCTGACAGCTGCCGCAGTATTTTTGTAATTTCCTCGCGTTCTTCGTATTCAAGGTTATTCAGTTCCCGCGAATATTTAAGCGTTGCTTCGGGTTCTATGTACGCAATGCTGCCGGTTTTCGAGCTGCCTAAAATCGATCCTTTTACTTTTCGGCGGTACATCGCCAAGACGGCAAGCACACGCCGATTTTGCACAACGCTTTCGCGGATGTCATCAAGGTAGCCAAGCGAATTGTAATGCGACAATGCCGTTCCGAAGCTTTGGTTGACTTTGGCGCGTACAATGTTCATTTCCCTGCGAATCTCAAGCAATTTCGGCGAAGCATCGTCCTTGATTTCACCAAACTTGTCGATTACGAGTTCAATGCTGGCAACGATTTCTTTGGTATATTCAACTTCCGAGGCCAATATGGCGAGTTTCGGGTAATAATCGCTGAACTTTTTAAGAAACTGGAGCAAAGCGTTCGCAGTTTCGGATAATGCCGCAATCTTTCGAAATGCAGGTGGTTCCAAAAAGCTACCTTCAATTGCGAGGAATTTGATTTCGTTCGAAATGCTGTCAAAACCGTGATTGGGAAGCGCGTTGTTGTTTTCGAACGACGCAAGATATTCTGATGTCATCTGAAGTGCATCGAGCAACTGCTCCCTGTTTCGGAACGGCGTGATGTGGATCGCTTTTTCTTTTCCGATATCGGTATTGCAAATTTCCGAAACGGTTTCGAGTATGGTTGGAAATTGTAAATCCTGAAGTGTTTTCTCAGTTATGCTGATCATTTATCTAACTTTCATCAGCTACAAAATTAGCTAAAATTGCCGTGCGGAAGCCGTGCGCAATGCACGTTTGTTATCTTTGTGAAATGCTTTCAAACCTCGATCAATCCTGGAAAATTGCGTTGTACACGGAACTTCGCAAACCCTATGTAGCCGATCTGTTTTCGTTTGTTGAAACGGAATATGCATCTAATAATTGTTTCCCTCCCAAAGAGCAGGTTTTTGCGGCATTAAATGAATGTCCGTCCGATAGAGTACGCGTTGTCATCATCGGACAGGATCCGTATCACGGCGCGGGCCAGGCGCACGGACTTTGCTTTTCGGTGAACGATTTTATTAAGCATCCGCCATCGCTTCGGAATATTTTTCGTGAAATGGAAAACGATTTGGGAAGGGAAATCCCCGCTTCAGGAAATCTTACGCGATGGGCAAAACAAGGCGTGCTGCTGCTAAATGCAACGCTGACGGTAAGGGAAGGCGAGGCGGGAAGCCATCAACGCAAGGGTTGGGAAAAGTTGACCGATGCGATCATTTCAACTGTTTCCGAACAAAAGGAACATGTGGTTTTCATGCTTTGGGGCGGGCCGGCAAAAAAAAAGGGCAGCAAGATTGACCGATCGAAACATCTGGTTTTGGAATCAGGACATCCGTCGCCACTCAGCGCGAATCAGGGACTGTGGTTCGGGAACCGCCATTTTTCAAAAGCAAATCAGTATTTGGAGGAACACGGAAATTTGCCAATTGAGTGGTAATCAATTCACTGTAAAAGTGTAGAATCCGTTTGGTTCGAGTCCGATAATACTTGATGCGATATTGAGCGTAACGTGGTTATCGCGGCTGTCCGAAAGGAATTCGACCTTGTCTTGTGACGAGCTGTTGAATCCAAAGCTGAGTCGGTAAGTTCCCGGTTGCAAAAGCTCAATTCCACCGCGGAAAAGGTATGCATCTGCTACCGAATTGTATTGGGCAAATCCCTCTACAAATGATCCGGCGTTAGCATCGCCTAAATCCTCAATAAAGTTACCGGTCAGATCGACTGGCTCCCAAGTCGACTCCGAAGTGTTCTTTTCCAACAGAAAAGAGAAATTAAACGTTGGTGCATCTCCGGTAGTTTCCCTGATATTCAGCGGATTGGTTTGCCCGGGCTCAGGCAGCAAATTGGGAATGGTTGCACTTACGAAAAGAGCATCGCCAACCGTGTACGAAGGTTGGGCCTCAATCGTTGCAAGACCTGTTGCATTGATATATTTTGTATTGTAAAATCCATCGTCATTTGAATCGCACGCAGTTGCGAACAACAAAATCACCGGCAAAAGGAACAGTAGTTTTTTCATGGCTTAAAAACGATATCCGATGCTTAGTCCAACGCGCGATAGCACATCCGGACTTTTATCTTTGTTAAACAAATTACTTCCAAAACCGACCATAAATTCGATCGGGAATTTCTGCTTCAGGTACGCTTTATAACCCAATCCCGCGCCCGCTCCAAAGTCGGAGTATTTGGTCTTTTCGGTCACATAATAACCGTTACCGGAATCGTCAGTTCGTCTTACGATTTCCTTAAAGTCCCCGCCATTGGCAGAAACAAAAACTTCGGCAAAATAATAATGCAATTGGCTTTTTGATAGATTGTATCTTACGTAAGGGACGACTTCATACCGTGGTAGCGTATTTCGGTAGCCTCTGTCGAAATCGTCATCCGTTTTTTCGTTGCTGATCAACCCCAGTGAAACGCCGACCGAAAAATCCTTGTTCAGAAAACGCTCATAACTGAGGTTCAATTTCGACGAGCCGATGAGCGAAAGCAGATCTATACGCAGTTCATTTTTCTTGCTCAGGATTTCGCTGGCAACAGAATCGTTGGCTTCCTGCGCTGAAATGATTTGAGTTGTAAAGAGCGCAATGAGGAGCAGCTTCTTCATAAAAACAGGTGTTTGGTAAAGCTAAGATAGCGATTTAGCGCATAAATTCCATTCCGAGATTTAAAATTCAATTCAGCGTTAAGGCGCCAAGAATTTCCTCTGACATGAAAGGGCCGCCGGGATATTTTGCAGTATAATCCAGGTTCAGCCATACCTGGCCGCGCTCGTCAATATGATAATGAAGTTCCTTGCCCTTGCTCTGATCAACAAAAAGGACTTTCTTGATCAGGTAGTTCACCGTCTCAAGATCTTGCCGGTTGCCAATCAGCATTTCCGGGTAAATGTGCCCGGTTGTATGGATGAGCCGCGGAGTTCCGCCGATTGCACGAATACACGCTGCCATTAAAATCGCATGGTCATCACAATCACCGGAAAAGTACATAAGCGATTCGCTGGCTGTTGCGATGTAATCCTTTCCTTTTGGATCGTTGACGTAATTCCACCGGCCATTAACTTCCTTGAAAACCGCAAAACATTGAATGATCATTCGATAATCACCGTACTTTTTAAAGTTCCGAAAATTCTTATACGCTGCCATTACAGCGAAATTGCGCACTTTCGGGTTTTCGTATTCAACAGCGTCAAGGATTTTCTTTTTATTTGGAAAGGGAAGCAGTTTCTCGATAATAATATCCTGCGGATTCGGATTGTCGGCCATTGTATAGACCAGCGATCGGTAGTCTTCGGCAACTTCTGCAAAGCCGTACTTTCCCAATATGCTGCCAATGATCAGGGCAGCTATATAGGCAAAAATGCAAAATATCAGAACGTTTCGCAAAAGCCTCAGTAGCAGTTGGATTATTGCAACTATCGCGACAAAAAGAAAAATGCGATCAAGTTGGAAATACCAGTCAAGATCGATAATGTTTTGGTGAATTATTATGAAAACCGGAATCGCAATCAGGATATTCAGGAGGAAAATGATGATTGAATCCCATGGTTTTTTGACCCGCAGCCTTTCCTTTATTGTGCGAAATGGAATTTCCCTGAGGTTTATCATCTGGGCGAAAACGCTTAGCTATAATGCTGTTGCAATTTCTGCAAAAGTACCCATTTTATCAATAAGCGATAATTCAAGCAATTGATTTTGAACATTGTTTAACACAGATTCCTGCAGCGGACTTTGAGACCATGTTGTAATTTTCAGCCATTCCTCGATATCTGCGTGTTTTTGATGGAACTCATCCGCGAGCAGAGCAGATATTCCGGGCAAACTTTTAAAAGAATTTGTTTGTTTATTGATGATCTGCAATACCTTTTTCAGTGTGTTATCCTGCTTTTCGATCAGTTCATTCCGTGCGGCAATGACAAAGCATGGCCATGGCGTCGGGCAATCGGCAACACGCCTGAAAATTGCACGATCAACCAGCGGCTTGGTCATAAAATGTTCCCACATGAAGTAATCTGCCTTTCCCGTGGACAGCGCATCAACAGCGCCATCGATTGTGTTTACGATCTCGAATTTCAGCGAAGACGTGTCCCAATTCTGGTTTTTTGCGTTCACATAAGCCATCAGTTGCGATCCCGAACCGGGCCGGCTAATTGCAACGGTTTTATTTTCCAGGTCGCTTAGTGTTTGGTAATTGGATTTTTCGGCAACGTGGATTCCCCACAAGAGCGGGCTCGAAACATATTCCTGGACAATCCGGCTGGGGTTTCCATTGACAATGTCGCGTACAATTCCCTCGGTCAGGATAACCGCAATATCAGCTTGGCCGCTCCGTAGCATTTCACACATTTTTCCGGTTCCTTCAGGAACATTCGTCCATTCAAGGTCGATTCCTTCCGATAAAAATGCGCCAGCATCGATCGCCATCTTCCACGGTTGGTTAAAGTGTTCCGGAACGCCAGCTATCTTTATCTTTTCCATGATCACTCAGCGGCTAATTTGTCTAATGTATATGCAATTAAAGCGTCAACCGCTTTGTATGGGTCAGCGCTGAAAGTTCCTGATGCACGATTTGCGATTATCGCGTTCAGTGAGAGTGCGTTGTGTCCGAGAAGTTTTGCAAGCCCGTAAATTGCCGCGGTTTCCATTTCGAGATTTGTGATCCGAAGATCGCCGAACTTGAAATTATCCATCTTGCTATTCAGGGTCCGGTCCTGGATGTCCAGTCGCAAAATACGGCCTTGCGGACCGTAGAATCCGCCGGCAGTTGCGGTAATTCCCTTATGCATTTGTTCACTGGACACAACCGACTCGAGTTTTTCACTACACTTGATGACGTACGGAAGGCCTTTTCGCATATCCCAATTCGTGTGTGCGACAAAAGCTTCCTCAATCGCTGTTTCCGTTATGGCATCGATGCGATAGGAGCGAAGCATATTGTCAACTCCGAGTCCATATTGCGACAACACAAAGCTGTCCACCGGAATGTCAGCCTGCAACGAACCCGAAGTGCCGATGCGGATGATGTTGAGCGAAACATATTCGGATTTTGGAACGCGCGTTTTCAAATCGATATTGACCAGCGCGTCAAGTTCATTCATGACGATGTCGATGTTGTCGGGACCGATTCCGGTTGACATCACAGTCATTCTTTTCCCTTTGTAGGTTCCGGTTTGCGTCTTGAATTCGCGTTTTTGGGTTGAAAATTCAATCGAATCAAAAAATTGGGTGATTTTTTCCACCCGATTCTGGTCGCCAACACAAATGATGTCGTGCGCGATATTTTCCGGCCGCAGGTTCAGGTGATAAACACTTCCGTCGGGATTCAGGATCAATTCTGAAGATGCAATTTGCATGCTGATGATTTTTTAGAATTAAGATTTCAAATCTTGTTTTGATTTAGCAGAGAGCGCCTGTCCAAAGTTAGCCACCGACGCGTTTAACAACATAGCCTTCTTGCTGCAGGATTTGCATCACCTTGTCGCGGAAATTTCCCTGGATGATGATTTCATTATCTTTTACTGCGCCGCCAACCCCACATTTGGTCTTTAGCATTTTGCCAAGCGCTTTCAGGTCTTCTTCATTTCCTTCAAATCCCTTGATAACGGTCGCAATTTTTCCACCGCGGTTCTTTTTGTCCAGATGCGCTTCCAGCCGCTGCTTTCCGGGCGCTGGCGTATCGATATTTTCGTCGGAGTTTTCAGGAACGAAATCCTTGTTGGTCGAAAAGACAAACCCGCCGAGGCTACTGAGATCGTTTAATTTCTTCGCCATTTTAAACTAAAAAGACATCAAGCGCAAACTCAATGTCTTTTGCTGAAATTGTTGATTATTATTTCTTGATAAGTCCGAGATCAACCAGGCGCTCATGAAGGAATTCGCCGGCGGTTATGTCTTCGTACAACTTCGGATGTTGCTCATCGATGCAATTTTCAAGACAGTTGAGCTTCATATCGCTCACCGGATGCATGAAAAACGGGATCGAATAGCGCGAAGTTCCCCAGAGTTCACGTGGCGGGTTTACGACCTGATGAATTGTTGATTTCAGTTTGTTGTTTGTGTGGCGTGACAGCATATCGCCAACATTAATCACAAGCTCATCCGGTTCTGCGATGGCATCAATCCATTCGCCGTTGTGGTTTTGAACTTGAAGTCCACGGCCCTGCGCTCCCATGAGCAGCGTAATCAGGTTGATGTCGCCATGAGCAGCTGCACGAATCGCATTTTCTGGCTCCGAAGTGATTGGTGGATAGTGAATCGGGCGAAGGATTGAATTTCCTTCTTCGGCGTATTTATCAAAATAGAATTCATTCAAACCGAGGTGCAAAGCCAATGCGCGCAACACGTAAATGCCGGTTTTCTCCAACATTTTATATGCTTTTTCGCCCACTTCATTGAATTTGGGCACTTCCGCTACTTCAACATTATCCGGATATTCATTGGCCCAGCGAGAATTTTTGTCGACATATTGTCCAAAATGCCAGAACTCTTTAAGGTCGCCTTCTTTTTTTCCTTTAGCATGCTCTTTTCCAAAAGAAACATAACCACGTTGACCGCCGATTTCCGGAATTTCATATTTGCGTTTGGTTTCCAATGGAAGCGCGAAGAAATTGCGCACCTCGCCATAAAGCTCGTCCACAAGCTGGTCGTCAAGAAAATGGCCTTTCAATGCGACAAATCCGATATCTTCAAATGCTTTTCCGATTTCATTTACAAATTTTTGTTTGCGTTCCGGGTCACCCGAAAGGAAATCACGCAGGTCCACACTTGGGATGTTTTGCATACTATTTAGTTTTTGTTAATAACTCAAAGCTGCTGAAGCCTTACAAAAACAAAAGTAAACAATAAATCGAATTTCAAATTTTAAAACTTATTAACACTTGACCGGTTCGTCCTTAGCTATTTTTTCGGACGTATCTTCCAATCGCAGCAAATGAAAATATCGACGTCCGACTTTAAAAATAAGCTTCGAAAATAGGCGATAACACTCCGCCCGAACTTACGGATTCACATTGATTTATTACATACTCCTTCAGGAACTGCGGTGTTGTTGCAGGAGACAATTAGCGGGTGGAGTTCCAAAAACACGGTATAAATAGGCGAGGCATCAATTTTTTTTTACTTTTGGTGTGATTTTCAAAAAAACCAAGCCCTTCAAATGAACTTTGAACGAAAAAACCTCA
Source organism: Bacteroidota bacterium (assembly GCA_023386585.1). Lineage (GTDB taxonomy): Bacteria > Bacteroidota > Bacteroidia > Flavobacteriales > Flavobacteriaceae > Flavobacterium. The sequence continues at coordinate 111,981 of JAEWJM010000019.1, read as the reverse complement.
CTGACGACCAACTTCTGAATTTATATAAAAGGATCATCAAGCCGCGCCTTATCGAAGAAAAGATGCTGATCCTCATCCGTCAGGGAAAAGTGTCGAAATGGTTTTCAGGAATAGGGCAGGAAGCGATATCGGTTGGAGTGACCGCGGTGCTTAATGACGACGAATATATCCTTCCAATGCACCGTAATCTCGGTGTCTTCACCGGCCGGAACATTCCGCTTTATCGACTGTTCTCGCAGTGGCAAGGCAAGGCCAATGGCTTTACGAAAGGCCGCGACAGGTCGTTCCATTTCGGAACGCAGGATTACCATATCATTGGAATGATTTCGCACCTTGGTCCGCAATTGGGCGTTGCTGACGGAATTGCACTTGCCAACAAGCTCAAACGCAACGGAAAAGTAACCGCAGTATTTACTGGCGAAGGAGCGACCAGCGAAGGTGATTTCCACGAAGCGCTGAACATTGCTGCAGTATGGGAACTTCCGGTACTGTTTATAATTGAAAATAATGGGTACGGACTCTCAACGCCAACCCGCGAGCAATACCGTTGTGAAAACCTTGCAGATAAAGGCATCGGCTACGGAATGGAATCCCATATCCTTGATGGCAACAATATTCTGGAGGTTTACAACGAATTATCCGAAATCGTCTCGTCGATGCGCGTCAATCCACGGCCGGTATTGGTCGAATTCAAGACGTTCAGGATGCGTGGCCACGAGGAAGCCAGCGGTACCAAGTATGTTCCGCAGGAGCTGCTTGACCTTTGGGCCGAAAAAGATCCGGTTGATAATTTCAAGAAATACCTGCTCAAGCAAGGAGTGCTTCGCGTTGACCGTGATGAGCAATGGCGTGACGAGATAAAATCGGAAATCGACGATAACCTTGTCGTAGCGAATTCAGAGCCCGAGATCGTTGCGAATATTCATACTGAAATCGGCGATGTTTATACGCCGTACACTTTTGAAGATATAAAACCGTCAGGAGAAAATCAGAATGTCCGCTTTGTTGATGCAATCTCACAGGCACTTCGCCAATCGATGCAACGCCACAACAATCTGGTGATCATGGGCCAGGACATTGCCGAATATGGCGGTGCCTTCAAGATCACGGAAGGATTTGTCGCCGAATTCGGAAAAGAGCGCGTACTTAACACGCCCATTTGCGAATCTGCAGTCGTTTCTGCAGGAATGGGATTGTCGATAAACGGGTACAAGGCGATCGTAGAAATGCAGTTTGCCGATTTCGTTTCGACGGGTTTTAATCCGATTGTGAATTATCTGGCGAAAGTACACTACCGCTGGAACGAAAAAGCCGAGGTTGTCGTCCGTATGCCTTGCGGCGGAGGAACACAGGCCGGTCCGTTCCATTCGCAAACCAATGAAGCCTGGTTTACCAAAACCCCCGGTTTAAAAGTGGTTTATCCGGCATTTCCTTACGATGCCAAGGGACTTCTGAACGCGGCAATCAACGATCCGAACCCAGTAATGTATTTCGAGCACAAACTGCTGTACCGAAGCATATACCAGGATGTTCCAAAGGAATATTATACGCTGGAGCTTGGCAAGGCAGCCCTTTTGAAGGAAGGAAAGGACATAACCATCATTGCGTTTGGCGCCTCGGTACATTGGGCGCTTGAAACGTTGTCGCTCAATCCGCAGATTTCGGCAGACCTGATCGATTTGCGAACGCTGATGCCACTTGATAAAGAAACGGTTTATGCCTCGGTCAAAAAGACGAACAAAGTCATCATCGTGCAGGAAGACAGCATGTTCGGCGGAATCGCCAGCGACATTTCGGCGATGATCATGGAAGACTGCTTCGAATTTCTCGACGGGCCGGTAAAAAGAGTGGCAAGTCTCGACACGCCGATTCCGTTTACTAAGGCGTTGGAAGATCAATACCTTGGAAAAGGACGTTTTGAAACTGCGCTCAAAGAATTGATGGCTTATTAAATTCCGACTTCGCCGTCAAATTTACCGGTTTGTTCTTCGCGATTTGTGTCTCCAAACGACGCTTTATCGTCAACCTGATCCGGATTGGTATCTGAATCTTCGTCGGGTGTCAGCGATTTCAATTCTTCGTTTTTCCCCTCGGCTGGAAGCATGTTTTTGGGGCTGTCGATGTTCATTTCGGCATCCGACCGGTCTTTCTGTTTTTCGGGATGTTGGCTGTTACTTTCCATAGTAGTTTTATTTGAATTTAAATTTACCTCCAACGTTCGTATCCGGTGTTACAACTTAATGCGTGGTTTTTTCACAATTCCAACCCAGGCACCGCTTCGATTTTTTGATTAAATTTATGTACCTAACGATAAACCATGAGATTAAGCATAACGCGCAAGCCGATAAGAGTCACACCCGATTCGCGCAGGGTAATTGTCCGGTTTTTTTTCAGTGGAGAAGAACGCGCCGTTGCGCTGATTAAAAAGGTACTTTCACTTTCGGAAGAAGAGGTCTTCGCACTTGTATCGCCGTTGCTTCAGGATTTTTCAAAACGCCACCGGAACATCACCAGGAAACTCCACCGCCATTGCGAAAAAGTACGCAGGGAAATTGAAATTGCGGGCGCGATTTTCGACGATCTCAGCGATTTCCGAAAGCTCCTGATCGGTTCCTATTTTACACACGAATATTCGATTGAGTCTGCCGCTTTTTTTAATCCATCGGTCGTACAAGATCCTGATCAGACAAATCTGGAAGACGGCCAGCTGCGAATCATCCTGAGCTTCAGGGCGGTGGGTGAAGGTCATGTGTCGTCGGTGGTTTTCCGTCGGGCAATTATCGATTCCGATAACGATATCTTTGTAATTCCAGCCGGAAATTACATCGACGAAGCCGAGCACATCCGTAACGGTGTTTTTCAGAAGGAACTGTTTCTCAAAAAAGGCGAGGATGAAGGAATAAATGCCGATTTTCTTCAACGTGTTGACGAAATGCTTGGGGATTCTTTCGAATACGAGCAACTGAAAACCATCCTGTTGAAGGAAATCGACGAAACCGACGACGAACAAAAAATTGAACACTTCAACAAGATCCTTGCACTTTCGGACAGCTATCGAAAAATATGTTTCTCCCGCGATACCGATATCAGCGATCGCGTGATTTTTCCAATATCGGATTTTGAACGCAAGGGAATCGAAGATGCACGGTTTGTCAGGTTCACCAAAGACGACGGAAGCATTGTATATTATGCGACTTATACCGCCTACGACGGTTCGCACGTCATGCCGAAACTGCTGAAAACGACCGATTTTTACGACTTCAAAACGAGTCCGCTGAACGGCTCAGGTGCAAAGAACAAAAACCTGGCGCTTTTTCCAAGAAAGATAAATGGAAAGTTTGCCATGCTTTCGCGGATTGACGGCTGGAACAATTACATCATGTATTCCGATAATATAAACGTCTGGGAAAATCCTGTGAAGATACAATCGCCTGAATATCCATGGGAGTATGTACAGGTTGGCAATTGCGGTTCACCTATTGAAACACCTGACGGCTGGCTGATCATCACACACGCCGTTGGTTCTATGCGGCGCTATTCCATCAGCGCTGCGCTGCTCGATCTCGAGAATCCGGAAAAGGAAATCGGAAGGCTAAGCGAACCATTGATCGTTCCGAACCAGGATGAGCGGGAAGGCTATGTGCCCAATGTGGTATATTCTTGCGGCTCGATTATCCACAACGGTGAGCTGATAATTCCGTATGGTTTATCAGACCACAGCGCTGCGTTTGCCACGGTAAATATCGACTTGCTGTTGAACAGATTAAAAAACGGAGGCTGATTGCCTCCGTTTCACTTAAATGTCTTCGTCTTTATTGGTTTCGTCTTCCAGATTGTCCAGCTTGTTGCGGAAATCCATTTCTTCCGGATCATCGGGTTTCCCGGCGTGGTACAAACCGTCGTTTGTCAGTTCCTGATCGTATTCTTCATACCGGTGTTTTTCAGTATTGTCGCGCGTATGCATCGTATTTTGCTCATTCGATCGCGGCAAGTTGTTCCTGCTGTCGTGCAGCCTTCCGTTGTTTCCTGTTTGTCCTTTCATAGCTGTAAGTTTTGAGTTTCGCCGATTAGCTGCATTGTCCAAGCAACCAGTAAATGATTACAAAGACGAGGATGGTTCCAAGGCAACCGCCTCCGAGTTTTTTTGCGCCATATCCGGCAATAAGGGTTTTGAATAAAGAGTTCATACTGTTGGTTTTAGGTTCTACTTAAATTTACCACAATATGCCAGCAACACCATCGCAATTATAAAAACTTTCACAAACCGAGCTTGCGGTGCGTATTGATCACGGCCTGCCGGTTTTTGTAGTCGATCCAGGACTGGCCTTTGCGCCGCCGCATGAAGTTATCGAAATGCCGCATGATAAAGATGTTGTACGCGGCTTTTGAAAGGTGCGAGATTTTTCTCGGGAAAGCACGAAGGCTCATTGAAAATCCGGGAGTAAGGTATTTCATGTAATGCCAATAACCTTCGGGCATATAAAGCATTTCGCCATGTTTGAGGTTGGTAATGTAACCTTTGACCCTCTGCAACGCGGGCCATTTCTCAAAATCGGGATTATCGAAATCAATGTCCTCGCGTGCGATCAGCGCATGGGGAACTTTATACATAAACGGAGTCTGGTCGGGCGGGAAAATGATGCACTCCTTATCGCCGTGGAAATGAAAATGCAGTATGTTCGAATAGTCGATATCAAAATGCATGAAGACCTTCGAGCCTTGTCCGCCAAAGAACAGCATCGGCAACTGCTTTATCAGATTTAGTCCGAGATCAGGCCATTTGAAGTCCGATTTCAATTGCGGGACTTCCTTCATCAAATTGTAAAGAAAAATCCGGTAATTGGTGGGTTGCGACTGCAGCAGGTTGATGTAGTCCGACATTTTCATCTCGGCATGTGCCTGGTTGAAACCGTCCTTATGTGAAACCGGCCTGTCGTCATAAAGCGGTACCGTTTTGTCGCCGGCGATTTCACTGATGAAGTTCAGGCTCCATTTTTCATAAGCCGGCCAGTCACGGGTGAGTTCTTCAATCACCACGGGTTTTTGTTTCAGGACATAATTCTTGTAGAAATCTTCCTTTGTAATGCTTTTAACGCGTTCAATTTCAGTCAGGTTCAATCCCATAGCGATAAACGTTGCTGTTTAAACAATCCTTGCAAGCGGAATAAAATTAAGAATTATTTGGAAAGCTGAAAAGCCGCAGAAGACGATCTGCAGCGGCAGCAGATAAAAAAAGCTGGAAAACCAGCTTATTTCTTTTCGTTCGCCAAGGCGTAATACATTTCGTTTGGATCGTAATCAAAATCGAAATCAAACTCTTCATCCATATCATTAATGCTGTTGATTCGGATGATGTTCTTCAGGTCGGCGTCGGCGTTGTTGTAGTTTTCCTGTGAAGTGTGCAGCTTTCTCATGTTCTGGTGGGTTTGGTTTTTACAAATATCATCCAAACAGCCGCTCCGGAATTTACATCGTTTGCGTAAATAGTTATATAATTTCGCAAGTCTCAATATGTGCCCGAGAGAAGGCTGCCACCAATGGGCGCTTTTGCTTGCAGATTAAGCTTCTTCATCATCTCATAAGTTGTGCAAACCGCAGCCGATGTTACTGGAATTCCGGACTCTTTTTCGATAAGGTCAATTGCCTCAAGCGAAGGCATTTGCACACAGCACGAAGCCACAATTACATCCACGCCGGTCAAATCAAGCCGCTTATAAATTTCCAACAAATTCATCGGATCCTGCGCTGCGACTTCTAAATTATCGGGAATTTCAAGCGCAATCGAATCGACGACCTCAAATCCCTGATGTTCGAGATAATCAACGACCAAATCGGTAAGCGGGCGCATATACGGCGTGATGATCGAAATTTTCTTCGCGCCCAGAGCCCGAAGTCCGGCCACCAAAGCTCCCGCGCTGGTGACAATCGGAGTAGGGAAGCCGTTGCTTTCGGTTTCGCGATGGAGGTTTGCCTCTGAAACGCAATGATAACCGCGTCCCATGCTCATTATGGCGACCAGGCACGCATATCCCATCACGTCAACGTGCGCATCCGAAAGTTCCTGCGCGCATTTCAAACTCATAGCATCCATCGCCTCAAGTTCTTCCTTGGTGACTTTTTTCATCCGCATCCGGCTCGAGTGAAAGGTGAATCGTTCGGGCAAAATGGTTTCACGAGCTCTGAATATCGCCGGAATCTCGGTTTCCATCGTAACATTTGATGACGGCACAATCTGGCCTATCCTAATTTTCTTCATTTGATTTTTTAATTTTCCGGGCGTTGCCTTCGGCCGCGCTGTCCGCTTCAATCTTGCTTCACAGGTTACGCAAGGATTTCCGCTGCCATCGCTAACGCGCCCCAACGAATCATTATTTATTAAATATTAATTTTTAACTACTAATTATTAATTGCCTTAACCGTGTTGACGATCGTCCCGATTCCTTCGACGGTCGCTTCAACAACATCGCCGTCCCACATCCATTCCTGCGGATTGCGGCCGGCGCCGACACCAGCCGGAGTTCCCGTAGCGATTATATCTCCGGGTTCGAGCGTAAAAACCGTACTCAGATCAACGATCAGGTCGGCTATGTCGAACAACATGAATTTTGTGTTGGAACGCTGCTTTTCTACTCCGTTCAGTTGTAGCGAAAGTTCCAGGTTTTGCGGATCGGTAATTTCGTCTTTTGTCACTAAACACGGACCCATAGGTGCAAACGTGTCTTGCCCTTTCGACACGATCCATTGTCCGGAACGCCGGCAATCGCGAGCACTAATATCGTTTATAACCGAATATCCGTAAACGTAATCCATCGCATCTTCTTTTTTGACATACTTTCCTTTTTTCCCGATTACGACCGCGAGTTCAACTTCCCAATCGAGTTGCTGCGTGAGTTTGGTATTATGCAAAATGAAAGTGTTTGTTCCCGTAACCGTTGTAGGCGGTTTTGAAAAAATGATCGGCTGCTGGGGCAATTCCTTTGAAGTATCAAGCGAGCGCGCACTTTCGGCAACGTGTTCGGTATAATTGAGGCCAATTCCGATTATGTTTTTCCGGGGGCGCGGAATGGGAGCGAGCAGCGTTGCCTCCGAAAGCGGAATACTCGATGTGGAAATTACATTTTCGCTGGCAGTTTTTACTGCTTGCCCAATTGTGTGAAGCATTTCCTCGCCGCCATCTATAAGCTCAAGCATTGTTGAGGGCACTGAAAGGTTAGTCTTATGCGCGAAGCCCTGGAATTCCAGAATGGTGTCCTTCTGCAGGATTCCGAGCTTTTGTTCTGAGTCGTTGACCGTATAGGTAACAAATTTCATATTATCTTGGTTTTTGAGTTAAGCCCAGCAGTATCATTGCCGAGAAAAATGTTAGCAGGAAAAACCCGATGTCACGCATCAGGTCTTTGTAGGCGAGAACCATGAAAATCCCGATAAAAACAGCCGAAAACGCAATCAGGTAGAGCAGGAAGCGGAATGCAGCGATTATCTGGTACTTTTTCATTTTAGAGTGTTCCTTCTTTCTTTGTTAAGAAGCCTAGCCCTGATGGAAGCGATATCCTTTTCTAAACCTCAAAGGTTTTGAAAACCTTTGAGGTTTCAAAGAAAAGATTTAGCGAACAGCAGGTTCCCGGCTTCTAAATCAGTTTTTGAAAGCCGTTATTGTCTTCATACGCTTTTTCCTGGTAGAGCCCGAGTTTCTCGATCACCGGCAAATCATTGAACGAAAAGAGGCACGCATCTTCGGTTTCGGAAAGGTTCACGTGCTCGTGCCATTCCCACGATGGGACGCAGAAAATATCACGCTCTTTCCAGTCGTAGCGCTTGCCACCAATGACGGAATAACCTTTTCCCTTCGCGCATTGGTAAACAAACGAGCCCGTGTGCTTGTGCGCCCGCGTGTGCTCGTCCGGACGAAGCAATTGCATCGATGCGCCCATGGTTTGCATCACATGACCTCCGGTTAATGGGTTGGAATATTGCATAATTATTCCGTCGAAAGGTGAACCTTGCTGAACCTGTGCGGCTTCCAAAAGCGCGGGATAAACCTGTTTCCATGAATATTTAAACAGCGGCGAATAAGGCTTGTCCCAAACTACATCGGCGGGAATAACACCCGATGCCGCATAAGACATTGGCGAATGATTGATTGGGCGAGTTAATGGTTGCTTCCCATCGAAAACCGCATAATCATTGGCCTCGAGCGCATTCACAAGCGGAATGTCGAGTCCGTCCTGCCAAATACATGTCTTTCCATCCTCAGCAACGCCATGCTCGTGCCAGGCAGAGTTGGGCGTAATGACAAAATCATTGACCTCAAAAGTGATCTTGTTGCCATCCACAACAGTGTAACCGCCAGCGCCTTCCATAATAAAACGAAGTGCCGAAGCTTTATGGCGATGCGCGGATGTGCTCTCGCCGGGACGTGTGACCTGAATTCCGGTGTAAAGCCAACCAACCGCAGCGCTGACATCGCGCCGTTTGTCATTCACCAGGTAAACCACACGACGGCCGGCCTGTTCCGGAGTGACAAGTTCCGATGATTTCAGTACGAGTTCGCGCAGATCGTCGTATCGCCAAAGCATCGGAACCGACGAGGTTCGCGGTTCCCATGGCTCGATGTCGTTTGCCACCGTCCACAGCGCGCCGGCGCCCAGGCTTTTCAGTTCGGCATAATACGCCTCGAGTTCGGGAGTGTCCTGAACCCGTGCACGGCCGAGTACGTCATCAGAATATTTTGCTTCCATAGTTTGGTTGTAAGTTGAATGTCAAGAGTTGAAAGTTGAACGAAGTCAAAAGTCGAACGATAAATGCCGAAGGTCGAATGCCAAATGACGAACGAGGTACGGCTTATTTGGGCTTTTGAAATTCTTCATGATTATCAATAAAAGTTATTTTTCGGGTTGGCGCCGTGTTGACGCGCAGGTCGAAAATGTCAAATCGGTTGTAATGGCCAAGAATGTCGTGCATTTGCTTTGGCTGGATGCATTTTGAAAGGTCGATATCGGCGTAAACGATTCCTTCCTCATCAATCAGCGGTTCGCCAACGACGGCGCCGTTCGGACCTATAATCCCGGAAAAAGCGGAGTTTTTACGCGTCAGCAGTTCATCGGCATTCGGCACATCGGGTTTCATCGCTTCGATAATTTCTTTTGAAATGGTCGAGCACGAAACGACCGTGAAGAGTTTTCCCTCAAAAGAATGTGCTGCCGCGCGAATCTTGATCGCTTCTGCCATGTTGTAATCGGGTGGCGCAACGGGAAGCGAGATATAGTTTGCAATGTGGATCAATTCGCCCTGGCTGAGCAAGGTAAAACGAGCGAGCGTATTGGTATTTTCACCGCAGGCTAGCGTACCAATCGGCCCGATTTCGGTTTTGTAAACTTTTAATGAAGATCCGTCGCCTGAAGTCCATGTGAGCTTTTCAGCCCATGTTGGCACCAATTTGCGGTGCTTTCCAACGATCGATCCTTTATTGTCGATGATTAGATTTGTATTGTAAATCTCGCCATAGCTTTCGCCGCGCTCGTTAATCCCAATGACAACATGGCAATTATTATCGGCAGCAGCCTTGCAGATTTTAGCGATTTCCGGACCGTCTGCCAATACAGAATTCCGATATAATTTTTCGTACCACGAACTTCCCTGAACCGGCGTCATGATCCAGTTCCAATAGGGGTAACCTGCAACGAAGACTTCGGGAAATGCGACGAGTTGCGCGCCATTTGACGCGGCCTCCGAAATGAATGACAAAGCTTTGTCGATCGTTTTATCGACATCAAGAAAAACGGGTGACGTCTGGACTGAGGCAGCCTTGAATCTGGAGAATTCCATTTTAAAAATTTAGCTATAAAAATACGAAAAGCATTGGCTGTTATAGCGTCTGCGGATCTTCGAATACAAATTTTTCAATCAGTAACCGCGTGGCATCGCTGAATGGTTCCGATTTAATCTTACCGGTTTCTTTACTCAGGGCGACATTCACCAAAGTGACTTCGCCTTCAAGGCAAGTGTTGGCGCCCTCATCTTCAAACCGGAAACCACACGTGACAGCAGCCGCGCCGATGCTTTTCACCCAGAGGAACTTTTCCAGGTGATCGCCAATGCGGGCCGGCTTTTTAAATTGGACTTTTAAATCCACTGTTGGAATCCCGTTTGTCTCGTGAATCCGGGAAAACGGTCTGTCTAGCGCTTCTTCGAACCAATCTTCAACCAAGTCATTGAGCATTTCGAGGAATCGGGGATAGAATACGATTCCGGCATAATCGACGTGTTTAAAGCGTATTTTTTCTTTTTTTCTGAACATAAGGATGTGTTTAAAAGCTTTCCGAACTTGCAGCTTTCCAGTCGTAATATAAATTATCGGGTACGGTTTCAGCCTGCAGCAAACATCCCTTTTTCAATTCGGGGAAAAGCTCTGAGAATTTTGAGATATGGGTTTTGTCGATTCGCATGCTCACCAGGTCACGTCCGACGTTGTCAGGATGGTCGATCCCGGCCGAAGCCATAAGTTCCATTGCCGCCCGGACGGTTTCGTGCTGGTACCGCGCCACGCGAACGCTTTTTTCTTCAGGAACAAGTCCTTTGGTGAGTTTTGGATCCTGGGTTGCCACTCCGGTCGGGCAAGTATTGTTGTGACATTCCAGTGCCTGGATACAACCAAGCGCGAACATCATCCCTCGTGCCGAGTTGCAAAGATCTGCGCCCATCGAAAGCGCCCTGATAATATCGAAACCGCTTATGACTTTACCGCTTGCAATGATCTTTATCTCATGCTTTAAATCGAATCCAACCAGAGCGTCGTAAACAAACGCGAGTGCATCGCGCAACGGCATTCCGACATGGTCAGAATATTCCTGTGGCGCAGCTCCTGTTCCGCCTTCCCCGCCATCAACGGTAATAAAATCAAAATAAGTCTTGGTTTCGACCATTGCTTTGCAAATCGCGAGAAATTCCGACTTATTGCCGACGCAAAACTTCATTCCGATCGGCTTTCCGCCGGAAGCTTCGCGAAGTGTCCTTACGAAACCCATCAGTTGCAATGGAGTTGTGAATGCAGAATGCCTTGGCGGAGAAATGATGTCGCCTCCTTTTTTCACCAGCCTGATCGCAGCGATTTCATCGGTAACTTTTTCTTTTGGCAAAATTCCTCCGTGGCCGGGTTTCGCACCTTGAGAAAACTTGATCTCGATCATTTTGACATTCTCGTAATGGGCGCGTTTCGTGAACTGTTCGAGGGAAAAAACTCCGAAGTCATCCCGACAGCTAAAGTATGCGGTTCCGATATTCCAAACAACGTCGCCACCGCCCAAATGGTAAGGCGACAAACCGCCTTCGCCGGTATTGTGATAGAAGCCGCCGATTTTTGCGCCTTCATTCAGGGCAATGATCGCGTTTTTACTCAATGATCCATAACTCATCGCGCTGATGTTGAACAGGCTGGCAGAATAGGGCCGCGTGCATTGTGATGACCCGATACGTACCTTCGGATTCTGATCGATATCTGCAAACGCAATGGCGCGGATGCTGTGGTTCACCCATTGGTAGCCTTCATCATAAACATCGAGTTGCGTTCCGAATGGATGCATGTCATTTTCCTTCTTGCTGCGCTGATAAACCAGGCTTCGTTGCAATCGATTGAAAGGCCTTCCATCGGTATTGGTTTCTATGAAATACTGCCGCATTTCAGGTCCGATGCCTTCGAGTAAGTACCGCATACGGCCCAACAATGGGAAATTCCTTTTGATCGTATGTTTCGACTGGTACATGTCGTAAAATCCCATGACAATGATAGGAATGAAGAAAATCAATAAGAATATGAATTTCAAATTGATATAAGTGAGCATGGCCGTGAGCAGCAACAGCCCGACGCTGAACCAGACGAAAACTTTTCTCATGGTTTCAATTTTTTAGTTTAAACCGCTGGATTTTTCCTGTCTCAGTTTTCGGAAGCGACTCAATAAAATTGATCACCCGCGGATATTTGTATGGCGCAGCATTGTCCTTAAACCAATCCTGCATTGCTTTTTTCAACTCGTCACACGATTTCGAATGCTGCTTGAGGACAACATGCGCACAAACGACCATTCCACGTTCGTCATCGGGAAGTCCAACCACTGCACATTCGGCGACTTCCGGATGAGTCAGCAAAACGCTTTCGACTTCAACGGCGCCGATGTTGTAACCGGAAGAGATAATCATGTCATCGCCACGCGCGACGAACCAATAAAATCCGTCTTCGTCTTTTTTGAAAATATCCCCGGTGATGTTCCAGCCATTTTCGACATATTCCCGCTGCTTGTCCTCGCGATTTAGGTATTTGCAGCCTGTAACACCGCGAACTGCCAAACGTCCGGGTTCTCCTGGTGGAAGATCATTTCCGGCACTGTCGATGATTTTTGCCTCGTAACCAAAAACCGGCAATCCGGTTGCGCCTTTTTTCATATTTTGAAAGTTCGACGATATGAAAATATGCAGTATTTCAGTGGATCCAATTCCGTCAATTATCGTCAATCCCGTTGCATCGTACCAATCCTGCCACACTTTAGCAGGAAGCGTCTCACCTGCAGAAATGCACTTTTGAAGCGACGAGATATCGTAATCCCCAACTTTGGTGGTTATTACACGCCAAGCCGTCGGTGCAGTAAAACATGTTGTAATCTTAAAATCCTGAATCGCCTGCAAAAGGTTGTCAGGTGTCGGTTTTTCGATCAAAAATGTGGATGCGCCAAAATAGAGTGGGAAAAGCACCAATCCGCCAAGGCCGAATGTGAAACCGAGAGGCGGACTACCCGTAAAAATATCATCGGGCACAGGTTGCAGCGCATAGCGCGGAAAGGCTTCGCAGATAAGCAAAATGTCTTTATGGTAATGAGAAGTCATTTTTGGCTTGCCTGTCGTTCCCGATGTAAATCCGATCAGGCAAATTGCATTTGCAGGTGATTTGAAGTTTTCAAATGTCGTCGGCTTGTTGTGCATCAGGACGTCAAGCTTTGAAATTGAATCTTCTGCGCCGTCAAATGTGATGTATTGCTTTAAAAAATCAGACTTTACTTGGGCCAACTCTTCTTCAAGACGGTAATCGCAAAGCGCCAGTGAAATTTCGGCACAATCAATCATTACCGAAAGTTCCTTTTCGCGAAGCAAAGGCATTGTCGAAACCACGATTCCACCGGCTTTGATAACCGCGAACCAACAGGCGACCATCATGGGATTGTTTGCCGAACGGATCAGCACGCGGTTGCCATCTACGAGTCCGAGATCGTCAACAAGGACATGCGCAATCTGGTTTGATTTCTCATACAGTTCTTGGTATGTCCACGTTTTCCCGAAGCTGCGCAACGCAATTCTGTCACCGTTGCCGTTTTCAATATGGAAATCGAGCAGCCGGTGGGCGCAATTCAAATCTGACGGCAAATCGAAAGCCGGATCGTTCCACGAGCAGTCGGGCATAAGTTCTTCGGGCGGGAGGCTGTCGTGCGCAAAGTTGTCTGTGTAGCGGAACATTTTGTTCAATTTAAAAAGTTATTGACTGCTTTCAGGTATTGATCCGGAGCGTCAAGCCAGCCGTAATGGGCGCATTTGTCCAGCAATAGCAGTTGCGAATTTGGAAATGCATCGTGGATCTTTTCGGCAATCGACACCGGCAGGATGTCATTTTTTCCCTGGAGGATGAGAACCGGCTTTTTGTAATTCTTCAGCATTGGCGCGCAGTTGAACTTGATCCGTTGCATATCCTGCCAGACCAATCCGTTTATCTGCTGATTGCTTTCAGTCAAACGCTGCGCGATCGTCGGCACATTTTTCTTATTGTAAAGATACGCCGGAGCCAACGCACGTCCGCGCCCCAATCTCGTGGCAAATGAATTGTCGCCCGCCGCAATTTTTGCATTCCAGTAATCGAGCGAATCCCGTTGCGTCTTATTCAGTTTTTCGACAATAAGATTACCGTTCGACAAAAGTCCGAGGTCAATGCCTCCCGAAGATGACATGACGATCCTGTCAATGTGTTCCGGATGTTTTGTTGCGTAGTATGCAGCCAGCATTCCGCCAAAAGATTGTCCGAGAATGCTCCATTTATCGATATGCAATGCGGTGCGAAGGTTTTCCATGTCCGCAACCATCAAATCCATTGTTATGGTTGTGGAATCACTCTTTTCGAGCGTCGATTTCCCGGTGCCGCGCTGGTCGTACAGTATTGTTTTATAATGATCTGACAACGTCTGAGCGATCGATACAAAGCCGTTACTGTTCATTCCCGGACCGCCATTTATGATCAGCAGCGGTTTTCCCGCTCCGAATGTCCGATAGTATAACTTCGAGCCCGCGCTATTGATCGTGCCTTCGTTTTGGGCGCAACCGACTGAAGATATCAGTAGAATCAACAATAACTTTTTCATTTGTTCTGCTTCTTATGCGATTCGGGTTTCAGTGCTTTTTTCATCGCCTCTTTTTCACGTCTTTCCGATTTTTTTAAAGGATAAAGATGAGAAATTCCGGCGAAATATTGGTCTGGAATGTCGTCGGGAGTAACACTTTCATAAGCCTGTGCCGATCGCACGAAGCCCGGATCAAGGAGAAACGGACGGCCTAAAGCGACGATGTCGGCACGACCGTTAAGCAAAATAGTGTTGATCTGATCGATATCGGTAATTCCGCCGCCAGTAATTGTTGGTATGTTAACCGAATTGCGGACCGCATCCGAGAACGGTGTCTGCCACATCCTTCCGGTCGCAAGATTTTGCTCCGAAACCGTAAATCCTGTCGAAACACTGATAATGTCGGCGCCTGCTTTTTTGAAAGCCTGCGCAATTGCAATCACATCAACTTCTACAATTCCGCCTTCCGACCAATCGGATGCCGAAATTCGAACGCTTATCGGTTTCTCATTCGGAAAATTATCGCGAATGGCAGCGAAAATTTTCAACGGGAATTTCAGTCTGTTTTTGACCGGCCCGCCATATTCGTCGCTTCTTTTATTTGTCAGTGGCGAAAGGAATGAGGCGAGCAAAAATCCGTGGTGCGCCTGAAGCTCGATCATATCAAAACCCGCTTTGTCGGCGTTTTTTGCCGCATTTGCAAAGTCGGAAATAATCTTTTCCATTTCGCTGTCATCCAGTTCTTTTGGAACGGTGGAATTTTCATCATACCGAATAGGGGAAGCTGAAACGAGCGGTACTTTTTGCTTAGTTGTTTTCGCATTCTCCCATGGAAATGCCGAATTCGCTCTCCGGCCGGCATGTCCAAGCTGGATCGCGATTTTTGCACGACTGTTCTGATGTACGAAGTTCGTAATTTCTTTCCACGCATTTAGCTGTTCTTCAGAAGATATCATCGGGCAACCTGAAGTTATCCGTGCTGAATCAGACACAGCAACCGCTTCGGTGAATATGAGTCCACAACCGCTAACTGCGCGGCTTCCATAATGGACAAGATGCCAATTGGAAACGACTCCGTTTTTTGCCGAATACTGTTCCATCGGCGCCATTGCGATCCGATTTTGCAATGTCATTCCACGCAGACTGAAAGGCGTGAATGCAGCCGGAATATCACTGTTTGTTATGTTTTGATTTTTGAGGAATTCGGTGCGTACTTTATCCGTGAACGATTTATCGCGAAGTGCGAGATTTTCGTAGGTAACTTTCTTGGCGCGGGTCATGACTCCGAAAGCAAACTGCATAAAAGGATGCTGTGCGTGGCGGTCCATATGCTCGAACCAATCGAGTGAAACTGTAGCCGCGTGCTGGATCATTTCCACGCGCTGGCGCCGCTTTTTATCGTAAAGTTCAAACGCAGCGCTGATATTTTGCTGATTTGCGGCAATCGAATCGGCAAGGGCGATCGCGCATTCCATTGCGAGTTTTGTCCCCGAACCGATGGAATAATGAGCGGTTGCCTTCGCATCGCCAAGCAAAACAATATTGTTTTTGTGCCATTTTTCATTCGTAATTGCCGGAAACTGGCGCCAATGCGACCGATTGGTAATGAGTTTGTGGCCGTCGAGTTCTTCGGCAAATATTGAGGTAATTTTTTCCACCGTCGTTTCTTCGTTCTCGGTTTCAAATCCGGCTTTTTCCCAGGTTTCAGGCGAACATTCAAAAATCCATGTGCTCATTCCTTTTTCATATTGATAAGAATGTGCGACGAATGTCCCATACGGCGTAGTCCTGAACCAATAAGTAAATGCGTCGAGCGGCCGGGTTGAGCCGAGCCACACGAACTTGTTTCGCTGAAGTTCGATCCGGGTTGCGAAATCGGCAGACAAATTATCGCGGATGACGCTGTTTATCCCGTCGCAGGCTACAATGACATCCGAATCGTGAAATTTGGATAAATCGGTGACATTGTGTTCGAAATGCAATCCCACATTTTCTTCCTGGCAACGTTGCTGGAGCAGGTTCAGGAGCGTTTTTCGCGAGCAGCCGCAGAAACCGTTTCCGGTTATCCGTACTTTCTGGCCGTTGCGTGCGACATCAAGATCGTCCCAATAGGCAAACCGGCTGCGGATCAGCTCGTAGGAGCGCGGGTCGCGGGTCAGGAATTCGCTGAGCGTTTCATCCGAGAAGACAACCCCAAATCCAAACGCATCATCGGCTTTGTTGCGTTCGTAAACGTCGATAACCGCATCGGGCATCATTTTTTTGGCGAGGATCGAAAAGTACAATCCACCGGGACCGCCGCCAATTACTGATATTTTCATTCCGGAAATATTTTATTGTTCACAGCATCGCTGTTGTTATAGGTTCGCAAAAGGGATAGCAGCGAAAATCCTTTTTTAAATGTTACAAGTTCGAAAAAATGACTCTGCAACGTTTAAAAAAGATTGCAGCGTATAGCCCGGTCCCGCTTTTTCTGCGGGATTTGCCCAAATTATCATAATCTTTTGATTGAGAAAATTTCACCCAGCTTGGCATAATTCGATCCGGCAAGCCTTGCAACGGGACGGTATTTTTGCATATCGACGTGGAAATTTCCAGTGAGCGTGCCTTCTGCAAAATGGAACATCACCACTTTTCCGATCATGACCACGGCGCCACCAAACTTCGAATTTTCCAAGGCGTAATGGTGCACCAGTTCGCATTCAAAATTGATCGGGCTCTCGAGTACGCGTGGCGGTTTGACGATTGCCGAAGCGACTGGTGTGAGTCCGCCGAGCTCAAATTCATTGACTTCCGAAGGAACGACCTCGGCAGTTTTATTCATCTTTTCGACAACTTCTTCGGTAACCATGTTGACCACGAATTGTTTGGTCGCGAGTACGTTATTGAGCGTGTCCTTGTTTTTGTCGCCGGTCCTGACTGTCGAAAACATTACGTGTGGCGGATCGTCACCGACAACGTTAAAAAACGAGAAAGGGGCGAGGTTCGGAATTCCGTCTTCACTAATCGAAGAAATCCAACCGATTGGGCGTGGAATAACCGCTCCGGAAAGCAGTTTGTAAATCGCGGATTGTTCCAGTTCGTTGGGGTCGAATTGCATCGGGTTCGTTTCTACAAATAAAATAAAAATATGGCAAAGCCGCATTATAAATGATTATTGGAAATACTTTGCTATTTTTATCCATATCGGAAAAATATGGCAGAAACCGCTACTAAGGGAATTTGGAAAGTAATTTCGGCGTCGTCGATGGGCACGCTGATCGAGTGGTATGATTTCTACATCTTCGGGAGCCTTGCGGTGGTGATTTCTACCAAATTTTTTCCGTCGGACAATCCGGCGGCGGCGTTTTTGTCGACCTTGGCCACATTTGCCGCCGGTTTTGTGGTTCGCCCTTTTGGCGCTTTGTTCTTTGGACGTTTGGGCGACCTGATTGGAAGAAAATATACGTTCATGGCGACGCTGCTTTTGATGGGCGGCGCCACTTTTTTGATTGGATGCGTTCCGGGATATGAAAGTATCGGTTATGCAGCGCCGGTGCTCGTGCTGATTTTACGCCTGCTGCAGGGATTGGCGCTTGGCGGGGAATATGGCGGCGCTGCGACATACGTTGCCGAACATTCGCCGATAGGGCAGCGCGGTTATTGGACATCGTGGATTCAGACCACAGCGACAATCGGGCTTTTCCTTTCGCTGATGGTGATACTTGGGACAAAGGCTTTTTTGAGTCCGCAGGATTTCGATTCCTGGGGTTGGCGCGTTCCATTCTGGGTTTCGCTGTTGATGGTTTTCGTTTCGTACCAGATTCGCCGCAAGATGAGCGAATCTCCTGTATTTGCAAAGGCTAAAGCCGAAGGAAAGACCAGCGCGAATCCGTTAAAGGAAAGCTTTGGGAACCGGTACAATCTGAAGTTTGTGTTGCTGGCGCTGTTTGGTGCGACAATGGGGCAGGGAGTGATCTGGTACACCGGCCAGTTTTATGCAATGAGCTATATGAAAACCGTGCTCAACATCGATTCGGCTCAGGTCGATCTGTTGCTGGGCATTGCACTTTTGCTTGGTACGCCGTTCTTTATTGTTTTTGGCTGGCTGAGCGACCGGGTCGGACGCAAATCGGTTATGATGACCGGAATGCTGCTTGCCATTTTGTTTTACAGGCCGATTTACAAGTCGATGTATCACGTGGTGAATACCAATAGGTCAGAATTGCTTGTCGAAACGCGAATGACCTCGGAAGTTAAAAAGGACGACACAGGGAAATGGGCAGGCACAGCTACGACGCTTTTCAGTACGTATAGCGATGGAACCAAAAGTAGCGAAACACAAACGACGCATTTGGTCGATGGCAAACCGGTGACCGATGTAAAGACCGTGGTTTCGATCAACGATCATGACCGATGGATGCTGATTTATCTAGTTTTTGTACAGGTTCTTTTTGTGACAATGGTTTACGGACCGATAGCCGCGTTTCTGGTTGAGCTGTTTCCGGCCCGAATCCGATACTCGTCGATGTCACTGCCTTACCATGTCGGCAACGGGATCTTTGGCGGATTGCTTCCGGCGATTTCGACTTACCTGGTATCGAATGCAAAAACTGCAGGAAAACCGGGATTTTATCTAGATGGTCTTTGGTATCCGATAATCATTGCTTCGGTTTGTTTTGTCATCGGAATGATCTATATTAAGGACAACAAAAAAGTGCACGACTGATGGATCAGATAAAACGATTGCTTGGACTGATTTGGCTGGGCCTCGCGGCGGCGGCGGCCTATTTTTGCGTGGTCGAATTTGGCATCCCGAAAATGAGAACGGGCAAACAGGAAGATCTGGTTTTCGGAATCATAATCCTGTTTGTTCTGACGCCTCTGATATCAATCGGAATGGCGATTTTCGGCTGGTTTGCACTCAAAGGCGAATACAATTCTGTTAACGAAGAAATATCTGATGGCATATAAAATCAAAAATCTTCCGCAGTATTTCAAGGAATATCGGAAGTCGGTCAAAAAACCTGAAAAATTCTGGGCCGGAATCGCGGACAAATTCGAATGGGAACGGAAATGGGATTCTGTAATGGAATCCGATTGGGAAAAAGCGCGTTTTACCTGGTTTTCCGGTGCAAAACTCAATATAACAGTGAATTGCCTCGACCGCCATCTCAAGAAACGAGGCGAATCGACCGCCATTTTGTTCGAACCCAACGATCCAACCGAACCGGCGCGGCACATCAGTTATAGTGAACTTCATGCAGAAGTCTGCAAAATGGCGAACGTGCTGACAGCGCAAGGAATCAGGAAAGGCGACTGCGTTTGCATTTACCTGCCGATGATTCCCGAACTCGCGATTTCGATTTTGGCATGCGCCCGGATCGGTGCCGTACATTCAGTTATTTTTGCCGGATTTTCGTCGAGTGCGATCAGCGCAAGAATTAATGATTCGGATAGCAAAATGGTAATCACTTCGGATGGCGGATTTCGCGGCGGAAAATCGTTTGCATTAAAAGAAATTGTCGATGAAGCGCTTTCGAATACGCCTTCGGTAAAAACCGTTTTGGTAGCGAAACGAACCGAAACCGAAGTGTCGATGAAGGCCGGCCGCGATCAGTGGCTTCAACCGTTGCTTGATGAGGTAAATCCGCTGCATAAGGCCGTAATTACCGACGCCGAAGATCCACTTTTCCTATTGTATACTTCGGGATCTACGGGCAAACCAAAAGGAATGGTTCATACGATTGCCGGATATATGGTTTACACTGCGTATACCTTCCAAAATATTTTCAATTATAGAAAGGACGATGTTTTTTGGTGCACGGCCGATTTGGGCTGGGTAACCGGACATTCGTACGGATTGTACGGCCCGCTGCTCAATGGCGCGACAACGTTGCTGTTTGAAGGAATTCCGACATGGCCGGATTTCGGTCGATTCTGGGAAATAATCGACAAGCACAAAGTGACACAGTTTTATACGGCGCCGACTGCAATCCGGTCGCTCGCAAAGGAAAGTGTCGAATGGGTGACGAAATTCGATCTTAGTTCACTAAAAGTTATTGGAAGTGTTGGCGAACCGATCAACGAAGAAGCATGGCATTGGTATAATGACCATGTCGGAAAGCGAAGATGCCCGTTGGTTGACACCTGGTGGCAAACTGAAACCGGCGGAATCATGATTTCGGCAATTCCGTTTGTAACGCCAACCAAGCCTGCATTCGCAACTTTGCCACTGCCGGGAGTCCAACCGGTGCTTCTCACTCAAAAAGGAAAAAAAATTAAGGGAAATCCAGCCGAGGGAATTTTGTGTATTGACTTTCCGTGGCCGGGAATGGCGCGAACGATACACAACGATCATGAACGCTATTTTAGAACTTATTTTTCAGCGAATCCTGGCAAATATACAACCGGTGACGGCGCGCTGCGGGATGAAACAGGATATTATCGCATCACCGGCAGGGTCGACGATGTTGTAATTGTTTCCGGCCACAATCTTGGAACCGCGCCAATTGAGGAAGCAATCGACGAACATCCGACCGTCGCCGAATCGGCAATTGTGGCATTCCCGCATGATATCAAAGGCAACGCGCTGTACGCTTTTGTGACGCTTCGCGCGGAATCGGAAGATGCGGGAACAGATAAATTGCGGACGGAAATCAACAACTACATTGCAACACATATCGGCCCGATTGCGAAACTCGACAAAATACAATTCGTCAGCGGCCTCCCAAAAACGCGCTCCGGAAAGATAATGCGTCGCATCCTGCGGAAAATTGCTACCGGCGAATCTGCCGATTTCGGTGATATTACCACGCTTCTGGATCCTGAAGTGGTTGAGCAAATCAGGCAAGGGCGAGTCGAATGAACACCAATCCCGATATCGGAATAGTAGGAGCGGGGCTTGCGGGACTTTCGGCAGCACTTCACCTCGCGAAGGCCGGGCTGAAGGTCACCGTGATCGAGAAGCATGAATTTCCCCACCATAAAGTGTGCGGCGAATACATCTCGAATGAGGTTTTGCCTTATCTGGAATTTCTCGGCGTCGATGTGGGGCAATTAAATCCGACAAAAGTTACAAGAGTCAGTTTTTCAACTATTTCGGGCCGCGAAATTGAAGGAAAACTTCCGCTTGGCGGATTTGGGATCAGCAGGTATGCATTTGATAATCTGCTTTATGAAAATGCGGTCGCGGCAGGCTGCAATTTTGTTTTTGATTCGGCATGCGATATTGAACATTCAAACGATGGCTTCAGGATCAAAACCACAAAAAGCGGCGATATTCTTTGCAAGATCGCGATTGGAGCCTTCGGCAAAAGATCGGTACTCGACCAGAAATTGCAACGAGGGTTCATCAGGCAGAAATCGCCCTGGCTTGCCGTGAAAGCACATTACGCCGGAAGTTTTCCTGACGATCTCGTTTCGCTGCACAATTTCCACGGTGGTTATTGCGGAGTTTCCAAAGTTGAAAACAATACGATCAACATCTGCTATCTAGCCAATTACGAAAGCTTCCGGAAATACACCGATTTCGATGATTTTCAAAAAAACGTGCTGTATGAAAACCCACGCCTGAAATCGGTTTTCGAATCTTCAACAATGATTTATGAAAAACCGCTTGCCATTGGGCAGATCAGTTTCTCCAAAAAGTTTCCCGTTGAAAACCACGTTTTGATGGCCGGTGACACCGCCGGGCTAATTCATCCGCTTTGCGGCAATGGAATGGCGATGGCAATGCACGCCGCCAAATTGGCCTCTGAACTTACAATCGCATTCTTTGATGGAAAAATCACCCGAGGTGAGATGGAAGCAAACTACGCAAAAGTTTGGAAAGACACGTTTCACAGGCGATTGACCTCCGGACGCTTCCTTTCCTCAGCGTTGCAAAAGCAAATGCTTGCCGACATTCTGACGCGCGGGCTTTTACTGTTTCCAGGAACATTTCGAGGCCTCATAAGGCAAACTCACGGAAAACCAATTGATTTGCAATGCTCATAAATACAAATCACCGCAGAAACGATGCTGAGATCATGGACGATTTTGCATTGTCGGGCAGAGAATTGGGCGACGCGCTTGATAAAATCGCGCTGATAAATCGGATATTAGGCGGAAACAGGTTAACTTTACAAGGCGTGCGGAAGCTTGTTAAGTACCGAAAAGCCGACAAAACGATTAAGATTCTAGACATTGGCTGCGGCAACGGCGATATGCTTCGGGCATTGGCCGATGAGGCAGGCAAGATGAACCGGAAACTGCAATTGAAAGGAGTCGACGCAAATGCGTACACCATTGAACATGCACGCCGTTTGTCTGAAAATTATCCTGCGATCAGTTATGAATGCCGGGACATTTTTTCGGAAACATACGTTCAGGAGCCAGTTGATATTATTCTGTGTACGTTGACGTTGCACCATTTTTCAGAGGAGCAAATTGTGCGATTGCTGACAATGTTCCGGCAGCAATCAAAGCTGGGAATTGTAATAAATGACCTGCAAAGAAGCGCTGTTGCGTATTATCTTTTCAAGGTGGTTGCCGTCTTGATGCGACTCAACAAAATGGCGACAGAAGATGGATTGCTTTCGATTCTGCGCGGGTTCAAAAGAAAAGAGCTGGCCGATTTCGCCGAAAAATTAAATTTTAAAAAGTATTCGATTCGCCGAAGATGGGCGTTCCGTTTTCAGTGGATAATTTGGATTTCATGAGTGTAAAAATAGTAACGGTTACCCAGCAATTGCCCGAATATAGTCGGGAAACCCAAGAAATATTGCCCTTCATTGACACTTGGCTCGACGGCCAGGACGATCGGTTCGTCAAAAAGGTCAAAAAACTTTTCGAAGGCGCCGGCGTTGACAAAAGGTATTCGATCATGGAACCCGTAGAGGTTTTCCGTGAAACGTCATTTGCCGAGAAAAACGCGATTTACAGCCGCGAAGCGATTAAACTCGGCGAATCGGTTCTTCGATCAGCGCTGCAAAAAGCCGGCTGGAAAAATTCCGATCCCGATTTTATCATTACTGTAAGCTGCACGGGAATCATGATTCCGTCGCTCGATGCCTATCTCATCAATAAAGTTGGCCTTCGTCAAGACATCGTTCGGCTTCCCGTGACCGAAATGGGATGTGCTGCCGGGATATCGGGAATAATATATGCCAAGAATTTTCTTCAGGCGAACCCCGGAAAAAGAGCGGCAGTTATCGCAGTTGAGTCGCCCACGGCAACATTTCAGTTAAGCGATATTTCAATGGCAAACATGGTAAGTGCTGCGATTTTCGGTGATGGCGCAGCGTGCGTTTTGCTTTCTTCTGCCGAAGACGATATCGGGCCGGAAATAATAGGCGAGGAGATGTATCATTTTTACGAAAAGGAACATATGATGGGCTTTCAACTCAGCAATGGCGGACTCCAAATGGTTCTGGATGTTGAAGTACCCGACACGATCGCGGCTCATTTTAATGATATAATTAATCCATTTTTGGAGAAATTCGGCCTTACAGTTGGCGATCTGGATCACCTGATTTTTCATCCCGGAGGAAAAAAAATCATCAAGACAGTCGAGGAACTTTTCGCGGGATTGGGTAAAAATATCGACGATACCAAGGAAGTACTGCGGTTATTTGGCAATATGTCCAGTGTAACAGTGCTTTTTGTTTTGGGAAGAATCATGGAAAGAAACCCAAAAAAAGGCGATAAAGGAATGATGTTGAGCTTCGGCCCCGGATTTTCAGCCCAGCGCGTTTTGCTGCAATGGTGAGGATTATTTGTTTTAAGAACGCGAATCTCAAATGAACGAATTCAGCCACATCGTTGAAAAATTACCCTACGGAAAGGAATTTCTTTTCGTCGATCAACTTCTTTCTGTTGACGAAAACGGTGTTACTGGCAAGTTTAAGTTCGATAAGAATTTCGACTTTTATGAAGGGCATTTTGTAAACAATCCGATAACGCCGGGTGTAATTCTTACCGAATGCATGGCACAGATTGGCGTAGTATGCCTGGGGATTTTTTTGATTGGCGAGACAAGAATGGATATGAAAATCGCACTTACTTCAACTGAAATGGAATTTCTAAAGCCTGTCGCGAAAGTGGAAGAGGTTATTGTGAAATCGGAAAAAATCTATTTCCGATTCAATAAATTAAAATGCAGGGTCACGATGTATAATTCGCTTAACGAGGAAGTTTGCACAGGAACAATTAGCGGAATGATAAGCTCATGAATCGCAGGGTCGTAATAACCGGAATGGGAGTCGTTGCGCCAAATGGCGTCGGGCTAACGGCTTTTTCAGAGGCAATCAGGATCGGCCGCTCGGGAATCCGGTTTATTCCGCAACTGCGAGACCTGAATTTCTCGTGTCAGATTGCCGGAACGCCGGAATTGAGCGAGGAACAAATCAGCTCTGTGTTTAGTGAACTCGAATTACGGAATTTTAACGCATCGGGAATTTTATACGGTGTAATTGCCGGTATGGAAGCCTGGAAAGATGCCGGTCTTTTGTCGTCGGAAACGCCGGATTGGAATAGCGGAACCATCTTTGGGGTCGGAACGTCGGGAACGGATAAATTCCGCGAAAGCATCTATAAAATCGATGCAAAAGAACCGCGAAAACTCGGAAGCACCGCAGTTTCCCAAACGATGAGCAGTGGAGTCAGCGCGATGTTAGGCGGAAAGCTCGGCCTTGGAAACCAGGTCACAACCAACTCATCGGCTTGCACGACCGGAACCGAAAGCATCATTATGGCATACGACCGGATAAAAAGCGGCCAGGCAGATCGCATTCTTTCAGGAAGCACGAGCGACAGCGGACCCTATATCTGGGCCGGCTTTGACGCAATGAAAGTTTGTACCTTCAGGCATAACGATAGTCCCGAAACAGGATCAAGGCCAATGAGCGCTACCGCATCAGGATTTGTTCCCGGAAGCGGCGCCGGAGCTTTGGTACTGGAAGATATGGAGAGTGCTCTTTCAAGAAACGCGCGTATTTACTGTGAGGTTTTAGGCGGAAATGTAAACTCGGGCGGCCAGCGCGGCGCGGGAACGATGACAGCGCCAAATCCAGATGCGGTACAGCGTTGCATACGTGCCGCCCTGAAAAACGCCGGAATATCGTCCGGTGAAATTGATCTTATAAATGGACATCTGACTGCAACAGCTAAAGACAGTCTTGAAGTCGCCAATTGGAGCGAGGCGCTTGGTCGGAGCGGTGCGGATTTTCCGTATATTAATTCGCTGAAGGGAATGGTCGGCCACTGTTTAGCCGGCGCCGGAAGCATCGAAAGTGTTGCCGCGGTGCTGCAGCTTTACGATCAGTTTGTAGCGCCAAACGTCAATTGCAATGACATCCATCCCGAAATTTCAAATTTGATTGATACTTCATGTATTCCAATTCAATCTCTTAAAAAACAGATAAATACAGTTGCAAAAGCCAGTTTCGGATTTGGCGATGTGAATGCCTGCGTAATCTTTAAAAAATATACAAATGAATAGGGAAGAAGCCATTGACAAGCTCAAAACAATTATATCACCTTATGCCAAGAACGGCGATTCGATGGCGACCTTAAACGAAGGAAGCGATTTCATAACCGATTTGAAGATCAATTCGGCAAACCTGGTTGATATAGTGCTCGACATTGAAGAGGAATTTGATATTACGATCGACAGCGAGTCGATGGAAAAAATGCTTAACGTACGGGCCGCATTGGAGATAATAGAGCAAAAACTGGCTGAAAAATGATCGGCAACGATGTAATCGATCTTTTAGCAGCCAAAACAGAAAGTAATTGGCGCAGAAAAGGCTGGCTTGAAAAACAGTTTACACCGAAAGAAATCACGTTGATTTTTGGCAATCGGAATCCCGATTTAATGGTCTGGAAATTATGGAGCATGAAAGAATCCGCATACAAATGCTGGAACCGGATTTCCAATATCAGGAGTTTTAATCCGCTAAAATTTGAATGTTCCGATTTGAGTCTGCAAAGGGGAACAATTTCATTCGGTGAAACAAAGTTTTATTCGAAAACTACGCTGTTCCAAAATCATCTGCACACTGTGGCGGTTTCGGATGAAAGAGCGCTGCAATTTGCGACAGAAGTCGAGATACAAAGCATAATGATGGAAAACGGATTGCCGTATCACGATGGAAAACCCGCGTCCAAAAGCGGACACGGCCAGTTTTTAAAAGGTGTTGCGTTACTTGATTCCCAACCTGGTTTTTAATTTTACGAACAGCAATCCAATGCCGTAAGCTTCATCGGTGACGGTGGCATTCTCAGGAAGTGAGATTTTAAACTCTTTCAGGATATCTTCCAAATGAATGTTTTTATCCGATTCTTTGTACTTTTTAAACATGATCTCGATATCGAGCGCTTCATTTCTGAGGCGGCCGCAGTGCAATTTCTCGAGGGCTTCATTGATCAGGTCGACATCGTGATGAATCCGATACCCGACAAGCACAGCATTTCCGATATAGTTTACTAATGCTTCGATTGCTTGCGGTTCGGGCATTTTTGGCAGCCTACTTTCGACAAGAAAAGTATTTGGCAAAGAATTGTCGTGAAGGTATTTGTATTGCAAAAGCACGGTTTCAAAAACATCTCCAACGAGCACCTGACTGTCTACAACGCCAATGGCACCAAAGGAGTACAGTACGTCTTTAAGATGATTGGTACCTGATTTGTCCGTTTTCAGCATTACGTAGCGCGAAGGTTTTTTTTCAAATTTCGCAAGATAGTCCTTCCAAAAATCCGGATATTCTTTGTTTATATTTTTGAGCCAGTCGAGCATATTATGAAAATTGAGTCAGCCTGAATCTGTCTTTTATTAAATCCTCGAGATCTTTCATTGGGCCAAAAGCGGCTTTCAACTTCTCGCGTTCGGCTTTCGGCATTTCGTCCAGATTGATGTATTGTCCGTTGCCGTCGTTCTTCAGTCCTTCCTGGGTGCGGATTTTCGATAAAGTCAGAAATGCATCGGCACAATTCAGATAAATCTCCGCGTTCTTGGGATCGGCCATCGCCAATTGCTTGAACCGTAGGTGCGTATTGTTGATTCCGCGTATATCCTGGGCAACAACCATCATTCGCGCGCCATCGATCAGCGGCATTAATGCTTTTGTCTTGATATCGAATTTATCCCGATGTTCGCCTTCTTCCTCGACGTTGAACTTTCGGAAAAAGGTGAGTGGTGAATTGTTCCGAAGCGCTGCATTGCCCAAATAATCGAATAAAGAAGAGTTCCGTCTGACATTGCTGAAAATGGCATCTGTAATTGCTTCTTCAATTTTAGGCTCTCCAAATGCAATCTCATAATCGAAGAAAATTCCGCTCAGGTCGCTGTTGGGCGAATTCATCCACAATTGATATTGCTTGATCCATTCGCTAACCGACTTACACCAGTGCATATTGTTAGCCATGTGACCGTTAGGACACAATGGGTAGCCGATATCACGTAATGTCAAAGATGCTTTTTTTGCGAGCCGAAGAAAATAATCCTTTACATCACGGTATTTCTCGGCCGGAACGTCTTCAAAAGCAAGAATATGGTCCTGGTCGGTCAGCAACAGCTGCTCTTTTCGGCCCTGGCTTCCAATGCTGAGCCAAGCAAAGCGGGCAGGAGGCGAACCCAAATCGAGGATCGCAAGCTCAATGCTTCGGCGGATCAGCGCAAGATTGATTTCGCCTGCGATATTGTAAATGTGCGTAAGGGGAATATTCTTGGAAATGGAAGTGCGAATAAGATCCGACAGTTTGTTCCGGACATTTTTAAGATCCTTTGCGTTCTGGGATTTCTTAATCTCTTTGATTAGTATGCCAGGGTTACTCGCCTGTGCTACAATAAGGTCACGCTGAGAAATTACACCGCGGATATCTGTTTGTTCCGATCCGTCCTGGGTTACGCAAAGGTGACTGAAATTATATTTTAACAACAATAATTGCGCTTCGGCAAGGGATACGTTTTCGCCAACGGTAATCACCGGACTTACCATTATCTTGTCGATTGTTGCTGTAATAGGAAAGCGGCCGGTCGCAATTTTTGTCCGCAAATCCATATCCGTAACAATTCCGATAGGTGAATTTTTATTCACTACAATGACTGAATCGACAAGATTGTCGGTCATTAATTGCGCAGCTTCCCGCACAGTGATTGACGGCTGCGCCTTTAGCGGAGCTTTATTATAGGATAGCGATTGAAAATATTGGATTTCAGATCTTTGTCCGCCATAACCAAAACTGTCCGAAAGCGTGTTTCCGCGATTGTCTTCGGGATTGATCGTATTGGTTGCAAAACTTTCCAACAGGAAATTGAGAACATCCGAATTGCTTGCAACAAACGGCCGGAAAGCCGCAATTGGAATGGCAAACACAACGCTTTCTTCACGTGCTTTTGCCGTCATCTGGTAGTTATTCTTCGCAAAGAAAGGCCTCAGGCCAAACATATCACCGGGAAGACACTTATTTAAAATCGTTTCTTCGGCATCGGAAATTACGAACAAATTGATCGAGCCTGAAGCAACCACGTAAAAGCTGTCGTGCAACGGATCGTTGATTTCAAATAAGATTTTATTTTTTTCCAGATTGACTACGCGGATCGCGGTAGCAATTTCGGCTAAATCATTGACCGGCAGGTTACTGAACGGCGGGTAGTTTTTCAGGAATTCTGCAATGCGAAGGGCAATGGCGTTCATTAGGTGATCTTGCTGTTATTGCGTAAAAATAAGGTATAAAAGACATTGGAGCAAGAAGCGCAGCGTTTATTTTATTTTACATAATATAAATTATAGTTCAAATGGACTGTATTGGAAGCGGTTCAATTTCCTGGTGTATCCTTTGATTGTTATCTGGAATTTCCACCGACGACAAATTACCCATTTAAGGAACTTTTATACAGAAAAATAGGAGTCGGATTGCTGCCAAAATAAGCGCATATTTATGCACTTCAACTACATTATAATGCATTTCGTCGATTTTTCGTTACAAAATTCACCTCAAAACTTCCAAAATTTACTGGTTTTTGATAGTTATCAACAGTGAAAATCACGATAGTTAATAACTTACAATTTCAAAATTACAGTAATACCGTACAAATATGCTAAATTTTGTAATCTTAATTTTACAAATCGAATATATTTGTGCATTTCGTCGGAGAAATGTCGAATTTTAACAAATAAAACTTCGCAGATCTCGCTCTCCTGAATAGATTTGCAATGTCCTGTTTTTCAATATCAAATCGACGAACGGTATTTACCATCGATGAAAAGCATACATAGTCTTTGATTTTCTAAAACACGAAATTAATGTTAACAGCAGTTGCCCCTGCAAAAATATCTAAACCTACCATGAAGAAGATTTATGCCCTTATTGCACTATTTCTTGTCGGAATTGGAAGTGCCCAAAATGCCACCGTAAATTACACCGCTTCCTCAGCAGCGATCTCAAATCCTGAGCGCGGTTTCTACCACCACACGGAAACACATTCTTCAAATTATAGCGCACTGAATCAAAGTACCCTTTCCGGTTACCGCACCAACAGCAACATTACCCTCATCCTTCGCGTGTTCTATCTTGAAGATTTCATTTCATCGCCTATTTCAAGCACCTATCTTTCGTCCATGCAATCGGATTTTGCAAAAATCAGGGCTGCAGGATTAAAATGTATCGTTCGCTTTGCCTATTCAGATGACAACGGTAACGGACAGCCGCAGGATGCCACCAAGGCGCAGATTCTTGCCCATATTGCTCAGCTTAAGCCAATCCTTCTTGCGAATGCCGATATTATCCCTCTTGCCCAGGCAGGCTTTATTGGAGCATGGGGCGAATGGTATTATACTTCAAATTTCGGTATGAACCCAACAGCGACAGATTACGCCAACCGTAAAGAAGTTCTCAATGCCTTACTCGGAGCATTGCCGGCCGGCCGTATGGTCCAAATCAGGACTCCGTCGTTGAAGATGAATACGCTCAACAACAATTCGCCGATTTCGCTTACACAAGCTTATACAAATACAACAACTGCGCGGGTTGGACACCATAACGACTGTTTCCTCGCCAGTGAAGACGATTACGGAACCTACAACAGTATCGCGTCGGAATATCCATATTTGGAACAAGAAACGAAATATGTACCGATGGGCGGCGAAACTTGCGCCATCAATGCACCGCGCTCAAAATGTGAGTCGGCTATCGGTGAAATGGGTAAATTCCACTGGTCATTCCTAAATCTCGATTACCATCCCGGAGTTATATCCGGATTTCAGGCCGACGCTTGCTTCAGTACAATCGAGAACAGGCTCGGATACCGGTTTGAACTGGTAAACGGAACCTATCCGCAGAATGCCAATCTTGGCCAGGCGCTCCCAATCACCATCAATATCAAAAATACAGGATTTGCTACGCCGTATAATACGCGTACTGCATACCTTGTACTTAGAAATACTGTAACAGGTGTCGACTTTAAAGTGCCTTTGAGTTCAGATCCGCGATTCTGGAATCCAAATTCGACAACCACGATCACCGACAATATCGCTTTGCCTGCCGGAATCGTAGCAGGAAGTTACAAACTGTACCTTTACATGCCGGATAACGACCCTACGCTTGCAACGCGTCCGGAATATTCTATCCACATGGCAAATTCTGGAACCTGGATAACCACAAACGGCTATAACGACCTTAACCATACTCTTAACCTTGGGACTTCACTCGGTGTTGAAGATCACGAAGCGACTTCAGTTGGCCTGACCGTTTATCCGGTACCAACAAACGATCAGCTGACAATGGAAATGCCCGGAATCAGCGATTACAAGGTTACGGTTTACAATTCGCTTGGTCAACGCGTCGGCGCAACCTCACACGTTGAATCGGATTCAAAGATGACATTGAACACCTCAGCACTGAGCAATGGCGTTTATTTTGTGACTCTTGCGAACAATACGAAAAAAGAAACCCGAAGAATAATCGTCGGGCACTGAATCTGTATAAGTTAGTTTGTTTGAAAATAGTAACCGGCACCTACTCCGGTTACTATTTTTTTTTGTGCCTTTTCAGATTGTATTTTACTCCGAACTGGAGATTATTCGAATAAAATTTTGACTGTGTATAAATTTCAAATGATAAGCTAAGCGCTGTATAATCAAATATCTGGTAGTTGATTTCACCGGTGTACCGCTCGAATTCCTTACTGTAATCATCAAAAAAGTAAGCCGCTTCCACCCTTGTATTCAGGTTTGAATCCGACAGTCCGTACTTCCACCCGATTCCGCCACCGCCATAAAGCCTTTCGTCGATCATCCAATACGGATATCCTGTCGAAAGTGGTACGGTTGAATGTCCCAACGAGCCTTGAGACAAGCTTCCTTCGAGGAAAGGCAGGAATTTGGACTTCTTCTCTACTCCATTATCCAGCGTAATTTTCCCGGTAATGGAGCCTTCATAACTGTCGCTGGTCTTAATGTTCGTATTTGGCTTGCTTGGCGTATAATAATTTCCTTCAAGCGATAAACTTGCATTAATGTATTTCAGGAAGTACCAGTCTTCGTAAATATTCAGTTGCATGCGGTAGATGCGCTTACTATACGCAGGGCCGGTTTCGGCAGGGAAAATCTTGAACTCGGCCGATTTGTAATTTTTATTTTTGGAGATATTGGCGCCCATGCCGAACAGATAATAGAATCGCTGGTAATCGCTGTATTCTACGCGTCCTCGAAGCCAATATTGCAGCTTTTCATAGCTTTTCGGATTGTTGAACTGATATTGGATTCCGCCGATGGCATGCGTCACATTATCGCGATCCTTAACCAGATATTCGATGTCGTACATCGTACTGTAAGTAGCGGCAAAACTGTGCAGATTCGCGTGCTTATCGTAGTGATTATATGAAAGTACGTTTTTGAACGCCGACGGATCGGCTTTGTTACTTTCTGCCGATGTATTGTAAGCAAGGAAATCGCCGCGTTCCTTACGGAAGTTTTTCTCGAGTTGCTGGCTGACTTCAGGCAAAAACAGGTTCGGATGATTATCCAGCAAGTCCATTTGAAGTTCCGGCTCGACATAAATCACGTCTTTATTCAGCATTTCCCTCAGATCGTTTTTTTCAGGAGTGTCTGGAAGTCCGTCAGCGAGCACCCACGAATCCTTAAACCTTCCGGTATCATGGAGTACGCCCGCCATTGCAGCTTTCACTTTAAAATCGTCCGGATGCTTTGCTATATATTTATCGTATTCGGTTTCGAGAAGTTGATACGATTTCAGTTCGATCAGCCACGACATTTTCGACTGGAAATCAATGTCATCCGTGAAAACCGACCAATCATAGGCTTTCTGAAACTGGTTGTCATTTGCGAACAACCACGAAATGTCGCCTGCCAACACACGATATTCTTCCGACGGTTGCTTGTCCTGCAGCTCTATAAGCGCCCCGGGCGGATCGTTTTGCAAAAGGTATCTCAGATATTGCAGATACGTCGGAAAGCTTTTATCGGTTTTCATTAATGCCACCAACGCATTTTTAATCTTCTCCTGGTTCTCCGGAGCTTGGTAAGAGTCAATATAGGCCATTACCAGATCTTTGTCATCCGGATTAATCAGCATTTGCGCCGCCATCCATTTTTCGCGGATTTGGTCATTCGGATATTCGACAATCCGGTTCAATTCACGCGAATACATAATGTTTTTCGACGACGGATGCTTTACGCAGTGATCCTCCAGCATTTTCCAGACTTCCGCGCCGCGATCGTCCCAGGTCATATATCGTGCGTATTTGTTCCAGATGGCTGTATCGATAGTCGCTTCCGAAAGCATTCTGGTTTTAAGCTGCACGAGTTCCGCTTTGAATTTCGCATCTGAATCGTCCTCCCAGTTTTCAACATATCCGCCTGAGTCGTAACGCTTGACATTTGCGAGAAACCGACGGTATTCTTCACCTGCTTTTTTGGTGAGCAGTTGTGCAGCGGCCACGTTGTCCGGCTTAACATACATCAAGTCACGCAGCGTAAGCTTCGGCTTTTTCGTGAAAATATTATAGAGATAACCGTCCTGGAACGGTGTTTTTGTAAAAACAGCACCCTGATCTTGAAGCTGGCTTTCGAGTCGGGCAGCATTCGTGAAAGTGCCGTACATAAACCAATATTGGTTATCGGTAATTGACTTTTCATTGTCAACTTCGGCGACAGTATAGCTTCCGGTTTCGCTATGGTGCTTGAATTTTGAAGCGCGCCAATCATTTGTAAGCATTGCGCCTTCTCCGGCATTTAAAAACCGCATCTGCGGAAATGCAGCCGTTACTTTTGCCAGATATTTATCAAAATCACCTAAAAGGCTCCTGTCTTTTCCTTTTGTCTTCCGCCATCCCAGGCCGTCAGGATTACGCAGGTCAAAGTCGCCCTGACTGATGTTTTTCGGATCGGCGATTTGGTAAACATCGTCCGGATGCACGAAATGGTTCCAGATTCCGGTGATCAGATAAGTACTTTCACGTGAATATTGCTGGTCTTCGGGAATCGAAAATGCATCGGTGAGCCTTGGGTAATCAAAAAGATCAGGATTATACGGATCGAAATCGTATTCCCGTGCGCCGCCCTCGGAAAGTTCACCCAGGTAAACGCTGCACATGAACTTGATCGAAGGCATCCCCTGCGTAAGTTCCTTTACCCCTTTTTTGTCGATGATATTTGACGGCGGAACATAAGTTACCGGCATCGGACCATAATTGCTCACCTCCCATTTCTTGCGCACGCCATTCAGTGCGGTAATGATGAAGTCGCGGTTCTTCCAGTGGCCTTCCTTAAATTCGACGTGATTGTATCCATGAAAGGAAAGCTCGTGGCCATTCTTTGCTACATCGCGGATCAGCCAGTCACTGAGAACCTGCGACCTGCCTTTGTCCTTGATGCGGTGCGCCTCCCATTGATCAAAGAGAAACGGCGGTTCAGTGGTGTTTTTGTAATCGAAACAGATCATCGACGAATAGCTGATCTTGTATTTTTTGGCAAGCGCCCGCATATCCGGCCACCAAACCTTACTTACGAAGTCGGTTACCGTGAGGTTCATCTCCGATTTTATCGGCTCAAACTTGATGTCATACAATGGCGATGGAAAATCATCGAGGAAGATCGTGCTCGCATTTACGATCGGATATGGAACGCCTTCGAGTCCGTGCAGAATCCCCGCAAAAAGAAATCCGCGGTCAATTTTTTCAAATGCCAGGCTGGTATTATAAAACAAGACTTTACCTTTTCCGACCGGATTTTCCAAAACCGTAGGGTATTTTTTATTGCTCACGGCAGTCGCGAGCACGCGCACCTTATCTGAAAAATTCGTTCCGGCGTAGCCAAAGTGAATTGCCTCGGCATTGTAATTCTGATTGGTAAGATTTGGCAGTACAGGCGTTTCAAAGAAAAAACCTTTCGATTTTATATCGGTATCACGATCAGCGTCAGGCCTGAAACCCAGCAGGAATCCAAGTCTTTTGTCTTCTGCGGCAAAAGGCACGAACAAACTTCCGCCGGAAGCAACGAAAGTTACCAATCGGTTAATCGATTCATCGGATAGTTTTTTTCCGTCAACAAGGCAAAGGACACGGGCAGATTCCGGGATCTGGAGCGTTTGGTTCAACTCGGAAGCTTCGACCATCCGATATGGCATTTTCGTATAGTCGCACGCTTTTCTGATCTGTTTTTCGTATTGAACGCTCAGCGGATTTGCGGGATCAACGATAAATTCAATCAGCGGCGATGGATCCATTGGACTGTCGGAATATCTTCGCAGTTGTTGGGAAGTCCGACGGTCATTGTCACCAAAAAGATCGAAATCATCCGAATCAAGATTGTCGAGTTTGCCGCAACTAAAAGCCGACAAAGCGATGGCAAAAAACAGGATCAGCTTTTTAAAGTAGTACGTTTTAAAGGTCAGATTTGGCATGTTTAAAAGATTAGATCAGGTATTCGACTGGCATCGGGTTCATTGACGATTTCATATACCATGATATTCTTATTGTCGTAAAAAAGCCTGACCTTCCTTCCTCTATTCTTCAACATTGTCAGTTCCTTCATCAGTTTTGGGGACAGGTCGACATAATCGCCGTACATCCGTGAGTTGTTCTTCTTGAAAACAAAAAGCAAAATGCTCTTTGGTATTACGTATTGCGGATTATTCTTCAGGAACTTCGTGTTCTTTACATTTTTAAAATAGATAGAGTCCTGTTTTGGGTAATCGGCTATAAAATCATCGTAGTTCATAAAAAAGTGCTT
Organism: Bacteroidota bacterium; assembly: GCA_023386585.1. Taxonomy (GTDB): domain Bacteria; phylum Bacteroidota; class Bacteroidia; order Flavobacteriales; family Flavobacteriaceae; genus Flavobacterium. The sequence continues at coordinate 76,400 of JAEWJM010000019.1, read as the reverse complement.
GTTCATGCTCAGCACCTGCGCGCTGTTATCATTTACGACCGCATATGAAAATGGAAAATACGTTGCAGTAATACGATCGTAAGCATCGAGAACCTGTTTCGGAACCGAATCCGCATCGGTAAGGCTTCTCACCATCTCTTTTTGATAGTAAACCGCTGCGTAAAGGATGCCCGCCAACAAAACCGTCACTCCTGCAAAATTGAACTTTTCGACTTTAAGCGATAACGGCATAATGATCCGGACCAGCGCTGAGGCCAATATTCCAACGACGACCGGCATCAGAACGGAAAGTGCCTGATTCATCAAATCGGCGTCAATCCATGGGCTATTGAGATGCGAAAGCAAAATCAACAGGTTGAAATACAACAAAAATGCGAACGATGCCCGCCAGTTTTCCTTGAAGAAAATCGCGAAGACGAGCAATAATGCGAATGCCGCTGCAGTTGCGATCTGATAATAATCAATCAGCCTCTCGAAAGGAAGCAATAACTGCGGAATATAGGTGTACGACGACACCGAAAGCAGATTGGAATGGATGAAAATCATCAGATCGGTCTGGTAACTGATGCAAAGTCCGGCGTAAATTCCAAGTACTGCAAGGCACGCCAGCAAATATCCGCCGATTCCTGCCAGATAATATCTTTTCGATTTTCTTCTGGTGAAAATTCCTGCGAGCAAGATAAAGGGCGGGAAAAGTATGAAAAGCGTAAATAAATCGATGAGCCCGATTGCAATGAAGACGAACAGCATGCTGAAAAAATAATTGTGCAGCCTGAACTTAAGCAAACCCGGCTTCAGCAGGAAAACCATTGCCGGAAGCCCGAATGCCAGACCAAGAAAAATAGGTTTGCTTTGAAGAAGAAAGTAAATGTTCGTCGGCGTGAGCGTATAGGCGAGTCCAAAAATCAGCGCAGCAAGAATCGGGGCCAGTGTTTTCGACGGCGTAATGCGGCGGATAACCCAAAATATCAGGACGCTGAGCAACGTTGATTCAAGGATTCCCATCGATTGAAGCGCGATTTCCGGACTGATATCGGCGAGCTTTCCGTAGAAATTAACCATCGCCAAATCACCGCTGACCGCCATGCTATTCATGAACCAGATTTGCGAATCAAAATCGACAACCCGTTTCAGGTCGTTTATCCAAACTCCTGATAGCGAATAGAGATCGTATCTGAAAAAGTAAAACCGGCTGCCAAATGTGATTCCGGCAACTACGACGAGCAAAATAAAAATGTACCAACCGGCGCCGCGGCCTTCCTTTTTCTTTGGTGCGACCCAATCGATAAGGCTTCTTTTTGTTTCGATGTTTCGCAGTAACTTTTGCGTATATTTTTTGGAAGTGGTCGAAAACCAAGTCGGGAAATGGCGTACATTATTCAGGCCGATAACGTCCATGAAGACAATTAGCGAAAGGATGAAAAGGCAGTTAAGCATGCTGTAAAAACCAAGTTGAACGGTAACGAACAGCAGCATGCACACAATCGATCCGTATTTAAACCAATGGTGAACGAAGAATTCGAGAAAATTGTTTGAGGCCGATCCGTTAATAAACTTCTTATTCAAATAGAAAAGGAACAGGAACAGCAACGCCAGCCTGATAAATCCTAAAATTATTGAACTGGAGAAGATTATCATTATTTAGTGAATTTGGGCAAGGATTGCAGGTCGATCTGACCGATGAAATATTCAAAACCAAGGTTTCGGATCCGCTTTCGAACGGCATCGCGGAGCGCCGCGGTGTCGGCATATTCGATCAGGATTACCGGCAGTTTATAATTATCGGTAACGTTTCGAAGTTTGGTGACGTAATTTTGAAAATCCGACTCTTCGCGCAGTCGGTATTTCTTGTCATTAAAGGTATAATTCGTCGCAATGGATTCGATTATGACCGCATTGACAATCGTTGCAGTTTCCGGAACGAGCTCAAGGCCGGCATTCTGCAACAGTATTATATCTGGAAACTTTGTTCGAATCGACTGCAATAATGCGAGTAATTCGGCTTTTTGCTCCGGCTGCGGGCCAAATGCGGTATAATTATCAATATTATCCAGGAAGAATCCGTCATAACCCAAGTTAAGCGTATTCTCGATGATTCCCAGCAGGATTTGTGAAGTCTGCGGCTGCTTCAGATCGAGGTAATAACTGTCCCAAATGCTGTTTTTTCCGAGTGTGCTTCCCTTTAGCTGACCAAAGTGCGGCGCGTTCGCATTGACTTCGCCGAGACTTATATACGCCAGGACTTTTTCGTTTTGTGATTTGATTTTCCTGATTTCGTAGATGTTGTAATGTTGTGATTCCAGGATGACATAATGGTAACCTTTAATCAAAGCCGGATCGAGCTTGCCGTAGCAAACGAGCACCGTACTAGTATCGGCAGCGGCAGAAATCAATCCGGGCACCAAAACTGCAGGCAGTACGAACAGGAAAATATCAATAAGCCGCATAGTAATAATAATCAAGGTTGTTGAAATAATCCAGTACCGCTTTCAGTGTTATCGCCATAAAGACGATTGAGCCGACAAGCATTCCTACCACACTAAATTCGTAGCTAACAAAACGGCTCAGGCAAAATCCCACGGCAATATTTGTAGCACAGGCAATAGCGATCGCTTTCAGTGGCGCTGCGGGTTGGCCGAGTGTAAACAAATATAAGGTATTCAGCATTCCCCACGCGAAAAACAGGTAACCGGCACTACCGATTGCGCAAACGCGAACGCTGACCAACAAAAGTTCTTCATTGAACTGGCCTTTGTAACCCCAATCGGCATGCATTATAAAATAGATCAATACAAAAACACCAACTGCGGTGAGCAACATCAGGACAATATTCTGCCAATACATCTTCTTCAATTGCCCGTTGAAGTTTTGCGGCTTATTGTGACTGGTGAGCTTCTGCCCTACATCGATAAATTTGCTGAATGACGCGACGCTGTATTCAAGGACTCCGGAAAGAAGGAGAAATACCAGGATTGCGAGGTCCATCCCCAGTTCGTAATTCTTTTCAAAATAAACCACAAATGGAAGCGGTCCGTTGCTGGTTGAAGACCACGCAAGCATCCGATCGATGAAAATGAAAATGTAAATGAGGATTCCGTATAAAAAGTAGCGGTAATTGTGATAAAAGACAAGAACCGGCCTGATATCCAGATTGGAATGTGCCTTCTTTTTCTTGATCAACCTTCGGAAATATAACGTCAGGAATAACTTCGCGATGCCGATAGCCACGACAATCCCGATCCAATGCGTGGCGTAAATCATTAAGGTCGTCTGTGTCTTCAGAAGAATCGCTACCGCCGTGCCTGCAAATATCGATACCGAAATTACCCATCGCTGCTCTATCGTATGCAAGGGCGCAAGAAGCAGCAGCAATAATCCAATGAGGAATGCATACGCAAATACTACACAAAGCACTTCAAATGGATACAGATGAAGAAATGCATTGCTCATGAAAATCACCGCCATGATAAGTGAAATCGAGATTGAGCCGGCTTTTAGGAGATAGTTGACAGTTTGCCTGACCATGACGTAATCTTCATGGTTCCAATAAAATGAAGCCTGTCGGCCAATCACCTGGACAAATCCGCCGGTCGCGACGAGTCCGATAATCACCCCAAGAACTACTGCGGTCGATTGTACGTGGTTGAATCCGACAAAGGTCCACAGTGAGTAGCCAAAGACAACAATTGCCGCGATTTGCAGGATAATTGGAGCTAAATGCAGGATTCCTTTCGGATAATACTGAAGAAATATTTTGGCTTTTATATGAACATAATCGGAAAGCTGGACGGTTTCGGCGCCTTTTTGCAATGCCTCTTTTTCCTTTTCGTTCTTGGCATTCTTGTGCTCGGCCGAAGTTGTAAGTTCGAAGTAGATAAGATCTGCGAGTTCGTAAATTGAAGGAATGCCATAATCGGATTCGGTATCCTTACTTCGGATTCCGAGCGACTCGATAGCGGCTACAACAACCCTGTTGCTGACGGGCCTGCCTATCTTTTCCCTGATGTTCAGTATCAGGGATTTAATATTTTCATTTTGGTATTCCATGCTGTAGGTTGGGGAAATTCGGGGATGAAAAGCGCGGCGTTATGAGGCAGCCTGGCGTTCTTCAAGTTGTATGAAAATTGGCGCGACTTCTTTGATGTCTTTTCTTGCCACTCTTTCGTAAACATCCTCGTATTCGTGGATAAATTTACCGATGGTGAAATTATCGATGACGCGCTTCCTGGCATAGGCGCCCATTCTCGCACGCATTTCTTCGTTCTGAAGCAGCTCTACGACACGGCTTCCGATTTCTTCATAATCCTTCGGCTTGCAGATAAATCCACAATTCTCATCAATAGCTTCGGTAACTCCGCCGACATCGGTTGCAACCACCGGAATTCCACAGCTCATCGATTCAAGTACGGTATAGGGGAAACCTTCTGAAATGGAAGTTAAAATTGAAATGTCGCCTTCGCAAAATAAAGCGTGAGGCTTCGAATGGTAGCCGGCAAGTAAAAAATTATCGCGGACACCAAGCTCGTCGATCAGCTTTTCACATTCGGCCGTATATTCCGGAACGGCGTTATTGTCGCCGTAAATGAGGTATTTCACATTCGGAATCGATCTTTTTACTACTTCGCAAGAGCGGATCATCGTCAGGATGTCTTTCAATTCGAAAATCCTGGCTGCGGCAACCACGGTCGGAATGCCACGAAGGTGCTCCGGTTTTGGTGCCGGTACGAATAGCTGGTGATCGATGCCGTTGTAGATGATCTCAATCTTTTTCGGATTGGCGCCGTAAAGCTTTTCCCAGGTGATATTGAACTTATTGACCGACAGTATTTTATCAGCCTTGTAATAAACCAGCTCAGTAATGCATTCCGAAAACTTGATCAGGATCTTTTTCAGGAAAAATGAGTATTCCGAAGTGTTGATCGCAATCAGCCTTTCACGGATATAAACGCCATGTTCGGTAACGATCATCGGGGTTCCGTACTTGTATTTCAACACCAGCGCAGGAATCACCGGAAACCCGGAAAGTGTCAAATGCGATATATCGGCTTTTGGAACTTCAATTGAAAGCGGTAGCAGGAATCGGTAAATCCAACGCATGGCAACGGTCAGGTCGTAAAGCGTCGCTTCTTCACCCGGGTTATCAGCAAGGATTTCACTCACATGATAACAGAACGATTTCCAGACAAGGCTGCTTTTCATCGTTTTCTTGTAATCGTGCTTCTGGAAAAAACGCCACATGTCGAAAATTGTGTCGTCAAGCTCTTCCACATCGGTCACGTCCGAATATATATTCGCAATCAGACGCTCGAAAATAGGCAAAAAGACATCGCGGATGACACCTTCGTCGTCCTTTTCCTTGCGTTGAACAAACTTGTGGAATTTCTTGCCGTAGTCGATCATTTCCTGCGGTTCGAGTGGCGACCACATAGGGACCTGAACTACATTTTTGACGGTTACAGGCAGCTCGTATTTCGGCTTGACTTCAAAATCAGCATTGATCGAATAAAGCGAGTAATTTGCATTTTTAACCTTGCAGCAAAGCATGTGCGCCCAAGTCGAGACGCCGCCGCCATTGAAGGGATAAGTTCCTTCCAGGATTAATAATACATCGTAACTTTTTTTCATGCTGATCGAATTACCTCTTCCAATGCGGAATATTTGGTATCTGAGGCAAATTTACTGCATGAAACAGCCTAATTAAAATTCATCAGTTTAACTTAAAATAAAGTCGATGAACTGCACAAATTAGGAAAATTAAAGGTTTTTGACGATACTTTTACCGATGAACTACGCATGTTAATTTTGTAACACCCGGCAAAGGAACGTTTTACAGATAGCTTTCGCGGAATTTTTTACCGATCAGAACTATCAGCCGGTTTTTGTAATCTTCGATGAGCCATTCGCGGTAATTTTTGCTGCAATGGCTCAGGCAGGCCGCATAGCGTTTCATCCGCCATTCGATATCATTCTCAAGTTCTTTTGCCAACGATTTTGCGCCAGAAAGCGTATCCGAATTCTCGACGCACATTCTCGCGTGTTGCTCCAGCGAGCGTTCAATGACGATCTTCGACCGAAGATTTGCCGATAGCACCAGTTTGTGTTCTTCATCAACATCAAAATCGATGTTTTCCGACTTCGCAAACTTGTCGCGAATGTGCTGCGGCATGACGTATTTGAAATACATTTCGATTTCGGCGTCGTCGCGGAGGCTTTCGAGGTAGAATTCCGGCGCTTTGAAGATATGTTGCCAATCCACCGGATCTGTCCACAAGCCAAAGCGGGCGGCGTTGTTTCCCAGATCGATGATTGTAAAGTTGTCTTTTCCGGGAAGTTTCCGGGATCCGCGACCGATCATCTGGAAATACAGCGTCAGCGATTTTGTTGCGCGGTTAAGGATAATGCTTTCAACGGTTGGTTCGTCAAAACCTGTTGTCAGGATGCCGACCGAGGTCAGAATTGCATCCGGGGTTTTTTTGAACCAATGCAGGATTTCCTTGCGTTCGTCGCCGCTGCTTGTATTGTCGAGATGCCGGATCGGATAACCTGCCTCCCGGAACGTTTCGTAAACATAAAGTGAGGTATTGATCCCATTGTTGAAAATCAGCGTTTTTTTTCCCAGCGAACGTTCGGTATAGGCATGGAGCAGTTTTTCCTGCATAACCATGTTTGAGTAAAGTTCATCGGAAGATTTCACGGTATAATCTCCGTTGATGCCGACCTTCAGTGATGTCAATCCAACGTCATAGCTGTAAGTGACCGCCTTAGCCAGATAACCTTTTTCGATCAGTGAAGCAATCGTATCGCCAACGATGAGTTCCTTGTAATTCTCGTTCATCGGAAGCTTGATATTCGAGCTCAACGGTGTTGCGGTCACACCGAGAATAAAGGCATTTTTAAACGAATTGAACAATTTCCGGAAGGAATTGTAATGCGCCTCATCGATGATTACCAAACCAATATTATCGAGATGCAGCTTTTCGTCATTGATGCGGTTTTTCAGGGTTTCCACCATCGCAACGAAGCACATGTAGTCATTTTGATCGGGAAGTTCCTTAACCTTGCTGTTGATGATCTTATTGGTGACGCCAAAGCCGGTCAGCATTTGTGAAGTTTGCTTGCACAATTCGATCCGGTGCGTAAGGACAACCACTTTCTTATTGTGCCGGGACAGGTAACGCCGTACGATTTCTGAAAAAATTACCGTCTTTCCGCCGCCGGTTGGCAACTGATACAGCAGATGGTGGTTCGCAGGCGCATTGTCAAGCCGCTCAAAGATGGCCTGGATGTCGCCCTGCTGGTAGCTGTAAAGCTCTTTTCTCTCCTCGGTCTGCGATGTGGTTTCGTCGTTCGGCATTTCCTCTTTTAGCAATTTTGCAAAAGTACGCCTAAAAAAAGCTTATCCGAACTTTTAACATCAAATTTAAGTGTGATGGCGTATTTTTGACAATTCTCAATCGCCACAACGATGAAACGTTCCGGATCCGCCGACCTGCCATTGCATTATGGCCATGTTCCGCCTTGGCTTGCCGAACGGATGTCAAAACTCGGGTTGGCTATCGTCGAAACCATCGCGATTGAATTTTCTCCCGAAACGGTGGTTGAAAAACTCAGCGATCCATTTTGGTTCCAAAGTTTGGGAGCTGTAATGGGAATGGATTGGCACTCGTCCGGAATTACAACGTCGGTCATGGGAGCTTTGAAAAAAGCGATTAATCCGATGTCTCATGAACTCGGGATTTTCATTTGCGGCGGAAAGGGAAAACATTCCATGCAAACGCCTGCCGAGCTCCTGAAGGTTGCCGATAAAACGGGCCTCGACGGAATCATTCTCGGCAACAACAGCAAGCTTGCGGCTAAAGTCGACAACACCGCTATTCAGGACGGCTTCCAACTTTACCTTCACAGTTTTATTGTCAGCAAAAACGGCGACTGGGCCGTAGTCCAGCAAGGAATGAACGCCGAAAGCAAAATGGCGCGCCGTTACCATTGGCATTCGAAGAAAGTCAGTTCTTTTGTGAACGAACCACATACTTTTATTTACGGACAAAACCAGGGAAACATACTGAATTTAACCGACTCCAGTGCGGAAGCTTCTCGAAACGCAACCCTCGAAATCAGTCGTGAAAATCCCGATCGGATCCTGCGGGAAATGAACCGGCTTGTTATGCCTTCGCATCATGATGTGCGCGTGGAGGACGTGAACCTGAAAAGGCTTGGCGCGATGCTCTGGCTTACGCATGAGCGGCAGCCTGAAGATTTTGAATCGTTGCTTTTATTGAAAGGAATGGGTCCGCGGGCGCTTCAATCGCTTGCCCTGGTCAGCGAGGTAATTTATGGAACGCCTTCACGCTTTGAAGATCCTGCGCGATTTTCGTTTGCGCACGGCGGTAAGGACGGACATCCTTTCCCGGTTCCGACCAAAATTTACGACGAGACAATTTCGACTTTACGAAAAGCCATCGACCGGGCTAAAATTGGCAATACCGACAAACTGCAGGCAATAAAAAAACTTTCCGAAATTGCTGCCAATGCCGAAAAAGGATTTGCGCCCAACAGAAATTTCAATCAGGTGATTGCAAAAGAACGCGCGGAGTCGCACCTCTATGGCGGCAGAACGGTTTTCGGAAATGCAAAACCGCCCGGCGACAAAGGTCAGCCCGGGCAGCTTTCATTATTTTAGACAGTTATCACGCGCTGGCAAAGTTGCCGCTTGCAGAAAATGTGTAGGCAGGCACCGGCTTTTTGTCGGATCTTCTGCTTCGGATGTACAACTGGATGTGGCGTTGGTAGAGTCCGTTTGCAAAACTCGTGTTGTCAATCAGGATATGCTCGTTGTTGTATTGCAGCTCGCGTTTGAACCTTTTTAAAAGCACGTCCTGTGAAATCGTGAAATCGCATTTTCCGTCATCCAAAACATTTATGCTGACAAAAATACCTTCATTTTTGCCCGCATATTTCTCGAAGACCGACTCCTTTTGCGGCCCTGCATACAGCAGTTCCAGGGTTTTTGTTTGAAGGGTTTGGATAATGGCTCGTAAGATCGCCTTTCGCGGCCTTGGCTTGTCCTGATATTCGGGAATGAATACATCTTCAGGAATTCGAACCAATAAAACTGAATTTTGTAAGTGTAACGCTCTTTCCATAGATTTTATCTCATTTTCATCTAAGGCAAAGTTGGCAAACAGCCGCCGCTAAGGCGTTACATAATTTTTTAAATGTTTAGCAAAATTTACAGATACTACTCGTCGAACACTTCCAAAGCAAGGTCGAAGGCGTTCCGGTTTTCCCATTTCTGTCGGTGCGCCTCGAGGGAAATGGCTTTCAACCGCTCCCGAAAGTCTGATGCAATACCGGCCGATATCGCATATTTAACCGCTTGCTCGAAGGATTTCTGCAGACTCGAATAAAACGAAGAGTAGCGCATTTCACGCCGCGCGGAGTATTTCTGCGCCGTTTCGATATTGAACAGCATCAGGTCGGCAATCAGATACGGATCGACACCCAACAAAAGAAACTGCTTCAAAAATTTTTGTGCAACCGACCGCCGAAGCTTGGCACGCTTGGTTTTTGTTGGAAAATATTCATTGCTGATTTTGGCCTTGGCCTCGCCTATCAGCTTTTCTTCCCGCGGATTGAAGACGAAATTATAATATGCTTTTACCTCCGGAAATTTGTCATACAACTCGGTGAACTGCTCTTCCAACTGAGCTTTGGTCAATCCCGATAAATATTTTTTTAAATCGCGCTTACTCATTTTCGTTATCGAATTTTGCGGACTACCTTTGCCGACACATCACAAATATATGATTAAGCTATTTAAGATTGTCGCCATACTCGAGGGGGTTTCGCTATTGCTTTTGCTGTTCGTTGCAATGCCTTTAAAATACATTTGGAACATGCCCGAATTTGTCCGGAATGTTGGTATGGCTCACGGACTGCTGTTCATTGGGTATATAATCATGGCGACAATGCTCAAGCAGGAGCAATCATGGAAACTCCGTAAATATTTTGAAATCTGCATTGCATCGGTAATTCCGTTCGGAACATTTTATATGGAGAAAAAGTATTTCTCCGAAGCAGTCAATTAACTGAGAAATCTTTTCAGCGCTTCATCGATAATATCAGAATGATCGAATGCCAGCGGCGGCAAGTCAGAAAGTAAAAACCAATCTGCTTCGGCTGCATCATCGGCGGCGACTGCATTCACGTTTTCAGGCGCTTCTGCAAAAAATGCGACCGAGACCGTATGATGACGCGGGTCGCGGCCGGGTTTTCCGAAGGCGCCAATCTGTTGAGCGCGGTTAAGTTGGATTCCAGTTTCTTCCTGTAATTCCCTTAATGCGGCCGTTTCTAAATCTTCGTTTTCGTCGACGAAACCACCCGGCAGCGCCCATTGACCACGAAATGGGTCATTCTTTCTTTTGATCAGCAGCACCTCGCCTGCCAATTCTTTATGCCTTACAAGCACAACATCCACGGTTACAAAGATTTTAGAAACTTTCATAAAAAAACAATAAAATTATAATCTGCATGCAGAATTGACTCTTAAAATTAGCATTTTTAGGTTGTATTTATTAATTTTAACTCTAAAGTTTTATATTTGCAAGTAACTAACCAGAGATGCCATTAACATTAATCAGAACACATCCTATGAAACAACGTTTACTATTGATACCTGTTTTTATGCTCACTCTAGCAGGCGCGAGCGCTCAGGGGACAGAAAACGACACCTTACGGGAAAAAGTCATGGACAGCAGCCCGGACAGTTATAACAGGTGGACCATAGAATTCAACGCAGGACAAAGTAAGGGCATCAAGCCTTACGCCGAAGGTTACTTCGCCAGCAATCCGGAAAAACATTTCGCATTTAAATTCAATCACTTCAGCCTTGGCACGCGCTACATGATCAGCCCGAAATTCGGTGTTAAGCTCGATGTGGCATACGACAAGTTGGAAAACAGCTCCGGATCGGAAAGCTTGCCTTTTGAAATGCAGCACATCCGCGTTGGTTTACAAGGTGTTGTGAATGCGGTTCGCCTCTTCAGTTTTGAAGAACGCGCCGGCCGTTTTGGCTTGCTCTTGCACGGAGGTGTACAGGCGGCGCAAATGACTCCGAAAATGGGAGTAAATGAGGATGTAACAGAATATAATGTCGGAATTATGTTTGGAATCACGCCACAGATCAGGATTACGAACAAACTCGGTTTCCACCTCGATCTTACGATGAACTCCAACGTTCGCCAGCACTTTAACTGGGATGGCTCCTATTCCGATACAAGTAATAACCTGGCGGGAAGCCTTTATACGGTCGCCGCCGGTCTGTCGTATTCATTCGGACGTGAAAACCTTCACGGCGACTGGGCGATTATTCCATCAGAAAGCGATGAACAGTTGAAAGCACTTGACGAGCGCATCGGCGAATTGGAAACAATGATGAACGATACCGATAAAGACGGCGTTCCTGATTATCTCGACGTTGAAAACAACTCGATCGCAGGTGTTGCTGTTGATACCAAAGGCCGAATGGTCGACCTTAATAAGAATGGTGTTGCCGATGAACTTGAAAAATACATGGACGACAAGATCACAACGGCTGCTGACAAATCGAACAATAACGAAGTCGTTAAACGCCTGATCAATGATGGATATGTTTCTGTCTTCTTTGATTTCAATAGTTCAAAACCAACACCGGCGTCAACTCAGAATATCTCTTTTGTCTTGACTTATCTGAAAAACAATCCGAATGCATCGGTTGATATCACCGGATACGCCGACGAAATCGGAAGTACCGAAGTTAATAAGGCACTTTCTGAAAAACGTGCAAATAATGTACGCAATACATTAATAAAAGCGGGGATCAATGCCTCAAGGCTGAACATCATTCCTGCGGGTGAAGACGCATCTGTCGACAAAGATTCCGACAGCGCAAGACGCCTTGTCCGAAGGGTAATCTTCACAATGAAATAGAACTAATCTCTAAACAATAGGAAACCGTCCAGCAATCTGGGCGGTTTTTTTATCTTATTATGGACAAACGAGACGAATTCATATCCGCAATGCGCGGTCAGGCAATCGGCGAAATATCAGCGCAATCAAGTTCAGAGGAGGCGTTTCAGAACGGCGTGCTTCGGCCAATCCTCAAAGTTCAAAACGATATATTTCTTGATGTGTTCCGCAACTATATCAGCAAGTACAAAAACGACTTCCACACCTACTCGGCCGAGAAGAAATTGCAGTTCATAGAAAATGCGATCCAAAAGGATATAAAATTCAGGAATTCACTAAAGGGAATTGTAATCGGCCTTTTTACTCTGAAAGAATACGCAACATACATCCAGAATTCATCAAATCTGAACAAGCGGATGATGAACATGCTGATCGAGAGGCTGAAAAGCCAGGTATTGCTTTTCGAAAATAATTAGCGGGAAAGTGCTCTCAGTTTCCTGATAAATGCTTCAGCATCCTCGCCCTCGTAGATTCCGGTATTTCCAATAACTCGGCCACTGCGGTCAACCACAACGACAAAGGGGAAAAATCCGTCCTTATTGTACTTTTCCACAACCAGCAGGTTCTCAGCTTTCTTTTCCGGCTCAGCGTTGGCGTCAAAAGCGACCCGCGTGAGCACATAAAGCGGCTGGGCATATTCTAGGAACGCGTCGGTCGAAAAAACAGATTCTTCGATTACACGGCATTCCTCGCACGATTTTCCTGCCGAAAAGTATAAGAGTACTTTCTTGTTCGATTGCGAAGCACTGCGCAAAGCAGTTGAGACTTCACTCTGCCATTCCTGCGCATATAGTGGCAGGCCTGTGAACAATATGATAAACGGTAGAAAAGCAATCGCTTTGGAATGCATTATTTAAGCAATTTATTTGTAAACAGATAATCGGCAGTCTGATACCACGCGATGGCTTCCTCGAGAAAATTCTGGTCAGCGGCAATCGGCTTAAGGTCGTCGTCCTTGGCACTATAGCGGTAGAACGCCTGCTTTTTCTGGTCGGACAAAATTACGACCTTTTCACCTTTTATCAAGGCCAGCTTCCTGTAAGTTCCCGAAAGCGCGCGCTCTTCGAAAGTATCACTTAAAACGTCCTTACCAAAAAAATTGGAATCGTAGGACCAATGTAGCAAAGAAAACAACGTTGGGAAAAGATCAATCTGTGAGCACTGCTTTACGATTTTCATTGGTTGCGCGTCAGGCAGATTTATAATGAAGGCGGGAATGTGATAATTTTTAATGTCAATTTCGTCTTTTCCCGCACTGCTTGCACAATGATCGGCGATGATAACAAACACTGTATTTTTAAACCAGGGCCGACGTTTGGCTTTCCGGAAGAAATCACGAAGTGCAAAATCGGTATATTTCACGGCGCCATTCCGACTTTTTCCTGAAGGCAGGTCGATCTTTCCTGCCGGATAAGTATAGGGGCGGTGATTCGAAACGGTCATGATAAAATTGAAGAACGGCTGGTTCTTCGCAAATCGGTCGTCTGCAACCTTCATCATTTTCCGGTAGATGTCTTCGTCACAAACACCCCACGCATTTTCGAAAGTCACCTCTGAATCGTCGATATTATTGCGAGTCGTTTTGATATTGTCGCTCAGCACACTTCCGCGGCCACGATCGTAAATATTGAATCCGTTTCCGCCGAAATAATCGTTCATATTGTCAAAATAACCGTCACCGCCGTAAAAGAAATTACACTCGTAATTGCGCTTATTGAAAACGCTCGCAACCGTATAGAGGTTTTCATTATTCGGGCGCTTTACAATGCTTTGCCCCGGCGTTGGCGGAATGGATAAAGTGACCGCTTCCATACCGCGGACCGTACGCGTTCCGGTTGCGTACAGGTTTTCAAAGAAAACGCTCTTCTGCGCAAGGCTGTCCATGAACGGCGTGATATTGTCTTTATTGCCAAATTCCTTCAGAAAGCTTCCACTGAGGCTTTCCACCAGGATAAAAACAACATTGGGATGCGCTTCTGATGCCGCCGGAGAAACAATCGTACGGTGTATCGACAAACCATCAGCTGCAAAGCGACTATTTTGTTGGGCCAACTTACCTCGTACGATCGAAAATGCTTTTTCATTAATAATCGTCGTATAAAACTCGCTGTAATCCATCCGGTTGTTCCGAAAAGCAGCAAAAAAGGAATAAATCCCCGATTTTGAAATTTCCGAATTGTATCGGTTGGAAGACCATTCCGCGTCATTGTTGCTGACAAAGAATCCAAAATAAGCAACAACTAAAACTGACGGTATAAAAATGAGCATTCGGGTCGTAAAGTCGGCTTTGGTTGAAAACGCGCGCTTGAAATTGCCGCGGCGCACTGAGATAAAAACAACCAAAAACGTACAAAGCAAAACAGTTCCAATCAACACCGGCAACGGATACGATTGGCGGATATTATCGACAACCTCGTGCGTGTAAATCAGGTAATCGACTGCGATAAAATTGAAGCGCGTATGAAACTCATCCCAAAAAGTGATTTCCGCCAGGAACGTAAACATTAGGATAAACAAAGCCAGCGAGGTAAAAAACCAGATAACTACCTTGTCAAATACCGTCCCGATCAGTTTGTTTGGAAGCACCGTGAAGTACAACACCGGAAGAAAAGTGATGAACGCAGCTGTGCCTATATCGAACACGAACCCGGTCAACAAGGTGCGTAGCAAATCAGGCAGCGATAAAGAGACGTCATTAAACTGCCATATCAAAAGCACAATGCGAAGCACCGTCGAAATCAGCAGGAAGCTTTTTATGATGCTGAATACTACTGCAAACCTGCCAAAGCCGTTACTATTTATTTTCATTGCCTTTAAAGTTTATGTTCCTTTTTTAAGTACTGCAACCAACCGCGCGTTCGCAAACAGCAGCAGCTTTCCGTTCCTGATTTCGTACCGCGATGTCTGGCGCAGCGCATCAAGAAACTGCGGCTCCTTGTTTCCCGACACACAAGTCATCCTGCCTTCAGCCAAATCGCCAAATTTAAGTTGATCGGCATCTGTCGCAAGGAATTTACCTTTTATCAGGTTGCAGCCTGCAAAGCCGGTGAAAGCATCCGGCGCGGCAAGATGAAGGTCGATGTATGGTAATTCGTTTCCGAAATCCTGCGGTGAAACCGGCGCCCCATTTAGCTGCTGAAGTACCCAGACTTTGTTCAGCCTAACATCGGCAACGTAATTCGCACAACCTTTTAAAATCATCGGCTCCGCTTCTTTAGGCTTAATGATGGTAATCCGCACGACGTGTGTGTACGGATTGTCGCCCATACCGTCGTTGCAACTCTGTTGATAGGCAGTGATTTCAATGGATGTATCTTTCTTTTTTCCTGTAAACGACTTGTATGTCCGGCTTTTTCCATCTGGCGCATCAACAGGTTTTACGTAGGGCGCCGAAAAAGTTTCGCCTTCATTCAGTGAAATGAATTTAATTTCGGAAGCAGTCATTTCGACAGTCCAAAACCTCTCGGTACCGGTAATCCTAAAAAAAGGCTCACGAACATCAGCCGGATCCGAAACCTGAAAAGTCGCACCTTTCGCAGCAGTTTGTTTCTGGCCGAAGGTTGCTGTGGAAAAAGTCAGTAGTAAAAGGGGCAAAAAATATTTCATAGTCAATAGTTATAGCATTCCGTTGTACTTGCGAATCAGCCATTCGGCCGCGAGCGTAAAAGAAACAATTACCAGCAGCCATATCCAATCTATCAACGGCGTTTTACGTGTAATTGTTTTTCGTACGGCCTTATAATTCTCGTCATCCAGCAACTTCTTGATCAGTTCGTCCGTTTGCTGCGGAAGATAGGTTTTGCCTCCGGTCGCTGCGGCCAATTGGTTGAGCTTCGGTAGATCGGGATTGACGAATTGCTTTTCGATATTGAAATCCAATACCTCAAAAAAGCTGTTGTAAACGCTGTTTGAGTTGAGTTCACGCACCGAAAAATCATACTTTCCCGCCGTCATTCCGTCAAGGTTCACCTTATACGAATTACTTCCGCGAAGCATATCGAATTTTTTCTGGCGCTTGGTTTCGCGATCGGTCACCGTAATCGACAGCCGCGCCTTTTCGTCAAACTCATAATTTTTATTAAAGAACTGCGCTGTAATTTCTATCGGATCGCCCGAATTATAAAAATTTTCATGATTGACAACCAATGATTTTCGCTTGCTGTCCGATGCGAGGAATTGGATTGTCTTATCTATAAAGATATCGAATTTTTCAAAATTTCCCTCATCGATGTGGCTTTGCATCCGCCATTTCCAAATATTTTCGCCCAGGAGAAAAGCACTTCTCCGGCCGCCATTTTCCCAGAAAGCCATTAACGGAGCATTTGCCGGAATGTTTCTGATCCGCGCCGAAAGAAGTACGTTGGCGCTTTCGCCGATTTTAACGTTACCAAAAGGTTGCTGCAGCGGCGGGAAATTTTCAAAACCGATGTTATCAAGGGCAAACAGGTTAAACTGCGGATTGAAGTCGGCGAGATAATCCTCACTCTGGCCGCTCATCTTGAAACTAAGATCGGCCTGTTGTTGGTTGAGAAAGTTAAAATCGGTAGCCATACCGGTAATGACCAGATAATTTGATTTCGTCGCGTTGACCGATTCAAAGACATTCTTGAACGACGCATTGGGTTGGTACAGGATGGTCACATTGTAATCGCCGGCTTGCTTTAATGCGCCTGGCGGAATGATTGTGACTTTACGCTGTGCATTGTTTTCGATGCTTCTCCGCAATGCGCCCAAATCCGGATGATTGATTGCGCTCACAATCGCGACCTCCGTTTTCTGGTCGATCACTTCAACTGCAAAGTTTTGCGAATTGTTATAAGTGTTCTTTTCCTTTTCGGACGAAGTCACTACTGCTTTCAACAATTGGAGTCCAGTCGCGTTGGCAGGCAGCAATAAATTTACGACCGCAGATCTTTTTTGAGGCGAAAAATTAACTGGCTGACTCGAAAGCACCGAATTGCCGTGGCGGATTGAAAAACTGGCGCTAACGGGTTTGTTTCCGGCATATTGAAGAAAAATTTCCACAGGAAATTTGTTGTTCTTGAAAGCGTACCGGTTTGCATTGATCTGGCTGATCTTAAGGTCTAGAAACGTAGTCGTATCGCCGACCGCAACCGGATAGACTTTGTTCGAGGCATCAAAGGCGTACGTAAATTCGTTTCCTGTAGTCTGATTTCCATCGGTAATCAAGACCGTGGCAAAAGCCTTGTTTTTATTGATGCTTCGCAGATTTTTTGCAACCTCTTCGACATTGGTTTGGGTTCCGTCAAAGCCCGAGGCGCCGCCAGTCCGAAATTCGCTGTCGAACACATACGGTTGCACATCGAATTTTTCCTTAATCGAACTATTTGATGTAATGCGATTGAAAACTTCGGTTGCCTGCTTGCCGGCTTTCAGCTCTTTGATCGATTGCGAATTGTCGATTACAATGGCCAAAGGTGCCTTTTCGGTTTCGTAGCGATTTGTCGAAACGACCGGATTAATAAGCAGGAGCAGCAATCCGAGGATCGACAGAAATCGCAAAACGGCCAGCAACTTTGTAGTGGCTGACCGCGGTTGTTTGTAGAGATATTGATAAAAAGACACACCGCCGGCAATGACAATTGACAGAAACAGAAGTACGATTGTGGAGGTTGTCATTTAAGATCCGATAGCTTTGAATATGACTAAGTCAGCATTCCGCCATCGACGTTCATTACCTGTCCGGTTACATAAGCGCTCAGGTCGGACGCCAGGAAAAGGCATGCATTGGCGACATCTTCGGTAGTACCACCGCGCTTTAGCGGAATGCTGTCCCGCCAGCCCTGAACAACTTCTTCGTTAAGCTTGGCAGTCATTTCGGTTTCGATAAATCCGGGAGCGATCGCATTGCAACGGATATTTCGCGATCCGAGCTCAAGCGCGATCGATTTTGTGAATCCGATAACACCGGCTTTCGAAGCGGCATAATTCGCCTGACCGGCATTTCCTTTTACGCCCACAACCGAGCTCATATTTATTATCGATCCGGAACGTTGTTTCAAAAACGATTTCTGGATTGCTTTGGTCATGTTGAAAACCGATTTCAGGTTTACGTCGATTACTTTATCGAAATCTTCTTCCGACATCCGCATCAACAGGTTGTCTTTGGTGATTCCGGCGTTGTTAATCAGAATATCGACGCTTCCAAAGTCGGCCAAAACTGCATCAACAAATGTCTGCGCCTGATTGAAATCGGCGGCATCCGATTGATATCCTTTGGCTTTTATGCCCAATCCGTTCAGACAGTTTTCGAGTGCCATCGCAGATTCGGCTGATGAACTGTAAGTGAATGCGACGTTTGCGCCATGCTTTGCAAAAACTTCGGCAATGCCCTTTCCTATCCCGCGGCTCGCACCGGTGATGATTGCGGTTTTTCCTTCGAGTAATTTCATGTGATTGTCTGGTTCTACAGGTTTTTGAAGTGTCAAATATAACAATAATAATAGCCAATTACTGTCGGATGCCGCCATTTTCGCGCGGTTGAAGACGACAATATTTTTAACAGTAGTTTCATTTTAATTTTCACATTTCGTCACTATCTTTAAATCAACTGAATTAAAAAGGATGTTGCGCAGGAAAATCAATCTTGAGGATGTACTGGTCAAATCCAGGCGGCGCGATAAAAGCCACGATCGCTTACTGGCCGGCGTATATAAGTTATTGGCTGAGAATGAAGCTGAACGTCGGGCGATCCGTAACAAACTAATTGAATCCGGACGCGCCGAAAACAATTTGCTTCGCCTTGATTTGCTGGAAAAAGATAAGATATTCCATCTGTCGCATATCCGCAAAATCTGTGTCGATTACAGGCTGCGTTTTCTTGATGCGTCACAATTCCGCGCCGGAATTCCCGAAGAAGCGATTACAAAAATCCACCGACTCGAAAAAGACCACAATACGCAACTCAGCGGGTTCAAGATTGCAGCGCCTGCCAAGTCATTCAAGCTGATGAATTACGACGATCCGCTACTTTTTGTACCAATCGGAAACGAATATTTTTATCTCGTCCACAAATGGGGCAACGATCTCGATGCGAACCGGCGCTGGCTCGTGCTTCCGATAAAAAATCTGCTGAATTTTACAATTGCCTGCGTTGTGTTAAGTTTGATCATCACTTTAATGATACCTGAAACGAAACTTAGCAAGTCGGTACCGATGGCGTCGGTGATCATTTTCCTTTTCGCTTTTAAGTCTGTTTTGGCGGTGGCCATGTACGGTTTTTTCATGGGCGGCCGAAAACTGAGTACCGGAAGTTGGGACAGCCCGTATTATAACAACTGAAAAATTCCGGCAAGAATTTTAGAGGTATTTTGTCCAACAAAAAAGCCTCACGATTGCGAGGCTTCTTTTATATGATTTAGTTGAAGTTTAGCGCAAAACCTCTTTTACTTTCATTCCGATTTCTGCCGGCGAATCTACCACGTAAATTCCGCATTCGCGCATGATTCGTTTTTTGGCTTCGGCAGTATCGTCGGCGCCGCCTACAATCGCTCCTGCGTGACCCATCGTGCGGCCTTTTGGCGCGGTTTCGCCTGCAATAAATCCAACGACCGGTTTGCGGTTTCCATCGGCTTTGATCCATTTCGCAGCATCAGCTTCGAGTTGGCCACCAATTTCACCGATCATCACGATGCATTTTGTTTCCGGGTCGTTCATCAAAAGCTCAACCGCTTCTTTAGTTGTAGTTCCGATGATCGGATCGCCGCCAATTCCGATGGCAGTTGTGATTCCCAATCCCTGTTTTACGACCTGATCGGCAGCTTCGTAGGTCAACGTTCCCGATTTTGACACAATTCCGACAGTACCTTTTTTGAAAACAAATCCAGGCATGATGCCGACTTTAGCTTCTTCCGGCGTAATGACACCCGGACAGTTCGGGCCAATCAAACGGCAATTTTTTCCTTTGATATATTGGTACGCCTTAATCATATCGGCAACCGGAATTCCTTCAGTGATTGTAATGATGACTTTAATTCCTGCATCTGCTGCTTCCATAATTGCATCGGCAGCGAATGCAGGCGGAACGAAAATGATTGTTGTATCTGCTCCGGCTTTTTCAACCGCTTCCTTAACCGTATTGAAAACAGGACGATTCAGGTGTTCGGTTCCGCCTTTTCCCGGAGTTACGCCACCAACGACGTTCGTACCGTACTCAATCATTTGTGAAGCGTGAAAAGTGCCTTCACTTCCTGTAAAACCTTGAACAATTATCCTTGAATCTTTATTAACTAAAACGCTCATATGAATTTTATTTGGTTTGTATTTGCAAAAGTAAGTTTAATATCGGGAATAAAGGCTACGATAGCTGGCTCATCTGATAGCCGCGGAAAAGCTTTCCATCTCGAAGTTCCCAAATCACGATAAAGTGCGCCAAAAGCATTTCTTCGCGCGGATTTTCTATGGTCTTGACAAAGTGGGAATAACGTACCGAAACCAGGTCGCCTTCTGAAAACAGGTGTGAAATCCTGACCTTTGAACGGACATACGCCCGGCCGAGTTCGGCGGAAAGCGCTAGGATCTCATCTCTTTTCAGTTGGAGAAAGCCTTTGCTTGAATTCCAATCGAGGAGAATTTCCGGATGGATATAACTATCCATGATCTCGCTGTTAGTCAGCGCATCCGATTTGTAAAAATTGCTTACAATTTTCTTGGCGGTCATTACTTCATTTTATTTAAAAGTTCCGGTATTTTTTTGATGTTTGCCAGTTGCTTGAGCTTTTCCCGCGATTCTTCGATCGGCGTCCCAAAATAAGTCTTTCCGCCGGGTACCGATTTTGTCACTCCGGTCTGGCCAAGTACAACAGCTCCGGTACCGATCGTAATTCCGCTTGTGGTTCCTACCTGGCCCCAAAGCGTGACTTCATCTTCAATAATGACACAGCCTGCAATTCCGGTTTGCGACGCGATGAGGCATTTTTTACCGATTACGGTATCGTGGCCCACATGGACCTGATTATCGATTTTTGTCCCCTGCCCTATTCTGGTGTCACCGGTAACTCCTTTGTCAATTGTACACAAGGCGCCAATTCCGACATTATCTTCAATAACTACGCGGCCACCGGAGACCAACTGGTCAAAACCCGATTCGCGTTTTTTGTAATAAAAGGCATCGGCCCCAAGTACAGTCCCGGCATGAATGATCACATTGTCACCGATAATCGTATGATCGTAAATGGCAACATTGGAATGGATCAGGCAGTTTTTGCCAATTGATACATGGTTCCCAATAAAGCTGTTCGGCTGTATGACGGTTCCTTCGCCGATTACCGCGGATGGCGAAATTGATGCATTCGATTCCCTGAAAGGCCGAAAATGCTGCGTTAGCTTGTTAAAATCGCGAAACGGATCGTCCGAAATCAACAACGCCTTTCCAGTTGGGCAATCGACTTCTTTATTGATCAATACGATCGTAGCCGCCGATTGCAAAGCTTTATCATAATATTTGGGATGGTCCACAAAAACAATATCACCCGGCTCAACTACGTGGATCTCGTTCATTCCCGTGACGGGAAAGTCGGCGTCACCGCGAAATTCGGCTCCGATTATTTCGGCAATTTCCCGAAGTGAATATGTTCTTGGAAACCTCATTATTTTACGCGCTCCATGTAAGCGTGAGTAGCAGTATCGATTTTTATCTTATCGCCTTCATTGATAAACAGCGGAACGTTGATTGTTGCTCCGGTTTCAACTGTCGCCGGTTTTGTAGCATTCGTCGACGTATTTCCTTTAACTCCAGGCTCGGAATAAGTGACTTCAAGAACCACCGAAGCAGGCATGTCAACCGATAGCGGCGCTTCTGTCTCGGCGTTGATGATCACCATTACGTTATCGCCTTCTTTCAGCAAATCCGGCGCGTCGAGAATTTCTTTGTTTAGTGTAATTTGCTCAAATGTTTCTGAATGCATGAAGTTGTAATTGTCACCTTCGGCGTAAAGAAACTGGAATTTGTGTGTTTCAACGCGTACTTCATCAATCTTATGTCCGGCCGAAAACGTATTGTCAAGTACTTTTCCGTTTGTCAGGCTTTTCAATTTTGTACGTACGAAAGCCGGCCCTTTTCCGGGCTTTACGTGAAGAAATTCAATGATTTTGTAGATGTCGTGATTGTATTTGATGCACAATCCGTTTCTGATATCTGATGTACTTGCCATTTAATGTAGTTTGAATTTTAAAGTTTAAAGTTAGTGCTAATAGTTTCCGGTGTAGCCTTTCATTACGCCTCGTGACGAATTCCGGATAAACAAGATAATTTCATCGCGCTCGGGAGTTGCTTCCATCTCGGCTTCAATGATTCCCAAAGCTTGCGTCGTATTGTAATTTTTTTGGTACAAAATCCGGTAGATTTCCTGGATTTCTCTGATTTTTTCGGTTGTAAATCCGCGACGGCGCAATCCGACGGAATTGATTCCAACATAGGAAAGCGGCTCTTTTGCTGCTTTGGTATATGGAGGCACATCTTTTCTTACCAACGATCCACCGGAAATCATCGCGTGGTCGCCAATATGGATGAATTGATGAACTGCTGCGAGCCCGCCAATAATCGCAAAATTGCCAACAGTTACATGTCCGGCCAGCGCAACGCCGTTAACGATTATCGCATTGTCGCCAATATGGCAATCGTGCGCAATATGTGCCGTTGCCATGATCAGGCAGTTTTTTCCGATTGTGGTCTGTCCCGATGCAATTGTTCCGCGGTTTATCGTAACGCACTCACGGATAGTAGTATTATCGCCGATGATCGCAAGTGAATCTTCACCGCCAAACTTCAAATCTTGTGGAACAGCCGAGATGACTGCACCGGGAAATATATTGCAGTTTTTTCCGATTCTTGCGCCTTCCATTATAGTCACGTTCGACCCGATCCAGGTTCCATCGCCGATTACGACATTGTTGTGTATGGTTGTAAACGGTTCAATAACCACGTTTTTGGCGATTTTTGCGCCGGGATGAACATATGCTAAAGGCTGATTCATGCTTTATTGTTTTTTTACTATTTGTGCCATCAGTTCGGCCTCGGCGACAAGTTTTCCGTTTACATACGCATTGCCCTGCATGTGGCAGATACCGCGACGGATCGGTGAAATCAGGTCGCATTTAAAGATGAGCGTGTCGCCCGGAAGGACTTTCTGTTTGAATTTGACGTTGTCAATTTTCATGAAGTACGTAAGGTAATTTTCCGGATCAGGAACGGTGCTCAAGATCAGGATTCCGCCGGTTTGCGCCATCGCCTCAACGATAAGAACTCCGGGCATTACAGGCGCTCCCGGAAAATGGCCCACAAAAAACGGCTCATTCATGGTGACATTTTTCAATCCAACCACGTGCGTGTCTGAAAGCTCGAATATTTTATCGACGAGCAAGAACGGCGGCCTGTGCGGCAGCATGCTCATGATTTTATGAATGTCCATCAGCGGTTCCTGCTGAAGATCGAAAACCGGAACCTGGTTGCGCTGCTCGATTTTTATGATTTTCGAGAGTTTCTTGGCAAATTGCGTATTGATAAAGTGGCCCGGCTTGTTGGCAATGACTTTCCCTTTGATCCGGGTTCCGACCAAAGCCAGATCGCCCACTACATCCAATAGTTTGTGGCGCGCCGCTTCGTTCGGATAATGCAAAGTCAGGTTATCCAGAATGCCATTTGGCGTTACCGAAATGTTGTCTTTTCCGAAAGCAACTTTCAGGTTTTCCATTGTGCTGCCCGAAATTTCCTTGTCGACGTAAACGATGGCGTTATTGAGATCGCCGCCTTTGATGAGTCCGTTGTCGAGCAGGGTTTCGAGTTCGTGCAAAAAGCTGAACGTCCGCGAATTGGAGATTTCCGACTTGAATTCGCACAAGTTTTTCATCGTTGCATTCTGCGTTCCCAAAACCTTGGTTCCAAAATCAACCATCGCCGTAACCTGATAATCGTCGCTCGGCATGACAAGAATTTCGCTTCCTGAAGCTTCATCCGAAAAAGAGATGACTTCTTTTACAACATAATAATTGCGCTCCGCTTCCTGTTCTTCGATGCCCGCTTTTTCTATCGCCTCAACGAAAAACTTAGCCGATCCATCCATAATTGGCGGCTCGGGTCCATTTAGCTCGATTATAACGTTGTCAAGGTCACAACCGACGCACGCCGCCAGAACGTGTTCCGAAGTCATGATTTTGACACCGCGTTTTTCCAGATTGGTTCCGCGTTGTGTATTGATTACGTAGGACGCATCGGCCTCGATTACCGGATGGCCTTCAAGGTCAACGCGAACGAAGGAAAATCCGTTGTTTAGCGGAGCTGGCTTGAAGGTCATTTTTACTTCTTTACCGGTGTGAAGCCCGACGCCGGTAAGCGAAATTTCATTCTTGATGGTTTTTTGTTTAACCATTGGTCTATTTGTTATTGATGATTTTTCTGAGTTCTTCAACTTCGGCTACCAGTTTTGAAAGGTTCCTGAAATGCACATACGATTTGCTGTAATCCGAATAGTTAAATGAGGGCGATCCCTGTACCGTTTCGCCGTTGGCTATGTTTTTGCCAACTCCGGATTGAGCCTGGATGCGGACATTATTTCCAATAATTAAATGACCAGCAATTCCCGCCTGGCCGCCAATCATGCAGTTCTTCCCTATTTTGGTCGATCCCGCTACACCGGTCTGGGCCGCAATCACGGTATTTTCACCGATTTCGACATTGTGTGCGATCTGGATCTGATTGTCCAGCTTCACTCCTTTTCGAATAATCGTTGATCCCATTGTGGCGCGGTCGATCGTAGTGCACGAACCAATGTCGACATTGTCCTCGATGACCACATTCCCGATTTGCGGAACTTTGTTATACGTTCCGTCAGGCTGCGGAGCGAAGCCAAATCCGTCAGCCCCGATGATGGCTCCCGACTGCACAATGCAATTGTTACCGATGACGGTGTCGGAATAGATTTTTGCGCCCGCAAAGATGATTACGTCGTTTCCGACTGTTACGTTGTCGCCAATAAAAGCGTTCGGATACACTTTGACATTATTGCCCAAACGGACATTATTTCCCAAATAGGCGAAACAGCCGATATAGGCGTTTTCACCATAAGTTGCGGTTTCCGCAATAAAACTTGGAGATTCTATTCCGCTCTTGTTGAGCTTGATATGATTATAGTATTCAAGTATTTTCGTAAAAGCGCCGTAGGCATCGTCCACCCTTATTAGTGTGGTTGTAATTGCCGATTCAGGTACGAACGAAGTGTTCACGATCGTTACCGTCGCCTTTGTCGAATAAATGAAATTGTTGTATTTGGGATTGGAAAGAAAAGTAAGAGAGCCGTCGCAGCCTTCCTCGATTTTTGACAATTTATAAACCACAGCATCGGGATTTCCCTCGACCTCGCCTCCTAATATTCCCGCTATTTGCTCCGCCGTAAATTTCATGCTGCCAGTTTATTTTCGGTTGACACTGTTCGGAGCGCGTTGCAACAGCTATGGAATTTATGGAATAAGAGTACGCCCTGTTTCATCCCGACAAAAATATAAAAAATAGATTTTGAAACTTATTTTTCCGAAAGTTGTTTCGGAAAACACATGTAATACTTGATGACCGGTTTTGACAGCGCCTTCAGGTTCATCTGGTCGGAGGCCTCAATTACGTCGCCAACCGTTCCGTCGCGTCGAAGTATCCGGATCGGCTCGAGCTCGTTACTGTACGCCTGATTTCGGATCTTTCCCTTAAAAATATAATACTTGGCTTCGGCCGGCGTCATTCCGTTGCTTGCCGTAAAAATTTCAACGAGCCGAGCAAGTTCGCCTGCCGGAAATTTTTCTGCATCCAGCCTGATTTTCAAAAGGTCGCGATTGATTACCATGCGGCTTAAATCGGAAAGAATCGGATCGGAATGGAATTGCCACTGCTTCAATGCGCTGATGATGTCGTAATCGTCCAATTGTGCAAACCTGTCCAATGTAGCATCATCAAAATCAGCCGTCGTAATTTTGTTTTGTATGAAAAACTGAAGCGGCGCGCTTGCCTCGACATTCACTTCCTTGCGGACGAGTTCGCGTGCTCTTTTGAGTACTTTCATCAGCATCAGTTCGGCGGAAAGACTGGTTTTGTGCAGATAAGCCTGCCAATACATCAGCCTTCTTGCCATCAGGAATTTCTCGACCGAATAAATTGCCTTCTCCTCGATCATCAGTACATCGTCAACAACATGCAGCATTTGTATCAGCCGGTCGGAATTGATATTTCCCTCGGCAACTCCGGTGAAAAAACTGTCGCGCTTGAGGTAATCCATCCGATCCATGTCCAATTGGCTTGAAACCAGCTGAAGCATGAACTTGCGTGGATAATTTCCGGTGAATATCTCGATTGCAAGCTCCAGCTTTCCACTGAACAGCGTATTGAGCCTTTGCATGAATAGCAGTGAAATCGACTCGTGGTGGACATTTTCGGCAATGCTGTTTTCCATTGCGTGTGAAAATGGACCGTGTCCGATGTCGTGCAGCAGGATTGCCACGTAAAGCGCCTGCTCTTCATCGGTCGAAATCGCCGTTCCCTTTGAACGAAGCACATCGACGGCTTTTTGCATCAGGTGCATGCTTCCCAAAGCGTGATGGAAACGCGTATGCTGTGCGCCGGGAAAAACAAGGCTTGACAATCCCATCTGCGAAATCCTGCGCAGCCGCTGGAAATACGGATGGTTTACAAGGTCATAAATCAGCTCGTCGGGCAACGAAATGAATCCGTAGATCGGGTCGTTCAGTATTTTCAACTTATTGCTGGCCACTTTCAAAATTTGCTCAAAGATACTAAATCGGCACCCCATAAAAAAAGAGGCCGAAGCCTCTCTTTAAATTGCGTGATTACAGGTGAATCGTATAACTCTGCCCGTCTGAATGGGTATAAACTGCAAGATCATCACAGTCGTTGTTGCCATAATCAAGGTCGCCATCGAGATAAGTTCCGTTTAAATGCAGAACTCCCTGCGAAATATAAGGGCACGAATGCTTTTTAATCAGCGGAGTTACAATCGTCGCGGTGAGTGAATTTCCGGACGGACCAGTAACTGTGTATGAGCCGGCAGTAATCTCAAAAACATTATCGGCAAGAATAAGCGGAGTGGCAACACCTTCGATTTGTCTGACTGTGCGCGTACCCGAATGCACGAAAACAGCGCCGGCCGGATTGGTGATATGGCCGTTAGTAATGGTGCGCGTCCACTCGGGTATATTGCTGTCGGTGGTTTGGTTGACATAATACACACTTCCTTCGATGTGATATCCGTTAACGTAATAATTATTGCGCTGTATTGTCATCTCTGAACCGGCTTGCATCAATGGCCCGGTAAGCGCGATGGTAAGGATTCCACTGCGGGTAATTCCGTTGTTGGTGCATCCGGTACCAAAATCGATGGTGATTGTGAGCGGGAAAGTCGTTCCCGAAAAAGTGACGTCGGCACAAGGAGCGACCGAAGATAACGAAGTTGCAGCATCGCCTTGACGAAGGCTTCCATTGTCGTTAGCCGATTCCATCGCAGCCTGGAAATCGGATTCGGTAGCATAATCGGAAACCGCAGACGCAGTAAGAAGATCCGCATCGGAAATCGATTGGTTGTTGTCGTCTTTGTCGCAGGATACTGAAAGCACCGCAGCGGCAAAGAACACTGGGATTAAAAGAAACTTTTTCATTGTTTTTGATTTTAGTTAATGCCGCTTAAGACCGATCTTCCAAATGATGGTTTAAACGTAAATTATTATCGAAGCTACACCTTTTTCAGTTCAAAAGATTCGGGAAGGTCAATCTTATTAAATATTTTACTTACAAGCCCCTGCAACCGGAACATGTAATCCTCTTCGAGCCATTCGACATAATTGCGCGTGGTCTTGCCCATCAGCTGCGTATAAAGCTTGACCCGTTGTTTTATATCGGGTTCCAGCGCCTTTGCAAGTGCGCGAGCTTCGGCGGGAGTTTCGCTGTTCGCCAGGCACAAAAACGCGTGCTGCCGCAGCGAATCGCGGATGATTGTTTTGGGCTTCAGCTGTTCCTGTGCCGCTTGCAGCCATGCCGCTTCTATATCGTAATTGACTTCCGGGCTGTTCGGAAACAGGGCACGAACCGACTTCGGCAACGAATACGCAGCGGTTTCCGATTCGCCTGAATTGCGTTCCAGATATGCCTGTGGATTTTCAAAAACGTTTTGCCAGTCGATATCGGCATTCCAATGTCCGAAGCGTGCTACATTATTTCCGAGGTCGATCAGGGTAAAGCTCTTTTTGCGTCCGATGCGCCTCGATCCGCGGCCAATCATCTGGAAATATAAGGTCATCGATTTCGTCGCGCGAAAAAGAATCACCGATTGTACCGACGGCTCGTCGAATCCGGTGGTGAGAAGTGAAACAGAGGTTAGAATACTCCCCGGCGTTTTCCGAAACCACTTTAAAATTTCGGCCCGTTCGGTGGTCGGAGTTTTATTGTCCAAGTGCCTGATTGCATAACCGGCTTCGCGAAAAGATTCGCAAACGCGGCGCGAAGTGAAAATCCCGTTGTTAAAAATCAATGTCTTCTTGCCTTTGGACCCGCTTTCGTATGCCTTGAGCAGCATTTCGATCATTGCCGGTGATGAATAAAATTCGTCTGAAGACTGTACCGTATAATCGCCGGTAATTCCGGTTATCAGTGAATTTAATTCGACATCGTATGCGTAAGTTTCAGCCTTCGCGAGATAACCTTTTTCAATCAGCGAGGCGATCGATTCGCCCGTGATCAATTCGGAATAATTGCGGTTCATCGGCAAATCCGCATTCGAACTCAGCGGCGTTGCGGTAATTCCGACCACATAAGCATCCTCGAAATGTTTCAAAAGCTTGCCGAATGAATTGTGATGCGCTTCATCAATTATGACCAATCCGACATCGGAAATCGCTATTTGCTTTTCGCGCAATCGGTTTTTCAACGTTTCAACCATGGCAACATAGCATAGAAACGGATTGTTGGACGGCAGCTTTTTCAATGCACTGGTGATGCGTTTGTTTGGCACACCCATCTGGAGCAGCGTTTTCGAGGTCTGTGTGCAAAGTTCGTTGCGATGCGTCAGCACAATGGCTTTCCGGCCAGTGGTTTCGGTAAATCGGCGGACAATTTCGGCGAAAACGACCGTCTTTCCTCCGCCGGTTGGCAGTTGATACAAAATATGGTATTCGGGCCGATGTGATTCGATCAGCCCGAATATCTTGTCAATGTCGGCTTGCTGGTAAGGATAAAGGACTTTTGCCTTCAATGGCGTGTCCGCTTGGCTCTGTTCCATTTATGAAGCCCTTCCGGCAGAACCGGGATTTCCTTTTGTATAATTTTCGCGATTTCGCATACTGACGTGTTCGGACGAGTTGTTTCCCGTACGGCTTCCGAAACCGGATTCATAATTATGATGGTCGGACCTTGCGGCCTCGCTTCCATAACCGTCAGCGTCCTTGTTTGGGTTGGTCTCTGCTCCTTCTTTAAGGAATTCGTCCGATGAATGATCGGGATCCATATTTTGCCCCTGGCGATTGCTTCTGTCCCAGGAATTTCTTTCTGTTGCTGGCATGACTGGTTTGTTTAAGATTCTTTATTCTGATCATTTATTTGATTCGCTGTTTTTGCAGCGGTAGCGCCGTAATCGGGATCGGTGAAATTTTCTTTCCGGTTGGCGGCGCTCACGTTATAACCTGTGTTGGTATTGGAATATTTCTCGCCGCCTTCGCGCTCGGCAGCAGAAACAATTCCGGCATCGTCATTTTCATCTTCGGAAGCGGCTTTCACTTGGTTTTCGCGGTTTATATTGTGCATCTCGCGA
Organism: Bacteroidota bacterium; assembly: GCA_023386585.1. Classification (GTDB taxonomy): domain Bacteria; phylum Bacteroidota; class Bacteroidia; order Flavobacteriales; family Flavobacteriaceae; genus Flavobacterium. The sequence goes on along the minus strand of JAEWJM010000019.1, from coordinate 46,581 downwards.
TCGGTGTGGCTTCTGGTATATTCAATTCCGTCGTTTTTTTCATTTGTTTCCATAATCCTGATGTTTTTGATATTGGACTAAATTACATCCGCGCCTGCGCCGCTTTATTACAGGATTCAATTGAAATGTTACATTTAAGCAGACGCTTTTGGCGGAAAACTTTTACAATAACTTTAAGAGGTGCAACGTTAGGTAAGTGTTAAATTGCGCAATTAAATTCATGGGAATGGACAAGATCAAAATCCTTTGGGTCGATGATGAAATCGATCTTCTCAAGCCTCATATCATGTTTCTCGAAAAGAAGAATTATGAGCTGACCACGTGCAACAACGGTCGTGATGCCATCGATATATTTGCCGAAGGAAACTTCGATATTGTGTTTCTTGACGAAAATATGCCGGGCATGAGCGGACTCGAAGTGCTGGCTGAGATAAAGGAGAAGAAATCGGCCACCCCGGTGATCATGATTACCAAGAGTGAGGAAGAACTCATCATGGAAGAAGCCATCGGGTCAAAGATTGCCGACTACCTGATCAAGCCGGTAAATCCGAACCAGATTTTGCTCAGCATCAAGAAAAATCTTGACCATTCTAGGCTGATTTCCACCAAGACTACGTTGGATTACCAGAAGGAATTCCGCAAGATCGCCGTAGATATGTCGATGGTGAATTCGTATGAGGAATGGGCTGAGCTTTACCGTCGGCTTTTATTCTGGGAACTCGAACTTGAAGACATCGAAGATCAGGGAATGTCGGAAATACTGGAATCGCAAAAAATCGAAGCCAATGCCCAATTCGGTAAATTCATCGAAAGAAATTACGAAGATTGGTTTGCAGGCGCCGCTCAGTCGGGTTCCGGCAAGTCGAAGGTCGATAAGCCGGTGCAATCGCACACGCTTTTTCGCGAGCTCGTAGTGCCAGAAATCGTGAAAAAAGACCGTCCGGTTTTGTTTGTGGTGATCGATAACCTGCGATACGACCAATGGAAAGCTTTCGAAAGCGTCGTTGCCAACCATTACAAACTCGAGAAGGAAATTCCTTATTATGCGATTCTTCCAACCGCGACACAATATGCACGAAATGCGATTTTCTCCGGAATGACTCCACTTGAAATGGAGAAAAATTTTCCGCAATATTGGAAAAACGATGTTGAGGAAGGCGGAAAAAATTTATACGAAGCAGAGTTTCTTGCGGCGCATCTGAAGCGACTCGGACTCCACATCAAACAGGATTATTTCAAGATTACCAACTTCGCCGCGGGCAAAAAGCTGGTCGAGAACTTCAAGTCATTTAAAAACAATGACCTGGTAACAATTGTTTACAATTTCATCGACATGCTCTCGCACGCAAAAACCGAAATGGACGTCGTAAAAGAACTTGCCGCCGACGACAAGGCTTATCGCTCGCTGACGTTGAGCTGGTTCCGGAATTCTCCGTTGCTCGAAATTATCCAGCAGGCGCAGCAACTGGGCTTCCGCCTCATCATCACCACTGACCACGGAACGATCAATGTAAAAAATCCGTCTAAAGTCATCGGAGATAAGAATACAAGCCTGAACCTGCGCTATAAAACCGGCCGCAGCCTTACTTACGAAGACCGCGACGTTTACGCTGTAAAAGATCCGAAAAGAATTCAATTACCTGCCATTAACATGAGCAGTTCCTATATTTTTGCCAAGAATGACTTTTTCCTGGCGTATGTCAACAATTACAACCATTATGTCAGCTATTATCGAAATACCTATCAGCATGGCGGAATTTCGCTCGAAGAAATGATTGTTCCATTCCTGGTTTTTAATCCGAAATAGATGGAAATCCGATTTTCGCTGGAACACATCGATTCAGCAGCGCAAAAGATATTGGCCTCGCATCCTGAAAAAATAATTCTTTTCAATGGTGAAATGGGCGCAGGAAAAACTACGCTTATCAAAGCGATCTGTAAAGCGCTCGGTGTGAACGATACGACTGCAAGCCCGACTTTTTCCCTGGTCAACGAATATCTTGCAAACAATGGCCAGACGGTTTATCACTTTGATGTGTACCGGCTTCGAAGCGAAACAGAAGCGCTCGATATGGGAATCGAAGAATATTTGTACTCCGGAAACTGGTGCTTTATCGAATGGGCCGAGAAGATTTCATCGTTGCTGCCGGCGAACAGATCCGTACTTGAAATCACCGAAATGCCGGACGGAATGCGAAAGGTTACGCTGGAATGACAAGCGAAAATAAGTCCGCATAAAGTCACAGATTTATCTGACTTTAATCTTTGCCTCTTTATTACTTTTCCATAACTTAGACCGGAAATTTTTGCAGCCTATGTCACTTACGCCATTCACAAAGCAACAACTGCTGCCGCAGGAAGAGAAATTGGAGATCGAACGGCATAAGAGCCGGCTTTTCATTGGAATTCCCAAAGAAACCAGCTATCAGGAACGCCGGATCTGCCTCACGCCCGACGCGGTTGCTTCGCTCACAGCGCATGGACATCGCGTCATGATTGAGGCAGGCGCGGGTTTAATGGCAAGTTATTGTGACAAGGAATACAGCGATGCGGGAGCAGAAATTACCAACGACACGCGAAAGGTTTTGGGCTGCCCTATTCTGCTTAAAGTCGAACCGCTCACGATGGAGGAAATCGAGCTGATCAATCCGCAAACGGTCGTAATATCTGCGATTCAGCTCAAAACAAGGCGCCGGGAGTATTTTGAAGCGCTTACCCGCAAAAAAGTGACTGCGCTTGCATTTGAATACATCAAAGACGAAGACGGATCTTACCCTGCAGTGAAATCACTGAGTGAGATTGCAGGAACTGCGTCGGTACTTATTGCAGCCGATTTGATGATCAACAGCCAGTCGGGAAAAGGCCTTTTATTTGGAAACATCACCGGGGTCGCACCGACCGACGTTGTTATCCTCGGCGCCGGCACGGTTGGAGAATACGCTGCGAAAACCGCACTCGGACTCGGAGCAAACGTGAAAGTGTTCGACAATTCGATCACCAAGCTTCGAAGGCTCGCCAATAATCTTAACCAATGCATCTTTACCTCGACGATCCAGCCCAAAGGATTGCTGAAAGCGCTACGCCGTTGCGATGTCGCGATTGGCGCAATGCGGGGCAAAGAAAGATGCCCGGTTGTTGTCACCGAAACCATGGTTGAACACATGAAACGCGGCGCCGTGATCGTTGACGTCAGCATCGATACCGGAGGATGCTTTGAAACATCCGAAGTCACCACGCATGAAAATCCGACTTTCATCAAAAATAACGTCATCCATTACTGCGTTCCCAATATTCCATCACGATATTCGAAAACAGCCTCGCTTTCAATCAGCAATATCCTGACGCCGTACCTCTTGGACATTGCCGACGATGGCGGAGTGGAAAGCGCAATCCGTGTCAACAACGGACTCAAATGCGGAGTTTATATGTACCACGGAATCCTGACCAATAAAACCATGGGCGATTGGTTCGGCCTGCCGGTTAGTGACATTAACCTGATTGTGTTTTAACACACGGTTTCGCTACCTTTGCCGAAAATTTTGAAATGAAGTTTATCTTTCGACTCGCCTATTATCTTGCCGGATTTGCAATCGGACTGGTTTTCGTATTTTTCATCCTTAACGGTAAAGACGCCAGCTGCAGTTACTTTCCAAATGCACGTGTCTTGAAACATCTTCGGTCGAAACCATTTGTTTACTCTGATATTGCTACCCAAAAAATCGCGCAGCATTTAGCCGATACGGCCGATGTACGAAAAATATTGACTTATGGAGACGTGGACTTCGATCAAAGCAACGTCAATTTTGAGCACGGAAAACTTTATGTGATCGAAGGTAAGAATTTTAAAAATCAGGATGTTACGCTCAAAATCGTTAATTATGACGACCGCGCAGTCTTAAAGGATATCGTCAAAAAATAAAATTGCAGTGGTATTGGGCAAAATCATTTCTAAATGTATATTTGCAGCACAATCGGGCGATTAGCTCAGCTGGTTCAGAGCACTACCTCGACAAGGTAGGGGTCACTGGTTCGAACCCAGTATCGCCCACGAAACCGGGACATCTGTTCCGGTTTTTTTATGGCTTTAATTTTCCGATTAGCAGCAAATCGGTAACTGGTTTGCCGTAAGGATCCGAGTATTTCTTTCGCTGTTCAAATACCATTTCAAAGTTGTTATCGGCAAATGCGCAAACAAGATAATCGCGTTCGTGGTTGAACATAAGAATCTCTTCCCCGGACGAGGATCTGTTGATTCCTGAAGTCGAGTAATCGTCTTCCATTGTGCTGATGTATAGCAAGCCCCGTGAACGAAGCGACTTGGAGGCGTCAGCAATGAGTTCCATTGCTTCTTCTTTCGAAAGGTACGGCAGGCAGAAAGCGCACATGATCCCGTCGAATATTTTGTTTACCGATAGAATATTTCGGCAATCCATGATGGCAAAGTCCGCCTGTGGATTGTTGATTTTAGCCAACCCAAGCATTGCAGGCGCAAGATCGGTTGCCAAAATTTCGAGACTTCGGTTTTTCTTTAGCAGATAAGATGTCACGTTGCCGGGACCGCATCCCAATTCCAAAACGGTTTTCCCCGGAAGATGCGACGCAAAGAAGTCAAATGATTCGGAATACAGCGATACGTCCATGTATTTATCCATATACAGCTGCGCATGCCGGTCGAAAAGTGAAATTGTTTGGCTGATCCGGTCCATATTTGAAAGTATTCGGTTTACGAATTTCAACAAAAAACCGGGCAAAACCCGGCTTCAGTTATAGAAATATTTTTAAGATCCAATAGAACAATGCGGCCAGCAATGCCGAAATCGGAATCGTCAGCACCCAGGCCCAGACCAGGCTTACCGTTACACCCCAACGCACAGCTGAGATTCTTTTGGTAAGTCCGACCCCGATAATTGAACCAGTAATCGTATGTGTTGTGCTCACCGGAATCTTAAAATGCTCGGTAAAGTACAGCGTCAGCGCTCCTGCGGTTTCTGCGGCAACTCCTTCAAAGGAGGTCACCTTAGTAATTTTTGATCCCATTGTCTTGACGATTTTCCAACCGCCGCTCAATGTTCCTGCTGCAATCACGGAATAACACGTTAGCGGAATCCACGCCGGCATGTGGCCTTCGCTGCCGTTCTTAGGTAAAACGACGTCGAGCCATTCCGGCATGCTTTCCTGGGCGACGCCACTCGTATGGATATAAACCGCAACTGCCGCTGCGATGATCCCCATTACTTTTTGCGAATCGTTTCCACCGTGTCCGAGGCTGAAAGACGCCGACGAAAGCAGCTGCATTTTTTTAAGCCAATACTCCGATTGCGAATGGGTGAAGCTGCTGAACATCAGGCAAAAGACGCCAATCGAGAGCACGATAAACGCGACCAGAAACCATTTAAGGTTGTGAGATTCAAATACAACACTCCAAAAATGCGATTCAAAACGCGGCTTATCAATCGTGTAGATAAGTTGTGATTCAACAAACCAGATCACAATCGCCATAATGAGCAGCGTGACCATTTTGGGATAAATGCTTTTCTTGGATGCATTCAGAAGCCATATCGAAATAAAATACGATACTATTGCGCCAATGAGCGGTGCCAGTACGATAAATGCGATAATGATAATTACTCCTGATGGCATTCCGCCGTCTTTCCCGGGAATATACCACGAAACCACATTAAATCCCGAATGTGCAATCGCTGCGCCCGCGAACCCACCGATCAAAGTATGTGATGAGCTTGACGGAATTCCCTGCCACCAGGTAAAAAGGTTCCAGCAGATCGCGGCAATTACGCCGGCAAGAATTACAATAAGGTCGATGTTTTCGGTCCGTGCGGTTTTGGCAACCGTATCGGCAACGCCAAAACCAAAAACCCAGTATGCGAGAAAGTTAAAAAATGCCGCCCAGATTACCGCCTGAAATGGTGTCAGCACTTTTGTCGCCACAACGGTGGCTATGGCATTGGCAGCATCGTGGAAGCCATTGATATAGTCAAAAATGAGCGCGAGGACGATGATAACAATCAGCAAGGTGAATTCCATACCAGTATTTTAAGAGTGTTTTACAACAACCGATTCAAGCACATTTGCGACACTTTTACATTTGTCGGTTGCCGATTCGAGCGCCGAAAGCACCTCTTTGTATTTGATTATATTTTTAGCGTCGGTTTCGTTTTCGAAGATATCCGCAACTGCCTTGTCGAACACGTTATCTGATTTGCTTTCGAGCTTGTTGATCTTTTTGCAGGCATCGGTGATCGGTTTCATGTTCTTCAGGTCTTTCAACTCGACGATTGCATTTCCGATGTGCTGGCAAGCCTCAAGGTTGATCTCGGTCAGCTTTCGGATCGACTTCGTAATCTTCTCAACCTGGTAAAGCCGCATCCGGCTTGCGGCGCCATGCATGTAATCGGCTACATCATCCATCGATTTTACAAGCGAATAAATATCCTCGCGGTCGAATGGCGTTATAAAGTTCCGGCTCAGTTCAAGGTGCGTTTTGTGTGTAATCTCCTCAATGATAGCTTCGAGTTCTTCAATTTTCGTAAAATAAGCTTCGCGTTCGTCCTTCGGATGGTTGACTAATTCGTGAAGTGTTTCGGCCAACAGGATAAGGTTCTTTGAAGCCTGCTCGAAAAGCGGAAAGAATTTTTTATCTTTCGGGACCAAAAACTGGAAGATGCTGTTTAATGACATATTGTTTATTTTTCTGCGACAAAAGTAAACATGTAATGTTAAGCCATTATTAATTCTTAACATTCCGGTAAAATTTATTTAACAGCCATGCCTGCCTTATGACAGAAGACACGACTACGCCAAACATTTCAACGAAAATGGACATCAACTTCAATAAAAACGAAGACCACAACAAACTTTTATTATCAGATCTCAAACATCGCTTTGCACAGATTAAACTCGGCGGAGGCGAAAAACGAATAGCAAAACTTCACAACGAAGGCAAAATGACCGCGCGGGAACGGATCGACTTCCTGCTTGATCCAAATTCAAAGTCAATCGAGATCGGCGCTTTTGCGGGCGACGGAATGTACAAAGAACACGGCGGCTGCCCTTCCGGCGGCGTTGTTGTAAAAATCGGTTACATCAAAAACAAACAATGCATCGTCGTTGCAAATGACGCCACGGTAAAAGCGGGTGCCTGGTTTCCGATTACCGGCAAAAAGAACCTGCGCGCACAGGAAATCGCGATGGAAAACCGCATTCCGATCATATATCTGGTCGACAGCGCCGGGGTTTATCTTCCGATGCAGGATGAAATCTTTCCCGACAAGGAAAATTTCGGCCGCATATTTCGAAACAACGCGATCATGAGCAGTATGGGAATCACACAGATCGCTGCAGTGATGGGAAGTTGTGTTGCCGGTGGCGCGTATCTTCCGATCATGAGCGATGAAGCATTGATCGTTGACAAAACAGGAAGTATTTTCCTTGCCGGAAGCTATCTTGTGAAAGCCGCAATCGGGGAAACGATCGATAACGAAACGCTGGGCGGCGCAACAACACACTGCGAAATTTCAGGCGTGACCGATTACAAAGCCAAGGACGACAAGGATGCATTGAACCGGATCCGCAACATTGTTGACAAGATCGGCGACTATGAAAAAGCAGGTTTTAGCAGAATCAAACCACAAAAACCGGAGAAATCGCAAGAGGAAATTTTCGGAATCTTACCAAAGCAACGGTCTGAACAATACAACATGATGGAAATTATTTCCCGTCTGGTTGATAATTCCGAATTTGAAGCGTACAAAGACGGTTACGGACAAACTATAATCACCGGATATGCGCGGATCGACGGCTGGGCAGTGGGAATTGTCGCCAACCAGCGGAAGGTCGTCAAATCGAAGCGCGGCGAAATGCAGTTTGGCGGAGTGATCTATTCCGACAGTGCTGACAAAGCGACCCGGTTTATCGCAAATTGCAACCAGAAGAAAATTCCACTGGTATTTCTGCAGGACGTTACCGGTTTTATGGTCGGATCCAAATCGGAGCACGGCGGAATCATTAAAGACGGTGCCAAACTCGTTAATGCCGTCAGCAACTCTGTGGTTCCGAAGTTTACGATAATCATTGGAAACTCATACGGCGCCGGAAACTACGCCATGTGCGGAAAAGCATACGATCCGAGGCTGATCGTAGCGTGGCCAAGCGCAGAACTCGCCGTAATGGGCGGAACCCAGGCAGCCAAAGTGCTCGTGCAGATCGAAGCTTCTCAGTTGAAGGCCAAAGGCGAACCGGTTGACGAAAAAACCGAAAAGGCGCTTTTTGATAAGATCAAGGCGCGGTATGATGAACAGGTTTCGCCTTACTATGCGGCAGCACGGCTGTGGACAGATGCCGTAATCGACCCTATGGAAACACGGACATGGATCTCAATGGGAATTGAAGCGGCGAACCACGCCCCGATTGAAAAGAAGTTTAACCTCGGCGTTATACAGGTCTGACCTCACGGCGGCAACAGAAAATATATGAAAAAGCTACTTCTTCCAATAGTGCTGTTGTCGCTTACGCAGTTGCATTCCCAGCAATTTACGCGGAAAGATTCGCTTCGCGGCGGACTTTCGCCTGAACGCGTTTGCTATGATGTGCAGCGTTACGATCTCGACCTGACGATCAATCCCGATAAGAAATTCCTCTCCGGAAGTTGCGCGATCGGTTTCAATGTGGTCAATCCGACCAAAAGAATGCAAATCGATTTGTTTCAGAATATGAAGATCGACAGCATTTTGATGGATAATGAACGTGTCAATTTCACCCGCGAGTTTGATGCGGTTTTTCTTGATTTTCCCAAAATCCTTGCACCCGCCACCGGTAAAACCCTGTTCGTTTATTACAATGGAAATCCTGTAATTGCCAAAAATGCACCTTGGGATGGCGGCTTCGACTGGAAGAAAGATAAGAACGGAAAGCATTTCGTTGGAGTTGCCGTGCAAGGAACCGGCGCGAGTTTGTGGTATCCGTGCAAGGATTCACAATCGGATGAGCCCGATCATGGCGCAACGATTAAAATTGCGGTTCCCAACGGCCTCATGGATGTATCAAACGGAAGGTTTATCGGATCGACAGATTTAAAAAACGGTTATACGCGCTGGGATTGGGAAGTAAAGAATCCAATCAACAACTATGATATTACGGTCAATATTGGCGATTACATTCTCATCCACGAAAATTATAACGGGTTGGATCTTGACTACTACGTTTTACGCGACAATCAGGAAAAGGCGCGCGCGCAGTTTGAGATTGTAAAGCCAATGATGGACTGCTTCCGGCGGCGATTTGGCGAATATCCGTTTGCCGACGACAGCTACAAACTGGTTGAATCGACCTATCTGGGAATGGAACATCAAAGTGCCGTAGCGTATGGAAATCAATATCGAAAGGGATATTTGGGATCGGATATCTCCGGAACCGGCGTCGGATTGCTGTTTGATTTTATAATCGTTCACGAATCGGCCCACGAATGGTTTGGCAACAGTATCACTTCGAAAGACATTGCCGATATGTGGATTCACGAAGGATTTACAACATATGCGGAGTCGGTTTTTGTTGAATGCCAGTACGGTTATGATAAAGCGATGACCTACATCAACGGGCAAAAAAGGAACATTGTAAACGACCGTCCGATCATCGGGCATTATGATGTGAACAATGAAGGTTCATCCGATATGTATTTTAAGGGCGCGTTGATGATCAATTCACTTCGACACGTGATTAATAACGACGCGAAATGGTGGGAAATGCTGCTTCGGTTTTCACGGACTTTCCGCTATTCGATAACCGATACGCCAACGGTGATTCAATTTTTCAACAAGGAAAGCGGACTCGACCTGACACCATTCTTTACACAATACCTGACAACTACTAAAATCCCGGTACTGCGGCTCACACTTAAAGGAGGTCGACTGGAGTACAGTTGGGAAAATTGCAATCCAGATTTTAACATGCCGGTAGATGTTATCGTTGCGGGCAACACTTTAAGGTTGTTTCCAACGGTCAGTAAAAAATCGGCAAAAATCAAAAAAACGGATCGCAGTAAAATAAAAGTCCCGACCGACCATTTCCTGATTCAGGTGAAATTGGATTAAAAGTTTTTCTATCCGCTTTATTATTAGTAATTTAGGTCAATTGTAAATTGCCAAATTATGGAAACTATTAAAGCCAGGAACAAGTGGGCCAATGCACACACCAGTTATCCGTTAGACGTTTTGAGGATTGCCCTGGGCGTCTTTCTCTTCCTTAAAGGTGTATCATTCATTACGAGCAGCCGCGACCTTACCGATGAATTCTCTGCATTCAGCAACGTTGCGGGTGGCATGTTCTTTTTCCATTACGTCGCCGCGGCGCATATCGTTGGCGGGATAATGATCGTGTTTGGATTGCTGACGCGTTGGGTCATCTGGGCGCAGTTGCCAATTCTGATTGGTGCGATAATCATCAATTTTATCGGCCCAATGCATTGGTTAAATCTGCTTTTGGCGGTGATTATGCTTGGAGTTTGTTGTTTCTTCCTGTACTACGGAAGCGGTAAGCACTCCGCCGATTACTTCTTCAAGATGCAGAAATAGCATCATTTGACGGAGTTTATGCTGTTCAGGGTTTCCCTGCGCAGTATTTTCCCATTGCCTGTTTCGAAAAGTCTGGGAACATGAAATATTTGCCGTGGCTTTTCATATTTCTCCAGCGTATCAAAAGCATCCTCCGGAATCGCGGTATCGCCTTCAACCACAAGTACAAGTTTTTCCCCAAGTTTTTCGTCCGGGATTGCGCCAATCATAAACTTGCCGTGAATTTTGGCTGATAGTTTTTCCTCGATCTGTTCAGGGATGAATTTGATGCCTCCGCTATTGATGACATTGTCAATTCGGCCAAGAAACCGGAATTGGTTTTCATTGATGAGCTCCACCAGGTCGTTGGTCACCACTACGTCGTCGGAAATCCGTGGCGCGTGAATCACGAGGCAGTTTTTGTCGTCGTAAGAAATTGTGACACCCGGCAAAACTGTGAATGCCTTCTCGCCTACTTTTTTTGCGGCAATATGGGTAATTGTTTCGGTCATTCCGTAGGTTTCATAAACCGTCGTCGGCAGTTTCATGAGCGCTTTCTCAAGCTTCCTGCTGATTCCGGCGCCGCCGATTATCAGTTTTTTTACGTTCGGCAGTTTTTTAAGTGAATTTTCCGCCTGAAGCGGCACCATCGCAGTAAAATCGTAAGTGCAGTCATTGTAATCCATCGGATGCGCCGACGGTTCTACAAAATCCAATTCAAGTCCGAGGATAAACGCGCGGACGAACATCATTTTTCCGGCGATATATTTAACGGGCAGGCAATGCAAAATTTTATTTCCCGGAACAAGTTCAAAAAATGCACCTGTCGCAACAGCCGAGTTGACCATCGCCTGCTTGTCGACCCGCATCAACTTTGGCGCGCCCGTAGATCCGGAAGTCTGAATCTCGATATAAGGATGTTGGTCAAACCAATCGTAGATGAAATCACCGACGGCCCTTTCGTACTCCTCGCCTTCCTTGATGAAGCTGTAGGCTATCCGGAGCAGATCTTCACGGTCAAGGTGAAAACCGTTAAGCATAAATGACGGATGGACATTATTGTATGTTGGGTCCACCATCTGCTTTTGCTGATACATCACTTGCATAAATCTCTATTTTACCTGTTAATTTTTTGCGCCAGTCTTTCCAGGCGTACCTTCTGCTAAAGATAAGCAAAACCAAGGGGTAAACAATGAAGATCGGAATGATAATATCGGCTCCGGCTGTCGGTTCGGAGATGTCTTTCAACAGTGAATGCGTTTGAAATGCCGTCCAATCTGTTGTAACCAACAGTGCGCCAATGACATTATTGGCAGCGTGAAATCCAAGTGAAAGCTCCATTCCGTCGTCCATCAATGTCATGATGCCCAAAAAGAATCCCGTTCCTATGTAGTAGATCATTATAATGTTGCCCATTTTAACGACCTCGGGGTTTGCAATATGCATCAATCCGAATATGGTGGATGTCAGCACCAGCGGAACCCAACGATTTTTTGCGAGATTGGCGAATCCCTGCATCAGGTAACCGCGAAAAATAAATTCTTCCGTGCTGGTTTGGATCGGAATCAGAATAATTCCAAGTACGACCAGAATCGCAAAAGGAACCGGCTTGAAATTCCACACATAATCTTCAGGCGAGATCATGTACGCGACTGCAACGGAAACTATCGAAATCACCGACCACAGCGTGAACGAAAAGATAATTCGGCGCCAATCGGTTTTCGGCCGGCCTGTCGTAACACTTCGAAGCGATTGTTTGTGGAGGAATTTCACCACCAATATAATCGCGACAAACGCCACAACAAACGAAAGCATGATGAGAAACAGCGAAAGGTTGGGCTCGAGGACGTTCATTAAATCTTCCTCGGTTGGTGGAAAAGTCGATTTATCGGCCCAGGACTTCATCAGGACAACAATCCCGAATGGCAGCTGCCCGATGATCGAAGCGCAAATTATGATGACAGATCCGACAATGTACTTCCAAAATTGGTTGTGCCGGTTAATGGCTTGCTCTAAAAACATAATGAAGTTGTATCCAATAAAAGTACTTTATTTTTAAAATTTTAAAAACGAACTTTGCAAAAAAAATCCTATGGAACCCGTCATTATTTACCACAACCCGCGCTGCAGCAAATCGCGTGAATGTTCAATTTTGCTCGATGACTCTGGTATTCAGCACGAAACCGTCAAATATATCGACTCGGGAATCACAACCGGGGAACTTCACGAGCTGCTGCGCAAACTCGCAATTACACCAATTGAACTTGTCCGCCAAAATGAAAGAGTCTGGATTGAAAATTACAAAGGCAAAAATTTAAACGACGACGAGATCGTTCAGGCGATGGTCGATAATCCTGTGTTGATTGAACGGCCCATTATCGTGCGAGGCGACAGGGCAATTATCGCAAGGCCAGCGAAAAAAGTGCTTGAATTCCTTGCCAGCTAAGGCTTTTTTCTTTTAACAGACATTTGTGATTATAAAGTTAAACCAACGTTTAATTTTGCGCTCTAATTGCGAAACCAAATCTATTTTCATGAGGAATCTCCGCTTTCTATCCACTTTATTTATTGCACTTTTTACCTTAGCCGCAGTTGCACAACGACCTGAAGGCCAAAAAATCCACTTAACGGGAAAGGTTTTGGAAAAAACTACCCAACAACCACTTGAATACGCGACCATTACCGTTCTTCGGCCGGGGAATCCAAAGCCCGTTGCAGGTGGAATCACCAATCCACAGGGAAATTTCGATATTGAAGTCCCAATCGGCACATTCGACATTAAAATAGAATTCATTTCCTTTCTTCCGAAGGAAATAAAGACCAAAACGCTGGAAGCCGACACGAATCTCGGCACCATTTCACTTTCGGAAGACGCGACGCAACTTCAGGAAGTTGTTGTCCGCGGTGAAACAACGACAGTCGAAATCAAGCTCGACAAGAAAGTGTACAATGTGGGCAACGATTTGATGGTCAAGGGCGGAACAGTGAGTGACGTACTCGACAATATTCCGTCCGTATCAGTCGATGCCGAAGGTAACGTTAGCCTCCGCGGGAACGACAACGTACGCATCCTGATTGACGGAAGACCTTCAAACGCGATCAATATCGCCGAAGCGTTGCGCCTGATTCCTGCCGATGCGATCGATAAAGTGGAAGTTGTTACCAATCCATCAGCACGCTACAATTCGGAAGGCGGCGGCGGTTTGCTCAACATCATTCTTAAAAAAGGTAAGAACCAGGGTGTGAATGGCGTCCTTATCGGCTCTGCCGGAATACCGGAAAGCTATGGTATCTCTGGAAACGTTAACTGGAAGACGGAAAACTTCAATCTGTACACAACTACCGGCTATAATTACCGCACCAATCCGGGCGAATCGATTACCAACACCGAATATCTCAATCCGGACGGAACGACAGATCGCTTCGTCAATGAATTTCGTGAGAACGAAAGGCTGAACAAAAGTTTCAATACCAATTTCGGAATGGCGTGGTATCTTGACAAATCAACAACGTGGACGAATGAACTCCGTTATCGTAAGAGCAACGGCCAGAATCCGGAAACCGTTACTTACGATTACTTTGATGCCGCACATGCATTCGAAGAAAGGCTGAAACGTTTTAATGACGCCATCAGTGACAACCGTGAAGTGGAATATTCGACCAACTTCGTAAAAAAGTTCAAGAGAGAAGGCCACGAACTCCGCATCGACGGATCGTTTTCGCAGGAACGCAGTAACGACAGTTCGCAGATCAATGCCGGAATTGAGACGACAAGCAATTTCCAGAGGCAAAGCGACAATGAAATCAAGGCTGATTACGTACTTCCGCTTGGCAAAGACAGCCAGTTCGAGGCCGGTTACAGCGGAGATTTCAGCAAGCAATACACCGATTATGTTGTCAATACAACCAATGCTGAAGGCGTATTTGGACCGAATCCGCAATATTCGAACATATTGGAATACAATGAAAATGTCAACGGCCTTTATACGCAATTCGGAAGCAAGATCAGCAAATTTTCCTATTTGCTCGGCCTCCGCTGGGAAGACACTAATATTGATATCAACCAGCTTACGACCAACGATTTCAATAACAAGCATTATAACAACTTCTTCCCGAGCGCATTCCTGACCTACGAAATCTCTGACCGCAGCAGCGTATCGCTAAGCTACAGCCGCCGTATTTCAAGGCCGCGCGGAAGGATGATCAACCCGTTCTCGAACTACTCGAGCAACATCAACATCTTCAGGGGAAATCCGGATCTGAATGCAGCGTTTACCAACGCGTTCGATCTTGGCTACCTGAAGCGGTGGAATAAACTCACGCTGAACACATCTGCCTATCTGAACCGCACAACGGATTCATTCGAGTTTGTGCGCCGCGAATCGGGTGACCTTGTTGAAACCCAAGTCAACGGAGCCACCGTACTTACGCCGGTTATCCTTACCACGCCGATCAACCTGGCAACCGAGTACCGCTTCGGGTTTGAATTTACTTTGAACTATTCGCCATACAGATGGTGGAAAATCAACAGCAACTTCAACTTTTTCCGCAACGAGACCCAGGGCGATTTCACCTATACGAACTTCAACAACGAAGTCATCACTCAGAATTTCGACAACACAGCTTATTCGTGGTTTACAAGGCTGACGTCAAAAGTGACCTTGCCGTACAATGTCGAATGGCAGACCAATATGACTTACAACGGGCCGCAAAACAATGCTCAGGGTCGCTCGCGCGGCATGTTCGGAACCAACATCGGTTTGAGCAAAGACCTTTTCAAGGAAAAAGCAACAGTCACATTGAATGTCCAGGATTTGTTCAACTCGCGCAAAAGAATCACCGAAACAAACCTTGAAAGCCTGAATTCGTATAGTGAATACCAATGGAGACGACGTTCGATAAACCTGTCGTTCACTTACAGGTTCAACAAGAAAAAAGAAAAGGAAAAACCCTTACGTGAAGACAACAACGGCGGCGGAAACGATGAATTTCCGGGATAAAAAAAAGGAAGCGAAATGCTTCCTTTTTTTATTTGAACAGTGATCAGTTATAAAACCTACAACTGGTCATCATCTTTGCGTTTCTTCGTCGCCCTGCGCTCCTTGTAAAGTTCCCAGCTTGCACCTCCAACCCAGTAAAATACAAAGTTGACAAGGAATATCATAAGCCAGAATCCCATAGTAAGGATCGTCAGAAAAAGAAGGAAACCCAGATACTGCGTAAATTCAAACATGATTTCCGGAATTTTTGAATTATGTGCAAATGTAACTTTTTAATTATTTCGCGGCAATTAAAAGCGTGGCAATTTTTATACATTGGGCGTATTGCGTAAATTTGGCGCTGGACTTTCGGGTTTGAGGCGCAGGGTTCAGGGCGCACGGTTTGAAGTTTGATGTTTGCAGTCGGAAAGCACCGGCTATAGTCCTGGTTCGCCATTCCACGTTTAACATTCGGCATCAAGGCCTGAGCTGTGACGTGTTGGCGATATGCTTTACGTATGAACTATTAACCGTCATCTATTTACCAACAACCATTAGTTAGCACCAACCATTAACCAACAACTACCAAGCATTAACCAACAAAATTACTGTCAACGTTAAACCATAAACCGTAAAATACATGGAATTCAGAATCGAAAAAGATACTATGGGCGAGGTTAAAGTCCCCGCCGAAAAATATTGGGGCGCACAAACCGAACGTTCCCGCAACAATTTTAAAATCGGGCCTTCTGCCTCGATGCCGCAGGAAATCGTTGAAGGTTTCGCCTACTTAAAGAAAGCGGCAGCCTATGCGAATTGTGAGCTTGGGGTACTTTCATCCGAAAAGCGCGATGCGATTGCAGCCGTTTGTGACGAAATCCTCGATGGAAAATTGCGCGACGAGTTTCCACTCGTGATCTGGCAAACCGGATCGGGAACTCAAAGCAACATGAATGTCAACGAAGTGATCGCCAACCGCGCGCAGGTTCTTGCCGGCGGGAAAATCGGCGAAGGCGAACCGGTATTGAAAGCCAATGACGACGTCAACAAGTCGCAATCCTCCAACGACACCTTCCCTACCGGAATGCACATCGCGGCCTATAAAGCTGTGGTCGAAACAACAATTCCCGGAGTTGAAAAACTTCGCGACACATTGAAAGCAAAATCGGCCGAATACATGGATGTCGTAAAAATCGGCCGTACGCACCTGATGGATGCCACGCCGCTGACGCTTGGCCAGGAACTTTCCGGTTATGCCGCACAGCTTGAATACGGACTCAAAGCGCTCAAAAATACGCTGTCACACCTGTCAGAGCTTGCGCTCGGCGGAACTGCTGTCGGCACCGGACTCAACACACCGAAAGGTTACGACGTTAAAGTCGCTCAATACATTGCCGAATTTACCGGTTTGCCATTTAAGACAGCGCCAAACAAATTCGAAGCGCTTGCCTCACACGATGCGATTGTCGAGGCGCACGGCGCATTAAAACAACTCGCCGTTTCATTAAATAAAATTGCCAACGATATCAGGATGCTTGCTTCAGGACCGCGCTCGGGAATCGGTGAAATCCACATTCCTGAAAACGAGCCGGGTTCTTCGATCATGCCGGGTAAAGTCAATCCTACCCAATGCGAAGCGCTCACAATGGTTTGCGCCCAGGTTATGGGTAACGATGTCGCAATTTCGGTCGGTGGAATGCAGGGACAATACGAACTCAACGTTTTCAAGCCGGTAATGGCCGCAAATTTCCTTCAATCGGCAAGGCTGTTGGGTGACGCATGCGTTTCTTTTGATGAGCATTGCGCTCAGGGAATCGAACCAAATCGCAAACGCATCAAGGAGCTGGTCGACAATTCATTGATGCTTGTAACCGCGCTCAATACCAAAATTGGTTATTATAAAGCGGCTGAAATCGCACAAACAGCACACAAAAACGGAACAACATTAAAAGAAGAAGCAGTTCGGCTTGGTTATGTTTCTGCTGAAGATTTTGACCAGTGGGTGAAGCCTGAAGAAATGGTTTGACGCAGCAATAAAAGTTATCGAATAACATCTGGCTGTTTACCGGAAAAATTCGTGATCGTCACCGCGCGGCTGCAGCTTGAAAATCTACGTGATGAATAAGAATGATGCGGAGACGCAAACGATGATGTTTCGGTCTTTGAAGGAGCAGAATTACTGCTTAGAAACAAGGACTTTCAGCGGCAGTGGCAGCTTTGGCATCTTATTTTTTGTGTTGAGATTCAAGCTCTGGTTTGCGCGCCGGGCAGCGGGAGCGATCCACGAGTTGAGCCATCCGGCAGACACGGCACGAGCTGGAGAAAAAATTAAAGGATTGCAGCAACAGGACCAGCCTTGGCGAACGGCTTGGGTCGCGATACGAAAAGCAGGGCGTAGAATTGCAGCAAAAAATAAGCAGCTTTGATCTTTTTGTTACTTTTTGCATCAAGGCAAAAAGTAAAATTATTTCTACTTTGCCTGCTCGCAAACCGAACTTGTAAGTTTCAGCGAACACCGCTAACAAATAAATGTGCGGTGAGCTAAAGTAGCAAAAGAGCTTTAGCGGCCTTTTTCCTCACTTGATTTTCTAAGCTTTGCCGCGGTCACGCCAGCCAAGCCGCTCGCCTTGCAGGCTCGACTTTTGCGCCTGGCTGTTTATTGGAAAACTTCGTGATTGTCATAGTGCGGCCGGAGCTTGAAAATGTACGTGATGAAAAAGAACGCCGCGAGAATTGTAAATGATAATGTTTTATCCTTAAAAGAATGAGAGCTTCTGAATAAAAGAAGTCCAAAGTTGAAAGTTAGCTTCAACTTTGGACTTTTCATTTAAACCGGGGCATAGGGCATTGGCGATGGTAGGACTACGAAAGTTACTGTCGTGTCCAGCCAATCAATCGTCGTCACCGTCATCAGCTTTTGTCGCGTTGTTCTCTGCGTTCGAGTCAGCACTTGCGCTTGGACTGTAGCCGCTTCTTATTTCATCGTGACGGATTTCGCCACCGGTATTTCCGGCATTGATTGCGAAGGCGCACACAATAATACATCCGAGTAAGAATACATATCCAAGAAACTTATTCTCTTTTCTTTTGAGACGGTCGTATATCAACAACAGCAATGCAAAAGCGCCGATCACGAATATGCTGATTGCAAACAATTTTCCGCTGTCTTCGTGTTTTTCGATATATCGTTCGTTTATTCCAGCGATATTTTCAACGGTGTCTTCAGCGCCTTCTCCGGAAAAATAGGCAGGAATTGCTGTAAGCGCAGATAAGACAATGATCATCAGCGCAACATTTTTGATCGCCGGCGTAGTCTTGGCAAACATTGCGTAAATCAATGTCAATGTTCCAATAGCCATCCCGACCAATGGAAAATGATTTGAAATTAGGTGTAGGTGTGTTGAATCCATGTTTTTAAGATTTATATTACAAAGTTCACCGGGAACCTCTTGTAGAAATATGATTCAGGTCATATTTTAACAATACGTAATTGATCTAAATAAGTCGAAAGACGAACGACGAAGGTTTACAAAGGCCTGAACCCAGCAATGGTTTGAAGTTTAAAGTTGTGTTCAAGGAAACTGTTTGGCGTTAGAAATTAGCTTTTAGCTGTCACGAAATATCAATCAACGTGAACTTTAAACTGTAAACCTGAAACTTTAAACTTCAACCGGCGCTCCGCAACAAAAAGCCCGTTATAAAAAATTCGCAAAAAAATATTTCTAACAAAATCTGTTAGAAAAATGTTGTTAGAAAAAAATTATAACACAAAAAAACTATCAAGGGCAGAATTTTTGGAGCGGCTGCGGGCACCAACATATTCAACATGAGAAAGAAAGGCACACAAAGGATCGAGTTTGGACTTTCACAGGAACAAATGGCGACGCTGCTCAAAGTGACTCCCGGGCAATGGGCCATGTACGAATCGGGGAAACGCGACCTGCCTTCCCGGGGAAAGTGTCCTCTACTCGAATTTGCTTGCAGAAATGTATGCTGCAAAACCGCAGAAGGCTCCAAAAATAGATCCTGCACACGAGGCCAAAGTCCTGGCGGACCTGCTTTATGACAACAGCCGGGAACTGCATTTTCTGGGAAAGAAAATGGCCGCGGCCGAGAAAAAGTATTCTGCACACCTCAATCGCGAGCGGCTTGCCGACGTTATTGACAATCGAGAAGCACGGAAAGCCGAAGACCGCATTCCCGGATTCGGTAGTGATTACCTCAGGGCGCTATCTTCAAAAACTTCGTCGGAAAAATTACAGCTACAACTACTTCGTTTTGAATTCGGCAGGAAGTCCTGAAATTGGAACAACGCCATCTGGAGGAACGACTCAAGCAGGTAAAACCAGGTTAAAGACTATTGGCTATTGGCCGTTAGCTATTGGCCGTTAGCGATTAGCTGTGGGCTGTGGGCTGTGAGCTGTGAGCGATGAACTATACGGCAAAACCGCAGCGAACATTGCGCAGCTTTTTGTAGGGACAAATATTAGCCCCTTCCCGTGTCTAAAATACCGATTTTGCAAGTAACCTACTTGTTGAAAAACCGCATTTTTCGCTCGCATTATAGTGTCTCCCTCGCAAATTTTGGGGTATAATCCCGAATGTTTGTTGCGATCGCGTGAAAAATTTGCTAATGGCTATGCAGCGGTTGTCATTCTTTAACAAATCTGGTCACCGCATTGCCCTTTGAAGAATGGATTTTTAAAAAATACGTTCCGCGTTCCAGAGCTGAAATGTCGACTGCAGAAACGCTTCCGCTTTCGACCTGTAGCAACTGCCCGAGCATGTTGTAGATGCTGACGGATTTCACTTCCACTCCATTCTTCGCCTGGATGTTCAGGATGTTTTTAGTTGGTACCGGATACAGCGTGAATTCAGACGCAAAATCAAAATCCGAAGTCTGAAGCTGCTGGATGGTTGTTGTGGCGGTATTCGTTACGATCGGGAAATTATAATCAAAATAAATGCTGGCGCTGTTTGAAAAAGTATCGCCGACAACCAACGATGGAAGCGTCTTGATCTTGAAGGCGACATAGCCATCGTTATTCGCGTCGTCAAACGGAAGCTCAATGTTTTCGAAGATAAACTCAACTTTGTTTGTATCTGAAAGCCTGGTTTCAAAAGGATGGCTTCCACTTAGCGGAATTAAGGTCGAAACATCGAATTTCGTTGTATCGATCATGTCTTTTACAACGATGTTTTGCGCTGCGAAAGTTCCCGTGTTCTCGAACCGGATCATGTAGTGAACGTACTCGCCAATCATATCAGGTGCGACGGTACTGCCTTCGAGGCAGGCTTTGTCGTTGGGGTCGAAAGAGTTCACGACAATTTGTTTTAACCCCATAAAGTTATCCTTATATATTTCATCACCGACGACCGGTAAAACTGTGGCTCCAAAACCTATATACTGGCCAGCGATCACCGGCGGTGTTTCCATAGGCGAATTGATATTGAACGTTACATAAATGTCACGTTTTTCCAAAGGAGCCAGATCATTGAAAGCGAATTGCACGTCGCCGCTCGATTGCATCAAAACCGGAGTATCTGAAGAAATGAAATCAACTATCGGCTCCTGGTACGTCAGATCCACAGTTCCCGACATTGTCGTTGTTCCCTTATTGCGATACATCAGCCTGTAAGTCGCATCGAATCCCGGTCTGGCGGGTATTATCGGCAGAATAGTAATCTCAAGATCCTGATGCGGCCCGTTAGGCGTAATGCAAATATTCTGGACGACAGGATTCTCCGCTTCCGGAAGTGTGAAATCGATATTGGCAGGCGAAATAGTATAGAACGAGTTTTCGGAAGAAAGATCGATGGCGTAGTGACCGCTTTGCAGTGACAACAAATAATTCCCCTCATTCGAAATAAAGGTTTCAAGGCCATTGTCACCCACAACATTAAACTTCACCCAGGCATTGTCGGGGTCAGAAGCATCGCAACCATTAGTGTCCATATCAACTTTGATGTTGCCTTGCACGGTATAGAACTCGCCACCCGGGACAAAGGAACAATAGGAGTTGGTATGGGCCAGCAAACCCGCGGCAGTAATAGCGGTTTGTGTCGTAGCCATTTGGTTTTGGTCGTTGCAAATGTATGCGAGCAGCGGGCATCCCGTAATCGCCGAAAACTGCTCAAACGCACCGTTTTTCAGGTAGAGGCTCTGAAGATTGGGGTTATTATTAAAACCCACGAAGGATAGATTGTGCTGTGCTGAAAGATTGAGCGAGGTCAGCAAATTGTTGGTAATCATCAATTGTGTCATCGACGGCACCTGGCTTAAATCAATTGTGGAAATCTGGTTGTTTTCAAGTTGCAATTGGACAATGATGGGAAGTCCGGACACAGCAACGTCGTTGATCTCATTATTCTGAACCATCACATTTATAAGACCGGGCGAATCATGCAGCGAAAGGCTGGTAATATCGCAGTTTTTCATCGAAACAATTTTCAGTATATCATGGTTTATGATTTCGAGCGATGTCAGTGGATTATTATCACCTTCAACTTCCTCTAAAGCCGGCCAATTTGAAAAGTCGATTGTTGTAACGAGATTGTTTTGAAACCACATCTTCGTCAGATTGGGCGCGCCAATCGAATTAAGATCTGTAACATGATTGTCCATTATGTTCAGGAAAGTTAACTGTGTCTGAGCCTGGAGATTAATTGTGGAAACGTTGTTATTCCAAAGTTCCAGCGAGTAGAGATTTACAAAATACTCCAGTCCCGATAGGTCACTGATGCCGGCGGTGCTCAAATTCAGCCCGTAGATCGCCTCCGCTTCTGAAACCTGGATTTCACCATCGGCATTGCTGTCAATATGCAGGTACCCGCCGGTTCCGATCGCAATGTTGTTTGTCGGACTTGACGCCATCAGTTTGGTTTTAAAATTAGCATCCGGAAAATTGATGATTTGGGAAGTGGCGTAATTGAAGCAGCAGACAGCAAGCAGCAGAAGGTAATTGTTTTTCATAGTTTTTTTCGAGTCCGTAAATGTAGAATAAATTCCTCCCGTTATTCGCCAGATTAATGTTTTACAGATAATTAAATTTGGGCGTGCCCCTTCGGGTCAGGCTGTTCGCTATAGCCGCCTCGCAGGCTCGACGGGCTGCCGCTTCCATCCTTCACGCAGCGCTGGCCTTCGATGATGATCTATTTCTTAATGAACTGAGAAATAGCGCTGCCTTTTGATGAAAACACACGGATAAAATAAGTTCCGGTTTTCAATTGTGAAACATCAATCGCCGAAGTTTCAGAAAAATCAACTGCTGTAAGTACGATTTGTCCCAGATCATTAAAAATACTGACTGAAGTTATGTCTGCCTCATCAGAGGATTTCACGTTCAGCACATTTGCCACTGGATTCGGATACAAAGTAAAGTACGTTGAAAAATCAAAATCAGAAACCTGAAGCTGCTGGATCGTTGTTGTCGCTGTGTTGGTTACGACTGGGAAATTATAATCGAAGTAAATGCTGGCGCTGTTGCTGAACGTATCGCCAAGTACAAGCGTTGGTTTGGTTTTGATTTTAAAGGCGACATAGCCGTCGTTGTTGATGTCGTCAAATGGCAGATTGATGTTTTCAAAAATCAATTCAACTTTGTTGCCAGACGAAATTCGGGTCTCAAAAGGATGGCTTCCGTTGATCGGCACTAAGGTAGCGATATCAAATTTTGTCGCGTCGATCATATCTTTTACAACAATGTTTTGTGCATTGGCCGTTCCGGTATTTTCAAACCGGATCATGTAATGGACATACTCTGCGATCATTTCCGATGCGACAACATCGCCTTCGAGACAGGTTTTATCATTGGGATCGAGCGATGCAACGACCCTCTGCTTAAGGTCGCCAAAATTATCGTGTGGATTTTCATCTTCCGACAGAGGGAAAATAATGCTTCCGTAACCCAGGTCGTCGCCAGCATTTACGGGAAGAGATTCCATTGGTGTGTTGATGTTGAACACCAACGTTATATCGCGTTGCTGAAACGGCTGAAGATCGTTATAGGCAAAAACCAATTGGTTCGCCGTAGCGGATACAAAAGCCGAACTGGTGCTGACAAGATCCATCAGATCATCATTGAAAGTAAATTGAATTTCACCATTTGTGGCAACCGTTCCGTTGTTGCGATAAATGATTTTATAGGTGGCATCAAAACCCGGCCGCGCAATTCCGACAGGAATGACAACTGACTCCACGTCGATGTGGTTGCCGTTTGGTGTAATACAAAAATTTTGCTGCACTTCATTCCCCTGGGTGGGAAAGTCCGCTACAACTGATGTCGGAAATACGGAGTAATAGTTTGGGTTCGCTAAAATTGGAGCAATAGTATGCAAGCCTTCGGGAAGTGAAATCGAAAAAGGTGCATTGGCCGAAAAGAAGAAGGTTGCCGCGTTTTCGCCATTTGAGACATTAAATACAATCGGCGATAACATATCGGAATCGTCGCAGCCATTGAATCCCGAATCCAAACGTGCTTCGCCATTGACTTGGTATGTATTTCCACCAGGAGTGAAAGCACAATAGGAATTTATAACGCAATTAACGTAGCCATTCAGGTCGGCAAAATACTGCAAATTGTCAGCCTCGAATGGTATGTTTTCAGCCTCATCGACGCAAATGTAGCGCAGTGTTGGATTGCCGTCAATTTCGACGAAGTTTTGAAATCCACCATTCTTCAGATACAAATGCGTCAGCAGATTATTCGAACAGATCAGCGTTGTAAGCTGCGATGAATCGGAAAAGTCGAGCACCGAAAGTTGGTTGTTCATGCAGCGGACATCATCAATCAAGGGTGTATTTGAAAAATCGATTGCCGTCAACTGGTTGTCATTGCAGTATAACGTCCAAAGCGACGGAAGTGAACCGAGATTCAGTGTCGAAAGATGATTATGCGAGACATTGAGGTTCACCAGGTTTTGCAGTGACTGTGCATCGAGAGAAGTGAGCAAATTCAGTGAGACGTCGAGTTGCACAAGTTGCGATGATTGTGAAAAATCAAGATCCACGAGCTCGTTTCCGCCAATTGACAAGTTCTTCAATGCTGTAAGTCCGTTGCAATCAAAAGTGGTCAGCGAATTATTAAATATATATAGCGTTTCCAGATTATGCAATTCGCTCAAATCTACAGAAGTCAGCAGATTTGAATCTACTATAAGCGTTTTTAGGTTGGAAAAGTTTTCGATTCCGTCAAGAGATGTCAGCTTGTATTCGTTCAGGCAACTTGAACAACTCAGCCTGAAATAACTCACCTGTTGTGCTTCGGCTATGCTGATCTCGCCATCGCCGTCAGCATCGACCGCAAATAAATTATCGTTCAGGTCGCGTGCGAAAACAGTTCCGGTGCTTGACGTACTTGTAGCAAGCAGCCATGATTTCAGCATTGGGTCGCTAAATATAATGTTCTGCGCACGAGTTGCTACAGATAAAACGAGACAAGTAATCACCAGGTAAAAGTTCTTCATACGGAGTGGTTTGTGTCAAAACTAAATAATAGTTTGCGATAATCGCGTTTTTAAGTTTGCCCTTTTTTACGCGACCGTCCCCCGACGTGCTCTTAATGAAGAGTTCATCATAATGTTCCTTTACATTTAACTCAAAATCAGCCTGCGCAAATTAATCGGGTCTTTTTAGCGACGTAGTGTAGCCAGAAAAAAGGTGGCGTGTGAGGCACTGGAAAGGCATTGAAGTATAAAAGGATTCCACATCAACTTTGCGGAAAAACCGCAGCGAAAAGTGCGAAGCTTTTTGCAGGGAAAGATATTGGCCCCTTCCCGTGTCCAAAATACCAATTTTGCAAACAATCTGCTTGTTGAAAAACCGCATTTTTCAATCGCATTCTAGTGTCTCCCTCGCAAATTTTGGGGTATATCCCGAATGTTTGTTGCTTTCGCGTGAAAAATTTGCTAATGGCTATGCAGCAGTTGGTCATTCTTTAACAAATCTGGTCACCGCATTGCCTTTTGAAGAGTGGATTTTTAAAAAATACGTTCCGCGTTCCAGAGTTGAAATGTCGACTGCAGAAACGCTTCCGCTTTCAACCTGTAGCAACTGTCCGAGCATGTTGTAGATGCTGACCGACCTCACTTCTACTCCATTTTTGGATTCGATGTTCAGGATGTTTTTAGTTGGTACCGGATACAGCGTGAATTGAGACGCAAACTCAAAATCCGAAACCTGAAGCTGCTGGATGGTTGTTGTGGCGGTATTAGTCACAATCGGAAAATTGAAATCGAAGTAGACGTTAGTGGCTGGTCGCTGGTCGCTGGAAAAATGGTACGGGGTATGAGGTATGAGATATGAGGTTTCCGACGATGAAACGATAAGCATAAGTTCCTGTTTTGTATGAACTCGAACTGCTTGAACTTTAAAATTTAAACTTTAAACCTTTTCCTTACACCTTGCGCCCTGAGCCCTAACCTTGCCGCTCGCCTTCAGCCTAAAGCTCATAGCCTATAGCCTTGAGCCTTGCAGCTCGCCTTTGCCTCACACCCCAAACTCACACCCTGAACCCTGAAAAAGGTATAAGCTATGAGATACGGGGTTTGGGGTTTCCTAGGATGAAACGATAAGCATAAGTTCCTATTTTGTATGATCTCAAACTGCTTGAACTTTAAAATTTAAACTTTAAACCTTGCGCTCTGCACCTTGCGCCCTTAGCCTTGCAGCTCGCCTACAGCCCGCAGCCCACAGCTAAACAAAAAAAGCCCCACATTTCTGTGAGGCTTCTTATCATGTGAGAGAAAATTATTTCTTCTCGTTCTTCTCCATTTTGGCTTTCAGGCCGGCAAGGATATCGTTATTGTCTCCCAATGTGGACGCCGGAGCGTTGGTATTGTTTGACTGGTTATCTTGCTGCTGACGCACATTTTTGTCTTCTTCCTCACGGAAAATCGCAGTATGTGAAGCCACTACCCTTTTGAACTCTTTATTGAATTCGATCACTTTGAAATCAGCTACTTCGCCTTTTTTCAATTTCTTTCCGTCTTCTTTTTCAAGGTGACGTGCCGGAATGAAAGCAACGATGTCATCTCCGAATTCTACCGTAGCGCCTTTATCTACGATTTCGGCAACGGTTCCGTTGTGAACGGTTCCAACAGCGAATGAATCCTCATATTTATCCCAAGGATTTGGTTGAGTTTGCTTGTGCCCTAGCGACAGTTTGCGTCCGTCAACATCAAGCTCAAGAACTACAACGTCAAGTTTTTCACCTACGTTAACGAATTCAGACGGGTGCTTGATTTTCTTGGTCCAAGACAGGTCAGAAATGTAGATGAGTCCGTCGATACCTTCTTCAAGCTCAACAAAGATCCCGAAGTTGGTGAAGTTGCGAACGATACCTGTGTGGCGTGAACCCACCGGGTATTTAGACGTGATGTCAGTCCATGGATCTGGCGTAAGTTGCTTGATACCAAGGCTCATTTTGCGGTCTTCGCGGTCAAGGGTCAGGATAACTGCCTCAACTACGTCACCCACTTTTACGAAATCCTGAGCCGAACGCAAGTGCGTTGACCAAGACATTTCAGAAACGTGGATCAAACCTTCAACGCCTTCAGCGACTTCGATAAATGCACCGTAATCAGCGATTACGACAACTTTACCTTTTACTTTATCGCCAACTTTGAGGTTCGGATCAAGTGCATCCCATGGGTGAGCGTGCAATTGTTTCAGACCCAACTGGATTCTTGTTTTCTCATCATCGAAATCAAGGATAACCACGTTTAGTTTCTGATCAAGTTCAAGAACTTCGCTTGGGTGGTTGATTCTTGACCATGAAAGGTCGGTAATGTGGATCAATCCGTCAACGCCTCCAAGGTCGATAAATACTCCGTAAGAAGTGATGTTTTTCACAACACCTTCGAGTACTTGTCCTTTTTGCAATTGTCCGATGATCTCTTTTTTCTGTACTTCAATATCCGCTTCGATAAGCGCTTTGTGAGATACAACTACGTTTTTAAATTCGTGGTTGATCTTCACAACTTTGAATTCCATCATTTTGTTAACGTACACATCGTAGTCGCGGATTGGCTTCACATCGATTTGTGAGCCCGGAAGGAATGCTTCGATGCCGAATACGTCAACGATCATACCTCCTTTAGTCCTGCACTTCACGAAACCGTTTACGATCTCGCCGGTTTCGTTGGCGGCGATCACGCGATCCCATGACTTGATGGTACGTGCCTTACGGTGTGATAATACCAGTTGTCCTGTCTTGTCCTCACGGATGTCGATCAGTACTTCCACTTTGTCACCTACCTTAAGGTTCGGGTTGTAACGGAATTCGTTCAGGGAAATTACTCCTTCTGATTTGGCGTTGATGTCAACGATCACGTCACGGTCTGTCATCCTAACAACAGTTCCTTCCACAACTTCCTCCTGGTCGGTTGCGATGAACGTTTTAGAAACCAGTTCCTCAAATTCTTTCAGGTTTTTTTCGTCAACGGCGTCGATGCCTTCTTCGAAATTGTGCCAGTTGAAAGTGTCCAGGAATTCCTCCTGAGATTTTGCTAATTCAGCCATGCTGATAAATAATTTGTATTCTAATTTCTCCGGGTTTCTGTTGAGCGAAAAATCAGAAGTTGTTTTACAAAAAATATACAATTGCCTCCTGGAAAACCCTGCCCGCCAAAAGGTCTGCAAAAATAGAACATTTAATTTGAATGGCAAAATCGATTTTGAAGCTTGGTGTTTGGTCTTTGGTACTCGGTAGTAATTGCACATAGTCCGTAAGCCGTAAACCATGAGCCTTGTACCTTAAACCCTGCACCCCGGAAATTCCGCTGCGGATAAACTCCAATCCCGACTTTTGATCTTCTAACGCTGCACATCGCTATCCGGCGGGTTTTTGCTAACTTGCCTGTTATTATTGATTGCAAAAAAGCGCAGCTATGAAATCGGCATTCAGCTTCTTTGACGGAACATTTTTCCGCCATTTTCTTATGGTGCTGATTTGCTTTTGTTCGATCGATGCGGCTGCGCAACTTCCGCCTTTCACTTTAAATGTAACGCCTACGGTTGAAACCTGCTCCGGAAACGGTTCACTGAATTTTTCGACCAGCGGAACAGTTCCCGGCGCAGATGTCGAATTTCGGATATTCAAATTGCCCGACCTTACCAATCCGATCGCCGTACTTGCAACAGGTTTTTTGGGCGGACTAACGTCCGGAACCTATCACGTTGTTGCAACGCAATCGTTAAACGGCGAGTCGAGCCAGCAGTCGCAGGATGTTGATATCACCAGCAATATTGTCAATCTCGCCTATACCATTTCGGGAACCAATTCAAACTGCACGAACAACGGTACAATAACGGTTAACGTTTTTTCGGGCACTGCGAACCTTTTCGAAATCATTTCCGGTCCAGTCACAATGCCGACTCAAAGCTCAAATCATTTCGAGAATCTTCCTGCCGGAATCTATGAAATCAGGGTATTCGACACCTGCGGCGAAGGTTGGGTCGCCACTTTCACGCTTCTACCCGAATCCGGCCCGATCGGCATCTCGCCTGCTTCCTTTCCCGATACGATTTTGCCTAGTTGTAATACGGTTACTGTCAGCAACACGCTTACTTCGCCACAGGCAAGCATGGCATATCCGCTAAATCTGACCTATACAGTGCATCCGCCCGATGGCAGCGCCGATATTGTATTGAACAACATTGTAACCACCGGCAATCCCGAAACGCAGGACGTAGAGATGCAGATTCCGTTTTATAACGACCAGATGTACACTTACGACCTCGTGATCACGGACGCCTGCGGAAACACATACAGCCAAAATAGCATTTTAGTCAACCTGAGGTTCGTAAGTGAGATTCGGATTCCCATGGCTTCCTGCGGACAACATTTCCTGAATATCGCCAGCGCGAATTTTGTTGCGCCGCTCACGATCAATTTCACACAATATCCTGCGGGATTTGACCCGATCGCCTTCAATCCGACACATCCGGGACCGTTTTATTCCGATTCAATTGATTACGGTTCATCGACAATGCCGGTTCCATTTGGTGAATATACTGCCGAAATTACCGATGCGTGCGGGCGTACCGTTATCGCAACGGTCGATTTTATTTTCGAGCCTGCAATTCCCGCTGTCGATATGATTCCGTATCCAGGCTGCCAGTCCAATTTTAGTGAAGTTACCTTTACGATTTCGGGCTATACGATCGTTTCTGCGATAATAACCGTCGCGCCGGCTACTTACACGTTTGCACTTCCCTCGGATGTTTCTTCTTATGCGCAACCCGAAGGCACCGTTGTGGTTCCGATGCTTCCGACAGGAAATTATACAATCGTGCTGACTGACGAATGCGGCAATGTGTATACAAAGGATTTCTTTGTTCCCGATACGGCTACGTCGGTGACGGCAACTACGCGCACCGGCTGCGGCACCGGTTTCGGTTCTGTTAGAATCAGGGGAAGCAATACAGTGCTGACAACGGCAGTGATGGTCGCTGCGCCTGCGGGCTTTCCAAATTCAATTCCGTACAATGTGGGATTCAATATAGGATCTACGGGGATATTTTCGATGGCCGGACTCATTCCAGGCAATTATACGTTTGAAGTCGACGACAATTGCGGAATCCACCATTCGGTCAACATTGCGGTCACCGGATTTCTGGAAACAGTCAATACGTATTCGATCACTCCACACTGCGGCTCGTTCGACCTCTATTTTTCGAATGTCAGCAATGCATCGGTCGCACCGTCGTTCTGGCTGCAGAAAAAAAATCCGCTGACGGGACTTTGGGGACATCCCGAAACGGGAGTTAATTATACTGAGGGAACTACACCAACGACAGCGAATTCCTATCCGATCATCAATAATCAAACGAATTATAACATTTCATATCTGGGCGATTTTCGCGTCATCCGAACCTACGAAAGCTTCAACAACGGCAGTATCGGCCCATTCATCGATTGTGTTGACGTCATACACGAATTCACGTTCACTAACGGATTAGCAATCACCAATATTGAAAAAACTACCTGCAACGGCCAATATTCGGATGTTCTGGTAACAGCTACGGGAATCGCGCCACTGACTTACCAGGTCACTTCCCAAAACGGCGCTCCTTTCTTCATCGACAATGGAACATCGAACGTGTTTTCAAACCTTAATGCCGCCATTTATAATTTCCGGGTCTTGGACGCCTGCGGAAATGTGGTGAACCAGCTTGCTGATGTTGCCTTGTTGCCTTCGCTGGCACAGGCACATCCGGCACCCGACATGATCATGTGTGACGACAGCGTCGGTAATGGAATGGCACTTTTTGATCTCGCGGCCCAGAATGGTTATGTCCTGGGCGGACAAAATCCGGCGAATTTTACAATTACCTATTACACAACTTTGGGAAATGCAAATTCTGAAACGGATCCGCTGCCATTGCAGTATTTATCCGGAAATGCGCAGCTTTTTGCACGGCTCGAGTTTAACGGCGGATCGAATTGCTTTGACATCGCAACGTTCAATCTGATTGTAAACCCATATCCCGCATCGACTGTTGGCGGAACTTACGATATCTGTCCGAATAATACGGTAACTATCAGTACCGGTGAAAATTTTGAATCCTATAATTGGTCCACCGGCGAAACAACGCCGACAATTACGGTCGACACTGCAGGCACTTATTCAGTTGTAATAACCAAAGACGGTTGTGAAGCCACATTGACTTATACGGTCAACCCTGCCGAACCGCCGCAACTTGACCATATTGAGACGACCGACTGGACGGAGAACAGCAACAGCATTACGATCGTGTTGACAAATGCTGCTGCCGGCCAATTTGTTTTTTCTTTGGATGGTACGCATTTTCAAACATCAAATGTATT
Organism: Bacteroidota bacterium; assembly: GCA_023386585.1. GTDB lineage: Bacteria > Bacteroidota > Bacteroidia > Flavobacteriales > Flavobacteriaceae > Flavobacterium. The sequence goes on along the minus strand of JAEWJM010000019.1, from coordinate 15,210 downwards.
TGAAGGCCTGCCGGCCGGCGCTTACACGATCTATGTGCACGATACATCGGGTTGCGGAGATATAACCGTGACAACGTACCTGTTGAATTATCCGCATTTTTTCACGCCTAATGGTGATGGTCATAACGATTTCTGGCAGATTCGCTTTTCATCTGCCGAACCAGAAATGAAAATTTACATTTTTGATCGCTATGGTAAATTCCTAAAGCAGTTGTCGCCCATGGGGCAAGGCTGGGATGGCACCTATAATGGGCAAAGCTTACCTTCGACCGATTATTGGTTCCTGGTTGAACGAGCGGACGGTGTTTCGAAGCGCGGTCATTTCGCGATGAAGAGGTAGTCGGCAACTGCCATTCTGAAACTTAAATGCGTCTCAAAACAAATCAGGGAGCGCTGGTATTTTGGCTGGCGCAGCCCAAACCTTTGAGGTCTTGAAGACCTCAAAGGTTTACACCCCGCAGCAACCTGCGTTGCGGAAAATCCGCATTATAAAGTAAAATTTTAGTGTGTGACGTTTTCTACCGCTTTTGGGTCGTGCTTGTGCCTGAATAACAAGCCGAAAGCAAGCGCTACAACCAGTGCATACGCAGCAAAAGAAAGCCAGATGTGATGCCAGTCCCGGACTTCAACGGTATGTTGAAAAAGATCAGAAGTGACTTTATTATTTTTTAATAGTGCTTTGATTGCTGGATTTTCCGTATCTGTTTTAAAATAATCCAGTAAAGAGCTAAGATTTGCAAATTTTAATGTGAAATATTGTGCGATTACCAGTGCGCTAAGTTTCGCACCCATCAACGCACCAAATCCGTTTGTCATCATCATGAATAGCCCTTGAGCGCTTGACCGAATTTTGGGATCGGTAGAAGTTTCAACAAACAAAGAGCCTGAAATATTAAAAAAATCAAACGCCATCCCATAAACTATGCACGAAAGAATGATCATCCACAAGCTATTTACAGGATCGCCGTAAGCGAATAAACCAAACCTCAATACCCATGCAAACATACTAATGAGCATTACTTGTTTTATGCCGAATCTTCTCAGGAAAAAAGGTATCGCGAGGATAAACAGGGTTTCTGAAATTTGTGAGATCGACATTATAATTGTTGAACGCTGTACAACTATTGAGTCACGAAAAGCCCCGTGCAAACCAAATTCAGAAATGAAAACGTCACCATACATGTTTGTCAATTGCAAAGCCCCGCCCAGGAACATTGAGAAGATAAAGAAAAGCGCCATTTTATAAGTGCCGAATAGTTTGAAAGCATCCAATCCGAGCTTTTTAGCCCATGAATCTTTTTCAGATATCAATTTTGGAGGCGGACATTTTGGCAATGTAAATGCATAGATTCCGAGAAAAATCGCTACGACTGCAGCAATGTAGAACATATTTGCTGAAGCTTTATTTCCCGTTAGGTTCGTAGTCCACATTGCGATAATAAAACCAATTGTACCCCAAACCCTGATTGGTGGAAAAGATTTAATAACATCAAAATCGTTATCCTTAAGTAGTGTATAAGAAATTGAATTTGAGAGCGAAAGTGTTGGCATATAACAAAGCATCGCCAATAAAATAATCAAGAAAAAGCTATCGGGTGTTTGCGCCTGCGGTATAAAAAATAAGGCTACCCCGTACAAAATATGAAGAGTTCCGTACAGTTTTTCGGCATTTATCCATTTGTCTGCAATTATACCAGTTAGCGCGGGCATTATGATTGACGAAAATCCTAAGGTCAGGAATACATCGCCAAACTTTTCGCCGCTCCATTGCTTTGTAACGAACCAATAATTTCCAATAGTGATTAGCCACGCACCCCAAACGAAAAGCTGGAGGAAACTCAGTATTGTCAGCCTGTTCTTAATGCCCATAAAGTGAAATTATTTTCGGTTAGAGTGCGGTAAAACTACCATTAAAAATGACATTTGCAAACAGCTATTTAGAAATCGCTTCGCGAGCCAGTCCGAGAACCTTGTCGAACTGTTCCTCCCTCGAAAGATTTGAATTGTCAAGCTCATAAGCGCCTTCCGCTTTTGTCAGCGGCGAGTCTTTTCGGTGCGTGTCGATGTGGTCACGATACTCCACATTTTTCAGGACTTCATCAAACGAAACCTCCTGCCCTTTTGCCTGCAATTCCTCGAAACGTCGTTGCGCGCGTGTTTGTGGACTCGCAGTCATAAATATCTTCAATTCGGCATCCGGGAAAACGACAGTTCCAATGTCGCGTCCGTCCATAACGATGCCTTTCCCCTTGCCCATTTGCATTTGCTGTTCAACAAGTTTTGCCCTAACCGCAGAAATTTCGGCCACCTGGCTCACGTAATTCGAAACTTCGATACTGCGGATTTCGGCCTCCACATTTTTACCGTTGAGATGCATTTCTGCAAAACCTGCTTCTTTGTTGAAGACAAAATGTAAGTCAATAAACGGAAGGCTTTGCACCAGTGTCTGATCGTCAAAATAATCGCCCGTTATGTAACCGTTTTCCATCGCAAAAAGCGTGACCGCGCGGTACATTGCGCCGGTGTCGACATAAACATAGCCCAGTTTTGCAGCAAGTTGTTTGGCAAGCGTACTTTTCCCTGTAGAAGAAAATCCGTCAATCGCGATTGTAATCTTCTTTGTCAATTTTCGCCGAAGTTTATTGTTAACCCGAACAGGCTGCTGTTGGCCGCCAAAGTATAGCGGGAATAGGCATAATTGAATTTGAGCCTGTTGACTTTAAGTCCAAACCCTACCGACAACCCCGAAAAATTGCGCTGTTCAAGCAACCGAAGCTCTTCCGATCGCCGGAAATTGTAGCCGAGTCGAAGGTTAAATGTTCGCCTCGGAAATATCTCAATACCCAGAATTACATGTCGGAGCGCATTATTGAAAACAGATACGTTTTCTTCTTTTGTTCCGCCGTCAATCGTACTTTCGGCACGCGCCGGATTTGAAAAAGCAACATTCCATTGCTGAAGGTTTTCGAGTGTCAGGTGCCATCTTATCGGAACATTTTCCAATTCCTGCGAAATACCAAGCATGATTTCCCATGGCAGTTTTTCGTGTGTTTCTGCATAAGTTGAAAACTGGGTTCCGATATTGCGGATGGAAAGCGCATAGTTCGTGTGCTTCAGCGTATCAACATAAATTGCGCCTATGTCGATCGCGCCGCCGAAAGAGTTGTAGCTTTCCAGAGATGAAGAGATCAGTTTACCGGTCGCTCCCAAATGAAGGTTAGTGTTCGGAACTGTATAGGCATATCCCACCGAAAGCGCAATTTCACTACCGGTAAATTCGGAAGTCGCATTTCCATTTTCGTCGTATCCTTCGATTTTTCCGTAATTCACGTAATCGATTCCGCCCCAGAAAGTCCTGTTGCTTTTTTCGAATTTATAGGCATACGCCGCAGTTCCATAAGTCACTTCGCCAAAATAACTTCCGTAATTCAGCGCAAGGCGATTGTCCATTTCTTCATTTATCGTCGCCGGATTGAAGTGCCCGGTGTTGACATCGTTGTCGTAAATCGTGATGTTTTTGCCTCCCAATGCCGCTTGCCTTGGCGATGTCACCAAATTCAGGAATTCATAAACTCCTTTTCCTCCGACCTGGCCAAAGGATACTGTACAGCACAATAAGATTGCGGGAAGCAGGATTTTTTTGGGCATAAGCTCGGTTAGTTATTAGGCAGTTGCGAAGATATTATTTTTTTGGCTCCTGAAAGCTATCAAACGCAAACTTTGAAGGTCGTAAATAAAAAAAGCCGGCTATTAAACCGGCTCCTTTGCGAGTACTGAACTACAGAACTTTTGCATTTTTTACCTTTTCGTCGGTAAGCGCGTATTTTATCACATCGCTCATTTCGGTGACATAGTGAAATGTCAGCCCCGACAGGTAATCCGGGCGGATTTCATCAATATCGCGCTTGTTTTCGCGGCACATGATTATATCGGTAATGTTGGCTCTTTTCGCCGCCAATATTTTTTCTTTGATTCCACCAACAGGTAGCACTTTTCCGCGAAGTGTGATCTCGCCGGTCATGGCAACGTGTTTGCGAACTTTACGCTGCGTCAACAGTGAAACCAACGAAGTCAGCATTGCAATTCCCGCGCTCGGACCGTCTTTCGGTGTTGCGCCTTCCGGAATGTGAATATGGATATTGTATTTTGGAAGAATTTCGGGATCGACACCCAGAAGATCCGCATTCGCCTTAATGTACTCAAGCGCGATAGTCGCGGATTCTTTCATTACTGTACCTAGATTCCCGGTTAAGGTCATGGTTCCTTTTCCTTTGGAAATCAGCGATTCGATAAACAAAATATCACCGCCGACAGTCGTCCATGCGAGGCCTGTGACAACTCCCGCAACATCATTGCTTTCGTATTTGTCGCGCTCCAGTCTCGGAACGCCCAGAACCCGAACGATATCTTCATCGGTGACCTTTTTATTGTAGGTTTCTTCCATCGCAATCGATTTTGCGGCGTTGCGAATTACTTGCGCCAATTTGGCTTCAAGTCCGCGCACACCCGATTCGCGTGTGTAACCTTCAACGATTTTCTCAAGTTGCTTTTTTCCTATCGCAAGATCTTTTGACGAAAGTCCATGTTCCTTCAATTGCTTTGGAAAAAGGTGCTGCCGTGCGATCTCAACCTTTTCCTCGATCGTATAGCCCGACATTTTGATGACTTCCATCCTGTCTTTCAACGCGGGCTGGATTGTTCCCATATTATTCGATGTTGCGATGAACATCACTTTTGAAAGGTCAAATCCCGTTTCAAGGAAATTATCGTAAAAATCACGGTTTTGTTCGGGGTCGAGGACTTCCAGCAGCGCCGAGGATGGATCGCCCTGACTGCCGCTTGACAGCTTATCGATTTCATCCAATACAAAAACCGGATTTGCAGTGCCGGCCTTTTTTAGGCTTTGGATGATCCGTCCGGGCATCGCGCCAATATAAGTTTTGCGGTGCCCGCGAATTTCGGCTTCGTCACGCAATCCGCCGAGTGAAATCCGAACGTATTCGCGGCCCAAGGCTTCGGCAATCGATTTTCCAATTGAAGTTTTACCAACTCCCGGAGGACCTGTAAGGCAGATGATGGGCGATTTCATATCGTTACGCAACTTCAGCACGGCAAGGTGCTCAATCATCCGCTTCTTCACATCTTCAAGTCCGAAATGGTCGCGATCAAGTATTTTCTGTGCGCGTTTCAGGTCGAAGTTGTCCTTCGAATATTCGCCCCAAGGCAGATCGAGCAAAAGCTCAAGATAATTACGTTGAATTCCGAAATCGGGCGCCTGCGGGTTCATCCGCTGCATTTTCGCCAATTCCTTATCAAATAGTTTCCGGGTCTTGTCGTCCCATTTCTTCGTCAGCGCCTTCTTACGCATTTCGTCCATTTCTTCATCATGTGAAACACCGCCCAGTTCTTCCTGGATGGTTTTCATCTGCTGGTGAAGGAAATATTCGCGCTGCTGCTGATCAAGGTCAAAGCGTACTTTCGATTGGATGTCGTTCTTCAGCTCGAGTTTCTGCAACTCAACATTCATGTAACGAAGCGTTTCCAGCGCCCGCTCTTTGAGTGCGTTCATCGTCAGCAAGTCCTGTTTTTCCTTAACCGACAGGTTCATGTTGGACGAAACAAAGTTGATCAGGAACGACTGGCTTTCAATGTTTCGGATCGCAAAAGTTGCCTCGGTTGGAATGTTTGGACTTTCCTTAATAATCTGGATTGCAAGCTCCTTGATCGAATCCACTATAGCAAGAAACTCAGTATCGTGCATTCCGGGACGCTTTTCGGCGACTTCCTTTACGTTGGCACGGATATACGGCTTTTCAGAAATTACTGCGTCAATTTCAAAACGCTTTTTCCCTTGGAGAATAACGGTAATATTCCCGTCGGGCATTTTAAGAACCCGGAGAATCCGCGCGACGGTTCCAATTTTATGGATGTCGTTTTTGGTCGGATCTTCATCGCCCTCATTTTTCTGTGCAACGACGCCGATTATCTTATTTCCGGCATTTGCATCGTTTATCAGCTTGATCGATTTATCCCTTCCGGCAGAAATCGGAATGACAACTCCAGGGAATAAAACGGTATTTCGAAGCGGTAAAATCGAGAGTGACGCGGGTAACTCCTCGTTGTTCATTTCAGCCTCATCTTCCGGCGTGAGCAGCGGGATCAGTTCGGCATCGGAGTCAAAATCCTGTAGAGACAAATTGTCAAAGGATAGTATTTTGTGGTTTGACATATCAGGAAAAAGTCAAAGTGATTTAGCGTTTGGTAAATAGGACAACAAAGGTAAGTCAACAAATTAACAATCCGATTTAAAATCGATGTATAGCATATTAATTCGTTGCAGTTTGTGAAACTTCAATTTCGTGCCAAAAAAAAACCCGGACAAATTGTCCGGGCTATTCATTTTTATGCGGTTAGTTGAGTACGAACGACTGCAATTCCGAAGTTGAAATCTGCGTGCCCGAATCCATAATGTATTTTACAAGTCCAACATCTTTGGCGAACCAGTAAAATACTGTGGTCACGGTTGTAACGCCGTTGAAAGTTACGCTTTGAGTCAGCTTGGTTTTTATCACATCGGCATAAGTGACGCCGTTTGATACAACGCTTCCACCGGTTTCAAGTATCTTATTAACAGCATTGACTTGCATTGAAATTGCCGGAAAAGCAGGATCGGTATACGTGGTTGTTTGAGTATAGGATTCCGTCCAGGTCGTATTCGCCGGAACGTTATCTTTTAGAATGATCACTTCCGAACCTGATGTTGTTGAACCGGGCATTCCGCCAGCAGGTGCAACGACCAATTCTTCACGTCGGAGGTAGTAATTTCCACCTTCTTTCCGAAGACGCATCACGGCGTTTCCTGTCAGTCCGCTAGATCCGGTTCCTGATTGAGAATTGAACGTATAATATTCGTTACCCGCGACCGTATTTATTGAAACGATTTTCATCGGCGCCTGTACAACTCCGTTCGTGGTGAAAACCCATTGGTTGTTTATCGCTGTCGGCCAGTAATCGCCGCTTGATTCCCCGGGATCGTTCGGATCTGGCCCCGGATTAACTATGATTGCCGGATCAATTGGTTCGTTGTCACTGGAACACGAGGTAAATGCCGCAGCGGTAAGGATAAACAGGACGGCCGAAATTTTATGTATTCTTTTCATTTTGTTGGTTGGAATTTTTTCAAATATAATATTTTTAAACAATGTGCCTGAAGCGGCGTCGTTAAAGTTTTATCGGACGGCTTCGGTCAATTTTGCGCGCGGCACCCGAAGTAGTAGCAGAATTCCAATCAAAAAGAAAACTGCAAGGAATACGATCGAAAATCTTGGGCTTCCGGTGATTTGGTCGATCAATCCGTAAATCAGCATTCCAATGACGATCCCAATTTTCTCGGAAACATCATAAAAGCTGAAAAAGGACGCGGTGTCCTTGGTTTCGGGAAGCAATTTTGAATAAGTTGAACGGGATAGCGATTGGATGCCGCCCATAACCAGTCCCACGAGCGCAGCCATCACATAGAATTCAATCGGCTTGATGATAAAATATGCGCCGATGCAAAGCAACATCCATATACAATTAATAAAGGTGAGCGTCGGAATGTTGCCAAACCGTGTCGAAGCGCGCGATGTCAGCACTGCTCCCACGACTGCTACCAATTGAATAAGCAAAATGCAGATAATCAAACCGGTCGTACTTTCGCTTTTGCTGCTCCACTGAATTTCCTGCGCGCCGAAATAGGTCGCAACCAACATTACCGTTTGAACCGCCATGCTGTATACGAAAAATCCGGAGAGGTACCGGCGCAGCGCAACTGTTTCCTTAAGCATTATCCACACTTTTTTCAGTTCACGGAAGCCATTGAAGATGATATCACCGGTAACTTTTTTCCCTTTGTTGCCTTTCGGGAGATAGTAATAAGTATACTGGCTGAAGCCGATCCACCAGATTCCGACCATTACAAAAGACATCCGCATGGCCTTCATTGCGGCCTCGCCCTCAATACCGGTTATTCCGAAAAGCTTCGGTTTCATTACCATTGCCAGATTGATGATCAGCAGGATCACGCTTCCGATATAGCCCAAGGAATAGCCTTTTGCGGAAATTCGGTCCTGTTGCTCGGGAAACGCGATATCTGGTAAATACGAATTATAAAAAACCAGGCTGGCCCAGAATCCGATCAACCCCAAAAAGTAAAACATCAGGCTCAGGTAGATGTGCTCAATGCTGAACCAGTAAAGTCCGATGCATGCACATGCGCCGAGATAGCAGAAAAAACGCATGAAATTCTTTTTGTTTCCGGCATAATCGGCAATCCCTGATAAAAGCGGCGAAATGAAGGCAACGACCAGAAATGCTGTCGCGGTAATGAAACTGATAAGCGCCGTATTTTTGAGTTCAGTTCCGAAAACATGGATATAATGTCCCTTTTCCGAAAAAAGCGCTTCATAAAAAATGGGGAAAATTGCCGAAGCGATCACAAGACTGTAAACCGAGTTTGCCCAGTCATAAAATGCCCAGGCGTTAAGTAGCCGCGGGTTACCTTTTGGTAGTTCTTTCATATCAGCAAATAAAAAAAGCCGCCCGGAGGCAGCTTCGAAGATAATATTATTTTCTAATAGGTGATTCCGAATTTTTTCGCTTCGGCTTTTGCTTTTGGGATCAGGCTTTTGATTTTCGATATCCGCGTTGCATCAGACGGGTGCGTACTCAGGATTTCGGGAGGTGCGCTTCCACCCGCTTGCGATGCCATCCGCTGCCAGAAAACGAGCGCGTTATCGGGATTGTAACCTGCGATTGCCATCAGTGTCAGGCCGATCATGTCGGCTTCGCTTTCATGGCTTCTGCTAAAAGGAAGCATCACGCCAACCTGCGATCCGATACCATAATATTGCTGCCACATTTGTTGTTTCTCCTGGCTTTGTGAACTTGTTGCAACCGCAACGCCAACGGCTCCAAGCTGCTGAAGCTGTGCGGCGCTCATCCGCTGTGCGCCGTGATTGGCAAGCGCGTGCGCAACTTCATGTCCGAGTACTGTCGCCAACCCCGCATCGTCCTTAGTCACAGGAAGCAATCCGGTATAAACGACTATTTTTCCGCCCGGCATGCAGAAAGCATTGACCGCCTTGTCGTCTACAAGCTTATATTCCCACTGATAGCCTTTCAGATAATCAGTGTAGCCCATCGAATTTAAATATTTTGTTGCAGCGTTCTTAATTTTTGTGCCGACCGTTTCCACCCTGCGGGCATCGGCAGTACCTGAAACTACTTTGTTTTCACTTAGGAATCGGTTGTATTGCTGGAAAGAAGATGGAAACAACTGTTCGTTTGAAACAAAGTTGAGATTATTTTTTCCTGTGAACGGATTTTTCGTGGTGCAGGAAAATACCAGCATCAATGCGCAGGTAATCGGAAGTAAAATACGTTTTTTCATGATTAGCATTGGTTTTTAACAAGTATAAAAGTACAACAAATGCAAAAGCTGCGTTTATATAACTTTATTTAATTGTTCAATAATTTTGATAACTGAAGCGAAGCCGCCGACTTACTCTACATAGCGTCCATAGTCCGGAACGGCCAGCTCTTCGAACTTTTCTGCGAGTTCCGAAAGGCCTTCTTCAAACTCCTTGCCGCGCATAGCAGATCCGTGTCTGGTGACCGCTATCAAAGGATGAAGCGCCGCAAGCTTTCGTACAGATTCGCCCGCCGCGTTCCAGTCGGTTGTCAGATACGGCGGCGGCCCATTGATTTCAATGACTGTCAGTGCTTTGATGCATCTCATTTTTCATAACATTCACTTTTGCAATTACATAAAGTTACAAAAGCGAAATTCCGGCATAAAAGCCCGCAACTAAATTTATGAAATTTTTAGCAGCTGTCCTTTCGGAGGACCAGGCCGGACATAATCGCGACCTTGCGTAATCGCCATGTGACAATCAACGTTATAATTTTTTATTTTTAAATTTCTATATTTAGTAATATCTTAACGACCTTAATTATTAACCTATTTTTTTATGAAAAAAAATCTTTACTTTTTATTATTCACCTTCGTTTTATCGATGCAGGGATTCGCTCAGTTCACTGAGAGTTTTGAGTCCGCCACTTTACCTGCTTCATGGACGCTGATCAACGGTGGTGATGCGAACACCTGGACCCCGATCGACTACACGGGATCGACACAACTTACCGCGCATACCGGTTCGTATGCCGTGGGAATCATGTACACCACGCCAACTGCGCACGACGATTATTTGATTTCGCCGGCGATCACGGTTACCGCCGGAGTCAACGACCGTTTTTCTTTCTGGGGACGGAGCCGCGACCCATTGTATCCGGAGCAGATCGACGTTATGATTTCAACTACAACGCCAACTGCTGCAGCGTTCAGCATTGCACTGCAATCAAATGTAGCGCCTCCAAGCGGAGCGTCATTTTACTATTATTCGTACGACCTGACGGCATATATTGGTCAAACAATCTACATCGGATTCCATTCAACAACAATGGATATGTTTTATTTCGACATTGATGATGTGGTTAGCGACGCAATGCCGGCCTGCTCTGAGCCCGTGAACCTGCAAGTATCAAACATCACCGACAACTCGGCTACATTGACCTGGAACCCGATTGCGGGATCTGTCAACTATGAATACGTACTTGACAATTCGCCTGCCGATCCAACAAGCGGCACCAGTACTACGACGCCATCCTTTTCGGCAAGCTCGCTTGATCCTACAACAACGTACTATTTTCACGTTCGTAACAACTGCGACGCGGCCGGATTCAGTTCATGGACAACAATTTCATTTACCACAACCGCAATTCCTACAGGTTGTCTCGAAGCAATGTACGGACTTTACCCAAGTGCGACCTTCACGCCGAGCAACTGCGATGGATTTTCGCCGAATGTCATTACTACACTGGGATATGCAAGTGAATATTCAAATGTTAATGTCACTTCAGGTCAGACTTATGTTTTCAGCAGCTCCGTTGCAACCGATTTTGTTACTATCAGCACCGACGACGGCGTAACGGCAACCGCATACGGAACAACACCGCTTACATGGGTTTCAACTGTTTCTGGTCCGGTCCGTTTTTACATCCATGCTGATGCAGCATGCGGCGACAATGATGACTTCAGGACTCGCGCCGTTACGTGCGGTGTCCAAAGTACCGACGAACCTGATTATGCAAATCTTCAGTTCCCGGCGACTATCAACGTAGTTCAGGGAAATTCTGAAATCGTTTACGGACAGGTTTATGAAGCCGGATTGACAGATGTCGCTCCGAACATTGACGGACAGGCACCGGGCATCGAAGCTTGGGTTGGTATCAGCCCTGAAGGAAGCAACACGGATCCTAGCACGTGGACGAATTGGACAGTAGCCGATTTCAATGCATTGCACGTTAGCAATAACGACGAGTACATGTTGGCAATCGGCGGAAACCTTGCTCCGGGAACTTATTATTATGCAACAAGGTTCAGGTTGAATACCGGGCCATTCGTTTATGGAGGAACAGACGGTACAAACGGTAACTTCTGGGACGGAACAACTTATATGAGCGGAGTTTTGACAGTTACTGCTGCTCCGGTTCCGGTTAACGACGAATGTGCCGGCGCAATTGCACTTACTCCTGCGGGAACATTTGAAGCTGGAGCAATCACAACCAACAACTACAGCAGTTCTTATACCGATACCAATGTTCCTGACTGCCAGTCAAACGTTCTGGATAATGTTTGGTATTCGGTTATTGTTCCTGATTCCGGAAATATCACAATCCAAACTGAGTCTGTTGACGGTTCGCCATTCACTGACAGTATTATTGTTGCTTATTCGGGAACTTGCGGAGCGTTGACTGCAATCGACTGCAACGACGATGATGACAACGGATTGTTCTCTACTCTTGCACTTGTTGGACAAACGCCTGGATCAACAATTTATGTAAGCGTTTGGAGGTATAGCTTCGGTATCGGCCAGGACGGACAATTCCAGATTGCTGCATACGATGCATCGCTTGCAAATCCAACATTTGACATCAGCAGGTTGTCTTACTATCCGAACCCGGTTACGGATGTGCTGAACCTGACTGCACCAAACGAAATTTCAACAGTTTCGGTATTCAATTTATTGGGCCAAAAAGTTATGGCTACTACCGTTAATGCAACAGAAGCGAATGTAAACATGTCGACTCTTTCTGCAGGTACATACGTAGTAAAAGTTATGGCTAACAATGAGGTTAAAACACTGAAAATTGTGAAGCAATAATCTTTTGCGGAAAATTGAAAAGCCACCTTTCGGGGTGGCTTTTTTTTTGGGGTTAACCGACGATGCGAAAGCTTTTTCCAGCCGCATTTCAGTGGATTTTATAAATATTTTATGCTTTTTATTTTACTGAAATTTCCTTTATACAATACCTTGCAGGAAAATATAACGAAGTGGCAGGAAAAGCCGTGAAAAAGCAAGCTTCCCCAAAAATTCCGAAAGTACTGGTTTTTATTTCTCGTGGACTTGCATCGATATCGCCCGATTGGGCAGCAGCGTTTGCGGCGCGACTTTTTACGACGCCATTGCGGTATAAAATGCCTAAACGCGAAATCGAAATGGACCAAAAGAGCCGGCAGCGCCGTGTTCTGGTGAAGTCGATTCAGAAAGAAATAGTGGTTTACGAATTCGGAACTTCTGAAAAAAGAATTCTGCTCGTTCATGGTTGGTCGGGCCGCGGTACCCAGTTGGTAAAATTCGCCGAAAGGTTCGCCGATGCCGGTTATTCAACAGTCAGTTTTGACGCGCCGGCACACGGGAAGTCCCCCGGAAAGACTACATTAATGCCTGAATTTGTTGAAGCGATTTTGCAATTGGATTCTGAATTCGGCGGCTTTGAAGGTGCGATCGGCCATTCGTTGGGCGGAATGTCGTTGCTTAATGCTGCAAAACGAGGATTCAATCCTAAAAAGATGATCATCATTGGAAGCGGCGATATTATTCAGGATATCATCGACGAATTTATCGGCAGACTTGGGCTACAGGCAAGAACCGGTGAACTCATGCGAAAACGGTTTGAAAAAGGTGGAGAATCTATGGATAGCTATTCCTCATACGCGGCAGCCCGGAAAGTAACTTTCCCGGTTCTTGTAATTCATGACGAAGCTGATGCAGAAGTGCCGGTTTCATGTGCCTCGCATATTTCAGGTCATTTACAAAAAGGGGAACTTTTGCTGACAAAAGGTTTAGGCCACAGGAAAATATTAGGCAATAATGAAGTAATTGATACATCATTTAAATTTATAACAGAATGAAAACCAAAAAATTAATCTTGCTTTGTTTGACGCTGTTCTGCCTTTCATGCAACGGACAGCAAAAGAATGAAAGCCGAAAAGAGCAGCTACCGAAAGTCCAAAAATCGGATGCCGAATGGAAAAGGGAACTGACTGCCGAACAGTATGCCGTATTGCGGGAAAAAGAAACAGAGCGGCCGTTCACCGGCGAATATGTAAATACATTTGAGAAAGGTGAATACGTCTGTGCTGCATGTGGCAACCCGCTTTTTCATTCCGACTCCAAATTCCACTCCGATTGCGGCTGGCCATCGTTTGACAAAGCCATTCCCGGTTCGGTGATTTATAAAACCGACAACAGTTTCGGAATGACGCGTACCGAAGTCATGTGCGCGAAATGCGGCGGACATCTCGGGCATGTGTTTGACGATGGGCCGCAGGAAACGACCGGTCAGCGGTTTTGCACCAATTCGGTTTCTGTAAAATTCATACCGGAAAAAAAATAGATTATGGGATATAAAATCGAAAAATCGGAAGAGCAATGGAAGACTGAGCTCGGATTGGAGCGCTACAAGATTTTGCGCCAAAAAGGAACTGAATTTCCGCATACCGGAAAATACAATCTGCATTTTGAACAAGGAACGTACTGCTGCGGCGCTTGTGGAGAACCGCTTTTTACAAGTAATTCGAAATTTCAATCCAGTTGCGGATGGCCATCATTTGACGAAGCAATTCCGGGCAAGGTCGAGTTTATACAAGATCGGTCACATGGAATGTTGCGGACGGAAATTTTGTGTGCGACCTGCGGAAGCCACCTCGGGCACGTTTTTGATGACGGTCCGACAGAAACCGGTCAACGGTATTGCGTAAATTCGTTGTCTATAGATTTCAAACCTTAAAAAATGGCTGCTCAAACAAACGAAAATACCGATTGGGCGGAGGCGCTGAAGCCGCTCATTAAGAAGTATAAAGCTAGAAAGCATCCGCTTGAATACCAGTCGGTTTATCAGTTATTGGTTATGGTCGTCCTGTCTGCCCAGGATTCCGACGCCAATATAAACAAGCTTGCGCCGGCCTTGTTTGAGCGTTTTCCGGATATGGCTGCACTGACAGAAGCGTCGTCCGATGAACTGTTGAAATATGTGTCGAAAGTCCGCGGCCACCGGAAAAAAATCAGCTGGCTTCAGGACATTGCGCACGAGGTAAAGACCGATAAGAACATTCCGTTGACAATGGATGGCTTGACAGCCCTGAAAGGCATCGGTCGGAAATCGGCAAACGTAATAATGCGTGAAGCCGGTCAAAAAGCCGAAGGAATAATGGTTGATTTGCACGTGGTTCGTGTCGCCCCGAGGATTGGAATTACCGCTTCCAGCGACCCGGCGAAAATTGAAAAAGATTTAATGGCTGCACTACCTGCAAAAATGTGGAGTGACATTGGAATGGCAATTTCTTATTTAGGCCGTGAAACCTGCCGCCCTACGAATCCAAAACACGAAGAATGTGTTGTTAGCAAGGTTTGCGCCTACTGCCACGAGCACAGCCCCGGTTCTTGCGGTAAGTGATTTTTGGGCGTGCCGGCTCATCAGCCATTTGGAGTAATGGTTGGCGGTAGTTTCGCCGTCGGGCTGTACGCTGTATCTTTTCTTGAAAACCTCAAAGGTTTCAAAAACCTTTGAGGTTTAGAAAAGGATGCCGCTTCCATCCCTGACGCGGCCTCAAAGTAGCGGGGTTACATTGCAGTACAACGGCTTTGTGATTAATAATTTCACATACAGGAAGTCCGCAGCCCTCAGCAATCAAAATTCCGTTAAAAACAAAAAGCCCCATCTTACGATGAGGCTTTTCTAAGAAAGGCGACGACCCGAGCTTGCGAACTGCGTCGCACCAAAAGAAAAACCCTTACCTGGAAAGGTAAGGGTTTAACTAAAGAAAGG
>JAEWJM010000013.1 GCA_023386585.1 Bacteroidota bacterium | reverse complement strand
ACCTCTTCCCATCCCGAACAGAGAAGTTAAGCCCGCCTGCGCAGATGGTACTGCAATTATGTGGGAGAGTATGTCGTCGCCTTTCTTTAGTTAAACCCTTACCTTTCCAGGTAAGGGTTTTTCTTTTTGGTGCGACGCAGTTCGCAAGCTCGGGTCGTCGCCTTTCTTAGAAAAGCCTCATCGTAAGATGGGGCTTTTTGTTTTTTACGGAATTTTGATTGCTGAGGGCTGCGGACTTCCTGTATGTGAAATTATTAATCACAAATCCGTCGTACTGCAATGTAACACCGCTACTTTGAGTCCGCGTGAGGGATGGAAGCGGCATCCTTTTCTAAACCTCAAAGGTTTTTGAAACCTTTGAGGTTTTCAAGAAAAGATACAGCGTACAGCCCGACGGCGAAACTACCCCCAACCATTACTCCAAATGGCTGATGAGCCGGCACGCCCAATTTAATATACAAAATCTTCCCGCAATAAATATACTGGAAATCAGGTAACTAATAATTTATTTTTTTTAACTTTGGGACACTACTACTGCCTGTCATCCCCATTTTCAATTGTTTGCGATTGCGGATTCCGCTTCGGTCGCACTGACTGCTTCTCCTCACAAGGAATACTTTGACGGCAAACTTGCCTCAACAACTCTTATCACTTAAATTTTTTAGGGATGAAAAATTTTACTAAAACTATTCTATCGATAATAGCTTTTGTGACGGCTATTGTTGGTTATGGCCAAAACATTACTTCGGTTTTAATTGAATCCTGGGAAACCGGTGCTTGGGCCCAAAGCGCACAATCACTTTACACTTATGACGGAAGCGGGCATCCGACTTCAATTACTACACAATCATGGAACACGGGAACATTGGCATGGGACAACACCGCGCGGATTGTCTATGTAAACAACCCCGACGGCACTGCGGCAACCGCGACAACCCAGACGTGGACTACCGATTGGACGGATGCGCAGCGAACGACCTTTACCTATACTGCATTTGCCGAAGTTCAGACCTCGACTTCTGAAATATGGACAGGTACCGAGTGGTTTCCAATGAGCAAAACAACCAATTCGTACGATGCTAGTCAGTGGCTCGTCAATGAACTGAACCAGTCGTGGGATTTTCTGGGAAGCGCGTGGGCAAACAGTACGCAGACAAGCTATACAAATAATGCGAGCGGTTTCGTGACTCAATCCACAACGCAGGACTGGCTAGCGGGAACATCGTCGTGGGTCAACAGCCTGCGAGACACGTACACATATAATGGTGCTAACCACGTAACTTCGAGTCTGGAAGAAACCTGGACTGGATCGTCGTGGGTAAATTCGCAGTTGGATACGAATACGTACGATGCAAGTGGCTATCTTATCAATGCATTATCGCAGGAATGGAATACAGCCGGTTCAAACTGGACAAATTCATTGCAGCAAATGTTTACCAATAACGCTCAGGGAAAACCGGTGCAAGTGATCTCGCAATCGTGGAACGGCACGGCATGGGAGAACGTATCCCGTATCACTTTTACCTACGCGCCTTTAAGTGTTACCAACCACAACAGGAATCTCTTGTCGGTTGCGCCAAATCCGGCTTCAGAAAACATTGTAATTCGCCGAGGCAATTTGGACGAGCAAACTTTTTATACCATAATCGATTTATCCGGACGGTCAATAACCAAAGGATCATTGAATGCCGAAGAAACGAATGTAGATATCAATTCACTCGCACCCGGATATTATTTAATCCAGGTCGGATCAACAACGCTTAAATTGATCAAGAAGTAGGTTAAGCAATTAGTAAATCAGGATATTTTTGCCCCGGTCATACGTGGTTTTTAACCAATACAAGCCGGGGCTTGTTCCTGATACATCGATCGACGAATTCGTAAGAAAGCCATGCCGTATTTCGCGACCGGTTAAATCGTACAGGCAATACGCACTTCCATCTCCTGTCTGTGAAAGCCGAATATTATGGTTTATCGCATCGTACCAAACTATTTCACGGCCGGATTGAACCGGATTCATCGACAACGACGCCTCGCTTATGTAGTTGGCGATAAGAGCAGTTAAGTCCACAGTATGCAACTTTGCGCTCACAGAAAGTCCTTGTTGCATTAATTTTTCATTGGTTAGAAAAAAGTGGATTCCGTCACTACTGGCAATCGATTCCACTTGGTGGAAAGGCAATGCGAGGCTGACTTTCCGCTTATTTGCGCCAAAAAAGTCATCGCCTTCAAAATCATATAACAAAAATAAAAACGGCTGCAGGAACGCAGAATATCCAGTGAGGGCAATTAACTTCTTTTCAGCATTGTAACTGGCCCCGGTAATCAAACCTTGTACGTTATACGTGGAAACCTGATGTGCTATATAGCTTCCGGGCATTTTCGGCATTCGGTAAACCGAAGTGTGCTTAGTCGACCACTGTTTGGTGAAAAGGTAAATGAATTCATCTGTCACAACAAAAGCCTCGCAGTCAAATTCAGTTGTGTTTGCCGGCACAGCCGCCAGATTTTGCTGGTCTTCATAATTAAACGCGATCGTTTCAATTTCCGGCGAATCATTTAGGGATGCTTTCGCAATACGATAAATCCGAAGATTGGCTCGGTTGCCGCTGACATTATTTCCGAAATCACCGATATAAATAAAATCGGCATCTTGGCTAATTTCTTCCCAGTCGCGGTTGACAATTCCCGGAAGCGCGATTGTATCTTCAACTTCGCCGTTAATTTTATTGATAACATACAACGAAGTATCATCGTTGTCGTTGTGCGTCAGTAATTGGTTCGACCATTCCAGCAATCCCGATGATTCCGAAACCGCAGTCGGAAGGGCAATTGACGAGTCCGGCGAGATACTAGTGCTGGCGTAGGTGCAGCAGCCGTTGTTGATCGTGGCGAGCGGATTGTAATTTAGGGAAGCGGGATCGGTACAACCGGAAATTTGAGCAGTGCAAACAGTCGCCAATAAAATGACGATAAAACTTAAACGGAATTTCATTGTAGGGATTTGGGACTGCAAAAGTCCATTTTATCAGGCTTTCAAAGAAATAAAACGCCGACTTTAACATTACTCCGCTGATTTCCAAACCAATCAATGGAATTCTGATGGACAAACCCTCACTTTGATTAAATATCCTTGATGATTGTTTCGTATTCCCAATAAAATGTTTCAAGCGCGGCCATTCGTTCCTCGAAAAAATCGAAGATACGCGGCCAGTCGTTCCTGTTGCCCAAACTTACGCCGCTGAGTTCTGTATAAACCCGGCTGATTGTCTTTCCGGTTTCAAGTGTTAGGTCGCGCTCATAAATCATACCCGGAATGTGCTCTTCCAACAACGACCTGAGGCTTTCGAGTTTTTCAAAATAGGCGTACCGCTTCTCATCATCTCTCGGTTCGATGTCGATCATCACCTGTGCCTTCTTTCCTTCTGCCGAGAATTTAAAAGAAAAATCCTTGATTTTCGTGTCGTATAACAGCCATTTGCGCGGATACGCTTCCGCAAATGCGATCCAAAACTCGCGCTTCAACTGCTGCATTTCTGCCCTGCTGTACATCTTATCTTTAATTTGTCGTTACGTGCCCGGCGTTGTATCTTTATAAAATGGAATTCAACCGCTTTCTTGAACTGGTACCAAAAATAGCGAATATTGCGCTTCCGGGCGAGCGTGCTCACTTCAAAATGGCGCCTCCCGAACGTCAGAAGATCATGGAATCATTCGACATTTCGACTGCCAATCCGCGGAAAGCCGCCGTTACAATGTTGGTTTACCCATCGGCATCCCAAGCCACGCTGGCTTTGATCAGGCGCAACTCCTATAAAGGCGTCCATTCCTCCCAAATCGCGTTTCCAGGAGGAAAAGTTGAATCCTACGACGAATCCGATCTCGCAACAGCGCTTCGTGAAACCAACGAAGAAATCGGAATAGCGCCCGGCACCATCGAACTTGTCCGGCCATTCTCGCCGGTATACATTCCGCCTTCCAATTTTTTCGTGGCACCATTTCTCGGATATTGCAACCACCATCCTCAATTTATTCCTGATCCACGCGAAGTTGCCTCAATGGTCGAATTGCCACTGCGCGTCCTTCTGGACGAAAGCAGCATCGTCCTGAAGCAGATGGCCACTTCGTATTCCGAGTCGATTGCGGTGCCTTCAATACTTATTGGTGACGACACAATTTGGGGCGCAACCGCAATGATGCTCAGTGAACTCAAAGATGTGTTGGCAGCAGTGCAATAACGTTCGATTTCCGTATTTTTGCGCTTCAAAATTGACATGTAATGGGAATCTTCAGGAGAAATCCGTTTGGGCATATCTTATTTCTCAAGACCTGGCTGATCCGTATTTTAGGCTCGATGACGCACCGGCGCTACCGCGGATTCAACGAGTTGCAGATCGAAGGCTCCGAAATCATCAAAGAACTTCCCGATACCAACGTCCTGTTCATTTCCAATCATCAAACGTATTTCGCCGATGTCGTTGCGATGTTCCACGTCTTCAATGCCAGCCTTAGCGGCCGCGTCGATACAATAAAAAACATCGGTTACCTCTGGAAGCCCAAACTGAATATTTATTACGTCGCCGCAAAAGAAACGATGACCGAAGGAATCCTCCCGCGCATTTTTGCCTACGCCGGTGCAATAACGGTAGAACGCACCTGGCGCGAAAAGGGCAAAAACGTCAAACGAGACGTTAACCCCAATGACACCGAAAATATTAAAGTCGCCCTCGACGACGGCTGGGTCATCACTTTTCCGCAAGGGACCACAAAATCGTTTAAGCCGGTCAGGAAAGGGACCGCGCACATTATCAAGCAGCACCGCCCGGTCGTCGTGCCAATCGTAATCGACGGTTTTCGGCGTTCATTCGATAAAAAAGGACTGCGGATGAAAAAGAAGGGAATCCTGCAATCGTTCATCATCAAACCGCCGCTCGAAATCGATTACGACAACGATACGATCGAGCAAATTGTGGAGAAAGTAGAATTTGCAATCGAACAACATCCGTCATTTCTGAAAGTTATCCCCGCCGAAGAGCGCGCCATCGAAGAAGAACTCAACAAAACAAGGCAGTGGCGGTACTAGCTACAGGTCGATCTTCTTGAGTTCACGATAATTCACCAATAATTTCTTCAGCAGGATTCCGTAAAGCAGGCGATAAACCAGCCAGAAAAGCCCGACCGCAATTATTATCGTCAACGCAAGCACCGAAAAGATTTTTGCCATATAGCTTCCGTCGTGCGCCATTTGTTCTTTTATGGTCACGAGTTGCGGACTATAAGCAAACGCGAACACATACCCCGAAAGCAGGCAAATTACTATCATAAACAAATTGTACCAGACATAATATTGAACCGTGCGCCGCGCCTTCAGTATGTCTCTCATCAGTTCCTTTGTCGACGACAGCGTCGAAATGTGCACGTAATTCCTGTAAAACACATAAATAAAAGCCGCGATTACGGCATAATTCACCCAGTTCGCAACCCTGAACCAAGTCAGCAGTTCTTCGTGCTTCAGTGATTTGAGATACTCGTCAGTGCTATACAAGAAGCTGATTCCCGTCCACACAATTACCTCGATGATGCTGATTACCAAAATCCATTTCACGATCGAAGACGACTTGCGGTGAAGCATCCGGTAAATCTCCTGCTCCGTAAGCTGCGAAAACGAATTCTCCTTCCGCTTCCAGTCCTTTTTCAATAAATCCAATTCTTTCATAACCCTACGGATTTAATATTTTTCTCAGTTTTCCCTTAATCCTGTTCATTTTGACCCTTGCATTCACTTCGCTGATTCCCAAAGTTTCCGAGATCTCAGCATAATCCTTGTCTTCCAAATACATAAAAACAAGCGCTTTCTCAATATCATTCAACTGGTAAACCGCTTCATAAAGCAGCTTGATTTGCTCTTCTTCCTCATAATTATAATCTTCCTGCCTGATGAAATGCCGCGAAGCATCGTACTCCGATGTCTGCACCGATCGCGTGCTCTTCCGATAAAGTGTAATGGCGGTATTCAGGGCCACGCGATAAGCCCAGGTCGAGAATTTAGATTCGCCCCGAAATTTGGGATATGCCTTCCAAAGCTGGATGGTAATCTCCTGAAACAGGTCGTTATGCGCATCCTGTCCCTTGGTGTACAACCGGCAAATCTTGTGGATGATATTCTGATTTTCCTTCAGCTGTCTGACAAAAGACTGCTCCAAATGGTCACTCATACGGCGTTAGTCAACGATTGCGCTATTCGGTTACAAATTTGCATATTTTTTTGGCAGCACAACATACTTCCATTAATCGTGTTTCGTCCCGCTTTGCGCTGCAATCTTTTTATGATGAAACACCGTTGCCGAATGCTCGCGGCTGCATAATAAAAAGGATTTCCGCTGCAATCGGGGCTGGGCGGATGTTCCCGATCCTGAAGTTTCGATTTTTCACGAGCGCCGGTTTCGGGTTACTATTTCAAAGATCCGGAATCCAAAGCCAAAGCCGAATCCTCACATTTTGCCAATTTTTTCCTAACTTTAGATTATACCAATACAACATGAACATACCCGAATCGTCTTTGCCGCGCATCGTGATCATCGGCGGCGGATTTGCCGGAATCGCAATGGCACAAAAGCTGCGCCGTGCAAAAGTGCAGATCGTCCTGCTGGACAAACACAACTACCACAATTTCCAGCCGCTGATGTATCAGGTGGCGACAGGCGGGCTCGAAGCTGGCTCCATAGCATATCCAATCCGCAAAATCGTACACAATTATCCCGATTGCTACTTCAGGCTCTGCGAAGTGAAATCGGTTGATTACCGCAACAACAAGATTCTGGCTGATATTGGTGAACTCCACTATGACTATCTGATCATTGCCACCGGCTCTCGCACGAACTTTTTCGGAAACAAGGAAATCGAGCGAAACAGCATGTCAATGAAGACAATTTCACAATCGCTCAACATCCGCAGCCTGATTCTGGAAAATTTTGAACAAGCGGTAATCACAACCGACGAAGCCGAGCGCAACTGCCTAATGAACTTCTGCCTCGTTGGCGGCGGACCAACCGGCGTTGAACTCGCCGGCGCACTTGCCGAAATGAAAAAAGCAATCCTCCAAAAGGATTATCCCGATCTCGACATTTCCCGAATGGAAATTAACCTGATCCAAAGCGGCGACAAAATCCTGAATACCATGAGCGAAAAATCGTCCGCCGCCGCCGAAAAGTTCCTTCATGGATTAGGAGTCAGGATTTGGAAGAACATGCGCGTTCTTAACTATGACGGCCGGACAGTGACAACGAATTCTGAGGTGACATTTGATACGTCAACCGTAATCTGGACTGCCGGCGTGACCGGTGCAATGTTACGCGGTCTACCAGCCGAATCGGTGGATCCGCGCGCCGGAAGAATCCATGTTGACACTTTTAACCAGGTACGCGGCAGCCACAATATCTTCGCAATCGGCGACATAGCTGCAATGGAATCGCAGAAGTATCCGCAAGGCCATCCAATGATGGCGCAGCCTGCCATCCAGCAAGGCACGCATCTGGCGAAAAATATCCTGCTTAAATTACGCGGAAAGCCAATGAAGCCCTTCAGCTACAACGATAAAGGCTCGATGGCCACGATCGGTCGCAACAAAGCCGTTGTCGATCTTCCGCATGCGCATTTTCACGGCTTCTTGGCCTGGATTGTCTGGATGTTAGTGCACCTACTTTCGCTGATCGGCTTCAGGAACAAGGTTGTGGTTTTTCTGAACTGGGTTTACAACTACATCCGCTTTGACCGCGAAGGCCGGCTTATCATCCGACGTTATAAAAAGAGAAGTTTCACCGCTTTCACCAGCGATGAAGTATGATTGTTTAGCAAAAGTTAAATCGGCGCGTACAAACGATTTTAATGGATAAATTAGAGTAAAACTCAAACCATGGAAGTCATAGCCCAATTCAGGATCGAAGACGAAGCGCTCATCACGCCCGAGAGCAATAACGAAGAAATCAAATCGACAATCATCGCCCGCCTCCGGAACCGCTCGGCAATTTTTGACCGTCTCGTCGAAGCCGGATTCGATGAGAACCTCGAGCAATTAGTTGATGAAAATCCCGATGAGGAATTTGTCACACCGGAAGAAGTCAACCTGAAGACACTCGTCAATGTCGCGTTTGAGGTCAACGTTGAAGCGCTTAAGGCACTCGAAGCCAACGAAGACCTGGTTTTTGTCAAGGCGCTTTCCGAAGTTGAGCATGGACAAAGCGAAATGGAAACCGTTCAGCAGCGCTACGATACGTCGCTTGTAATTTTCAGGAAAAAATAATCTACAGATTTTTATCGCGATAGTAATTCACCAGCAGGTCAACAAACCGGCTATAGCTATCAATGCCTTCTTCCTGTTGGTTTAACTTTAGGAAATGGTCGTAAAACCATTCAAAGCCGCTGTCGATGAAACTCTTATACTGAAGCCAGAATAAACTGCTTTCTTTAAAGTTCTTCCGGATTCCGGGGTTAATTGTCGCCAACAGTTGGTCAAGTACTTTTTCGTCGCGGACTTCCCAATTTCCAAGGCAATAGCGCAAGGCTACGGCATAGCCGGAATATTGAAAATAGAGATCCTTATTTTTAATGGATGCGAGATATCCCACAAAATTCGCTTCACTTTCAGAGGCGTACCCCAACTGGTGCGCCATTTCGTGGCAACTGGTCGTTGGAAAAGTGTACATTGGCAACATATAGTTTACCTGCGCCTCATTTGTAAATGGATTCAGGTAACCCGCAAATCCCATATAAGTAAGCGGCAAGCTGATCAGCGATTTTTTCACGCTGGGCCGCGAATATTGGAAGTCCGCATAAACTTTGGACAGTTCGGCATAACCTTTCAGGTTTTTCGAAAACACTTCCTTTTGTGAATACGGGAAAACAACTGCTTTGGCGGTGTCGCCGGTAATCTCGTACTGCAGTGCATTCGTTTTCTCGATCAGCCGCTGCGTAAATATTAAAAGATCCGCGTCAGTATAGTCGGTGCCGATCGCGAGTTTATCGGACAACCTTTCGCGATAATAATTAATTCCCCACAAAAGGTTGAACAGAAAGTAAAAAACCGAAATGATGCTCAAAATCGTAAGCAAGTGGTCTTTCCATTGCTTTTTTGCCGTTTTTCGGATTTTCCAGAACCATCGAAGCAAAAAGAAAATCAGCACACAGTACGCAAGATCGCCTACAGAAAACGGAATGCCGCCAAAAACAGAACGCGATGCGCCACCGATATACGGATATAATCCACGGCTGTAAAATCGTTCGGCTACTTCAGGGAAAAATGCCAGCACCTGTAGCAAAATGACTTGCAAAAGCAGCAGCAACGGCAATACAAACTTTCTTTTCATCACAGGATTCAGGTGCGTAAAGTAACAAATTTCCACGGTTCGGATTCCGTTAAAAACGTACATTTGTAAACAAACCAATTTAAAATGAGCAGTGAAATAAGGAATCTGGAGCCAAAAGCGCTCTGGAATAAATTCGCCGACCTGAATGCGGTGCCACGTCCGTCGAAACAGGAAGGTCGCGTTATCGAATTCATGAAACAATTCGGCAACAGCCTTGGTCTTGAAACATTTGAAGACGACATCCGCAATGTCATCATCCGAAAGCCAGCCACTGCGGGAATGGAAAACAGGAAGCCAATCGTCCTTCAGGGACATCTGGATATGGTGCATCAAAAAAATTCGGATACGATTTTCGACTTTAATACGCAGGGAATTGACATGTATATTGATGGCGATTGGGTTCGCGCGCGCGGAACGACTTTGGGCGCAGATAACGGACTCGGGGTTGCAACAATCATGGCAATTCTCGAATCGACCGATATCCCGCATCCGGCAATCGAGGCGCTTTTCACAATTGACGAAGAAACCGGAATGACAGGCGCGCTAAACCTCAAAGGAGGTATTTTGCGCGGCGAAATCCTGCTAAATCTCGATACCGAAGAAGACGACGAAATCGATATTGGTTGCGCCGGCGGAATCGACGTGACGGCGACCCGAAATTATGAAGAGGAAGCAACTCCGGACGACGCAATAGGTTACCGGATATTGGTACGTGGACTCAACGGCGGGCATTCCGGAATGGATATCCATAAAGGATTGGGCAACGCAAATAAAATAATGAACCGGCTTCTCTTTAACGGCTTTGAAAATTTTGGCCTGCAGATTTCGAGCCTCACCGGCGGAAGCCTCCGTAATGCGATTCCGCGCGAGAGCACTGCAACTGTGGTGATCGCGTCAATGTACCGCGATGCTTTTGTGCCGGGAATCAGCAAGGCAATTGCCGAAATAAAAGCCGAATTCGCCACGACCGAACCGAATCTTTCAATTGAAATAGAACCTTGCGATGCTCCTGCCACTGTAATGGAACTGGGCGTTCAGGAAGGAATTATCCGCTCGATTTATGCCGCGCACAATGGCGTTTATCGAATGAGTGCCGACATGGAAGACCTTGTTGAAACGTCAAACAATATTGCCAGGGTCGTTATTGAAAATGGCTCGATTTCGATTCAGTGCCTTACCCGGTCGTCGGTTGAAACTTCGAAAATGGATCTTGCCAATGCCTTGCGCTCGGCATTTGAACTTTCGGGTTGTGAAGTCAATTTTGCAGGTTCGTATCCCGGCTGGAAACCCAACGTCAATTCGGAAATACTCGATTTGTTGGTTAATATTTACGAGCAGCAAAACGGCGCAAAACCTAAAGTTGTCGCGTGCCACGCCGGACTCGAATGCGGAATTTTAGGAACCAATTATCCGGGAATGGACATGATTTCGTTTGGGCCGACAATTCACGGTGCACATTCGCCCGATGAACGCGCAAGCATTCCGTCGGCGCAGAAATACTGGAAGTTCATTCTGGAGATTCTAAAAAATATCCCGATGAAGAACTAATGCGAAAGCCACCGAAATGGTGGCTTTTTTATTTAATGATAATGCTTAAGTGAGGCTGAATAGTACAGTTCCCACAACGACGGAAAGTTCAACATTAGCCCCGATGGGAGCGGCAGCCCGCAGCGGGTTGAATGTCAATTTAGTGACAGATTGTCGATCTGCGAGGACTATAGCGGACAGCGGGACGGAACATCACCAGCGCAAAATGTCGTGCTCCTAAAAATCTATGCGAGCAGCAAAATGAAAAGAATTGGGAAAATGATTCCCGCGAGTGCAAGTTTCCAGCCGCGTCGCTTGAAGTTGAATTTGCCTGCCGGAATCATAAACATGCCGGTCAGCGCGATAACTATCAGTGAAATTCCAAAGATGTCGCCGTAATAGATCCACCATTTCGACGTGTTTTTATGCAGCTTCATCATTTGGCTGATCATTGGTGTTTTTCTGAACGAAACGATTTCACCCTTGCCCGTTTTCATGTCGATCTCCACATCGGTATTTTCGTATGAGATCCTGAAATTGTCCTTTTTTACATTTGATCGGCGGAATTTATCGTCGATCCCAAGTTGCTTTCCGAGTGCTTCGGCAAATTTTTCATTCGCTTGCGCCTCGCTGATCGGCGAAACGGCAACCGGTTTTGTCTCGACTGTATATTTTTCCGGATGCCAGCTTTCGCGATGGTTCATCATCACTCCCGAAGCCGCGAATGAGATGATAAGTCCGACGTAAAAGTAGCCAAGGTCGCGGTGCAGGTTGCGGATTGTTGCCTGTTTCATTTTAAAAGTGGTAGTTTAAAGAGATGGAATACGATCGCGGCGCAATCGGGTTGAGGCTATTGTCGTCGTGGATGTTGTAACTGAGCTCGTCGGTGAGGTTAGCTAGCCTTCCGCGGATGGCAAATTTGCCGAATTCATATCCGACAGTGGCGTCAAGCTGGAAGTAATCGCCGAGTTTGATCAGCCTGTAATTGGGATTTGCAGCGGTTGTGGAACGTCCGGCGTAGCGATCGCCGAAGTAACTCGTTACGGCGCCGATGCTCAAACCTTTAAGGCGTTTGCTTACGAATTTGTAGTTTGCGCTCAGGTTGGCGGTGTTCTTCGGGTTGTAGCGCAGTTCACTGCCTTCGATGTAAGTGTTGCTTTTTACATAAATCGTCTCGTTGAAGCTGTAACCGGCCATGACCGAAAGGCCTTCGGCAGGATTGGCCGTGATGTCGATTTCAATTCCCTGGCTGCGCGTTTTTCCGGTGAGTTCTTTTATGCTGGTGTTCGAGTTCCCGTTCTCGAGTGAAATCTGCGCAAGATTGCTGTTTGTGATCTGGTAAGCTGTAATGTTCGCGAAAAGCCGCTCGTCGAAAAATTTGTTTTTAATTCCGACTTCAAACTGGTCAATTATTGAAGGTTCAAGCGGTTTCAAATTGACATCGGTTCCGGTGTTGACCTGGAACGAGCTGGCGTAACTCGCAAAAAGTGATTGATTTTCAGACGGCTGGACGATTACGCCAACTCGAGGCGAAAAAGCATCGTCGTAATTATTGGTCACTACCGGATTTTGTGCGGGTGAAGTCGCCGGCGGATACACAAATGTATAAACGCTGTTTTCAGTATTTTGGTTAGAATAACGCACTCCCGCGAGCAACTTGAGGTATTTGTTGAAAGTCACCAAATCCTGAACATAAACCCCGAATCGTTTTACAGGCGCAGTTGTGACCGTATTCGGAATCATAGTTGGAATTGGCGCTTCACTTGAAGGGTCGTAATCTTCAAAAATGTTGATTGTATCGTAAACCTGGTTTTTAAATGCGGATGTTGTGGTTTTGTAGATCTCGTTGTCGGCACCAACCAGAAACTGGTGTCCGGTTTTGCCAATTGCAAATTTGCCTTTCAGGTCGAGT
The DNA here is from genome assembly GCA_023386585.1 of Bacteroidota bacterium. Lineage (GTDB taxonomy): Bacteria > Bacteroidota > Bacteroidia > Flavobacteriales > Flavobacteriaceae > Flavobacterium. Next base: position 55,145 of record JAEWJM010000013.1, on the reverse strand, counting down.
TGCTGAAGGAAGTAATTGTCTTTGACTTTGCTTTTTTGCACGCTTCGGGTCCAATCGCCATTGGCGCTGACGGTTCCGCCGGAAGCATTCGGACGCGTATTCGAAAAGAGCTCAGTATCGTAGTAGCGCAGCGCATTTACGAACGAAACTTCCCAATTTTCGTTGATCTCGTGTGAAAGAGTCGCCGTTGCCGATGCCTGCTGCGCATCGAAATAGCCCCAGCTGACTCCAAGGAAGCGATTGCGCGGAATGGCGACAATCTCGTAGTTGATTATTCCCGCTCCGAAATCGGGTGTTTTATGGTCGTTCAGGTAATCGCCTTCAACAAGCAACTGAGTTTTATCGGAAAGCTTAAACAGAACCGAAGGATTTACATAATAGCGCTCCGATTTCACTTCTTTGCGAAAGCTGTCGCCTTTTTCATATGAAGCATCGGTACGGAATAAAATAGTTTTCTTCTTGTTCAGACTGCCATAAATGTCTAATGTCGGCTGAATTGTATTAAAGCTTGCAAGCCGGAAACCGATGTCGCCGCCAAATTCGGTGCGCGGCTTTTTTGTCACCATGTTCAGAATTCCGCCTGCCGCAACGTTCCCATACAAAATTGCAGCGCTGCCTTTGAGGAATTCAACGCGCTCGATTCCGCTGAGTTCGGTGCTCATCCCGCTGAAATACCTGACACCGTTTTTGAAAAGGTTCGATCCTGCAAGCGCCGATCCGCGGGATGCGACTTCTTCCTGATACCCGCCGGTCGTTCCCATAATGTACAAACCGTTGGCATTTTTCAAAACATCACTCAGGGTAACCGCCTGCTGGCTTTCGAGCGTTGCGTGCGAAATTACGGCAGTTGATTGAGGCAAATCCATTGGCGCAATTCCCGATTTTCCAACTGAAACCGGTTTTTTCTGCTGATTTGAGTTGATGATAATCTCCTGGAGGACTTCACCCTTTTTGTTCTTAACCGTATCGTTTAACGCCATATCATAATCGGCTTCAGAGGGAACTTGTTGCGCCGAAGCGGAAAAACCGGTAAATGCAAGAACAAGTGGGAAAAGAAATTTGCGCACGTTTATTTGGATTGATTAAAAATAACGTCGCAAAAATAAGCTGCACTTTTTGGTTATGCAAAATTTATTTAGATTGATTATGAATAGAGCCTGATAACGAGCTGTAGGTCAAGCGTAAACCAGAAAAAAAAATTATTTCTTGTGCATCGGATAGCTTTCGCTCGAGCGCTTTCCCTGCTGCATTCCATCGATCTGCGCCACAAGGCTATCAGCCGAAATGCGCCTGTACATAATATTTTGAGGGTAATTGTGTTTCGGATTTTCAAATTTCATCTCGCCATCCTTCATAGAAACCATTGCAAAACTGACGGGTTTATTCTGGTTTTGGCCGGCAACCGTAGCGGTAAACGAAATGTGGCCTGCCGACTGCGAGATAGTCATCAGCTCATGGCCCAGCGTGTCTTTCCCTTTTATGAAATAGCTGGCGCCGCGAAAGACGCTGTCACTTTCCTTTTCCCACTTTTCAAACAAATAACCCGCATCCGTTTGGTTTTCCCATTCGCCAACAATCCATGAAGCCTGTTGCACGACGGCGTATTTTTCACGTGCTTTTACATCTTTTTTGCATCCGAAAGCGATTATTGCGGCAGCGGCGGCCAATGTTATTGCAAGCTTTTTCATTTATTTTTTTTGCTTGCCAAATTTACTAAAAGACCATTAAAGGCCGTGGCAACAAGCTATTTATTTTCGTACTTTTGTGCCCCAAATAGAAAGGCTTACCATGTTAGACAGGTTACAGATAGTCAAACAGCGTTTCGACGAAGTGTCGGATCTGATCATCCAGCCGGATGTGATCGCCGACCAAAAGCGCTGGGTACAATTAAATAAAGAATACAAAGATCTTAAGGCGCTCGCCGACAAGCGTGACGAATATGTCAGCCTTATGGGCAATATCAACGAAGCCAAAGAGATTATCTCCGATGGCAGCGACGCCGAAATGACCGAAATGGCTAAACTTCAACTCGACGAGGCAAATGAAAGGCTGCCCGAGCTTGAAGAAGAAATCAAGTTCATGCTCATCCCGAAAGATCCTGAAGATGCCAAAAACGTTATGATGGAAATCCGCGCCGGAACCGGTGGCGACGAGGCCAGCATCTTCGCCGGCGATCTTTACCGGATGTACACAAAATACTGCGAAAGCCGCGGCTGGCGCACTTCGGTCGTCGATATGAACGAAGGCACATCGGGCGGATTTAAAGAAGTTATTTTCGAAGTCACAGGAGAAGACGTTTATGGAACGCTTAAATTCGAAGCTGGCGTTCACCGTGTGCAACGTGTTCCGCAAACCGAAACCCAGGGCCGCGTCCATACATCGGCTGCGACCGTAATGGTGCTGCCGGAAGCCGAAGAATTTGATGTGCAAATCGACCCGAATGATGTCAGGATCGATTTTTTCTGCTCATCCGGACCGGGCGGCCAATCGGTCAACACGACAAAATCTGCCGTCAGGCTGACACACGTTCCGACCGGTTTGGTCGCACAATGCCAGGACGAAAAATCTCAGCACAAGAACAAAGACAAGGCATTTACGGTTTTGCGTTCCCGACTCTACGAAATGGAACTCGCGAAAAAGCAGGAAGAAGATGCCGCAAAACGCTCCTCGCAGGTCAGCTCCGGCGACCGCTCGGCGAAAATCCGAACCTACAATTACGCTCAAGGCCGCGTCACCGACCACCGGATCGGCCTCACGTTATACGACCTGGGCAACATTATGAACGGCGACATCCAGAAGATCATCGATGAGCTGCAACTGGTCAACAACACCGAGAAACTGAAAGAAGCCAGTGAGGTTTTCTGATAAATCAAGCCCTTTTCGGGCTTTTTTTATTGGAAGCTGTTCCCGCTTTCCGCTGTATCTTTTTCCGCTTCGCTTCAAAAGGATGCCGCTGCAATCGGGGCTAAACTTCCGAACAACTTTGTAACTTTAAAACCTGAACTGCCAGCAATGACCACACAACAACTTACCGCGAATATTTTCAAAAAAAAGTCGTTCCTCTGCATCGGCCTCGACACCGATATCAGTCTTATCCCAAAACATCTTCTTGACCGTGAAGACCCGGTTTTCGAATTCAACAAAGCCATCATCGATGCGACCCACGAATTTGCAGTTGCGTTCAAGCCGAACACCGCTTTTTACGAGTCGCGCGGAATCGAAGGCTGGAAGTCGCTGAAGAAAACAAGCGCTTATCTGAACACAAATTATCCTGAAATATTCTCGATCGCTGATGCCAAGCGCGGTGACATCGGAAACACTTCTTCCATGTACGCGAAGGCATTTTTTCAGGACCTGAATTTTAATTCGGTAACTGTCGCGCCGTATATGGGCGAGGATTCGGTTTCACCATTTTTGCAGTACGACGGCAAGTTCGCTATCATGCTTGCATTGACCTCAAATCCCGGCGCATTTGATTTTCAAACCGCTGATACCGGCGGCGAAAAACTGTATCAGCGCGTCATCAAGACTTCACGCCAATGGAAAAACGCCGAAAACCTGATGTACGTTGTTGGGGCAACAAAAGCGGAATATTTTTCTGAAATCCGCAAAATTATTCCCGAAAGCTTTTTTTTGGTTCCCGGAATCGGCGCACAGGGCGGAAGCCTTGCCGAGGTTTGCAGCCACGGAATGAGTTCAAACATCGGTTTGCTTGTAAACTCGTCGAGAGGAATCATTTATGCATCCAGCGGCAATGATTTCGCAGAGAAGGCGAGGGATGAGGCGCGCAAAATCCAACAGGAAATGGCGCAATATATCAAGTCATAGTTTTTCAGCGAGCTTGATATATGCCATCGCACCGTGGTGGACAAACATGTTCTCGTCATTTTTTGGGAACAGCTTGTAATACGCTTCGTCCGGATTTAGAATAACCATCGTTCCGGTCCTGACATAATAACTGCAGTCGAGAAACTTCGGCCCTTCAAATCCGGGCAATTTGCGTTGGATTATTTTCGTTACGATTTTGCCCAGGAATTTCTTGTACTTCTTTACTGCCTTGCGGTTGTGTTTGGTGAGCTTATTCTGCATCATCGACATCAGAATATTTCGCGGGAATGGCTGCCTGCTGATCAGTTCCTTTGATCGTCGGAACGGGCTTTCTGCATTGAAATCGTTTATCGTCTGAATTGAAATCGGTGACTCCGGAACCCAGTCCGCCGGATTTACAACCGACAACGACCAGCCAAATTGGGTCGCAAGTTCATATTCATAGGCAAAATACTGGTTGCCGGGTTTTGGCGGAGCGCTGCAATATGTCTTTAACTGGATGTCGGCCGGTAACTGTCCGGTTTTCTGGTAATATTTGATTTGCATCGTGACATAATAGGCAATCGCCGCGCCCTGGCTATGACCGAAAATGATGAAACTGCGTTTTCCTTTGGCATACTGCGCCCTTATTTTCGGAACGATATCCAGGAGCAAATAGGCGCTCGCCACTGTCCAGCCCGCATGAACTGCCGCATTCGGATTGTCGGCGAAATGGTAATCAAACGAAGTAGAATCATTAAGTTGGAGCCGGCCTTGCGCCGGAATCATCGCCGCATAGAAGTTGGCCATCCAGCTCAGCGATTCCGAAGTCGATCCCCGAATGCTGATTACGCTGTGCGTTGGCGTTTCGTAAAGTTCCCACGCGTTTTTCAGGCCAAGATCGTCCGACCGGTATTTCAGGTTCCGCTTTTTGTAAACTTTGCTTTCGATGATTTTTGCATAGTAAGTACTGTCGCCCCAACGGGTGAACGCCCGCAACAGCTGGATGTACTCTACTTTGTCGAATCCGGGTTTTAAAGTTTGTGAAGAAACCTGCGGGACGATCACACACAATAACAACAACAGTAAGATTTTCTTCATCGACGTGATTTTAATTAAAGGTAACGGGATTTGAGTACCTTCGATTTATACAATTCGGACAAAGATTTATCTTTTATGCATATTATTCTTACAGACCAAACCGGGCGGCGGGTCAGCATTCCAAAAAAGGTGGAACGCATCGTGTCTCTGGTTCCTTCGCTGACCGAACTGGTCGTTGATCTCGGCCTTCGCACCAAAATCGTCGGAATAACCAAATTTTGCGTTCATCCTGAAGATTTGAGGCAATCGACTGTAATTATCGGCGGCACAAAGAATGTACGAATCGACAAAATAAAATCGCTGGCACCTGATATTATTATCGCCAACAAAGAAGAGAATACGCTCCAAATAGTGTCACAACTGGAAAAGATAGCACCGGTTTGGGTTACCGATATCGCAAATGAAAGAGACAACCTGATCACGATCGCCGACTTCGGTAAAATCTTCAATCGACAGAAAGAAGCCGCCGATTTGGTTTCCAGGATTTCATTGGAGCAGGAAAAATTGTCCCGGATCAAAACGCGGTTTTCGTCGAAAAAAGTGTTGTATCTGATTTGGAAAAATCCATACATGGCCGCCGGAAGCGGAACGTATATCGACGCGATGCTTCGGCTAAATGGCTTCGAAAATTATTGCGCGAATGAAATGCGCTATCCCGAAATCGATTTGGATGACATAAATAAAAATTCGTCTCCGGATTTGATTTTTTTGTCGTCGGAACCCTATCCTTTCAAAGAAAATGACAGGCGTGAACTAGAAGTGCCTTTTCCATCGGCGAACGTGGTTTTGGTCGATGGCGAAATGTTTTCCTGGTATGGAAGCCGCGCCCTGAAAGCGATTTCTTACTTTCATAACCGAACTGTCGAACTTGGTTCAATCCAATAAAAAAGCCGATGTCTCCATCGGCTTCTTTTAACTAACTCTAACCAAATAATAAAAACCCTTTATTATGATACAAATATAAAGCAGCTTTCCGATTTCTTGTGTTAACGGTATGTTATTTATCTATTTGAAAGCCAAATTTTTAATTGTTTAGTCCTGAAGCGAGAACACGCGCTTAAGCAAATCGGATGTGCGTGCCGCGAGATTGTTCCTGATGTCTTTTTCTTCGACAGCGACCATTTTAAAGACGCCATCCATCGCTTTATTGGTTACGTAATCGGTCAGGTCAGGGTTCACGTCCTGTACCAGTGGAAGCGCATTGTACTTGGTAATTATGTTGTTCCAAACCTTGTCGGCACCAACCTTATCCAGCGAATTTTTTACAACCGGATTAAACTTAGAATACAAAGCTGTGCTTGTGGTGCGCTGTAGGTACATCGTAGCGGAATTGTCGCTTCCCAGGAGGATATTTTTTGCATCAATAAAGGTCATTTGTTTTACGGCTGTGACAAAAATCGGAGTTGCTTCTTTGACCGCATCTTCAGCAGCGCGGTTTAAAACTTTGAGTCCTTCGTCTGCCAGGCTTGACATTCCAAGGTCGCGAAGCGTTTTGTCGACTTTCTGCAATTCCGCAGGAAGAAGGATTTTCACCATCTCATTTTTATAGAAGCCATCTTTTAATGTCAGTTTCGATACTTCTTTGGTAATTCCGTTATTTAGCGCCTCTCGTAATCCGGCAGCGATGTCGGCATTGCCGATTGTTCCGGTAGTTCCCGGATATTGACTTGCAACCTGTTGCAGTTCGGCACATCCACTGAAAAGCGGCATCACGATCGCCAAAGATATTACGGCAACGGTTCTGATGATAGTAGGTTTATTGATTTTCATGGCTTTTTATTTTTTATCCTGCATTGCAAAAACCTTTTTGAGGAGCGGCGAGGTGCGCGCCGAAAGGTCGGTTCTTATGTTTTTCTCTTCAACGGCTATCATTTTAAAAACGCCTTCCATCGCCTTTCTTGTAACATAATCGTCAATATCGGGATTGACCTTTGAAACCAGCGGAAGTCCATTGTATTTTGTGATAATTGCCGACCATGCTTTATCTGCGCCGACCTTACCAATGGATTCTTTTACAACCGGTAGGAATTTTTCGTAGAGCGGAGATGAAGTGGCCGATTCAAGATAGGAAGTCGCGGCGTTATCCGCACCAAGAAGTATTTTTTTAGCATCGTTGAAACTCATCTTTCGAACAGCGTCGACAAAAATCGGTGTGGCTTCCTTAACGGCATCTTCTGCGGCGCGGTTCAGCGACTTGATTCCTTCGTCAGCGAGATGGCCCATTCCGAATTTGCGAAGGCTTGAATCGACTTTTTTAAGTTCGGATGGCATGAGGATTTTTACAGCTTGATTTTTGTAAAATCCGTCAACGGCTGTGAGTTTGGTGACCTGGCGGTCGATTCCTTTATTTAGCGCTTCCTTTAAGCCCGCCGAAATATCGGTACTCCCGTTGGCAGAAATTCCCGATAAGGTTTGGTTTGCTTTTTCGACAAGATCCTTGAGTTGGGCATGTCCCGCAAGTGGCGCGAATAGCAGCAGAATAAGCAGTTTTTTCATAGTATTTTTTTGAGGCGGCCGGTTTGCAAACTTTGTGCCGCTGCCGGAACAAACCGTTCAAATTTCAATTTTAAAGCGATTAAACGAATATTTTTAAAGAAACCAATCGGTCAGCAGTTGCGAACATTCCGCCTTAAATTTAGGGGATTTTTTGCGCAATTGCGTAAATTGCAGCCCTTAAAAAAACCATATATTTTTCATGGAACCAGTAAAACCGTACGTCCCAGTCAATAACGTCAGAATCGTAACCGCAGCTTCACTTTTTGACGGACATGACGCGGCTATCAATATTATGCGCCGGATAATCCAGTCGACAGGCGTCGAAGTGATTCACCTCGGCCACGACCGTAGCGTTGAAGAAGTAGTGAACACTGCAATTCAGGAAGACGCAAATGCGATTGCGATGACCTCTTATCAGGGCGGGCACAATGAGTATTTTAAATACATGCACGATCTTTTAAAGGAAAAGGGTGCAGGCCATATAAAAATTTTTGGCGGCGGAGGCGGCGTAATCCTGCCTTCAGAGATCGAGGAATTGCACAATTACGGAATTACAAAAATTTATTCACCCGATGACGGTCGTGCACTCGGGCTTCAGGGAATGATCAACGACCTGGTTAAACAAGCGGACTTTCCGGTCGGCGACACACTGAACGGCGAAATCAACCATCTCGAAGAAAAAAATCCAACTGCGATCGCACGAGTTATTTCGTCTGCAGAAAACTTTCCGGACGTTGCGCGGGAAACATTGGATACGATCCAGAAAAAAAACGAGACAAGTCAAACTCCGGTTTTGGGAATAACAGGAACTGGCGGCGCGGGTAAATCGTCGTTGGTTGACGAGCTGGTGCGTCGTTTCCTGATTGATTTTCCGGAGAAGACAGTCGGATTGATTTCCGTCGATCCGTCGAAACGCAAAACCGGTGGAGCCTTGCTTGGCGACAGGATCCGGATGAATGCAATCAACAATCCGCGGGTTTATATGCGTTCGTTGGCAACGCGTCAATCCAACCTTGCGCTGTCAAAATATGTTGCCGATGCGGTTCAGGTGTTGAAGGCAGCAAAATACGACCTTATTATTCTTGAAACTTCGGGAATCGGCCAGTCGGATACTGAAATCATGGACCATTCCGATGTGTCGCTCTACGTGATGACCCCCGAATTTGGCGCTGCAACACAACTTGAAAAGATCGATATGCTCGATTTTGCCGATTTAGTTGCAATCAACAAATTCGACAAACGCGGCGCACTCGACGCGCTCCGCGATGTGAAAAAGCAATACCAGCGAAATCACAATTTATGGGATGCCAATCCGGATTCGCTCCCTGTTTTCGGTACGATCGCTTCGCAGTTTAACGATCCGGGGATGAACACGCTCTACAAAGCTGTGATGGATAAGATCGCAGAGAAAACCCAAAGTGGCCTGGTTTCGCATTTCGAGATCAGTCGCGAGATGAGCGAAAAAATCTTCGTCATTCCGCCGCATCGAACACGGTATCTTTCAGAAATATCCGAGAATAACCGAAAATACGATGCTGTCGCGAAATCACAGCAGGAAGTTGCGCAGAAACTATTCGGTATCTATAAAACCATTGAATCGGTCTCCGGATCAGCGCCGCAGCTCACCAAAAAGGGAATTGAAGAAGTGCAGTCAAAAGACGCCGACGATACAACATTCCTTAACTTGCTATACAACCAGTTTGAGAAGGTAATGATGTCTCTCGATCCGTACAATTGGGAGATCATCCGCACTTGGCAGGAGAAAGTCACACGCTACAAAGATCCGGTGTATTCGTTTAAAGTGCGAAATCGAGAAATCAAGATTGCAACGCACACCGAATCGCTTTCACATACACAGATCGCCAAGGTTGCACTTCCAAAATATGAGGCTTGGGGCGACATTTTGCGCTGGTGTTTGCAAGAAAATGTTCCCGGAGAGTTTCCTTTTTCGTCCGGACTTTATCCTTTTAAACGCGAAGGCGAAGATCCGTCAAGAATGTTTGCCGGCGAGGGCGGACCGGAACGCACCAACAAGCGCTTCCACTATGTGAGCGCCGGTATGCCTGCAAAAAGGCTTTCCACCGCTTTTGACAGCGTAACGCTCTACGGAAACGATCCTGATCTGCGTCCCGATATTTATGGGAAAATCGGAAACGCGGGAGTTTCGATCTGTTGCCTCGACGATGCCAAAAAGCTTTATTCGGGATTTGATCTAGTACATCCGATGACATCGGTCAGTATGACGATAAACGGTCCCGCGCCGATGCTGCTTGGTTTTTTTATGAACGCCGCCATCGATCAGCAATGTGAAAAATACATCCGTGAAAACAATTTGGAGGCGGAAGTCGATCAAAAGATCGAGCAAATCTTCAACAGCAAAGGTATTGAGCGGCCTCATTATCAGGGCAAACTTCCACACGGAAACAATGGTCTTGGGCTGATGTTGCTTGGAGTTACCGGCGATCAGGTTCTTTCGGCCGAAGTGTACGAAGAAATCAAGGCGCAGACACTTTCGCAGGTTCGCGGAACCGTCCAGGCCGATATTTTAAAAGAAGACCAGGCGCAAAATACCTGCATTTTCTCTACCGAATTTGCGCTTCGGCTGATGGGCGATGTTCAGGAATATTTCATTGCCAAGAATGTCCGCAATTTCTATTCGGTTTCCATATCGGGCTACCATATTGCCGAAGCGGGCGCAAACCCGATCACGCAGCTGGCATTCACCCTGGCAAACGGTTTCACTTACGTGGAATATTACCTGAGCCGCGGAATGGACATCAATGATTTCGGACCGAACCTTTCGTTTTTCTTTTCCAATGGCATCGATCCGGAATATGCTGTAATTGGACGCGTTGCCCGTAAAATCTGGGCGAAGGCGCTCAAACTGAAATACGGCGCAAACGAAAGGGCGCAGATGCTGAAATACCACATCCAGACCTCAGGCCGTTCGCTTCATGCGCAGGAAATCGATTTTAATGATATCCGCACGACGCTTCAAGCGCTTTATGCCATTTATGACAATTGCAATTCACTGCACACCAATGCATACGACGAAGCGATCACAACTCCTACCGAAGAATCGGTGCGCCGCGCAATGGCCATTCAATTGATCATTAATAAAGAGCTTGGACTTGCCAAAAACGAGAATCCGATTCAAGGCTCATTTATTATTGAAGAGCTGACCGATCTTGTCGAGGAAGCCGTACTTCAGGAATTTGACCGAATTACAGAGCGTGGTGGCGTACTTGGCGCAATGGAGACGATGTATCAGCGGTCGAAAATCCAGGAGGAAAGCCTGTACTATGAAACTTTAAAGCACAATGGCGACTTTCCGATCATCGGAGTGAATACTTTCTTAAGTTCAAAAGGTTCACCAACCGTGATTCCTGCGGAAGTGATTCGAGCTACCGAAGAAGAAAAACAATATCAGATCCGTATGCTCGAAAATTTGCATAAAGTGAATGAGGATTCGGTCCGCGACCAGCTTTCATCGGTACAGGAGGCGGCGATCAAAAACCGCAACCTTTTCGAAGCATTAATGGAAGCGACCAAGGTTTGTTCACTGGGCCAGATTACGCTGGCGCTGTTTGAAGTGGGCGGCCAATACCGACGAAATATGTAGTAAATCACTTGTGAAATTTTTGGTAATTTGTGATAAATCGTTATATTTGAACGGTTTGCGTTTGCAGGCCAAACAACGTTTAATCCAAAACCAAATTTTATGCGTAAAACAGTTTCAAAAAGAATCGTTTTTGGCGCCTGTGTATTGGCGTTTTCCGGCTTGGTAGCCGCATTTTTTCCTTCTTGTTCAAGTGACAGCGACAGTTCCGATTATCAGTGCGCTACGTGCCACGACACGCCGGATGCACTTGCTGCGAATGACGCTGCCGTAAAAGGTATTTATAAAGGAGTTGTAATCGGCTCGTCGGGAACGTTGTATATTGACATCCAGAACGACAGCAATACCGTTACGGCAACAATGGTGATCGATGGCGACACGATCAACCTAGTATCGACAGTAGAAGTCGTTGAAGGCGAACCTTATCTGGCGCCGTTCACCGGAACTTACAATGGCCAACCGGTAAGTGTTACTTTTTCGGTTCAGCCGGGAGGCGCAAACCCAACTGTCGTAACTTCGGACATTCCTGGACATCCAAATGCTGATTTTGTTGTTGTGAAGGAAAACTCAGATTCACTTGTCGAAGCTTTCGAAGGAAGTTATAACGATAGCGACGGCGAAACTGGAACTTTCAATATTCTTATGGCTCGCGGAACCATCAATGCATGGGGCGGCATTTCGCGCGATAATGCAACCGGCGAGACAGATGATATCTCAGGTACGGTTAATCAAAATAATCAACTGATCCTAGATGGTGTCGTGGTTGCAACCGTCAACGGAGACGAACTTACCGGGTCTTTCCCTGATTCGGATCTTTCTACAGTAACCGTTGAAGGATTCCGTACATTATAGATTTCAATTACAAGATTGCAAAGGCTTCCGGTTAGGGAGCCTTTTTTTTGCTCAGTATTAACAAGTTATCGGTGATTCGTCAAGAAGTTTTGCATTTCGTCGGGAATTCTTTACAGGCTTTAACAGTATAAGTAGTTTAGTACTAACTATTTGTCTAACAATCCAAAACAAAGCTTATGAAAATAATTACCCTCTTATTTGCAGTGTTGGTCTCGGCGGTAGCCGGTGCTCAGATCACTTACGATTCTTCCGACTTTGCGACTTACGATGACACGTTCGATGTGAACACTGCCAGTGGCTTCCTCGGAATGAACTTTAGCGTTGGCGGCGCAAACCACAATTGGAATTTTTCCGGTATGTCTTCAGCGTCCACTGATTCTTTCGGATACATGAATCCGGCCGACGCAGGCTACAAGCTTGCATGGTGTTTTACCAACGGCTATTTTTTTAATTGCAACAACCAGTTCAACAACAGTTTTAAACTGGCGCAGCCGATTATGCAAAATGGAATCTCCTTTCAGGATTACGGCGTCAACAATATGATTGCGCACATCGATGTGAACGGTTCTGAAATGGTCAACAAAATGGTTGGGATTACAGCCAATATTAGCGGGATTGATATTCCGATGACCGTCGATTACCAAACACCTGACGTTGTTTATCATTTTCCGATCGTTTACAACGACAGTTACACTACCAGCGGTTTTTTCGATCTCGACCTGACGAGCCTTGGACTTCCATTTCATTATTCCGGTGAAGTGCAGCGCGAAAATACCGTACAAGGTTGGGGTTCATTGGTAACGCCCGGAGGATCATTTCCAAACGTGCTTCAGGTGAAGTCGGTTACAACCCGAACCGATACGATCGAGTTCAATGGCATTGCGATCCCGGTACCGTCAACAACCGTTTCCTATCAGTGGTTTGACAAGAATTACGGAATGCCGGTACTTCAGGCTGACGGAATGGAACTGTTTAATTTTTTCGTGCCGATAACCGTCACCTACCTTGAGGCACCGGCTTTACAATTGACCGAACAAGCTTACAATCCGGATGTGCAGCTTTATCCAAACCCGACTTCCGGCGTACTTCAGCTTACGAAAGACAATCTCGATATCAGCGATATTTCGGTTTACAATTCCATTGGTATGCTGGTCGGAAAAAGCCTCGATATCAGCAGCGAGGCAAACGGAATGTATTTCGTTAAAATCACCACGCCGGATGGTTGGTTTGTCCGCAAGGCAATCAAAAATTAAAGTTAATTGACTATCTTTATAAGCCTTCTCCGGAAGGCTTTTTTATTATATAGCCGTTCTGGTTTGATTTTTGGTACGGCCATTTTATAACTCAAAATCCGATTTGACATGAAAAAAGTACTTTTATTTTTTACAGTTGCCGCGATGGCGACAATCCAGGGTTGTGAAGGTCCTGAAGGACCACAAGGCCCAACCGGCTACAGCGCCGAGAGCGAAGTGTTTGAAGTCAATCCTTCCTTCACCGCAGCAAATAATTTTTCACAAACCTACTCCTTGCAGCCTACAATTCTTGACAGCGATAATATTCTTGTTTATGAACTTTACGATGTTCAGGATGGGATCGATACCTGGGCGCTTCTTCCGCAAGTTTATTATTTCCCTGAAGGCACGGCGCAATACAATTACAATTTCTCCTACGACCAGTTTACGTTGTTGATTGATGCCAGCTTCGACAAAACGCTGCTTCCATCAACATTTACACTCAACAAAGTGTTTCGCATCGTAATCGTACCCGGGTATTTTTCCAAACAAAATCTGGACGTTCGCGATTATAACGCGGTAATTACAGCGCTTAATCTTAGGGATAAACCGATTAAACAACTACAATAAGAGTCGCCAGAAGAAACTTCTCTTTTCTTACTTTTGATATATTTTCGATTAAAAACAATTTTTACCCCCTAAAAAATAGGGGGTATTTGTTTTAAAAGTTGTTTCTGTTTGTATATTTGCTCCGTTTTCACATAGGTAAAAACCCAAAAACATATTTTATATGGCAACATTACGGTTTGAGGCACTAAAAGTAGCAAGCAGCAGAAAGCCCGTTAAATTTGAAGAATGTGACAGGAAATCCAACATTTTCGGCGCGAACGTTTTTAATGACAAAGCGATGAGGCAATTTCTGACGGAAGATGCTTTTCGAGGTGTACGCGATGCAGTCCAATACGGAACGAAAATCGACCGAAGGCTTGCCGATTACATAGCCATGGGAATGAAGGAATGGGCTCTTTCAAAAGGTGTTACCCATTATACACACTGGTTTCAGCCGTTGACAGGAACAACTGCCGAGAAACACGATGCTTTTTTTGAAACAGATTTTGAAGGCGGATCGTTGGAAAAATTCGGCGGCGGACAACTTGTACAACAAGAACCGGATGCATCGAGTTTTCCAAACGGCGGAATCCGAAATACCTTCGAGGCCCGCGGTTATACGGCCTGGGATCCAACGTCGCCTGCATTTATATACGGAACAACTTTGTGTATTCCGACCGTTTTTATCGCTTACACCGGAGAAGCGCTCGATTATAAAACGCCGCTTTTACGCGCACTTCATGCAATCGACCAGGCTGCTACCGATGTCTGCCGCTATTTTGACAAAAATGTGAAAAAAGTCACTGCTACTTTGGGATGGGAGCAGGAATATTTCCTTATCGATACCGCGCTGGCCAATTCACGCCCCGATATTTTGATGACCGGTCGCACGCTGCTCGGCCACACGTCGGCAAAAGGCCAACAACTGGACGATCATTATTTCGGATCGATTCCAACGCGCGTGCTTTCATTCATGCGTGAGCTTGAAGAAGAATGCATGCTTTTGGGAATTCCCGTAAAAACGCGCCACAACGAAGTTGCACCGAATCAGTTTGAGTTGGCTCCGATTTTTGAAGAAACGAACCTTGCCGTCGACCACAATTCTCTCCTTATGGATGTGATGCAGAAAGTCGGCGAGCGCCACGATTTTAAAGTCCTTTTCCATGAGAAACCATTCAAAGGAGTTAACGGTTCGGGCAAGCACAACAACTGGTCGATGGCAACCGATACGGGCGTAAATCTTCTCGGGCCCGGAAAAACGCCAATGAGCAATCTGCAATTCCTGACCTTTTTCATCAATACCATAAAAGCCGTAAACACTTACGAAGCTTTGCTCCGCGCCGCGATTGCAACCGCAAGTAATGATCACCGACTCGGAGCTAACGAAGCGCCGCCGGCGATTATTTCGGTTTTCATTGGCGCGCAGCTGACCAAAGTACTTGCTGAACTAGAAGGTGTTTCGTCAGGAAAACTTTCGCCAGAGGAAAAAACCGATTTGAAGCTGAATGTCGTGGGTAAAATTCCTGACGTCCTGCTCGACAATACCGACAGGAACCGGACGTCACCGTTTGCATTTACAGGAAACAAATTCGAATTTCGCGCTGTTGGTTCATCGGCGAACTGTGCAAATGCAATGACGACACTGAATGCAATCGTTGCCAAGCAGCTTCGCGATTTCAAGGCTGAGGTCGACGGCCACATCGAAAAAGGAATGAAAAAGGACGATGCGATTTTCAACGTTTTGCGCGAGTATATCAAGCAATCGAAGAATATCCTTTTTGAAGGCGATGGCTACAGTGAAGCGTGGGAAGTTGAAGCGAAAAAGCGCGGACTCAGCAATTTTAAAACAACTCCGGCCGCTTTAAAAGCCCGTGTTTCGAAAAAAGCGCTAGATCTTTTCAGCGAGTTGAACATTATGAATCACGTTGAGGTCGAAGCCCGATACGAGATCGAACTTGAAGAATACACCAAAAAAATCCAGATCGAAGGACGTGTGCTTGGCGATATTGCGCGCAACCACGTAATCCCAACCGCAATCCGATACCAGAATACGTTGATCGAAAATGTTCGCGGACTAAAAGAAATTTTTGGAAAGGAATTCGAGCAGATCGCTAAGGAACAATTGGTACTGATCCGCGAAATTTCGACTCATATAGAAGCAATCAATACTAAAGTCGAAGAAATGACCGAAGCGAGAAAACAGGCAAACGCAATTGAAAACGCGCACGAAATGGCTGAAGCCTACTGCGACATTGTTAAGCCGTATTTCGATGTCATTCGCACGCATTGCGACAAGCTCGAACTTTTGGTCGATGACGAAATCTGGACGATCACAAAATACCGCGAGCTTCTTTTTACGAAATAGATACTGCAAAAAATGTCTAAAGCCTTCCAACCGGGAGGCTTTTTTGCTATTTCAAATAATAAAAGCGTAATTTCGTTATTCCCTAAAAATATCAGGATGAGGTTCGTGCTGTTGGTTTTTGCGCTTTTGCTCTTCAGTTTGCCTTTACGGGCACAGCAACAGTTTTCGATATTTTTTGATAGTGATAAATTCGAATTGCGGCCGACCGAAAAGCAAAATCTCAACAAATGGATCTCGGAAAATCCGCAGGCAAAAATCGTTGGGATTTACGGTTTCTGTGACGAAGACGGAACCAGCGGCTACAACGATACGCTCGCGCAAAGACGAATCAACACCGTTTTTTCACTGATAAAAAACAAGGTCAATATTCGGGAGGATTTCAAGACCCGAAGTTTTGGCGAGCTGCACAAACTCTCAAAAATTAAGGCTGAAAACCGAAAAGTTACCTTGTATTACCTGACCGGCAAAGACCTCGATCGCGAAGACGAAATCATCGGAATTAAAAAAGAGCCTGTTGAAAAGCCGAAGCCCCAAAAGCATTATCCTGAAAAGCTTTCGTTCACCAATCCAGACGGTACGAAATCGGAAGTAAAACTCGATACGAATTTTATGCACAAGGTCGACCAAAGTAAGGCAGGCGAGAAAATGGCGATCGAAAACCTGAATTTCCGGATCAACACTTTTGCGGTGCTTCCGGAATCACGCGGCAAATTATATGAATTGCTGATTGTTATGCAAAACAATCCCGACCTTAAAATTGAAATCCAGGGACATCTTTGCTGCATGCCCGTGGACAGGCTTGACCTTTCAACACAACGCGCGAAAGCGATCTACAGTTTTTTGGTCGCAAACGACATTGAAAAATCAAGGCTCAGCTATAAAGGATTTGGCAGTTCTCAGCCAATATTTCCCATTCCTGAGAAAAATGAATCCGAACGTGCAGCCAATCGACGCGTCGAAATCATGATCGTTTCAAATTGAAGAAATGAAAAAATACCTGATCTTCCTGCTTTTTACCTTTGCTGCAACAGCACAACAAACGGCCGACAAAAAGCCATCACAGCAGAAAGTCGATGTTTATTTCGACTTCGCAAAATACCTGCTGAACGATGCTGCCGTTAAAAAGCTCGAAGATTTCATCGGCGACCGCCAGCTTTCGGTCAATAAAATTTATGGATATTGCGATTGGGTAGGAAGCAACACTTTCAACGACACACTGTCAATGAAACGCGTTTCTGAAGTCTACAATTTCCTGCGCCGCAAAGGAATCAACGTTAAAGCGGATTTTGAGGCAAAAGGTTTTGGCGAAAATTTTCACCAATCGACCGAGCAGGCTGAAAACCGGCGCGTGACCATTGTTTTTGAAGAAATTAAACCGCCAGCCGAGTCAAAAGACAAGACGTTGACCGACGAAATGAAAACGCTCAAAGCAGGCGACAAGATCAAGCTTAAGAACATCAATTTTCATAACAATTCCGCGATGATCGTGCCGCAATCAAAGCCAATCCTTTACGAATTGCTCTGTATTATGGAGGAAAACCCAAATCTGAAGATCGAAATCCAGGGCCATATCTGTTGTCAGCTTCAATCCGATGTCAATGACGTTTCCACTGCTCGTGCCCGGGCAATCTACAATTTCCTCTTGCGGAATAAAATCCCAAGGAAGCGTCTTTCATACAAAGGTTTTGGCGTTTCGCAGCCCATTCATCCGATTCCCGAAAAGACCGAAGAAGAAGCGAACGAAAACCGCCGCGTGGAAATCATGATCGTCGAAAACTGACGATTTTTCCAAGCTAAAAATTGAGCGGCAGTCGGCAAAACAGCGTTTATTATTGCGTACTTTTGCCTGACAACACACAGCACATGAGTCCAGATTCCGGTCAACGCTATTCCCGCCGCGGAGTTTCCGCATCAAAGGAAGACGTTCACAATGCCATCAAGAACATCGACAAAGGCTTATTCCCAAAAGCATTTTGTAAAATCGTCCCCGATTATCTTACCAACGATCCCGATTATTGTCTCGTCATGCACGCTGATGGCGCCGGCACAAAATCAGCATTGGCGTATGCTTATTGGAAGGAAACCGGCGATATTTCCGTTTGGAAAGGAATCGCCCAGGACGCGCTGGTCATGAATATTGACGACCTGATTTGCGTCGGCGCGACCAGCAACATCATGCTTTCGTCAACAATCGGCAGGAACAAAAACCTAATTCCAGGCGAAGTCTTATCGGCAATAATAAACGGAACCGAAGAACTGATCGCTGAACTCCACACAAACGGCGTGACCATTCATTCCACAGGCGGCGAAACGGCTGATGTGGGCGATTTGGTGCGTACAATAATCGTCGATTCGACAGTCACAGCACGGATGCGCAGAAGCGAGGTCATCGATAATGCGAATATCAAACCTGGCGACGTGATCGTAGGTTTGGCATCTTTCGGCCAGGCTTCGTATGAACACGAATACAACGGCGGAATGGGCAGCAACGGGCTGACATCGGCGCGTCATGACGTATTTAGCAAGTACATCGCGGAAAAATATCCGGAAACATTCGATCCCGCGGTTCCGCAAGATCTCGCGTATTCCGGGCAGATGAAACTCACCGATCCGGTCGAAGGCTCGCCACTCGACGCCGGCAAACTCGTGCTTTCGCCCACGCGGACATACGCGCCGGTAATCGCGCGAATCCTTAAAAAGTATTCTTCTAAAGATATCCACGGAATGGTGCATTGCAGTGGCGGCGCCCAGACCAAAGTGCTGCATTTTATCGATTCCGGCCATGTGATAAAGGACAACCTGTTTCCGGTTCCGCCGCTTTTCAGGATGATTCAGGAGCAATCGGGAACGGACTGGAAGGAAATGTACCAGGTTTTCAATTGCGGCCATCGGATGGAACTTTACGTTTCTCCCGAAATTGCAGCCGACATTATCGCAATTTCGGAGTCGTTCGGCATTGAGGCGCAGCAAATCGGCCGCGTCGAAGTCGGCGACAAGAAGCTCACGATCAAAAGTGAGTACGGAACTTTTGACTATTAGAAGCTGTTCCGGCCATGCGCTGCAATCTTTTTTGCTTCCTGCGTTGCAAAAAAGGATTTACGCTGCTGTCCGGGCTAATTTTGTTTCAATATGACAACAACTTCACGCCTTTCCGGTGACGTCGTTCTCGAAGACGAAGCCGTCCTTTTGCGGCCGCTTGTCGCTTCCGATACTGACAACCTGCTCGAGATTGCGCTCAACGAGCCTGAAACCTGGAAATATTCGCTTTTACAGGCCGGCGGAAGCAGGGAAAACCTGCAGAATTACATCAACACAGCACTTGCTGCCCGCGAACGGCAATCGGAGTTTCCATTCATTGTATTCGATAAGGCGACTCAAAAATATGCCGGAAGTACACGGTTTTACGACATCAACCTGCAATTTCAAACGCTCCAGCTCGGCTATACCTGGTACGCAAAGGAATTTCGCGGAACATTACTCAACAAACGGTGTAAATTGCTTTTGCTGACCTTTGCTTTCGAAACCGTCGGAATGGAACGCGTCGAATTCCGCGCCGATAACCGGAACGAAAGAAGCATCGCAGCAATGAAAAGCATCGGCTGTACGGTCGAAGGAATTCTGCGCAGCAATATGCCCACTGCCGGAAGCGACGACCGCCGCGACAGCATCGTGCTCAGCATTTTGCGGTCAGAATGGTTTTCACACGTCAAACAACAACTTAAAGAGAAAATCGATGGAAATAAAGCCTAAATCGGGAATAGACCAACTGCTTTTCGGAATGAAGCGCGCCGATGTGGAAGCCATCTGCGGCAAACCGTCGGGCGAGTTCAAAGACGACGACAACAACATCATCTGGGTTTACAACAACCTGAAAATGCGGCTGACTTTTTACCAGGATGAAGATTTCAGGCTGGGTTACATCATCTGCGCAAATCCAAAACTTACGCTTTTTTCTCAGGTCGTAATAGGGCAGGAGCCGGAAGTGGTGAAATCTGCTTTGAAATCCCACAAATTCCAATCGTGGGAAGTCGAAGATTTCGACATTACCGAAAACCACTTCAACGAAGACAATTGGACGATTCTGCAGTCGGAGTTCGGTGAAATAATTAAAGTTGAGATCGGCGCGATCATCAACAGCAAGGACGAGTTCGATTGGAAATTCCCTTCCAAAAAATAATCAGCGCGCCAGTTTTGGCAGCAAATACCACGGAACAACCATCCTGATAAAAAGCCCTCGCGAAAGTTTTGGGATTTGCGGCTTCATTTTGTATGGAATGCAAAGCCAATTGTGGGAAACCTGATCCTGAAGATCGGCGTCTGAAATTTCTGCCAATGCGAAAGTTTTTATCTTGAAACAGGAGTAATCCAGTCCGATGAAGTAGTTGTGAATATCGGCAATCGTTGCGTCGGCAAATCGATGCAATAGTTTGGGGCTGACTTCAATCACAATCGCCGGCTGGTGTTTTTCAATCACCTTTCGCGATCCTGCAAGCACAAAGGGTTCGTGACCTTCGGTGTCAATCGACATGAAGCGCACGTTCGTAAAATCGGAAAAATTATCAAGCGGAACCGCTTTTACCGAAGTGATATTTTCGTCTGCAGAATTTGCGCCCAGCACGATCTTGCCCATTCCGGAGGCAGTTTTCGGTGGAATTTGAAAAGCCACGTCCATCTCGCGATCGGAAATGGCATTGTGGTAAATTCGAAGGTTGGGCAGCCGCTTTTTCATCCGATCTAAAAGCCTGATATTGTCCGGAAGCGGCTCAAATGCGTGCACCGTGCCTTTGCCTTTCAACAGGTCACAATAGGATAGCGTCTCCGTTCCTACGTTGGCGCCAATTTCTATGATATCGCCAGGTTTACCGCTCGTAAAAAACCGTGCGATTACAATGTTGCGCCATTCAAAAAAACCGTGCACCGCAAATCGGTACGAATGATAGTCGAGCGTATTTCCCGAAAAAATGCTTCCGGTAATCGACCGCATGTCAAAATCCATATTCATTTTCACTCCTTCGTGCAACGGAAATATGCGGTTGCGAAGTTGCTGTGAAAGCACGGGTGGAAAGAGGCTGCAGACGATACGCGCGGTTTTGAGTCGGTTCATTGCGTTTGTTTTGAAGCCGCTAATCTAAAATAAATCGGCTGCAAAAGATTAATTTTCACCATAAAAAAAGCCGGAATCGATCCGGCTTCTAATGTTGTTTCTTTCTACTTTTTCGCTGGAATCGCGTCAAGCAATTCGATCTCGAAAATAATGTTGGCATTTGGTGGTATGATTCCGCCCGCACCCGCTGCTCCGTATCCAAGATTGGAAGGAATGAATGCTACTGCCTTATCGCCAATCGACATAGCCGCCAGAGCTTCGGTAAATCCGGGGATCAAACCGTCTTTTTTCCCGGCAGTGAAGGGAAATGGCTGGTAACCATTCTGCGCATCGCGTTGCGCGTCGTATTTTCCATATAGCTTATTGATGTCGGCGTAGCTGCTGTCGAACAGGCTTCCATCTTCAAGATATCCGGCGTAGTGAATGAAAACCGGCGAACCGTCGGCAGGTTTTTTCCCTGAGCCTTTGCTGATGATTTTGTATTCAAGGCCTGAAGGTGTTTTCGTAGCTCCGGCGCGAACTCCGGCGAGGTAAGCGACTTTGTCTTTTTTCACTTGCGAGTACTTCATTTCATCCGCTTTTCTAGCCTCATTTTCTGCGGCATACGCTGTGGCGAAAACTTTAGGAGCATCGAATTTTTTAGCGTCCGATCCTTTCCTGACAATTGTCACCGATTTGATAATATCGTCCTGAACAATCGAATTGACGACGTCCATTCCGGAAACTACATGTCCGAAAACCGTATGTTTTCCATTCAGCCAAGGCGTTTCCTTGTGAGTGATGAAAAACTGGCTTCCGTTGGTTGCAGGCCCTGAATTCGCCATCGACAATATTCCGCCTTTGTCGTGCTTAAGATCGGTGAATTCGTCTTTGAATTTATAGCCGGGATCTCCCGAGCCATTTCCAAGCGGATCGCCGCCCTGGATCATGAAGTCGGCTATCACGCGGTGAAATTTCAATCCGTCGTAAAACTTTTTGCCCTTGTATTTGGCATCCACGATCGGGTTCGTGCCTTCGGCAAGCGAAACGAAATTGGCTACCGTTTCCGGCGTTTTCTGGTACTCGAGCTGAAGCGTGATTTTTCCTTTCGAGGTTTCCATTTCTGCATACAGACCATCGCCAAGCGGTGCCGTCGAAGGTTTCTTAGCGTTTTGAGCCGTCGCCGCAAATCCGGCCAGCATCAGAATTAAAAATTTTAATTTCATTTTATCTATTGTTTATTACGTCCTTACTTTTTCGCGGTTGCAGGGATTTCAGGTTATTTCCCGCTCGGTGGCTGCGGCATGTTTTCCAACAGCTGTATTTCGAATATCAGGTTTGCGTTGGGCGGAATTACATTTCCCGCGCCCTGCGGACCATAGGCAAGATGTGCCGGTATAAATAGCAACGCCTTATCGCCGTACGAGAACTTTTCCAAACCTTCAAGAAATCCGGGAATCATGCCTGTTTTTCTTCCGGCTTCGACTGGAAGTACCGAATACATTCCGGCCTGGGTGCGGCCTTCATCAAATTTGCCATATTGTTTCGCTATCGATTCACTGCTCGTGTCGAACAATTCGCCATTTTCCAAGAACCCGGAATATTCGATAAAGATCATTTTGCCATCCGCAGGTTTTTTGCCTGAACCTTTGTTGATCAGTACATAGCGCAATCCCGACTTTGTCTTCGTGGATTTTGCCCGCATCTGCTCGAAGTATTTCACGCGCTCGTCCTTCAGCGCATGAAAACGCTCGTCGTAAATGCGCTTGTTTTCGGCGTCGATGATCGCTTGACGCTTTTGATTGGCTTCATCGGTGTTGACGTATTCTTCGAAAACCTTTACCGCATCGAAGTTTTTCGCAGCCTCGCCTTTGCGGATGATCGTAATCTTATTCATCACATCGCCAACCTCAATATTGCTTACAATATCCATCGATTCGTCCAGCACATAGCCAAAAACCGAGTGCTTTCCGTCCAGCCACGGTGTTTCGTTCAAAGTGATGAAAAATTGGCTTCCGTTTGTTCCCGGGCCTGCATTGGCCATTGATAAAGTCCCGGCGCGGCTGTGTTTCAGGCTGGTAATTTCGTCTTTGAATTTATATCCAGGACCGCCGGAACCGTCGCCGTCAGGATCACCGCCCTGGATGACAAAGTTAGGTTCCACACGGTGAAATGTGAGTCCGTCAAAAAACGGTTTGCCACGGTAGTTTTCATTGGCGTAGGGGTTTTTGCCTTCGGCCAGCGTAACGAAGTTTGCAACAGTTACCGGTGCTTTTGTAAATTCCAACGATGCGATAATGCTGCCTTTGTTGGTTTCAATTTCAGCGTATAATCCGTCGGGAAGATTTGCGTGGTCGTCGTGGCAGGAGATCAGAAGAGTTGCCAGAACTGAAAACAGAAGAAGTTTTTTGACCATTTATTCGTTGCTTACGGTTGATTCCGGTTTAAAGTCATTCAATGTCACGGTACACATCAACGGTTCATTATGGCCGATCCGCTTGTTGTCGCCGTGGTAGCCGAAGCCCATGTGTGACGGGAAAAGGAACGTAACCTTTTCGTTTTTATGCATAAGCTTGATACCATCGCGAAGTCCCATCATTATATTCTCGCGGTCAACGTGATAGGTTTGCGGCCGCAGCTGAACTTCGCTATAGATGACATTTCCGTTGAGATCTTTGACATCGTAATCAAAGAATGCAACATCACCCTTTTTAGGGCGAAGCGTATCTTTTTCGTTGCGTATTTCATAGTAGTACCAGTAGCCTTTTTTCGAAGCGAGATACTGAATTTCAGGATTGCTTTTGATGATCGAATCGATCTTGCCTTCTTCACCCGCAACAAGTTTTTTGTTTCGGGCAACCGATTCGGTAAGGAAAGTTCCCGAGGAATGCGAAATCGGCCGTCGTGCCTGCTGATGTTGGGAGCAGGCAGTAAAGCCAAGCGCCAGCAGCAAAATAGTTATATATTTTATAGGTTTCATGAAGGTTGCATTTGGGTAACTATCTGTTCAAATTTTTTCACTGTGTCCTCAAGGGATAAAGTCGACTTACCGCCGGCGGCATTAATGTGCCCGCCTCCGTTAAAATGCTGCCTTGCAAATTGGTTCACGTCAAAATTGCCCTTTGATCGGAATGAGATCTTGACGATGTTTTCCTCCTGATGCTCAATGAAAATGGCGGTAAAAATAACATCTTTTATACTCAAACCATAATTTACGATTCCTTCAGTATCACCTTTAACATAATTATAATAGTCGAGCTCCTGTTGCGATAGCGTGATGTACGAAGTGCGCTTCTCAGGGATAATTTTCAGGTTTTCAAGTGCGCGCCCAAGAAGTTGCAGGCTTTGGTACGAATTGTTGTCGAACAGCGCAATATGGACCGCGCCATTATCGACACCTTTTTCGATCAGTTGCGCCGTGATGCGGTGCGTTGCGGCAGTTGTTGACGGAAAACGGAACGAACCCGAATCGGTGACAATGCCGGTATAAATGCAAGTCGCAATTTCCTTGTCGATCAGCTCCTGATATCCAAGAAAACCAATGAAATTGAAAATCATCTCGCAGGTCGATCCAAACGCCGTATTGGAATAGGTGTATTTTGCAAAACCGTCCGGTTTTTGGTGATGGTCGATCATTATAAAAGGCGATTCAACCCGCGACAAAACGTTTTCCATTTCACCAGTACGGTGCAGTGCATTAAAATCCAAAGCGAATAATAAATCGGCCGACGTCAATATTGCAGTGGCGCGTTCGCGGTCTTTTTCATAAACCACAACCTGATCTGATTCGGGAAGCCACGCAAGAAAAGATGGAAATTCGTTCGGAGTGATTACCGTTACCTCGTGGCCGAGTTTTTTAAGGAAGAGGGAAAGTCCGATGGTCGATCCCATTGCATCGCCGTCCGGGCTTCGGTGCGGAATTACCGCAATTTTCATGGGTTGGGCGAGTAGTTCTTTTATTTGGCGGATGTCTTGCTCTTTCATACGGCGAATTTACGCTCTTTTTTCTGTTTAGCGAGCGATTGCGAGTCCGAGCCCAACTGCAAGAATTCCAAAGCAGACGCTTGCGGCGATATAGGCGATCGCGGTCATGATATTGTTCCCTTGTAGCAGGCTGAAGTTTTCAATCCCGAAAGCAGAAAAGGTAGTGTATCCGCCGCAAAATCCGGTAACAAGCAGCCATTTCATCGCGCTGTCGCCGCCGGCTGTGCGGGCAATCCAACCCGACAATACGCCGATTGCGATGCATCCCAAAATATTGCAAATGAAGGTTGCAACGGGAAAATTTCCAACAAAATACCGGCTGCAATAATGGTACGTCAGGAATCGAAGACCGCTCCCGGCGCCACCGCCAATCATAACGAGAAGCAGGTTTTTAAGCATCAGCGGCGTTTTTGTTTTATTGTCGAAAGGAATCCGATAATGTTGTAACAGCCCGCAATAATGAAAAGGTTAAATACAAAATTCATCAAAGTATCGCTGACCGAATGCGATCGGCTATCGATATCAATAAATTCGTAAACTGCCCAGGCAACGGCGCCGACAAGAATAATCCATCCACCGACAGACGCGGGAATGAAAAAAATGCCTTTTTGCCGAAACAGCCTCGATTCCATTTATTTTGCGGTTGCGATCACAAAGTTTAGCTTTAGTTTGACGCCCATCTGCATCAGATCAACAAGATCCTGTACCTTGAGATCGGCCGGAATCCGAACGACTACGGTTTTGTCATCGCCCGCAGTTTTTGCAGCAAGTGCTTGCTCAAGCATGTCAAAAGGAACTTCGTCCTTATTTAAAAAGTAATGTTTATCCTCGGTCACCGAAAGGCTCAAATGGTCTTTGTTCGTCGTTTCATTCGTTTGCGCTTTTGGCAGCGTAAGCTTGATCACGTTCGGGTTTGCCAATGTCGAAATGATCAGGAAGAACAGGAACAAAAAGAACATGATGTCGCTCAGTGACGACGTCGGAATTTCGGGATGAAAGCGCCTGTTTTTCCTAATTGCCATGCGGTTCCTGAATTACGTTAATAATTTCCAGCGTTTGGGCTTCGACTTTCGCCGTATAGTTGTCGATCATCATATTGATAAGGTGATAAGCCGAATAAGCCACAACTCCGACTACGAGTCCGGCGCCGCTACTGATCATCTTTTCATACAAACCGCCCGAAATTGTCTGGATGTTCAGGTTACCGGTGTTTGAAATCGTATGGAAGATCTTGATAACCCCGGAAATCGTTCCGATAAATCCAAGAATTGGAGCGATACCGGAGATAAGTCCGAGGTAGCCCATATTCTTTTCCATTTTCGCGATCTCGATTGTCGCCGACTTATTCATAACCGACTCGATTTCACCAATCGGACGTCCGATGATCGAAATCCCGCTTCTCAGGATATTGCCCGATGAAGTATTTTCGCGGCTGCAAAGCATCACGGCATTTTCAAGCTTGCCGGTTTTGAGCTGCATTTTGACATCGCTCACCAGATTCGGATCCTGTTTTGTCAGTTTCTTAATCGTCATATACCGCTCGATGATCACGTAAACGCAGAAGAATAGCAAAACGATCAGCGGATAAATCATCACACCGCCTTTCAGCAGGAAATCCAGGTACGAAATGTTTTCAGTCACGCCGGCATCGCCCGTTGTTGCAGCCGCAGCGGTGTTTGCAATGGTATCGGTGACGGCACCGGTTTGAAGCAGGAAGTTGAGGAACATCATAGGGATTTATTGGTTATTTAAGTTCTTGGCTAATTAAATGTTTTGATAAACGGCACAAATATAACGGCTTTTTTTAATGCTGCGCGCCGGCCTTTAGCCCATAACGGAAGAATTTGTCAATAAGTATTAACAATGCTGCCACAGTCCGCAGCGAGAGTGCAATAAAAGAGCGCGGTTGCGAGTTATCATTGTGATTTTTACTACTTTCGCAGGAGCATTCCGCCATGAAAAAAATATTTCTTTTTCTCGCTTTTCTCGCTTTCACAGCCGGTTTTGCGCAGGACTTGGGCAAAGGCAGTGGTTTCTCGATTCCGCCGGCACCCCGGGCAGGAATTTCGGTTCCGGCCACAGCGTCGCCTTCGCCATTTGAACCTTCTGTCAGGCCTTCGGGAACAATCGGCGCCAAAGAACCGAACAGCAATTTCGGGAAACCTTCTGAGTTTCAAAATCCGGGCGACAGGGTAGTTGCAAAAATGAACGCCGTGCATGGAAATGTTTTCCTGGGCGATTTCAAGACAAGTTCGTCCTTTATCCGCATTCGCTACCGCGATCATGAAGATGTAGATGGCGATTTGATCCAGGTTTTTGCCAATGGCGTTCCGGTAGGAAAAGTGATGCTCGACGGTCCGTTCCACAATATAGAAATCCTGCTGGCACCGGGAACCAATAAAATCGACTTTCTGGCGCTCAACCAGGGCGAAGCCGGCGCCAATACTGCAGAATTTGAGGTCTACGACGACCAGAACCGCATCATCTACTCGAAAAGCTGGTACCTCGAAACCGGCTCAACCGCGTCAGTACACGTTTACAAGCAATAATCGTTTCTCGACGTCGGATCCGAAAGAATTCCATTGCAAATCATCATCCGAAATTTGATTTCGGAAGTTCACTTTGGGCAGCAATTCCTGCCATCCGCGATATCTCTCCGCTACGCTGCGAGGATGCTGCTTCTGTCAGGGCTGCTGTGTTGAATAGAGCCGGAGCCATTCAATTTTATTCGCGGGAAAATTAAAAATAAAGTATTTTTGCACATGCAACACAACGTCCTCATCCTTGATTTCGGCTCGCAGTACACACAACTCATCGCGCGCCGGGTTCGCGAATTGAATATATTCTGCGAAATCTTTCCTTACAACAATTTTCCCTCCGACTTATCTTCGTACAAAGCGGTGATCTTATCCGGAAGCCCGTTTTCGGTACGCGCTGAAGATGCGCCGCACCCCGATTTGTCTCAAATACGCGGAAAGCTGCCTTTGCTGGCTGTTTGCTACGGCGCGCAATACCTGGCACATTTCAGCGGCGGTGAGGTCGCTCCTTCCGCCACCCGCGAATACGGAAGGGCGCGGCTTTCTTACATCCGCGAAGGCGAGGACTTTTTTCATCGCGTGTTGGAGAACTCGCAGGTTTGGATGTCGCACAGCGATACTATAAAGCTGCTTCCCACCAACGCGATCAAGCTGGCAAGTACGCACGATGTCGAAAATGCCGCCTACCGGATTGAAGGCGAAAACACTTACGCAATCCAATACCACCCAGAAGTTTTTCATTCGACCGACGGAAAGCAGATGCTTGAAAATTTCCTCGTCCGGATCGCACACGTACCGCAAAATTTTACGCCAAACGCTTTTGTAGACGACATCGTTGCCGAACTGAAGGAAAAGCTGGGTAACGACAAAGTGGTGCTCGGACTCTCAGGCGGCGTCGATTCGACTGTTGCCGCCGTACTTCTAAACAAGGCAATTGGCAAAAACCTGTACTGCATCTTTGTCAATAACGGATTGCTCAGAAAGAATGAATTTGAAAATGTGCTTCACCAGTACAAAGACATGGGATTGAACGTGAAAGGTGTCGATGCAACTACACGTTTTATGGATGCGCTTTCCGGAATTTCAGATCCAGAAATGAAGCGAAAAGCCATCGGAAGGTGCTTTATCGAAGTTTTTGACGACGAAGCGCACCAGCTTGAAGACGTGAAATGGCTCGCGCAGGGAACAATTTATCCCGATGTAATCGAATCGGTATCCGTAAAAGGCCCTTCGGCGACAATAAAATCACATCACAACGTGGGCGGCTTACCTGATTTTATGAAGCTCAAAATTGTAGAACCGCTACGGATGCTCTTCAAGGATGAAGTGCGAAGAGTCGGCGCAACGCTCGGAATCGATCCCGAACTATTGGGCCGCCATCCGTTTCCGGGTCCGGGACTGTCGATCAGGATCTTGGGCGACATCACTTTGGAAAAAGTTCGTATATTGCAAGAAGTTGATGCGGTTTTTATTGACGGGCTCCGGTCTTGGGGATTATATGACAAGGTTTGGCAGGCAGGCGCAATCCTGCTTCCGGTTGACAGCGTTGGGGTAATGGGCGATGAGCGGACGTACGAAAAAGTAGTTGCGCTCCGGGCAGTTGAATCGACAGACGGAATGACCGCAGATTGGGTACATTTGCCTTACGAGTTCCTGATGAAGGTTTCCAATGACATCATCAACAAGGTCAAAGGCGTCAACCGCGTGGTTTATGACATCAGCTCAAAGCCGCCGGCGACTATCGAATGGGAATAATTTAAATTGCAATAGTTATGAGAACGCTGATCTGTATTTTGTTTTTTGCCCTATTTCTACATAACGCCGCAGCCCAGGATTTCAAAATTGTCAGACACACCGTTACGATGGGTGAAACCGTTCGGATGATCTCGAAAAAGTACCATGTGCAGCCATCCGAAATTTACCGC
This sequence comes from Bacteroidota bacterium, assembly GCA_023386585.1. Lineage (GTDB taxonomy): Bacteria > Bacteroidota > Bacteroidia > Flavobacteriales > Flavobacteriaceae > Flavobacterium. Next base: position 25,535 of record JAEWJM010000013.1, on the reverse strand, counting down.
TTGAACAAATTTGCAATCGATGGCATTCACGAAGGAATGGTGCTCCAGATCCCAACTGAAGTCAAAATTGCCGAAGCTGTTTCACCAGAATCGGAAGCACCACCCGCGGAACCAGATCCGGCTTCGCAAGTGGCCGACCAAAATGGCGCACCTTCAGAAATCAAACATACGGTCGCACCCAAAGAAACGCTTTTTAGCCTTTCAAAACTGTACAACGTACCTGTCGATGAAATTAAGCGACAAAACGAAAAAATCCTCAAGAACGGGTTGCAAACCGGACAGGTGCTGACCATAACAACCGATTAAAATCAATGTTTATCCCTAAAAAACATAACATGAATCCAAAACGCCGCATCGTCTTTTTCGTTTTGATGGCGCTGATGTTCACTTGCACGATCGTGGCGCAGGAATCGATAAAACATACCGTCGTAAAAGGCGAGACAATTACGTCGATCGCACAGAAATATCGCGTGACGCCGTTCGATATTTACAGCATGAACCCGCGAGCCGAGGCAGGAATCAAGGAAAATGACGTGCTGATGATCCCAACCTGGGCGAAGAATCCCGAACAGGCGAAACCGTCACAGGCGGCGCAGTCCAAACCGCAATCGATTCCGTCAGGTACGACACACACCACAAAAGCCAAGGAAACGCTATACAGTATCGCCCGGCAATATAATGTGACCGTTGACGACCTTCGAAATGCAAATCCTTTCCTTGCTGACGGACTTAAAATAGGGCAGGTGCTGAAAATTCCTTCGGGTAAATCAGCAACACCAGCACCCGCGTCAAAAGCACCCGCGGATGCAAAGCCTGCAACACAAACTGCCGTAAACAATACGCCGCCACCATCAGCCGCGCCAAACGGAAAAACCATTTATCATGTCGTCGAACCAAAGGAAACGAAGTTTGGTATTTCAAAGAAATACGGACTGACGGTTGCCGAACTCGAACGGCAGAATCCTGCCATCGTTCCGGGATTGCAGGTTGGATATAAACTTTCGATAAGTCCATCCGGAAGCGCGCAAATCACCGAAAAGCCGAAACCAACGGTCACCGAAATGGGTTCGACCAGGTCGGTACAAACTGAAAGCAGCCGGACCGTAAAAAAGAGCGGAATGGCAAATTACGAGGTCAAGCCAAAGGAAACGCTTTACAGCTTGACTCAAATGTTTGGAATTTCGGAAGCCGAACTGATAAAACTGAATCCTTCGCTAAAAGAAGGCGTTAAAGTCGGCATGATACTGACCGTTCCCGGTCGCGGATCAATGATTTCCGACAAGCCGAAGGCAAATGGAAACCTGGCATCAACGGTTACCAAAGAGAAAAAAACACTGGTGATGCTGCTGCCGTTCAACGCCGACCGGATTCAGGGCGATACACTGCAATCGGTGGCATCGCGATTAAAAAAAGACGCCTTCCTTAACATGACGCTCGATTTCTACAGCGGTGCGCTAATGGCGATCGATTCTGCCAAAACGCTCGGAATCAACGTTGACGTCAAAATTTACGACTCAAAAGAAAGCAGGGCATCAAGCGATATCGAAAATATCGTGGCAGCGAATGACCTTAAATCGGCTGATGCCGTAATCGGACCATTTTACCAGCAATATGCAGAGCGGACTGCCGAACTGCTCAATAAAGAGAACATTCCGGTGGTTTCACCTTTGTCGAAGGAAGACGGCCGCGAAATCAGCAATCTCTATCAATCAATGCCAAGTGTCGAATACGGAAAACGCGCCATCATCGATTACATGATCTCGAAAGACGGAAATATAATCGTTGTAAGCGATCCCAAACGTGCCAGCAACCGCGATTTTATTACGACAAATTATCCACAGATCAAATTTGCGCAACTCAGCGATAACGGATCCGTTGTGCCTGACAATTTGAAGGCGATGTTTGTAAATGACAAAACGAATTACGTAATCATCGATTCGGAAAAGACGGGAATGATTCTTAGCACGACCAATGTTCTGCTGAACGAATCGGCAAATTTCCCGATACAACTCGCGATAATTGAGCCTAACGAAACACTCGATTTTGAGGAAGTTTCCATGAAGCGGCTTACAATCCTGAAAATGCTTTATCCTGCACAGACGCGTGAAAACAATTCGCCGGAAGCGATTGCTTTTCAAAATGCATACAAAGACAAAAACAAGATTTTCCCAAGTCAATACGCGGTGCGCGGCTTCGATGTAACTTTCGATACGTTGCTTCGTATGACGCAGGAAGGCGGATTCGCATCATCGGCCGCGACAGACAAAACCGAACAAGTCGAAAGCAAATTTAGCTACGAACGAAAAGGCGAGCAGGGCAATATCAATAATGGGATTTATATTCTTCAGTACGATGAGGATATGAACGTAAAACAAGTTAACTGATGACATCTAAAGTCACTTATTTAGGCGATTTGCGCACTTCGTCTGTACATCTTCAGTCGGGAACTGTGGTCATAAGCGATGCGCCAACCGACAATAACGGAAAAGGCGAGGCTTTTTCACCAACCGATTCTGTCGCCAATGCACTCGCCACATGCATGTTCACTGTCATGGGAATCAAGGCCCGAACAATGGAGGTTGATCTTTCCGGATCGACCGCAGCCGTGACAAAGCACATGCAGGCAGAACCGAGGAAAATCGCAAAAATTGAAGTTGTTTTTGATATGTCGGCGGCTGTCGATGAAAAAACGCGGACAATCCTGGAGCGGACCGCTTTCAATTGTCCGGTTCACCTGAGCCTTCATCCCGATGTGGAGCGCGCGGTAACCTTCAACTGGAAATGAATTTCCCGAAACCAGACCAGCAGATACTCATAAAACTGGCCCATACGAAAATGCCTTTCGGGAAATACGAAGGCCGGCACCTTATCGATCTGCCTGAATATTACCTGATCTGGTACAAGACAAAGGGTTTTCCGAAAGGACAACTCGGCGAGCAGATGCGGTTGGTTGACGAACTGAAAGTCAACGGCCTCGAAGAGCTTGTCAGGACCATCCGAAAGCAGTTCCCAAAGCCGTAATCGGTCGCCAAATTATATCGTTCCGCCGTAGCCCTTTCTCAATTATAATTGTATTTTTGCAGCGTTTTTTAAGCAACTGCAACACAACTAATAATGAATCAGACCAAGTACATTTTTGTTACCGGCGGCGTAACGTCTTCCCTTGGAAAGGGAATCATTGCGGCCTCGCTTGCGAAATTACTTCAGGCCAGAGGTTATCGGGTTACCATCCAGAAATTTGATCCTTACATCAATGTCGATCCGGGAACGTTGAATCCGTACGAACATGGTGAATGTTATGTCACCGATGACGGCGCCGAAACCGATCTCGACCTTGGCCATTACGAGCGATTTTTGAACGTGCCGACATCACAGGCAAACAATGTTACGACCGGCCGCGTATATCTTTCGGTGATCGAAAAGGAACGTCGGGGCGAATTTCTCGGCAAAACGGTCCAGGTCGTGCCACACATAACCAACGAGATCAAGGAACGGATGCAACTGCTCGGAAATTCGGGTGAATTTGACATCGTCGTCACCGAGATCGGCGGAACCGTTGGCGATATTGAATCACTTCCTTATATCGAATCGGTCAGGCAATTGCTTTGGGAACTGGGCGAAAACAACGCAATCGTTGTTCACCTTACGTTGATTCCATTTTTGGCCGCTGCAGGCGAGCTGAAGACCAAGCCAACGCAGCACTCGGTTAAAACCCTGATGGAATCGGGAATACAGGCGGACATTCTCGTTTGCCGCACAGAACACGAACTTTCAGACGAACTTCGTCAAAAACTCGCGCTTTTCTGCAACGTAAAACGCGAAGCGGTGATACAATCAATCGACGCATCTACCATTTACGAAGTGCCAAACCTGATGCTCGAGGAAGGCCTTGATGTGGTTGCGCTGCAAAAGCTGAATCTTCCCAAAAAAGCTACACCCGATCTTAAGAATTGGACTGTGTTCCTTCATCGGTTGAAAAATCCAAAACATGTCGTCAATATCGGCCTGATCGGAAAATATGTCGAGTTGCAGGATTCGTACAAATCAATTATCGAGGCGTTTATCCACGCCGGCGCGGCCAATGAGACTAAAGTCAATGTGGTTTCGGTACATTCTGAGCATATCGACGCGTCTAATGTTGCCGAGAAGCTTCGCGACCTCGACGGAATTCTCGTAGCGCCCGGATTTGGTGAACGCGGGATTGAAGGCAAGATCGAAACCGTCCGCTATGCGAGGGAAAATAATATTCCGTTTTTGGGAATCTGCCTCGGAATGCAGATGGCGGTGATTGAGTATGCGCGAAACGTACTTGGATTAAAAGATGCGAATTCCACCGAAATGAACGAAGGCACTTCGAACGCGGTCATCGACCTGATGGAAGAGCAGAAAAACATCACCGAAAAAGGCGGAACAATGCGCCTTGGTGCCTGGAAGTGCGACATTCAAAAAGATACGCTTGCCTACAGCATTTATAAAAAAGACAGCGTGATGGAGCGCCATCGCCACCGGTATGAGTACAACGGCGAATACGCGCAACAACTTGAAAAGGCAGGATTGAAATCTTCCGGAATCAACCCCGACACTGGATTGGTCGAGATTATCGAAATTCCGACACATCCATTTTTTCTCGGTGTTCAATACCATCCCGAATATAAGAGTACTGTCGCCAATCCACATCCGCTTTTCGTCAGCTTTGTCGCGGCGACGGTAAAAGCCAAAAAACAGAGCGGCAATCATTAACAGCAAGAAAAAATAAATGGAGCAAAAAAAGTTTGACCCGCAATCACTGATCGGATTCGTATTGATTTTCGGGATTTTGTTGTGGATAATGTATCAGAACCAGCCGTCGGAACCAGCAAAGGCTCCGAAGTCGAAGCAGGAACAGGCCACAACTGAAAAAAAGGTCGAGGCAATCACGGCCAAGCGAGTGCAGCTTCATGCAGGCGATACAATCATGTCGGATTCAGTTCGAATGGCAGCCCTTCGCTCAACATTGGGCGGCTTTGCTTATTCGGCCACGCTTCCGTCGGCAAAAGAAGATTTCACGACTCTTACCAACGGACTCCTGACCCTGAAGATCGCCAACAAAGGCGGATACGTCGCGCAGGCCACGCTGAACAATTTCGAACGTTTCAAAAGCGGTTCGAAGCAACCGGTGAATCTTATCAAGGACGGAAACGCCAACTTTGGACTGAAGCTGAAGACCAAAGACAATCGCGTACTCGAAACCAAAGACATGTTTTTCGAGCCGACGCTGACCAAATCGGGTGACGACCAGATACTGACGATGCGCCTTCATGCCGGTGCCGATCAGTTTCTTGAATACCGATACGTGCTCAAGCCAAACAATTACATGCTTGATTTCGACATCCGCTCGCAAGGTTTGACGGATGTGATCGATATGGGAAAACCTGCCGATCTCGAATGGGAAATGAAAACGTACCGCAACGAGAGAAGCGTTTCGTATGAAAATCGATACGCCGATATTATCTATGAATACGAAGGCGGAAAAGACGATTACGTCGCGCAGGGAAAAAACAAGGAAGCTACCGAATCGGATGTGACTTACATCGCTTTCAAGCAGCACTTTTTTACCTCGATATTGCTAACCAAAACGCCGTTCGAAAAAGCGGTGATGCATTCGGACGACCTCGTAAGCGACGCCAAGAATGATACCCTTTTCACCAAGCATTTCAAGGCCAACATGCCGCTGGCTTTCCGCAATGGCGAGCTGAATTACAATATGAACTGGTATTACGGTCCGGCCGATTACAAAATCTTGAACAAATACGAACGCAATCTTGACGAGATCGTTCCGCTTGGTTGGGGAATCTTCGGATGGATAAACCGGTGGATTTTCATTCCGGTGTTCGGATTCCTTTGCTCGTTCATTCCTTACGGAATCGCGATTATCGTATTTACATTGATCATCAAGGTCGCGATGTCGCCGATTACATACAAATCGTTCCTTTCACAAGCCAAAATGAAAGTGCTTCGTCCTGAAATCAGTGAATTGAATGAAAAATACAAGAAAGATGCGATGAAGCGCCAGCAGGAAACGATGAAGCTCTACAACAAGGCCGGCGTAAATCCGATGGCAGGTTGCATTCCGGCGTTGATCCAGCTTCCGTTCGTTTACGCTTCGTTCCAGTTTTTCCCAAGTGCGATTGAGCTGCGCCAGAAGAAATTCCTTTGGGCCGATGACCTTTCATCATTTGACGAAATTGCCAAACTGCCGTTCAAGATTCCGGTTTATGGTGATCACGTAAGCCTTTTCCCGATATTGGCCGCCATTGCGATTTTCTTCTATATGAAAATGACCACAGGTGACCAGGCAATGAGCCAGCCGCCGCAGGAAGGAATGCCGGATATGGGCAAATTGATGAAGGTGATGATTTACATCTCGCCGCTGATGATGTTGCTGTTTTTCAACAACTACGGATCGGGATTGAGTTTGTACAACTTTATTTCGAACCTTGTGACAATCGGAATCATGCTCGTCATTAAGAAGTACGTCGTTAATGATGAAAAAATCCACGCGCAGATTCAGGAAAACAAGCTGAAGCCGAAAACGCAAAGCAAGTTCCAGCGCCGGATGCAGGAAATGATGGAACAGGCCGAAGCACAGAAGGCCGCCAAACCCAAGAAATAAAAAAAAAGCTTCCTTAACGGGAAGCTTTTTCGTTTCTGAAAGGTTGCTTTACAAGGTCGGCAATAAGCCATTGTCGATAATATGGATCATTCCGTTTGAAGTTTGAATATCCGACGTTGTGATCGTGCTTACGCGGCCACTTGCATCGGTCAGCTTTTTACCGCCGCCCGTCAGGTTCACCGTCACGTTCTGTCCGTTGTTCATCATTATCGATTGGCCGTTTGTAAACGATGAGCTCAGTGCATTCTGGTTGGCCCACATGTGGTAATTCATGATGGACAGTAAATTTGCAGCGGGGACTTCGCCAACATTTCCGTATCCCAATTCGGTCAAAAATGAACTGAATCCACTGTTAGCCGGAATGAACAGCGTCATTGGTTGTGCTGTAGTGTCGTTAAGCGTGTCCATAAATCCCGATGACGGATCAAATGCAAGCGCGCCGGCCATCGATGACAAATCCGGATCGGCCTGGATCATCGTTTTCAACGTCGGAAGCCCAATTACATGATCTACCACGTGCAGGAAACCGTTTTGGGCTTCAATGTCTGGCGTAACGACCATTGCGTCGCCGTTGACTTTAATTCCGGGATCGTGAGTGAAATACATGCTCATGTAATTGGTCGAAGAAGCGCCGCCATGTGCCAGACTTTTACGATAACCGTTCAAAATCTCGCCGGTTTCGCTGCTTCCCTGCATCATGTGGTTGTACAGCAGTTCTTTTAATGTCGCTACCGGTATGCTCGAAAGCGTGGAATAGCCGTTTTGCAGCATCCAGTTGTCGAATGCAGCATTCGTAGGAGCAAAGACCGTGTACTGATCTGAGCCGTCAAGCATATCCGAAAGCCCCGCAATATCGAGCGCCGAGGCAAAGGTTGAAATTTCCGCACGCGACTGTATCGTTTCGGTCAGCGTTGCGTTTGGACCGGAGGAATTGTCATCGTTGGTACAAGAAATTCCCACTGTGGCTAGAAAGCCAAATAATGCTAAAGTCTTAAAATTTAGGTTTTTCATAGTTGTATTTTTTAATTCACTCGAAGCTACACAATCTATTTTATAATTTCTTTTAAATAAATATTAAAATGGCTTTGGGTTTCTTTGCCTAATTTTGGGCGCCGACTCAGATGAAATATTTTACAGCATTTGAAGTTATAACGATAAATTCTACAATATGCGAATCGCAGCAATCCGGATCCTTATACTACTGACGATTTTTAGTTCCTTTATTGGGCGTGCGCAGGAAACCATCAACCAGCTTGATCAGAATGGGAAGAAAAACGGACTCTGGCGCGGACTCTTCGATGAATCGAAAAGGGTTCGCTACGAAGGAACGTTCGATCACGGAAAAGAAACCGGCGTATTCACTTTTTACGACGATACAAAGGCGCACACCGTGGTGGCCACACGTGACTTTACGAAAAGTCCAAATGGAGCTTACACGACATTTTATAACGAGCTGAAGAATGTTGTCAGCGAAGGAAATGTCGTCAATAAAGAGTATGACGGGAAATGGACGTATTATCACAACAATTCGAAAACCGTCATGACCACCGAGTTTTACAAAAACGGCAAACTCGATGGCAAACGAACCGTTTATTATCCCGATGGAAAAATTGCCGAGGAAACGAACTATAAGAACGGAATCAAAAACGGTCCTTATCGCAAATATGCCGATAACGGCGTTGTGCTTGAAGATGCGACTTACGTGAACGACGAATTCAGCGGGCAGGCAGTTTATAAAGATGCCAAGGGAAATCTCGTTTCAAAGGGAGTTTTCAAAAACGGCAAGAAAGACGGAATCTGGCAGTTTTATGAAGATGGAAAGTTGGTTCGGACCGAGAAATACCCGTTGACAAAGAAAAAAGCAGCGCCAAAAGCAAAATAATTTTTTGCCGTACCTTTGCAGCCAAATTTACAGCAATGAAACGTGTGGTTGTCGGATTGTCGGGCGGAGTGGATTCAAGTGTGGCGGCGTACCTCTTGCAGCAGCAGGGATACGAAGTGATCGGACTCTTCATGAAGAACTGGCACGACGATTCCGTCACGATTTCGAACGAATGCCCGTGGCTCGAAGACAGCAATGACGCGCTCCTGGTCGCCGAGAAACTCGGAATCCCGTTTCAAACCGTCGATTTAAGTGAAGTCTACCGTGAAAGGATTGTCGACTATATGTTCGGCGAGTACGAAAAAGGACGCACGCCAAATCCGGACGTACTTTGCAATCGTGAAATCAAATTTGATGTTTTCCTGAAAATGGCTTTGAGCCTTGGTGCCGATTATGTCGCAACCGGGCATTACTGTCGTAAAGAGACGATTGAAGTTGACGGACAAAAAATCTACAGGCTTCTTGCCGGTGCCGATGCCAACAAGGACCAATCCTATTTCCTCTGCCAGCTTTCGCAAGAGCAATTATCCAAAGCCCTGTTTCCGATCGGAGAGCTGACCAAGCCGCAGGTGCGCGAAATCGCTGCCGAAATGGATTTGGTCACAGCAGGCAAAAAAGATTCACAGGGATTGTGCTTTATCGGAAAGGTTCGCCTGCCGGAATTCCTTCAGCAAAAACTGCAACCAAAACCGGGGCTTATTGTTGAGGTTGAAAAGGAAAATCCCGTTTTCGCTCCAAAGGAAGTTTTAGCCACTAATGAGGAAAATCTTGCAGCCGCAGCTGCGCATATCGATTATTCGCCTGAAATGGGTAAAGTCGTAGGCAAACATCAGGGCGCACATTATTTTACGATCGGACAGCGAAAAGGGTTGAATGTCGGTGGAACGACCGAGCCGCTTTTCATAATAGCAACCGACGTGAAGACCAATACAATTTACACCGGACGGGGAAGCTCGCATCCCGGACTTTTCAAAAAAGCGCTATTTGTCAATCGGGATGAAGTCCATTGGGTACGCGAAGACCTCGCGCTTTCCGAAGGCCAAACAATGCAAGTCACCGCCCGAATCCGCTATCGCCAGGCGTTGCAGCAGGCGACATTGCACCAGTTTGCGCACGGACTCTACGTAACCTTCGACCAGCCACAATCCGCGATTACCGAAGGACAATTTGTCGCGTGGTACATCGGGGATGAATTAGTCGGATCAGGAGTTATTTCGTAACTTGGGCGATTCAAAATCCGCTTCATGAAAAATTGCTATATCATTCTGTTCGTGTTGTTTTCGGTATTCGGATCGGCGCAGGAGGATGCGTGGGTGTACTTTGTAAATAAGCCAAACGCGCAGTCGTATCTCGACAATCCGCTCACAATGCTCAGCCAGCGTGCGCTCGACCGGCGCTCGGCACAACAAATAGACGTAAACATCAGCGATGTTCCAATTTACCAGCCCTATGTTGATGCAATTGATGCAGCGCCTGGAATTGAAGTTCTTGCGAAGTCAAAATGGCTTAACGCCGTGCACGTGCGAGGCTCATACGACGACATCAACGCGCTGCCTCAGTTATTCGATTATGTGATCGACATCGATTTTGCAGATCATTCACTGACCGAAAGTCGGCAGCCAACACAAAACCTGTTCAAACCGGTCAACAAACTCCTTGACGTCCAGGCGAATTTCAACTACGGAAATTCGGCAAACCAGATCCAGATGCTTAACGGCCAATATCTTCACCAGCAAAATTTTACGGGTGCAGGAAAGATCATCGCCGTACTTGATGCCGGCTTTCCTTCTGTAGATGTCACCGCGCCGTTTCAAAGGCTTCGCGACAACAATCAAATTCTTGGCGGATATAACTTCGTTGATGACAATGAGGATTTTTACACGCGCGACGGCCACGGCACAATGGTGCTATCAACAATGGGCGGTTATGTTGACGGCCAATTGGTAGGAACCGCTCCCGATGCCGGCTATTACCTTTTCATCACCGAAGATGTCGATTCGGAAACTCCGCTTGAAGAATCGCTCTGGGTTGAAGCCGCCGAAGCCGCCGACAGCCTCGGTGCGGACGTCATTACGAGTTCACTCGGCTATTTTACTTACGACAATCCGGCGTACAGTTATAACTATTCCCAAATGAATGGTGTGGTTTCTTTTGCTTCACGAGGCGCATCGGCTGCCTTTTCAAAAGGAATGATTGTGGTTGTATCTGCAGGCAACTCCGGAAACACTTTGAATCCGCATATTGGCGTTCCCGCAGATGCTGTAGAAGTTTTGACTGTCGGCGCTGTAAATCCGGCTGGTAATTATGCGTCATTCAGCTCGATTGGGCCAAGTGCCGACGGCCGCGTAAAGCCTGATGTAGTCGCTCAGGGGCAATCGGCAACGGTTGCGAATCCGTTCGGGCAGATAACCACCGCCAGCGGAACTTCATTTTCAGGGCCGATTATCGCCGGAATGGTCGCCAGTTATTGGCAGGCCGAGCCACAACTGAAAAATTACGAGGTTGTTTTAAATATAAAGCAGTCGGCAAGCAATTATACAACGCCAAATCCGCAAATCGGCTACGGAATTCCGGATTTCCAGCAAGCGTTGCGTACGCCGGCATTCGCTTCACAAGCCGGGTTTTCCGTTTTTCCAAATCCTTTCAATGGTCCGATTCACATCGCTTTGCCAGAAGGATTGGAGTCGGCCGATTTGACAATCTACGATGCATTAGGGCAGCGGGTTTCGCAAAATCACATAGGTGGAGCACAATCGCAGGTTGATCTTGAAAATTTGGCACCCGGAATATATTTTTATAAAATTGCTGCGGCTAACCGCACACAATCGGGCAAGCTAATCAAAAGCTAGCGGCAACTTATGAACAGGATCACATCCCTATTTAACATCAAATATCCGATTATCCAGGGTGGAATGATCTGGAACAGTGGCTACAAACTGGCGTCGGCAGTGAGCAATGCGGGTGGGCTCGGACTCATAGGTGCCGGCTCAATGTATCCTGAAGTCCTTCGCGAGCACATTCGTAAATGTTTTGCAGCAACCGATAAGCCTTTCGGTGTCAATGTCCCGATGCTTTATCCCGATATCGATCAGGTGATTAAGATCATCATCGACGAAGGCGTGAAAATCGTTTTTACGTCGGCGGGAAATCCAAAAACATGGACAAGCCATTTGAAAAATCACGGCATTACGGTCGCGCATGTCGTGAGCAGTTCCAAATTTGCGCTGAAGGCACAGGAAGCCGGAGTTGACGCCGTAGTTGCCGAAGGTTTTGAAGCGGGCGGACATAACGGCCGGGAGGAAACCACAACATTTACACTGATTCCCATGGTCAGGGAAAGCATTTCGATACCTTTGATCGCCGCCGGCGGAATCGCAACCGGCAGCGGAATGCTGGCGGCAATGGCGCTGGGAGCCGACGCGGTGCAGGTTGGCAGCCGCTTTGCCGCATCGGTTGAATCTTCCTCACACAATAATTTCAAGCAAACCATTGTTAATGTCAGGGAAGGCGACACGCAGCTCACGTTAAAGGAACTCGCGCCGGTCCGGTTGGTGAAGAACAAGTTTTACCGCGACATCGAGGAATTGTACGCTAAATGTCCGACGACCGACGATCTTAAGACGCTGCTCGGACGCGCCCGCGCAAAACGCGGAATGTTCGAAGGCGATCTCGATGAGGGTGAACTCGAAATTGGCCAGATTGCGGGGCTGATCCACGAAATTAAGCCGGTGGCAACGATTGTCGCCGAGATGATAGCCGATTTTGAATCGGCGCGTGAACGCATAAATAAAATCACTTTCTAAACAGAAATGGGAAAATTAAAAATAGTAATTGCCGCGCTCGTGATGCTTTTAAGCTTTCAGTCAGTTTCGGCGCAGGTTTATAAGTTCCAGACCACCGGATTCAGCGTGCTCGAACGCAATGAAAAGGGCAAATGGGGCAAGTGGTCGCCGCTTCAAAAGGCCGAAATGGTCATTACACTCGATACCAACAAGAACCGCATCGTCGTCTATTCACAGGAAATCCAGCTGTACCGGATCATCACCTATGGCAAGGTCGAGGAAAGCGATACCGACTTGATTTATCCTTTCGTATGCAAAGATGCCGACGGAATGGATTTTACGATTTCGATCATCACCCGCAAAAAGCAGGGTGACCGCAAGCAGTTGTATATCAACCAGAAAGACGTTGTAATTGCCTACAATATCGTCCATTTCCCCGAGTGACCAAAGCTCGATTTTCTCTTTTTTTTCAGTAGCTATTTCCGGCACTTCGCTTCAATCTGCCATTGCCTGAACACCAGGCAAAAGCAGGATTTCCGCTGCGGTCCGGGCTAGGGCAGACCGCCGGTTACAGCACTAAATATTTGTTAATGACTTTGTTCATAATTTCCAACAGGGTAAAATTCCTACGCAGAAAAATTAAGTAATATAGTGTTGCGTAAAGTAGCCTTTGTTTCGCCGGAACATCAATAATTGCTGGCGATTCAGAAAAAGCAAACGGTAATGCCTCATTTCGATTGCGCAGCCGATTTACGGGTTACCTAAATTTTCAACTTATCGTGCGTATGGGAATAACTACTTTCGGCGGGGAAAAAATGCATTGGAAATTTTTCTGGCTCCTGATTTTCTCAAGCTTCATTTCCTTTGCGCAATGTCCGACCGTCACAAATCCGAATCAATCCTTTTGCGATACGCAAACGCCAACGGTCGCCAACCTCGCGGCGGTGAACAACGGCGGCGGTGTCGCGTGGTACGCCAGCCAAACGTCATCAACTCCGCTTTCCTCGTCCACATTGCTTTCAAATGGTGGAGTTTATTATGCAGACAGTTCGTCAGGAACATGTAGTCCACGGCCAAGTGTCACGGTAACGATTTATTCCGCGCCAACGGGAAGTTTTTTCCAGGGAGTTTGCGTGGCAACCCTTGCTGAGGCAACGTTCAACAATCCGCAGATCCAGGTTTTTGGGAATAACATCCAGTGGTATGCGTCGAATTCGAGTCCGACGCCACTCCCGATGAACACCATTCTTTCTGACAATACTATTTACTATGCAAGCCAGACCAATCCGGAAACCGGCTGCCAGACTTCGCGTCTTCCGATACTAATAAATGTCGGAGTTGTTCCTACGCCAACCGGGCCGCCGGTGCAGCAATTTTGCCTGAATCCTTCGTCGCCGGTTCCAACCGTTGCTGATTTGGTGGCATCGGGTGAAAATAACTGGTATCTCACTGCAGATTTTGGCGTTCCTTTAAATCCGTCAACGCCTTTAATTAATGGAACCCATTATTTCGCGACCACGGTCGATCCGCCATGCGAAAGTCCGGACCGCCTGGAAGTCATCGTTGCGTTGCTTCCATTGAACAATGCAGGCAACAACGGATCGATCTCAATATGCCAGAATCAGGTCGGCTCGACGCCGCCTTTTAATCTGTATTCGCTACTTAGCGGCTCACCCGATATCAACGGAACATGGTCGGGACCGCTTCCCACCTCAAACGGATATCAGGGAACAGTGAATGTTTCGACGCTAACCCTCGCGGGGAGTCCGTATACCTTTACCTATACTGCGAATAACGGCGCATGTGTTCCTGATACTTCAACGGTAACAATTACAATTTTACCGCTTCCGACTGCCACGTTTTCGTCGAATACGACAATATGTTCTGGATCGAGTGCAACCGTAACCTTTACCGGTACGCCGAATTCAACGGTAGTTTATACTGTGAACGGCGGCGCAAACCAGACGGTCACCCTGAACGCCAGCGGAACGGCCACAGTAACGAACACATATACAACGACGGCGGTTTTTTCATTGGTAAGCATTTCATCATCGGGAACGCCAAGCTGCACCCAGCCGCTTTCCGGCACATTGACCGTGACCGTGCTTCCACTTCCAATGGCAACCATCGCATCGAACGTTTCAATATGTTCGGGAACTTCCGCAACGGTAACCTTTAGCGGAACGCCAAATGCTACCGTTACCTATACGTTGAATGGCGGTGCCAATCAGACAATTACGCTTAACGCCGCTGGAACTGCGACAATAACCAATACGTATTCGTCAACTGCGGTTTTCGCTTTGGTCAGCGTAGCATCTGCCGGAACGCCAAGTTGTGTGCGCCCGTTGACAGGTTCGGTGACAATAACCGTTATTCCACCGCCGACGGTGACTATTTCAGGAAACGCGAATGTTTGTCCGAATGGCCAAGCAACTGTCACGTTTACAGGAACTTCGAATGCGACTGTGACTTATACTGTCAATGGTGGAGCGAACCAAACAATCACGCTGAACAATTCCGGCCTTGCAACAATTACAACAACTTATTCTGTCACCACAATTTATTCCTTGGTCAGCGTTACGACGGCAGGAACGCCTGCATGTTCGCAACCGCGATCGGGATCGGTGACAATTACGGTTCTTCCGTTACCGACCGCTACTATTGCCGCCAATGCAACGGTTTGTTCGGGATCGACGGTACCCATAACTTTCACGGGAACTCCGGGTGCGACGGTCACCTATACAGTGCAAGGCGGACCGAATCAAACCATCACAATAGGTGCCGGCGGAATTGCAACAATTTCGGCTACAGTCACAGTGACGACCGTATATTCACTGGTTAGCGTTGCCTCATCCGGAACGCCGAGCTGCAGTCAGCCATTATCGGGAACAGTGGCCATCACTGTTGTGCCCCCGCCGACAGTAACGATCTCATCATCGTCAACTACGCTGTGCTCAGGAACAACAGGAACGGTGACCTTCACGGGAACTGCGAATGCGACAGTGACTTACAACATAAATGGAGGCGCCAATCAAACAATCGTACTTAATGGATCGGGAACCGCGACGCTTTCAGGAACCTATTCGGCGAACACTACGATAAACCTGGTCAGTATTGCAACCGCTGGGACGCCAAGCTGTTCCCAACCTGCGACCGGTTCGGTTACCTTTACGGTAATAACTCCGCCAACAGCGTCCGCTTCGGTGGGTTCATCATCGGTATGTTCAGGTTCGCCATCAACAATTACTTTTACCGGAACGGCGAATGCGACAGTAACCTATACGATCAATAACGGTCCGAACCAGACGATTGTACTTAACGGGTCGGGAACTGCTGCAATAACAAATACGTTTCCGGCAACCACCACAATAACGCTAGTAAGTGTAACCACCGCCGGTACGCCTGCATGTACGCAGCCGCTTAGCTCATCGGTAACGATAACGGTATTGCCGCTTCCAACAGTTACGATCGCTTCCAGCCAGACGATATGCGTCGGGAACTCCGCCACCGTCACTTTCACGGGAACTCCGAACGCGGTCGTTACCTATAACATTAATGGCGGCGCATCGCAAACCATTACCCTGAACGCTTCCGGAACGGCTGCGATAACGAACACCTATTCGTCGACAACTATATTCAACCTGGTAAGCATTACGACAACCGGAACGCCTTCATGCAGCCAACCTCAATCGGGTAGCGTAACCATTACGGTACTGCCGCCACCAACTGTAGCAATATCGGGAAGTACGACAGTCTGTTCCGGTGGAACGGCGACAGTTACATTCACAGGAACTGCAAATGCTGTGGTAACTTATACTGCCAATCCGGGAGGACAACAAACAATAACATTGAATGCTTCGGGAACCGCAACCATCTCAGGAACTTATACCGCCACAACGACCTATACGCTGAACAGTGCCGCGACCGGAGGAACGCCGTCGTGTGTTCAACCGCAAACCGGTTCGATCACCGTAAACGTAATTCAACTTCCAGTGGTGACGATTTCGGGAAGCACTACGGTCTGCCCGAACACTAACGCTGTCATCACATTTAGCGGCACGCCGAATGCCATTGTTACGTACACAGTGAATGGTGGCGCCAACCAGACAATCACCCTGAACGGATCAGGAACCAGTACGGTATCCGGATCTTATTCGACAAATACAACTTTTACGCTAGTAAGCATTGCTACTACCGGAACTCCATCATGCAGCCAGCCTGCCAGTGGCTCAGCGGTGATCACGATTTTACCTTTGCCAACCGCAGCGATATCTTCCAATAGTACAATCTGCTCGGGTGAAACGGCAACCATTACTTTCACCGGCACTGCGAATGCGATTGTAACATACAATGTGAACGGAGGTGCAGCCCAGACAATTTCATTGGACGCCTCGGGCAGCGCAACGATTACTGCCGCTTATTCCGCTACCACGGTATTTACGTTGGTAAGCGCATCGACAACGGGAACGCCCGGGTGCAGTCAGCCTGTAACCGGCTCCGTTACTATAACGGTAATCCCGCCACCGACTGTCGCAATTTCAGGAAGTACGAGTATTTGCCCGGATGGGTCGGCCACAATAACCTTCACCGGAACCGCGGGCGCAATTGTGACTTACACTATCAACAGCGGTGCGGCACAAACCATTACGCTTAACGCAAGCGGCACGGCGACAATTACAGGTAATTACTCCGTTACCACGATTTTCGAGATTGTT
This sequence comes from Bacteroidota bacterium, assembly GCA_023386585.1. Taxonomy (GTDB): domain Bacteria; phylum Bacteroidota; class Bacteroidia; order Flavobacteriales; family Flavobacteriaceae; genus Flavobacterium. The sequence goes on along the minus strand of JAEWJM010000013.1, from coordinate 8,504 downwards.
TCAATTTCAACGACTGGCGCTGCGATTTGTACGCAGCCGGTTTCGGGATCTGCGACAGTGACGGTTCTTCCGGTACCGGTGGCGGCGATTTCAGCAACAACATCGACTATTTGCTCCGGCACAACCGGAACAATCAATTTTACGGGAACGCCAGGCGCGATAGTAACCTATACTGCGAACACAGGTCCACAACAGAACATTACATTATCAGCCTCAGGAACCGGATCAGTCTCGTTGACCTTACCGGGAACAACTACCTTTACGTTGGTATCGGTTGCTAACGGTACTGCGCCTGCATGCCCGCAGCCGCTCACCGGATCGGTTACAATCACTGTTAATCCCGCGCCGTCGGCTGGAAATGATGTTGCAAACCTTTCACTTTGCTCAGGAAGCGCGCCTGTAGATTTGTTTACTTATTTGGGTGCAACCGCTCAGCCGGGCGGAAGCTGGTCACCGGCACTCGCCAGCGGCAGCGGAATTTTTAATCCATCGGTAGATACGGCAGGAACTTACACTTATACCGTTAGCGGCGCTGCTCCATGTACGCCCGACACTGCGTCTGTTACCGTATCACTGATTCCACCTCCAAACGCAGGGGCAAACGCTACTTTGGACATCTGCTCCAACGCCAATCCAATGGATCTTTTTGAACTGCTAGGAAACAGTGCACAAACAGCAGGAACCTGGTCGCCGGCGCTTGCCAGCGGAACAGGAGTTTTCAACCCTGCTGTGGACGCTGCCGGAACGTATACCTATATAGTTGTTGGAACTGCGCCATGTGCGAATGACACTGCAACAGTCGTAGTTGGTATCACTCCGGGACCAGATGCCGGACAAGACGGATCAGCGACATTATGTGCCAACAGCGCGCCGCAGGATTTATTTACATTTCTTAACGGAACGCCTCAGGCTGGAGGAACCTGGTCTCCGGCGCTTGCCAGTGGAACTGGACTTTTTGATCCTTCTGTGGACGCAGCGGGGGTCTATACTTATACATTCTTCGGTAACCAGCCTTGCGACAACGACACGGCAGCGGTAACTGTAACTGTTAATCCGGTGCCCGATGCAGGTACTGACGGAACAGCCTTCTTTTGTTCAAATTATGCACCTTCGGATCTTTTTGAAAACCTCGGCGGAACACCGCAGCCCGGCGGTACATGGTCGCCTGCTCTGGCGAGCGGAACTGGCGTTTTCAACCCGCTTGTAGATGCTCCGGGAGTCTATACGTATACAATTGGCGGTGGACTTTGCAGCACTGCGACCGCTTCGGTTACCGTGAGTGTTGTGCAGTCGCCTAATGCGGGCGGCAACGGCGCACCGTTACAAATAGACGCGTGCCAATCGGCAACTTCGGTTGATTTGACAACCGGACTCAACGGTCAGCAAGGCATTGGAACGTGGAACGATAACGATGCGACGGGCGCGCTTTCAGGAAATATATTCAACGCATCAGCGGTTGGTCCGGGAGCATACCATTTTACGTATACAGTTGGCGGCGGCGTTTCACCTTGCCTTTTCGACACGGCAACGGTCACCGTAACGGTCGATCCTCAACCCGAAAGCGGTAATTTTACCGGAATACAGTCAGTTTGCGCATCCCAGGGAACTTTTGATTTGACCGCGTTACTGGATGGAACACAACAGGCGGGCGGAGTGTGGACAGACAGTGCGAATGCCACAATTGATCCGGTGCTCGATCTCCCAGCAATGGCTGCGGGTACATTCGGGTTTACATATACAATTACTAACGCCTGTGGAACCGAGGCCACAACCGTTCAATTGACATTGCTTCCAACGCCGCAACTCGCGATTCCGAACCTGACAATCGTAACTCCCATTTGTCTTGGCGACAGCGCATCGCTTACGCTTAACGGAATGACCGACGGAAATTATACGATTACCTACAACCTGTCGGGGGCAAACACAACTGCAAATCAAACAGCAACCGTTACTGTTGCCGGCGGAACTGCATCATTCGACATTGCGGCAACAAACATTACGAACACCGGGATAACAACAATAACCTTTGTCAACATTGTAAATACGGCGACTGGATGCTCGAATACTCTGTCCAACGTACTGGTCAATTTTGTGGTGAATCCGTTGCCAAACCTTGAAAATGTAAACCTAACTGTTGCCAATGCCTGTGAGGGATCTGGAGTTACGGTGGTGATTTCGGGATCGGGTGGACTCAACCCAGGGAATTATCAATTCAATTATACGATTCCACAAGCCACTCCTTCAACAGGAAGCACCGGAATCGTGACGATTGCAGCTGGAAGCGGACAATTTGATATTCCGGCATCGTACTTTACCACAGCCGGCAATTATACAGTTGTCATCAGTGGCATCGTCAGCCTTACTGCGGGTTGCAGCAACCTGAATGAAGATGCATCAGCGAATTTCACGATTCTCGCGGCACCGGACGTTTCAGGAGCAACTGCGTCAGCCTCGGATTCGTGTGTAGGTTTTTCAAATGACATTACGATTTCAGGCGCCGATGCTCTTACCGACGGAAACTATGACATTACCTATCAGGTTTCGGGAGCAAATACAGCGAACGCTACAGCGGCGGTGACTTTCGCCAATGGATCGGCAACTTTTACCATTCCGGCCACTGTTTTGCCAAATGCGGGAACGGTAATCATAACCATATCACAATTCGTAACATCGCCCGGAGCATGTGGCGCCGATATCACTGCAATTGCACCTATTACATTCAATGTGAGCCAGCTTGGCACGCCTGAACTGCTTCCGCAAGGAAACGAATTCTGTAGTACGGATAATCCAACTTTCAACGATCTTTCGGCGAATATCAACGGTACGCAACCGGTGGTATGGTACGATGCGGCAACCGGTGGAACAGCCTATTCGTCAACAGACCCGCTTCAAAATGGGGCAACGTATTATGCAGCGTTCACTTCCACCGCAGGGTGTGAAAGCAATGTCCGACTTGAAGTCACAACCGACCTGACCGTTTGTACCGAAGACATCCTGATTCCGGACGGATTTTCACCAAATGGCGACAATATCAACGACGAGTTCGTAATCGTGAACCTTCCGGAACGCTATCCGAATTTCAAGCTTGAGATTTACAACAGGTACGGAAATGTACTGTACAAAGGAAATATCAACACGCCAAACTGGGATGGAAAAGCGACCGAAGGCGGCGTAAAAATGGGAAGCAACCAGGTTCCTGTCGGTGTTTATTTCTATATACTCGAATTTAATGACGGAACGCGCGCGCCAAAACAAGGTAGGTTATACTTAAGCAGGTAAAATGATGAAAAAAATCAACATCCGAAATATAGTTTCCGCCTGCGCCTTGCTGCTGACCCTGGTCGTACAGGCGCAACAGGATCCGCAGTTTACGCACTATATGTATAATATGAGCGTGATCAATCCGGCTTACTCAACCGAAGGCGAAGGCATCATCAGCATGGGCGGACTTTACCGTACGCAGTGGGTTGGCGCCGTTGGAGCTCCGAAAACTGCCAGTCTGTTCGTCCATTCGCCAATTGCAAAGCGAATCGAGGCAGGTATTTCGGTAGTGAGTGATGAAATTGGCGATGTGGTCAAAGAAAATAACATTTATGCCGATGTGGCTTATGTTATTCCTGTTTCCGATAAAAACCGGCTGTCGTTCGGGATCAAAGGTGGATTTACCTTTTTTGACGCCAATTTCAACGGCTTCCAGTATTCCGATGCGCAACCCGATCCGGCGTTTGCGAACAACATCCATCAGACATTTCCGAACCTCGGCGCAGGAACGTATTTTTTCAGCGATCATTATTACTTGGGATTTTCGGCTCCGAACCTGCTAAAGACGAAGCACCTCGAGCACCAGGACGCGATCTCGACGATTGGAGTTGAGGAAATCCATTATTTCTTTACCGGCGGTTATGTTTTCAACATCAACGACAATTTTAAGTTCAAGCCCGCATTTATGGCGAAGGCGGTTTCGGGTGCGCCAATGTCATTCGATTTTACGGCAAATACCTTAATACACAATTTCGTTGAGCTTGGCGCCGGCTACCGCCTTGGCGATTCTGTCAGTGGATTGGTCAGTTTCTACATCACTCCGTCGCTTCGCGCAGGCTATTCATACGATTACACGCTGACAAACCTCGGCGATTACAATTCAGGAACACATGAATTTTTCCTGTTGTTCGACCTAGATCTTGCAGGCTTCTCATCCAAAGGCTATGACAAATCCCCAAGGTTCTTTTAACTTATCGAAAATGAAAAAGTTTCTCTACATAATTCTCATAGTGTTTTCGGCCCTGCACGTCCAGGGACAGAAAATCACGGTGAAACAGGCCGATAAGCTTTTTGCGAAAAAAATGTACGTCAAGGCTGCTGAAATGTACGAGCAGCTCGGCCAAAGCCGAAAGGTTTTGCAAAATCTCGGAGATTCGTATTACAATAATTTCCAGATGAAAGACGCCGCGAAAGCCTACGGCCAGTTGTTTTTTAGCTTTAAAGACAGCCTTACGCCGGAATACTATTTTAAATACGCGCATGCGCTAATGGGAACAGGCGATTATGAAAAAGCCGACCCGATCATGAGCGAATACGTTAAATACAAAGTCGATTCGCCAAAATTCATTGCTAACCTCAAACGAAATTTGCCTTACGAATACATTGTCCAACCAATGGCAAAAAATACGACCAATGGCGACTTTGGAATTTCGTTTTACGGCGATAAGGTCGCTTTTGCGTCGCTTCGAAATGCAAGCAAAAAATCATACGGCTGGAACGAAAAACCGTATCTCGACCTATTCAGCGCCAGTGTAAACGACAAAGGGCTGCTCACGAACATCCAGCCATTCCCGGAAACCATCAACACCAAAACTCACGAAAGCTCGCCAACATTCAGCAAGGATGGCAAGATCATGTATTTCAACCGCACAAACTCAAAAAGAGTTGAGGTCAATGGCGAGAAAGTCGCCAACATCCAGATATACAAAGCCGAGTTTATAGACGGCCAATGGAAGAACATTACTAAAGTCCCGTTTTCAAACGACAATTATTCCACCGAACATCCAGTGCTAACACGCGACGGAAAAAGGCTTTTCTTTTCGAGCGACATGCCGGGAAGCATCGGCTCGTTCGATATTTATTACGTCGACATCAACGAGGACGGTACATTTGGCGCGCCACAGAACATGGGCGCCACAATCAACACGATCCACCGTGAGCAGTTTCCGTACATTTCAGACGACGGAACGGTTCTTTATTTTGCCTCGGACGGGCATCAGGGGTTTGGCGGACTCGACATTTTCTCCAGCAAAGCCTATGATGGTGTTTTTGCAAAGCCGGTCAACCTTGGCGAAACGCTCAATAGCGGAATGGACGATTTTGCGTACATACTCGACGAGAACAAGAACACCGGTTATTTCGCATCAAACCGGAAAGGTGGCGACAATCTTTACAGCTTCACACGAATTGACAATGAGGAAAGTTACTTCGTTGAAGGTGAAGTCCGCGACAAAAACACCAAAGACCTGCTTCCGGGCACAACCGTCACGCTTTATGACGAACACGGAAAGCTGATCGCACAGGTGCTCGCAGGTTCGTTGGCAGAATATGGTTTTATAACCGAGCCGAACACCAAATACAGGATCGAAGCTGCGCGCGACTTCTACATTCCGCATAGCGAAGAGTTTGTCACGAACGACGAAGGCAAATTGCACTACACGATCGAGCTTTTCATGGAATGCTACGACGATGCCGAGGAAATCATTACCAAACGCCAGGACGGAAAAGTCCAGATCGTGCTTGAAAACATTTACTTCGACCTGAACAAATGGGATATCAAACCCGAGGCGGCGCGAATCCTTAACGGCTTGCTGGAAATCCTGACCAAGTATCCTAAAATGGAAATTGAGCTTGGCGCACACACCGATTCCCGCGCATCGACTACATACAACCTGTTGCTTTCTAACAAGCGGGCAGCATCGACGCTCGAATACCTGGTGAAAAACGGAATTGATCGTAAAAGACTGCGCTCCAGAGGCTATGGCGAGTCAACGCCGCTTGTGAAATGCGGTAACAACTGCACCGAACAGGAACATTCGATCAACCGCCGTTGCGAATTCATAATCCTTAAATAAGAAGAAAGCCACTGAAAAGTGGCTTTTTTAATTGTTGGGCGTTGCCTTCGGCCGGGCTATCCGCTGTATCTTTTGCCAAACCTCAAAGGTTTCAAAAACCTTTGAGGTTTACAAAAGGATGCCGCTTCTATCCCTAACGCGACTTAAATCAAAATTTATTCTCAACCTCGGCCGCGGTCAGCATAAGGTAATGTAAATCGGTGTTTTTAACCCACGGCTTCAGCATTTCACTTCCGGGACCGAAAGCGCAGAGTTCGACGTAATCACCCGAATGGTCCATCGAAATCCAGCCAACTGAATTCGTTTTCTTTTGCATTTCCGAAAATGCCCTGTACGGTAGTTTTTTGTAATTGTAGAGTCCGCCTTCTTCCTTGTGGAGTCCGTCGTAATAACTCAACACAGTCTTGGCGTCTTCGTCAGAAATTGTGGTTCCGTTCGCGTAGTGAATCGTTTCCCGTACCTGAGCAACGGTCGAGTCGCCATGGATGTTGTTCAAAATCCATTCGTTACTTTGCCTGTAATGCTGTATCGAATCAAAGTTGTCGTTGGCTTTGTCGCCATAAATTATTCCCGGGTTGGAGTTCCCATGATCGGTCGTGATGATGACGAGTGTCTCTTTGTCCTTTGCAGCAAACTCCATCACAACCCCGATCGCCTCATCAAATGCCGCCTGGTCGTAAAGCATCGCAGCCACATCATTCGCATGCGCGCCCCAGTCGACTTTCCCGCCTTCGATCTGCATCGCAAACCCGTTCTTGCTTCCCTTCATGTGATCTATCGCTTTCTGCGCCATTTCGGCAAGCGTCGGAATCGAATCCTGCAAATTGGAATCGCTCGCGCGGTCAACTGAGTACGGAAGCGCATCGTCAGCGAAAACCCCGAGCAGCTTTTTTGAGTTCGTGGCGGAATTCATTTCTGACCTTGTGGTGGCCACCTGCCAGTCTTTCGCTTTAAAAGCGGCGTACATATCTTTTTTGTCCTTCCGTTTTGAGGGCGAGAAGTACTGATTTCCTCCGCCCATCATCACGTCAAAACCGAGTTCAAGGTATTGCTCGGCGATGTCGGCCTGGCCGTTCCGGCTGGCGCTGTTTACGCAAAATCCTGCCGGAGTCGCATGAGTTATCGGAACTGTGGTCACACATCCGACCATTTTCCCTGAGCGCTTGAATTTTTGAAGTATCGGAAGGTACTTTTCGCCATTTGCGCCCACATTCAACGAGCCATTCGGAACCCTGACACCGCCGCCCCAGGCTGAACTTCCGGCCGAAGAATCGGTCACGATCGAGCTCGCCGAAATGGTTTCCATCAATGAACGCTGGACGCGGCTGTCTTTATATAACTGCATCCAGTTGCTTCCTTTGCCGGTCTTGCGCGACAATAGGAGGTCAGCCATGCTTAGCGTTCCGCTGCTCATTCCGTCGCTGACCATAAAAATGATATTCTTTGCTTTTCTGTTCCTGAACTCGGGTTCGGCCAACGTTCGTGCCGCGGAGCCAAAAGGATTGAGCAAGGCAGTTCCGGCGGCTGCAATGGTTCCGGTCTTGAAAAAGTGCCGTCTTTTCATAAAAATAGTGATAGGATAACAAAGGTAGAGATTTGAAAAGCGAATTTACATCGTGGAATAAAATTCATTGCGCGAACGTATGCGGCGGGATTTCCTATATTTGACCGAAATAAAGGTTATGCGCAGGCTGCTTTTTCTTCTGGTCTTTATTTCTTTCATTGCAAGGGCGCAATCGCCGTGGCCATCCGAAAGCTGGAGCTCCGCGACCAACCTGACCGAAGTAATGAGCAGTTCGGGAGTGACCGATCTTAGCGGCTTGCATTGGAATTCACTGCTCAAACGGTTGTATGCGGTGCAGGGCGATGGCCGGCTTCATGTACTGCAGTTGAATACGGCGACCAATGTTTTTACACAGATCGCGGACAAAGCATTGGCAAATGGCCCGGAAGGAATCACGCAAGCCGATCTTTCAGCAAATACTTTTTATACGATCGATGAAAACCAATATGAGATCCGGAAATTCAATCATAACAATTCTTTTTCGTCGATTTCGCTTTCGCGCCACTGGAACCTTTTAGCTGCGCCGTCGCCGATGCAGGATACCGGAAATCTTGGGCCCGAAGGAATCGTCTTCGTTCCCGATGCTGCGCTCTCGGCCGCCGGTTTCATTAGCCAGCAAACCGGTCAGCCGTACGTTTCGCAAAAAGGAATGGGCGGATTGATGTTCGTCGCACATCAGGACGGCGGTTATCTTTGGATTTTCGATATCAATCCGAATGTAAACAACGATTTTTCGTATGTCGGAAAGTACAGGACAAATCAAACGGAAAGCTGTGATCTTGCTTTTGATCAGTCCAGCGGAATGTTGTATATCTTGCACAATG
>JAEWJM010000009.1 GCA_023386585.1 Bacteroidota bacterium | reverse complement strand
CAACGACGCAATCGATCACGGTTTCTGCTTCTGGATCGTATTCGGTTTCCGTAGATAACGGATCGTGCAGTTCGGCGACTTCCGCTCCGACTACGGTTACTGTAAATGCATTGCCAGCAACTCCGACAATCTCGGCTTCCGGAGCAACGACGTTCTGCCAGGGCGGAAGCGTGACGTTGATTTCATCGGCTGCAACCGGAAACGTTTGGTCAAATGGCGCTACGACGCAATCGATCACGGTTTCGACTTCGGGATCGTATTCGGTTTCGGTAAATAATGGATCGTGCAGCTCGGCTACTTCTGCTGCCACCCCAGTTACGGTAAATGCTTTGCCGGACGCAGGTATCACGCAAAGTGGCGGTATTGTTACGGCTACGCAGTCGGGAGCAACATACCAATGGTATACTTGCGCAAATGTTCAAATTGATAACGAAACAGGACAGACTTTCACTCCGACTGTTGTTGGCGATTACTACGTAGTTGTGACAAACGCTGACTGCTCGGTGACTTCTGCATGTATTGCTGTGGCTACATTGGGCACTCGTGATTTCGGTTACAACCAGTTCAAAATTTATCCAAATCCGGTCGACGATCTTTTGAACATTGAATATACCGGCGTTTTGAACCAGGTGGAAGTTTTCAACATTGTCGGACAAAGGCTAATTTCGAAAAGAGTTGGTACTTCGTCCGCGCAAATTGACATGAGCAATCTGCCCGCAGGAACTTTCTTCGTGAAAGCCACTTCCGGCGGCGCTTCCAAAACGTATAAGGTGATCAAGAAATAATTCGATCCCACATTTTTTTATTAAGCCCGGAAGTGATTGTTTCCGGGCTTTTTATTTAAAAAAATTTGCGATTATAAGCAACGGTACAAATAAAGCGCGCGCGCATTTTTTGGCGCCACATTGATTTGCCGAAATAACTAACTTGCGGTAATCAATCCTGACATCATTTCGGCAAAATGAACGGGATTCAAACTTCGTTGATAATGAAACGAATATTACTTCTATTGTTGCTTTCGTATGCCAGTGTGCACAGCCAACAACTTGGCATAATTGACTCGACGGCTAATATTTCCAAACGGGGATATAACTACAAACAGTTAGTTATTCCCGCATTGCTGATTGGATATGGCGTAATCGGACTTGAAAGCGATCAGCTGAAGGATTTTAATGCAGGAATACGGGAAGAAGTTGTAGAAGATATCGACCGCAAATTTACAATTGACGACTTTTCGCAGTTTGCGCCGGCGTTGTCGGTTTACGCACTAAATCTGTCCGGCGTTGAAGGCAGTCACAGTTTTCAAGATAGAAGCGTGATCATTGCAACATCGTATCTAGTCCTGTCCGCAACCGTGTTGGGACTTAAATCGATTACCAAAGTCGAACGGCCGGATGGCTCCAGTCGGAATTCCTTTCCTTCAGGCCATACTGCGACTGCTTTCGCCGGTGCAGAATTTCTTTATCAGGAATACAAATCCAAATCGGTTTGGTACGGAATAGCCGGTTATGCGGTTGCTACGGGAACCGGAATTTTTCGCCTCGTTAACAACAGGCATTGGCTGACCGATGTGGCCGCAGGGGCCGGAATAGGGATTTTGTGCACAAAGTTCGCCTATCTGGTGAACCCTTATCTAACCAAAAAGATTTTTGGAACAAGGAACCCAAAAACAGGATCCGTGATCGTACCGTTCTATGACAAGCGCCAAACGGGAATTTTAGTTATTTGGCAGATCTGAATGCCGCGAAATTTAGATAAAACAAAAAAGGGACAACTTTCGTTGTCCCTTTTTTTATTGCATCATGAATATTATTCAGGAGCGTCTGTTTTTGGCTCTTCGGTTGAAGGAGCTTCCGGCATTTCTGCTACTGAAGCTTCCGGTGCTTCGGGCGCTTCAACAGGAGTTGCAGCGGCAGCAGAAGCAGCGGCTGGAGCATCAGCGCCTTTTCCTTTTCCGCCACGACGGCTTTTTGCTTTCTTAACCTCTTTTTTGCCTCCGTTGTACAGTTCATTAAAGTCAACCAGCTCGATCATTGCCATATCGGCGTTGTCACCCAAACGGTTTCCAACTTTGATGATTCGGGTGTATCCGCCCGGACGGTCGCCAACTTTGGCAGCTACGTCGCGGAACAAATCGGTTACTGCATATTTGTTGCGCAGGTAAGCAAAAACAACACGACGGTTGTGGGTTGTATCTTCTTTCGACTTTGTGATCAGCGGCTCAACGAACTGCTTCAATGCTTTCGCTTTTGCAGTGGTAGTGTTGATGCGCTTGTGCTCGATAAGTGAGCAAGCCATGTTTGCCAGCATCGACTTCCTGTGGGAAGACTGCCTGCTCAGGTGGTTTATTTTCTTTCCGTGTCTCATTGTATTCTAAACTTAAACCTCTCGGTCCGGTTACTCTTTATCTAATTTATATTTTGAAAGATCCATTCCGAAAGTCAGGTTCTTCACTGCAACAAGTTCGTCAAGTTCAGTTAAAGATTTCTTTCCGAAGTTGCGGAATTTCATCAGGTCGTTCTTGTTGAATGACACCAGGTCGCCCAGCGTATCAACTTCTGCAGCCTTAAGACAGTTCAAGGCACGAACCGACAGATCCATATCGACCAATTTGGTCTTAAGAAGCTGGCGCATGTGCAGTGATTCCTCATCGTAAGATTCGGTTTGCGCGATTTCGTCTGCTTCAAGCGTGATCCTTTCGTCTGAGAACAGCATGAAGTGGTGGATCAAAGTTTTGGCAGCTTCGGTCAGCGCGTCTTTAGGGCTGATAGAACCGTCGGTCCTGATTTCGAAAACCAGTTTCTCGTAGTCGGTCTTTTGCTCAACACGGAAGTTTTCGATGGTGTATTTAACGTTTTTCACCGGGGTGAAAATTGAGTCGGTGAAAATGGTTCCGATTGCTGCGTTCTGCTTTTTGTTTTCTTCAGCAGGAACATAGCCGCGTCCTTTTTCGATGGTCAGCTCAAAATTCAGGTTGACTTTGCTGTCGAGGTTGCAGATCACCAGTTCCGGGTTTAGCACCTGGAATCCGGAGATGAACTTCTGGAAGTCACCCGCGGTCAGTTGGTCTTTACCAGATACGGAGATTGTAACCGTTTCATTGTCCACATCCTCGATTTGGCGTTTGAAACGCACTTGCTTGAGGTTTAGGATAATTTCGGTTACGTCTTCGACAACGCCGGAAATAGTTGAGAATTCATGATCCACGCCTTCAATGCGAACGGATGTGATTGCATAACCTTCCAAAGCGGAAAGCAAAACCCTTCTAAGCGCATTTCCTACTGTCAGACCGTATCCGGGCTCTAACGGCCTGAATTCGAATCTTCCTTCAAAGTCGGTCGATTCGACCATGATGACCTTATCGGGTTTCTGAAAATTAAATATTGCCATAGTTTCGACTAAGTCAGTTATTATTTGTTGTACAATTCGACGATAAGCTGTTCCTTGATATTTTCAGGAATTTGCAGCCTTGCAGGAACGGATACGAAAGTACCTTCCATGGTATCGTTGTTCCAGGTAATCCATTCGTAAACATGCGATGAATTTCCAAGTGAACGAGCGATAGCGTCAAGTGACTTTGATTTTTCGCGTACCGCAACTTTGTCGCCTGGTTTCAGGTGGTAAGACGAAATGTTTACCACTTCTCCGTTCACGGTGATGTGACGGTGAGAAACGATTTGACGGGCAGCCCTTCTTGAAGGAGCGATTCCCATCCTGAACACTACGTTGTCAAGCCTTGCTTCACAAAGCTGGATCAGTACTTCACCGGTTACACCACGTGCAGCCGATGCTTTTTCAAACAATCCGCGGAATTGCTTCTCAAGGATTCCGTAAGTGTATTTTGCTTTCTGCTTCTCCATCAACTGGATAGCGTACTCTGATTTTTTGCCCCTTTTTTTGGACATTCCGTGTTGTCCCGGCGGGTAGTTTCTTTTTTCGAAGGATTTGTCTTCCCCGAAGATCGCTTCTCCGAATTTACGGGCGATCCTAGTTTTTGGACCAGTATATCTTGCCATTTTGAAAATTAATTGGAACAGGGATTATGAATTCAGGTCTAAATCCTTCGATAATCTGTTTCTGCTCCGGGTTATACTTAATTGGTTCAAGGTGCTGGGCGCAGGGTTCAAAAGAACCGCAAATCGGACTGCTTGCCTCGAATTTGTTTTTGGTGTGGATACTGGAAGTACCGGCCTGCTTGTGCCCTGTACCCAATACCTTGTACCTAATTATACTCTTCTACGCTTCGGAGGACGGCATCCGTTGTGCGGCATTGGAGTCACGTCGATGATCTCAGTCACCTCGATACCGCCATTGTGAAGTGAACGGATAGCAGACTCACGTCCGTTTCCTGGTCCTTTCACATATACCTTCACTTTTTTAAGTCCGGCCTCAAGGGCAACTTTGCTTGCGTCTTCGGCTGCCATCTGAGCTGCGTACGGAGTGTTCTTTTTAGAACCCCTGAAGCCCATTTTACCTGCCGATGACCAAGATACCACTTCACCTTTTTTGTTGGTCAGGGAAATGATGATATTGTTGAAAGTCGCACTGATATGAGCTTCGCCGGTAGATTCGACGATAACTTTACGCTTTTTTGTGGTCGCTTTAGCCATTACTACTTATTATTTAGTTGCTTTTTTCTTGTTAGCAACAGTTTTTCTCTTGCCTTTTCTTGTCCTCGAATTGTTTTTGGTGCGTTGACCGCGCAATGGAAGGCCAGATCTGTGGCGGATTCCACGGTAGCAACCGATATCCATCAAACGTTTGATGTTTAGTGAAATTTCAGAACGCAACTCACCTTCGATTTTAAAGTAAGACACTGCATCACGGATTGCACCGATTTGCTCGTCATTCCAGTCCTGGACTTTAATGTCTTCGCTTACATTTGCTTTAGCGAGAATTTCGCTGGCCCTGCTTTTTCCGATTCCGAAGATATAGGTCAAAGCGATAACTCCTCTTTTGTTTTTCGGGATGTCTACCCCTGCTATTCTTGCCATAATTATCCTTGTCTTTGTTTAAATCTCGGATTTTTTTTGTTGATTACATACAACCTGCCTTTGCGGCGCACGATCACGCACTCGGCACTTCTTTTCTTAACTGATGCTCTTACTTTCATTTTTTTTTAGCTTTCAGCCTTCAGCTTTCAGCTTTCAGCTATCAGTTTTTGGCTGACTGCTGACAGCTAACCGCTGACCGCTTATTTAATATCTATAAGTAATTCTTGCTTTTGACAAATCGTAGGGGCTCATTTCCAGTTTCACCTTGTCACCTGGTAACAATTTGATGTAGTGCATGCGCATCTTTCCTGAAATGTGTGCGATCACGATATGTCCGTTCTCAAGCTCAACACGGAACATTGCGTTTGACAATGCTTCGATTATGGATCCGTCCTGTTCTATTGCCGATTGTTTTGCCATATAATTAAGCTACAGCTTTTCTGTTTTTACCGGTTTTCATCAGTCCGTCATAATGCTTGTTAAGCAGGTATGAATTGATTTGCTGAATTGTATCGATCGCAACTCCGACCATAATTATCAGCGAAGTACCACCGTAGAACATAGCCCATGACTGTTGTACGTTAAATACGCTTACCACGACGGCCGGGAACACGGCAATCAGTGCAAGGAATACCGCACCAGGGAATGTTATAAGTGACATAATCCTATCCAGCAATTCGGAAGTTTCAATGCCGGGACGTGTTCCCGGAATGAATCCGCCGCTTCTTTTAAGGTCGTCGGCCATTTTATTGGTCGGAACCGTAATTGCAGTATAGAAGTACGTGAATACTATAATTAAGAGCGCAAACACCAGGTTGTACCAGAATCCAAACATATTGCTGAAAGTGCCTGCAACGGTTTGCGACGCTTCAGAATTCGACAGGCCTGCAAGCGCTGCCGGAATGAACATGATAGCCTGTGCAAAGATGATTGGCATTACACCTGAGGCATTCAGTTTTAGTGGAATCCACTGCCTGCTGCCATTAAGGTCTTTTTCAAAATCACCTGAAACCGTTCTCCGTGCGTATTGCACCTGGATCTTGCGGACTGCCATAACTAGTAAGACGCACGCGATGATAACGAGAAGCCAAAGGATGATTTCGATCACCAATAGCATCGGTCCACCGTTGTTATTGGTTACACGAGTTGTAAATTCCTGGATGAACGCTTGTGGAAGCCTTGCAAGGATCCCGATCATGATCAACAGGGAGATACCGTTACCGATACCTTTGTCTGTAATCTTTTCTCCAAGCCACATTGCGAAGATGGTTCCCGTAACGAGTATGATAACTGAAGAGAACAGGAATGAGAACGAATCAAACCCAAGAAGGAATGCTGATGAAGGCAAAGTCCTGTAAAGGTTGTAGATATATCCCGGCGCCTGGACCAAGCAGATGATGATTGTCAGCCAGCGTGTGATCTGGTTGATCTTCTTCCTGCCGCTTTCGCCTTCTTTCTGCAGCTTTTGCAGGTAAGGGATCGCTATACCCATCAACTGGACCACAATCGAGGCCGAGATGTAAGGCATGATGCCAAGAGCAAAAACTGAAGCTTTTGAGAACGAACCTCCGGTAAACATATCGAGAATCGAACCGATACCATTCTTTGTCTGTCCGGCGAGGCCGCCCAATTGCGCAGCGTCGATACCCGGAAGGGTTACGTGCGCACCAAAACGGTAAACGACAAGAAGACCCAGTGTCCAGAGTATCCTGTTTTTTAATTCCTCAATCTTCCAGACGTTGGCTATCCCTTCAAAAAATTTCTTCATGTTACCTATACGATTATATAGTTACGGCCTCGCCACCGGCTGCTTCGATAGCTGCCTTCGCTGTAGCGGTAAATTTGTGAGCGGTCACTGTCAATTTGGCTTTAAGCTCGCCTCTTCCGAGGATCTTCACGATTTCATTCTTAGTAGCCAGGCGATTGCTGATGAATGCAGCCATATCAGCTGTATCAGTGATCATTCCGTTATCTACTAATGACTGAAGCGTATCAAGATTAACACCTTCGTATTCTTTACGGTTGATGTTCTTGAAGCCAAATTTAGGAACACGCCTTTGTAGTGGCATTTGTCCGCCTTCAAATCCGATTTTCTTCGAATAACCTGAACGCGACTTTGCACCTTTGTGTCCACGTGCAGCAGTTCCGCCTTTTCCGGAACCTTCACCGCGGCCGACACGCTTGTTTTGGTTGTGCGTAGAACCTTCAGCAGGCTGTAAGTTACTTAAATTCATTTCGTATTATTTGTTATTTGGCTTCCTCTACGGAAACCAGATGTTTAACTTTGTTTATCATCCCAAGGATTGCAGGATTTGACTCATGCACTACTACCTGGCCCATTTTGCGAAGCCCAAGAGCTTCCAGACCTCTTTTTTGGGTAAGCGGGCAATTGATTTTGCTCCGAACCTGTTTTACTAATAACTTAGCCATAATTCCTGAATTAACCTTTAAACACTTTTTCAAGAGAAACTCCCCTTTGCTTGGCGATGGTGTGTGCGCTTCTCATTTGCAGCAATGCATCGAAAGTCGCTTTAACCACGTTGTGCGGGTTTGAAGATCCTTGAGATTTTGACAATACGTCGTGGATTCCGACAGATTCAAGTACCGAGCGTACCGCACCACCGGCGATAACTCCGGTACCGTGTGAAGCTGGCATCAAAAATACGCGTGCTCCGCCGAATTTACCTTTTTGTTCGTGTGGAACTGAATGTCCGCTCAAAGGAATCTTTACCAGGTTCTTTTTTGCGTCTTCAACAGCTTTAGCGATAGCTTCAGAAACGTCTTTCGACTTTCCTAGACCGTGGCCAACCACTCCGTTCTCATCTCCAACAACTACAATGGCAGAAAAGCCGAAAGCCCTTCCTCCTTTTGTAACTTTGGTAACACGGTTTACACTTACCAGACGGTCTTTCAGTTCAAGTCCGCTTGGTTTTACCATTTCTACGTTTTTGTATTTATGATACATAATATCTTAGAATTTAAGTCCGGCAGCCCTTGCGCCTTCTGCTAATGATTGAACACGGCCGTGGTACAGGTATCCGCCCCTGTCAAAGGTAACGTTCTCGATTCCTGCCTTAAGCGCTTTTTCTGCTACCAGTTTACCAACTGCTGCGGCGATTTCGACATTAGTACCTTCCTTGGTAATTCCTTTTTCCCTTGAAGATGCAGAAAGCAAGGTTACGCCGTTAAGGTCGTCAATCAGCTGCGCATAGATTTCCTTATTGCTTCTGAATACGGAAAGTCTCGGCTTTGCAGCTGTACCGCTTACAATTTTTCTGATCCTGAAACGGATCCTCTGTCTTCTGTCAGATTTAGTTAATGACATAGTCTAAATTTTTTAAGCTGATTTACCTGCTTTTCTTCTTAATACTTCTCCAACGAACTTGACGCCTTTTCCTTTGTACGGTTCAGGCTTACGGAATCCCCTGATTTTCGCTGCAACCTGGCCAAGCAACTGCTTGTCGAAAGATGACAGTTTAACGATCGGGTTTTTACCTTTTTCAGAAACTGTTTCCAGTTTTACTTCGGGTGCAATTTCGAGTACGATGTTGTGTGAGAATCCAAGAGCTAGATCCAGTTTTTGTCCCTGGTTTGACGCCCTGTAACCAACACCCACCAATTCAAGTTCTTTTGTAAACCCGGTAGAAACGCCAACGATCATGTTGTTGATCAATGACCTGTACAATCCGTGTTTAGCCCTTTGGTCCTTTGAGTCGGATGACCTTTCAACCAGCACCTGATTATCTTCAATTGTTATTGTAACATCTGAATATTCCTGTGTAAGCTGGCCTAATTTACCTTTAACAGTAATGATTCCTTCGGCAACATCAACTGTTACTCCTGCCGGTATCGATACTGGATTTTTACCTATTCTTGACATTTCTTGGTCTTTTATTAGTATACGTAACAGATTACTTCACCACCAACATTGAGTTGTTTCGCCATCTTTCCGGTCATCAGACCTCTTGAAGTCGAAACAATCGCGATTCCCAATCCGTTAAGGATTCTTGGTATTTCGGAAGAACCTGCATATTTACGCAGACCTGGTTTACTGATTCGCTGAAGATCTTTGATGACAGACTCTTTAGTCTCTTTGTCATATTTCAGCGCGATTTTGATGGTGCCTTGAACGGACGAATCATCAAATTTGTAGCTCAGGATATAACCCTGATCGAAAAGGATTTTTGTGATTTCCTTCTTCATGTTCGAAGCAGGAATTTCAACGACTTTGTGGTTTGCCGCTACTGCGTTGCGCACCCTTGTCAAATAATCCGCAATTGGATCTGTATACATATTTATTAAATTGCGGTAACGGTTTTCAGCCGAACGATTCTGCTGAACCTGAAACCAATTGAACACTTTTTTGAGCTGTCAGCTATAAGCTTTCAGCTATGAGCCTCTCGCGAAAAAATCATACGATTCGTTCTGAACCGGCCTATTTCAACAACCTTAAATCTTTCATCTTTCCGCAATCAATGCTGACTGCCGATAGCTGACTGCTTAAAGCTTGTTACCAGCTTGCTTTTTTAACTCCCGGGATCAACCCTTGATTAGCCATTTCGCGGAAAGTCACACGTGACATCCCGAATTGGCGCATATAACCTCTTGGCCTTCCGGTCAGTTTGCAACGGTTGTGCATGCGAACAGGTGAAGCGTTTTTCGGTAATTTTTGCAAACCTACGTAATCTCCAGCTTCTAACAAAGCTTTTCGTTTCGCGGCGTACTTTTCTACCGTTTTTTCTCTTTTCACCTCACGGGCTTTCATTGATTCTTTAGCCATGTCTTAATTCTTTTTAAAAGGTAAACCTAGTTCAGCCAACAGTGATTTTGCTTCCTTATCGGTTTTCGCAGTAGTAACGAAGGTGATGTCCATTCCGGAGATCTTGTTCACTTTATCGATGTCGATTTCAGGGAAGATGATCTGCTCAAGTACACCCAGGTTATAGTTTCCGCGTCCGTCAAAGCCTGTAGCCTTGATTCCGCTGAAGTCACGAACCCGTGGCAAAGCCGAAGTGATCAGCCTGTCAAGGAATTCATACATCCTGTCGCCCCTAAGGGTTACTTTGGCTCCGATCGGCATACCTTTCCTAAGTTTGAACGATGCAACGTCTTTCTTTGAAATGGTTGAAACTGCTTTCTGTCCGGTGATTTTGGTCAGCTCGTCAACAGCGTAATCGATAAGTTTCTTATCGGAAACTGCTGCTCCAACGCCACGGCTCAAAACGATCTTTTCAAGTTTAGGAACCTGCATTACGTTTTTGAAACCGAATTCTTCTTTAAGTGCAGGAATGACCCTGCTCTTATATTCATCCTTTAGTCTTGGAATATATGCCATTACTATGCTTTATTAGATTTCTTTGAAGATTCCTTCTTTGATCCCGCCTTTGCATTGTCAACCACTGCAAGGTTTGAGATATGGATTGGAGCTTCTTTCTTTACAATTCCACCTTGTGGATTTTTAGCGCTTGGCTTCGTATGTTTTGAAACCATGTTTACACCTTCAACGATTGCCTTGTTGGCTTCACGATAAACGCGTGTCACTTTTCCGGTTGTTCCTCTGTGGTCTCCGGCAATCACCTTTACAGTGTCTCCTGATTTTATTTTCAGCTTTATCATCTTAAAAATAAATTAAAGCACTTCAGGTGCCAGTGATACGATTTTCATGAATTGCTTCTCGCGAAGTTCTCTTGCTACCGGTCCGAAAACGCGGGTTCCCCTCATTTCGCCGGCTGCGTTAAGAAGTACGCACGCATTGTCATCGAAACGGATATACGAGCCATCAGCCCTTCTAACCTCTTTCTTTGTACGCACTACTACTGCTGTAGAAACTGCACCTTTTTTAACGTTACCGTTCGGGGTTGCATCTTTGATAGAAACTACAATCTTGTCTCCAACAGAGGCATACCTTCTTTTGGTACCTCCCAAAACGCGGATCGTAAGAACTTCCTTAGCGCCCGTGTTATCTGCTACTTTTAGTCTTGATTCCTGTTGTACCATAATTATTTAGCTCTTTCAATGATTTCAACCAGTCTCCAGCATTTGGTTTTGCTCAAAGGACGCGTTTCGCTGATCCTTACAGTATCGCCAATGTTGCAGTCATTTTTCTCGTCGTGTGCATGGTATTTTTTCGTTTTCAAAACGAATTTACCGTACAGAGGGTGCTTTACTTTCCTGATCTCGGCAACAACGATGGATTTCTCCATTTTGTTAGAGGTCACAACACCAATTCTCTCTTTTCTTAAATTTCTTTTATCTTCCATTTTAGCAGATACAATTATTGTTGCTCTCTTTTGGTTAACTCCGTAGCCAGTCTCGCAACTGATCTTCTCATGCTCCTGATCTGAAGCGGATTTTCGATCGGCGAAACAGCGTGGGCCATTTTCAGGTCGGCATAGTTCTTCTTAGCCTGGCTAAGCTTTTCTTGCAATTCTGCTGCAGAAAGGTTTTTTATTTCTGATTGTTTCATAATAAATTTAAATTATGCTTCGAAATCCCTGGCGACGATGAACTTGGTTTTAACCGGAAGCTTTTGTGCAGCAAGACGCAATGCTTCTTTAGCTACTGACAAAGGAACTCCTCCGACTTCAAACATGATTCTTCCGGGTTTAACAACGGCTGCCCAATATTCTACGGCACCTTTACCTTTACCCATACGTACCTCAAGAGGCTTCTTGGTTATCGGCTTATCCGGGAAAATCTTGATCCACAACTGTCCTTCCCTTTTCATGAAACGGGTTGCAGCGATACGCGCAGCCTCGATTTGGCGGGAAGTCAGGAACATTCCTGTTTCGTGTACAGATTTGATACCGAACATGCCGTTTGAAAGTTCGTGCCCTCTTTGGGAATTCCCTTTCATTTTACCTTTTTGTACCTTACGGTACTTCGTTCTTTTAGGCTGTAACATTTTTCTTTAATTTAGGTAAATTACTTTCTTTTGCGGGCATCCGGCTTCCTGTCTTTGTTGAAAGGCTTGCGATCTCCGCGTGGAGCGTCTCCGCCTTTACCACCTCCGGCACCGGACTGTTTTTTGTCCATGCCTACGAGTGGGGAAAGATCTCTCTTTCCATAGACTTCGCCTTTCATGATCCACACTTTGATTCCCATACGACCGTAAGTCGTGTGCGCTTCAGCAAGTGCATAATCGATGTCGGCCCTGAAAGTTGACAATGGGATACGACCTTCTTTAAATCCTTCCGAACGCGCCATCTCGGCACCGTTCAAACGACCTGAAATCATGACCTTGATTCCTTCAGCATTCATACGCATTGAAGCCGCGATTGCCATTTTAATCGCCCTTCTGTATGAAATCCTGCTTTCGATCTGACGTGCGATGCTTGTTGCAACCAGATAAGCATCAAGTTCCGGCCTTTTGATTTCAAAAATGTTGATCTGAATCTCCTTGTCGGTAATTTTCTTAAGTTCTTCTTTCAACTTGTCTACCTCCTGGCCGCCTTTCCCGATAATGATACCCGGACGTGCGGTGGTGATAGTAACGGTTACAAGTTTAAGAGTCCTCTCGATAATTACTTTTGAAACACTAGCTTTCGATAAGCGGGCGTGGATGTACTTTCTGATTTTATAATCTTCAGCAAGTTTATCGCCGTAATCATTTCCACCATACCAGTTTGAATCCCATCCCCTGATGATACCAAGTCGATTTCCAATTGGGTTTGTCTTCTGTCCCATGCTTATGAATTGCTAAGTGTGTTATCTAATTGTCCCAAAACGATTGTTACGTGGTTGGAACGTTTTCTGATTCTGTGTGCACGACCCTGTGGAGCCGGACGAAGCCTTTTGAGCATCATGCCGCCATCAACGCGGATCTCTTTAACGAACAAGCCTGCTTCTTCCATATTAGCGTCTGCGTTTTTAGCTTGCCAGTTGGCGATAGCCGATAAAACGAGTTTTTCTAATTTACGTGAAGCTTCTTTAGAGCTGAACCTTAAGATGTTCAAAGCCCTTTCCACTTTCTGACCTCTTACCAAGTCCGCCACCAAGCGCATTTTTCTAGGTGAAGTAGGGCAGTTATTCAATTTTGCGAAAGCAATCTGCTTGTTAGCTTCTTTGATGCCTTCGGCTCTTTCTCTTTTACGAACTCCCATTGCTTCTTATTTTTTACCTTTATTTTTTGCTCCGGCGTGACCACGGAATGATCGTGTCGGTGAAAATTCTCCTAGTTTATGACCCACCATGTTCTCTGTTACATAAACAGGTACGAACTGACGTCCGTTGTGAACTGCGATGGTTTGTCCTACGAAATCAGGAGTGATCATGGAAGCCCTTGACCAGGTCTTAACCACACCCTTGTTCCCTTTTTCTATATTTTCCTGAACTTTTTTGTCTAGCTTATAGTGGACAAATGGTCCTTTTTTTAATGAACGTGCCATGTCTTACTGATTATTTCTTTCTGCGTTCTACAATATACTTATTACTTGGGTTTGCCTTGGCACGTGTCCTGTAACCTTTAGCTGGCAATCCTTTTCTTGAACGCGGATGTCCACCTGAAGAACGCCCTTCTCCACCACCCATCGGGTGATCTACTGGGTTCATGGCAACAGCCCTGGTCCTTGGCCTTCTGCCCAACCATCTGCTACGGCCGGCTTTACCGGAAACAACAAGCTGGTGGTCAGAGTTAGAAACGGCGCCAATCGTAGCCGAGCAGGTCAAAAGGATCAACCTTGTTTCTCCTGAAGGCATTTTGATTGTGGCGTATTTACCGTCCCTTGCCATCAATTGTGCAAAAGTACCGGCAGAACGTGCGATTGTAGCACCTTGTCCCGGACGCAATTCGATGCACGAAATAACGGTTCCCAAAGGAATTTTGCTCAGTGGAAGCGTGTTCCCGATTTCCGGTTGCGCATCGGCACCTGAAACCAGTTTTTGCCCCACCTGCAAACCATTTTGCGCGATGATATAAGTTTTTTCACCGTCGGCGTATGCCAAAAGCGCAATAAACGCTGTACGGTTCGGATCGTATTCAATTGACTTCACTGTAGCCGGAATTCCGTCTTTAGTTCTTTTGAAGTCGATGATACGATACCTTTGCTTGTGACCACCGCCTGTATAACGCATGGTCATTTTTCCTTGACTATTTCTACCTCCAGAGCTTTTTATCGGTGCTAACAATGAGCGTTCCGGCTTGTCAGCTGTGATAGTGTCAAAGCTATTCACAACTCTAAATCGCTGGCCCGGGGTAATAGGTTTTAATTTTCTAACTGACATTGTTCTGTCTTATTACTGTACGTTGTTGTAAAAATCGATAGTTTCTCCTTCTTGTACCTGAACAACCGCTTTCTTATAAGCATTGGTCTTTCCGCTGATCAACCCGCTTTTGGTGTACTTGGTAGTCCTGTCCGGACGTACATTCATGGTGTTCACGTTAACGATGGTCACGCCATAAGCAGACTCAACCGCCTGCTTGATTTGCACCTTGTTAGCGCTTTTTGCAACCACGAAACCGTACCGGTTGGTAACTTCGCTTTCCTTGGTGATCTTTTCGGTAATGATCGGTTTTATAATGATACTCATCGCCTGTTTATTTGCTTAGGTTTTCTTCAATTGCTTCCAAAGAGCCTTCTAAAAGTACTAAATTATTAGCATTTAAAATGGCGTAAGTGCTTAATTCTGAGGCGTTTACAACGCTTGAAGCCTTTAAATTACGTGACGACAAATATACATTTTTATTTGTCTCTCCCAACACAAACAAAGATTTTTTGTTTTCTAACCCTAAGCCTTTCAGGATATTGATAAAATTCTTTGTGTTCGGTGTCTCAAAATTGAAATCTTCCAACACGATCAGGTTCGATTCTTTCGCCTTGATCGAGAACGCTGATTTCCTTGCAAGACGCTTCAGGCTTTTGTTCAATTTGAACGAATAGCTGCGCGGCCTCGGTCCGAAAACAGTTCCCCCGCCTTTAAAAAGTGGGTTCTTCGCACTACCCGCACGGGCAGTACCTGTTCCTTTTTGCTTTTTGATTTTACGGGTACTACCTGCAACTTCAGCTCTTTCCTTTGCTTTGTGCGTTCCCTGCCGTTGGTTGGCCAGGTACTGCTTCACATCAAGGTATACGGCGTGGTTATTTGGTTCTATCCCAAAAACTGAATCAGAAAGAGTGATCGTCCTGCCAGTTTCTTTTCCGCTGATGTTTAAAACTTTTACTTCCATTACTTCTGAATGATTACATAAGAGTTTTTGTGTCCTGGAACACATCCTTTAACAACAAGAAGATTCTTGTCGGCAACGACTTTTAAAACTCTAAGGTTTTGAACTTTTACATTTTCACCACCCATTCTTCCTGCCATGCGCATTCCTTTGAATACACGTGAAGGATAAGATGATGCTCCTACTGAACCCGGCGCCCTAAGACGGTTGTGCTGACCGTGAGTGGCTTGTCCGACACCGCCGAAGCCGTGACGCTTCACAACACCCTGGAAGCCTTTACCTTTAGAAACACCTTGTACATCTACAAACTCGCCTTCTGCAAAGACATCAACTGTCAGTACATCACCTAATTTGTGTTCATTCTCAAATTGGAATTCAACGACTTTTTTCTTAGCAACAGTCCCTGCTTTCTTCGCGTGCCCTGCGGCAGCTTGCGTGGAATGTTTCTCGTTTTTGTCATCGAAACCAAGTTGCAACGCTTCATACCCGTCGACCTCGTTGGTTCTGACTTGGGTAACTACGCATGGACCTGCCTCAATAACGGTACAAGGAATGTTTTTCCCGTTCTCGTCGAAGATGCTGGTCATGCCGATTTTTCTACCAATTAACCCAGACATATAAAATAATTAATAATTAATAAATTCTCTTTTTTGGCGCATTTAGACAAGTAGAATTGAGTACCAGGAAAAAACCCGGTACCCAATGCTATCTAAATTGCTTTATCAGACTTTGATCTCTACCTCAACGCCGCTTGGAAGCTCCAATTTCATCAGCGCGTCAATCGTTTTTGATGACGAAGAGTAGATGTCGATCAGCCTTTTGTAAGACATCACTTCAAATTGCTCCCTTGATTTTTTGTTTACGTGCGGAGAACGCAGTACGGTAAAAATCTTTTTGTGTGTTGGCAACGGAATCGGACCTGTAACAACAGCGCCGGTGCTCTTAACTGTTTTTACGATTTTCTCTGATGATTTGTCCACCAGCATGTGA
The DNA here is from genome assembly GCA_023386585.1 of Bacteroidota bacterium. GTDB lineage: Bacteria > Bacteroidota > Bacteroidia > Flavobacteriales > Flavobacteriaceae > Flavobacterium. Next base: position 136,495 of record JAEWJM010000009.1, on the reverse strand, counting down.
TCGTAAGACTTCAATTTTATTCTGATTTTTTGACTCATTTTGTGTGAATTAAACGGTTCCTTTTGCTTTTTTGATCACCTGTTCCGAAATGTTGGCAGGCGTTTCAGCGTAGTGCGAAAACTCCATTGTTGAAGTTGCACGGCCTGATGACAATGTCCTTAATGTCGTTACATAACCGAACATTTCAGAAAGCGGCACAAGCGCCTTGATGGTTTTAGCACCTGCACGGTCGCCCATGTCCGTTACCTGGCCTCTTCTTCTGTTAAGGTCACCTACGATATCACCCATATTCTCTTCCGGAGTGATTACTTCCATTTTCATGATCGGCTCAAGGATGACAGCTCCGGCAGCACGGCCAGATTCTTTGTAACCCATTTTAGCAGCCAATTCGAAAGAAAGCGCATCGGAATCCACAGGGTGGAAAGATCCGTCAAGAAGTGTTACTTTAAGGCTGTCAACTTCGTATCCTGCAAGAGGACCTTGTTTCATGGCAGCTTTAAATCCTTTTTCAACAGATGGAATGTATTCTTTAGGAACGTTACCACCTTTTACTTCATTCACAAACTGAAGACCTACAAAACCTTCGTCAGCCGGTTCAATCCTGAAGACGATATCGGCAAATTTACCGCGACCACCCGATTGTTTTTTGTAAACCTCACGGTGTTGCGCCGATTTTGTAAATGCTTCTTTATATTCAACCTGAGGCTCGCCCTGGTTAACTTCTACTTTGAATTCGCGACGCATCCTGTCAACAAGGATATCAAGGTGAAGCTCACCCATACCCGAGATGATAGTTTGTCCTGAAGCCTCATCGGTCTTAACCTGGAACGTTGGATCTTCTTCGGCAAGTTTTGCCAGAGCCATACCCATTTTGTCCACGTCAGCTTTCGTTTTAGGCTCGATCGCGATACCGATTACCGGTGCAGGGAAATCCATACTTTCAAGTACGATTGGGTGTTTTTCATCACACATCGTATCTCCGGTCTTGATATCCTTGAAACCGACAGCGGCTCCAATATCTCCTGCCTCAATATATTCAATCGGATTTTGCTTGTTCGCGTGCATCTGGTAAATCCTCGAGATACGCTCTTTGTTTCCTGAACGCGTGTTCAAAATGTAAGAACCTGCATCAAGACGGCCTGAATAAGCACGGAAGAAAGCAAGACGTCCAACATAAGGGTCGGTTGCAATTTTAAAAGCCAAAGCTGCAAACGGCTCTTTTACGTCCGGACGACGGATGATCTCTTCATCGCTGTCAGGATTTGTACCTACGATACCTTCTTTATCCAATGGAGAAGGCAAGTATTTACAAACGGCGTCAAGCATGAACTGAACTCCTTTGTTTTTGAATGATGATCCGCAAAGCATCGGGATGATCGACATGTCAATTGCCGCTTTCCTCAACGCTGTGTTGATTTCATCTTCGGTAATTGAATCTTCATCCTCGAAGAATTTCTCCATCAGCCTTTCATCGTATTCAGCAACAGCTTCGATAAGCTGCGCACGGAATTGATGAACTTCTTCTTTCATATCTTCCGGGATCGGAACAATATCGAAAGTAGCTCCCTGGGTTGCGTCATGCCAGATAATCGCCTGGTTTTTCACCAAATCAACGATACCTTTGAAATCTTCCTCATCACCAATCGGCAAAACGATCGGCACTGCATTCGATTTCAACATGTCTTTTACTTGTTGGCACACATTAAGGAAGTTTGCGCCCTGACGGTCCATTTTGTTTACGAAGCCCATACGCGGAACTTTGTAGTTGTCGGCAAGCCTCCAGTTTGTCTCCGATTGTGGCTCAACACCATCAACCGCAGAGAAAAGGAATACCAATCCGTCAAGAACCCTAAGCGAACGGTTTACCTCTACGGTAAAGTCAACGTGCCCCGGGGTATCGATAATGTTGAAGTGGTACGACTTGCTTTCAGGAAGGACTTTTCCTTGCTCTGTTGGGAAGTTCCACTCGCATGTTGTTGCAGCGGAAGTGATCGTGATACCACGCTCCTGCTCCTGCGCCATCCAGTCCATCGTTGCAGCACCATCGTGCACCTCACCGATCTTGTGTGACTTTCCGGTATAAAATAGGATACGCTCTGTTGTTGTCGTCTTACCGGCATCAATATGCGCAGCGATCCCAATGTTTCTTGTAAATTTTAAATCTCTTGCCATTTCCTGATTAGAATCTAAAGTGAGAGAATGCTTTGTTCGCTTCTGCCATTTTGTGAGTATCCATTCTCTTTTTCACTGCAGCACCTTCTTCTTTAGCCGCAGCTAAAACTTCTGATGCCAGCCTTTGAGCCATAGATTTTTCATTTCTCCTTCTTGCATAAAGGATCATCCATTTCATTGCCATGGAGATCTTTCTGTCTGGTCTGATCTGCATAGGAATTTGGAATGTAGCTCCACCAACCCGACGCGAACGAACCTCAACGTGAGGCATTACGTTGGTTAGTGCATCTTTCCAGATTTCAAGTGCCGATTTCTCTGCATCTTGCTTTTTTGACTCTACGATATCAATAGCATCATAGAATACTTTGAAAGCAGTGGATTTTTTACCATCCCACATCAGGTTGTTTACGAAACGTGTGACCAGTTGGTCATTGAACCTCGGATCCGGTAAAAGTGGACGTTTCTTTGCCGCTCTTTTTCTCATGTTAAAAATTTTTGTCGAATGACAAACGTCAAATGCCGAATGAATACTTAATTATTCGATCACCGGTTGACGCTGGACCTTTGACTGTTAAAAATTACTTTTTAGCTTCTTTTGGGCGTTTTGCTCCGTACTTAGATCTCCTTTGTGTCCTTCCGGCAACACCTGACGTATCAAGCGCACCACGAACAATGTGATACCTAACTCCCGGCAAATCTTTTACCCTTCCACCCCTAACTAATACTATCGAGTGCTCTTGAAGATTGTGTCCTTCGCCCGGGATGTAAGCGTTTACCTCGTTACCGTTGGTAAGACGAACCCTGGCGACTTTACGCATCGCTGAATTCGGCTTCTTAGGCGTAGTAGTGTAAACACGCGTACAAACCCCTCTGCGCTGAGGACAAGAATCTAAAGCAACCGATTTACTCTTCTTAGTTATTTGAGTCCTTCCGGTCCTTACTAATTGTTGAATTGTTGGCATAATGAATTACTAAAAATATATTATGTTATTATTTCCCGCTTTTTACGGGGTTGCAAATGTAGGAATTAATTTTTTTTAAACAAACCTTAATTCATTAATTTTCAAAGACATTATTTAACCTCCAATGCATTATATGAATCGCGGCATATTTCCGTTATTTTAGCGGAATTTAACCGCGTTGAAAAAAACAATCCTCCTTCTGATATTTTTGTGCCTCTCCGCTGCGTCACACGGACAGCGGCAGCATCTTGTCATTTCCGGATCCGACGCAGGCGAGACAAAAGCAATTGATTCGCTGGGATATGCACGCGTGCACGCGAACGCAAAATCGGTCGCAGACGAAGCTGCTGCATTCACCCAAAAGCTAAAGAAAAACGGTTATTTCTCGGCCGAATTGACCAGCAGCCAAAAAGTTTCGGACACGACTTTTAATTACACTTTCGCGCTCGGAAAAAAAATCAAAAACATACATATATATATAGGTAGCGATAAAGTGCGCAATCTTGCCTTTCCGAGGATAAATTCCGATACGCTGACCATCGCGCCAAATCAGGTAGAATCGTTGCTTAATGATGCATTGCAGGTTCTCGAGCGAAAGGGTTATTCATTGGCGACTTTAAATCTTGAAAATTTCAAGCAGCGCGGAAATGATCTTTACACCGAACTTCATCTTGAGACGGGAAAGCTGCGACAGGTAAACGACATCGTGATCAACGGTTACGACAAATTCCCGGAAGGCCACAAGAAAAATATCAGGCGACTTTATAAAGGAAAGACTTTCACGCAGGATAATCTCAAGAAGATTTACGACGATTTTGCAAAATTCCGGTTTGTCACGCAGACGAAATATCCCGAAATTCTCTTTACGAAGGATACTACCAAAGTGTACGTCTATCTCGAGAAAGCAAAAGCCAACCGGTTTGACGGCTTCCTCGGATTTTCGAACGACCAGGAAGAAGGAAAATCGAAGCTCCAGCTTAACGGCTACCTCGACTTGCTGTTGGTCAACGCGCTAAATACCGGCGAGGAATTCACAATTCTGTGGAAAAGCGACGGCAAACAGCAAAAGTCGTTTCACGCCGGAGTCGACCTGCCGTATGTTTTCCGCAGCCCGTTCGGATTGAAGGCAAACCTCGAAATTTTCAAGCAGGACAGCACCTACCAGAACACAAAAACCGCGATTGAGGTCGGCTATTTCTTCAATTACAACACTCGCGTCTATATTGGTTACCAAGCCACTGAATCAAGTGATATCCAAAACACCAACACGGCGTTAATCAGCGACTACAAGAATAAATTCCTGACAGGCACTTTTACTTTTAAACGATTCAGGCACGACGACTTTTTGTTTCCTGAAGAATCGTTGCTTACGTTACGCGCCGGAGTTGGTTCCAGGGAGTCGAAATTGGGAAAAGACGGACAGGCGTTTGGTGAGATCAGCGCAATGCAGAACCTTTACCTGAACGAAAAGAACATTGTCAACCTCAAATCACAAAACTATTACCTCCAGAGTGGACACTACATTATCAGTGAATTGTACCGATTTGGCGGAATCAACTCAATCCGCGGATTTAACGAAAACAGCCTACAGGCGAGTTTGCTGACCTCATTGTTGAGTGAATACCGATATGTTTTCGCTCCAGGATTATATGTGCATTCGATAATTGACTATGCCTACTTCCGAGACGAATCGCGCGTGGCGTCAACCGGAAACAGCGGAAGCCTGCTTGGCCTTGGGTTCGGGTTCGGATTCCTAACGAAAAACGGACTTTTCAATTTGGTCTATGCCAACGGAACTCCCGACGGGCAACAAATCAAGCTGTCGAATTCGATCGTTCACGTGAGTTTTAAGGCGAATTTCTAAAATTTGAAATTTTACGGCTTTGCCATACGGAATGTATTTCGGAAATCTGTAGGGACCGCATTGCCCCTTCCCTGAAGGTAATTTACCCCATTTTCGGCACACAGTATTGCGGAAAAACAACCTATTTTCTCAGATAAAAGACCCATTACTAAGGTGTTGAACGAAATGTTAGACAGCAATTTGCCGTGCTCTTCCTCCAATTTTGTAACTCGTTCTAAAAATAAACAAGGGTCATTCGCAGGTTATTCAGCAACTGTAAACCGTAAACCGTAAACTGTAAACTGCTCAAACTTTCCAACTTCAAACAAGCATCTTCTGTGGTCATTCTTTTCGTTTCCTAAAATTTGAAATTTTACGGCTTTTCCGCACGTAATGTATTCGAAAATCCGTAGGGACCACATTTGCCCCTTCCCTGAAGGTAATTTACCCCATTCCCGGCACACAGTATTGCGGAAAAACAACCTGTTTTCTCAGATAAAATGACCCATTTTTAAAGTGTTGAACGAAATGTTAGACAGCAATTTGCCGTGCTCTTCCTCCAATTTTGTAACTCGTTCTAAAAATAATCAAGGGTCATTTGCAGGTTATTCAGCAACTGCAAACTGAAAACTGTAAACTGTAAACTAATTTCTACCTTTGCGCCATGGAAAAAGAACATCAGATTTTCGGCATTCGCGCCATTATTGAGGCAATCCAGTCGGGGAAAGAAGTGGATAAAGTATTTATTCAGAAGGAAGCTTCGGGTGAACTAATGAAGGACCTAATGAAGGTGATGAAACGAAACGAAGTCAATTTTGCTTACGTCCCTGTTGAAAAACTCGACCGGATGACGCACGGAAACCATCAAGGTGCCATTGCAACGATTTCTCCAGTCGCCTTCCACGATTTGGAAAAACTTGTTTCCGACGTTTTGGAATCCGACAAAATACCATTGTTCCTGATCCTTGACCAGCTTTCCGATGCACGGAACTTTGGAGCGATCATCCGTACCGCCGAATGTACCGGCGTTTCAGCGATTATAATCCAGAAACAAGGATCTGCACCTGTAAACGGCGACACTGTAAAAACCTCGGCAGGAGCAGTTTTCAATGTTCCAATTTGTAAGGTCAGCCATATTAAAGATGCCATTTTTTACCTTCAGGGCTCCGGAATAAAGACGGTTGCCGCAACCGAGAAAACCGAGGACAGCATTTACGATATCGATCTCAACCAACCGCTGGCAATCATCATGGGATCTGAGGACCGCGGAATAAATCCTTCCGTTTTGAAGATCACCGACGAAAAAGCAAAACTTCCCATGTTTGGCACAATCGGATCGCTTAATGTCTCGGTTGCCTGTGGTGCATTCCTTTACGAAACAGTCCGCCAGCGCAGGTAACAAAACTTTCGACCGTGACTTTTGACGTTCGACTTTTGACGTTCGACTTTACTCCTTAGACTTAAACGTATAAACAATCGTCGGCGGTTCGGGAATTGCAATGTCGGTATTTTCAGGCGCCGGCTCTGGTGGCGGCAGATTTACGAAATTGCCGTCCTCGTCGAAGCGCTGCATGAACTTGTCGCTTTGCGCATCGTAACCCGGACGTTCCCAATCGTAGCGGATCATCTTCTTGTATTCCGGAGTTTTGAAACGGATGGCGAAGATAAACCCGCTGATAAATCCTGCGAGGTGGCCTTCCCAGGAAATTCCTTCCTTGACGTCGGGAAAAACATACCACACAAGACTTCCGTAAAACATCACCACAAAAAGTGAAAGCGCGACCAGCCGATAATATTTGGTCATTATTCCTTTAAAAAAGATAAAGCTGACCAACACATAAATCAAACCGCTGGCGCCGATGTGATAACTTTCACGTCCTATGATCCAAGTGAGAATTCCAGTGAGCAGTATTCCGCAGCCAAGAATTTTCCAGGTGAGTTCGCGGTAGAAATACGACAGTGCGGCGAGCAAAATGACCAATGGCAACGTGTTGTTGTACAGATGTTCGAGATTGGCGTGAATGAACGGGCTGAAAATCACACCGGCTAATCCGTCAACTGCCCGCGGGTAGATTCCGTAGCTGTCAAGCGGAATGTTGAACCGCCAGCCTGCCCAAAAGACCAACCAGAGCACAAGCGCCGATATAAACGGAAGGAGTACGACCTGTGGTGTAAACCGGAAATGATTGTCGGTCATGATTTGCTGTTTGGATTTGCGGTTCTCAAAAAACACTCCATCAAAATATAACTGCTCTTTTGTCAGACGCGCGCCTAGCCCGGATCGCAGCGGCATCCTTTTGCGCCGGTGTTCGGCGTGAAAGATACAGCGCAGAGCCGGAAAAGCTTCGCCCTAAACTTTATAAATTTATTAAAATCGAATGACTTAATTTTGCTTTATGGACGCACCTTTAGCGGAAAGAATCCGCCCGCAGCAACTTTCAGATTACATCAGCCAGCAACATCTTGTTGGCCCGGAAGGCTCGCTGACACGCCAGATCGAATCGGGCGCAATCCCGTCGCTGATTTTTTGGGGACCGCCCGGAACGGGCAAAACGACGCTGGCACAGATCATCGCGCAGGAATCGAAACGGCCGTTCTATGTTTTGAGCGCCATCAACTCTGGGGTGAAAGACATCCGGGATGTGATCGATAAGGCGAAACAGGCGGGTGGGCTTTTCACGGCGCGGAATCCGATTTTGTTTATCGACGAGATTCATCGCTTCAGCAAATCGCAACAGGATTCGCTTCTGGCTGCGGTTGAAAAGGGCTGGGTGACATTGATTGGTGCGACCACCGAAAATCCGAGTTTTGAGGTAATTCCCGCGTTGCTTTCCCGGTGCCAGGTTTACGTGCTCAACGCCTTTACCCGTGAAGATCTCGAAGCGCTTTTGCAGCGTGCCATGCGTACCGATTCCTGGCTTAAGTCGAAAAAGATCGACCTCAAGGAAACCGAGGCGCTGCTACGGCTTTCGGGAGGTGATGGCCGAAAGCTGCTGAATATCTTTGAGCTTGTAGTTAACGCAACAGGCGGCGACGAAATCGAGATCACGAATGAAAAAGTAATGAAGCTGGCGCAGCAGAACACGGTTTTGTATGACAAGAGCGGTGAACAGCACTACGATATTATTTCGGCTTTCATAAAATCGATGCGCGGAAGCGATCCGAATGGCGCCGTTTATTGGCTGGCACGAATGATCGAAGGCGGTGAAGACCTGAAATTCATTGCCCGCCGAATGCTGATCCTTGCGAGTGAAGATATCGGAAATGCAAATCCGACGGCGCTGGTGATGGCGAACACTACATTCCAGGCTGTGAGTACGATTGGATATCCTGAAAGCCGGATCATCCTGAGCCAGTGCGCGGTTTATCTGGCGACATCACCAAAAAGCAATGCAAGTTATGAGGCGATCGGCAAAGCACAACAACTTGTAAAGCAAACCGGAGACCTTCCGATCCCGCTGCATTTGCGCAATGCGCCAACAAAACTTATGAAAGAGCTCGGCTACGGCGACGACTACAAGTACGCCCACAGCTATGCGAATAATTTTGCCGAACAAGAGTTTTTGCCTGATGAGATTTCAGGAACGAAAATTTATGATCCAGGGAACAATTCACGCGAAAATTCGACCCGTGAATTTTTACGAAACCGCTGGCGGGACAAATACGGATATTAATTCTTGAGTCCGTTAATCACCATGCGGGCGCTATAAAATTGTCCTTTGTCGTAAAATTCGAGATACCAATTTCCGCTCCTGTTGATCACCACGCCGTTGAAGTTGTCCTGCGAGACGATATAACACTCCGGATTAGAAGTTCGCAATATTTTCATTGGCGTGGCCGGATTCTTAGGCTTTAGAAGATAGCCGTTTTCGATTGGGACAGCATCGAGTTCACTTGGCTTTGCCAAACTGTCTACCGGTTTTGCCGATTCAAAGTTTTCGGCTAAAATGACTTCCGATTTTGCCGGCGCGGCTTCGGTTAATGTTTTTCCGTTGTATTTGTAGTGCATTGCATCAAAAGAGCGAAATGCCTGACGAAGAGCCTGCGTATACGCGGTTTTGAAATCCTTTTCACGGCTTGTACCTTCGACAGAAGTAAACAGAACTTTGTTCGTGCAATCTTTTAATTCGATCGTGAGCTTTGTTGTGAAAAGCGTATTGTTGGTCCGCAGGCCGACATACATTTTATTGCAAGGCGAACCAGCGAAATCCATTGGAAGGCTCTCATTGTCAAGATATGCTTCGAGTCCGTAACGCTGGAAAAACGACTTTAGCGTCGAAGACATCAGGTATTGGTCGGTTTCTTTCATCCACTCAAACTTGGATGGAATGCTGACATACCGATAATCGTTGATCGACTGTGCAAATGCGAATCCCTGGAAGAGCAGGAACGACAATGCAAAAAGCTTTTTGATCATAAATAGTTTTTTAGCTCGGTCAAGGTATTGATTTTTTTGATGCTTTCATCATCGCATGTTCCGCCGAAAAGTATTGCGTCGATTCCGCAGCTAAGCGCTCCGCGGACATCGGCCTCGATGCAATCGCCGATCATCAGGCTTTTAGTGCGGCAGGCACCGGAAACCTTGAGCGCATGTTCAAAGATTAACGGATTCGGTTTTTTCACGCCGGCCGATTCAGAGTTGGTGACCGTCGTAAAAAAATGGCCTATGCCTGAACTGGTTATTTTCCGGTGTTGGACATCGTGAAAGCCGTTCGTAATAATATGAAGGCGGTACTTTCGGGAATGCAGGTAATTCAATATGTCGAGCGCGTCATCAAACAGGTGCCCGAACTGCGGCAAATAATGAATATAGTCCTCCGATAATGCATTGATCGTTTCATCAGAGATTTCAATCTTCATCAGGTCGAAAGTGTCGCGAAGTCTGCGGTATCTCAGGTCTTCCTGGGAAATCTGGTCGTTTCGGTACTTTTCCCAATAAGCAAAATTAAGGGGAATATAGTGCGACAGGAATTCCTGCAGGTCAACGTTGATGTGATGCTTTTCAAGGATGCGCTTGAAGGCCAAAGCTGAATTGCGTTCAAAATCCCACAGCGTGTGGTCGAGGTCAAAAAAGATGTCGGTAATCGTATTGCGCATTTTGCAAAATTACGTTTAATTGAAAGTTTTGAAACGAAAATTCTTAAAGTGTATTACATCATTTTCATAAATGGAAGTTTTCCAATCGGTAGGTTTTGTAACATCCCATAATAATGTAAATCTTTGGACTCAATGCTGTAAAAAACGCCTCTATGCCCGGTTGTATCTTTGACCTAACCAAAAATACCAATGCTATGGGATACTTTACACTAACTCTTTCCAGCGAAGAGCAAACACAAAAATACACCCTTTTTTACGCCCATTATCTAAAGGAAGCCTGGCTTGCAGAAGTGCGTTATGATGGAACCACCAAAATAATCAAGGAATACAAATGCAAGGATTTCAGGCGGTGCTTCCAGAACGCTGCGCGCTTGATCAAATCGCTCGGAACCGTGAAAGCCGTTGCGGCGCACGACATTGATGAAACGTTGCATCAGGCCTTTTTGTCGGAATTAAACAAAGCGACACCGCCGGCACCTACCTTTCCGCCAATCGTCGGGATCAACCGGCTTTTCCAGGGCAGAAACCTCTGGTCGTGGTTGGCCGATACGTTGCCGAATATGCATCCGGCGCACTGATACTAGCGGCTTTTGCCGCTTTTTTTTATAATATTCCTTCATCTGCAAAACTGAAATAGTTGGTTTCGGTGACGATTACGTGGTCGAGGACTTTAACATCGAGATGTTCACCCGCCAGTTTCAGTTTTTTAGTAATCTGCTTGTCAGCATCGCTTGCGACCAAAGTGCCGGAAGGATGATTGTGGACCAATATTACCCCGGTCGCGTTTTGCTCGATGGCCACTTTAAATGCAATCCGAACATCAACCACGGTTCCGGTAATTCCGCCTTTGCTGAGCTGCGAGGAAAGAATGACTTTATTCGAGTTGTTCAGGTATAAGATCCAGAATTCCTCGTGCGGAAGCTCGCCGAGAATGGGCTGCATCAATTCGAAAACCGATTTGCTCGATGTGATTTTTTGCAGTACGGCCGCTTCGGATGCACGACGACGCCTTCCGAGTTCCATCGCGGCGAGAATGGTAATCGCCTTGGCTTCACCGATTCCCTTGTATTGCATCAGTTGCTTCAGCGAAAGTTTCCCAAATAGATTCAGGTTGTTCCCGGAGCAGGCCAACATGCGCTGGCTGAGCCCGACTGCGGTTTCGTTTCGACTTCCCGACCCAATGAGGATCGCAAGCAGCTCTGCATCGGTGAGTGCAGATTTTCCTTTTAATACGAGTTTTTCCCGCGGCCGGTCATCTTCGAACCAGTTTCGGATTGGGAATGGAGTTACTTCTGACATTTGTATGGCGTTTAATTGTTTGCATGGCGTATATTAAAATTATTTCATCAGCTCGCGGACATCGTCAAAATTGAGTCCGCCATAATTCCCGGAACTCATCAGCAGCAAAGCCGAGTTGTCGAGATCGAGATTAAAAAGGTAATTTTTGAAATCGTCGGGATTGGTGTAGATTGCCAAATCGTTCCTGTTAAATGCCTTCTCGATCTGCTCATAAGAAATCGCGTCGAGTTTTTTGATTTTCACCGCTTCGGGCGAATAAAAAACAACAGCCACATCGGCAGCATCCAAAGCGCCTTCATATTCCTTCAGAAAATCGGGATTGAGGCTGCTATAAGTATGCAGTTCAAGACACGCAATAAGTTTCCTATCGGGATATTGCTCGCGAACGGCGCGCGTAGTTGCGGAAACCTTGCTGGGCGAATGCGCAAAATCCTTATAAGCGACGCGGTTCTTGCCCGATCCAATCTTTTCAAGACGTTTCGAAGCACCTTTAAAAGTTGGAATCGCTTGGTAGAAATCGGCTTCGTCGACTCCCATGTTCTGGCAAACCCATTTCGCTCCGGCAAGATTGTTCAGGTTATGGCCGCCGAAGATTTCGATTGGCATATCGCCTTCGGGCGTTGCAAGCATTGTTACTCCGTCGCGCACGGAATAGTGCGGAGTTGTATAGGGCAATTTCCGGATGGCATTCGTGGCTTCTTCCGCGATTTTCTTCACTTCAGTATCTTCGGCGTTGTAAATCAAGATTCCGCCGTTGGTGATCTTTTCAATGAAGATTTTAAACTGATCTACGTAATTTTCATACGTTGGGAAAACATTGATGTGATCCCACGCGATACCGCTGATCAAAGCAATATTCGGCTGGTAAAGATGGAATTTCGGTCGGCGGTCCATTGCCGAGGATAAATATTCATCGCCTTCAAGTACGATAAAATCATTTTCGGCAGTGAGGTGTACCATATTATCGAAACCTTCCAACTGTGCGCCAACCATAAAATCAACGTCAATGTGATGGTATTTCATCACATGTAAAATCATCGAAGTAATAGTTGTTTTCCCGTGCGACCCGCCGATGACCACGCGCGTTTTGTTTTTCGACTGTTCGTAAAGGAATTCCGGATACGAATAGATCGGTAGCCCGAGTTCATGCGCGCGAAGCAATTCGGGATTGTCGGCTTTTGCGTGCATTCCGAGGATCACGGCTTCAATATCGGAGGTGATTTTCTCGGGAAACCAACCAAGCTCGGCAGGAAGAAGCCCTTTTTTATGAAGTCGGCTGCGTGAAGGTTCAAAAATGGCATCGTCACTTCCGGTGACATTGTATCCTTTATCGTGTAGTGCCAAGGCAAGGTTATGCATCGCGCTTCCGCCAATGGCAATAAAATGTGTTCGCATTTAAGATTTGTTTTTCTGAAGATAAGCGGCCATCGTTTCTTTTGCCTTGTCGGGCCTGTTCATCTTATTTTTATATAATTCAGCAAGTTTCTGGTATGTTGTGCGCGAGCCGCCGGTTTCGACAGCTTTGCGGTAATATTTCTCAGCCGTTGCATACCGTTCAAAATACTCGGCGATTTTTCCTTTCGCGAGCCAGCCGTCAACTGCTGAAATTTTCAGAAGTTCATTCGCATACGTAGTCGCTTTTGATTCGCTTCCGCCGAAAATTGCCGGCAATTGCAGGTTCAGTTCGATAAGCGCCCAGCGAGCGTTGATGTGTTTCGGATCAAGGGCTATCGCGCGTTCGAACGCATTGCGTATGTCGGAAACCATTGTCAGCGCTTTGACTTTATTCGATTGTGATGCCGACATTGCCATTGCACCGCCGTATTTATATTGTGCTGACGCTGACCGCGGATTTACCGATTTCAATCTTTCATAATAAAACGCCGCCGAATCCCAATTTTTCTGGGTAGCACTTATATCGCCGAGAAATTCCAGCGCCCTTGAATTGGCCGGCTCATTTTGGATGCGCAAGCGGAAGATTTTTGCCGCCTGTGACAGCTCGCCCTGATGAAACAACTGTTCGCCGCGGGCCAAATCAGCCTGCCCGAAAACATTCAGGCAAACAACCAGCAGCAAACAATGTAGGGATTTCATAGGCGATGTTGAGCATTCAAAAATAAAGAAAATTACTTCGAAAAAATGCGGTAAAAACATATCGGAATTATAAATCAACCAATTTTGTCAGGCATTAAACTTCAACGAAAACTCACAAACTGTGGTTACGGCAGGATAATATTGCAACTTAGTGATCCTGTTTTTGTTACCGACAACATAGAAAATTTGCAGCGATACTGGAGACTAAATCGAGTAATGCCGGGGCCTCGCCGCCAGAATTATCAAATACTTGATTTATAAGGTTTTTAATTTAGATTTATGGAATATTATTATTAAAATTACATCGTAATATCTGCGGGTTGTCGAATATCAGCAAAAATCCTCATTATGAAAAAACTTTACTATTTCATCCCGATATTTTTTTCATTGATGTTTGTTTTGTGCTGGCAGGATGCAAATGCGCAAAGTGATGCGTGTGCCGGCGCCACGGCGTTGACAGTTGGCGGCTCCTGCACCACGACAGCCTATAATGTGTCGGCCGCTTTTACGAACAGCACGACCGAAGCACCTTTTCCCTGCTCGGGTACTTCCTACCGCGACGGATGGTACAAATTCACGCCCGCCAGTACGGGAAACGTCAATATTGATGTCACCAGCAACAGAATTGTAGGAGTAGCAGTTTATTCAGGAAGTTGCGGCGCATTCTCGCAGGTTGCGTGCACAGTCCCGGGAACCGCGAATGCCTCATTGACGGCAGCGGTTGCGGCTTCGACAACGTATTATTTACGCATTATGCGGACAAACAATGCCAACGCAAACGACATGACAGGAACAGTTTGCTTGTACACCGGATATTGCCCCGCATCGACCACAACAAGCACAACCGAATACATCAATAATTTCACGACAACAAACGGAATAACGAACATCGGAAACACTACAGGCTTTACCGCCGGCGGCTACGCAAATTATACCGCGCAGTCGGTAAGCCAACCAGCCGGACAAACAATCAATTTTTCGACGACGTTTATAGGCGGAACCTTTGGTTTTGGAATCTGGGTCGACTGGAACAATGACCTCGATTTCAACGACGCCGGTGAAACAATGTTCCTTTCTTCAAGCTACAGTGCAAGTTATTCGGGAAGCTTCACAGTTCCTGGCGGAGCCGGAAGCGGAAACTACAGGATGCGCATCCGCGCCGATTATTTTAATACCAGTCCGCTTGCCTGCGGCGCCATTACCGATGGAGAAGCAGAAGACTATACGCTGACAGTCACTGCGCCACTTCCCTGCCCGACGTTACCTTCCGGGCTCGCCTCACTCGTTACCGGTACGACATCGGCGACGATCAGCTGGGTTGCACCATCGCCTGCACCGGGCAGCGGTTATCAATATTATGTATCGACAAGCGCAACACCACCAACTGCTGGCACAGCGCCGACTGGCAGTACGGCGGCGGGAATTTTAAGCGCATCGTTAACGGGATTGACGCCAAATACCACTTATTATTTCTGGGTTCGATCGAATTGCGATGGAACGAACAAAGGAGCATGGGCAGGTTCATCAACTTTCTTTACCGGCTATTGTGTTTCCAATACCTCAACAAGTACGACCGAGTACATCAGCAATTTTACTACGACAGGCGGATTGTCGAATATCAATAACACCAGTGGATTTACCGCCGGTGGATACGCAAATTACACTGCACAGTCCGTTAGCCAACTTGCAGGGCAATCACTGAACTTTTCTGCAGCATTTACCGGCGGGACGTTTGGTTTTGGAATCTGGATCGACTGGAACAATGATCTCGACTTTAACGACGCCGGTGAAACAATGTTCCTTTCAGCAGGTTACAACTCGACTTATTCCGGAAGCTTTGCAATTCCCGGAGCCGCGACCGGAAATTACAGAATGCGGATTCGCGCCGATTATTGGTCGGTTAGTCCGTCAGCCTGTGGCACCATTACTGACGGCGAAACTGAAGATTACACATTGGCAATCCCTCCGCCACTGCCCTGTGCGACCTATCCATCAGCACTTGCCTCGGCGGTGACAAGCGGTTCCACAGCAACAATTTCGTGGGCGGCCGCTTCACCCGCTCCTGTGAACGGTTATCAATATTACGTTTCAACCAGCAGCACTGCTCCGCTTGCCGGCACTACGCCATCAGGAAGCACCGCCGCGGGAATGACTTCGGCAGCATTAAGCGGACTCACCGCAAACACGACCTATTATTTTTGGGTTCGATCAAACTGCAACGGTACCGATTACGGATTCTGGGTCGGCGCTGGGACATTCTACACCGGATATTGCATCTCGACTTCGAGCGTGACAAGTGGCTACATTAACAATTTCACCACAACCGGCGGCTTGGCAAACATCTCCAATTCAACCGCATACTCCGCGGGTGGATACGGCAATTATACAGCGCAAGCGGTTACGCAACTGGCGGGATTACCGGTCAGCTTTTCTGCTGCCTATACTGGCGGTACTTTTGGCATGGGAATCTGGGTCGACTGGAACAACGATCTTGACTTTAACGATGCAGGCGAAACCGTTTATACGTCGGCTGGCTACAATGCTGCGAACACCGGCAGCTTCACTATCCCCGCAGCCGCAGCAACCGGAAATTACAGGATGCGGGTTCGGATAGACTACATCATGACAAGTCCGACGGCCTGCGGCAACATAAATAACGGCGAAACGGAAGATTATACCCTGACTGTTGCGCCACCGTTGCCGTGTTCAGGAAACCCATCGGCAATTTCAGTTAACGTTACTTCGGGAACCACAGTCGCCGTGTCATGGCTCGCCGCAACACCGGCGCCGGCAAATGGCTATCAATATTATGTTTCTACTTCGAGTACGACGCCGGTCGCCAGTACAACTCCAACAGGAAGTACAGCCGCAAGCGTATTGACAGCAAACCTCAGCGGTTTAACGGCGGGCGTAACCTATTACGTTTGGGTTCGGTCAAATTGCGGCGGCGCACTTGGACAGGGAGTTTGGATCGGCGCGACAACATTTAATATTCCGACTTGTGGCGTCGGAAACAGTACCGGAACGACAACCCTTGGATGCCCGTCGGTGGTTTCCGGCGGACTAGGACTCAACGGCGCCGATCCTGCGCCGGTTTCATGTACTTCGGCATCGTGCGTCGACCTTGAAGCAACATATCTGCAGCTCGGCCAGACAACCAGCTACACCGTGGAATCGATTCCGTACAATCCGCCGTATCAGTTCACTTGCCTGAAAAACCCGGTTAGTGTCAATATTGATGACACATGGTCGCCAATAATCAATCTTCCATTTAACTTCTGTTTTTACGGAAATACCTACAACAAATGTCTTATCAGCTCCAACGGGGTTGTGACATTCGATATTTCTTCAAACCTTCCGGGCCAAGGTTCAGCGTGGCAATTTACAACGGGAGTTCCGTCAACAAGCCTGTTTCTGAACAGTATATTTGGCGTGTATCACGATATCAATCCTAGTTTGGGTGGCGAAGTCGGATGGGAATTGATAACTCTAAATACCGGTTGCAGGGCATTGGTGGCTTCATGGAATAATATCCCAATGTATTCCTGCACTTCGCAATTGTACAGCGGCATGATCGTGCTTTATGAAAACACCAACATCATCGATGTGTATGTTAAGCAAAAGAGTGTTTGTGCTACCTGGAATGACGGAAACGCAATTGTCGGAGTGCAAAATTCGACCGGGACACAAGGAATTGCCGCCCCTAACCGAAACGGATTGGATGCAAACTGGACGGTAACGAATGAAGCGTGGCGCTTTGTTCCATCGGGGACTGCAATCACGTCGATTAAGTGGTTTCAGGGCGCGGGAACAACCGGTCCCGTAGTAGGAAATACGGATGTGATCACCGTCTGCCCATCGGCAACGACAGTTTATACCGCGCAGGTTACTTATACTTTATGCAACGGCGCAACCCTCATTGAAACTGAATCAACAACAGTCACTGTCAACTCGAGCAAGACGTGGAATGGGTCAGTCAGCACGGCATGGAATAATGCAGCAAACTGGACACCAGCAGGAGTTCCAACGGCATTGGACTGCGTTGTGATTCCGCCAGCGCCAAATAATGCGATCATCTCCGGAGCGTCTTATGATGCTTTTGCATATTCGCTTAGCGTATTGGCCGGCGGCGTGCTAACGATGAATTCGGGAAACAATCTTACCGTGACAAATGCAGTAAACGTGAGCGCAGGTGGAACATTTACAGTTATGGACAGTGCGAGCCTTTTGCAGGTCAACGCCGTTGCCAACACGGGAAATATTAATATGCAGCGAACAACCCAACCAATGTATCGCTACGATTTTACTTATTGGAATTCGCCGGTAACGCAGGCATCAAATTATACACTGGGTACATTATCACCAAATACGTTGTTCGACAAATATTTCAGCTGGACGCCTTCGGTTGGCGGCGCAAGCGGAATTTGGATTCAGGAATCTGCAGCGACAGTAATGGATCCGCGAAAAGGATACATCGTTCGGGCTCCGCAAACCTATTCCACAAATCCGGCGATAAAAACGGCATATACAGCGACATTCACCGGCGTCCCGAACAACGGCGTCATCACTTGTCCGATCAGTTACGGCTCGATGGGACCTGCAGCGACCAATGATAAATGGAATCTGCTGGGAAATCCCTATCCGTCTGCAGTAAGCGCCGCGTCATTTTTAAACAATCCTTCGAACGCATCCGTAATCGACGGCACAATTTATTTTTGGACACACAACACCCCTTGGTCGACGGCATTTCCCGATCCGTTTTACGGAAACTATGTCATCAACTACACTGATGCCGATTATGCTTCCTGGAACAAAACCGGCGGCGTGGGAACGGTCGCATCGTCGGGCGGGCCGGCTCCAAACGGATACATTGCGGCAGGCGAAGCGTTTTTCGTGAAAAGCCTTGGAGTACCCGGAAGTGCGATTTTCAATAACAGCATGCGTGTCGCCGACAATAACTCGCAATTTTTTAGGGTTCATCCGAATGCCTCCACGGCGCAGGCAATCGAGCGGCACAGAATATGGCTCAATTTTACCAATGAGAGCGGCTCATTTAACCAGATCCTGGTTGGATATATAACCGGCGCGACTTTGGGTTGGGACCGCGGACTCGACGGCGAGCGCTTCAGTCCGGGTAGTGTTACTTTTTACTCAATAATTCCGGAAAATCATCTTGCAATCCAAGGCCGGCCGCTGCCATTTCAGCAGACTGATCAGGTGCCACTTGGTTTTTCGACGGTTAACGCGGGGAATTTTTCAATTCGGATCGACCACATCGACGGACTTTTCGAAAACCAAAATATTTATCTGGAAGACCGCTACAATAACACTATTCACGACCTGAAGCAAAATCCATATGAGTTTTTTACGGCATCAGGTACATTCGACACTAGGTTTGTTCTGCGATATACGACCGCGAATCTTAATTTGTCGGACGCATCATCCGATCTGTATCTCAATGCCTTTATACGCGAAAACAGGCTTCATGCCAGATCGCTGCAACCAATAATTTCAATTGAGATTAGCGATGTGGCGGGTAAAGTCGTCCGGGTTTTCCAAGCAACTGAAAAGTCTTTTGAGGCCGATTTGGACTTAAGTTCGGGTGTATATTTTGCGCGGTTCCAACTTCAGGACGGAACACTCACCACGCGCAAGCTGATGAATTAGTACAATCAAGAGAAAGCGAGTAGCAAACTGTCCGAGGAATTAAACGATTTTCCGATCCATTGCCCGCGGACGGATCTATCTATACAATCCGGTAGTTTTACTTTCTAAAAGTGGCATTCGTTTGGTTTTAAAACAATGCTTCCAAATCTACAAATCACCATTACAAGCCAGCATTTTGGTATCGCTCAGCCGATTCCAGTCAACGCGCGGCGTGTTACCATTTTTTGGTCAAAATCTTCTCCACAAATTACACGAAAACCCGACGAATTACCTCTAAAAATTGCGGGTAAGTATTTCATTTTAAGGATATTAACTAGTCATTCGTAAAAACAGGTTATTTGTCGGTTTTTAATGCTAGTTATCCACCAAACGGACATAAAGCTGGTAACCGAAATAACTTTGTCCGTCGCAAAACAAACAAATCATGAATACAAACTACTTACCTCCGTCTTCCGGACGGTACATGATTGCCAATGCCGGAACTTGCATTTTGTTTCTTTTGATTTGCCTGATAAGCAGTTTTGACATTGCTGCCCAGACATACAATGGCCCCGCTTCGGGAACGTTTGTCGTTCCTGCCGGAGTTACCTCGATAACGGTCGAGGCCTGGGGAGCAGGCGGTGGCGGTGGCGGTTCGAATTCAAATAATAATGGCGGATCAGGTGGCGGATCGGGCGCGTATGTAACGGGGACTTTTGCCGTGGTTCCCTTATCCAATATAAATTATTTCGTCGGAATTGGCGGAACCGGCGGCCCGGGAAATGTAAATACAAATGGTGGAACTGGCCAGGCTACAACGCTTTCGGGTGCGATAACCCTTAGCGCGGGCGGTGGAGTTGGCGGTCAACGAAATACAGGTGCCGGAGGTGCCGGAGGAACTGCATCCGGTGGCACAATAAACATTAATGGGAATCAAGGTGGAGCCGGTGCGGGCAACACCGGCGGGTTAGGCGGCACAGCGCCGGGGGGCGGCGGCGCTGGCGGAACAGCAGTTGCAAATACAGCCGGAGGAAATGGTGGCGTTCCTGGCGGCGGTGGCGGTGGTGGCGAGCCTCCTATTGGCAACTTCCGCAGCGGAGGAGCCGGTGGCAACGGTCGGCTGATCATTTCCTACACATTACCACCATCAATTACGTCGTTTTCACCAACTTCAGGATGTAGTTCGCCTTTAACACCGATTACAATTACAGGAACTAATTTCATCGCTCCACTGACAGTAACTTTTAATGGAACAACAGCTACTTATACAATTAACAGCACTACACAAATCACCGCGAATGTTCCTGCGGGAGCGACCAGCGGGCCTATCGTGGTTACTACCGCGAGCGGATCTTCAAACTATCCGGGAATGTTTACGGTCAACTCGGCTACGGTCTCAGGACCAAGTTCGGTGTGCCTTGGAAACACAGCACAGTTGCTTCCGTCATTAGGCGGCACATGGACAGGCTCAAATGATGCGGTTGCAACAATTGACAATTCGGGATTAGTAACATCAGTTTCACAGGGCAATGTTACATTTACCTATACCAACGCATTTGGTTGTACCGCCACGCATTTGCTGACTGTCAGCAGCCTTCCGGTAATCACAAGCGAGCCGGTTGCAAGTAACACCGTTTGTCACGGTGACCCGGTTAGTTTGTCGCTCCTTGCCACTGGGACGGGACTCACGTACCAATGGTACAAAGAAGGAATCGCCGTTGCGAACGGTGGAAATATTTCGGGTGCGACGACAAATACGTTGAATTTTGTACCCGCATTAACAACAGATTCCTCATTGAATTACTATTGCATTATCAGCAATGCCTGTACAACTACTTTGAGTACCCTTTCGGCGGCGGTCATCGTACAAGAAAAGCCGCAGATTGGAAACCAAACTACAAGCACATGCAGTGATTTTCCGTTTTTGGCGAACCTGATCGATGGCGTGCCGACGTCTGCCACCGTGGTGCCGGCGGGAACAACTTATTCATGGGCTGCTCCGACTGTTACCGGCGGACTTACCGGCGGAAGCGCACAAACAGGCCAATCTACTGTGAGCCAATTGTTATCCAATCCGACAAACGTGCCCCAAACGGCTACTTACGTCGTTACGCCTACATCCGGGACTTCCGGGAATTGTGTGGGCAGCCCTTTTACGGTAACCGTCACGGTCAACCCGGTACCCTATATCGTAAACCTGTCGCCGACCACCTGCAGCGGCGACACATTTTCAATCACTCCTTCAAATGGTGGCGGAAACATTATTCCACTTGGAACAACTTACTCGTGGGGTGCGCCAACACTTTCCGGCGGAATGTCGGGCGGAACGGCAGCAATAGGACAGGCCACGATAAGTCAAACTTTGACAAACCTGACCACCGTTCCTCAAACAGCCACTTATAATATTACGGCGACCTCGGGCTCATGTACCGGAAGTACATTCACAATGACGATTACCGTAAACCCGAAACCAACGGTCGGTGCTGATTTGTTATCCCAAACGGTTTGCTCAGGAACACCGATGACAACCGTAAATTTGTCAAATCCGAATAACCTGCCCGGCGTTACATCCTATTCCTGGACTCGTAACAACACGGCGGCATTGACGGGAATAGCAGCGACCGGATCGGGCAATATTTCCGGCACGCTTGTCAACACAACGAACGTTCCGCAAGCAACCACGTTTACAGTCACTGCAATCTCTGAAGAAGGTTGTCAATCCAACACAATTACAGTAACCGTCACCGTAAATCCCGTTCCGACTCCGGCGGCAAACCCTGCAAGTCAGACGATTTGTTCAGATACAGCCATTTCTGCTGTGAATTTAACTGCCTCGAACGGCGTTGCGGGTAGCACTTTCAACTGGACAAGGGATAATCTTGTAAATGTGACCGGCATGCCGGCTTCGGGATCGGGAACGCCGGTTAATGGAACATTGACAAACACAACCAATGTCAGCCAGGTTGTCACATTTACCTTAAACGCGGATGCTTCGGGTTGCAGTTCATCATCAACCACATTTACGGTAACGGTCAAACCTAAACCTGTAATTTCGGCGAATCCTACGACACAATCTGTATGCAGTAACATCGCTATTACGCCAATTCTGATCACGGAAACGAATAATGTGTCGGGAACTACTTTTAGCTGGACACGAGACAATACCGTTCTTGTGACGGGAATTCCCGCATCCGGAAACGGTCCGTCAATAACCGGAACAATGGTAAACAACTCCGGTGTGGACCAAACAGTGACTTTTACATTATCGGCAACCGCAGGCGGATGTGCCTCAGTGAATGGAAGTGCGCAGGTAACGATTCATCCTTCACCAAATGTCATTGCCCCTGCAACGCTCAGCATTTGTAATAATAGTGCTGTGAACCTTAATTTTTCGGCATTGGCGGGAAGCACAATTACGTGGAGTTCAACATCAAATGCAAATATTACAGGCGCGTTATCGCTATCAGGCAATACAATATCGGGCACGCTTTCAAACACGTCCACCACGCCGCAAACACTGACTGTAACCATTTCGGCAACGCTTAGTGGATGCTCAAGCACAAAATCGACGATAATAACGGTATTCCCGGATCTTCAGCCTCCACAAATAGGGGAATCGCAAACCGTTTGTGCAGGTTCTACGCCGACTCCAATTGTCATCACACAATTGCCGAGTGGCGGAACGGCGTTATATACTTATCAATGGCAAAGCGCGCCAAGCGCAACAGGTCCATGGACAAGCATAGCGGGTGCGACAGGAAGTACCTATGCTCCACCAATTACAGGCGCGGGAACTCCGACGACATTTTACCAGGTTATCGCCACCAGCTGCGGTAATGAAACCAGCAACATCGTTAGCGTGGCGGTCGTTAATAATTTTAATTTCACTTTCAGTACCGGAGGCGGTGGAGCAACTGTATGTTCAGCAAGTGCATTTAACCCAACAATTGAGTCGAACCAGTTTTTGGGTGGCGACAGCAATATCCGATTTACATGGACATCCGATGTAAATTATATTGCACCGGTGACGGGCGGGCCTATCGGAACAACTTTTACATTCTATCTTTTTGGGATTGCTATCTGGTCGCAGTCAAGTGCAACACTGCCGCTGACAGCTATCAATAACACGAATAGCAACGTTACAACGACTGTGTTTATAACCCCAAACATTTACAACGATGCCAATGTGCTAATCTGCAGCCTGTCGCCAAGACAAGTAACTGTCACGATCCGACCAAAACCAGTCGCAACCGTTCTGGCTCCCGCGACCGGAAGTACGATTTGTAGTGCAACGAGTGCCGGAATTGTCATCGGTGGCAACATAACTAACTCTACAATGAGTTACACAATTACGAGGGCAGCAAACGCGAATGTCACAAGCTCAGCAACATTTCCGATCGCATCCGGCAACCTCGCGATTGGCGCAACCTATACGATCAACGATATTCTTACCAACACATCGGCAGTTATACAACCGGTAACGTATACGATCACACCTGCTTCGCCCTCATGCATCGGAACCCCGATTACGTTTACGGTTAACGTGAACCCGGCGCTCACTCCGGGAACGATCGCAAGCAATCAGGGAGTTTGTATGGGTGGAGATCCATCAGCGCTCATCGAAGCCACCCCGGCAACAGGCGGTTCGTCGCTAACCTATCAGTGGCAAAGCAGCATAACTTCGGCTGCTGGCCCGTGGGCAGACATTTTAGGAGCCACGGGAATCACATATGATCCTCCTGCAGGATTGACCCAAACTACCTGGTACCGAAGGGTCGTAAGCACTATCGTCAACGGAGTAACTTGTTCGACTGCCAACACTACAGCAATACAAGTTATCATTAATGCCGTGACCGGAGGCACAATTTCCACAAATCAAACCATCTGCAATGGAAGCGTGCCTGCTACGATTACTACCACAACTCCGGCGACGGGAGCGGGCGCGCTCACCTATCAATGGCAAATAAGCACCGGCGGATGCGGCGGGCCGTGGACTGACATTCCGCTTGCCACCGCTGCAACATACACTCCGACATCACTCATCGTGAATACCTATTTCCGACGTGCTGCAATTTCAACCATTGGCGCGAACAGTTGCAACGATTACAGCAATTGCATATCAATTGTGATTAACAACGTGAGCGCAGGTACCATCGGAACTGATGAGACTTTATGCAATTCGACAAATCCTGCAGCATTTACGCAGATTACAACTGCAACCGGATCAGGGACATTGACTTATCAATGGCAGCAAAGTACGGTTGGCTGCGGCGGACCATGGACAAATATTGCGGGCGCAACCAGTGCAACCTATGATCCGCCGACTGGTGTCGTGGTAACCACCTATTACCACCGGATCGTAACATCAACATTGGCAGCAGTTTCCTGTTCGGCGACAACAAACTGCGTCGTGGTTACAGCAAATGCGTTTATTGCAGGAACTATTAACGGAAACCGGACAGTATGTATGGGTGGTGATCCTGCGGCCTTCACCGTTGCAACCGCTGCCAGCGGAACCGGAATTTCCTACCAATGGCAAAGCAGCCCGACCGGATTAGCCGGCTCGTGGATCGACATTCCAGGCGAAACCAATGCGACATACGATCCGCCGGGACCGGTTAATGCAATCATCTATTATCAAAGAATCACATTTGCGACAGTAGGCGGAAATACCTGTCAGGCGCCTTCAAATTCGGTAACGGTTTATGTAAACGATATTTCTCCAATGACTGTTGCCGGTGACCAGATATTGTGCGCCAATTCCGATCCTGTCGCGTTTACGGTAAGTACGCCGGCGAGCGGACTCGGAGCAATATCCTACCAATGGCAAAGCAGCGCAACGGGTTGTGTAGGCCCATGGATAAATGTTCCCGGAGCAATATTCGCCACATACGACCCGCCTCTCTTATCACAAACAACTTATTATCATGTAATCGCAACGTCGACGCTGAATGGAGTCCAATGCAGCACACCGAGTAATTGCATTACGGTAATTACGAACGGAAAAACATGGACCGGAGCCGTCAATTCCAATTGGAACAATGCAGGAAACTGGATGCCTGCGGGAGTGCCAACGCCGTCCAACTGCGTAATTATTCCAAACGTACTTGTTGATCCGGTAATCTCGGGCGCAAATTATGACGCGTTTGCTTACAGCCTGACCGTGTTAAGCGGCGGCCGCCTCGACGTTACGCCGACCAATACAATTAATGTCACCAACGTCGTTAATGTCAATGCGCTGGGCAATTTCTTCATTCTGGACGACGCAAGTCTTGTGCAGACCGACAACGTGGCAAACATCGGAACCATTGCCATAACGCGAATCACACAACCTATGTATCGCTTCGATTTTACCTATTGGAACTCGCCGGTCGTCATTGGAAGCTATACGCTCGGAAACTTGTCGCCTGTCACACTTTTCGATAAATACTTCTCTTGGAATCCGACTATTGCGGGAGGAAACGGAAATTGGATTCAGGAATCTTCGGCAACAATTATGAACCCAACCAAAGGCTATATCGTACGCGCTCCTCAAACCTTCTCGATGAATCCGTCAACCACGGTTCCGTATACCGCGGTATTCCTCGGAACGCCGAATAACGGAAATATCAATATTCCGATTCTGACAGGATCGATGGGCCCGGCAACTATATTCGATAAGCTCAATTTGATCGGAAACCCGTATCCCTCTGCGGTTGATGCGGATGTCTTCCTCAATTATCCGCAAAACAGTGCGTTGCTGAACGGAACCATTTATTTCTGGACACATAACGCACCGCCTAGTGCAGCCAATCCGAATCCATTTTATGGAACATTTACGTATAATTATAGTTCCGATGGATATGCTTCGTATAACACTTTAGGCGGAACGAATACAGTTCCGGCCGGGTATGGTGGAACACCGCCGAACGGATATATTGCTTCCGGCCAGGCGTTTTTCACCGTCGGAATCACAAGCGGAACGGCATTATTCAACAACAGTATGCGGGTTTCGGGTAACAACAACGTATTCTTCCGGCCTGGTGAACAGGAGAAAAACGCCGGACTTGAAAGACATCGGATCTGGCTCAATCTTGCCAACTCGCAGAATTTATTCAGTCAGATTTTGGTGGGATATTGCGAGGAAGCAACCAACGGGATCGACCGCTCGTTTGATGGCGAACTGATGGGAACCGGAAACCTGACCTTGTACTCGATTAATGACGGTAAAAACCTCACCATCCAGGGCAGGCAGCTTCCTTTCGACGAAAACGATACGGTGCCGCTAGGATTAACTGCCGCCGAAGCCGGAACCTATACCATCGGAATTGACCGTGTTGACGGATTATTCACTGACCACAACATCTATCTCGAAGACAAAGTGCTGAATGCAATTCACGATCTTAATGCGAGTCCGTATTCCTTCGCAACCGCAAACGGAACATTTATCGACCGGTTCGTTTTGAGGTACACCAACTCGGCTTTGAACACAAACAGCCACAATGTCGCCGGAGTTGCTGCCTACATCAAAAACCAGGTTTTGGCAATACAGGCCGAAAGTGCGATCCAACAAGTTTCTGTGTTTGACGTAACCGGAAAAAACATTGCAGTCTTTGCGCCGCAAACCACCGAGGCATTCTTCACAACCCAGTTTGTTTATGCCCAGGGCGTTTACTTTGCCAAGGTCGCGCTGGTGTCGGGTGAAATTTTGAATATCAAACTTGTAACGCAATAACCCACTTTTTCCTGCCAGAGAGATTACAGTGACTCGCTCACAATAATAGTTAAAAAAAATCCGCCTCTTTCGAGACGGATTTTTAATTTTATGTCGGTTGACTTATTTTACCAACGTCATTTCGTCAACAATGTGCTTAGCTCCCGCGTACTTATCAATGATCCAAAGAACAAAACGGATATCAACATTAATGGTGCGCTGAAGTTTCGGATCGAAAATCACGTCTCCGGCCATTGCCTCGATGTTACCGTCAAAAGCAATTCCGATAAGTTCACCTTTACCATTCAAAACAGGCGATCCTGAATTTCCTCCGGTAATGTCGTTGTCGGTAAGGAAGTTTATTGGCATGTATCCGGCTTTATCGGCATATTGTCCGTAGTCTTTCTTGGAATTCAGCTCAAGAAGCCTTGTCGGAAGGTCGAATTCCTCATCACCTTTCTTGTACTTCTTCACCATTCCGTCCATGGTTGTGTAGTTGTTGATCTTCACATTGTTCCTTTTATCTGCAGGCAACGCGCGGACCTTTCCGTAAGTCAGCCTCAAAGTCGAATTGGCATCCGGATATTTGATCGTACCGATTTTCGATTGGCGAAGTCCTTCCACCAATAA
This sequence comes from Bacteroidota bacterium, assembly GCA_023386585.1. Taxonomy (GTDB): domain Bacteria; phylum Bacteroidota; class Bacteroidia; order Flavobacteriales; family Flavobacteriaceae; genus Flavobacterium. The sequence continues at coordinate 109,059 of JAEWJM010000009.1, read as the reverse complement.
ACGGAACGACGCCTGGAAATCGTTTTGCGCCTTCGCAATTTCATCCGATTTTGAATTCAATTGCTTAAGCAGATCATCCGACAACATATAAAGCGGATCGTTTGTCAGCATGTTCGAATTCGGCATATCGAGGAACGCTTTCACGCGTGCCGGCGAAGTGAATATCGAAAGTTCAAACGCGCTATTGACGTACGAAGTAAAATCGTTGTTGTTTTCCTTTGCCAGGTTCTCAATTGCTGCCGATAACGGATATCCTTTGGCTTTGGCAATATATAGCTTCAATTGTGCCGCAAGGATGTCTTTCTCTGCGGGAAGGTAAATATCCTTGAAAAACTCATCGATAATTTTTTCCATGTCCGGACGCATGTCTTTTCTCTTCGCAGCATCTGCTTTGGCATACGTGTCAAGTTGGCGGCCCAATGAGCGGGAAATGGTACCGTAAGAACTGGTACGCAATAACTGCTGAAGGTAATTGTCGTGGCGCGCTTTTTCATTGGTCAGTGAATAATACTTGTTGATCGTCGAAACAACGTGGCCGTATTTTTCCCGGTTTTCCTTTTTATTCGCCCACGCATTGAACTTGGCTTCCTGAGCAGCCTTTGTTTTCGCGGTTTTAGCTTTGGTCAAAGCATCGATCATTCCCTGGCGGTTTTTCCAGTAGTTCGCGGTAGAAGCATATTTGGAAGCATACATCAGGCGAACATCGTCGCTTTGCTCCATGTATTTTTTCATATTGTCCATTCCGGTTTTAGCACCTTCAACCCAGGCAGGATAAGCGTACTTCACGTTCTGTTCGATTCCGCCAGCAGGCATCCAACGGTTGGTTCTGCCCGGATAACCCAAAATCATCGCAAAGTCGTTTTCCTGAACGCCTTTCAGGCTTACCGGAAGGTAATGTTTCGGCTGCAAAGGCACATTGTCTTTAGAATATTCAGCCGGATTTCCGTTTTTGTCGGCATAAACGCGGAACATCGAAAAATCGCCTGTGTGGCGCGGCCATTCCCAGTTGTCGGTATCGCCACCAAATTTACCGATGCTTTCCGGCGGAGTTCCAACCAGCCTTACATCCTTATAATCCTGATAAACAAAGTAGTAATATTCATTACCCTGGAAGAACGGACGAACGGAAACCGTATATTTCCCGCCTTCGTTATTTTCCTTTTCGATCTGCGCGATTTCTTTGTTGATTGCCGCTTCACGCTCCAGCTCTGTCATCTGTGGGTTGACTTTCGAAAGAATGCGTTTTGAAACATCGTCCATGCGTACAAAAAAGCGAACATAAAGTGATTGTGGCTTCATCTCCGCGGCGCGGTCTTTCGCCCAGAATCCATTTTTCAGGTAATTCTGCTCGGCAGTCGAAAGCTCTGCAATTGCATCGTATCCGCAATGGTGATTGGTCAAAACCAAGCCATCTTTTGAAACGATTTCGGCAGTACATCCACCATTAAACTGGACGATCGCATCTTTCAAACTGTGATGGTTGATGCTGTAAATCTCTTCGGCAGTTAGTTGCAGCCCCATTTTTTCCATATCGCGGTGATTCAGCCGCTCGATGAACATCAGGAACCACATTCCTTCATCTGCCCTAACCGGAAACGCCATAAGGCACATGGTGAGGAATAAAATAATTCTTTTCATGGTAAATAAATAAAGTTAATTGATAGCCTTAGTCTGACCGTTGTTCGTGACGTTACAAAAATCATCATAGGCGGCGCTAATATAAGCCAAAAATCAACTTTGACGAAGCGCAAATGGTTAAATATGGCGAACGGCCGGGCTGTCCGCTGTATCTTTTGCCAAACCTCAAAGGTTTTGAAAACCTTTGAGGTTTTCCCGGCAAAAGGATGCCGCTTCCATCCCTGTCGCACATTCCGCATTACGTCAGCAGCTGTGGTAATTCAAAATCTGCCGACTCGCAATCGGCCAGTAATAAAAAAGCCGGCTTCTTAGCCGGCTTTTCGTAATTTATCTATTCAGCATTTGCCAAAGTTTGTCTTTCAGTTCGGTCAGCCCTTGCTGCGCGACCGAAGAAATGAACATAAAAGGAACTCCCGGGATCGCCGCTTCAATTTCCTTGCTCAGCTCATCCTTCAATTCCTCGTCAAGAAGGTCACTTTTTGAAATTACCAGCAAACGTTCCTTGTCGAGCAACTCCGGATTGTATTCGCGAAGCTCGTTCAGCAAAACGTCAAATTCCGACACAATGCTTGGCGCATCGGCTGGAACCAAAAATAGTAATGTCGAATTGCGCTCGATATGTCGAAGAAAGTAATGGCCGAGCCCTTTGCCTTCAGCGGCGCCTTCAATTATTCCGGGAATGTCGGCAATGACAAAAGACCTGAAATCGCGGTATTGCACAATTCCAAGGTTGGGTTTTAAGGTCGTAAAAGGATAATCGGCGATTTTCGGCTTCGCAGATGTCAGTACCGAAAGCAATGTGGATTTCCCGGCGTTGGGAAAGCCAACCAATCCGACATCGGCGAGGACTTTAAGCTCAAGAACGATATCCATTTCTTCCCCGGGCAACCCAGGCTGTGCATAGCGCGGCGTTTGGTTTGTCGAGCTGCGAAAATGCCAATTCCCGAGGCCGCCTTTTCCGCCTTTCGCGACAATCTTCTTTTCGCCGTCTTCGGTAATTTCGAACAGGATTTCGTTGGAATCTTTGTCGCGTACGACTGTTCCAAGTGGGACTTCAATATATTTATCTTCACCGTCCGCCCCGGTCGACCGGTCGCTGCCGCCGTCTCCGCCGTGCCCGGCCTTGATGTGCCGCGCAAATTTGAGATGAAAAAGTGTCCACAATTCTTTATTTCCGACAAGAAAAACGTGGCCGCCGCGTCCGCCGTCTCCACCGTCAGGCCCGCCCTTTTCGATGAACTTCTCGCGGTGCAGGTGCGTTGAGCCTTTTCCGCCTTTTCCCGACGAAACAAATATTTTAGTGTAGTCTACGAAATTCCCTTCGGTCATTGTTTCTTATTTTGAGTGCTTCTCACCTTTCGTCATTCGTCGTTCGTCGTTAGTCGTTAGTCGTAGTCATTCCACTTTGGACTTTCGACTTTCGACTTTTCTTACTGCTCCTCTTTCTCCTTCGCCAGCGAGCGCACCATTACCTTGTCGATCTTGACGCCGTCCATGTCGAGCACCTCAAGTTCGAAATTATTCCATACGAGCTTCTGGCCTTCCTTCGGGATGAACGAAAGCTCGGTCATGATCAGGCCGCTTACGGTGTTGACCTCATAATCGTTTATCAGCTCGTCGAGCTCAAAGTACGTGAGGAAGTCGTGCAGCGAATAATGTCCGTCAACCATCCAGGTGCCGTCTTCGCGCGCCACGAGCTTAAAATCTTCTTTGTAAAAATCGGATGCATCGCCAACGAGCGCTTCCAGAATGTCATTTAGGGTAATGATTCCTTCAAAATCGCCGTACTCATCCGAAACCAACGCATAATGGATTCCGCTTGTCTTGAAATGCTCGAGCGCTTTGTAGGCGGTCGTCTGCTCCATCAAATAGGGCGCTTCGGTCATGATTTCGGCAAGATCAAAGCTGGTATTTTCGAAATTCGCGAATATGTTTTTCAGGTTGACTACGCCGACGATATCGTTATGATTTTCGTTGTAAACAGGATAAACCGAGTGAAGTTCTTTCAGCATGAGGTCGCGCACATGATTCTTATCGGCGTTAAGCGGAAGCAGCACAACGGCTTTTCGGTGTGTCATCAGCGAGTTGATTTTCCGGTCGCCGATATGAAAGACGCGCTCAACAATATCCTGTTCGATTTCCTGCACTTCGCCGCCTTCAGTTCCTTCTTTGATGATTGCCTTGATTTCCTCTTCGGTGATTTTTCCGTCGGCAGAAGGCCTAATCATCAGAATCTTCAAGAGAAAATCGGTGGAAACTGTCAATAGCCAGATGAATGGCGCAGTGACAATTGAAACGAACCTCATCGGCATCGCCACTGCTTTGGCAATTCTCTCCGGGTAATTGAGTCCAATCCGCTTGGGAAGCAGTTCGCCAAGAACAAGCGAGAAAAAGGTTAGCGTAACAACAACGACGGCCACCGCAAGTGAATCGGCGTACGGTTGAATAGCCGTAAACTGCATAAAGAACGCCTTCACATCGCTGGTGATCCGGTTACCGCTGAAAATACCGGTAAGAATCCCGATAAGGGTGATGCCAATTTGTACGGTTGAAAGGAATTTGTTGGGCGAATTTGCCAGGTCTAATGCGGTCTGCGCACTTGCATTTCCCTTTTTTGCGGCGTTTTCAAGGCGATTTTTCCGGGCGGATATCAAGGCGATTTCCGACATTGAAAATACGCCGTTCAGAAGAATAAGGAAAAATATTATTGCTATTTCCATGGTTTTCCGGCTAGAGCTGGTCAATTACCGCACTAAGCCGTGAGGTAATCTCAGCGATCTCGCCAATCCCGTCAATCGGGTAGTATTTGTTTTGTTTTTGATAATAATCGGTCAGCGGCGCGGTCTTTTCGTTATATTCCTGATAGCGGTTTCGGATCTTTCCTTCGTCCTGGTCGTCGGCCCTTCCGCTGGTTTTACCACGCTCAAGAAGCCTTTGCACCAAAATATCATCTTGCGCCTCAAGCGCGATTGTGGCATCGATTTCCCATCCTTTGCTTTCCAAAAAGCGATCAAGCGCCTTGGCCTGCGCAATTGTCCGGGGAAATCCGTCGAAAAGAAAACCATCGGTGTCCGGATGTTTTTCAACCTCATCCTCAAGCATCCTGATAGTCAGCTCGTCGGGAACGAGATCGCCATTGTCCATATATGATTTCGCCAATTTGCCAAGTTCTGTATTGTTTTTCAGGTTATAACGAAAAACGTCTCCTGTTGAAATATGCGTCAGATTGTATTTTTCTTTCAGGAATTCGGCCTGCGTGCCTTTTCCCGCGCCCGGTTTGCCGAACAAGACGATGTTGGTCATTTCAGAAAATTATTTTAGTTGGTAAACTTCAGGAAGGTTGCGCCCAAGTCCGTCATAATCGAGCCCAAAGCCGACAATGAACTTGTTTGGGATGCGGATGCCGACATAGTCGACTTTAATCTCGTGCCGATAGGCATCCGGCTTGAAGAACAGGGTTGCGATCTTAAAATGGGCAACCTGCTGCTTTTTAAAAAGGTCTTTCAGCGTGGCAATCGTATTTCCGGTATCCACGATATCCTCGATGACAACGACGGTCCGGCCGGCGAGCGACTGATTTAGGCCGATGAGCTGCTTGACTTCGGTCGTCGACTCCATGCCTTCGTACGACGAAAGCTTGATAAAGCTAACCTCACAAGGCTTTTTGTAATGTTTCATAAAATCGGAAACGACCATAAAAGCGCCGTTAAGAACGCCGATGAAAACAGGAATGTCGTCACCAAAGTCGGCTTCCACCTGCTCCGCCATTTGTGCAATCGCGAAGTCAATTTCTTCGGCCGATATAAACGGAATGAATTCTTTGTCGTGAAGTTGGATCACTGCTGGAATTTAAAATAAACTGCAAATATACTTAATTGGGTCGGCGGGGCGCAACATAAATTTAGTAATAAAAACGGGATGTAAAAAAGCCAGAAGTTAAAATTTTAGGACATCTGCATCGTTATCGGATTTTTATGCGACATAAAATCGACTAAGTACACGATTATCCACCTCATAAGACGGAATATTAACAGTTGAAACGAAAATTGTTCATCCGAAATATTGTACTTTTAGTACCTAATAATTCCGGTCATGAATGAGGGTTTTACCATATTCTACGCCGATGACGATCCCGACGATCTCGATTTCTTCAGGGACGCCACCAAGCTGATAAGCAAGAATATCCGCGTGTGTACACATTCCGGCGGGGAAAAGCTGATTCAGGACCTGAAATCGCTCGACTACTTACCTGCGATTGTTTTTCTTGACATCAACATGCCGGGCAAAAATGGCCTCGAAACGCTGCAGGAAATCCGCGAAAATTCCCGTTTTAAAGATATTCCGGTAGTGATATTCTCGACCGCCTGCGATACTTCGTACGTTAGCCAGAGCCTCAGCCTTGGAGCAAGCCTGTATGTAAAAAAATCGACTTCGTTCGAGAAATTCCGCAAGTCAATCGAATTCGCCCTGAACATCAATTGGGAAACTTTCCATCCATCCGGACAGGAATTCGTTTACAGATGAACTTTTATTACAATTTTAGTAGCTTCTTCCCTGTAATTACTTAAATTTGAGAAGCAACCAATGTAGTAATATAGCTATGGACACCCAAAATAAATACAGCGATCCTCACGAAAGGTATCACAAGGATGGTACCGGTGAGGGCAATCCCGGAAGTATCGATCCCAATGAAATTGACCGCGATCCGCCTGCAAAAGCAATAAGGGAACAGGAAATATTGCAGCGTAATGAAAGCGCATTCGGAATCAATTGGAGCCTCAAGGCAAGCCAGGAACACATCGACGATGGCATTACCCAAATCGATGAGGAAACCCGGCAAATGCTTTCCGCGAAAAGTGATAAAGAAAATGATACGGACGACCAAAACCGGATTGACGAGCGCGATCCCGATGCCAGCTCTGAGGATTGGGATGCCGAAAAAAACCGAAGTGGACGGAACAAATAACAAATTATATGAAATCAACAACTTTAAGAACAGCAGCATTGCTGGTTTTGTTTGGCGCAATGAGCCTTTCCTGCAGCGACGACAACGACAAAGACACCAACAACACGGCAAAGACTGTCGAGTATAGGGTTTTGACCGACTCGCCTATTATTACTTCAGTAATGTTTCGCAACACCGATGGCGAGATGGAAGAAGGTTTTACAGGCGACAATCCCGCCGAATGGATCGGGGCGCTTGATGTTGAACCGCCGTACAATGCACATCTCGTGGCCAGCTTCGACAATACAAATCCGGCAACTGTCGCGGGAACCATTTCGATTTATGTGGATGATGAACTTGTGAACGTCACTCCCGTAAGCGTTCCGCCGAACGCGATGCAAACGGCAACCGCAGATTTCAATGTAGAATAAAAAAAACCGGCAAAAAAAGCCGGTTTTTTTGTGCCCCAGACTGGACTCGAACCAGCACACCCGAAGGCGCTGCGACCTGAACACAGTGCGTCTACCAATTTCGCCACTGGGGCAATTCAGGACGACAAAAATACTAAAATATTTTACTTTAAAATTTGAACTTTACGAAAATTCAAAATCTTCAAAATCCTATCTTTGCAATAAACAGCCAGGATGGAATATTTCTCATCTGAATTCACTTTAGGTATTCTCGGCGGCGGGCAACTCGGGAAAATGCTTCTTGCTGAAACCCGAAAATTCGACGTCAGGACACTTGTGCTCGATCCGTCGGATGACGCGCCGGCGGCGATTTCCTGCAATGCGTTCATTAAGGGCGACCTGATGGACTACGACACGGTTTACCGATTCGGGAAAATGGTCAACCTGCTCACAATCGAAATTGAAAACGTCAACACTGATGCGCTCGAAAAGCTGGAATCAGAAGGCCTGAAAGTCTACCCTTCGGCACAAACGCTGAAAACGATTCGAAACAAAAGCCTTCAGAAGAATTTTTACCTTGAAAACAATATTCCGTGTGCCAATGCGAAGCAATTCAAAACGCTCAAGGACCTTGTTTTCCAAATGATAGAGGCGAAGCTTAAAATGCCGTTCGTATGGAAAAGCGCCGAGTTTGGATATGATGGTTACGGAGTGAAAGTCATACGCACGATGCAGGATCTCGACAATCTTCCTGAAGGGGAATGCATCGCCGAGGACCTGATTCCGTTCAAGAACGAGCTGGCGGTAATTGTAGTCCGAAACCCTTCCGGCCAAACAATGACTTATCCGGTTGTCGAAATGGAATTCCATCCTGTCGCAAATCAGGTCGAATATGTGATCTGTCCCGCCAGGATCGAAAACCGGCTGGCAAACAAGGCGCGCGCCATCGCACTTGAAGTTTCAGAGAAAATCGGTCATGTCGGTTTGCTTGCCGTTGAAATGTTCCTGACCGAAGACAATAAAATCCTGGTTAACGAAGTGGCGCCACGTCCGCACAATTCTGGTCATTTCACGATCGAGGCAAGCTACACTTCGCAATTTGAAAATCACCTGCGCGCAATTCTTGATCTTCCGCTTGGAAATACCGAGAGCAAAGCCGCTGCAGTGATGGTAAACCTTGTTGGTAGCGAAGGCCATTCCGGCAATGTGAAATACGAAAACATCGAAAAAATACTGGGAATGAGCGGCGTTACTCCGCACATCTACGGAAAAAAACAAACGCGGCCGTTCCGGAAAATGGGACACGTAACAATCGTTAACGAACATCGGGATAAAGCGCGCGAAATCGCCTCGGACGTGAAAGACATGATCAAGGTTATCAGCAAAGCCGCCGATAAAAAAAGAAAACAATGAAAGTAGCCGTAATAATGGGCAGCATATCCGACATGTCAGTTATGCAGGAAGCCATCGAAATTTTAAAAGGATTCGGAATTGAAACTGAAACCGACATCGTTTCGGCGCACCGAACACCGGACAAGCTGTATGAATTCAGCCGGAATGCGCACAATCGCGGAATTTGTGTCATCATTGCCGGCGCCGGTGGTGCGGCACATTTACCCGGAATGGTCGCATCGCTCTCGCCGCTTCCGGTAATCGGCGTACCGATAAAATCGTCCAATTCTCTTGACGGTTGGGACAGCATCCTGTCGATATTGCAAATGCCGGGTGGAGTTCCCGTTGCAACCGTTGCACTCAACGGAGCCAAAAATGCCGGAATCCTGGCAGCACAGATGATTGGCTGCAGCGACATAGACGTCAGGGAGAAAATTGTAGCCTACAAGGAAGGGCTGAAGAAAACGGTCGACCAATCCGCCGATTGCATCAAAGGAAGCTGATTTTTCAGGAGCTGTTTCCTGTTTTCCGCTATATCTTTTGCTGCGTTTCACTTCGCAAAAGGATGCCGCTTCAACCAGGGCTAGGCATTAATCCAAAAACAACCTTTACCTTAAGCAAAGTTACCATGAGCATACTGACACGACCGTTCGAAACCAAATACCAGACTGCGCCATTCTCGCAAATAAAAACTGAAGATTTCAAGCCTGCATTTGAAGAAGCCATCGCAATGGCGCGCGCCGAAATCGACCAGATAATCAACAACAGCGAATCGCCAACCTTTCAAAATACAATCGAAGCGATCGAATTTTCTGGTGAAGCACTCGACCGCCTGTCGAATATTTTCTTCAACCTGAACTCGGCCGAAACGAACGACGAAATCCAGCGTATTGCCCAGGAAGTCTCGCCGTTGCTGACTGAATTCAGCAACGATATCACGCTGAACGAAGACCTTTTCAGGAAAGTAAAATCGGTTTACGACCAGCGGGAAAACCTGTCGCTTTCGCCTGAACAACACATGTTGCTTGAGAAAAAATACAAGGGTTTCGCGAGGAACGGCGCACTGCTTCCCGAAGATAAAAAAGCGCGGCTCCGGGAAATCGATACAGAACTCGCGAAGTTAAAATTGACTTTTGGCGAAAACGTCCTTGCCGAAACCAATGACTACCAACTGCACATTATCAATGAATCCGACCTTTCCGGACTGCCCGAAGGTGCAATCGAAGAAGCGCGTTCACTCGCAAAGAACGCCGGAAAAGAAGGCTGGATCTTTACGCTCGACCATCCAAGCTACATTCCATTTGTTACCTATGCCGACAATCGCGGGCTACGAAAAGAAATCGCATTGGCCGCGGGGCGAAAAGCTTTCAGGAGAAATGAACACGACAATCGCGAAAACGTCAAAAATATCGCGAAATTGCGATACGAGCGTGCCCAATTACTCGGCTATGAATCGCATGCGCACTTCGTTCTCGAAGAGCGGATGGCACAGTCGCCCGACAAAGTGAAAAGTTTTCTGTCGGATCTGCTCGAAAAAGCCAAACCTGCCGCTCTTCGTGAATTTGCCGAATTGCAGGCCTTTGCAAATGAACTTCACCAAATCGGGCAACTACAGAAATGGGATGGCGCATATTATTCGGAGAAACTGAAGCAGAAGCTTTTCTCTTTTGACGATGAGCAGCGTAAACCATATTTTAAACTTGAAAACGTTCTCAACGGTGCCTTTACGGTTGCCAATAAATTATTCGGAATTTCTTTCCGCGAAGTTTTTGACATCGATAAATACCACGACGACGTACAGACTTTCGAAGTTGTTGATGGCGAGGGCGTACTTGTCGCAGTTTTCTATGCCGACTTTTTTCCCCGGAAAGGCAAGCGTAATGGGGCGTGGATGACTTCGTTCCGGCCGCAGGCAATCAAGAACGGAATTAACGAAAGGCCTCATGTTTCGATCGTTTGTAATTTTACAAAACCAACTGAGACCAAACCGTCCCTGCTGACATTTAATGAAGTGACGACGCTGTTTCACGAATTCGGACATGCCCTGCACGGAATGCTTGCAAATACAGCTTATCCGAGCCTTTCAGGAACGTCGGTTTATTGGGACTTTGTAGAACTTCCGAGCCAGGTTATGGAAAACTGGTGCTATGAACCGGAAGCGCTGGCCCTTTTTGCAAAACACTATCAGACTGGCGAGGTAATTCCACAGGAATTCATTAAAAAAATTAAGGAAAGTGCCAGTTTCCAGGAAGGAATTGCTACAATGAGGCAGTTGAGCTTCGGTATGCTTGATATGGCCTACCACGCGCAGGATCCCACTGGTATTGACGATGTGAAAGCGTTTGAAGTCCGCGCCTTTGAACCTACCGCACTTTATCCGGATGTTGCCGATAATTGCATGAGTGTTTCCTTTTCCCACATTTTCCAGGGCGGATATTCGGCCGGCTATTACAGTTACAAATGGGCTGAAGTGCTGGACGCCGATGCGTTTGAATATTTCCTTGAGGAAGGCATTTTCAATCCCGAAGTTGCCAAAAAATTCATGGACAATGTACTTACAAAAGGCGGAACCGAAAAGCCGATGGAGCTTTACAAGCGCTTTCGGGGCAAAGAGCCGAAACCCGACGCGTTGCTGAGACGTGCAGGCCTAATCAAATGATGATCGCGGGCTTGCGTTAGCGGTTGAAGCGACATCCTTTTGCGACCGAAGGAAAGCAAAAGATAAAGCGGAAGACGCGGCCGACGCGCCAGGATTTGCAGAGGCAGGCGCGAAAGGCAACGCCCAAAAATATATCGGCTGCGAAAATCAGCGTCCACGAAACCATCCCACTAAAAAAGCACGAAAATTTGCGGATAAGCCGCAAATAAAATCGATTTGCATTTTGTAGGGACAAAACCGCCCCTTCCCTGAAGGTAAAATAATCTTTTAAAACGCTAGAATACTGCGGGAAAACCACCTTTTTGAGAACGCTCATCAGCGCGATATAAAAGAATTGCCTGTAATCTGATGCAAGGGAATTCCACGATACACTGGTGATAAATACATCTGATCACATTAATCCTCTTCACGCGTATTTGAGTGATCAAGAGCGATGCGGTTTATGACGATTCGACCATCACAATCCTATTTAAGAAAATTTACGGCTTTTCCGCATGTAAAATCGATTTGCATTTTGTAGGGACAAAACCGCCCCTTCCCTGAAGGTAAAGTAATCTTTTATTACGACATAGTACCGCGGCAAAACCACATCATAATTGCATTCGAATTAATAGAAATTGTTTTAGGCTCGGATGCTTCCTATTTTCAAATACGATAAATGCCGCTAACATTAATATGAGTGAATAGTGGTGTCTGAAAATACAACCAGCAGCCACCAGACTATCGGGATCGATTCAACCCAGAACGACGAGTAATAACGGCTTCGCTGCGGATTGGCAAAAGCAAGGAAACTTCCGGTGAGGATTATCAGCGCCAGGTTGACGAACAATTGGCCGTAATCCGTATGGATCCGAAGCAGCTCCATGAAATAAAACACCACCAATAAAAGCAGGCCGAGCAATTTGGTGCGCTTCACTCCTATCTGCTGCGGAACCGTTTGAAGCAATGGATCGTCCTTGCTCAGGTCGACGATTTCGAAAATAAGGATAAGGACGAACACCAAAATGAACCGTTGTGCCGATTTGAGCCAGAAATCAGTCGTGATTCCAACACCGGCATTTATCACGGGAAGCACAACCGTCACGCCCACCCAGCAAAGTGAAACGATGTAGATCTTGACACCTGCCCAATTACGCGCGTTCTGCCGGTTCGGAAAAAAAGGCAACGTGTACAAAATTGTCAACACCAACACGATCAACGACATCATGTGGGCCACAAAACTCAGTTGCAGGAAATAATAGCACGCCAATAAAAGTGAAAAAAAACTGAGCGCCGTAATCGCTTTTATTTCCGGAGAAAGCGATCTTTTGCGTGTCACGGCAAGCGTGTGGAATTTTACGAAATTATAACCGGCAATGGTACCAAAAAAAGCAAACAACGAAACCGGACTTTCGTGCGAGATCCGAAACATGTGCCCGGTCATCCGAACAAGCGCATAAACTGCAAGCGCAACGTGAATGCTGCCGTGGAGATAGAAGTCGAAAACCCGCCTGAATAAAGCCATTCGGTAAAATTACGGATTCTGTTAAAAAGAATTCTGTGCAGTTGATAATTACATCGCCTTTTCGTGACTTTGGTCACAATAAAATTCGGGATAAAATCCTATTTTTGTTGCGCTGAAAAACAACACACTTTATGAAGACAGATGCTTTTGCCTTAAGGCACATCGGACCGCGCGAAAATGACCTGCAGCACATGCTGAAAACGATCGGTGTTGATTCGATCGAACAACTCGTCTATGAAACGCTTCCCGATGACATTCGCCTCAAGGCGCCGCTGGATCTCGATCCGGCAATGACCGAATACGAATACCTAAACCATATACAGCAGCTTGGAAACCGCAACAAGGTTTTCAAATCCTTTATCGGGCTCGGGTATCACCCAACGATCGTCCCGGCTGCGATCCAAAGGAATATTTTTGAAAATCCGGGCTGGTATACCGCCTACACGCCGTACCAGGCCGAAATTGCACAGGGCCGGCTTGAAGCGCTGCTGAATTTCCAGACAATGGTGATCGAACTTACCGGTATGGAAATCGCAAACGCATCGCTGCTCGACGAAGGTACTGCCGCCGCCGAAGCGATGGCGCTTCTTTTTGACATCAGGTCGCGCGACCAGAAAAAGAACAACGCAAACAAGTTTTTTGTTTCTGATGAAATTCTACCGCAGACATTATCGGTACTTCAGACGCGGTCGATTCCAATTGGCGTTGAACTGGTTGTCGGAAACCACGAAGAGTTTACTTTCGGAAATGAATATTTTGGAGCCATCCTGCAATATCCGGGGAAACACGGACAGGTTCATGATTATTCACAATTCATCGCAAAAGCCAAATCGGCAGAAATTCGGACGGCGGTCGCTGCCGATATTTTGTCGCTTGTTAAGCTGACGCCTCCGGGCGAAATGGGCGCCGACGTCGTTGTTGGAACCACTCAGCGATTCGGGATTCCGATGGGTTATGGCGGACCACACGCTGCATATTTCGCGACCAAAGAAGAATACAAACGCAGCATGCCGGGACGTATCATCGGAGTTACGATCGATGCCAATGGAAACCGCGCACTGCGGATGGCGCTGCAGACCCGCGAGCAGCATATCAAACGGGAAAAAGCAACTTCAAACATCTGCACCGCCCAGGTCTTACTGGCGGTGATGGCCGGAATGTACGCTGTCTATCACGGACCAAAAGGCCTGCAATACATCGCGGCTAAAGTACACGCTGCCGCCGTCACCACTGCCGATGCGTTGAATAAACTCGGAGTTTACCAGATGAACTCCTCGTTCTTCGATACAATTCTGGTTAAAGCCGATGCGGGTAAAGTACGCACCGCAGCCCAAAAACGTGAAGTTAACTTCTACTATCCGGACAGCGAAACGGTGTCGATTTCTTTTAATGAGACCACTTCGCCAGCCGATATAAATTCGATTATCTCAATTTTTGCCGAAGCGACCGGAAAAACCGCCTTTACAATAAACGAACTTTCAGAAAACGTTACTATTGCAGATTCGCTGAAAAGAAGCAGCAGCTTCCTGAAACACGAGGTTTTCAACAGCCATCATTCTGAAACTGCGTTGATGCGCTACATCAAAATGCTCGAGCGCCGCGACCTTTCGCTGAACCATTCGATGATCGCATTGGGATCGTGCACGATGAAACTCAATGCGGCCGCCGAAATGCTTCCGCTGAGCATGGCCAACTGGAACAGCATTCATCCGTTTGCGCCAACTGACCAAGCCGAAGGTTACCAGACAATGCTGAAAAAACTCGAACAGCAACTTAACGTAATTACCGGGTTCGCCGGCACAACATTGCAGCCCAATTCAGGCGCACAGGGTGAATACGCCGGATTGATGGTAATTCGCGCTTATCACCAGTCGAGAGGCGATCACCACCGCAACATCGCACTCATCCCGGCATCGGCACACGGAACGAACCCGGCAACGGCGACAATGGCCGGAATGCAGGTTATCGTTACCAAAACTTCGGAAAACGGAAATATAGATGTCGAAGACCTTCGCGCGAAAGCCATCCAGCATAAAGACAACCTCGCGTGCCTGATGGTGACTTATCCGTCAACGCACGGCGTTTTTGAATCGGCGATTACCGAAATTACCAAAATCATCCACGAGAACGGCGGCCAGGTTTACATGGATGGCGCGAACATGAACGCGCAGGTCGGACTCACAAATCCGGCAACCATTGGCGCCGATGTGTGCCACCTCAACCTGCATAAAACTTTTGCCATTCCGCACGGCGGCGGCGGACCCGGAGTTGGCCCTATATGCGTTGCAAAACACCTTGTTCCATTCCTGCCGACAAATCCGGTGATTGCCACGGGCGGTGAAAAGGCCATTACTGCAATTTCGGCTGCACCTTGGGGTTCAGCGCTCGTTTGCCTGATTTCTTACGGCTATATCACGATGCTGGGCGCCGAAGGATTGACCAACGCGACAAAGTTTGCGATCCTGAACGCCAACTATATCAAGGAAAGGCTCAACGGACATTACGCTACGCTTTACAGCGGCGAAATGGGACGCGCGGCTCACGAAATGATCCTCGAATGCAGGCCGTTCAAGGAAAAAGGCATTGAGGTTACCGATATCGCAAAACGACTTATGGATTACGGCTTTCACGCACCGACAGTTTCATTCCCAGTTGCGGGAACGCTCATGGTTGAACCAACGGAAAGCGAGAACCTTGAGGAATTGGATCGTTTTTGTGATGCCATGATCTCGATCCGCAAGGAAATCGAAGCCGCTTCGGCAGATGACAAGAACAACGTATTGAAAAATTCACCGCACACAATGACAATGTTGACCTCTGACGAATGGAATTTCCCTTACTCACGCCAGGTTGCTGCATTTCCGTTGGATTATCTTGCGGAAAATAAATTTTGGCCTTCAGTACGCCGGGTTGACGACGCTTACGGCGACCGGAACCTGATTTGTTCCTGCGCGCCAATTGAAGCATATATGGAAGAATAAATTCAAACCCTGTTTCGGCAGGGTTTTTTGTTATGAAAGACATTACCACACGCGCCGACCTCGAATTGCTGATGGACGACTTTTACCGGCGGCTGCTCAATGACAGTACGATCAGCTACATTTTTACCGATGTTGCGAAGATAGATCTGGCCCATCATTTATCGGTCATCGTGGATTTCTGGGAACAGAATATTCTGGGAACGGGCTACTACCGTCGGAACGTACTCCAGGTTCACCTCGACCTGGACACAAAAGAACGGCTGCTTCCGAAGCATTTTGAGACATGGCTGAGCTATTTTAACGCCACTGTCGACGAGCATTTTGCCGGTGAAAAAGCAGAGATGATCAAAACGCGGGCGCTATCGGTCGCTACGGTGATGCAAATCAAGCTGGCTGCCAGATAAGTATCCAAACTTCACTGAAAAATCACAGGAAAAAACGCACGAAACCATTGACAGTCACGCCGATTTTTGATATATTAGCCTAATAGCGAAAGGGCATGAATATAAAAATTGCAGGATCGGGCAGTTACATACCGACCATCACCGTTAAGAATGAGGATTTTAGCAGCCACCAGTTCCTCAGCGACGAAGGACTTCCGCTCCACCATACCAACGATATAATCATTTCCAAATTCCGCGATATCACCGGAATCGAGGAAAGACGGTACGCCGAACGCAATTTGCTTACATCCGACATCGCTTCTTTGGCTGCGGAAAAAGCCATTGACGACGCGAAAATCGATAAGGAAACACTCGACTACATCATTGTCGCACACAACTTTGGCGACCTTCGCCACGGCGCGATTCAGTCCGATACCGTTCCCAGCATCGCAGCCCGCGTCAAGCAAAAACTCAAAATACAGAATCCGAAATGCGTTGCCTACGATGTGCTCTTTGGCTGTCCGGGCTGGATCGAGGGAATGATACAGGCCAACGCTTTTGTAAAGGCTGGAATAGCGCGAAATTGCCTGGTAATCGGTGCTGAAACTCTTTCGCGCGTTGTTGACATTCACGACCGCGACGCGATGATCTACTCCGACGGCGCCGGCGCAACCGTGGTTACCGCATCCAACGATGACAGCGGAGTCCTGGCTCATGAAAGCGCTACTTATGCCGCCAATGAAGCAGGCTATCTGTATTTTGGCAAGTCGTTCAACAAAGATCTCGATCCTGATGTCCGTTATTTGAAAATGTTCGGCCGGAAAATCTATGAATTTGCACTAAACCACGTTCCGATGGCGATGAAAAGTTGTCTCGAAAAAAGCGGCGTTCCCATTTCCAAAGTCAGCAAAATCCTCATTCATCAGGCCAACGAAAAAATGGACGAAGCGATCATCCAACGGTTTTATAAGCTTTATGACCAATCGCCACCGCCCGGAATTATGCCAATGAGCATCCACAAACTCGGAAACAGCAGCGTCGCCACGGTTCCTACGCTGTTCGACCTGCTCGTTCATAACAAGCTCGACAAGCAATCGCTCAACAAAGGCGATGTCGTCATAATGGCATCGGTAGGCGCCGGGATGAACATCAATTCGCTGATTTACCGCCATTAATCGGGCGCGTCCCTGCGGGCCGGGCTGTTTGCTGTAGTCCTCGCTACGCTCCGGGCTGCCGCGTCCATCCCTCGCGCACTCACGATCGCGTTGTGTTTTTATACCTATATTTGCCCCGCAAACTCAACCCATGTACGAAGAAGTTTATCCTGACAAGCGCTTTCGCCACACCTTGGCATTCCTGAAAAAGCACCTCGCGCCCACAGAACAAATCCTTGATCTGGGCGTGAGCAATCCGTTTTCGGAAATCATGCGCAAGGAAGGCTTCCAGGTGAAAAACACTTCCGGAGAAGACCTCGATTTCGATCAGTCGGCGCTTGGCCAGGCCGCTTCGGTTGTGACTGCTTTCGAGATTTTCGAGCACCTGCTGAATCCGTTTACCATTTTACAATCTGTTTCTGCAAATAAAATTGTTATTTCAGTCCCGCTCCGGCTGTGGTTTTCGTCCGCATACCGCAGCAAAACCGACATGTGGGACCGACATTATCACGAATTCGAGGATTGGCAACTCGACTGGCTGCTCGAAAAAACCGGCTGGAAAATCATCGATCGGGAAAAGTGGACAAATCCGGTTAAGAAATTAGGCTTTCGACCATTGCTTCGCCGGTTTGTACCGAGATATTACATTGTCTACGCCGAACGAAAATAGTGCAAATGAAATATGCTGTTGTCATTCCGGCCTACAATGAAGCCGCGTTTATCGAAAAAACGCTCGATTCCGTTTCCCGGCAGAAGCAGCTTCCCAGCCAAGTGGTTGTCGTTAACGACAATTCAACCGACGAAACAGCCCAAGTCGTCACCAACCTGGCTGCTCAGTTTCATTGGATAAAATTGATCAACATACAGTCGGATGCCATACATCTTCCCGGAAGCAAAGTCATCCGTGCGTTCCAAAATGGATTAGAAGCGATTGATGCCGACTTCGAAATCATCGTTAAACTCGACGCAGATTTGATCCTTCCGGAAAATTATTTCGAAACCATCCTCACAGCCTTTAAATCAGATCCGAAAATCGGCATGGCCGGCGGGTTCGCCTATATTGAAAAAAATGGAGAATGGGTTTTAGAGAACTTAACGGATAAAGATCACATCCGCGGAGCATTCAAAGCATACCGGAAGCAGTGTTTCGCTGACATCGGCGGATTGAGACCTGCAATGGGCTGGGACACGGTTGATGAACTGCTGGCAAGATTCCACGGCTGGAAAGTGGTTACTTTTTCCGAATTAAAGGTAAAACACCTGAAACCAACGGGTGCGCGCTACGATGAAACGGCAAGGTTCAAACAGGGCGAAGCTTTCTATAGTCTGGGATATGGCTTCTGGATTACGTCAATCGCTTCGGCAAAACTCGCGATGATGAAGAAAAAGCCATTGCTCTTCGCCGATTATCTTCGCGGATATTTCAAAGCTAAAAGCTCCGGAAAGCAAATGCTGGTGACCGCGCAGGAAGCAAACTGGATTCGCCACTACCGCTGGACTAAAATGAAATCAAAGCTATTTGGTTAACGTTCACGAAGCAGTTGCTCGATTTGCATATCGATTGACTTCATGCCTTCCTCACTATATCCAATCTCGCTGCTTCGGATCTTACCCTCGGTGTCGATCAGGTAAAGTGTTGGGAACGCATTTACTTTATAACGGTTCAGTAGTTCGCTGTTTACAAAAACTATATGGTAGTTTATGCCTTTTCTGGCGATGAATTCTGCCAATTTTTTTCTTCGTTTTTCATCGCTGTCAACCGGATTTGCACCGACCACCACGATTTTTCCTTCATATTTTTTTTGTAACGCTGCAAGCGCTGGCACCGCAAGATCGCATCCGTAGCACGCCATATACCAAAAGTCGATTAGCACTATCTTCCCTTTGCACGAACTCAGGTCAAAATTCCCGCCGCCGAAAATCTCACCTGAAAAGGCAGGAGCAGCGTCGTTTATGTCAAGTGGCTTAAGCTCCTCGGCCGACGGCTGTACATAGTTTGTTACGCCATACTCGGCGGTGAGCTTCGCTACGCGTTTTTCGACAAAATCCGGTGGCAGCGCATCAAAGCTCTGCATGGTGATGTCCCATTTATTCCACTGATGCTGGTCATCAAGATCCACCGCGAACGTTTTGCCGACTATCGTCTTTTTCTTCTTGTTGACGATAAATTTCATTTCCATATTTTTCATTGGCGCTTCATCCGGAAAAATAATTTTTGCCACATTGCACTTGCTGTTGAAATAAATAGTGTCGTAATAAGTAACCGTATTTTTGGGATCATCGAGAAGTTCACCAAGTCTATGGATGCGCAGAAAAGGCAGGTTGATGACTTCGCCCTCATAGTTTCCGGAAATTGCCCATTTTCTGCCCGCCGGAAACTTTACAACGTCTTTTTTTTGTTGGTTCAAAGAAAATACGTTGGAACCGTCGTAAAGATATTCCGAAATCACTCCGTCATAATAGGCATCGAATTCAACGGTACCTCCAAAAAGAGTGTCGGACGGCCGCCTGAAGAGCGCAACACCGCTGTGAATAAGGACAGGCTGATCGTCATCGAATGGTTTGATCGAATAATTAACTACGTAGCGCCACTGCTGATGGGAGGCATATTTTGCGATAACCTCATCGAAGAGTTTTCGTTGCCCAAAGCTGCCCGTGGTTAGTACGACCATTAGTAAGACGCAGCATTTTCGGAATTGCATCATTTGTGTTTTTATCGAAGATAGGAAAAACATCCCGTTTGCGGTTCGCGTTAGGGATGGAGGCGGAAATCCTTTTTATAAACCTCAAAGGTTTTTGAAACCTTTGAGGTTTGAAAAGATTGAGCCGAGAGCCCGGCCGGGGCTGAGCGTGAAAAAACAGTCCCGTGAACTGTTTTAGCGAAGAGCCAGCAGGCGCGTAGGCCGGTGTGAAAGGCAACGCCCAATCATAAAAAACTCAAAACCGCCAATGAGAAACTGTAAACTAATCCTTATTTTAGCGCATATTCTAAATCTATGATGCTCGTTCGCTATTTGTCGCAAATGGGAAGGTATTTCCTGATGTGGAAAGAGATTTTCAGGAAACCTACCAAGGCGTCGGTGATGCGCGGGCTGATCCTCAAGGAAATCGACGACCTGATAATCGGTTCGCTCGGAATCGTCTGCTTCATCTCGTTTTTTGTCGGCGGAGTTGTCGCGATCCAGACGGCGCTTAACCTAACCAACCCGCTGATTCCGAAATATCTGATAGGCTTTGCAACACGACAGTCGGTGATTCTTGAATTTGCTCCCACGTTCATTTCGATCGTTATGGCCGGTAAAATGGGTTCGTTCATCACGTCAAGTATTGGCACGATGCGCGTAACCGAACAGATTGACGCACTTGAGGTCATGGGTGTGAATTCACTGAATTATCTCGTATTTCCAAAACTGATCGCGCTGCTGCTCTACCCTTTTGTCATCGGGATCAGTATGTTTCTCGGCATTTTGGGCGGTTGGATGGCTGCGGTTTACGGAGGCTTTGGCTCGAGTGCGGAATTCATCGGCGGAATCCAGCAGGATTTCATACCGTTTCACATCGCGTATGCCTTTATAAAAACGTTTGTTTTTGCTTTGTTGCTTGCCACAATTCCATCGTTCCACGGCTACTACATGAAAGGCGGGGCGCTTGAAGTCGGAAAGGCCAGCACTGTAGCTTTCGTGTGGACATCAGTGACAATCATCCTCATTAATTACATATTAACCCAACTACTGCTGAGCTGATGATAGAGGTAAAAAATGTTGAGAAATCGTTTGGCGCGAGCAAAGTCCTAAAAGGAATTTCCGCGGTTTTTGAAGCCGGTAAGGTGAATCTGATTATTGGTCAAAGCGGCTCGGGGAAAACGGTTTTGCTTAAAAGCCTGCTCGGCATCTTTACCCCTGACGCCGGAACGATCTCATTCGACGGACGGATCTATTCCAAACTGTCGCCCGATGAGAAACGGGAAATACGGACAGAAATTGGAATGGTTTTTCAAGGAAGCGCGCTATTCGATTCGATGACTGTCGCGGATAATGTCGGGTTTCCGCTTCGGATGTTTACCAAATTTTCACGCGCCCAGATCCGTGAACGCGTTGATGTTGTTCTGGAACGCGTAAATCTTGTTGGCGCACACAGAAAACTTCCTTCCGAAATTTCAGGCGGAATGCAGAAACGGGTTGCAATTGCACGTGCGATTGTGAACAACCCGAAATATCTTTTCTGCGATGAACCGAATTCCGGACTCGATCCGCAGACTGCAATCATAATCGACGACCTCATCAAGGAAATCACCGAAGAATACAACATAACAACTGTTGTCAATACGCACGATATGAACTCGGTCATGCAAAATGGCGACAAAATCATTTTCCTCAAAAACGGCGTCAAAGCGTGGGAAGGAACCAAGGAAGAAATATTCCGCACCGATAATGAAGCAATTGTCGAATTTGTATATTCATCCGACCTTTTTAAACGTGTCCGCGAAGCGTATTTAAAGGACGATACTAATAACCGGTAATGACATAAACCCAGCCGGTTTGCTCCGCGCCGGTCGTGAGTTTCATATAGTAGTAATATGTGCCATCCGGAAGCGGCCTGCCTTTAAAGTCCTGCCCGTACCATTCATCCTTGTACTGATTCGCTTCATAAACGATATTTCCGTATCGACTGAAAATTTCCAATTTGACGATATCGAGCCCTTCGAGATTCCAATTGTCATTATTCCCATCACCGTTTGGTGAAATCCCGAGTGGAACCGTGCACAGCGTTCGTGCCACCAAAACCTGTCCGGAGGTCGAACATCCGTCGGCCGTCGTAATAGCAACCGAATACATCCCCGGCGCGGCGCCGGTAATATCCACCGGATTTCCCTGAAGTGCCGTACCATTTGGCGACAGCCATACATAAGTCGCTGCTTCTGCATCAAAAGAATTTTCGTGTGGCTGCGCATTGATCATAAAACGATTTTCATTACAAACTGCCTCGATATCAAGAGTCGGCGGCGGTAAAACCGTAACGGGGACGGCAACCGGAAGCGATGTGCAACTTCCAAGGGAAGAAGTGACGGTGTAGGTTCCGCTCATCGAAACGGACGCATTTTCAATAACTGGATTATTTTCATCAGATGAAAAACCGTTCGGTCCCGACCAATGCACGCTGGCTCCTGCGGGAGCAATTGCATTTAACGAAATCTCACCACCGAAACAAACCGAGCCGGTCGCGCTAGCAATCGGAAGGCCGGGATCCGTCTGCAGAATGATCGATATTAGCGATTCATCGGAACCGCACAAAGACGTAACATTATATTGCAGCTGATAGGTTCCGGCAGGCAAACCGCTCGCGTTCCAGATATTGCCCTGCGGCGCGACATTTCCAGAAACAACCGACCAAGTTCCGCCTGCGGTAAAGGGAGCGACAAGAAGCGTTGTCAGGTCGATGTTTGGCCGATCGCAATAAATAACGGAAACATCGGCGCCCGCCTGCGGAATTGTCCCTGTTGGAGAAACGATATAATCAAGTACCAGGTCGATGCACGAATCGGCATCGGGATTTTGTATGCGTACGTGGTAAACGCCACTGTCGGAAGCCGGATCAAACGGCGTAAATGCAAGCGAGGCGGTATTTCCAATGACGTTGCTGCTGTTATTGCCCTTCCACCAGGTATAGTTCAAGAATGGAAAATCGGGAACCGACAAGCCACCTTCCTGTCCATCGCAGAGTCCGGAAGCTGTAATCTCAAAAGACGCGGGCGTATAAATTTCAAATATCCTGTTTAAAATGTTGCCGCACGGATCCTGAACCTGAATATTATAGGTTGCCGCCTCCAATCCGGTAAATGTTGCCGATGTACCATTTTCAATCACAAACGGAGCGCCGTTCTTGGTTGTTATCCGATAGATGAGGGGCTGCTCGCCAATGGCGTTCACTATAATGTCAAGCAGATCATTATCGCAAGCAAAACTATAGACATCTATAATCTGCGGCCCCGGCCGGTATTCGAAATTGTAAACTTCAGCAATGCAGTTCAGCGGAATTGACGACCCGTTGTTGTAATAGGGAAACGTCCGCAGAATGCGGAAAATCCCATTAAAAGCCAGATTGTATGTCGTCCCGCTCGAATTTAGCATATAGGCGTTTGAAGACGACAATGGATTCCCTTCGATATAGTCGGCACCCGATTGAGGATGTTCCCACGAATTAGATATCGCGTCGAACTTTTGAAGCCAGAATGAAGGCGAAATACCGGTCGAGACGTGCGTCAGGTTAATATTAAAAGAATTGCAATTCTCGATTACATCCACAGTGACTGCAGATTGGTAACTGGAAACGAAAACAGGAACGTCGAACGTTGCGCCACAATTGTCGGTTGTATGGAATACGTAATTTCCGACGGGAAGCGAATTCATCGTGAATGCATGCGTAAACGGATCGATGTTGAAACTGAGATCTTGCGGTACGGCCCCGACGTATGTTGAAGGCGCTCCGGTCAAAACCACGTTGGTCAAAGTCCCGGCGAGGTAGAGCGAACCCATTGTTGGATCGCAATCCGGAGCCGAATTTGCGCCGGGAGCCGACTGTGTGGGCGGAACGATCTGAACGTGGAGTTCGACAATCTGGCCACAAAGCCCCGTCGCCAAAAACGTATAATAACCTTCCGGTGCGCTGTTAATCGTAACGGTATGAACCGCGTTTATTTGTGACGTTAAATCCAATGGCAGTGTCGGCGGATAGCTTGCCGGCGCTTCTGTCATCACAAGCGCGGTAACATTCTGCACGAAAATCCCGCCGCTGTCGCAGGCATTATTGAAAGGCGATGCTGTAGGATCTACCTGAAGATTATTAATTCCCTGGCCAGTCGTGTAGATGTTGCCACAGTTGTCGGTGATCGTAACAGTATAACCGTAGGCTTGCCCTTCGTAAGTGGGAATGTACTCAAAGTAATTTGTATATGTTGCCGGAGGTGCTGGTGCATTGATAATTTGCGTGTAGGTTATCGGCGGACCTGTTGGCGGCTGCACTACGCAAACTACCGTCAGCGGATAGGCTACGACCGAAGTTCCGGCATTGCTAATCGTCACTCCAACCTGTGCTTCGCCACAATCGGATGGAACAGGATCCTGACCGCCAAGGCTAATTCCCGCCTGACTTTCAAAAAGCTCAAAAGTCTGCACCACGCCTTCGCCACAATTATTAAAAACCCTGACCTGATAAATGCCCGCGGTCAATCCTTCCAAAACATTTGAAGACTGGCTGGGAACGATCACCGGACCGGCGAAAATTTCATAACTCACTCCGATTCCGGAGGTGACATTGACAATGATTTTTCCATTCGGGCCGCAAACTGCGTTAACACCCTGCAGATTGTACTGAAGCTGCTGAATATGATTTTCAATTGTTACATCAGTTTCCTGAGTATTGGTCTGGCTACCCAATGATTGCGTTGCCACAACGTTGTAGGAACCTGCCGAAAGCGAACCAAGTACCGATGCCGATTGCACCGCCATTGGCGTGGTCAGGTTCGGAAACTCATAAATGCTGTAAAGTACCGAAGATCCGGGCGCGGTTCCTGAAACCGAAAAAGTCATGGTACCATTCCCTAAGCAAGTCTGGTCTGTATGGGAGACTATCAAAGTGAATGCAGGCAACTGGCAATACGCCGGGAATGCGCACAGCAAAAGAAATACGACCGTAATAAGCGATTTTCCGTTTGCCAATAGTGTAGTTTTACCCATACCGCAATAGATTTGTTAATTTCGGGAAGGGTTAAACGTACCTTCCGCTACCTATTTTCAGCTTTTGCGACAAGCTGCTTGATCTCCTGCTCCTTGCTTTTCGGATAGATCAGCAGCACGTCATCTTTGTCCACAATTATATAATCGTGCAAGCCGTCAATAATAACAAGCTTGCTGCCTTCTGCCCTAATTATATTGTGCGATGCATTCTCAAGGATCACCCGCGCATGCACCACCGAATTGTTGTTGGCGTCCTTATCGAGCTTATCGTGCAACGATCCCCAGGTTCCCAGGTCATTCCAGTCAAAGGTCGCGGGCTTCACAAAAACATTCGGAGCTTCCTCCATAATGGCGTAATCTACAGAAATATTTTCGGCAAGCGGATAATTATCAAGAATAAATTGCTGCTCATCAGGAGTATTATACTTATCCATCCCGTTGGCGAACAAACGAAACAAATTTGGGCTCGACTTTTCGAAGGCGTTGACTGCTGCCGTCACGCTCCAGATAAATATGCCGCCATTCCATAAAAAATTACCGCTTTCGACAAATTTTCGGGCGGTTTCATAATCCGGCTTTTCCCTGAAATGAAGGACTTTTTTTATTGACTGGTTATCATCAGCCGCAAATTCGATATAACCAAAACCGGTGTTCGGGAATGTCGGTTTTATTCCCAGTGTCACCAATGCATCGTTTTTTTCTGAAAATTCAAAACATTCCGCCAGATCGGAAGCAAATGCAGCTTCATCTTCAATCCAATGATCGCTCGGAGCCACAACTACAACGGCCTTCGGATTCGATTTGCGGATTTTTAAAGTGGCGTATAATATGCACGGTGCGGTGTTTCGCATCGCCGGTTCCAAAAGGATTTTTTCGGGAGAGAACTTTGGCAACTGCTCGAGAACGAGATCGCGGTAACGCTCGTTGGTAAGGACGAAAATATTTTCTGCCGGAACGGATTTTTCGAGCCGACTGAAAGTTTTTTGCACCAATGTCTGTCCGGCGCCCAGCAAATCGTGGAATTGCTTCGGAAAATCCGCCGTACTGACAGGCCAAAAC
This sequence comes from Bacteroidota bacterium, assembly GCA_023386585.1. Classification (GTDB taxonomy): domain Bacteria; phylum Bacteroidota; class Bacteroidia; order Flavobacteriales; family Flavobacteriaceae; genus Flavobacterium. The sequence goes on along the minus strand of JAEWJM010000009.1, from coordinate 83,201 downwards.
CTTGAACCGACACCGCCGGCCATAATGATTGCGTAAAAGTTTGAATTCATTTCAAAAGGCAAATTGCCATTTAGCATTATGCTTCCCTTTCAGTCAGGAGCTCGACCTCGGCATTCGGATTAAACAGATAAACCCTGCCGCTGCCAACTTCCTGACATTCGAATCGCTTGGTTCGCTGAGCGCCTTTCCTGAAAATCCGCCCGTTGTGGATGCGGAAGAGGCTGCCATAAGGAAGCTCAAATATATAGTTTTTATCATTGACGGGGTCAAATTGCTTCAGTGCCAACGAAAGTGTAGCATCGGTATCGCTGCTGGCCGCGGGATTCTTAAAATGTCGTGCCAAGAGCGGAAGCAGGCTTGCCGGAAATATTTCGGGACGGATAAACGGAATCATCAGCCGCTGAAAGGTCAGTTTCCATTCGCTCCCATGCGGTTTGATTCGGCGACCGAACTTTTCGAAAGCTACCAAATGAGCAATTTCGTGGATCAACGTAATCAGAAACCTGTATTTATTCAGATTTGCATTCACGGTTATTTCGTGCTTTCCCGCGAGGCTGCGGTAATCGCCATGCCGTGTGACGCGCTCATTAACAACCCGAAGGTGAACTCTATTCTCGACTATCAAAGCGAAAACAGGTTTTACCGCATGCTCAGGAAGGTATTTGTGAAGCACATCACTCATGGCGTTGTCGACGAAACCTGTATTACTTTTCCATTGTGGAACCGATGGCCTGTGAGCGTGAAATTCATGATATAATCGGCCATTTCCTGCGGAGTTACCGGCGCTTCGTATCCTGGAAAAGCTTCCGCAAGCATTTCGGTCTGGACAGCGCCAAGCGCCAGGACATTGAACGAAATTTGTTGGTCGCGATATTCTTCCGCCAGCAATTCGCTCAGTGTGATCACCGCGCCTTTGCTGGAACTGTACGCTGCAAGTCCGGCAAACTTCATCGTGCCCTGCACTCCGCCCATACTGCTAATGATCACGACATGACTTCCGGGTTGCAGAAAATCGATGGCCAATCGGTTTAGCGCCGCAACAGCAAAAACGTTGACCTTATAAATGTGCTCGAAATCGGCGACGGTTGTCTCCCGAAAAGGCTTCAACAGCATTGCGCCCGCGTTGTGGATAATCGCATCGACCGACTTCCAGTCCGATTCCAGGAAATTTTTAACCTTTTCGAGATCGCTTTCCACAGAAAGATCGACGGAAAGGCAGGTAATATTTGGATGTGCGGCAAGGGCGGACGGGATTTTTCGCGATAATGCGAGCACTTTATGATCGGCAGCAAACTTAAGCGCCAATTCATAGCCGATGCCACGGCTTGTACCTGTAATAATGATGTTTTTCATACGGCCGTAAAGATAATAAAGGTTGGATTAAGGAAGGCAAGGCTATAAAAAAACCCGGCGAACCGGGCTTGAATTATTGTGAAAGTATGCTTCTGGAAATTACGATCTTCTGAATCTCCGAAGTTCCTTCATATATCTGCGTAATTTTCGCATCGCGCATTAACCGCTCGACGTGATATTCCTTTACATATCCGTTTCCGCCGTGGATTTGGACCGCTTCCACCGCAGTATCCATCGCAGTCTGTGAAGCGAACAGTTTCGCCATCGCTCCACTCAGGTCGTAATTCTTGTGTTCGTCCTTGTCGCGCGCTGCTTTCAGGCAAAGAAATCTTGCGGCTTCAATGTTCACAGCCATATCTGCCAACTTGAAAGCAATTGCCTGGTGATGTGAAATTTCTTTTCCGAACGCCTTTCTTTCCTTTGAATATTTGAGCGCCAGTTCGTATGCGCCCGACGCAATCCCCAACGCCTGCGCGGCAATTCCGATGCGTCCGCCGGCAAGTGTTTTCATTGCGAACTTAAATCCGAATCCATCTTCTCCGATCCGGTTTTCCTTCGGGACCTTAACATCGTTGAACATCAATGAATGAGTATCGGAACCGCGGATTCCCATTTTGTGTTCTTTAGGTCCGATTTCAAATCCGGGCATTCCTTTTTCAACGATCAGCGCGTTGATCCCTTTGTGTTTTTTCTCAGCGTCAGTTTGAGCGATGACCAGATAAACCGAAGCCGAATTTCCGTTCGTGATCCAGTTTTTCGTACCGTTCAAAAAATAATGATCACCCATATCGATCGCAGTCGTCCTTTGCGAAGTAGCGTCACTTCCCGCTTCTGGTTCCGAAAGGCAAAAAGCGCCGATAATTTCGCCGGAAGCTAGCCTCGGCAGGTACTTTTGCTTTTGTTCTTCTGTTCCGAAAGCCTGAAGTCCCCAGCAAACAAGCGAATTGTTAACCGACATCACTACCGATGCCGATGCGTCGATTTTCGAGATTTCTTCCATCGCCAAAACATACGAAACAGTATCGAGCCCACTGCCGCCATACTGCGGATCCACCATCATTCCCAAAAATCCGAGTTCGCCCATTTTCTTTATCTGCTCGGCCGGAAACTGCTGTTTCTCGTCGCGCTCGATGACGCCCGGAAGTAATTCCGCCTGTGCAAAATCACGTGCCGCCTGCTGGATCATTAAATGTTCTTCGGAAAGGTTGAAATCCATATTTTAAAAAACTTTTGGTTGATATTATTGTCAAAAAATGCGGTCAAATATACCTTTAAATAATCAGATTTTTAAATTTTGGTTCGTAATTTTGGCCGATGCTGAAAGATGCCTATAACGTTATCGGAGTTATGTCGGGAACTTCCCTCGACGGCATCGACCTCGCTCATGTGCTCTTAATGAAGAACGGCGAAAGGTGGACTTTTGAGCTTCTTGAATGTGAAACGATACCTTATAGTGCCGATTGGGTCACGACTCTAACCGAAGCTGTAACTCAATCTCCCTCGCAGCTCGATCTGATGAACCGTTCCTACACCAAACTATTGGCGGGTGTGATCTCCGATTTTATCAGCAGGCACAAATTAGCTCCCGGTGTGGTTTGTTCCCACGGACACACCGTTCTGCATCGGCCGAATGAAGGGATTACGTTGCAAATTGGCAACCGACCTGAATTAGCGGCATTGTTGAACCAAGTCGTTGTTTGCGATTTTCGCGCGTCGGATGTGACACTCGGCGGCCAGGGCGCACCATTGGTTCCGATTGGCGACCGGCTGTTGTTTTCAGACTTCGATTATTGCCTGAACCTCGGCGGATTTTCGAATGTTTCTTTTGAATTGAACGACGAACGCATCGCATTCGACATTTCGGCCGTAAATACCGTCTTGAACCATTATTCGCTGAAACTGGGATTCGCATACGACGACAACGGCGGCCTTGCACGAAGCGGAGCGGTTTCGGAAAAACTTCTGGCTGAACTTAATGCACTCGACTACTACCGGCTTTCTTTCCCGAAATCACTCGGATTTGAATTTGTCCGCGAGATCGTTCTTCCACTTATAGACCGTCATGATTTGCCGGCTGCTGCCGTACTCCATACTTTTTGCGAGCACATTGCGATTCAGATCGGAAATTCATTGCCGAATAAATCCGCTAAAATGCTTGTAACAGGCGGCGGCGCATACAATGGGTTCCTGATCGGGAAAATCAAATCGCATCTTCCGCAGTTGCAGATTGAAATTCCCACCCCAAAAACAATCGAATACAAAGAAGCACTGATCTTTGCGCTTTTGGGCGTACTGCGGCTTCGAAATGAAATAAATGTTTTATCCAGCGTAACCGGCGCGTCGCACGACCATTGTTCCGGGAATGTTTTTTATCCAAATTAACCACTATGAAAGAACTTTTGAAAAAATTTGAAAATAAGTCGCCCGAAATCGTTTTCAACTGGAAGGATTCCGAAACCGATGCTGAAGGATGGACCGTCATCAATTCACTTCGCGGAGGCGCAGCCGGCGGTGGTACACGGATGCGGAAAGGACTCGACATGAATGAAGTTCTTTCGCTTGCCAAGACAATGGAAGTCAAATTTTCGGTTTCCGGACCGGCAATTGGCGGTGCAAAATCGGGAATTAATTTCGATCCGAACGATCCGCGCAAACAGGGCGTACTTCAGCGGTGGTACCGTGCGGTGAGTCCATTGTTGAAAAGTTACTACGGAACCGGTGGCGATCTGAATGTCGATGAGATCCACGAAGTAATCCCGATGACGGAGGAATGTGGCGTTTGGCATCCGCAGGAAGGTGTTTTTAATGGGCACTTCCGTCCAACCGAAGCCGACAAGATCAACCGCATCGGACAATTGCGCCAAGGCGTTGTCAAAGTCATTGAGAATCCGTTTTTCTCACCGGCCGTTTCCGGAAAATATACTGTCGCCGACATGATTACCGGTTACGGCGTCGCAGAAGCGGTAAAACATTACTACAGCATTTACGATGGATCAGTTGCGGGAAAACGTGCAATCGTGCAGGGATTTGGAAATGTTGGATCCGCCGCGGCGTTTTATCTAGCGGAAATGGGCGTAAGGATCATTGGCATCATCGATCGCGACGGCGGAATCATTAATGAAGACGGCTATACATTTGAAGACATCCGCAACTTTTTCCTGAAAAAAGACGGCAACAAGCTCGTTTCGGAAAACCTCATCCCGTTTGAAGAAATCAACAGCAGGATTTGGTCGCTTGGCGCGGAGATTTTTACGCCATGCGCAGCATCCCGACTCGTAACGCAAGAGCAGGCCGACAGCATGATCGAATCCGGATTGGAAGTCATATCGTGCGGCGCGAACGTTCCGTTTGCCGATAAGGAAATTTTCTTCGGGCCGATAATGGAAAACATCGACAGCCGGATCAGCCTGATTCCAGATTTCATCTCGAACTGTGGAATGGCCCGGGTTTTTGCTTATTTTATGGAGAAAAAAGTCCAGATGACGGACGAAGCGATTTTCGCAGACACATCGGAAACCATCCGTCGCGCGATCGAAAACACGCACCGTATGAATCCCAAAAAGACCGGAATCAGCGCAAGGGCGTTCGAACATGCATTGAAGCAATTGGTTTAAACAATTAAATTTGCGCGAACACGTTATATTTGCGTGCGTATAAACTGAAGACGATGATATTAAATACCGAACAGGAAAGGAAATCCTTTTTATATACCACTGCTTCATTTGTTCTGTTGTTTCTGCTGTTTTTTCTGTTGAAGATCAGCGAGACTACGGTAACCGACCTTGAAGGCGGCGGCGGTGGCGGCGATATTGCCGTGAATTTTGGTAATAGTGAATTCGGATCCGGCGACAATTATACGTCAACCGAAGTGGTTCGGTCGGCGCCAAAGCCAGTGCAGCCCGCGCCGCAGGTCGATAAGGAAATCCTGGTTAGCGACAACGCCGACGCTCCTGCAATTGCCGATGTGAAAAAACCGGTTGAAAAACCGAAGCAGGATGTCAAACCGGTGGTCGCGCCTGCACCAAAACCATCCAAATCCACTAAAAGCGCCATTGACGACCTATTAAACGGTACCGATAAATCCGGAGACGGAAGCGATAATGTTGCGGGCAACAAAGGCAAAGCCAACGGAAATGCCAATGCTTCCGGTTATGATGGCGGCGGTGGATCTGGTACGGGAAGTGGCGGCGGAAACGGTTCCGGACAAGGAATCGGTACCGGAAGCGGCTATGGAAGCGGCAGCGGCAGCGGTGTTGGTAACGGCAACGGAAACTATTCACTCGCCGGCCGAAAACCATTGACCAAACCACAGCCTGCTTATACTTGCAATGAACAGGGACAAGTTGCAGTGCGCATTATCGTTGACCGTAATGGAAACGTGATAAGCGCCAAAGCCGGCGATCGCGGAACTACAAATGCGGCGCAATGCCTTGCGAGCCAAGCGGAAATTGCAGCCATGAAAACCAAGTGGCAGCCAAGCGCCAATGCACCGGAAACCCAGTCCGGCAAAATTATCTATAACTTCAAGCTTACCGAGTAAGTTGACCTACGACGAAACCACCGAATGGATGTTTCGGCAGCTGCCGATGTACCAGCAGGTTGGCGGATCGGCTTATCGCACCGACCTTACTAATATTGAAAAACTTTGTGACCATTTGGGCCATCCCGAAATGGAAACGCGGTTCATCCATGTAGCCGGAACCAACGGAAAAGGCTCCACTTCGCACATGCTCGCCTCGGTGTTGCAGGAAGCGGGATATAAAACCGGACTCTTCACGTCGCCGCATTTAAAGGATTTCCGCGAGCGGATTCGAATCGACGGGTGCGAGATTCCTAAAGAATACGTGGTTGAATTTATCAAGGAGCACCGGAAGTTTTTTGAAGGTAACAATCTGAGTTTTTTTGAAATGTGTACCGGGCTCGCGTTCGATTTCTTTCGTTCGGCAAAAGTCGACATTGCCGTTATTGAGACCGGAATGGGCGGGCGACTCGACTCAACGAATGTAATCGTGCCGTTGCTTTCGGTGATCACCAATATTGGACTGGATCATACGGCTTATCTTGGAAATTCGTTGGAACAGATCGCCACCGAAAAAGCGGGAATAATCAAAAATGGAATTCCAGTCGTTGTGGGAGAATACACTTCGGAGACGAAACCCGTTTTTGAAAACAAAGCGGCAACCTCCGGCTCCGATATTTATTTTGCATCAAATCTTGTTTGGGAAATTTATGAATCGGATTTGAAAGGCGAATACCAGCGGCACAATATAAAAACAGTAGTTCAGTCCGTTCGGATCCTCAATGCGCGCGATAATCTTGCCATTTCTGACGAAGCGCTTCGCAGCGGTTTACTGAATGTGGTTCCAAACACAGGATTGCAGGGGCGTTGGCAAAAGCTACGGGACAAACCTTTGGTGATTGCTGATACTGCACATAATCGCAACGGACTTGAAGCAGTGATGAAGCAGATTGAAAAGCTTCCCTGCACGGAGCGACACTTTGTTATTGGGATGGTGAACGACAAAAATCTCGACGATGTCCTGCCGCTTTTCCCGAAAGATGGCCGATATTACTTTTGCAGGCCGGCTGTTTCGCGCGGACTCGACGAGAAACTGCTTCAGGAAAGCGCAATGCAGCATCGTCTGATCGGACAGCGCTATGGCACTGTGAATGAAGCATATGCCGCGGCGCTTTCTGCGGCTTCAAATAATGACCTTGTATATATTGGTGGAAGCACGTTTGTGGTCGCAGAAATCTTGTAAACTTTTATCGAATTTATTTGGTGTTGATGAAAAACAGCCTATATTTGCACTCGCAAACAGCAATAGCTGCAAGCACAAAAGGGCGATTAGCTCAGTTGGTTCAGAGCATCTGGTTTACACCCAGAGGGTCGGGGGTTCGAATCCCTCATCGCCCACAAGTTTAAGTACATTTGGTTTCAAAACCCCACAAATCTTAGGATTTGTGGGGTTTTTGCTTTTACGTCGGCAGCAAATTATTCATTCAATCTTAAATCTTACGAGGCAAACGCGATGCCCTTCAAAATTCCCACTCAAAGGGCATCGCTAAATCTCGTAAAACCTTGCAGACATTGGCACTACAATCTGTTCACCAACCTGTTCAGTATTTGTACATCTTGTTTGTTATTGCTCAGAAAAATAAATTGAATAATAATTAAAAGGTTACCACCATGAAAGAAAAAATCACATTGCATTTTTATTTGAGGAGTAAAAAAACTGTTGCCACCGGACTATTACCTCTTTATGTCAGACTTACAGTAAATGGCGAACGACTTGAATTCAGTTCCAAAAGATTTATTGAAAAATCCAAATGGGCAGATGTTCTGTCGAAAATGAAAGGTAACTCAGAAGAAGCTCGTTCAATCAATAATTATGTTGATTCGTTGAAATCACAGATTATCGACATTCAAATGACGCTCAATCATAAGAAAGAAATTTTGAATGTTGAGAATTTTAAAAAGCATCTTTTTGGAAATAATGATCGCGGCAGGATGATAATTCCAATTTATAAAGACCACAATAATCGAATCGAAAGTCTTTTAGGAAATGGATATGCCGCTGGCACCTTAGAGCGATTTAAAATCTCATTAAAACACTTGGAAGAATTTTTGTTTTGGAAATATGAGAAAACCGATATCGCCATTGATAAGATTGACTTTGCGATGATTACCGATTTTGAATTCTATCTGCGTAGTATCAAACGCTGCAGCAATAACACAGCAGTAAAATATGTGCGTAATCTCAGAAAAATAATCAAGATTTGCCTTAGTAATGATTGGCTCGAGAAAGATCCATTCGCAAAATATGTCGGCGTTATGAAAGAAGTGGAAACAGAATTTCTGACCGAAGAAGAAATTCAAAGCATTTACAACAAAAAATTTCGCACACCGCGACTGGAACTTGTCCGTGACATCTTCATCTTCTGTTGCTTTACTGGTTTAGCTTATGTCGATGTAAAAGGCTTGAAACACGATCACATAGGCATTGGCATTGATGGCCAGAAATGGATCTTTAAAAATCGGCAGAAAACCGATACGAAATCAAAGATTCCTTTGCTTCCGATTCCTGAAGAACTAATCAAAAAATATGCTACTCACCCTAAATGCTTGAATGAAGATAGGATTCTGCCAGTGCTTAGTAACCAAAAAATGAATGGATATTTGAAGGAGATTGGCGACCTATGCGATATCTCAAAAGAAATTACTTTTCATATGGCCAGACACACTTTCGCTACTTCTGTAACCTTAACGAACGGCGTACCGATTGAAAGTGTAAGTAAAATGCTAGGTCATAAAAATATCCAAACTACTCAACATTACGCCAGAGTTCTTGATAAGAAGGTTAGTGAAGATATGCAGAACTTACGAGCAAAATTTGTTAGCCATAGTGCTCCACTAGTTTCAAAGGATAATCAAATCATAAAACTAAAAAAAGGCTGATAAACAGCCTTTTCTTTAGTTCAAAGTGAATATAAATCTACTTCTTGTTTCTGTATATTTGAGTAAAAAAGTTGCTTTAATGTTAATTGCTATAGACCACAATAATAACCGTATATATCCAACGAAAGGACGTACAGGAATTTGCCAGCTTTGCAGAAACGAAGTACGCGCGTACTGCGGTGAGATAAATATTGATCACTGGCGACATTCTAATTTATCCCTTTGTGATTCCTGGAAGGAAAGTGAATCGGATTGGCACCGGGAATGGAAAAATGAATTTCCTAAAGATTGGCAAGAAGTTATAATCGAAGAAAATTATGAAAAACACATTGCCGACATCAGAACTCCTAATGGTTTAGTTCTAGAATTACAAAACTCCTCCATTTCTAGCACGACGATAAAAATTAGGGAACGGTTCTATGGCAATATTGTTTGGCTTATCAACGCAAATAATTTTAAGGATAATTTTATCATTTGGAGCCTGGTAAAAAGTAGATTGAAACAATTGGACGACGAGCATCGCCAGATGTATAATTTCAATCCCAATATCGACAGTTTTGCAGTAGAAAAATTAAAAGACAAGTGTCGCGATATTGAAGCGAAGATTAGAGACAAATCGTGGAAATTATCCAGTAGCATTTCAGACCTCAAAGAAATTGATCTGTTTGAAAACGAGATCGAAAGTAAAACCCGGGAATATATTACAAGCAAGTATTCCTATTTCGGTGTTCTTTCAGAGTTTAAGTCTGAAAGTCGGAGTCAATTCGCAGAGATCAAAGAGAAAATCAGCAAAGCCAACGAAGCGATTGAAAAAAATCAGTCAGTTATGCAACAGATTGACAATTTTAAAAGCTGCGAAATAAATGGCTATCAGCGATACAAGCATGCGACAGCCGATCAAATTTCACCCGCGTTTTTTAGCAAATGCATTTTAATCGAAAAAGGCAGCGAAGACGGTTTGTTTCCAAATACATTAACACTTAAATCAGAACAGGAGTTTCGGCAAGTAGGTCGTAATCCAAAATTTATTTTGCTAGTAAACCTCGACGAAAAAGTGGAACGAATACAAGCAACAACTGATTCGATCAAACAGCAAATCGATGAATATGAAAATGAGCAACAAACCTTGATTATAAAGACTGGAACAGAAATCAAATCCTACCTAGATGCGTTAAGGAAAAGTGTCGAGATTGAGCGCGATGAATTAAAATTATCTTTAGAAGTTTTAAATCACAAGTTGAGTGCTAAGAAGGCAAAAATTATTTCTGTGAAAGAAATTGAAGCCGTCGAACAAAATGAAATGTTTGCTCGGATGGAAAAGCAACACACTAATGATCGTTATAACGCGATGAAAAGACTAAAAGGTTTGTATTCTTACAATTGGAAGCATCGTAGAAAAAGTTGGGACTATTCTGAAAGGAAAATATATTTGGATTTTGAAAATGCCATATTTGAAATTGTAAATGAAAACACTTTACGGAAAATCGATAAAAAGACATTTTTGGAAATAATACAAAATTGGCAGTGTAATAAATCGTTTGAATAAAATTTATTAACCAATATTGTCCATTCTCCTAACCAGCCTTTCAGCTTAAACGCAATTAACAGTAACACTTGTGATTTGTTTGGTTGAGATAAGATCGCAATCAAATCTTTAACATTTTACTAATTCAGCTATTCAATTCCAGAATCCAACACCATACTTTTAGCAATCCACAATCACATTATATAATTTTGGGCTACTTCTTCCGCTAGCAATTCCAAAACATATATAATGAATAAAACCTCGAACCACGATCGGGTACGCAACCTGTATCAGATGCTGTTTGAAATGGCAACCGGAAACCTTACGTTCCGGTTGAAGGAAAGCGCCCAAAACGACGAACTGGACCAACTTGCCCGACTGATCAACAAAATAGCTGAACAGATGCACCCGGCGATTTTAAAAGCTGGTCATGTAAATCCACATTTCACCTACCAAAACCTACTTCAACTTACAATCGTCTTAGAAAGGCACTTGATAATTAACAGTTTTACAGCCGATGTTCCTAAAATTCTTGGTTATGCTGAAAGCAAACTATTCGGGATGGATTTTTCAGACCTTATAGCCAAACAATCCCAACCACTCTGGAAAGCTAAAAAATTGGAGGCCGCAGAAGACCATAATTTTCACGAAACAATTCAACTTGTATTCATCGCCGAAGACAACCATTTAATTCCATCATTCTGCACAGTGTCAAGGCTTATCTACAGCGACAAGATAGTAATCAGTTCTGTAACAACAATTCTAACAGACCAAGTCGCTGGGTCAAGATCGGCATCTGAGGTTAAACCTAAACAAACCGACGCCGCACTAATCCAAAGCCTCTACGATTATATACTAGACAATCTCGAAGAACCGCTACCATCAGCCAAGGAACTGTCAAAGATGTTTGGCACAAACGAATTCAGACTGAAGGATGGCTTTCGTCATTTTTTCAAAACAAGTATCTATCACTTCTACAATGAAGAACGCCTGAAAAAAGCCCACCTTGAAATACAGCAGACAAACACGCCGATTAAAACAATTGCGTTTGCCTGTGGCTTCAACGATTACACAAACTTCTACAAAGCTTTTAAAAAGCGATTCAAGTACGCACCAACAGATTTGAAACGGCCACCAGTCAGTGAACTATAAACCGAAAATCTTTATTGCAATATACAATTCCCGAATTGTAATGCCATGGACGATTCATAATCAGAGCTTTACAAAATAAAATCTGAACATGGCAATTCTAAGCAAAAATCGGTTGGTCGCAATAATTGGTTATTTGTTTATCCTGTTGTTCGTTTACGCAGCAGTAAGCAAAATTCTCGAATTCAAAAACTTTCAGGCTCAGCTTGGTCAATCCCCATTGTTGAGCGCGTTTACTGGTTTTATTTCATACGCTGTCCTGACTGTTGAAATCATTATTGCAATTGCACTGTCTATTCCTAAATCAAGGCTGATTGGCCTGTATGCCGCTTTTTTAATGATGATCATGTTCACGGCCTACATAGTGGTGATTTTAAATTACAGCTCATTCATTCCATGTTCCTGCGGTGGCATTCTCGAAAAAATGGAATGGAAAGGCCACCTGATTTTCAACGTCGCCTTCTGCCTTTTAGCGGTGTGGGGTATTATAGCAGGAAGCAATCTTTCCCGAAAATCAAACTCGGAAAAAGAGACTCCTGAACGGAAAAGAATTTTAAAACCCTTCCTGTCACTAGCAATCTTGGCTGTCCTCGGTACAGCTACAATAACAACATTATATGTTACATCCGAAAATAAACTACACGAAGAAAACCCCTTCATAAGAAGATTTATCCAGGGCGCGGCACCCAAAACCGCAGAAACCCAACTTCACAACAATACATTATACTTTGCCGGTTACAGCCAGGACAAAATCTATATCGGCGACTATATGGCGCCACTGCATGTTTTTGAATATGACATAACATTCAAAACCAAAAAACATTTTAAGATAACGCTTGACTTCTACAACCATCCATTTCGGCGCGTGCAACTTCGAATCGCCGGTGCATACTTCTTCCTAGTGGATGGAACCGTACCTGTGGTTTACCGTGGTAAAATCGGCCAGTGGAAGGCTACCACCGTAAAATCCAATGACGTACCATATTTCTCAATGATTGAAGCTATAGATTCGATGACAATTGCTTTTAGGTCTAGGCACAAATTGTCAGCAGCCCATGTGCTTGGGCACTTGAATTTCCGCAAGCCGGTGAAAATAACATACCATCCCGAACTCCTTCAAAAGCAGATTGATGGCTATTTTGACAGCGACGGAATGATGCATTTTGATCAAGAGTCAAAAAAAATGATTTACACCTACTACTACCGAAACCAGTTTATTGTTACTGATGACGACCTCCATCTTTTATATCGTGGCAAAACAATAGACACAACCAGTCGTGCAAATATCAAAATAGCATACATCGAAGATCTTAAACAACAAAAACTGGTTTCATCGTCAGGCCCGGTAAATAATCTAAGTACCTACAACCGAAATCTGCTTTTGATCAATTCAAAACTACGTGGGCGTTTCGAAACAGTCGAAATGTGGAAGAGAGCCGCAATTGTAGATGTATACAATACGCGCGATAATACATATTTATCAAGCATCTATATCTATAATATTCAAAAAGACAGGCTCAGAGACATGCTATTGATCAATCAGCAACTCTTTGTAATCGTTGGTCAAACGCTCCAACGATATTCTCTAAGTGATCATTTTAATATAGAAAAGGAAATTACCGGCCGGTAATCAGGGATAAGATCGAAAACCTGTACAAAAGAGTAGATCGCAATATTTATTTTAAAATTATTTATTATGAAAACAATTTTTAAAGCAATGCTGCCAATGGTAGCATTCGCGCTCGCTAGTGCCGGCGCCGTGAGTACAAATGTGGCAAAAGAAACGGCTACATCAAAACCGGTTATTACTGGATTTATCCAAGGCTCGACCATTACGACTTGTTCGCCAGTTTCTGTTGACTGTTCGCCGAATAATACGGGATTCGAGTGTATGTCTGGCAGCCAAAAAATCTGGCAGAAAAACGCACTGAATCAATGTATTCTTCCTCTCTACAGGCCGCACCTTTAGGTTCGGTAAATATGCAGCTTCCAAAAAAGGAAGCTGCATAAATTTAATTTTTCATTTCCTTCGAAATCCATTCTATCCCTTGATTGCCTTTTAAGAAATAATCAAACCAATCCTGAACACGGCTCGTAAGATCAAATTGATTTTTTCTATCATAAAGAATGTGGCCACCATCCGGATATACCAAGCGGATATGTTTTTTCCCAAGCCTACGCAATGCCAAATAGAAAGTTAGGCTTTGTTCAGGCCTTACATTATTATCCTTTCCACCTGCCCATGTGAGCAACGGTGTGCTTATTGATGCCGCCTGCATCAGTGGCGAGTTTCTTATATAGTCAGCCGGCATTTCATAAAGTGATTTCCCCATTCGGTATTGCTGTCTTTCGTAACGCCAACCTTCCGCACGGTTGCTACCAGAATCATAAGTAAAATAGTGCCTAATATTATCCGATACACCAGAGCCTGAGACAGCCGCCGCAAAAATATTTGTGTTGGTAATGATAAAGTTCGTCTCATATCCTCCAAAAGAATGTCCGATCAACCCAATTTTCCTCGCATCGACGAATCCCATTTTAAAAACTTTATCAATTGCAGCCGTGACACAATTTGTTGCATCTATACCGGTCTGGCCAGCTCCGTATGCAATATCGGCCATTAAAACAACATATCCGTTCAACGTGAAATTCGTGACGTTGAAACCAAGGGTATCGTACATCGATGGATTTTTATATAAAAACACACACCCTGAAATTGTGTCATAAATGTATACGATCATAGGATATTTCATTGATGGATCAAAGGCCGCCGGGTAAAAAAGCGCACCGTTCAGCGACCTGCCTTTTACTTCATAGTGAATCATTTCAGATGAACCCCACTTGTACTTTTTATATTGCGGGTTACTTTGAAAAACAGTCGTTTCTTTGCCGCCCTTTCCACGAAACCTAATCGAGGGCGGAATTGAGAAACTTTCTGATATGTATGTAAGTCCTGATCCTGAAACCATTTCCAAATCGCTTACATTACGACGTCCGGCAACTAACATTGTGACTTTGCCATTGTCAAGAATGCTATAGCCGTAGCCGCCATTATGTAAATCTTTTTGGGCAAGAAGCTTTGGCTTGTTCAGGTCAAAGGCCAACGGCCCTTTATCAAAATAAAATTTTGCTTCATGCTCAGCCGCACTTTTCTCAAACCTATATCGAATGAGGTTTTCCCTTCCGTTAGTAAGCCGTCTTGATTTTAATCCATCAACTGAAATCTCCCAAATATCATACTCATCATAAATCAAAACATTCCCGTTCGTGTCAAAACCGGCACAGCCGTAAATGCGTGTGTCAGTTACAGGATCCTTATCGGTATCATCCCATGAGATAGCCAGGTCATAAGTTATATTAACATGTATTTGAGTATTCACGTTGTAAACAAACCAATCGTGCTCATGATAATAGGCTATGTTACGTCCTTCACTCGATACCGCAACTCCTGCGAGATTCGCCGTTTGTTGTTTGACCAGTAAATGCTTTTCTCCGTTATCCAAATTTGTAATATAGAAGTCCATATCATAAAGCCACTTATTCTGTAGTAAATATGAACGTTGATCACCCATTATGGCATAGCTCTGCTTTCCCGTAAACATAATCAGCTTTTCTCCATCCGGTGTAACCTGTAATAACCTGCCACTTTCAGCTTCCCACATATACAGCAATTGGTCCGGGGGAATACTGGCCATATCATGCCGTGCAGGATAGGTTTTACTGTCATTGGCGTACCAAACCTCAGCAACTTCACTTAAAAATAAAGTATCGCGCTTCATGTTGCTCCGTACCCCAAAAAATACCTTTCGACCGTCATCCGACAGCTTCAGTGGATAGTCTTTTCTCGTATCAATACTTAAATCTGCATACGCTGATTGTTTAATATTCAAGACAAATTGCTTCCCTGTGAGCAAATTGCTGCAATAAACTTCATTAATCGAGTCTTGGCTTACGTAGTATGCAAGAGTGGTTCGGTCACGACTAAAAACCAATTGTGTAGGTACGCCAGATCCATTCGCGATAATCTTCTTGTAGCAGCCTTTAGTCAAATCTATTAATCCAATTGTATAATGACCTCCATCAACATTAGCATAAGAAATGGCCGACTTGCCATCATCCCAACTATACTCCATAAGACTTTCAATTAGCGCAACAACAGCGCCTGTCCTGTCAAGAATTTGCAGCCGCTGCTTTTCGTTCGCCTCCGTTCCTGCCATTACACAATATCGGCCATCCTTCGAAAACTCAAACGAGGCAATCCCTTCATACTGTCGCTTACTCCCTGACTTGAGGTCTACAAAGGTCAGAACGTTTTCCTTCGACGTAGTTGCGAATGTCCCATTCCCAAATTTACCATTCATGCCACCTGTAAAAACATGCATGCCTTTTCCTTTCGTCTTTTTCACGAACAAGGTATCATGTCCGTTTTCATACGCCATCGTATAGTGAATCCATTTACCATCCGGGCTTAAACCACCCATGCTTAACGTGCCCCACTGGTCATATTCCGAAGGAGATAACGGCTTCTTTGGCAGCACCTGCCCAATAAGAGGGCAGGAAACTAACCAAAAAATGAAAAAGAACACGCAGAAACTCTCGCCAATCTGGAAAGTATTCCTGGCTTAGGACGAAAAACAGCTACAATGTTGATTGTTTTGACTGATGGCTTCAACCGCTTTGAAACATCATCGCAATTGTGCTCATTTAGCGGCCTCACACCGTTGATCAGGCAATCCGGAAGCAGTGTCAGGGGCAAAGCACGAATCAGCAAAATAGGCAACGCTAAACTGCGAAACCTTTTGTTTATGTGCAGCTTCACCGCGTGCAAATGCAATAAAGCCTGCAGAGAGCTTTATGAAAGAATCGTGGCAAAAGGCAAAAGCAAAAAATTGGCACTTCTTGCAGTCTGCAACAAGCTATTAAAACAAGCTTTCGCAATAGTAAAATCCGGACGGAAATACGACATCAACTATAAAAATGAACTAGTTCAAAAACAGGAAGAAAATGTAATTATTGCTTGTTTTTAAGCACAGTTCTTTGTTAGCAGATGTTGCAAATTTATTCTTAGATTAATCAGAATTGTATGTTTTAAAGTAAAACTTAGCAAAGATATTTAATGATTTGAATCCCTACACCGAAGTGTTTCCTTCAAAATTAAAATTGTTAATTAAGTAATTTAACTGAAATATTGTCCGTTTGTCGATAATTTGTTTGATTTCATCGACTAGTGAGTAAGTTTATAACCACACCAATTTCAACACAACAATTTAAGAATCAGCAAGATGAGGTCAATCTATTTTAAGCTACCGTGCTTTATATTACTTAGTTTTTTATTGTCATGTGCACCCGATAATGCGACTTTAGAATCAAAAATTACTGGTAGTATAGCGAGAAATTTTACGACGGACCCACGCGGGAAGCTAATAATTCACAACAACACGGGGTTACCTGTCAGCTTGATAATTTCGTGTTTTGCGTTCGATTCCTCTTTAAATGCGATTGATTCAGATAAAATCCTAACAGGTCAGGTTGTAATTCCTACATCAACTACAGTTACCTATGATAATTTTATCGATGTTTCCAATTCAACTTATGCGATCGACCCTTGGACGTTAACAACACTTGCAATTCCATCAGCAACAAGCATAACTGCACAAGATGCCAATGACCAATGGGCTGAGGCCTTTGACCCGATGGATCCAAATGACCCTAAATTTGCACACTGGCGCAATATACGAATGGAGATATTTTCAAGCTCCTCATTCAATCCGACTCCTTTTGGAGGGCCATCTCCAGCAGCCGCTTATGGTTCCGGAACCTCACCATATGTGGGATTAGCGATAGAATTACCAGAATACGTAAACCAGGATAGTAATCAAAATATTTATTCTCATAGGCTTCCAATGAATGGTTTGACTCAATTTTATTGGATGGCTACTTCTCCCGGTATTGCAGTTACAGCACAATGGCACGTCATTGCCGATAGCGTTATTCTTTCGAATGGTGATACTGACTTAAACATCTACAGCGTAATAAATGGAACTCCATAAAATCAGGTGCAATATAATGTCAAAAAAACTTTTAGTTGTCTTCTGTAACATATTTATTACAAGCTGCTTTTCCCAATACAATTATAAATTATGGTCGACGTATTATTTTGGTATTGATACAAAAACCAGCGATGCAAAATTAGATTCAGAAGGCAATCTGGTCGTCGCCGGAACAACTTTCCTTCAGCAGCCTGCCGAATATTATGAAACGTTTACGACGATGGGTTGTCATCAAAGTTCTTTTGAGGGCACCATGGCAAACGGCTTTATTTGTAAATTTTCGTCTGGCGGAAATTTGTTATGGGCCACCTATTATGGCAATAATAATACTGCGATTTTTGGCCTCGCTTTAGATTCTGCCAATAATATTTATGTTGTCGGAGGTACATCTGCAGAAACGGGTATCGCAACGCCGGACGCCTTTATCGTGCACAATGAAACTGCTTCAAGAAAGGGCTTTTTATCCAAGTTCGACACCGAGGGTCAATTGATCTGGGGTACTTATTTTCCGGCGCCGATTTCAGCAATTTGTATAACCGGCAACGACGAAATTTTTGTCACTGGCGATAACGATCTTAATGATCCTGACAATTATATCGCCACTTTAGATGGCTGGCAGCCCACCTGGAGTACGTACACAGATGTTGAGTCTGGATTTGCTAACAACATTAATGGGTTCATTAATAAGTTCGATACCAGCGGCTCACGACTTGCCGGAACGTTCATAGGACATGTGTATGGAGGAAATAATTACATTACTTCAGATGATAATGGTGATGTATACGTAAGTAATCTGATTATAGATACCTACGCGCCATCGGGGTTTTATGCTTCGGCTGGATGTCATCAAGCGATAATTGGTGGTGCTGAAGACATTGTCATAAGTAAGTTTAATTCGTCATTGAACCAAAGAATATGGAGTACTTACTATGGCGGGAGTTCCTATGACAGCTGTTCCGGGTTAATGATAAAAAATGAAACTTTGTACGTTGTCGGAAATACTTTAAGTGCAATTAATATTTCATCTACAGGAAGTTTCCAACCCCAAATAAATGGTTTCGCCGATGGATTCCTCGCCACATTTGATCTTAGCGGACAGAGAATTTGGAGCACATATTTTGGTGGTGAAGCATTTGACTCTATACTCGGATTGGACGTATCCAATTCCCACATTATCATTGCTGGCCAGACGACAAGTGTACAATCAATTGCTGTTGATAGCGCATATCAGGAATCGATCATCAACGATGAAGGATATATTGAGGTATTTACACTCTCCGGCTTAAGGGAATGGGGTACTTATTTTGGAGGTGAGCGTTCCGACAATGTAAAGAAAGTATTAGCATCTAATGATATCATTCTTATTGCAGGCGATACTAACAGTACTTCCGGAATATCGACCGCACAAAGCGCACAATCCGCGTTAAGCATGGGGTCGTATACTGGCACGGAAAATTTCACCAATATGTACTTGGCAACTCTGTCTAGCGTTGATTTGGGACTTACCACAAAGGGGAAAATCCAATTGAAACTATCACCAAATCCTAATAATGGTTTATTTGAGCTTGAAGGAATGGAGAGTTTGGATGAATTTCGTCTAATAATCTATGACAATTTGGATCGGGAGATCCTATGGGAGAAAAGCACAGTTGTTGGCACTTCCGCAGTACCGTTCGATTTTACAGGTAGACTTGCAGCGGGAAGCTATTTTCTAAAAGTCAGCACGAATAATCAAGATTCTGTATTGAAATTTATTGTTTATTGAGGCGCATTTTTTTGGTTTTTGTTCGTATAAGCTCATCTCAGAATTTTAGGTTGATTTAAAAAAGACTAGTTGTATTCTTAAAAGAGCGAGTCAAAGCAATCTCTGCTAACGGCCTTGGCTACTTTCCTGGTGCGGAAATAGAAGCTGAGTACTGTCGGCAAGATAAAAGTTTATTATTTAACTTGCTGCTCCAATTACCTCAAAAGCAGCACTGAAAGTAGCCATTGTTACCCGCTGGCTTTAAACACTATACTGTAGATCGATTTCAGGCATTTCATCATATGTTCTTCCCATTAATTGCCGCCCGGTTTTCTTTTTATTTTTACCGCCCCACTGTTTAAAGAAAAAGGCGACTCCACTTATCTTGCATTGCTCGTGAATATCTATAACCCAATCTGCTTCCATTGGTCTTGGATTTTGACCGCTTTCTCCCCCGACGATTACCCAATCGATTTTCTCAAGATTTAAACTAGGCAAAGGTCCGAGTAGTGGTTCAAGAGAAAGGAATTTGACTTTTGCATTAGTATTTCGGAGGAATTCTATGCGCCCTTCCACTTTCTCCTCTTCAACCGAAACACCCATCCAGATATTATGGGACCACTTAAGTTCAGCGTGGATTTCAAAGAGACGCTCAGCTCTTTTGGTAAGTACTTGAAAAACATGCTGGGGATTGTTATTCATAACATTAAATACCCTTTTAATGAAATCTATGGGTATTTCCTCGTGAAATAAATCGCTCATCGAATTTACAAAAACAACCTTGGACTTTTTCCAAGTATAAGGAACTTTCAGAGCTTCAGGGTGTATTCGAACTTCGAAAGTGTCTTTATACTTTGGAATACCCATCGCTTTTAGTCGCTTTGACATAATTTCTGCATAGCAAAACTTACATCCTTGCGAGATTTTGGTACACCCAGTCGTTGGGTTCCAAGTCATTTCAGTCCATTCTATACTAGATTGAGCCATTACTTAAACGTTACTAAAGTTTCGTCTCCAAAGGTACCGACTCTCGGTGCCTTTCCGTTCTTTGCTGTAGCATCAATTTTTCCCTCCGCGTGAAGCTGTTTTAAAACCTCTTTATAATTCTTTTTAATGTAAGGCGTATCGACGTTATGTTGAACATATATATCTTTCATTGATAACGACTGTCCGGCAAAAGTCTGAAGTAATTCTTCCTTAAGGTTATCTAGCGGCCGAGAAAGCCGAAATAGAAGTGTTTGTTTGGGAAGAAAATCTGCAGGATCATATTCAAAAGAAGGAACTCCTTCATCATTGCTAGTACTTTCTAATGCCATTATTTCTTTCATTATTTCATAGCCCTTGAAGTCTTTGCTGACGAAAATTAAATGATGACTTGTTCGTCTACCTTTAGCGTCTTTAAAACGAAAGGGAAGAACATAGTTCGATCCGTATTCTTTCAATGCATTGCAAAGTTCTTCAACTATAAGCAATTCCTTTTCATCACTCCGTTTATTGTCTAGCTGGTCTCTTAATCGCTCGCAGCGATGATCACCAAATAAGGCGTTCATATGTTCCTCCACTTTCGGATTTTTTAAACCCATGCTAATACGATTGTAATTGAAAAAGAAGATTGCATCGCATCCCCAATTTCGCACAACAGAATTTACTAATCGCAGTGATAAACCCTTATATCCCCACGGATCAACAAAAAAGAACGTTGGAATAAGTTTAATTTTTTCAAATTGTGCAACGATATTTTCTCCAACTTCTTCATTCCAAACTTTCGGCTTATATTTTAGGTTTGAGATATCTTCAATTTCAGAGATTGTTTTTTCCAATTCTTTGGAATTGTCTCCGTTCTTGTCATTGAATATGGCGACTAATCTTTCGCTCAAATCTTTATTTGCAACAGCGTTGGTTAATATCTTCAATGGAGTTGAAAGCGTTCCATCTTTATACCGTCCCGGGCCTGCAAACAAATCGATATAGGCTATCTTCTGAGTAGTGTTGGGATATCGCTTCTGCGTACCAATAATTACTTTTGCCCATACCTCGAAGTATTTTGCGACGATTGTAGATTTAACTAATGATTGTTCCTGCTGTTCATTAAAGAATTCATTGCTGGCCATAAGTCCTTAAGTAAGTGGTCGCTAATATACGTAATACTCGGAAAGCTTGCGGGTAACTTCTGTATATGCGAGTATTATAATTAAAGATCTTCCTACCAGCAGGGAAATACAGTACTGGCAATCAATCGGTCTCTCTCCTTGCTCGCCTTAGTTCCGCCACGCTGCTCCAGTCAGTCGTTCCTCCTTCCGTTCCGCAGTTCACTCAAAAAGACAAATGCAAAAAGCTTGAAAAGAAGCACTTTGCATTTGCCTTTTTTCGCCATAATCTTCACACGCCTCACAGGGTCCTTCCGCAGACGGCCTCGGCTGTGCACTTTTTGAGGCTTTGCTGAGCACTTTCGGCAAGGTAAAGATGAAATAGAAGCCAAGACTTGATGAACCTAAGATTCAGCAAATGGCTGGCTGGCGACTCGATAAAGCCTGAGCATTTCATATCTGATCTTAGTGGTGTAACTGATGGATCGACTCATTCCCTCAAAAGACACATCGACTGCAATTGGAATCGACTGCTGCCGGTGCAGACCGCGTTGCTAAATATCATCAACAGTTTTGGGATGCAAAGGACTGCTGTTTGAAGTCAGAGCAAACATTTATGAAAAAACCATTTTAAAAATTTTAGAATTTAGCAAAACTGTTCCCTACTGGGTGACCAATATTTTCTTTTCGTAAACAAGGCCTTTGCCATTGGAAATCCTGACTACATAAGTTCCCTTTTCAAGATTTGGAACATTGATATTTTGCGAGGTGGTCGCGAGTTTTTCTGTATGGATAATTTTCCCTGTCATATCAATAATATTGATCGTACTGCCGAGATAATTGTCGTTGAGGTTTACGGTAAAACTTCCGTTGTTGGGAACCGGGAAGATAACAAGGTTTTCATTATAAAAATCTGTTATGGCGAGCGGGATTTGAGAGAATTTTGCGATGAAAGCGTTGGATGGGAAAGGGAGCTGGCTGTCACCACTAAGCGCAAGATTATGTTGGTAACTTCCCGTGGTAGCAATATTTTCGGCACTCGATGTTGAGCCGATGATATAAAAGCCGTTTTCGTGAAACAATGTCCTGCACGCGCTTTCAGCAGATGTGCCGCCATAAAATGTCGAATACTGTCTGGTTATTCCATCTGCTGTTATAATAGCTGTATAACAGTCATTTTTTGGCACTTCAGCCGACCCCGGAATGGTACTTGGCAATGGTTGGTAACTTCCTGGCGTTGTAATATCATCAATTGCTGCGCTACCGGCAACGTATAAACGGTCATTATCGTCTATAGAAAGTGCTGCACATTCAAGCGGCACTATTCCCGACCCCCAATTTCCCAAATAACTACACCATATCCTATTTCCCGAATTGTCAAACTGAACTATGATATTGGAATAATTGCTTTTAGTGGTTTGAAAAACTCCGGGAGTTGAGAGCGTATTTACACTATTTGATAAGCCGGTAATATATACAGAATCACTTGTAGCGGTTGCGCTTCTTTTGGCCACACCTTCATCAAAGGTGGAGCTCGAAGAATAAGACCTGTCAACATTGAGGCCGCCAAAATATGTTCCCCAAATTCTATCGCCTTGATGTGAAAATTTTGAAAGGAACAGGTCGGGACCAGTTTGATTGTTGCCGCCGTTCATTGGCTGAAAAGCCCCGGAAGTTGCGAAATATGTGTTGGCTGTATAATCTGTAACCGTGCCCGCTATGAATATGCCCGTATCATTGCTGGTAACACCAGTAATACCTGAAAATGAATTTACTGCACCAGTACCATAATATGTTGACCAATCCCGTACTCCATTGGGGAAATATTTTGATATAAAGCTAATAGAACGGTTCTGGGCAAGAGCAACAGTTTCTTGAAAGCTTCCTGCTGTTGCTATGCCGGTGGTGCTTTTCGTCTTCCCGTACAGAACGATATCGCCAATGGCTGTGCAGTTTACACCTATGGTCTCGTCCTCATCGGCTGCACCAACAAAGGTGCTCCAAACCAAAGCGCCGTCTGTAGTAAATCTTGCTAAGAACCCATCGGTGATTCCTCCAAAATTTTCTTGGAAGGAGCCCGCTGATGCCAATGTCGCACTCGAAGTTTTTCCCACCACATAAATATTGTCATTTTTATCAATATCGATATTGCTGATATTGTCGTCTCCGCTTCCGCCAAAAAAAGTGGCCCACAACAGAAGGCCATCGGGACTGAATTTGGCAAGAAACCCATCGCTGATTCCACCACCGTAAAACGGCTGGAGCGAATTGTCTGTAGTAAATTGATTATTGTAAGTCCCATTCCCCATTACATAGCCGGCTATGTAGAGGTTTCCTTGGGTGTCCATGGCATCATCTGCTGCAAAAGTGACTTCACCGCCATAGTATGTTGCCCAACTTCTTTCATAGGATTCTTGAGACCATGAACAGTTAACCACAAGCAGCATAAACGCAGTAATTAAAAGGGCCTTTTTCATAATATAAATGTAAAAATTAAAAGAGCAACACGAAAGGTATTGCTCTTTTAAGTAGTTAACTAAAATTCATCAATAAATACTTGATATGAGCCTGACCCCAAATCGTAAACATCGAAATAAGTAGTCGTGCCGCTTGATGGACTATAATAATTAAAGCTACTCCCTGTTGCATTAAAATAGCCTGTTCCAGAAAAAGGAATTCCTGCAAAGCTAAATTTAATAATATTCCATTGTTGAGAATTCTGGAAAGCCGACTGAGCGGTCGTATTCGATATTGGAATATCGGCCGCTGTTCCACTATTCTTTCTAAACCATCCTGTAATGAATGGAATACTCAAAGGCGAATAATATGGTATACCCGTTGTAGTGGAGTTTGTGTAGATTACGTAACCGACCGCGGGTGTCAAAGTGTAAAGAGTATTACCGGTATTTAAAGTTGGATAATTAATTCCGGCTGCAAGTGGCTTTGTCTCAAGACGAAAATCAAAATTATGACTGGAAAAGTTGTAAATCTCAACAGTCTTTTGACTAAATGCTGCGCAAGTAATCAATACGAACAATATGGTAAATAATCTTTTCATTGTGGTGTTGTATTTTGGTTAATCAATTCTTTTACATTTTTAGAATGCAGCATCAGCGCTTGGCGTAAAATGTCATTTTCTGATGCATCTTTTGCAATTTTCTGGTTATAAAAAGCAAGGTATTTCCGTGCTCCTTCAAACCTTTCCGAATTTTTTTCTAACCTAGCTTTGTCGGTTTTCAAATCTTGACCAAATGAGGTTAAGGATCTTTCAAATTCAACCATTTGCGGAGTTTTTTGAATTTCTACCGCTACAGGCGGAGTGTCTTGTACAGCAGCAGATTCATTTGAGCATGACCCCCAGAACAAAGTCATCGCAAAAAGCGTAATGATTTTTACTATAATTTTCATTGTGTTTGTGTTCCCAGTGCATTATTGCTTCAGGCTGCTGTAAGTGGAACGGTTTATCCAGCCTTATGAAAAGTCCTATCCAATGGATTTATGCGTACTTTCTGTAGGAACAAAAGCAGGCATCGTGGCTCTATAGTGTTATGTGCCGTAAGCACTTATTCTAAATATTGGCATTCAGTTATCAGCGCATCGCTTATACCTACACATCGAGCACCATTTAATTCAAAGTCGTACTGTACAACTTTCGATTCATAAGGATTCAACGTTAGTACCTTTTTCCTATATCCCTGTCGTCTAAAATTTTGTTCCTTGGCTATACAATTGTCATAGTAACCGTATGGCAGTTTGACTGTTAAGCGAATTTGGTATTTACTGTTGTTCTGTAAAAAAACATCATATTCAAACGCACTTGCCCCCGTGCTAGTGACCCAAGAGTTTTTATGATCCACAGAAAAAGAAAGATAATCTATTGGATCCTCAAACCGTCCACCGGAATTTGAAGTATGTTCTGAAGGATAGTCTATGCTCTCTGGTGTCGTTGTTGCTGTCGTTGTTGTTCCAAGTGCCTGATCAAATCCTCTTGCAATTGCGGCTAATCTCTTAGTCAAACAAGGATGGTCGCTAAATTTTTCCAGGCTTTCCGAAGGATGGGGAAGCGACCTCATCGCTGCTTGAGCATCTTTGAGAGTAGCTCCTAGTTTCTGAAGTATAAACCCGGAAAATTCGTCTGCTTCTAATTCTTCTTCGCGCTGATCCTCTAAAGAAGATTTTGAGAGTGTGTGACCGTTGAGATGATGTCCCAGTTCATGAGCAAGAATTGAGATCGATGACCAATTACTAGCAGAATTATTTTCGATTGCTGCCATAAAATTTTTGTCATAAATTATGTATCTATAACCATCATTTAATGTTACAGCAGCACAGTTGTTTATATGATCACAAGGAACAAGGATAAAATTCTTTTTTAAACCTAGGGGTCGTAATAATTTTTCAATGGCTTTGTCGGCCTCAATATTTGTTGCAAATGATGACATCTGTATTGTTTTACAGAGTTCATAAGCGCTATTATCCGCACCATATACATAGTTACAGAAGTGATAGTCCGATGAATTCTGAGCATTGATGGTAAGACTGCAGATTACCATGACGAGGGTCGACAAAAAAGATTTCACGATGTGTTTTTTGGCTAAATTATGCTTTTTAACTTGTTGAAAAATAGGGATTTCCCTAATTTTGGCACATAACGGCCGATATGCGAATGAAATTTTTATTATGATCCAAAGAAAGTAACGAGACTAGGGCAATCAAACGGTCTCTCTCCTTGCTCGCCTTAGTTCCGCCACGCTGCTCCAGTCAGTCGTGCCTCCTTCCGTTGCGCAGTTTACTAAAAAAGGCAAATCCAAAAAGCTTATAAAAGAAGCACTTTGCATTTGCCTTTTTTCGCCGTGGTCTCCACACGGCTCTCTTCGTCGTTCGTCGCGGCTCCGCATCCACAACACCGCATAACTCCGCACGCTACGTTATGCCGTATTTATGTCTGCCGCCGCTTGTTAATTTGGCGGTTGCCGCCTTGCCCCCGCCATCACGTTTGGCTGGTCGCGCCCGAAAAGGTCGCGCCTTTGCCCTAAATCAAGGTCGGGCAATAGCCCGTCGTTAATTTTTCCGTGCCGTTGCACGCACGCAGTCCTTCTCTCCACTGCGCAGGCTCCGTTCCGTTCCCATCCTGCGGCGGCGGGTCAATTGCCGCAACACCGCCACATCGCTCCTCAAAAAATAAATTCCGCACGCTCCATTTATTTTCCTGCGGTGCTCGGGGGTGTTTGATTGCCCCAGCAGCATTCCGTGTCTCCGCCATGAATTGAACATTCGTGCAAAAAATAAATAAAAGAATGGAAGATAAGCTGCAGTTCCAAAACATTCAGTTCAAGCCCTTTGGGTTAAAAATAAAATCTCCACCCTTGCAGCTGCTTCCCTGGTGTCATTTTCAAATAAATCAAAAGTATAATACTATATCAGCTTTTGCGTTTCAGCCGGGTCGTATTTTATTTTTAGAACCTCCTTTATTTGAAACCTACGCTTTAGGGCAACCTTTCTTTTTTTCTTTTTTCTTTTAAAATGATTTTCTTGGGCTGCGCCTGCTGATAGGGACATCGAAACAAAGAAAAAGCCACGAAAGCAATTTATCTCATTAAGCTCTTGGCAAACAAGGAGAAATTACTACGATACCTTATAAAACTACTAAAATGAAACCGTATTTCTAATACATGAATTTAAATTTAAATACATCCGACTAAAACCAAAATATTATCAAATTGAGATTGAAATCGAGAATAGATAACAATCTTAAATAAAGATTAGCAAAGAAAGTAAGTCAAAAGGAGCTTTGCTTTTAATGGTGTTGGTCTGAATCTGTAGGAATAACACTTAAAAACAAATCGTAGAAATACGCAAATATTAGCGTTTTAAAACTATGAAATTTGCGCCAATATAATTTCTTAGCTCAATCAAACCTCAGAAAAACCAAAATGTGAGATGGAATTTTTGTCGACCACATGCTGGTTCAGAAAGGATTTGCCTTTTTAATGACTACTCAACAACCGCCAACTTTTTTGGAAGCAACAAATGCAAAAATGTCAGGATCTTTCGGCACACATCAGCTAGATCTAATTCTGCTAAATTTACAGATGCCAATTATGGATGGTATAATAACTTCAGCATAAACTGCGATGAAATATCATGAAATTTTAAAGATTATAATTTTACTGCTTTACCATCTTTTTACTTACGGTTGTATCACCAACAGTAACACTGAGTATATAAATTCCGTTTTCATAGTTCGCGAGGTCGATTTGAGCATTAATACTTCCTTCTGCAAGCTTAGTTTGAAATAACTTCTCCCCTAACATATCATAGATAATATAACCTGCTTTTCCCGACAAAGGATTACCAAAACTTAATTGAAAAATTGCGCGGCTAGGGTTTGGATAAAGTTTAAACGCCACGCTATTAAAGTCTTCTACGCCTAAAGCGCACAAAGAATCAATAGTAACCGGCTGCGTAACCCCACAGGCTGCCAAAAAGCTCTGCAACGACGACATTTCGTTACTATCGGCACAGATATAATTTAAATTGGGAACATTAGTCCAGCATTCATTGTAAAATGTGTCTGTGCCAAACATTTGCAATGCTCCATTTCTTATCTTTATAGTAGTTAAATTGGGATTGTTTCTGCAACCCAAATCAAAAAAATTATGATTGCTGCTAAAATCAAGGCTGGATATCAAATTATAACTACAATAAGCACGTTGTAACGCGGGATTACTCGAAAAATCCAATGAACTTATTTGATTATTTGAGGCGATAAGAAATTCTAGTTCCGGTTGATAGCTTATGTTTAAGGAGGTTAACTGGTTATTGTTGCAACCTAATGTTTTCAAATGTGGCAGAGTTGTTAAATCTAATGAGGTAATCTGATTATTTCTACAATTTAAGTTAGTAAGGTTGATAAGCTGAGATACATCAATAGAAGTTAATTGATTATAACCACAATATAACCACTCTAGATTTGTAAAATACTGGATACCTGTCAGGTCATTTATGTTTGCACCGCTTACGTTTAAAGCTGCTACCATTTGCGCTTCTGAAATCTCAATTTCTCCATTGCCGTTAGTATCTATTACACCAGCCACGCAAAGTTCTAAGGAAGGACCGATGCATCCATAACCATCAGTTGTACTAGATGCTAAAAGCCTATTTTTGAAATTTATATCTGGAATATTAATAATCTGCGAGGAGCAAACAGCACTTGAAAGCAACAGCAGTAGGTAACCTATTATTTTCATATTAAATTTTTACTAGCTTTTTATTTATTACAGTGTCGCCAGTTCGCATTTGAAGCAGATAGATGCCTTCTGTATAAGTTTCCAAATTTACAAAACAATTTTTAGCTCCTTTAGGTACCGTCCCTCCTAAAATCCTTTTCCCTAACAGGTCGTACAAGGTATAGCTGGTATCTTGGGGAAATGCCAATTCAAAAATAATTTCAAACACCGCCTTGCTAGGGTTTGGTGAAATGGTAACCACGTTTAAATCGATGTTTTTTGAGGGTAAACTGCTATCCCTGCCTAAATAGCAAGGGTTGCCTGGACCCCAATCTGCAGTAGCATCACATTTGTACACCCACACGTAGGTTGTACTACAGTTTAAAGGAAAGTCTGAATCGCAAATCTTATATTCCTGATAATATACTCCAGGCGCTGCAGCTGGATTATCCAATAGTGTTCCTGAAGGTTGAATTACAAAATTACCGCTAGAAATGGTCTGAGTGATTTCAACATTCATGGAGGTTGGAGGATTTGGTACAAAACAGTCCCATTTAATATCATTGGTCAGCACATTTATATCAGCTGGGCCGTTAACCATTAAGAACGTTACGGCATCTGGAAGGGCATGCACCGAATTTTCAATGGTAATATCACAACGAATATTTTGCGAGCAAAAACTCGTGCTATTAGAGCACACTTTATAGTAAAAGGAATACTCCCCAGAGGGCAGAGCATTTGTGCTAATTGATGATGCTATAGTAAATGTCCCGTCAGCATTAATTGTAAGAGGAACTGTGGGTGGAGTCACTAACTGTATGGTGGTATTGCTCGCAGATGCGGGTACTCCTAAAACGGTGACCAGATCATAGAGTGAGGTATATCCCGAAACGGAATCACTACTATTATAGGCTGTGCTTCCATCATTATT
Organism: Bacteroidota bacterium; assembly: GCA_023386585.1. Taxonomy (GTDB): domain Bacteria; phylum Bacteroidota; class Bacteroidia; order Flavobacteriales; family Flavobacteriaceae; genus Flavobacterium. The sequence continues at coordinate 53,674 of JAEWJM010000009.1, read as the reverse complement.
AAAACAATAACGGAATTCTATTTTTCCAGAGGTGCTAACATAATTACGTATTGTTATAGTAACCGCTGATTGGTTGCTGGCGCCACAAATGGAAGTAATTTCATAAGTATACACATACACTCCCACTGGTGTATTTGGGCTGACAGTAAAAGTGCCATCCCCATTAAAAGTAATTCCGCCACTAGTAAAAGTGGGTGGTGGTCCTACCGGTGTAATGCTATAAATTACCGATGCCGGTACAGTACTCACAGCGTTATTATTAAAGGTATCATTCGTTAATAAAGAGCCGGTTGTTAAAGTGCTTCCCAGATATATCGAAAAATTGTCATCAGCAGTCACAAAAACTTGGGCTGGCACTATTGAAACAGAATAACTTACTTGCGTGGCACATTCTACCGGATCAGGGGTAAAGATATAATCATCGGCGAATGCTGTACTTACCGTGGTTGGACTCCAACTTCCGGGTATGCCATTATCAGACGTGGTAGGCAAAACTGGAGGTGTACTATTTTCACAAAGAACAGTATTTGTTATAAAAGTAAATTCTGGCACTATAGGCGAACCCACTATAGTGATAACGTCTGAAATAGTCATATCGCAACCGGCAACATTGTAAGAATAAGTTATCGTATGATTGCCGACACTTGCTGAAGCGGCATTAAATGAATAAATCCCTTCGTTCTCACTGACACCAATGCCGGTAAATACTCCATCAAGAGGTACATTTGATAAAAAAGAAGATAAGTCGGAAAGATTCTGCGTATTACAAATGACAACTGGTAAATCCAATGAAGCGTTGCTTAAAGGCATTAAACGAACATTGTCAATATAATAAAAAGAAGCGTTTGAAAGGCCCTGTCCGGTACCATAGATGCATGAAGGATCAATAGTTGCAGTATTAGGTTGGTTTATAATATTTTTCAGACCACCTAAATAAATATATTCTTCACCCCCATAGGTACTAGTAAATGTAAATGTTAATGTTTCCCATCCATTAGAAACGGTTGAAGTCATTGTCTTACTAAAGAACATTTCATCATTGCTTGTCGTAATAGGCCCGTTCGGTGGTACAGTAATTAAGCTAGGCGATAAATAAGCTTGAACGGTTTTGCTAAAATAAGACCAATTTTCAGCCAATGATACATCAAAGCTCAACTGATAGCTTTGACCCGCTACTAGTGGAGAATACAATCGTGCTACCATTGTTTCACTTATAATATTGTTATCAGCTCCCATATAGGCTAATCCTGCATATCCATTTCCTACACCTCCATTAGAAGTTTGAATGCCAAAATGATTACAGGGTATTTGGTAACTAATATTAGGAGAATTTGAATGAAAATAATCTGGACTCAAAGATGCAGCGTACCATCCGCAAGCATTCCCTAATTGACTACCATTAGTTGGAATTTGACTATACTCTTCAAAATCACCATTAGCTACCAAATTACAGTCGTTACTTGTACTACAAGTTGGTACATCAATACTTGTCGGAACGGAATTGAGATCTGCCATCACCTCAAAAGAAGTAGAAATAGCAGCCTCCACATTGTTGGCACTTGCCGTTAGGGTATTATTTATCCCAATAGGAAAAGAATCCATTACATAATAAGTAAATGTAGCTAAACCACCAACAGCAGCAGTAGTCAGTGGAATAGTCAAATTTCCTGAGGTAGTCAATGTTATTATATCAGAATAGTCTAAATCCCTATTTTCAAGTACATCTCTAGCAACTACTGTAGGGGCTGGAATAATTACTATACCAGCATATAAACCGGTCGGTGGTTGTTGCTGAAAAGCAAGTTTAGTGGCCGTCACTTCAATTCTATTAATATCTCCAGCTAAAGAAGAACTTGCACCCCCTGCATCGGCTAAGGCAAAGCTTGACCCGGTACTCTTGGCTGTTGCCGAACTTATAGTAAACTGTAATTGCTCATTGTCAGTTACACTAGAATTAAAAGTTACTCGCAAATTAACGGCTAATTGAGTGTTATCGTTTGCTAAAATACCGCTTAATCCGGTAAAGGTAATGACCCCGTTAACCACTGGTATCGAGGCACCTTTTGAAGCATTTCCAACAAATAATCTAGCGGAACGAATACTAGAACCATTAGCAACAGTAAAACTAATGTCCGTCAATTCGGTTGCCAAATTGTCAACATCATTTAGTCCCGGTCCACCATCCCGCAAATAAAATCCCATTACCCCAATGCTTCCACTGCTTCCTGTACCTGTATTAGTTAACGTAGTCCCTTGATAAAGCGTATAAGGCAAGTTGCTGTTAGTACTTGTGGATGAATTGCTATTAAAGACAATATCGCTACTATTAGATCGCAATAATGTAGTTCCGTTCGCCGATGGCCCTGCTGCTGTTGAAACACCCGAGCCATTTTTTGCACTGGCTTCAAACGCGTAGGTCGTCGCAGCAGATAACCCTGTTATAGCGATCGTTCCCCAAACATTGGCCGTCTGATATACTGCTGTAGCTCCTAATGTGCCGTTTGCCTGCACATAACTGCCTGTTGTCGTTTCTAAGATAGCATAAGTCGTTGCCGATGGATTTGCATCTGGCCCAATCGCAATATTAAGCGAGCTTCCGGTTGCTGTGCCTACAATTGGTGCAGTAGGGGTTACAGCCAAGGTATAAAAAGTGGTCGCCGTTCCATATCCTGTCGGGCCGGTGCTTTTAGTGGCATAGGCATTATACGAGTACTGAACATTTGGAGCAAGCGCTGCTCCTGAACCATTGGCGAATAATCCCGTGCCAGTGTTCGGACTTGGGGATGAAATCGTGATAACACCTGACTCGGCAAGAATTGGATTGGCATTAATGGTTGTTACCGAATAAACCGTTCCTGTAGCTGTAATGAGAGAGCCTCCGGTTGATAGCACATTTCCCTCAAAAGTAGCGGAATTACTGGTATCGAAGAAGCTCCTAAATTAGTTACAGAAGGAACGTTTTCTATAGCTGTTAGTTTAACATCATCAATTCTTATGGCGGTATTACCAGTTTTAATAAATCTAATTTTCAATCCGTCTATTTGTCCATCAGTTGGAATAGTCAAAGTTTTGGACAAATACCATACTGCTGGTGCACCGGTTCCTTCATTAAACAAAGTGGATGTGGAACTGGAAAGGCTTATCCATGACGATCCATTCCAATACTCCACCGAAAAACTGGCGTGTGCAGCAGCATTTTCTTTTTTGTATCCAAATTGCAAAGAAATTGTATTATAGTTGGAAGCATTAATTCCTTCAATCGCAAAGCCGTAGGCTCCCGACACAGAACTAAAGAAAACATTTCCATTTCCGGACGAATTTGCGTAACCGCTTGAAGGACTAGTTATCCTTATATCAGCTGGATTTGTTTGCCCTCCCTTTGAATACGACATTGTACCACTATTCTGGAAAGTATTCGTAGCTATTGAGACTGTCCCGCTCGGAGAACCCATATCTTCCGAAAAGATTGTTTGAGCCCAGGATTGAATAAAAAATAAAAGAAACAGCGGCAAGAATAATTTTGTTTTCATTTGGTTATTATTTGGTTTGGTATAGTAATTCTAAAGTCTGTAATAAATAGAATTTGTATTACATATATTGAAGCAACAATGAAAACAAAAGCCAGGAGGACTAAAGAGGTAAGATTTTCGTTCAATTCTGTACGAATGTAACATAATTGTTGTAAGAAAAAAACATTTTACTATAAATTGACCTACGAGCTAAACCAAGTACAATTGTTTTAAATAAAATTAAATTACGGCCGGTCTAATAAATGTAATCTTGAATTATAAGCAAGTTCTCTCCATCGCTCCTAAAAATTTCGTATCAATTGCCATTTTAAAGCAAATAGATAAATAGAAGAATAGGTAAGCTATGGTTTTAAAAAAGCAAGTTCAAAGCTTCGCTTAAAAATAAAATCTGCACCTTGCAGCTGCTTATTTGGTGTCCTTTCAATAAATCAAAAGTACAATACTATATCAGCTTTTGCTTTTTAGCCGGGTGGTATTTTATTTTTAAAACTATCCGCTTTGTGGACCCTTTCTTTCTTCTTTTTTTCTTTTGAAATGATACTTTTTGGCAACCACTGTCAACAATTAATATCAGGAAAAAATCGATTGAAACATCAACTAATTAATCGCGAACCATGGAAGATTCACCAATAAAACTTACTGCCCTGGAAGGAATAACGAACTTATATTACTGTATTTAAACAAAGGTTTAAATTGTGGTAAGCCACTCAAAACACCGTGTCCAAACTGTTATATTTTTACAATTTGAATCAGAAACCAACACTGAAAGTTATTACTGGCTGGCTTACAGCCTTTGGAAATCATGTTACTGGCAGCAATTCCTTATCGACTCAGTTATTCCATACTTTCGAATAGATGCATTTACATCCGAGTTCAGAAAGAAAGCTGCTAAAATGGTATTCAAATTTGATCAACATCAAAAACAGATTAAAGCGTTGCGTCTGTTGGAAGCACAGGAAGATTCTACTTGGCACCCACTTTACCTTATAAAAATAATGCGTCAACGTGTTTCATTGTAGTACCACAAATAAAAAAGCCTGGTCTGACGACTAGGCTCTTAATGTTCCCGAACTGAAGTTACCACAACACAGATCAGGATTTTTTACTGTACTTTTTTACAAAAATTTTTAAAACTAATGATACTATAAAACTAACAACTGCTCCCAGCCTTGCCAAAATCATTGTTTTTACAATATCTGCCGACATGATGTTGGGGACAATACTTAGGATAGTTCCTGATGCGGTGCCTATGCGAATGGACTGATGCGGAACCATCTCATTCTCGGTAGATATCCGGATCGAAACCAAGAGCATTACAACTGCCCTTTGCAGAACCTGACGAATCTTTCGATTTATCTTCAACTGTTACCTGGCTAACTGCCGACATAACGCTGCCCGCAACTGCAGCATAACCTGCTATTGTCACAACGGCTGCCGGTAGTGCGATGGGCGCTGTCATAATACTTCCACTAACTGCTAATAACAGCAATCCAATATTTCTCAAAATTTGAAAAACTTTTGGCGTCGGTGCTTTTGCTCTTTGAATGATATTCATGGTTATATCTTTAAAACCGTATTCAATCCTACACACGCTTCCCAACTGGCAAAAACGGAATTTGACTGCTGCCGATAGGTTACCCAGTTTGCCCTTTCGCTCTCCGGCTCAACAATTGGCTTAGGTTCTGCCGGCACTTTCTGGTTTCCGCCGATGTCCCGGGTTGTACATTGGCTCGGCCCAATCTCAATAGGTGCATAATGCAAAATCAACTGCCCTTGCAACATTCCACAGATGGATCCGTCATCATTGACCTCAATGGTCGCCGGAAGACCTGGGCTGCTGTTTCCGGGGCCTTGGGAACCTCCAATGCCTGCCGGGCTGTGTTCTAAAATGCCCATGGTTATGGCATTTGGCTTAGCGGTTTCTTCATTTATATCGAAGAAATCAGGATCCCGCGGGGGGCGGTTCCCTCCTATTTTCACTTGCTGGCCATGGTTATAAGGCAATACAAGGGCCACGGGTTGCGTAGTTAGCTCGCTCAATTGAAATTTAGGGTTCGTCAGGTATTCCGGTTTTACAAACAGAACTGCCAAAATTGCCAGGGCGATTAATGGAAGGAACTGTGCAAAATGTACAATCCGTGATGGTTGGCTTACAGCCGTTTTTACTGTTTTCATAATTAATGATTTAAGATTTGATGATGATTAAAACTTTTTTGTCTTTGTCCAATTCCTGATAAACTAAAGCCTTCAGTTTGGCAAATGCCTTTCGGGACATGAGGCCTAAACCCGCTCCCGAGATTTTTGTAACTGGTGCGATGCAACCGTTTAGCTCTTTCAAGGCATTATTTGCAGGATGAAACAGAATCGCACCGCGATCCAAGACACCCGTAATTTCAATGTGCCATTTGAACTTTGCGGAGTACCGCTTTGAAAGAAGGTATTTCCCTTCCGGAATGCACGAAACTCTTTTTTGATTAAATCGCCATGGCAGCTCAATCGTATTGCAGATCAATTTGCCGTTAAATTCAACTTGCCCGTTTGTTCCTTCAGGGAAATAAGTTCTTTTGAGAGCGAGGACCATTACAGTCCGCTCACGCTAACTAATGCCAATGGGTTAAATGCGCCGTTTTTAAGGGCATACATCTGACCGTTGACTTCCTGATAGAATTCGATACCCAAAGCCAAAAACAATGGTTTGGTACTCGCAGCGGTCACCTGGTTGGTGTGGCTAATCGCAACTGTCGGAGCCGCGTCCCATGGAAGGATTGCAGTAGCATTCGTTTCAACAACGAAAGTCTCAGCTTCAAAATCGATCTCGGCACCGCCAGAGATAATTTTGTAATGCGTCGTTCCCGAGGGAGCCGAAATCATATTGAGTGGCACAAAAGGCGCCAAATCAACTTTGATCTCACCGGTAACCCTGTCGATCACACCAACAAACGGTGCATAAAGCGTAGTGCCCAGTTTGCCGCGAATATTAAATTCGAAGCCTTGCAGCAATTCCGCTTCACCGTCAATGACGTTGCGCAGCCCACGCTCATTAACAGCATCCGCCTGGATCACTTTCACCATTTGCCGCGTAAGCCTGCTCACCATTCTACCATCAGCAGAATTCAACAGTAGCGCACGCAACGCGGTACGAAGCATCTTTCCGGCCTTTCCCGCACGGCCAAACTCCGATCCGTTCTCACGAGTCCTCTGGAACGCAGGATCGTTCATGATCCGTTCTTTCTCAATACCTCCCTTCTCGCGGGCAAGGTGGCCGTCTTGCGAAGTCTTGTAAAAGGTAATATCTCCGATAGTCCCTTTCAATTTAATTATGCCTTTCTGTCTTGCCATAATTGTAAAACTTTTGATTAATAGTTCTTTTCGTTACTCCATCATTTTCAGAATCGTTGCAACAAATTTTTTGAATGATTAAATCAAAGTTTCCAGTATCGGCACAACATTTCCAAGGGCTATTGTCGATAATGGTCCAGAATTGACTATAAGCACCTATAATGGCATGCTTATCTTTCAGGAAATTATATAGCTTTGCGATGTATGGTTGAGGTATGGCAAAGCCATAGCAAAGGCATAGATAAAGTATCAATTGTTGGAAATGGGAACTAGCAGCGGAAGAGTGTGCATGTACCCGAAGGACGTTCAACGCATTATGGGAAAAGAATACACCCAGGCAAGGAGGTATTTAATAACAATAAAGAAGCACCTGAAGAAACAAGATCACCAGTATGTTTCAGTCGAGGAATTCTCAAAGTATTCCGGGCTTCCTTTAGATGAAGTTTTGCGTAGTATGTTATAGGGCAAAATTCGCAAATAGAAATTTGCAGACTTCATAAAAACTAGCGAAACGTGTTCATTAACCAGTTCAAATATTAATAAGGTAAAGGCTGATCCAGCGTAACATGCATTCTGCCTATATCCCCAACCTCAAGTTTGGCAGGCGCAGACCGAGGTATTTTCTCGTCGCTGTAACGAAAGAAAGGAAGGAAAAATGGAAGTGAGTTTGAAGAGCGCCTAATACCAAAGGTTCTATAACTTATTTTATTCATCCAATAATTAACAATTCCAAGTAATTTAAATAACTGCGCAAAATGGTGAATATTCGTCACCGAAAGGTCTATTAGGGTTACAGGAGAAACTAAAAAGCTTTTTCATAAGGAAAGGGCTTTGTTCTTTAGGACTACATTCTTATTTTTTAATAATTTTTATAATTTTGCGATTATCACCTTGACTAATAACTAGATTATACAGCCCTGAAGCGTAGCTTCTTCCAATTTCAAGTAAATCACCTGAAAGAGCTTCTAGCAAGTAACTGTCAATCAATTTGCCTATCATATCAAATACTTCTACTTTAACTTGGTCTTTACCAGCAGTTTCAATTTTTATGTTAAAACTATCCTGAAAAGGATTCGGATATGCAATTGCATTGAATTCAGTAAAAATTTCATCCCTTGGTATATTAAAAGGATTTATTCTGGCAACAGGCGTAGTATAGCAACATGGTGCATTATAATTTCCTATTACTTGAGGTGTTACACTATATAAAACTGCTACTTCAAAACAATATCCGGTGTTTAATGCAATAAAGCCGAAATTTGCGGCAAATACAGCAGGACCGAAGGCATCTTGCCTGAATAAAAAATATGGATTAGTGGTATTAAATTCCAATTGTGCAGTTGTTGTTTGATTCGTTACACGCCAATGATAACCAAAAGGGGAATTTGAAGATGCTGCTATTTGTCCACCAATTGGGAAGGGAGTGTTTCCATCACATGTCACACCCGAGATATTATTGGTGATAGCTCGTTGGGGCGTACTTACACTACAGGGAGTCGAGCTGTAAACCCAGGCATTGAGACTGTCGTTCCAAACTCCGACCTTGATATAATATGTCGATCCAAAATCAATAAATCCAAATGGAATGTTCGAGTTCGTAAAGTATAAGTGATCAATTCCAGTATTGATTGCTGGCAGTAGTTGAGTAGCTCCCGTCGAATCGGTGAACAGCCAGTTATAGCCCATGCCGCTTTGCGATGCCTGTCCTGTAGAGGTGACCAATGAGTTAAAACCTGCCAAAGTACCATTGCATAAGGCAGGATTAACGTTGTCTATCGTTGGCAGCCTGAAAACGATTTGAAAACGTGTGATATTATCTGCTACTGTGCTTGTCGCAAAGGTGTAAGGGCCAGTTGCGAAATCATGATAGGAATAACTATTATTGCTTGAATCGTATACCCGAAGCCAAAACTTCCGCGCAGGAAATATGCCCTCCCCGACATTTTCAATTTTAATTTCATATAAACGGGCAGGGCACGAAAACCCCAGCGGAATTATATCCTCAACATAAAAAGGGTTATTGAGAGTCCTGCCCTGTATTGCCAATCTCGGGCAAGGATTTGAAGCATTGATCATTGAATAGAATTCCATCCTTGAATCGAGCTACAATTGTGTGTTGTAAGCGGTTGTGAATACTTCGGTATCATACATCTTATCATATCCGCTTACCGAAGCAGGAATTGTATAGGCCGCTGTATTTGCCATCGCGCTAATGCTTCTCGACGGCATGTAGCCAATCAATGTTTCCCTATAGCCACCAGTGCCTTCAAGGCTGAGCCAAAAACGGTTTTTGGTAACGGTTGGAATCATTTCAGATTCTTGGGGAAGGCTTTCTGTCCCCGCAAGCCTGTAAAACTGCTCATCGCCGGTAATAATGCCGCCGTCCTGCATATCAGGATTGAAAGTAGCAACGCCTGCACCATTGGTAATTCCTTTTACAAAAAAAACCTGGCAGCTTCCTATTTTTCCTATCGGACGGTTCGAATTGTTCGGATAGTGAACCAAGTCGCCGGTTACCCGACCGGTGCTGATGCCGCCGATCAAATTATAAATTACATAATCGTTAATAGTATAATTTAGAATCTGTGTGCCATTGCCAGGATGTATTGCTGAAGGCCCGGAATTGTGCGCCCACATATAAATGGCGCCATCCAGCGCGGCAACGTTAGCGGGGTTTGTCAGGAAAGTATCGGCGTCTAACGCTGACGGGTATGGGTTGCCAATCAAGTTCATTTTTTCCAGCCCGTTATTACATGGTTTGTACGGAAAAGTTACCGGTGACGGCATGGAGGTTTGTGTCCCTGTAAATGTTGTTGATGCCATTCCTGCGATTGCCGGAGTAATTGTGCCCGAATTAGGCACTCCGCTAAATTTCACCTGCCATTGCTGTGGAGGCGACACATCCGGAAAAGAATTCGGAGCACGTGTTATATAACCTTTACCTGCAGGATCCATCAGGGTAGTTTCCGCGACGTTCAGCCAGGCGCCGCTGCTGAAAATGGCACTGTCTGTGCCCACAGGCGTGGCGTTCTGGTCCCACGTGAAGTATTTGTCGTAGAGCGGTGGACTGTAAACACCTCCGTTGTTATTATTGTTATAAAAAGAATTAACATTTGGTGAAACGCCATAATCCGTAATGCCGTTGATAATCTGCCCTTCCACTGGGGAACAAAAATATGTAAAATCAAACTTCAGGATAAATCCTGTTTTACGTATAAAGTCTATAGTTGAAAGTACGGCATCGGGATTCTTTTGTACAAATTGTGCAGTGGATGCAACAGTCAGTTTCCCAGTCTGCGCCACATCAACATCATTCCAAACGCGTAATGTCGTATTGTCTGATATTGTAACTTTTATGTTTGGCAATATACGGAGATTATAAGCAGCGAGATCCGCGCTGGAGATGTAATCCGCCGCAAATAGTGCGGTGACATCTGGATTCGGAAGGCCGTTGCTCCAGTGCAGGCCATCCCAGGTTGTTGATGCACGTGCTGCGATTGGCAGCAGTGTTTTTTTTTGGGCAAATAAAGAGGTAGTGCCCATCAGCATGATGCTGAGGGTCAGACAATAAATTTTTTTCATGTTACTTGTGTTTTGTGTTACGGACTTTGCTTGATTACTTTTACGGTAACACTCCCGGTAGCCGTTTTTAAGGTGAGTAAATAAAGGCCCGCATTGTAGGTGCTTAAGTCGATTTGAGTTTCGTTTGTTTCTGGTAAAGCAAAAAATTTCTGTTCAAATATTTTTTGGCCAAGAATATCGCTTATAATAATTACATTATTTCCTCTTTCTCCGGTTTTAAATCGAACGTTCAAAATTCCAGACGACGGGTTAGGGAAAATTTTAACATCCTCCTGAATATTATAATTTGAAATATTTAGTGTACATAGACTTCCAATTGAAGTTATCACATTCCTGTTTATCACAGTTCCGTCACCTAATTGTCCGTAATTATTCCATCCCCAAGAATATAGGTCGCCAGAGGTTGACAGCGCTACTGTATGGGTGAGCCCCGTCTTTACAGATGCCCAGTTTATATCTTGCCCTATCTGTAATGGAATGCTTTTATTAATAGTGGTACCATCGCCCAATTGGCCCTGTGCGTTGTTGCCCCAAACCCATAAAGTATTATTATTTTTAATACCGCAGGTATGATTAGAAGTTGAAATCCTATCCCAATCTGTTTGATTCCCAATATTGATTGGAGTATTTGTGTCAGTTGTTTCACCATTTCCTAAATTTCCGTAACTCCCTGCACCGATTCCCCATAAACTTCCGTCACTTTTAATCATTTTGCTGCTACAACAACCCCCCACAGAAATCTTTTCCCAATCTGCGGTGTTATTTCCAGTTTGGGTTGGCACAAGCACAAAATTGTTTACCGCTCCAATTGCTAATGATCCGCTTTTGTTTAATCCCCAACCCCAAAGAGTGTGGTTGGTTTTGAGAGCAAGCGTTTGGTTTCCTCCCGCATCCACATCAGTCCAATCATTTTCAATACCAATCTGAAACGGTGTATAATGAGGTGTCATATCTCCCGTACCTAATCTGCCATCAGCATTATCTCCCCACCCCCATAAAGTTCCATTGCTTTTAATGGCAAATGCCCTCGACGGAGCCACTTTCACCCAATCATTATCGATTCCTAACTGAATGGGAATATTCATTATAACTCCATTACCATGATTACCATCCCCAACCTGTCCTACACTATTATTTCCCCAAGACCAAAGTGTTCCGTCGGTTTTTATAGCTAATGTATTATACCCATACGCAGTCACGATGCTCCAATCGTCACCAATACCAATTTGTGTAGGGACATTTTTATTTACACTAGTGCCATCACCCAATTGCCCTTTGTCATTTAATCCCCACGCCCAAAGAGTGCCGTCCGATTTTATCGCAACGGTATGGTAAGTGCCTGCCGCAACCTGTGTCCAGCATTGCGCTAGTGAGGGTAGGGAAAGTGAATATATAAATATTAAAAAGAGAAGCTTTTTCATTTGTAATTTTTATAAAGGAAAGCAAAAGGTTCGTCAAATGTTAGAATACTGCAAAATTTAGTAAAATCACCTAACTTGACTGTCCCCCGGAGAGTGAAGTATTTGCAGCGTTATTTCGACTATTGTAGGCTCAAATGTGAAGTAATTAAAAATAAACCTGCTCAAACATTAGTTCAAATTTTGAACTCGCTATTTTGGAAATTCACAGTATTCTTTTATCTTTGGGATACAAGATTTGACGATATTTGTTGTTCCAGACACAAAATCGAGACCCTTGAATTTAAACTTATAAACGTGTTGATATAGCTGGGATCACGAACTACGTTCGAATCCCTCATCGCCCACAAAAAGCAGAAACGAAAGTTTCTGCTTTTTTTATTCCCTAAGCGTCCAAAGCTTTGCTTTGGTAAGCGAACGGGAATAAAAAAAGAAAGCCGGCGTTTGCCGGATTTGCTTATTGTGACGGCACCCCTTCTGGAATCACCGTAGCGCAGCGGAGGTAATCCCTCACATGCTACCTAGCTTTTTACATAGCCAGGCATACCTTCGCAACTTCTGTTACCTTAACCAATGGAGGTCCTATTGAAAGCGTAAGCAAAATGCTTGGACATAAAAACATTCAAATTACTCAGCATGACGCTCGAGTATTGGATAAAAAGGTTAGCGAAGACATGCAGAACTTAAGAGCAAAATTTTATTGGCATCGCCTCGCTTCTGCAAGCGAACGGCTAAGAACCAAAAGGCTGCACAATGTTGCCTTTTTAATTATTTTAAAAAGTCGGTAATACTTGTTGCGACTATACTTAAGAGGTTGAGAAACATCTATAATTTCGATTTTAAACATTGATTCAACAAAAACATTAGTATTTTTGCAATTGTGAAATTGCTGAACCTCATAATGTCGGTTATTATCATCGCACTGTCGGGCTTGCCGTGTGCTGATGGAGCGTCGTCGTTCAATAAGTCACCAGAAATGGTACAGTCAAGTACTACTTCCCACACAAATCATGATAATGATGCCTGTTCTCCATTTTGCGTTTGCAATTGCTGTACGGGAATCGGTTTCTTCGAAGTGAAACAACAGGCTTCGGCTGAGACTTTTGTCAGTGCTTTAATTGAAAAGCAACTGCCGCAATATACTCCTACCCTTTTCGCAAACTTTCAGCATTCCATCTGGCAACCGCCAAAAATTAGTTAATCGACATTTCTTCGCTTCGGCCTTACGAAGCAAATCTGGTTATGGTGTACAGCCATAAATCTATTGTCATTTTACAAATTTATTTACGAATGTTAAACAAAATCATCCAGTTCTCTGTGAAGAACAAACTGGTTGTTGGGCTGATGGTACTAGCCCTCATAGTATGGGGTGCCTATTCCGTGCGACAATTACCCATAGATGCCGTTCCTGACATCACGAACAATCAGGTCCAGATTATTACTACTTCACCAAGCAATGGCGCTGAAGACATCGAGCGTTTTGTCACTTTCCCTGTGGAGCAAACAATGGCAACGATAAAAGACATTGAGGAAGTACGCTCCTTCAGTCGTTTCGGTTTGTCTGTAGTCACCGTAGTCTTTAAAGAAAATATTGATGTGTATTGGGCACGCCAGCAAGTGAGCGAAAGGCTTAACGAAGCAACTGAGCAAATCCCACCCGGAATGGGACAGCCGCAAATGGCACCCGTGTCAACCGGATTGGGCGAAATATACCAATATGTCATCCACACCAAAAAAGGTTTCGAAAAAAAGTATGACGCCACAGAATTGCGTACCATTCAGGATTGGATTGTGCGCAGGCAATTATTGGGTGTCGAAGGAATTGCAGATGTGAGCAGTTTTGGAGGCTTTTTAAAGCAGTACGAGATTTCCCTTAATCCCGATAAGTTGCGCAGCATGAATATCAGCATCAGCGACGTGTTCAGCGCACTCAAAAAAAACAACCAAAATACCGGAGGCGGGTATATCGACAAAAAGCCTAACGCCTATTTTATCCGTAGCGAAGGCTTGATCAAGAGCATCGACGATATCGAAAATATCGTTGTAAAAACAAATGCCAACAGCACGCCGGTGTTGATACGGAATGTTGCCGAGGTAAAAATCGGCGCGGCAACCCGATACGGCGCAATGACCCGGAATGACGAAGGCGAAGTTGTAGGCGGTATCGTGCTTATGCTCAAAGGTGCAAATGCTTCAAAGGTGATCGACAATGTAAAGACACGCATGGAGCAGATCCAGAAAACACTTCCTGAAGGTGTAACCATCGAGCCATTTCTCGATAGGACAAAACTGGTTGATAATGCGATCGGAACCGTTACAAAGAATCTTGCTGAAGGTGCGCTGATCGTAATTTTCGTTTTGGTTTTGCTGCTTGGTAATTTTAGGGCAGGCCTGATCGTGGCATCGGTAATTCCACTCTCAATGCTGTTCGCAATCTGCCTGATGAACCTGTTTGGTGTCGATGGAAACCTGATGAGCCTCGGGGCGATTGATTTCGGGTTGATTGTCGATGGCGCGGTCATTATCATTGAGGCAACCATGCACTACCTTTATGTGAAGCATAAGGGCCAGGAACTAACGCAGCAGCAAATGGATTCCAGCGTTATAAGCAACGCGCGCAAAATGATGAGTTCGGCAGCTTTTGGCCAGATCGTAATCCTGATTGTTTACCTGCCTATCCTGGCACTTGTTGGTGTGGAAGGCAAAATGTTCAGGCCAATGGCGCAAACCGTTTCATTCGCGATCCTGGGCGCATTCATTCTTTCGTTGACTTATGTTCCGGTTATGAGCGCATTGTTCCTGAATAAGAAAGTTTCTGAAAAAGCAAATATTTCAGACCGGATTATAAATGGCGTTCAAAGATATTACACGCCATTATTGGCTTTTGCATTAAGGTCGAAAGCATTGATCATCGGACTTGCAGGCGGACTATTGTTGCTAAGTCTTGTTGTATTCCATTTTCTTGGCGCGGAGTTTATTCCGACATTGGAGGAAGGTGATTTTGCTGTTGAAACCCGTGTGTTGACAGGAAGCAGTTTATCACAAACAGTAGAAGCCACACAGAAGGCAGCCAAGGTTTTAAAAGACAACTTCCCTGAAGTAAAAGAAGTAATCGGTAAGATTGGTTCTTCAGAAATTCCAACTGACCCGATGCCGGTTGAAGCCTGCGATTTAATGGTGATCCTTAAGGATAAAAGTGAATGGACCAGCGCCGACAATACCGATGAATTGGCCGAGAAAATGCAGACCAAACTTGAAGAAAATACTGTAGGGACAACTTTTGGTTTCCAACAACCCATACAGATGCGGTTCAATGAATTGATTTCGGGCGTAAAGCAGGATGTGGCGATAAAAATCTACGGCGAAGACTTGAATAAGCTTACCAAATATGCGAAGCAAATTGGCGGCATTGCACGAAAGATTGACGGCGCCGAGGATGTTTATGTCGAGGAAGTTTCCGGGTTGCCGCAGGTCGTTATTACTTTCTACCGCGAAAAGATTGCACAATTCGGTTTAAATATCGAGGATGTAAATACTGCCATCCGTTCAGGTTTTGCAGGCCAGTCCGCAGGCTTGGTATTTGAAGGAGAAAAGCGTTTCGACCTTGTAGTGCGATTAGGCCAGGAAAACCGCCAAACGCTCGACGATGTAAAAAACCTGTTTGTCACCGCGCCCAACGGCAATCAGATACCTTTGGAACAGGTAGCTGAAATCGAATACAAAGAAGGCCCGAATCAAATCCAAAGGGACGATGCAAAGCGCAGGATTATTGTGGGCTTTAATGTGCGTGGCCGCGATGTTGAGAGTATCGTTTCAGAAATCCAGCAAAAAATAGACGTACAAGTTAAGTTCGATCCAGGGTATTATCCAACGTATGGCGGTACTTTCGAAAACCTGCAGGCGGCAAAAGACAGGTTGAGCATTGCAGTTCCTGTTTCATTACTATTGATATTCCTGTTGCTGTTTTTCGCCTTCGGCTCCATAAAACAGGCGCTATTGATTTTTACGGCCATACCACTGTCGGCCATCGGCGGTATTTTTGCGCTCTGGATACGCGGCATGCCGTTCAGTATCTCTGCCGGTGTCGGTTTTATTGCACTTTTCGGTGTCGCCGTACTCAATGGCATCGTACTGATTGCCGAATTCAATGCCTTGAAAAAAGAAGGTATGACCGACCTGAAGCAGATTGTGATCAAAGGAACTTCCGTAAGACTACGCCCGGTACTCTTGACGGCATTGGTTGCCTCGTTGGGCTTCCTGCCTATGGCATTGTCACACGGCAGCGGCGCGGAGGTTCAAAAACCTTTGGCAACGGTAGTAATTGGCGGGCTATTCACCGCCACGTTATTGACACTTTTGTTACTGCCAATTCTTTATATCTGGTTCGAAAATTTTAAATCAAAAAAAATGAAAGCAAATCCTGCAATTGTTGCAGTGCTCTTATTGCTGACAGCAAATTTCGCACACGCACAGACAAAACCGCTGACCTTAAATGAAGCCATTGAACAGGGCTTAAAAAACAATAGGGAAATAATAACTTCCCAACTTGATATCAAATACCAGCAGCAATTAAAGAAGGCTTCGGTTGAAATACCTAAAACGGAGCTTTCCGGACAATTTGGCCAATACAACAGTTATGTGAGAAGTGACAGCTATTATTCTGTTTCGCAGACAATACCATTTCCTACGGTATTTTCAGCGAACGCGGCTTTGGGCAATGCACAGATAAAAAGCAGTGAGTTACGGGCCGGAATTACAAAAAACGAGTTGGTCTATAGAATCAAACAGGCATACATCAACTTACAGTACCTGTACGCGCGTCAGGCATTGCTTAAAAAGCAGGACAGTATTTATACTGGATTCGCAAAATCGGCAACAGTACGGTATAAGACAGGTGAAAGCACATTGCTTGAAAAAAGCACTGCCGACACACAGCTTAATGAAACCCGGAATACGATAAGCCAAGAGGAATCCAATATCCAAATCTATCTGTCACAGCTTCAGGTTTTGCTCGGTAGCGACGCGCCGGTGGCCATCGCCGACAAGACTTTTACTCAAAAGGAATTTCAGGGTATTAATGACAGCAACGCCGTAAATTCAAACCCGGCTCTGGCTTATATCCAGCAGCAAATTGAAATTGCTGACAAGCAGAAAAAAGTAGAGCAGTCAAAAGCGCTTCCTGATTTGACATTTGGTTATTTCAATCAATCGTTGATCGGGACGCCGGTAAATCCTTCCGGTATTGAGCTGGCAGATTCGGGGGATCGCTTTCAGGGCTTTCAGGTTGGTGTGGCCATTCCTGTATTTTTTGGTTCTTACAGCTCAAAAGTAAAATCGGCTGCTATAATCAAAGAAATTGCCGGTAAAAATCTCGAAAGTCAGAAGATCAATCTGAAAGGGCAATATGATCAGGCTGTACAGGAATTTCTAAAAAATCAAAAAAGTCTTGAATATTACAAATCTTCGGGTTTGCCAAATGCCGATCTCTTGTTGTCAAAAAGTGAAAGCGCCTACAGGAATGGCGATATCAGTTATGCGGAAAATCTCTTGAACTTACGGACTGCAAACGGCATTCAGGAAAATAACCTCAACGCAATTTTACAGTACAACCTCAGCATCGCATTGCTCGAATACCTCGAAGGTAAAAACTAATTGAACCGATAAAAATTCATACTAATGAAATCATTATATAAAAAAGCATTCTTGATACTTACGCTGCTGATCTTGGCAAGCTGCAATGATAAGGCAAAGGAAGAACCAAAGGCAGAAACCGAAGCGCCGGAGGCAGAATCAAATATCGTCGAAATTACGCCCGAAAAATACAAATCGGCAGCCATTGAAATCGGTAGTATCGAATTGAAAAAACTAAGCGGGACAACCAAGGTAAACGGCATTCTTGATGTACCGCCTCAAAATCTCGTTTCCATATCAACGCCGTTCGGTGGCTTTGTAAAAAGCACTGATATGTTGCAGGGCATGAAAGTCCGTAAAGGCCAGGTTGTCGCCATGATGCAAAACCCTGATTATGTCCAGCCACAACAAGATTACATCGATTTGAAAAGCCAGTTGAATTACTTGAAACAGGATTATGAGCGCCAGCAAGAGTTGTCGAAAGAACAGGTGAACGCACTAAAGACGCTGCAAAAATCGAAGGCTGAATATGAAAGCATGCGCGCACGGGTTGCAGGTTTGAAAACGAAACTTCAGATGATGAATGTGAATATCGCAAGTCTGGAGAGCGGAAACATTCAAAATGCGATTCCACTGTACTCCCCAATCAATGGGTATGTCACCGAAGTTAAAACGAATATCGGGGCTTACGCAGAGGCGACAGATGTCCTTTTTGAGATTGCCGATACCGGACATTTACACGCCGAGCTGACCGTTTTTGAAAAAGACGTACCCAAATTACAGATTGGCCAAAAAGTTCGTTTCATACTTGCCAATGAAACCAAAGAAAGGATGGCGACTGTAGAGCTAATCGGTAAAGAAATCAGCAGCGAAAGGACAGTACACATCCATTGCCGGTTGGATAAGGAAGATACCAGCCTCTTACCGGGAATGTATCTGAAAGCGCTTGTAGAAAGCGGTACTCAGGAAGTACCGGCAGTGGTTTCAAAAGCCATTGTAGAATTCCAGGGTTCGAAATACATTTTCGTCGAAGAGGGAAAAGCAGGTAACACCGGCACAAAATATAAATTGGTAAACGTCAAAGTCGGCGTAAGTGAATTAAATTATACTGAATTGATTTTTGATCAAGGTACAGACTACCAAAACTGGAAAGTCGTAACCAACGGCGCCTACGATTTGCTTTCAAAGATGAAAAACAGCGAGGAAGAAGAATAACGAATATTTTTAATAAACTATAGAAATGAAAATTCTTATAAAAACCGTTGGTCTTTTGGCCATAGTCTTAATGTCAAACATTGCGTTTGCACAAAAAGCAAAAACAATTCAAAAAGTAATTATTAAAACAACAATCTCGTGCGACCACTGTAAAGTCTGCGAAACCTGCGGTGGCGTTTTGGAGAAGACATTATTGAAGACACAGGGAATCCAGATGATCACGCTGAACGAAAAGGAAGCTACTATTGAAGTAATTTACAACTCTAAAAAGACAGATCTATTAACCATCAAAAAAGCCATCAGCAAATTGGGGTACGATGCTGATGAGATTAAATCGGATGCGTCTGGATATGAAAAATTAGACAAATGCTGTAAAGCCTGATATTATGGAAGAAGAACATAAGCACGACACCGATGAACACAATCCTGACGCCCAAATATTTGCTGAAACCTTAAGTACTTCGGTTGATTCGAAGAAGGATTCTTCCGGATGGAAAAGCCATTTGCAGCTATTATTTGCAATCGGCATTTTGTTCGCTATGCTGATATTGGAATTCGGCTTTAACTACGTTCCGGCGTTTCCGGCAAACCTTATCATTTTTGGTATTGCTTATTTGCTCGCTGGTTATAATGTGCTTTATCTCGCCTGGCGCAAAGCCATCCGCTTCGACTTTTTCAACGAATTCTTTCTGATGAGTATTGCAACGATTGGCGCATTCGCGATCGGTTCATACAGCGAAGGTGTTGCGGTCATGGCTTTTTATTCAATAGGCGAATGGTTTCAGGACGCAGCGGTTAACCGGGCAAAGCGGAGCATTAAGGCACTGCTCGACATCAGGCCTGATGAAGTATCTATTGTGCGGAATGGCACAACAGAGGTAATCAATCCAAAAGAAGTAAAGCTGAATGAAACGATAAGGGTCAAGCCTGGAGAAAAAGTGGCACTCGATGGCGAGCTGATCACCGAAAAAGCAAGTTTCAATACTGCTGCGCTTACCGGAGAAAGTAAACCTGACAGTAAGGAAAAGGGAGCCACGGTTTATGCAGGCATGATCAATTTAAATACTGTTGCCGATATTAAGGTTACTTCTCTTTTTACGGATAGCAAGCTGAGTAAAATCCTCGAAATGGTTCAGGATGCAACCACAAGAAAATCACAGACACAGTTATTCATAAGCAGGTTTGCAAAAATTTATACGCCTATCGTATTTGCATTGGCTTTAGCGGTTTGTTTCGTGCCCTATTTTTTTGTTGATCCTTACATTTTCAATGTTTGGTTTTATCGCGCATTGGTGTTTCTGGTGATCAGCTGTCCATGTGCGTTGGTAGTATCAATCCCGCTCGGCTATTTTGGCGGCATCGGGTTGGCTTCACGAAACGGGATTTTGTTCAAGGGCTCAAATTTCCTTGACGTCATGACTAAAATCGATACGGTCGTTATGGACAAGACGGGAACGCTCACTGAAGGTGTTTTTAAGGTACAGGAAATCGTGACCAAAGACATCGAAGAACCATATCTGGTAAAACTTGCAGCAGCTATTGAAAGCCAATCCACGCACCCTATAGGATTAGCTGTGATTGAGCACGCCGGAAAAGATGCCACGAAAGGAGTTACAGTTTCGCAAGTCGAGGAGATTTCAGGCCACGGGCTCAAAGGCACTATTGATGGTAAGGAAGTACTGGCAGGCAATACCAAGCTGATGAAGAAATTCAACGTTGATTATCCTGCCGAAATTGACAGCATCGTTTACACGATTGTTGTGGTCGCTGTCGATAAAAAATACAAAGGACATATCACCATTGCCGATAAGATTAAGGGCGACGCCGCACAGGCCATAAAAGAAATGCATGCACTAAACATCAAAACGGTAATGCTCTCAGGCGATAAGCAGTCCGTAGTTGATGAAGTGGCCAAAAAGTTAGGGATTGACAACGCCTACGGTGATTTGCTGCCTGAAGGGAAAGTTGAAAAAGTGCAGGCACTAAAAAATGAGGGAAAACATATTGCCTTTGTTGGCGATGGCGTAAATGATGCACCTGTCGTAGCGCTTGCAGATGCAGGAATTGCAATGGGAGGATTAGGTAGCGATGCTACAATAGAAACTGCCGACATCGTGATCCAAAACGACCAGCCGTCAAAAATAGTCACGGCAATTAAAGTCGGGAAACTCACAAAACAGATTGTCTGGCAAAACATTATAATGGCAATGATAGTAAAACTCGTAGTCCTTGGGTTGGGCGCTGGCGGCATAGCGACATTATGGGAGGCAGTTATAGCAGATGTCGGTGTAGCATTATTGGCGATTTTAAATGCGGTTAGAATACAAAAAATGAAGTTAGAGCCATAAAACCGCCCTGCGGAAATTTATTGTGTTCGATCTGATTCCTTGCAAACATCAAACACTTAAAGAAAACTTTATACTAAACATAGCGTCAGTTAAATATTTATCGTAATATTGCAATATAAATATACTGCTATGGGCGCTACTAAGACAGACCACTTTACTGAAGAACAAAACGAACTCGCAATAATTGCCAAAGCCTTAGGCCATCCTGCCCGGATTGCCATAATGGAATTCCTGTTGAAAGTCGATACCTGCATTTGCGGGGACATTGTAAATGAATTACCGCTGGCACAACCTACAGTGTCCCAGCATTTGAAAGAACTAAAAAATGCCGGTTTAATCAAAGGAAATATTGAAGGCACTGCAATATGCTACTGTATCAACGAACCTGGCATCGAAAAGATAAAAGGCTTCTTTCAGCACATTACTGAACACTTGGAAAAGAAAAGAACTGACCCGAGCGGAAGCGAACAGGCGAAGCGATGCTGCTAACAGCCAAAATTTAATACTTAAAACAACTAAAAATGACACAGCTTCAGCTGCTGCATATCTCCAATAAAAATTAAATAAAAAATTATATGAAACTATCAGAAATTAAAAATCATTTAGCCAATACGGATGCATTGAGTTTCATGCTTCCAAACGACACATTTGTTCCTCAAAACTTCCACGTTACTGAAGTGGGCTTAATCACTAAAAATTTCATTGATTGTGGCGGAACCGTCAGAAAAGAAACGGTGGTTAACTTTCAATTGTGGGAAGATTCCAATGACGAAGATCATCGGCTAAAACCAAACAAACTTTTGAAAATTATTGCGTTATCTGAAAAAGTCTTAGGCATCGAAGATTACGAAATTGAGGTCGAATACCGGAAAACACAATTGGCAAATATGAGTTGGGCTTTAACGGCGAAAACTTCCTTCTTTTAAACAAACATACGGCGTGCCTTGCGTCTGATCAATGCGGCGTACCTGCCGAAAAACAAAAAGTAAGTTTGTCTGGGATTACTGCCGAATCAAATGGCTGCACTCCCGGCGGTGGCTGTTGTTAATCTTTATATCAAATGGAAACAAAAACAATATTATTACCTGAAATTGAAAAATTCGCCGCTAAGTTTGATTTCGATAGCCTTACCAATGAAAGAAAGGAAGTATTGCAGCCACTAATCGACTTCATTCAATCAAAAGCCACAGCAAAGCAAGAAATCCGACTCAACTTAATTTGCACCCACAATTCAAGACGAAGCCACCTTGCGCAGGTTTGGGCCCAGACAGCTGCGGCCTATTATGATATTGAAAAAGTATTTTGCTATTCCGGGGGAACGGAAGCTACTGCACTCTATCCAATGGTCGCAGAAACTTTACAGGATTCAGGATTTAGCATCCAAATTTTAGCCGGCGGCAAAAATCCGGTATATGCTATAAAATTTGCCCATAACGAGCATCCGGTAATTGGTTTTTCGAAACTATTCAATAACGAATTCAACCCGGAAGAAGAATTTGCAGCGATAATGACTTGCTCGCAGGCCGATGGTGAATGCCCGTTTATCTCAGGCGCCGAAACACGCATTCCAATAACGTACGACGATCCTAAAGCTTTTGACGAAAAGCCTCAGCAAAAAGAAAAATACCGGGAAAGAAGCATGCAGATAGCAACCGAAATGTTTTACGTTTTCTCACAAATCAAAAAATAACATGTCAGTAAATAATTGTGCTCCGATAGTAGAAAGAAAAAAACTAGGATTTCTCGACCGCTATTTAACCTTATGGATTTTCTCGGCAATGGCCATCGGAGTAGCGCTTGGTTACCTGCTTCCATCGAGCAGCGGCTTCATCAATTCCTTCTCCAGCGGAACAACAAACATACCCCTTGCAGTCGGGCTGATATTGATGATGTACCCACCATTAGCAAAAGTCAATTACAGCAAAATGGGAGAAGTATTTACCAATACAAAAGTACTCGGCGCATCATTATTCCTGAATTGGATAGTAGGTCCTCTTTTAATGTTCGTGTTGGCATTACTCTTCCTCAAAGGTTATCCAGAATATATGATTGGCGTTATCCTGATTGGCCTGGCCAGATGTATTGCAATGGTCGTTGTGTGGAATGACCTGGCCGACGGTAACCGCGAGTATGCGGCTGGTCTGATTGCGCTAAACAGTATATTTCAGGTATTTCTTTACAGCGTTTACGCTTATATTTTCATCACGGTTCTGCCACCATATTTCGGCTACAATGGTTTCGTTGTTGACATCAGTATCGGCCAGATAGCCGAAAGTGTTGGGATATATCTGGGAATCCCGTTCGCGTTGGGAATCATCAGCCGCTTTGCGCTCATTAAACTAAAAGGCGAGGAATGGTTTAAAACAAAGTACGTTCCTGTCATCTCACCAATAACGTTGATAGCCTTGTTGTTTACGATTGTTATCATGTTCAGCCTGAAAGGCGAATTGATCGTTCAGATTCCGATGGATGTAGTTAGGATTGCAATACCGCTTGTGATTTATTTTACCATTATGTTCGTACTCAGTTTCTTTACGGGAAAATACTTCGGCGCCGACTATTCAAAAAGCACTTCGATTGCATTTACTGCTACTGGAAATAATTTTGAATTAGCTATTGCAGTGGCTATTGGCGTATTCGGCATCAACAGCGGACAAGCATTTGCGGGTGTTATTGGCCCGCTTGTCGAAGTGCCGGCACTGATTGCATTGGTAAATTTGGCTTTTTGGTTTAGGAAGCGATTTTATCCTGAGGATTGATAATAGTTTCGAGGTTACGCCATGGGCGAGGAAGAGATTGCAGACTGGAAATCGGTTCTAATCGCGGTGTGCGCTATTGTCTTTACCTTTGTGTACCGGAAAATCAACAGCGCATCTGTCGTATTGGGCGGTGCTTTGCTGGGCTATGCACTTACTTTTTTTAAAAAAAACACAGCTTATGTCTTCAGAGAATAAAAAACATTGGGAAACGGTATACGAGACTAAAAGTCCCGACCAGGTAAGCTGGACGCAGAAGGTTCCGCATACCTCTTTGGACTTTATCAATTCATTTGGCTTGGATAAGTCGGCCAAAATAATTGACATTGGTGGTGGCGACAGCAATCTGGTCGATTATCTGATAGAATTGGGATATGAAAATATCACAGTTTTGGACATATCGGCAAAAGCGCTCGAAAAGGCAAAATCAAGGTTGGGCAAAAAAGCGGTGAAAGTAAATTGGGTCGTGAGCGACGTGACCGAATTCAATCCGCAATCATCTTTCGATATCTGGCATGACCGCGCCGCTTTCCATTTCTTAACGACGCCCGGCCAGATTACAAAATATATAGAGATTGCTCGCAGAGCGGTGACCGGATATATGGTTATCGGAACGTTTTCTGAAACCGGGCCAGCCAAGTGCAGCGGACTTAACATCGCACAGTACAACGAAAAGACATTAACAGAGCGGTTTGAAAATGGCTTTGAAAAATTGCATTGCGTTGCCGAAGAGCATACAACACCTTTTAACACCAAACAAAATTTTGTGTATTGTTCATTTAAACATATTTAAGCAGTTTGCCGGTCAAAGTGAATAGCGATGCCAAATAAAACCATCTTTTGCTACTAATTCATCCATGTGGCGCTTCCCCAGCCGACAGAGTTAGAAAATAAAATTGCCGTCGTCCAGGGCAATATTTTTTTATAAGATAATGCTCTAATAATAATCCGGTAATATTGCAACGGCATCTTTGCAGAAAATTTAACAATAACACCTTGAAAAAAGCAGCACTTCTATTTTTATTGGTTGTCACAGTTAAAAGTTGGTCGCAGGATGTGGCCACCGATTCACTGAAACAAACAATCAGCATTGACTCGCTGAAATCGGCGATCGACGACCACACCATGCGTTTTGGCGCTCTTGACGAACGTCTTTCAGGAATCGAAAGCGATTTGGCAAAACTGACCAGGATCAAAATTTCAGGCTACATGCAGGCACAGTATGACATGTATGACTACCAGGACGACAATGGGCCCGTGGCCGGATCTTCCACAACAGCCCCGGTAACCAATTCTTTCTACCTGCGCCGGGCACGAATCAAATTTACTTACGAGGCTGCCGACGGAGTCAAATTTGTCCTCCAGCCGGAATACGCTTTTGACAAAGTATCGGTAAAAGATGCTTACGTTGTCCTCAATGACCGGTGGACGCAGACCTTTGCCTTGTATGTAGGACAATTTAACAAACCTACCTATGAAGTCGAGTATTCGTCGTCGTCGCGCGAATTCATGGAACGAAGCCTGGTAACGCGGACGTTATATCCGAATGAGCGTGACCTGGGTGCGCAACTTGAAGCCAACTTTGACACGCGCTTCCATTTTCCATTAAAACTGCAACTTGCGGTAATCAACGGGAACTTTGGCCTTGGAAGTACCTCAAATCAGGTGCGGGATATCGACAGCAATAAAGATGTTATGGTTCGTGCGGTTTATTCGGTTAAGCTTCCAAAGCAAGGGCTCGGCATCGATTTCGGCGGGCACGGCTATTTCGGAAGTACCAAAGTCCTTTCGCAAACCGATCCGGTAACTGTTTTCACCGATGTGAACAACAATCCCTTTTCGCCGGAAGTTGGCGCGACCCTTCCGAAACACTGGTTCGGTGGCGAAATGCAACTTTATTACGACCTTCTGGGCGGCATTGCATTGAAAAGCGAATACATTGCCGGAACGCTGTCGGCAACCACAAACCCCGTACAGGTCAACCCATTATTCAAATTTGACCGCGTCCGAAATTTTGCCGGTTACTATGTTTCACTAATCAAAAACATAGGGCAAAGCCACCAGGCCTCCGTTCGGTATGATGCTTTCGATCCAAATACCAAGTTGGGAAGAAACGAAGCCGGTATGACCGCAGGCGATTTGGCATACCACACGTGGACATTTGGCTGGCAGTATTTCTTTGATGAAAATGTAAAAATTGTATTGGGCTATACACTCCCGACTAATGAAAGGAGCGCTGTTGTAGGAGGCGACTTCGCGAAAGACAAACGAGACAATACCTTTACAATCCGACTTCAAGCAAAATTCTAAGATGTTTCCAGTAAAAGCCCTTTTCGAAGGGCTTTTTTGTGGCCGAGCGTTGAGGTCTATTTTTCCAGGAAACGTTGCGATAACCTAACCGTTTTCATAGCTTAAAGTTGAAATAATATTCAATTAACAGTGCCGCCCGTGCTTTGCAACGTAGAAGTCAGTAATAGAAAATCATGCTTTCAAGCGTTCAACAACGAAAATAAAAATTTAAAAAAAACTCAAATGAAAAAAATCAGAACTGCCGTAATCCTAATCGCAGTGTTGGCAATCGGCCTTTCATTCACTTCAATTGACAAAATAACGGTAAAAGGTTCCGACACCATGGTTATCCTTTCCCAACGGTGGGCCGAAGTTTATATGAAACAGCATCCGGGTACCACAATCCAGGTTACCGGCGGCGGCTCAGGCGTGGGCATTTCAGCACTAATAAATGGATCGACCGATATCGCAAACGCAAGCCGTCCCATAAAATCGTCAGAAGTCGGCAAACTAAAAGCACGCTACAATACCCTTGGGGTGGAAATTCCATGTGCGAAGGATGGCATCTCGATTTACATTAACAAAGCAAATCCAGTCGATGCACTGACCGTTAAGCAAATCGGTGACATTTACGCCGGAAAAATCACCAATTGGAAAGAAGTTGGCGGCCCCGATGCCAACATTAAGCTTTATGGTCGCGAGAACAGCTCAGGAACTTATGTGTTCTTTAAAGAAAACGTAGTGAAAACCGACTTCGCATCTACATGTCAAAGTCTTCCGGGCACCGCTGCCATCGTAAATGCAGTCAAAAAAGACAAATTTGGCATTGGATACGGCGGCGCCGCTTATGCCGAAGGAGTAAAAGACTGCAAGGTTAAAAAGGATGCCAAAAGCCCCGCCTATGCGCCAACAGCCGAGACCATCAAAAATAACACCTACCCGATCTCACGCTACTTGTATATGTACCTCCGCTCGCGCCCGACGGGAGCTACAAAATCGTTTGTTGATTGGATCCTATCGGCTGAAGGTCAAAAAATCATTACCGAGGTCGGCTACTTCCCTGTTCGATAAAGCCCAACGGAAGATTCAATGATGGAAAACAATATCGCTGAAAATACATTTAATCCCGACAGCCTGAAAAAACAGTTCAGGCTGTCGGAATATTTGGCCGAAAAGGCGATCTCATCGATTGCCTTCCTTTCGATCGCCATGATCGTACTGATTTTCGTTTTTGTTTTTAAGGAGTCACTGCCACTGTTTTCAAGCCACAAAGCCGATACGGCGGCAACTACCGAAACAGTGGCAAACCCTGGAAACCTGCAACCCGAGTCCTATGATTCAACAGACCAAACCCAGCTTAAGCCGGAAACCTACGGGGAACCCGCAGAAGCTGGATTAAGTCCGCAGCCTTACGACGATGCCGGAAGCCTGCAGCCGGAAAGCTATGGCGGAATAACCGTTGATAAAACCGAGGCGTCGCCGGAAGGAATAACGGTGTCGCAAGACGATGGCGCCGGCAACACGTGGAGTACTTTTCTTTCAACCGAATGGGTTCCGGTATCCGACAATCCGCGGTTCGGATTGATTGCCCTTTTGATCGGCACGTTGAAAGTGACGCTCATCGCCATGTTAATTGCCGGCCCGATCGCGATTTTGGCTGCTTTATATACATCGACTTTTGCCTCAAAAAAAGGTAAAGAAATAATCAAACCGATTATCGAATTGCTGGCCGCGTTTCCATCGGTCGTAATCGGTTTCTTTGCGCTAATGGTGATCGCGAGCTTCTTCCAGAATATTTTCGGGTACGAAACCCGGTTAAACGCCTTCGTTGGCGGAGTTGCCATGGCATTGGCAGCAATACCGATTATTTATACCATAGCTGAAGACGCGCTGACCGCAGTACCAAAAACTTTTTCGGAGGCCAGTCTGGCTCTTGGCGCAAGCAAATGGCAAACCGCATTTTTTGTCACCTTGCCGGCGGCTGTCCCGGGAATCTTTGCAGCGTTGCTACTTGGCATCGGAAGAGTGTTTGGGGAAACGATGATTGCTTTGATGGCAACCGGAAACGCCGCATTGACCGATTTAAATCCGTTCGACAGTGTGCGCACGTTTGCCGCGACAATTGGGTCCGAAATGGCGGAAACCGTATTCGGCGATACGCATTACAGCGTGTTGTTTTTTATCGGTTCGTTACTCTTCATCTTTTCGTTTGCATTGAATGCGCTCGCAGAATTCTATGTCAAGGGCAGATTAATCAAAAAAATACAAGGCAAATAATGGCACTAATCATCGCGGAAGACAATACGCTTCACTTCCCAAAGAAAACTGAGACCGAAGACCTGAAAGGCAAGCTTATTATCGGGGCTACTTCGGTGTCGGTATTTCTAATCATCGCAGTTCTGTTCGTGATATTGGGAATCATCGTTTATGAAGGATGGCACACTTTCTCGTGGGAATTTATCACCTCCTTTCCTACCGACGGAATGACCAAAGGCGGAATATTCCCTGCCATCATCGGAACCTTTATTTTGGTAATCGTCATGGCTCTCGCAGCGGTTCCGTTTGGAACCATCACGGCGATTTACCTCACTGAATATGCGCGCGAAAACTCCGTAATTGCAGCAGCAGTCCGCTTTTCGGTCCGCACGCTCGCGGTAGTGCCGTCGATAATATTCGGCTTGTTCGGACTGGGATTTTTCATCCAGTTTGTTGGCGCGGGTGCCGACAATGTTTTTTACAATGGTCAGCTACACTGGGGTCAGCCTAATATTTTGTGGGCGAGCCTCACGATGGCGCTTTTGACCTTGCCTGTTGTAATAGTATCGGTCGAAGAAGCGCTGAAAACAGTTCCGCGTGAATTGCGCGAAGCCAGCCTGGCCTTAGGTGCAACCAAGTGGCAAACCATCAGAAAAGTGGTTCTGCCGGGATCGGTCTCCGGGATAATGACCGGCACAATCCTGGCCGTAAGCCGCGGCGCCGGAGAGGTTGCACCCATTTTGTTTACCGGAGCAGCCTATTATCTGGCCACGTTGCCTAAATCGGTAAGCGACCAGTTTATGAACCTGGGTTACCACATCTATATTATGTCGACACAATCTGCCGATGTTGAGAAGACGATGCCCATCCAGTTTGCCACGACTTTGGTGTTGCTGATGCTTACGTTTTCGCTGAACATTGCTGCAATTGCCATCCGGTCGAGAATCCGGAGAAATAAGAAATAGCCCAACATGAAAGAAATAAAAATAGAATCAAAAAAGCTCTCGTTATATTACGGAGAAAAGAAGGCATTGAACGATATTTCAATAAAAATTCCGCGAAACAAAGTTACTGCGCTCATTGGCCCATCGGGCTGTGGGAAATCGACTTTTTTGCGGACGATCAACCGGATGAACGACCTGATTCCCGACGTGAGCATCACCGGACAAATGCTAGTCGAGGGAGTCGATATTTACGACAAAAACATTGATGTGGTCAACATCCGAAAAAAAATTGGGATGGTGTTTCAGAAATCCAACCCGTTCCTGAAATCGATTTATGAGAACATCGCTTACGGGCCACGAATCAACGGGATGAAAGACAAGGCGCAGCTTGATGAAATTGTCGAAAAATCGTTGCGGCAGGCCGCGATTTGGGATGAGGTCAAAGACCGGCTGGGCGATTCGGCCCTGGGACTTTCGGGCGGACAGCAACAACGCCTTTGCATTGCGCGCACTTTAGCGGTGAGTCCCGATATCATTTTGATGGACGAGCCGGCGAGTGCACTCGATCCGCTCTCAACCTCGAAAATCGAGGAGCTGGTACACGAGCTCAAAGAGTTCTATACCATTATCATTGTTACGCACAATATGCAACAAGCGGCACGCACCAGCGACTATACCGCATTTTTCTACCTCGGTGAATTGGTCGAATTCGATAAAACCCGAACCATCTTTACCAAACCCGAAAAAAAGCAAACAGAAGATTATATCACCGGGAGGTTCGGATAAATTATTTTTAACACATTACTATGGCAACTCTATTAGATACTGAACTTAACAAGCTCAAAAACGCAATCCTGAAAATCGCGGCACTCGCAGAGGCGCAGGTTTTGGAGGCGGTAAAGTCATTGGTTTCGGGGACCGAAAAAGATACAAAAGGCGAATTGAAAAAAACCGAAGACAAGATCGACAAACTTGATCTTAAGATCGATTCAATTTGTCAGACGGTTTTTGCATTACAGCAGCCGGTGGCATCGGACCTACGCTTTATCATGTCGGCCATGCAGATCAGCAACGAGATCGAACGGATCGGAGATCTTGCAATCAGCATAATAAAGCGGTCGGGCGACATCAACCTGCAGTATGAGTTTATTGATCTGGCGAATATCCCGGAAATTGCATCAGAAGTGCAAAACGGCATATCAAAAACCAATCAGTGTCTGCAAACCGTCGATGACGACACGCTTTCCGACATCTTTGCGACGAACCTTCGGATTGAAGAAAAAAGCCTGCTCGCGATATCCAGGATTGTTGACGAAATGCAGCGCAACCCGCAAACCGTCAAAGCGGGAACCAGCCTGATTATCGTAGTCAAGCATTTGGAAAGAATCTCGGAACATTGCACTAATATTGGTGAAGCACTGTATTTTATGATTCATGCCAGATCGATCAAGCACGAAAAGTTCGAAGAACGAAGATAAGATGACGCAAAATGCCGGAATGAGGAATATCATCGACATTTTGCCGCTGAAATGCGACACCATCCAACTTTGCGGCGACAGACCAGCCGCTGATTGCTATTCCCACTGCCTTTTAACTATCCAAGGATGAGCGAAAAGTGCGTGGATGCAGTCGTAAGAGCTACCTGTTAGGGAGCAGTGGGTTGCATTTAAAAAGCAGTTACAAATGTTTTTGAATAAAAAACAGATCCGACCTCGGGTCGGATTTGCTTTTCGTGACGTTATATTAAGCCACTATGAACCGCTTGCTTTCACCGGCTTCTCCTTGTTCCAACGTTCGCCTTCAAATTCGCGCAACAGAATCGGACAAGCGACAGCGCGGTTTCTTTTTTCAGCGACTCCGTAAAGTGTGTCAAGTGGACTGAACGCTCGGCTTTTGTCGAACTGCGCAACGTGCAGGTAAACCATTGTGGTTTCAATCCGCACATGGCCCAAAAGCTCCTTTAACGTAACGATATCGAGTCCGTCCTCAATGAGATGCGTCGCAAACGTATGTCGGAGCATGTGCGGGGAAATAGGCTTTTCGATCTGCACGTTAGCAGCGTGATGGCGGATTACCCATTGAAGTCCGCGTTGCGAATATTTGCAGAATTGATGGCTTGCCGCCGGTTTTGCTATCCTGCCGTAGAAAAGCCAGTTATTTGGCCGCTCTTTTTTTATGTATTCCTGCAACATCTCAATAAGTACGATGCTTAACGGAACGTACCGATCCTTACTTCGTTTTCCCTTGCGTACGTGTAACATTCGCCTGTCGAAATCCAGATCTGCCACTTTCAATGACCGCAATTCATGGTTGCGCAGGCCACAGCCGTAAAGCAGCGCGATCGCAACGCGGTGCTTGAGGAGTTTTGGCGTTTCAATGAGTCGTTTGATTTCATTTCGGCTTAAGACAATCGGAAGCCGCGACTCGCGCTTGATCTTGGGAAGACGGATCAGGCGCTCGGGCATTTTTTCGAGGCGATAAGCGAAACGGAGTCCGTACACGGTAAATTTGAAAAAGCTTTGCGAAGGGCAGTTACGCGTTTGGGTCAGCAGGTAGAGATAATCATTCACCTGCTCCGGATCGATATCTGTTGGTATCCTTTCGAAATGCAGCGCCAATTTGGCGAGCGAATATAAGTAGTTATAATGAGTGCTCTGCGTTAATCCGGCAAGGGCAATCCGCGATTTAAAACGGAAACGGAATTCTTCAAATCCATTAATGGTTTTGCAGGCGAGGTCGATGGCGTTTTTTTTCCATAATGAGTAAAGTTTATTTTTGAGCAAAAATACCTTCTTTCTACGCCGCGTTAGGGGTTGAAGCGGAAATCCTTTTGTCAAACCTCAAAGGTTTTAAAACCTTTGAGGTTTACAAGATTGCAGCGGAAGACCCGGCCCGTGCGGCTGCTCTGCGAAGGCAAGGGCAACGCCCAAAGGTGATTTACTATTCCTGTTCTGTGCATTATCTATTGAATTCCCGCGCAAAATCGCTAACTTAGGTAGCAAACCAAAGATATTTATGCGGCTTACTTTCGGGGAAAAAGTGATTTCGTTCAACTGCCAACTCAACTATTCTGGGTCATTGCCCAACGATTTCCAGGTGATCAACCCGTATGTCGAGAATCCGGAAACAATGACCGTGATGGAACGGTTTTACCGGAAATTCTACGATGATAATAACCAGCGGAAATTCATCATTGGCATTAATCCGAGCCGGCATGGCGCCGGAGTTACAGGCGTTCCGTTTACCGATACGAAGCGGCTGGAGACCGTGTGTGGGATTCCGATGGCATCGGCGCATACTCATGAAGTCTCGTCGGTTTTTGTTTACGACATGATCGAACAGTTTGGCGGCGCATCCGATTTTTACAGCCGGTTCTACATCAACTCGCCTTTTCCGTTGGCGATCGTCAGGCGAAACGCGCAACACAAATGGCTCAACGCCAATTATTATGACGACCCGGCACTTTTTAATATGGTGAAGGATTTTATGATCGAATCGCTGCGAAAGCACATTGCGATCGGACTCGATACCTCGGAAGTGTATGTCTTGGGAAAAAAAAATGCGGTTTTCATTGAGAAGCTGAATGAGCAGGCGGCGTTGTTCGATCGGATAAAAGTGCTCGAACATCCGCGGTTTATCCAGCAATACAAGTCGAAAGAGAAACAGCTTTACATCGATAAATATATCCTGACGTTAAACCAAGTGATATGAGCGACGCGAAATCAAAGACGATTTATACTATTGGCCATTCGACGCATCCAATTGAAGAATTTGTTGAGATGTTGAAGTCATTTGAGGTCAAAGTACTGGTCGATATCCGCGCGCTTCCGGGATCGCGCAAGTTTCCGCAGTTCGATCAGGAAAATCTGAGTGCATCGTTGACTGAAACCGGAATTGAATACTTGTACTTCGCCGGACTTGGCGGAAGAAGAAAAGTGAATAAAGACTCGAAAAATACGCGCTGGAACAATCCTTCTTTTCGCGCCTATGCCGATTATATGGAAACTTCCGAATTTAAAGTTGCGGCGGCCGAACTGGAAGCGATTGCACAACAGCGACCAACCGCTTACATGTGCTCGGAAGCAGTCTGGTGGCGCTGCCATCGTTCAATGGTTTCGGATTATCTGAAAGCGAAACATTGGAAAGTGCTGCACATAATGGCAACCGGGAAAGTCCAGGAGCATCCGTTTACGGCGCCGGCAATTGTCAAAGGTGAACAAGTAACGTATTCGGATGAGTGAGGTGATGTAAAATCGGTCGGAACAATTATCGCGACATGATTCGTCTCGCCGACGCCATGAATGCCACTCCGATTATGAGGCACATAAGGTGCAATAAATTGAAATCCCGCACCAACATTATTTGAATCAGGATCCATCCGCAAAGTACAACCCCGCAATAAAAAATCAACTGTGGATATTTCTGCCAGCCTGCAATTGTCGCGAAAAGCGTCAATGCTGAAAAAAGTCCGATCGCCGAAAACAAAATAAGTCCCGGCCAAAAGAAGTCTTTAAATGGGGAAAATTGAAGGTACGCGACTGTAAAACCCACTTGATGTCCGGACGGATCAGTCATAAATCCATAGCCCGCGCCCAAAGCCGTAACAGAGATCAGCGCCAACAGAAATATCAGCGTCCCCCGCAGGTTTTTTTGGTTTTTGAGATTGATCATGCGATTTTACATTACCGTTGACGATTAGTCGGCGATTGCCTTTTCGAGGCGCGCGTTTAGCGCTGTGCTTTCGGAAATAAATTCCTTTTCAAAGGCGGCGTTCCTTAAAGCTGAATCGTCGCCGAAATTTTTCAGCTCCTTTCTGAAGTCGGCATCCCTGCACTCCAGCTTATCAAGAATTATCAGGAAGTCGTAATCGGCGGTATCGTAAATCGCGTCCAGATCTGCCCTTGATGCCGCTTTCGCTTTATCGGCTTTTAATCGCAACGTGTTCAGGTTTGTTTTGGTAATCGCGTTCAACGAAGCGGCTTTTGCCATGAAATTGTCCCAGTCGGCTATAGCAGCCTCCTTAGGGTTATCCAAAGCATTGTCAATTGTTGCCTCATCGCCGGCCGATTCCTCGTCGCTGTCTTTGGCGCAACGCGCAGCGGTCAGTGAAAAAAGTACTATCAGGAGCATTGCTTGTGTAATCAGTTTTTTCATTGTTCGGACAATTGGTTATTAACGGCTATTACCGCCAAAAATACGCCGTTGCCATAGCGCAAAAAATGATGGTTGTCATTCTCACTGAAGTAATTAGTGACCAGAATCATAGCTTTTTATGACATGCAGCATATTATATCTTGCTTCATTCCATGTAATTTTGGTTACGTTGAAATATCTGACAAATCGCAGCGTTAGAGTGTAAAATACCTTAAGATGAAACTTTTCATTGTGTACCTGTTGTTTTTGATTCCGATCCATTGGGAAACCGACTTTGAAGCAGCAAAGAAATCAGCGAAGGAAAACCACAAGCTCATTTTGCTGAATTTCTCAGGATCCGACTGGTGTGCGCCGTGCATATTGCTGCGACGCGACTATCTGGAAAGCGATGTTTTTTCGAAGATGGCCGATGAACGCCTCGTTCTGGTCAATGCCGATTTTCCGCGGCAGAAGAAAAACCGCCTCAGCAAAGAGCAGGTCTCAAAAAATGAAGCGCTTGCCGATATCTACAACAAAGAAGGAAATTTTCCAATGACGCTTTTGTTGGATGCCGAGGGTAAAGTTGTCAAATCCTGGAAAGGAAAGCCCGAACAAAGCGTTGAAGAATGGACTGCCGAAATCAATAAAATCTGCCTTGCAAACCGTTGACCTGATCGGAAAAATACATTCGCGTTCCCTCAAATTGATGGGAAACCAATTTACATTTACAGTCCTTTCATCCGATCCGGACTTTGCCACGGAGCAAATTGAACTCGCAATAGCCGAAGTAAGCCGCATCGAAAAACTGCTGACCACTTACAGTCCGGAGAGCCAAACGAATCAGATTAACGAAAATGCCGGTTTGCGGCCCGTACAGGTCGACGCCGAAGTTTTTGGCCTTATCGAAAGAAGCATTGCGATCTCTAAGCTGACGCAAGGCGCGTTTGACATCAGCTACGGCAGCATCGACAAAGGCTTGTGGAATTTTGATACGAAAATGACAAGCCTTCCCGATCGTGCAACGGCGAAAAAGATGACGTACCTGATCAATTACAACAACATTATTTTGGATAAGGCCGATTCGACCGTTTTCCTAAAAGAGAAAGGAATGCGGATCGGTTTTGGCGGAATCGGTAAAGGTTATGCCGCAGAAATGGCGCGGAAGTTACTCGTGGCAAATAATGTTCACAGCGGCATCATTAACGCTGCGGGCGACCTGACAACCTGGGGTTTCCAGCCAAACGGCAAAAGATGGACGGTTGGCATCGCAAATCCGGATCTTCCCGCATCGGCGTTTTCCTATCTTGAGATTTCCGATATGGCTGTTGCGACATCGGGAACCTATGAAAAATTTGCCATTATCGACGGAAAGAAATATTCGCACACGATAAATCCCAAAACGGGTATGCCGGTTTCCGGAATCAAGAGCGTGACCATCATCCACAAAAACGCCGAATTTGCCGATGCGATGGCAACACCGGTTTCGATAATGGGAATTTCCGCCGGCCTCGACCTTATCGACCAGATTCCGGGAATGTACTGCATCATCATTGACGACCACAACAAAATATACACCTCCAAAAACATCAACCTGAAATGAAAAACACATGTCATCTCATTTTGGCAATCCTTGCAGTGTCGGTTGCGTCTTCGTGCGAGCCGGTCAAGGAATACCAAAAAAACAAGATCAACGATTCGGAAATGGTGCTCGCCAACCGGAAAGTTGAAAAATCTGAAATGAGCTTTCAAAGCTATCGCGAAGGCGCCTCGGGTGCGAACGCGGGTAAAGTCGGCGGCGGCTGCGGCTGTAATTAACTACCAGGATGAAAAGATATTTTATCACCGGGCTGGCGCTATTGAGCCTTTTCAGGTTGTCGGCGCAGAATGCTGAAAAAGATTCGACCGGCTACAAATCGAGGAAACTCAAGATCGAGGAAATCAACCTCGTCTCTGCGTATTATTCGCAGGACGGCAACAAATCGGCAGTAACCGGCGGCCGCGGCACCGAGAAGCTTACCGATATTTCAAATACGCTTGACGTGAAGCTCATCCATTATTCGGAATCGGGCAAAAAGCACACTTTGAATGTGGAAGCCGGAATCGACTTTTACACTTCGGCTTCCTCAGACCACATCGACCTGCAGGCTAACAGTTCGGCATCATCGCAGGATGTGCGCTTCTATCCGTCGGTCAACTATGAGATCGAAAACGAAGAAAAAGGCAACTCGATGGCGTTCGGAGTTTCTTCTTCAACCGAATTCGATTATCAGTCATTTGGTGCAAATGCAGGCTATTCGGTAAAAACCAAAGACCGCAACGGCGAGTTTACTGCGAAGATACAAGCGTTCATGGATCAAGTGAAGATGATCCTTCCGGTTGAGCTTCGAACGGGTGAAAATGACGCGGGTACCGAAGCGCGAAATACGTTTGCCGGCTCGCTCAGCTATTCGCAGGTCGTGAACAGGAATTTCCAGATTATGTTACTCGCCGATATCATAAAGCAGAACGGATATCTTGCACTGCCGTTTCACCGCGTTTATTTCGACGGATCGGTACATCAGGAAAATCTGCCGGATTCGAGGCTGAAAATCCCGGTTGCCTTAAGGGCAAATTACTTTCTTGGCGATAATATCATCATCCGGACGTATTACCGGTTTTACACTGACGATTGGGGAATCACATCACACACGATCGACCTGGAAGTTCCGGTAAAAATATCACCGTTCTTTTCGGTCAGTCCGTTCTACCGCTACTATTCACAGGATGCGGTGAAATATTTCAAGGGTTACGGACTGCACAACGGCACCGAAGAATTTTACACCAGCAATTACGATCTTTCAAAATTCAACAGCAATTTCCTCGGACTTGGATTCCGTTTTATGCCGATTAAAGGCGTGTTGGGAATGAAGCATTTTAATATGATTGAAATCCGCTATGGGCATTACACCAAGACTACGGATATGATTTCGGATATTATCAGCGTGAATTTCCGCTACAAATAGGATTATCGCGATTTCATAGGAAAATTTGCGCCAGCTTTTTGGAGTTCTGTGCAGCAATTTTGCGGTCTAAAACACCGAGAAATTTGTCGCCTTTCTTCAGTCGGGCGTCAATTGTATTGATATTGAAATCGTAACGGTCGAGGCCGATCTTGATTTCCTTCCAGTCGAGTGGCGTACTTACCAATGGCTCGTGATATGGCCTTACGGAATACGGCGCGGCAAGCGTATCGGCATAATCGTTCTGGTTCGCATCGATGTAAACCGAGTTGCCGCGTCGGTTGATGCTTTCGTGCCGTGTGCTGATGCTTTTTGTGAGTGAATGGATTTCGTCTCCGATTGAATTGGCGATCTTCCGGCTTTGGAAAAAGTCGATTCCGCTGCATGGAACATAAATATGGATACCGGTTTTCCCGGATGTCTTGACGAAGGCTTTCAATTTGTATTTGTCAAGAATTTCTTTGGCAGCCATTGCGATTTCCACTGCTTTTTTGAATCCGTCCTCTTCCGAGGACGGTTCGCTTCCGACGGTTGGATCGAGGTCGATCCAAATATAATCAGGCTCGTTTGGAGATGATGTCCGCGACGCCCACGGATTAATGTCGACACAGCCGCAATCAACGAGATAGACGAGCGTTTCGGCATTATTGCAAACCAGGTAATCGATTCGGCTTCGTTTTCCCGGCTTGTTCACGCGCCGCTTGTCGGCAAAGATATCGGCGCACGATGGCTGGCGGTTTTCCATATCCTTGATGAAAGTCGTCGGGCCGCCGGCATGTGTCAACTTCAGGTTTAGCGACTGCGGCCGATCCTTCAGATGCGGAAGTATAAATTGCGAAATGGTATTGTAGTAAAGGATGAGTTTTGCCTTCGGAATCCCTGTCCACAGTTCACGTTCGATATCGTGCAGCGTAATAATACAGTGCGGAAGTTCGAAGTCGGACGTGGATTTGCCTTTACGGGATTCGTCGACGCGTTCCCAATTGCTGCCTTCGTTAAGGTATTTTGGATTTTTTGGTTTTTCGGAAGATCTATTATAGACAGTTTTCGGGGTTGGACTTGCCGATGCTTCTTTCGCAGCAGATACAATGTCTTTCGGAACTTCCCTGACAACGTCTTCGGATTTTTTATCGAGACGAAAGCCAAGGAATGTTGCCGGCTTTCGAATACGGCCGGATTTTGTCCACGTTGCAAATTCAAAGTTCGCCACTAATTTTGGCTTGACCCAGTGCATTTTTACGCCTTTCGTATCGAGTACCGGATTTACGAACGGCGAATCTTTTATTTCGAGAGCTTCCAGCTTTTTCAAGATTCCGGGCATTTCCGAATCCTTGTATCCGGCGCCGGAACGTCCTATCCATCGCAGCTCGCCATTTTCGTAGGCGCCAAACAACAGACTTCTGAACGAGCGTCCGCTTTGCGATTCTGCCCAGCCGCCAACAACGAATTCCTGTCGTTTTCGGGTCGGGATTTTCAACCAGTCATTTCCGCGGATTCCGGGCCGGTAAATGCTATCCTTCTTTTTTGCGACAATTCCTTCGAGATTTTCATCGAGGGCTTTTTCATAAAGTGCCTTTCCATCGTCGAAGGACTCGCTGAATTGAAGAACGTCATTGTCTTTCACCAGCATTTCAAGCAGTGACCGCCGATCGGTCAGCGGAAGCTGCATTGTGTTTTGACCATTCAGCGAAAGCAAATCAAAAACACAGTATGTAATCGGTGAATTGTGGCCATTGTACTTTTGGAGCGCATCAAAATCGGCTTTGCCTTCCGCATTGAAAACCACAACCTCACCGTCAAGAATGACGTCGATTTGCAACTGTTTTAATGCTTTTTCAATTGGCGGATATTTGGAAGTATAGTTGAGTCCGCTGCGCGAATCCATTCGGACTTTACCCTCTTCAACAAAAGAAACAATCCGATAGCCATCCCATTTTAGCTCATAAAGGTAATTGTCGGATGATGGAACTTCTTTGACAAGTGTACAAAGCATCGGCTCAATATGATCGGGGTGCTTTGTCTTTGAACCACTGCCTTTTGTTGCCATATCGGTAAAATTGCTTTATTCGGTTCGTTCAAATCTCTTCCAGTATCCGCTCGAGCGCCATTCCGCGGGAACCTTTAATCAGCATTAGGCTGTTTTCGATTTTGCAATTTTGGAGGTGTTCACGAAGCAATTCGTAATTTTCAAAAAATTTAGCTTCTGGAAATGCAGCTTTAACTGCAAAAAAGTCCTTTCCCACAAAATGAAAACCGACTCCGCTTGCCTTCGCCGCCTGCTCGAGAATATTCTTGTGTTCCTGCAGACTTTCGGCGCCCAATTCAAACATATCGCCAAGAATAGCAACCTTTTCAGGCTTTTGGAGTTTTCGGAAATTGTCTATTGCAGCCATCATGCTACTGGGATTCGCATTGTAGGCGTCAAGAATGATCTCGTTGCTTCCGCGTGTGATCAGTTGTGAGCGGTTGTTATCGGGCGTATAGGATTCGATAGCCGACTTTATATCGGATTGTGCGACATTAAAAAAAGTTCCAATTGCAATCGCGGCAATAATATTTGGTGCGTTGTAAGCGCCAATCAGATTCGACTGGATATTGACAGTGTTGTATGTAATCTTTACAAACGGATCGGCAGATATAGCATCGATTTCGACATCAGCGGGCGATCCGATTGAAAAAGAAAATCTTTTGATTCCTTCCGAGCGCCGCTCCTGGATCGGGTCATCAAGATTGACAAATGCGGTTTTGCCATTATTACGCAGGTAATCGTACATCTCGCTCTTCCCGCGGATCACGCCTTCCACTCCGCCAAAACCCTCGAGATGTGCTTTTCCGAAATTGGTGATATAACCAAAATCCGGTTTTGCGAGTCGACAAAGAAATTCGATTTCCTTTTGGTGGTTGGCGCCCATTTCGACAATTCCGATCTCAGTTTCACGGGTAAATGAGAGCAATGTCAGCGGAACGCCGATATGGTTGTTCAGGTTGCCAAAGGTTGCTGCGCATTTGTACTTTTTCTTAAGCACGGCGTTGATCAGTTCTTTTGTGGTCGTTTTCCCGTTGCTTCCGGTGAGCGATACAATTGGGATTCCAAGCCATTCGCGGTGAAATGTACTTAATTCCTGCAGC
Source organism: Bacteroidota bacterium (assembly GCA_023386585.1). Lineage (GTDB taxonomy): Bacteria > Bacteroidota > Bacteroidia > Flavobacteriales > Flavobacteriaceae > Flavobacterium. The sequence continues at coordinate 13,105 of JAEWJM010000009.1, read as the reverse complement.
GTTGCAAGGCTGTCATTGACAAGTATTGTTCGCTCATCAATATAAAATTCCGGATTGTCAATAATAGTATGCGCGGCGCCTTTTGCCAGCGCTTCTGCTGCAAACGTATTCGCATCGAAGTTAGCGCCCTTAATGGCCACGAACAGGCAGCCGGAAAAAATTTTACGCGTGTCGGTCGATACGCCGGAAGATTTGAGGAAGATTTCGTGAATGCTACTGATGTCCATATTATCGCAAAAAACAAAAGCCCTTTGCAGGGCTTCTATTTCAATATTAGATATTAGTTTCTTGGTCGTTTTTTCTTGTCAGCTTTCGGACCAACCCTTGACATAGCGCAACGGAAACCAATGTAGTCTGTTGCCATATCCTGAGGGAAGTACCTTCTTTGTCCCGGATCGAGCCAGTAAGCACGGTCTCTCCATGAACCTCCTTTGTAAACCCTGACATCATCGTTGATCAGAGTTGTCCTTTTGCTTGAATGGTCGTATTTGCGGACCATGTTTCCAAGGCTGTCGGTAGTTACATTATGCTCAGGTGAGTCGTACATACGCTGTTGCTCCTTTTTCTTAGGATCGTCTTCGTCTTCCGATCCGAATTTGAAGTAACGTGTTGACTGCTTGTCACCATCGCGGTAGTTTCTGTTATCTGATTTATCGAAATTCTGACGCAGGTAAGTTTCGTTTTCATCAACCGGCACAGTAGCAATTTCACCGGGGAAATTACGAGCCATGATCTTACCGTTTGGAAGTGTATCGAATTTCTGTGTTTCAGCAGTTACGATTTCAACTTTTCCGTCTTCTCCGATTTTATTCTTGGTGTAAACGTTACCTCTGTAGTAGTTGAAGTCGCTAGCCTCGTCGTCAACGATCGGCCTGTAAACGTCGGCAACCCACTCGGCTACGTTACCCGCCATATCGTACAATCCGAAATCGTTTGGTGGATATGACTTAACTTTATTGGTGATATCGGCGCCGTCATCAGACCATCCGGCAATTCCTCCGTAGTCGCCTTTTCCTTGTTTGAAGTTCGCAAGCTGATCGCCTTTAACTTTCCGTTTTCCAGAACGTGTGTAGCTTCCAGACCAAGGATATTTCTTTTGTCCTTTGTAAATGTTGTATTCCCTTTGTCCGACATCAGCTGCCGCTGCATATTCCCATTCCGCTTCGGTTGGAAGCCGGTATTCCGGAAGGATCAGTCCTGAAGTACGCTGAGCGTAAACATTTTTCGGATCGTTTCCTGAAGTAGTTCCGGTTGTAGCAGTTGAAGGTGCAGCACCTCCGGCGTTGTTTGAGGCAGCCGGCCTTGCAGCCTGACGACCACGGCCTTTTTTAAGTACGATATTCTCATCGCCACCATAAGTTTGGGTTGGAGCGGCAAGGTACGTATCGGTACTGAAGGTTTTTCCTGGCTCTGCAGCAAGTTTTGCGTCTTTAGCAAGATACTTTTGATCTTCGAGTGTTTTTTCGTTTACCCTATCAGTACGCCATTTGCTGAATTCAACAGCCTGGATCCAGTTGACACCTACTACAGGATATTCTGCGTAAGCCGGGTGACGAAGGTAGTTGTTGGTCATCGTTTCATTATAACCAAGCCTGTTTCTCCATACAAGAGTATCGGGAGAAGCGCCTTCGTAAATATTTTTGTAGTTTTCCTGATCTGGCGGGAATACGCGCTTAAGCCAGTCAAGATATTCCATATACATAAGGTTGGTAACCTCTGTTTCATCCATATAAAAAGACATGACGTGTTGCTGGTTTGGCGTGTTGTTCCAATCGTGCATTACATCGTCCTGTACTCTACCCATGGTGAAGGTTCCGCCCTCAACCATAACAAGTCCCGGTCCTGTCGCCTGCTTCTTAAATTTTGAAGCATATTGAAACCCGCCCTTGCTGTCGTTAATCTTCCAGCCGGTTGCCCTGGACGAACTTTTCGAACTGGATTTCTTACCACAGCCCGAAAACCCAACTACCAATGCAAGCGCAAGCATCAGTCGGATAGCCATAATCTTGTTTACTTTCATACTTTAGTAGGTAATAAAATTTCGAGGCGCAATATAACAATTAACCGTTAAACTGCAACACCTTTTTTTTAATTATAATTTTCTGTAAAATCTGTAATCCCGCGGAATACACAGCTAAGAACGCATTTTAAAATTCTTTATTATACCAAATCTAATTAAATAATTATTTTTACCTCGTAATATTTCATTCCTAAACACGTTACTACTCCTGATGAAGCACGCACTATCTTCAATTTTTCTCCTATTAATAGCAGTATGTTACGGACAGCAGAAAAGCGATATAGTGCTTGACTGGTCCGCGAACAATGAAATGGCTTTTGGAGACGATAAACTCAATATCCCGCACTTCAATTCGGAAAGCTTTTTCTACGATCAGGACCGCCGCCAGGTGTTTTTCAGCCTTAAACTTCCTTACAGCCAGCCGGTAGACAAAAATTCGCTTCAGGTAACCAATATCGTTTACGAACCCATCGCAGCTTCAGCGCTCGGCGACCTTAGATCTTCAGAAATCCCGATCAACCCGAACCCGCAGATTTCGGCATTACAGGCACGCGACCTTCGGTTTGTGCATATTATGCTCTCGCCAATCATCCGCGACGGATCTTCATACAAGCGCATAAAATCTTTCTCCTATATTATTAGCCCGTCGGCGCTCCGGATGCCGGCCGAATACAATAACGTCAGTGCTATTTCAAATTCGATACTGGCCACGGGCGATGTGTATCGTTTTTATGTTGAAAAATCGGGAGTCTACAAACTGTCGAAAAATTTTCTCCAGTCACTCGGAATGAGCATTTCCGGCGATCCGCGCAAAATAAAAATCTACGGTAACGGCGGCCGGATGCTGCCGCTGCTCAACAGTACGTTTTATCCGTCAGATCTTGAAGAAAACGCAATACAGGTCGTTGGCGAAAGCGACGGGTCTTTTGATTCTGCCGACTACATTTTGTTTTATGCCGAAGGTGTCGACAATTGGAACGACGAAAGCCAGACGCACAACAATCTCTACGCAACGCGCTCCTATTATTATATTACAGCGAAAGGCGGCGACGGAAAGCGCATCACCACAATGGATCCGCTACTGAATACGACGCAGCCAATCACGACGATCAGCATTTTCGACGATTATCAATATCACGAAAAAGACCTGGTTAACATTGTACGCCTCGGACGACGTTGGTTTGGCGAACAGTTCAGCGTGGATCCACAACAGGAATTCACTTTCTCTTTTCCGAACATCGTAACCACCACGCCAATATCGATCAGCGTTTATGCGGCATCGGCATCTTTTACAAGCACCTCGTTTAACGTTCAGGCAAACGGCCAACCGGTAGGAAATATTTCCTTTAACCCGCTTTTTGCCAATTCGGGCATTGAAGCAAATTCGGGAACATTACCTGTTTCGGCGAGTTTTCCGGCGGCAGAAAATGTGACCATTAAACTCACGTATAACAACAACGGCGTTCCGGGCTCGAAAGGCTACCTTGATTACATTATCCTTAAGGCGCAACGCGCACTCAAAGGAACCGGCAAACAGTTTCGCTTTCAATACAATGCCGCGGCATCGCTGACCGGAGTTGGTGAATACCAGGTTACCAATGCCTCCGACATCAGCCAGATCTGGGACATTACAGATATCTATAATACCGGCAAATGGGAAAACACCTCGGCTGCAAGTACGTTTTCGTTCCGCGCCCCGTTGGGTGAAGTGCGAAAATACATAACCGTCGTTCCTAACGATTATTACAGTCCGTCGAAAGAAAACCAGTCGCGCGTCGCAAACCAAGATTTAAAAGGAACGATCTTCAACAATTCGCAAGGCCAATTTGAAAATATCGATTACATAATTGTGGCGCCGGCCAATATGAAAAACCAGGCGGAACGGCTTGCAAATTTTCATCGAGGTTATTCTGCACTTACAACACGGGTCGTTACGCTCGAAAGCATTTACCAGGAATTTTCGTCTGGAAAGCAGGACGTGGCGGCAATCCGGAATTTCATCAAATATGTGTATGAAAATGCATCGGCACCTTCTGAAAGGGTAAAATACGTCAACCTTTTTGGTGATGCTTCTTTCGATTACACAGACCGCATCCCTGATAATTCCAATATTGTACCGACGTTCCATGCCTTGTTCAGCTACAGCACCGGCGAGGCGTCGTTCGCTTCGGACGATTTCTTCGGATTAATGGATCCGACCGAAGGAAATGTGGTGTCTTTCTTTGGCGGAATTGACATTGCCGTGGGCCGGATGATTGCTGACGACGCGAATCAGGCGGAAGAATTGGTGACAAAAGTCATCGATTACCACGACCTGAAGTCGTATGGAAGCTGGAGGAACAATATCGTGATGATTTCTGACGATTCAGACAAACCTTCGGATGCCACGCTGCAGCAGAACCAGAACCAGCTTGCCGATATTATTTCGACACAAAAGCCTTTCTTCAATGTGAAGAAGATCCTGCTTGATGCCTACGAAGAGGAAACTTCTGCCGGCGGAAACCGCTATCCTAAAGCTCGTGAAGATCTTTTCAATGCTTTTGAAAAAGGCGCCTTGGTTTTCAATTACCTCGGCCACGGTGGCGAGGACGGGCTTTCGGGTGAGCGTATCTGGGAGAAGAGTGACGGGCAAAACCTGCAAAACCGATTCAAATACCCACTGTTTATAACGATTACCTGCGAGTTTTCAAGATTCGATAACCCATATCGACCAACGGCCGGAGAATTCACTTATTGGAACGCCCGCGGCGGAGCCATTTCAATGATCACGACCATCCGATCGATTGGCCAGGCGCCAGCGGAGCAGTTCAATTTCAGACTCTCGGAATATTTGTTTAACTACGGACAAGGCGCAGGGGAACAACTCCCGATTGCCGAATCATTGCGCCGCGCGAAGAACAGCAGCCCGAGCCCGTCGACAAATGTTGTGTTTTATCTTGGCGATCCTGCAATGATGCTTGCCATTCCAAAACCTAAAGTCAGGCTGACTAAAGTCAACGACCAGCCGGTAACCGGGCCGATCGAGAATTTCGAGTCGCTGGCCTATATGAAGCTGACCGGCGATGTCACCGATGAAAATGACAATCCGCTGAATAACTACAACGGCGAACTTTCGGTGAACATTTTCGACAAATCGATTCCAAGAATTACACTTAATAACGACAACAACGCCAGCCCGATGAATTTCAACGTTTTGGGCGAGACCATATTCCGCGGGAACGCTAGCATTGTCAATGGCCAATGGGAATTTGGCTTTGTCGTTCCGCGCGACATCAGGATACCGCTTGGCAACGGCCGTATCAGTTTCTATGCAAAAAGAGACCAGATATATCTTGACAAGGCGGGATACAACACTAACATAATCATTGGCGGCATCAACGAAAATGCAGTTGCGGACAATGTTGGGCCGACGGTCAAGCTTTACATGAATGACCAGACTTTTGTTTCAGGTGGAATCACTAATGAATCGCCAATATTCCTCGCTTATCTTGAAGACGAACACGGAATAAACACTGCGAGCGGAATTGGCCATGACATTGTTGCGATTCTCGACGGCAACGAAAGCAGCCCGTATATCCTGAACGACTATTACGAAACGGAGCTTGACGATTATACAAAAGGGAAAGTCCGTTTCCCGTTTCGCAATCTGACGAAAGGCCTTCACACCATAACATTCAAGGCGTGGGACGTCTACAATAACCCGATTACTGCCGAAGTCCAATTTATGGTTGTTGGCGACGAAAACATAACTTTGACCAATGTGCTGAACTATCCAAATCCGTTTGTGAATTATACTCAATTCTGGTTTACGCACAATCGGCCGTTCGAACCGCTCGAAGTACAGGTGCAGGTTATAACCGTTACAGGAAAGGTTGTCTGGACGAGGAATCAGGTAATCACAACCGACGGATTTTTATCGCGGGACATTACCTGGGACGGCCGCGATGATTTTGGCGATCGGATCGGTAAAGGCGTTTACATATACAAGCTCACGGTGCGCTCAAGTGTTACCAACAGCAAAGCGGAAAAGTACGAGAAGCTTGTAGTACTTTAATAAAGCTTTATATTTGTTCACTAATTTCTATAATTTTTTATGAAAAAGTTCTCATTACTAGTCATCTGCATTTTCATGATTCATGTCGCAAAGGCGCAGGACCGTGTGATTACAACCGGTGTTCCGTTTTTGCTTGTGGCAGCAGATGCGCGTTCAGCAGGTATGGCAGATCAGGGAGTCGCAACAACACCCGATGCGTTCTCTCAGCAATACAACCCCGCAAAATATGCTTTTTCAAGAGACAAGCAAGGCTTTTCTGTAAGCTATACACCATATCTGACGGATTTGGTAAACGACATTTCACTTGCGCAGATCACCTATTATAACAGAATCAATGAGCGTAGCGCATTTGCGGGAAGCCTTCGTTATTTCGGACTTGGAGAAATTGAGCTGCGGCAGAATTTTGACGATCCGCCGAATGTGGTAAAGCCGAATGAACTTGCCCTTGACGCGTCGTACTCGCTGAAACTGAGCGACCGTTTTTCGATGGCAGTTGCCGGAAGGTACATTCGATCCAACCTTCGTATTCCTGATCAAACAGGAGATGCCAAGCCGGCAAGTTCCTTTGCTGTTGATATTGCCGGTTTTTACCAATCGGAAGAAAAAGCGTTTAAAGATTTCAACGGTCGTTACCGTTTGGGTTTCAACTTCCAGAACATCGGTCCTAAGATTAAGTACGATATCGCGGCAAGCGATGATAACTCCAACTTTTTGCCGGCCAACATGAAGCTGGGCGGTGCGTTCGATTTTATCTTTGATGAATATAATAAGGTACAGGTCGGCTTGGAGTTCAACAAGCTTTTGGTGCCGACGCCACAAGATCCCGATTTGAACGGCGATGGTGAAGTCACACCCGAAGAGCGCGCTGAAAACAACGCGAATTACCGTCGGATCTCATGGGTTTCCGGAATATTCAAGTCTTTTGGCGATGCACCTGACGGATTCAGTGAAGAATTAAAAGAGTTCACATACTCGGTGGGCGCCGAATATACATACCAAGATTCATTCGCATTCAGGCTGGGTTATTTCAATGAGAACGAACAAAAAGGAGCGCGTAAATTTTTCTCTTTGGGCGCCGGATTTAAATACAATGTGGTAAAGATTGACGTTTCTTACCTGTTTTCGGCATCGAAAGTCAAAAACCCGCTTGAAAACACACTTCGCTTCTCGCTTACGTTTAACTTCGGCGACAAATACGAAGATTTATAGCCAGGTGCAAAAACAAATTAATTCAATCCAAATTTCAACTTCGAGATTTGGATTTTTTTTCCGCTATATTTAAACTATGAAAGAAATCACCGTTAGTTCTTCCTTCACGATTTATCAGGAAACGTCCGAACTGCCTGAGGATATCCAGGAACTCCTGGCTGTTGCAGTTGAAAACAGGAAGAATGCCTACGCGCCTTATTCGAAATTCCGGGTTGGGGCTGCACTGCTTCTCGACAATGGAATGACCGTCGGCGGATCAAATCAGGAGAATGCTGCTTATCCGTCGGGCCTGTGTGCCGAGCGCGTCGCTATTTTTCACGCAAGTGCAATCTATCCCGATGCAAAAGTGCTCAAGATCGTCATTTCCGCAGCAGCAGATTCGGGAACGACCGCTGCGCCGATTCCGCCATGCGGAGCGTGCCGCCAGGTAATTGCAGAGTATGAAGTACGCCAGGATTCTCCGGTTGAAATTTACTTTGCAGGCGATGCAGGCCCGATCGTAAAGTCGGATTCATTGCGGAACTTGCTTCCGTTTACTTTTGACAAAAACTTCCTTTAAAAAGCGGGGTTTATTTTTTATACTATTTAGTAATGTGCTATTTTTGCTGTTCGCGACATAAAGCACCCGCTCCGGCCGTGTTTTTCAGCGAAATTACCAAGCTATATCTGAGATTCAATGAAAGAAATTACAAAAGAAGTATACCTAAAGTGGTATGAGGACATGCTGCTTTGGAGGAAGTTTGAAGATAAATTAGCCGCATTGTACATTCAGCAGAAGGTTCGCGGATTCTTGCATCTTTACAACGGACAGGAAGCTGTCCTTGCTGGCGCGCTACACGTGATGGACCTTTCCAAAGACAAAATGATCACTGCATACCGGAACCACGTTCAACCGATCGGAATGGGAGTAGATCCGCGCAAGGTCATGGCCGAACTACTGGGTAAAGTCACCGGAACGTCCAAAGGAATGGGAGGCTCGATGCATATTTTTTCAAAAGAGCACGGATTTTACGGTGGACACGGAATCGTAGGCGCACAAATCCCTGTTGGCGCAGGAATCGCTTTCGCCGATAAATATTTTGGCCGCGACGGTGTTACGCTGACCTACTTTGGTGACGGTGCAGCGCGCCAGGGTTCATTGCACGAAGCATTCAACATGGCGATGCTGTGGAAGCTTCCGGTAGTTTTTATCGTCGAAAATAACGGATATGCGATGGGAACTTCGGTAGAGCGTACAGCAAACCATACGGATATTTGGAAACTTGGACTTGGCTATGAAATGCCTTGCGGCCCGGTTGACGGAATGAATCCGATAAAAGTTGCGGAAGCAATGGATGAGGCAATTGACAGGGCAAGACGTGGCGACGGACCAACATTCCTCGAAATGAAAACGTACCGCTACCGCGGGCACTCGATGTCGGATGCGCAGCTTTACCGTACCAAAGAAGAGGTTGAAGAATATAAAAAAATCGACCCGATCACGCAAGTGCTCGATGTCATCAAAGAAAACCATTACGCGACTGACGCCGAAATCGAAGCAATTGACGAACGCGTTAAAAATCTTGTAGAAGAATGTGCCACTTTCGCAGAAGAATCGGCATTTCCGGAAGTACAGCAACTTTACGACGTGGTTTACGAACAGGAAAATTATCCATTCATCCCTCATAAATTATAATCAGCGATGGCAACAAAAATTACGATGCCCCGCCTCAGCGACACGATGACTGAGGGAACGGTAGCCAAATGGCTTAAAAAAGTTGGTGATAAGGTAAATGAAGGCGATATCCTTGCGGAAATAGAAACCGACAAGGCTACAATGGAATTTGAATCATTTAACGCAGGAACGCTTTTGCACATCGGAATCCAGGAAGGCGAATCGGCACCCGTTGATTCACTTCTCGCGATAATCGGCGAGCAAGGTGAAGACATCAGCGGAATGTTAAACGACGCCGCCGCACAACCGAAGGAAAAAGCGCCGAAAGAGGAAGCGCCGAAAGAGGAAAAACCTGCGGATCAACCCAAAGAGGAAGAAGCCAAAAAGGAAGATCAAAAGCCGAAATCGAATGAATTGCCGAAAGGAGTTGTTGTTGTGACCATGCCGCGATTGAGCGATACAATGACCGAGGGAACGGTTGCAAAATGGCTGAAGAAAGTCGGCGATAAAATCAAGGAAGGCGACATTCTCGCCGAAATTGAAACCGACAAAGCCACAATGGAATTCGAATCGTTCAATTCGGGTACGTTGTTGTCGATCGGAATTAAAGAAGGCGAATCTGCGCCTGTAGACAGCATGCTTGCGATAATCGGCCCGGAAGGAACCGATGTTTCGGAAATCGATCTTAAAGGCAGCAAGCCGCAAGAGAAAAAATCAGAAGAAGATAAAACTCCGGAAGCAGGAAAAGCTGAAGAATCCACTCAATCGGAAAATAAAGAAAATGATGTTGAGCTTCACAGCGATGGAAAGCGTATCTTCATTTCGCCACTAGCACGTAAAATTGCCGAAGAAAAAGGCATTGATATTTCAAAGATCAAAGGCTCGGGTGAAAACGGCCGGATTATTAAATCGGATATTGAGAATTACAAGCCGGCAGCGCAGACTGAAAAAGAGCCAGCAGCTACCGAAGCTCCACAGGCGGAGGCAGCCCCGGTTCGTCCTTTTGTTCCTGCAGGTGAAGTTTCAACCGAAGAAATCAAGAATTCGCAGATGCGCAAGGTCATTGCCAAGCGCCTTTCCGAATCGGCATTTACAGCGCCGACATTTTATCTTACGATAGAAGTGTCAATGGACGAGGCAATGAATTCCCGTGCGGTGATCAACACAATGCCTGAGATAAAAGTTTCTTTTAATGACATGATTATAAAGGCGTGCGCTATGGCTCTTCGCAAACATCCGAAAGTAAATTCACAGTGGAAAGATGAAGTTACGGTCATTAATCATCATATAAATGTTGGTGTTGCCGTTGCCGTTGAGGACGGATTGGTGGTTCCGGTGCTTAAATTCACCGACCAACTTTCATTGACACAAATCGGCGCTGCTGTAAAAGACGTTGCCGGTCGTGCAAAATCAAAGAAACTTACTCCTGCCGAAATGGAAGGAAGCACATTTACGGTTTCCAATCTGGGAATGTTTGGTATTTCTGAATTTACATCGATCATAAATCAACCAAATTCAGCCATTCTCTCTGTTGGCGCGATCGAAGAAAAGCCGGTAGTACGGAACGGGCAGATAGTCATTGGCAACACGATGAAAGTCACACTGGCATGCGACCACAGAACAGTGGACGGCGCAACCGGGGCGCAATTCCTGCTTACCTTGAGGCAATTCCTCGAGAATCCTGTTACGATGCTCGCATAAATAACAACCCGCTGATCAGGCGGGTTTTTTACTATAACAAAATGAAAAGATTTTACCTTCTTCTGATTTTTTTCGGATTCATCAGCTGCAATAACAACAACACCAATATAAAAGACGATCATTCTTTTGCCAAACCGGAGGAAGCTATTGTGCGCCATTTGAATTTGGACATTGCGGTCAACTTTGAGAAAAAAGAAATTTCAGGCAAGGCTGCGTGGGACATTAAAAATGTGGCGAAGGGAAATCAAATCATCTTTGACATAAACGGGCTAAGGATCAGCAAGGTCACAATTGGCGAAAAGGAAAAGCCCACGAAATATGTGGTTGGGGATTCTGTCGCGTTTCATGGCCGCCCATTGACGGTAACAATCCAGCCTGACACGAAGAAGGTTACGATTTATTACAAATCGTCGCCCGATGCAGTTGCTCTGCAATGGCTGACTCCACAGCAGACAGCCGACAAAAAAAAGCCCTTCCTGTTTTCACAGGGAGAAAGCATCTGGTCGCGTACCTGGATTCCGTGCCAGGATTCACCATCGATCCGATTTACTTATGATGCCAGGGTTCGAGTACCGTCAGACCTGATAGCTGTTATGAGCGCAGTAAATCCGCAAGAAAAGAACTCGACGGGCATTTATACGTTCCAGCAAGAAAAGGCAATTCCATCGTATTTAATGGCGATTGCGGTTGGCGATCTTAAATTCAAAGCAATCGATCGTCGGACTGGAGTGTATGCCGAACCATCGCTTATTGATAAAGCGGCATGGGAATTTGCGCAACTTGGTGATATGGTCAACGCTGCCGAGAAATTATATGGTCCGTACCGATGGGGTCGCTACGATGTATTGGTTCTCCCACCGAGCTTTCCATACGGTGGAATGGAAAATCCCAATTTAACTTTCCTGACGCCAGGCGTACTTGCGGGCGATCGATCACTTACCAGTTTGCTTGCACACGAGCTTGGCCACAGTTGGAGCGGCAATCTCGTCACCAATGCAACATGGGACGATATCTGGCTGAACGAAGGTTTTACCACTTATGTCGAACACCGCATTGGCGAGGAAATTTTCGGAAAGGACGAAGCTGACATGCAGGATGTCCTGAGCAGGAATGCCCTGCGCGATGACATTGCTGAATTTGGAGCGAAGAATCCAGATACAAGGCTGAAAGTCAATACACATGGTAGAAATCCTGATGATGGCCTTTCGGACATTCCTTACGAAAAGGGATATGCATTTTTACAGGTGGTTGAAAAGGCTGTCGGAAGAAAGAAAATGGACGAATTCCTACGTACTTATTTCGACGTACACGCCTTCAGATCGATTACAACTGAGGAGTTCGTATCGTATTTTAATGAGCATCTTATAAACGGTGACAAAGCACTGGAGGATAAAATCAAGCCGGAACAGTGGATTTATCAGCCGGGCTTGCCGGGCAACGTTCCGACTGCGCATTCAACTAAATTTGCGACAATAGACAGCATTCAAAAGGTCTGGCGCAAATCCGGAGTTGCAGGCTTGGCGGAAGAAATAAAATCTACGAATGAGCGACAGCACTTCATTGACCATCTTCCCTCGGATCTTTCCACATCTGAAATGGCTTTACTTGATAGTGAATTCCACTTTACCAAAAAAGGGAACTTTGTCATTAAGCGTCAATGGTTCGTTGTTGCCATCCGGAAGAACTACGCGCCAGCCCACGATGCAATTGAAAAGTTCATGATCAGTACCAGCAGGACAGGTTCTTTGGAAACCTTGTATAAGCAGATGGTTAAAACTGCGCAAGGTAAAGAATGGGCGCGGCAGATTTTCGCGAAGGCCCGGCCGGGATATCATGCCACAACCGTTCAGTCTATAGAAAAAATAATCAAATAGGATTTAGTCGGTAATCACCCAGATACCACTTCCGGTAATCGTAAAATAAGGTGTTGAAGGCAGTTCGATTTCTTTTTTTGCCTGGCACTTCAAGGTGTTTTTGACGGCATGAGCTTTCGTTTTCACCTTCACAGCTGGTTTAGCGTCGGCTCCGATCAATTGGTGGGTTTCTGTCAGAATTTTTTCGGAAAGATTAAACCAGAATGGGCCAGGAATGGTTTCGGCCTGAAGACACCCCGCGGCGAGCATTGCTGAAAGTAAAAAAAACCTTTTCATTTTTGATTGATTTCCTCAAAGATAAAGATAATTACCTCTGGTATTGTGCTTAGGAAATGAAAAATGTTTTTGCTGCAGCTGATTAAGCGGTAAGACCCTCAGAATTCGATGTGATTTGGTACTTTTGGTCATATCCAGAATCGATGACTCGAAATCAAATATCTTGAGGCAGCGGCATCAGTCCCAGCCATTAAAAACAAAAAGCCCCATCTTACGATGAGGCTTTTCTAAGAAAGGCGACGACCCGAGCTTGCGAACTGCGTCGCACCAAAAGAAAAACCCTTACCTGGAAAGGTAAGGGTTTAACTAAAGAAAGG
>JAEWJM010000020.1 GCA_023386585.1 Bacteroidota bacterium | reverse complement strand
AACTTCGCGAAGCAATGGGCGCAGCCGCTGTAAAAGCTGCCGAATACATTAAGTACGAAGGTGCAGGAACAGTCGAATTCCTTGTCGACAAGCACCGCAACTTCTACTTCATGGAAATGAACACCCGAATCCAGGTTGAACACCCGATAACCGAGCAGGTAATCGACTACGACCTGATCCGTGAGCAAATCCTTGTGGCTGCCGGCGTGCCGATATCAGGTAAAAACTACCTTCCACAGCTTCATTCGATCGAATGTCGCATCAATGCTGAAGATCCATACAATGACTTTCGTCCGTCACCGGGCAAGATTACAACGCTTCATGCACCGGGCGGACATGGTGTCCGACTGGACACGCACGTTTACTCGGGCTATACTATCCCGCCGAATTACGATTCGATGATCGCCAAACTGATTACGACGGCGCAAACCCGTGAGGAAGCGATCAACAAAATGAAGCGCGCGCTTGACGAGTTTTATATCGAAGGCGTAAAAACTACAATTCCGTTCCATCGCCAGCTAATGGACGATCCGGCATACGTTGAAGGAAATTACACGACCAAGTTCATGGAAACTTTCAAAATGAATGATCCACAATAAGAAAAAGCCTCACGAAAGTGGGGCTTTTTTTTGAAGTCCAAAGTCCAAAGTCGAACGTCAAACGTCCAAGTCGAAGGACGAAAATCTTATTTTGGGCGTGCCGGCGCTTGAAATTATCTTTTCATTCGACTTATGCGGGCGCCGTCGGGCTTTTCGCTGTAGTTGCGGCTATACTTCGCCGAACAATACCTGAAGCCCACCGGGCTTCCTCCTTTTAATTTCAAATGCCGCAAGCTGCCGCTGCAATCCCTCACGCGTATAAAGGTCGAGGGCGCAAGGTTCGGGGTTCAGGGTGCAAGGTTCAGGGTTCGGGGTTCAGGGCGCAGGGCAGAAGCTTCTATTGGTTATTAGGTTCGAATCGTTGTTATGTGAATTCGCTTCCTTATTCTTACACCCTGCGCCTTGCACCCAACGCACAATTATAGTGTTTCCTTCAGCCATTTAAAGAATTCCCGTCGCCATACCAACGCATTTTGCGGTTTCAAAACCCAATGATTTTCTTCCGGAAAATATAGGAATCTGCTTTTGATTCCACGTAATTGTGCCGCCTGAAACGCTTCCTGTCCCTGTCCAATCGGTACCCTGAAATCTTTTCCTCCCTGAATGATCAAAATTGGTGTATCCCATTTTTCGACCATATTAATCGGGTTGAACTTGGTAAAAGTCTTCTGGGCTGCTGCATTGCTCTTATCCCAGTAAGCGCCGCCCGATTCCCAGTTCGTAAAGAACATTTCCTCGGTTGTTCCGTACATGCTTTGCAGGTTAAACACGCCATCGTGGGCAATGAAAGTCTTGAAGCGTTTGTTGTGTATTCCGGCTAGGTAATAAACCGAGTATCCGCCATAACTCGCGCCAACGCATCCCAATCGTGTCCGGTCGACGTATTTTTCTTTGGCGACATCATCAATAGCTGACAGATAATCGTCCATGACCTGGCCGCCCCAATCCTTTGAGATCTCCTCATTCCAGGCAACGCCGTGTCCGGACATCCCGCGCCGGTTGGGCGCAACAATGATATAACCTTGCGAAGCCATCAAAGAAAAATTCCACCGGAAGGAGTAGCTCTGTGTCAATGGTGATTGCGGTCCGCCCTGGCAGTAAAGCAGCGTCGGGTATATTTTCGCCGGATCAAAATTTGGCGGGTAAATTACCCAGACGAGCATCTTCTTTCCGTCCGTGGTCGTTACATACCTGCGTTCAAACTTTGGCAATGTCAACGACGAATACGCTTTCGAATTTATTGTCGTCAGCTGGTTCCAGGATTTCTTCCGAAGATCAAAGGAATAAAGCTCGGCGGCATGATTCATATCGGTGCGGGTGACAATAATGTTATTTCCTGAGAATCCGACGATCTCTGCAACGTCAAAATCGCCGTCGGTAACTTGCAAAACCTTTGATCCTGCCGCAGGTTTCCCGCTAAATGGAACTTCAAAAAGCTGTTTTGTTCCGTTGATGGGAGCCACAAAATAAATCCGCTTGCCATCCGGCGACCAGCGGAAACTGTCAACAGTACCATCCCAATCGGCGGTCATGTTCATTTTCACGCCTTTGTACAATACAATAAGGTCGTTTTTATCAGCCTCATAACCGTCACGAGCCATCTGAAGCCAGGTCAAATTGCCCGACGGAGAAAATTGCGGTGCCGTGTCGTACCCCATGTTTCCATCGGTCAGATTAACCGTCTTGCCTGTTGAAAGGTCGTATTGGTAGATATCGGTATTCGTACTTACCGCGTACTCCGTTCCTGCTTTTTTCTTGCTGACGTAAATAATGCTCTTGCTGTCGGGTGACCAGATATAATCTTCTTCTCCGCCGAAAGGCTTCAACGGGCAATCGAACGGCTCGTTCTTCAGTATGTCTGTTCCAGCCGACTTCTCTTTGTTCTCACGGTAAAAAACGTGATTGTACTTGCCCTCGTTCCACGTATCCCAATGCCGGTAATCAAGGCCATTGTATATCTGAACGTCCGATTTGTCAAGCTCCGGGTAATAATCTTTTCCATACACATCCTGAAGTTTTACCTCTTGGTTGTAAAGAATGTATTTTCCGTCGGGCGAGATGTTGCGATCCTTCAAAAGCGACTTGTATTCTTTAACTTCTGACGCTGCGCCCCCGGAAACGGGAATTGAATAATATTTTGAATTGAGTTTGTTGTCTGTTATTGACGGGGTTGCGACTTTATACACAACCGACTTGCCGTCGGCAGAGATTCCCATCGGAGTTATACGGCCCAATTGCCAAAGTTGTTCTGGAGTGAGTACGTTTTGGGCTTTTGCGGCCGCCATAGCAAAAATTGTTAGCGTTAAAAAAAGAGCTCTTTTGTTCATCTGATTTTCCGTTATCGGTTTTGATAAAAGTAAGGAATTAAAACAAAAAAGCTACCTCCGAAGAAGTAGCTTTTATTTCAAAACGCAGTGCTGTTATTGCTTGATGAAGCGCTTCACAGTCGTTTGGCCTTCGCTGGTGATTTCCAGCATGTAAGCTCCCGGAGTAAGGTCGCCTACCGGAATTACACTATTCACGACACGCCCTTTTGACAATTCCTGTCCGAGTGTATTGTAGATGCGGAAGTTTGCCTGATCACCGTCAATCGTAATATTGAGCTCGTTTCCTTTAACCGGGTTCGGGTAAAGCGTAAATGTCAATCCGGAAGAAGCTTCCCTCGCTGACGAGCCAATGTTGAGCGTATAATCTTCCACCTGGCCGTAGGAGAACGTCTCGCAAGCAGTTGGAATTCCATTGTACTTCATAGAAACACGCATTCTGGTTGAACCGGTCAACGCCGATGCCGGAATTGTAATGGTTCCACTGACGGGCGTTGTTTTTGAAGCCGATTTTGTCCATACTGTTTCTCCCGAATCCGAGAAATCGCCATCCTGGTTATAATCGATGAATACACCGTAGCCTTCGTTGTACTTGGTGCTGGTCCATTGTGGAGTAATCGTGATCGTGTAAGACGACCCTTTGTTCACCGATGTTGAAACCGAAGTAAAGTTGGTATAACCTGTTCCTCCCGTCGAGGAATTGTTTATTGTATTGAATTGTACGCGTTGGATTCTTTCATCCACAACACTGTTGCCCTGCGATGTGCAATAGGTAAGCGAAACCGATGAAGTCGTAACGCTAACCGTGTTGCTTGCCGCAGATTGATTTCCTGCAGCATCTTTAGCAACTACATAGAACGAATAAGTCGTCGAAGCCGCAAGCCCGGTCACAGCGCACGAAGTCGACGCTACCGATGTTTTGAATACGCCATTCTGATAAACGTCATAGGCGGTCACGCCAACATTGTCTGTTGATGCGTTCCATGTCAGGTTGGTTGACGACGATGTGGTTCCTGAAGCTGCAAGGCTTGTAGGAGCTGACGGCGCTGTAGTATCGGCTACCGGAGCCAAAGTAGTCACACTTGCCGTGTTACTGGCCGCAGATGAATTTCCTGCAGCATCTTTTGCAATAACATAGAACGAATAGGTAGTCGAAGCCGAAAGTCCGCTCACGGCGTATGTAGTTCCCGAAACTGTCGCTTTGTAAGCGCCACTTTGGTATACGTCATAACCTGTTACCCCAACATTGTCGGTTGATGCGTTCCAAGCCAGATTGGTTGTTGTCTGCGTTGTTCCCGACGCTGCAAGGCTTGTAGGAGCCGATGGCGCAACCGTATCTGACGATCCGGACGTAATCGTAAAGTTGGCATTTGAAACATCAAAAAAGATGTGGTTTGTTCCTTTGATCATTATCCTGTTCTGGTTCCCGGGAGTATTCGGGATTGTGACTGCCTGTGTTCCGTCGTTTGGAGTCGAAGCAAGCAATGTTACAGGGAAAGTATTTCCGCCATCAGTCGATAAAAGGATGTCCACATTGGCACAATTTACTCCGTTTGCGGTAGTTCCAGCGACCGACCAGGTGACGGTTTGCGTGCTTCCACCAACGTACGAAACGGCTGTGTTTGGAGAGTTTACTGTAAACGGACCGGCAGTAGCGTTAACGGTTACGACCATATCGTCGGAATTGTTCCCGGATCCGCCGGCGCGATTGTCACGGACAGTCACCCTGAAATTGAGCGTTCTTGCCACTGACGACAATGCCTCAACAACCAGTTCGCTTCCCGAAGTCGTAGTTGCACCGGTTAAAACTGATGCCATTCTTGGGAAATACCGTGTTGGTAAAGTGGTCGGATTATACGAGCGGAAGTTTACGCCGCTGGTTTTTGTTGCGCTTGGATTCGTAGTGGTGGTTTGTGAATCCATTTCCTCCCAGCAATAGGTCAGAATGTCGCCGTTTGCATCGGTCCCTGCACCGGTCAGCATAAATGGCGTGCTTTTCGGAATTGTATAGTCGGCTCCTGCGCTCGCACTCGGTATGGAATTGCCTGTAGCGGTTTTCACCGGACAACTCTTTGCTTTGATATTGTTTGTAACCTGCTGAATGCTGATCGCATGGAAGTAGGCATCTGAATGCGGCTGGATATCTTTGGATGTGATTCCGGCGTAGCCCATGATCGTTGACCCGCTTCCCGGCTCCATTTGCGCGCCGGTTCCTTCATTGCTGTGCGTGAAAGTATGGTTTGCGCCAAATTGATGTCCCATTTCATGCGCAACATAATCGATATCGAAGTTGTCGCCTGAAGGAATCCCATCGGCTGGAGAGGTAAACCCGCTTCCTTTTGAGCCGTTGGTGCAGACGCATCCGATGCAGCCCGCATTACCGCCGCCGCCCGAAGCGCCAAAAAGGTGGCCGATGTCATAATTCGCTTCTCCAATGACCGACGTCAATGTGTTTTGCAGCTGTGAATTCCACGCGCCGCCGGCTCCGGTCGATGCCGCCGAATATGGATCGGAAGAAGCGCTTGTATAAATTACGGCATCATCATTTGCAATGAGTACCATCCGCGCTGCGAAATCTTTTTCAAAAACGCCGTTCACACGTGTCATTGAATTATTTATCGCGGCAAGCGCCAGGGCCTTTGTTCCACCAAAATATGCAGTATATTCACCGGTAACCGACAGTGCAAGCCGGAATGTGCGAAGAAACGCATCGTCGGCATTTGGCCGTGCTGTGGCATCGGTTTCAAGAGCAGGCTGTGCTGTTTCGGCAAGTCGGCATTCAAAAGCATTTAATGACGCAGCTTTATCTTGCTTTCGATAAACTGCATACGTACTTAAATCAGTAGTATAAGGTTCGATAAATTCGGTTGTCCGGTCGGCATTGATCTTCATCGTTTGAAGTCCAAGCGGTGAAATGCTAAAGTAAATTGTCACAGACGGATCAGTGATGCCTTCGCCGACGTAGGATTTGATTTCCGGATAACGTTCTGCCAGCGCAGGATCCATGTTTGAATTCTCATTGACGCGATACTGCCGCATCGTTCCATCTGCGTCCGGGAAAGAAACAACCACATTGGAGTGGCCGGAAAAGCGTTGCGGAGCGCCCGAAAGTGCCTGTTTGAGCTGGTCGAGATCAACCGCGATAATTGTTGGATGCGTCAGCGCCATTTTATTGGCAACAATCGGCGCATTCGTTTTAACGGGAGCGGTCTTCCACACCCCGTTTTGTGCAAAAGAAAAGCCCGTACAGGCTATCATTGCAATCGAAAGTAAATTCTTCTTCATAAATTCAAGGTTTTTTCATCCATAGTTTACTCAAATATAAATCATATTTTCATTGATTTTTCAACGGTTGAATAAATTAACTAAACAATCGATAAAGTACAGAAGAAGTAGTTGTGAATATCTAAAGGTTAGCTTTAAATACTTGAATAATTCTTATTCGCAGATCGGTTCCTGAAACGCGCGAAAAATGATAATTTTACCAAAAGATTGCTATGGAATTAAGCTGGTGGGAAATTGATAGTTGGTTTTCGAATGTCGATTATACTATAATTGGCAGCGGGATCGTCGGACTCAATGCAGCGGTCCGATTGCGCGAAAAATTTCCGGACAGCAAAATTCTGCTGTTGGAGCGCGGGCCGCTTCCACAAGGCGCAAGTACCAAGAATGCCGGTTTCGCTTGCTTTGGCAGTTTATCCGAAATCGTCGATGACCTCCAAAAGCATTCCTCAGAAGAGGTCGTCGCACTGATACGCAAGCGATGGGACGGACTCCAATTCATGCGGAAAACGCTCGGCGATGAAGCAATAAACTTTGAAAATCTGGGTGGCTGGGAAATTTTTTCTGACGACGGTCAATTAGCCGCCCCCTGCATTGCTCAAATGACCGAGGTAAATAACCTGCTGCGGCCGATATTTCACGAGGATGTCTTTTCGATTCGTTCGAACGGGTTTGGATTTGAAAAGATTTCCGATAAACTGATTTTCAACCCTTTTGAATCGCAGATCGACACCGGAAAGATGATGCAAGCGCTGCTGCGCAAAGCGATTGCCGAGAAAATCCTCATCCTCAACAACCAAGAGGTGCAATCGTTCGACGAAGTTACCGATGGTGTGTGGGTGAATTTGCCGTCCATAAGATTCAAGACATCAAAACTTCTGATTGCAAACAATGGATTCGCAGCCAAGTTTACCGGTGAAGATGTCCGCCCTGCCCGCGCGCAGGTTGTCATCACGAAGCCAATTCCCGGGTTGAAAGTCAAGGGCACTTTCCATTTTGATCAAGGTTATTATTATTTTCGAAATGTTGGCGATCGCATTCTTTTCGGCGGTGGACGAAATCTTGACTTTGATGGCGAGACCACAACCACAATGGGACAATCGGATTTAATCCAGAATCGGCTCGAACAACTTTTAAAAGAAGTAATTTTACCGCGCCGGAAGTTCGAAATCGAACATCGTTGGAGTGGCATAATGGGAATGGGTCCAAAAAAATACCCTGTCGTAAAACAATTGTCAAGTCACACTTTTTGTGGCGTACGCCTCGGCGGAATGGGTGTCGCAATCGGCAGCCTCGTTGGCCGGGAACTCGCCGATCTCGTAATTTTATGATAAAGAAGATTCTTCGCGCAATCCGGAAAATAGCCGTTTGGTTTATCGTCCTTTCGGTATTTTTCGTGATTTTGTTTAAATATGTGCCAATTCCATTCACACCGCTCATGGTAGCGCGTGGAATCGAAAATATTATTAAAGGGAACGAACTTGAATTCAGTCACGACTGGGTTGCTATCGACGACATTTCACCCAATCTCCAAAAGGCGGTGATTGCCAGCGAAGATGCGAATTTTCTGGAACATCACGGTTTTGATTTCGAGGCGTTGCAGAAGGCGATTAAAAACAATCAGAAGGGAAAAAGGCTCAAAGGCGGCAGTACAATATCGCAGCAAACAGCAAAAAATGTATTTCTGTGGCAAGGCCGGAGTTACGTCCGGAAAGCATTGGAAGCTTATTTTACGGTTCTGATCGAAATTTTCTGGGGAAAAGAGCGCATCATGGAAGTTTACCTGAACAGCATCGAAATGGGCAACAACGTTTATGGCGCCGAAGCTGCTGCACATCATTGGTATATCCGCAGCGCGGCAACGCTCACGCCGCAACAAGCCGCCGGGATTGCGTCGATTTTGCCCAATCCGCGAAAATTCCGCGCCACTCGGTCATCTTCCTATATCGAACGCCGAAAGGGCAGGATCGTAAGAAACATGCGATACATCAAACTGAACTACTAAATCTAAAAATATGAGAGCACACGAAATCGACTATCACATCTATGGCGAGGAAATGCAATATGTTGAGATTGAACTCGATCCATCTGAAATTGTCGTTGCTGAAGCGGGAAGTTTTATGATGATGGAAAACAACATTCAGATGCAGACAATTTTCGGCGACGGAAGCGGCCAGGAATCGGGCATTTTTGGCAAGCTATTGTCGGCCGGAAAAAGGGTTCTAACGGGCGAAAGCCTTTTTATGACTGCTTATCAAAACTCCGGAAACGGAAAAGCCAAGGTCAGTTTTGCATCACCCTATCCGGGGAAAATTGTTCCAATCGACCTGACGCAGTACAACGGCAAATTCATCTGCCAGAAAGATGCCTTCCTTTGCGCAGCAAAAGGCGTGACGGTCGGAATTGAATTCTCCAAAAAGCTCGGCCGCGGACTCTTCGGCGGCGAGGGTTTTATCATGCAGAAAATCGAAGGCGACGGAATGGCTTTCGTGCATTCGGGCGGAACGCTTGCGCGGAAAGAACTCGCGGCGGGTGAAGTGCTTAAAGTCGACACCGGCTGCATTGTTGGGTTCTCACGCGAGGTGGATTACGACATCGAATTCATCGGCGGGATCAGGAACTCGATTTTTGGCGGCGAGGGACTTTTCTTTGCGACGCTGCGCGGCCCCGGAACGGTATTTATACAATCGCTGCCTTTCAGCAGGCTTGCCGACAGGATCATTGCTTCGGCGCCACGCTCGGGCGGAAACAGCAGGGACGAAGGAAGCATTTTAGGCGGACTCGGGAATCTGCTCGACGGCGATAACCGGTTCTAAATCGCGAAAGAGAACATCAATATCACATTCCGTCCCTGGTTTGGAATACCTTCCGGCTTTAATCGCGACAAGTGCGCCACATACCGCTGGTCAAGTACGTTTGTACCGTTGAGGCTGATGTTGAAATTATATTTACCAAGGTTTACTTTTCCGCCAAATGCCATATTGAGCAGGCAATATCCGGATGAAGATGTTTCGGCGCCACTAACAAGTTTTTGCGCAAATGTCGAAACCAAGTCAGTGCGCGCGAATCCGGAAGACAGCCATTTTCCCACACTGAACTCGGTGCGTATCGTATTCGTCCAACCTGTCGCAGGTATCAGCGGAAGATAATCACCGTCACTTTTCTTTCCGGTTACGGTCTCGAAGCTGCTTTCGATGTGAAGCCAATCCAGTGGATGCGGATGGAAATGCAATTCGGCCTCGCCGCCAAAAAGTACTGCTTCGTTTTGAACATATCTGAACACAGGATGATTTTCAATATTTTCCCCCGTTGGTTCAGCGTAAATATAATTTCCGATGCGGTTCACGAAGCCATTCACCGAAAATTCGAAATGGCTTTCCTTGTATTCAATGTCCGCGTCAAGCTGAAGGTTTTGTTCATTTTTCAAGTCCTTGTTTCCGATTTCGTACCTGTTCGTTCCCTCGTGGATGCCATTCGAAGTCAGTTCGGAAAGATTGGGTGCGCGAAATCCTGATGCAAGATTCACTCGTACGGAACTTTTTTCGCTTGGTTCGGTTTTATAGCCAATTGCCGCATTAATGCTTTTGAAAGACCGATTGATGGCCTCAAAATATCCACTTTCGTTTAGAACGCCCATAGTTTGGGAGCTAATTGCGCGGTTGTCATAGCGAACTCCGCCCTGAATTGCATTTGATGACCACTCGTAGTTAGCGGTGGCGAAAATCCCAAAGTCGTTTGTTACTGCATCCGGAATGAGGTATTCACCTCCGAAATTCAGGTTTTGCTGATTCATTCCCTGGATTCCGACGATGGTTTCCAGTTTATCTAGTGCAGCTAAATGATATTTTAGATCGTAATTAAATGTTTGCAGTTTCATGCGGAGCGATGGAGCGGAACTTTCCTCAAATTCACTTCTGTCGTTATTGATATATCCCAGATCGATATCCATTTTTGAGCCTTTAAAAAAAATGCTGTTATGAAAGCTTAAGATATGGTTGTCGACTGCCTGGCGTGGAAATTCGGGTTCGGCAGAAGTTGATATTGAAAATCCGCCACGGGGAATTCCCAAACGCAGCCGATTGTAATTATAGCGGAAAATTCCCGAATAAGACGATTTGCTAAAGGCGACCGCTGTTTTGAAATCGGTCTCATTAAAACGGGTGTTTTCGACTCGCTCACCATTCGGAATTTTATAGTCGGCATGCTGAGAATAGCTGCCGCGGGCAAGGAATTTTAGGTTGTCGGATGAAATTCTGGCACCTACAGAAGTACTGCTTCCGAGTGTGTTCGAAAAATACCGTTGATTGACATCTGCAGCCGAAGTTCCTGAATCAGCGAATTTTTCAGGGTTAAAGTAGAGTACGCCACCCAAAGCATCGGAACCATACAATAGTGAAGCCGGGCCTTTAATGACTTCGACACTTTCAATCCCCGAATCATTCAGTCCAAGTCCGTGCTCCTCGCCGAACTGCTGGTTTTCCAATCGCACTCCTTGCGAATACACCAAAACCCGGTTCGAACTTAATCCGCGGATAACCGGTTTGCCTATTGATGCGCCTGTCGAAATCTGCGATACCCCGTGAATTGTCGCTAGTCCTTCGGCTAAACTTGTAACTCCTTTTTGACGCAATGACGCAATACCGGCATGTTCGACTTTCATTACGTTTTGTGATTGAAGCCGATTAAAAGACGTCGATACAATCACTTCATCCATTTGATGAATTACCTCCTGCATGACGATGTTCAGAATCGTATGTCCTTTTATGCCCGTCTTTATATTTTGGTTTTCAAAACCGATCATCGAAAAATTAACCATTGTAGAAATCGCAGGAAGATTTGATATTGAAAAAGTTCCGTCAGCGCCCGAAACCGTTCCTTTGTGAAGTTCACCAATCGAAATCGAAACGCCTGGTAATGGTTGGTTTTGCGCATCAGTGATGACGCCTGATATTGTATTTTGAGAGTGAAGTACAGCGACATACAGCAATGCCGCTAAAAGCAGAAAATTTTTCATGTTTATTGTTTAAGTGAATCGCTAATGCGGAAGTGTGGCTAAACAATAAAAGCCGGTGGGCCGCGACGCAGGATAGAGGCTTCCGCATTTCGGCAAAAGAAGGATTGCGTTACCGATGCAACTGATGTTGCAGGAATTTTTGGTTTACGAATTTCAATGCAAAGCGGTTTCTCAGCGAGCGCCTGGCTAAAAGTGAAATCGCAAAGCAGGCAATGAGCAGGCGAGTCGTGCTGGTGCCCAATTTCACTACGGTTATGATATTGGTGCTGGCAATGTTTTCGCGACATTTCGGCCTGCAGGTGGGAAATCGAATGCGCCGCCTGGCCCACGATCGTGAGAAGTAGAAAAAGCCCTGATAAAAAACTGTATAATGAATTGCGCTTACTCATGCCGCGTCAAAAATACAACAGTTAAGCGTGGACAAAATGCAATTTAACAAGTTTTAAATTATACTGTTTCCTCAGTAGAAACCAGCTTATTTGCAACGAGGTATTCGGCTATCTGAACGGCATTGGTTGCTGCGCCTTTGCGAAGGTTATCGGCAACTATCCAAAGGTTTAAGGTGTTTGGCTGACTTTCATCACGACGGATTCTTCCAACGAAAACCTCGTCTTTGCCTTCGGCATAGGCCGGCATCGGATAGGTATAAGTATCGGTGTTATCCTGTACCTTGATTCCCGGCGTGTTATGGAGGATTTTCCTCACTTCCGAAAGGTCGAAATCGTTTTCAAAAGTCACGTTAACCGCCTCGCTGTGTCCGCCAACGATCGGCACCCGAACAGCAGTCGCGGTCACACCGATAGTGTCGTCGCCAAGGATCTTGCGGGTTTCACGAACCAGCTTCATTTCTTCTTTTGTGTAGCCGTTGTCTTCAAAAACGTCACATTGTGGAATTGCATTGCGGTGGATCGGATATTTATACGCCATTTCACCGCTTATTCCGGCATATTCGTTCTCGAGCTGCCGCACCGCCTTGACGCCTGTTCCGGTTATTGATTGATACGTAGAAACGACGATGCGTTTAATTTTATACTTTTTGTGCAGCGGCGCCAGTGTCAGCACCATTTGAATTGTAGAGCAATTCGGATTGGCAATGATTTTATCGGTATCGGTAATTTCTGTGGCGTTGATCTCGGGAACGACAAGTTTCTTGTTCGGATCCATCCGCCACGCAGACGAGTTGTCGATTACGGTCGTTCCCGCGGCCGCAAAAATCGGCGCCCATTCAAGCGAAGTTTCGCCGCCGGCAGAAAATAGCGCGATATCGGCACGCTTGTTCACCGCGTCCTGCATCGATACGACCTGACAGTTTTTTCCGCGAAAGGAAATCTCTTTGCCAACCGATTTCTCAGAGGCAACAGGAATGAGTTCCGATACCGGGAAATTACGCTCTGCAAGCACTTTCAGCATCACTTCGCCAACCATTCCGGTGGCACCGACTACAGCAACTTTCATGTTTTCAAATTTAGGCTACAAAATTAGTCAATATAATTGTCGATAAAAAGAAAAACCGCCCAAGGGTGCGGACGGTTTGGTTAATAAATATGTAGTGTTGCGGAACTTCAGGGCCTGTTTTTGAGTGCGTCACGAATTTCCATAAGCAATTTTTCCTCGTTTGACGGCGCAGGTGGCGCAGCCGGTTCGTCGGCATCCTTTTTACGCGCGGAATTGATCCCTTTGATTATCAGGAAGAGCACAAACGCAACGATTAAAAAATTAATAACGGCAGAGAGAAACATTCCGTATCGAACGCTTCCGAAAATTTTCAGCTCCTCGATTCGCGATAAATTTGCCGCCTCAAGCGCAGGCTTGAGCAGAAGTGGCGTGATGACGTCCTCGATGAGTGAAGTGATAATCTTTCCAAATGCTGCCCCTATGATCACACCGATAGCGAGATCAACGACATTGCCTTTCATGGCAAACTCTTTAAATTCTCTAAGCATTCCCATAATTTTCTATTTAAATTTTGCGCAATTTAAGATAAAAACTAGACAATCTTAAAATTATTCACGATAGAAAACTCGTTTTACACGCTGTGAGATTCCGGTCAGTATTTCGTACGGAATTGTTTTGAGCTTTTCGGCCATTTCAATCGGCGACGGATTTGTTCCCAAAACTACTACCGAATCGCCTTCGCGGCATTCGATCCCCGTGCAGTCGGCCATCAGCATGTCCATGCAAACGCTGCCCACAATTGGTGCGCGGCGCTTGTTGATTACGACATATCCGAGACCATTGCCCCAGCTTCTCGCAATTCCATCCGCATAACCAATCGGGATTGTTGAAATTACGGTCGGTTTGTCAGCAATAAATCTCCTGCCGTAACCTACGCTGTCGCCGGGCGGAATCGTTCGCAGCTGTGAAATAATTGATTTTAAAGTGCCCACATTCTCGAGAAATTTCTGTTCTTCCGTATTGTTGGAAATGCCGTAAATTCCGATCCCGAGCCGGACCATATCGTATTGCGCCTGCGGAAAATTTGTGATTCCTGAGGTGTTCAAAATGTGCCGCATCGGGCTGTAGCCAATCGCCTTGGTCAGTTTCGATGATAGTTTTTCGAACAATGCGATTTGCGACAATGCGAATTCCTGATGAATCAGATCGTCGCTCGTAGCCAGATGTGAAAGAATGCTTTTTACCCGTACCGATTTTGTGCTTTGAAGCAAGTTGGCCAACTCTTCGATTCCGGCTTCCTCAAATCCCAAACGGTGCATTCCGGTATCGATCTTTATATGAATCGGATAATCGGTCAGGTTTTTCGTTGTCGCAGCTTTAATGAATGCGTGCAGTCCGTTGATGCTGTAAATCTCGGGTTCGAGTCCGTATTGAATGATGGAGGCAAAACTGGTCGATTCGGGATTGAGAACCATCACGGGCAGCGAAATGCCGCCGGTTTTCAGTGCGATTCCTTCATCGGCGAAAGCCACGCCCAGATAATCAACCTTATGATGTTCGAGAAGGCGCGCGATTTCGAGTCCGCCATTTCCATATCCGAAAGCCTTGACCATAACCATCAACTTTGTCGATTGGCTTAATTTCGATCGGTAAAAATTCAGGTTGTGACTGACCGCGTTGAGGTTGATTTCCAAAACCGTTTCGTGCGTTTTTTCTTCCAGCAAAGAGACAATTTGTTCAAAGTGGAAATCGCGTGCGCCTTTTACCAGGATAGTTTCCGAAGAAAATCCGATGTTCGGGAAGTCGGCTATAAATTCGCCTGTCGTGGAATACATCCGCTGCGACGGAAACAAATGCGGATATTTTGAAACTTCATTTCCAATCCCGATGACACGGTTGACCTTATTCGATTTTATCAATTGGGAAACACGTTTATAAAGATCGTCAGTTGTGAGTCCGCTTTGGAAAATATCCGAAAGGATCACCGTTTTCTTTTTGTGCTGGCCCTGGCTTTCAAGAAAATCCAACGCAATTTTCAGCGATTGGAAATCGGAGCTGTAGCTGTCGTCGATTATTGTCGTGTTGTTGATCCCGTTTTTGACCATCAGGCGCATTTCGACCGGAAATAGTTGGCGCATCCGTGACGCAATCGTCTGCGAATCGTAATTGAGGTAAACCAAGACCGCGAGGCAAGTTGCCGCATTCTGCACCGAAGCCGGATCATTAAAGGGAATTTCGACCGTAAAAGTGCTGTCGCCTGTTCGGACATTTAGATTTGTCGTCTGGCTTTTCGCCGTTTTTTCGACCGAAATCCTGACGTCGGCTGCGCCGTCATTAAAAGTCCAGCTAAATCCGTTGCTGATTTTTGCGCTCGTTCCGGCGAGGCTTTCCTTCTGATAAATTACAACCGATGACTTTCGGAACAGTTGGAGCTTTTCGCTGATTTTTTCGTCCACTCCCGAAAATCCTTCGTCGTGTGCGCTTCCAATATTGCTCAACACGCCAATTGTCGGGCGGATGACCGATGCGAGTTTTTCCATCTCACCGGGCTGTGAAATTCCCGCTTCGAATATTCCGAGATTGTGATTTTCGTTGATTCCAAGTACCGAAAGTGGAACGCCAACCTGCGAATTATAGCTTTTCGGGCTGCGGATGATGTTGTAATCGGGTGAAAGCAAGAAATTCAGCCATTCTTTTACGATGGTTTTACCGTTGCTTCCGGTAATGCCGATAATCGGAAAATCGAATTGCATCCGATGCGCCGCAGCCATTTTCTGGAGCGCAGCAATTGTATCAGGTACAACCAGGAAATTTGCTTTGTCTTTTAGTTCCGCCGGAATTTTCGAAACGACAAAATTCTGCACGCCCGAAGAAATGAGCTGCGAAATGAATTGATGCCCGTCATTGTTCGGTCCGGAAATCGCAAAAAATAAAGTCTGTGCGTTATTCTGCAGCGAGCGGCTGTCGATTGAGAAATTGTCGATGGTGGCCCTTTCGTTTATTCCGTGCCAGGAAGCGCCCAGAACTTCTGCAATATTTCGGATCCCGCGGCTCAAAAGTCGGGTTTGATGATTTGCTTTTGCTGCCCGGTTGCCTGTTTTTTGGGCAATTGAGATTCTTCGTGTTCCTGCATCTGGCGCATTGCATGATAATAAGCAGCGCGGCTCAACGGCTCGTATTCTTCGGTTTCGCCCAGAAGCACCAGGCTGTCGTTATCGGTTTTTCGAAAGCTGTAATTGGCGAGATTGCCGGTCCGGGTGCAAACAGCGTGGACTTTAGTCACATATTCTGCCGTTGCCATCAGCGCAGGCATCGGACCGAAAGGATTTCCTTTAAAATCCATATCGAGGCCGGCGACGATTACACGGATTCCCGAATTGGCCAGGTCGTTACAGACCGAAATGATCTCGTCGTCAAAAAACTGTGCTTCATCAATCCCGACAACATCGCAGCCTTGCGCCAGAATCCTGATATTGGCCGCGGCCGGAACCGGAGTTGAGCGTATTTCGTTCGAATCGTGCGAAACAACCATTTCGTCGTGATAGCGGGTATCGATTGCAGGCTTGAAGATTTCGACTTTTTGGCGGGCAAACTGCGCCCTTTTCAGCCGTCGGATCAGTTCCTCCGTTTTTCCCGAAAACATCGATCCGCAGATGACTTCAATCCAGCCGAATTGCTCCTTATGGTTTACTGTATTTTCGAGAAACATTTTGTAATTTTCTGGCTTGAAAAAGGATTAGTTTTGTTTACTTTGTAGCGCTCGAAAGCAGTGAAATCGATAATTTAGCGCCGAACCAAAAATAGGAATTTTTTATCAGGTTCTTTCCCGGGGCCAAATATATTCGGAGAAATTTCCATAACAGATGACCCGCATCAAAACAGCAGAAATATCATGAAAAAGAAGCTTGAAGCCGAACTGATCTCCATCGCGCACCGCATTCTCAAGATAAAGAATAAATCCGATATCGACCAGCTCCACCACGAAGCCGGACTTTTGTACGAAAAACTCTCGGTTTTGCGTTTTGTGGAAGCTAATTTTTCGGAAGTAAAGCCAACAATCGGCCGCGCTGAAGCTCAGGAAATCCTCGAAACTGCTTTCGACAATCCGCCGGAAGTCGAAACCGAAACTCCGGAACCTGCCGCCGAACCTAAACCGCAACCGGATGTAATCAACAAAGAAAACGTCGAAGCCGAGCCCGATCAGCCGGAAGCCGCCGATGTGGTTCACGATATTCCGGAAGAAACCGATCAACCGACAGCTCAGGAAGAGCCGGAACCGGTTTCCGAGCCTGCTGCGGAAGAACAAAATGACGTCGCTGTAGAACCTGCCGAAGAAAATACAGAAGCGCCGTCAGCGCAAGGTCAACCCGAAGAAGCTGCCGCCGAGCTGGTACAGGAACAGGAAGCTGCCGCCGAGCCAACTGCTGAGCGAACAGAAGAACAAACGTCTGAACCGGAGGCCGAAATGCCGGCACCGGCCGATGAAGAGCTGTTCAAACCGGCATTTGAGTGGGCTTTTGATCCGAAAGAAGAGCAAAAAACTGAAACTCCAAACCAAGAAAAACCTATTGGCGGCCAGATTGCTTTTGACGAACTTCTCGGAAAAGGATATACCGATCCGGTTTTTGTCAAGCCCGAAGACCTCGAGCGCGAAAAACAAGGCGCATCGCCTGATATTTTCAAAGATCCAATCCCGATCACGCGCACTGCCGACAAAGTTCCGGTCTTCAAAATGAACAATGAGATCGCCGACAAGACGATTTCACTGAACGACCGGTTGTCAAAGGGAATTACGGTCGGACTCAACGACAGGATCGCGTTCGTAAAGCACCTTTTTGGCAACAGCAATGAAGATTACAATCGCGTGTTATCGCAACTCATCACGTTCGACACCTTTGCCGAAGCCCAGGATTTTATCGATAACATGGTAAAACCCGACTACAACAACTGGGATGGAAAGGATGAATATGCGCAACGATTCATGGAAGTCGTCGAGAAAAAATTCACCTGATGGGAAAACTGTTCATTGTCCCAACGCCCATCGGCAATCTGGAGGACATGACTTTTCGCGCCATCCGCGTACTCAAGGAAGCCGATCTGATCCTGGCCGAAGACACGCGAACGAGCGCCAAGCTGCTCAAGCATTACGACATCCCGACGCACATGCACAGCCATCACATGCACAACGAGCACAAAACGGTCGAGAACATCGTTTCGCGCCTCAAAGCAGGTGACACGATTGCGCTTATTTCCGATGCGGGAACTCCCGCGATTTCCGATCCCGGTTTTTTGCTGACACGCGCATGCATAGAAAACGGCATCGATGTCGAATGCCTTCCCGGCGCGACGGCTTTCGTCCCGGCGCTGGTCAATAGCGGGCTCCCGAATGAAAAATTCGTATTTGAAGGATTTCTCCCCGAGAAAAAAGGCCGGCAAACGCGCTTTCTTGCCCTTGCCGAGGAAACCCGGACGATGATATTTTACGTTTCGCCCCACAAATTGCTCAAAACGTTATCTGAATTTGCAATTTATTTCGGGCAAGACCGTCCGATCTGCGTTTCGCGCGAGCTCTCCAAACTTCACGAAGAAAACTTCCGCGGAAGCGTGAACGAAGTCATTGCACACTTCGAAGGGAAAACGGTTAAAGGCGAGATTGTCGTTGTTGTTGGCGGAAAAAAATAAAAAATAATTTGGGCGTTTCCCTTCGGGTCGCGCTGTCCACTTTATCTTTTGCCAAACCTCAAAGGTTTTTAAAACCTTTGAGGTTTACAAAAGGATGCCGTTTCCATCGCTAACGCAAACTACTTCACATCAAGATTTACAAAACTGAACGAGTTGCCGCTGAAAAGTCCCTTATCCGACAATTTCAGGTCGGGAATCACCAGAAGCGCCATGAACGACAAGGTCATGAATGGCGCATGAAGCGTACTTCCGAGCGATTTCGCCATCGCGTCGATTTCCTGATACAATTTCCCGGTTTCCCAGCCGTCGCGATCACTGATAATCCCGGCAACCGGCAGCGGAAGGATTTTTTTTGATTCGCCGTCAACCGCGCAAACACCGCCACGATTTTCAATGATGAGGTTTACCGCGCTGCAAATTTCCTCATCCGAAGTGCCGACTGCAATAATGTTGTGCGAATCGTGCGCCACCGAACCCGCAATTGCACCGCGTTTCAATCCAAAGTTTTTAATAAATGCTACCGAGGCCGGCGCGTCAAAATAGCGGTTGACCACTGCGATCTTAAGCACGTCGTTTTCAATATCGGAAACTAAATTCTCTACTTCCGATTTTACCCTGCAATGAAGCTCGTTCGTTACCAGTTGACCGTCAAGCGCCTCAATGACGCGAATCATTTCCGTTTGGGCGACCACTTTAAAATCGGCTACTGACCTGAATTTAATATTGAAATTGTTGGGCTTTTCAAATGGCACGGCTTCAACCAAAGATTTCTCGTTGTGTGCTGCGAGCTCTCCATCAATATAAGTCTGCATCACTTTAAAATGTGTCAAATCTTCCACAACAATAAAGTCGGCAGCATCTCCAGGTTGTAGTCGGCCGACATTCATTTTATAATGATCGATCGGGTTAAGGCACGCGGCCTGTAAAACTTTGAAAAGGTCGATATCTTTTGCAACGGCCCTCGCGCACAGCGCGTTAATGTGGCTTTCGGCGAGGTCGTCGGGATGTTTGTCGTCGGAGCAGAACATCATATTTTCAAAATGCTCCGGGAGCAAGTCGATTAGCGCGTCAAAATTTTTGGCCGCGGTTCCTTCGCGGATGATGATCTTCATGCCAAGATTCAGCTTTTCAAGCGCTTCTTCGTAGGTAAAACATTCATGATCAGTCGTGATTCCGGCTGAAACGTACTTTTCAAGCGAAATCCCGCGAACTCCCGGCGCATGGCCGTCGACAGGCTTATTGAAATGCTGCGCCCATTCGATTTTTTTCATCACCGCGGGATCGCGATTGATAGCGCCCGGATAATTCATCATCTCGGCAAGGTAGAAAATGTCGTCGGATGCCATCAGCGTTCGGATTCCGTCGGCATCAATGACTGCGCCTGCGGTTTCAAACGATGTTGCAGGAACGCAGGAAGGCGCTCCAAAATGGAATTTCAGCGGAACTTTATTACCGTTTTCGATCATGAACAATACGCCGTCAATTCCGAGTACATTCGCGATTTCATGCGGATCGGAAACTGTTGCAACGGTTCCGTGCAGCACCGCCAACCGCGCAAATTCAGACGGAACGAGCATCGAGCTTTCAATATGGATGTGCGCATCGATAAATCCGGGCATAATAAAACGCGCCGGAGCCGTTTCGATTTGTCTGATCGCTGTAATTTTCCCACTTTCGAAAACTATTTCTCCCGGGAATATCCGACAGTTTGGAATGTCTACTATTTGTCCGCTGACGGTCATAAAAAAGATTTTTTCAAAAGTAACAAAATTGGTTGCAGCGACGTGTAATATGCGTGTTTTCCGCAATTGGCGTTTTGCTGAATTGTGCTACATTTGACGACAACAATTCATTTTTCTACACCACTCAAAATCAGGTATATGCGTTGGACACTCAAAGAAAATCCGGATCCGGGCAAAGTCAGGCAACTTGCGGAAGCGATTAATGTAAGCGAGTGCATTGCAGCCCTGTTGGTTCAGCGCGGAGTTGAAACTTATGAGCAGGCGAAGTCTTTCTTCAGGCCAACACTTGACGAACTTCACGATCCGTTCCTGATGAAAGATATGGATCGTGCGGTTGATCGTATTGAAGCAGCTATTGAAAAAGGCGAGAACATTCTTGTTTTTGGAGACTATGATGTTGACGGAACTACTGCCGTGTCGCTGATGAGTTCGTATCTGCTCTCAATTTATCCAAATGTTGCCACGTACATTCCCGACCGCTATGATGAAGGTTATGGAATTTCGTTCAAAGGGATCGATTTCGCAGATGACAATGGTTTTTCGCTGATTATCGCGCTCGATTGCGGAATCAAATCGGTTGACCATGTAGCTTACGCAAGAGCGCGCAATATCGACTTTATTATTTGCGATCACCATCGTCCAGGAAATGAACTTCCCGACGCGGTTGCCGTGCTCGATCCAAAAAGAACCGACTGCGACTATCCATACAAGGAACTTTGTGGTTGCGGCGTTGGATTCAAACTAATCCAGGCGATGGGAAAGGGCAGAGGCCAATCGACGCAAGATCTGGTTGGATATCTTGATCTTGTTGCCACCGCGATAGCCGCCGACATTGTCCCGATGACGGGCGAAAACAGGATATTAGCGAAGTTCGGACTCGAAGTCATCAATGCATCGCCACGACCGGGAATTGCAGCTCTTACTGCGCAGCTGAAAAAAAAGCAACTCGATATTACCGATGTGGTTTTTGTGGTCGCCCCGCGGATCAATGCTGCAGGTCGAATCCGGCATGGAAATCATGCGGTTGCGTTACTGATCGAAGAAAATCCGGAGCAGGCCGCTGTTTATGCCGCAGAAATCGAAGAGTACAACAAAAGCCGCCGCGAACTCGACAAAAGAATCACTTCGGAAGCCTTGCAGCAGATTGAGCAAAACAGCGAACACGAACGCTTTACGACTGTTGTTTATGGCGAAAGCTGGCATAAAGGAGTTATCGGCATTGTTGCTTCGAGACTCATCGAAACTTATTATCGGCCAACTTTGGTTTTTACAAAAAGCGGAAACAAACTTGCCGCGTCGGCACGATCGGTGAGCAATTTTGATGTGTACAATGCACTTGAAAACTGTTCGGAACATCTCGAACAATTTGGCGGCCACACCCATGCTGCGGGAATGACGATCAAAGAAGAAAATTATCCGTTGTTCAAGGATGCGTTTGAAAAAGTCGTGAAGGAATCGATACATCCTGAGATGCGCGAGCCCGAAGTGATGGTTGATTGTGAACTCGAATTCGACCAGATTACCCCGAAATTCTTCAGGCTTTTAAAGCAATTTGAGCCATTCGGCCCGCAAAACATGACTCCGGTTTTCCTGACGCGGAACGTCACAGACAACGGCTACGCAAAAACGCTGGGTGAGGACGGCTGCCACCTGAAAATGTTTGTGCGAAAACCGGGATCGGAAGGAATTGCCGCGATTGGTTTCGGACTGGGCAAAAAACTGAATCTTGTGGCCGGCAAGAAACCTTGCGATATCTTGTACTGCATCGATGAAAACGAGTGGAACGGAACTGTTTCGCTGCAGCTTCGGCTCAAGGACATTCGTTAATCGGCTTTGTATTCTAAAAGTTCAAATTGATTTCCGTCGAATACTCCATACGTAAAATAGCCGATCCAATCACCCAGGTTGATATAAGTTGAATTGTCGTTAAGGGCAATTTTCATCGGAAGATGCCTGTGGCCAAAGATGAAATAATCGTAATGCTTTGTTTCAAGCTTTCGCTTGCAGTACTGCACCAGCCATTCGTTATCCTCACCAAGAAATTTCACGTCTTCAGTTCCGGAGATCAATTTGTTGCGCACCGAGAGATATTGTGCCAATGATACGCCGAGATCGGGGTGAAGCCAGCGATAAAGCCACTGTGAGAATGGGGCGCGGAACACTTTTTTCATCCGTTTATAGCCTTTGTCGCCAGGGCCGAGTCCGTCACCGTGCCCGATAAGAAACGATTTGTCGCCGAAAGTAAACTCTTTATTGGTGTGATAAACCGGGATGTCAAGTTCTTGTTCAAAATAGCCGTTCATCCAAAGATCGTGGTTGCCGGTGAAGAAATAAATTGGCAAACCAATGTCGCGTAGTTCTGCGAGTTTTCCCAAAACTCTTACAAAACCTTTCGGAACAACCGTCTTGTATTCAAACCAAAAATCGAACAAATCGCCCAAAAGAAAAATCGCGGCAGCATCGTGCCGGACTTCTTCCAGCCATCTGACGAATTTCTTTTCACGAGGTAAGCTCAAAGCCATAGTGGGCGCGCCAAGATGCTGGTCTGAAGCGAAATAAACTCTCTTTCCGGGGGTGATTTCCATAGCTGATTGCAGAGGACAAATATAGTTAATATGTTGTTAAACGGACTTTTTATGCACTTAAAAGCGAAATCACAAAAAGTTGTGATTCTTTCAAAAATTTCGTTAAATTTGAGACCCTACAAAAAAACACAACTGTTTTCCAACACTTTAAAGTTTCTTTCTATGAGAAAAATTACCCTGTTACTACTACTTCTTCTAGGCACTTTTTCGGGTTTTGCGCAGCTTACCGCCCAGACTGAAGGATTTGAGGGCTCAACTTTGCCGGATCTCGCGACCGACCAATGGGTGCTCAGTACCGGAACATGGGGTGTCTTCGACAATGGCGTCGGAACCACCCAAAGCTGGACAGTCAACAATGGCGTTGCAACCCCGCCACTCGTTCATTCAGGAACAAATGCGGCGTACATGAACCGCGAGAACATCGGGCTTGGGAATACATCCCAGGACTTTCTCGCTACGCCTGCCGTAACAATTCCAGCCGATGGCCAACTTCGATTCTGGACCCGTTCGACGATCTCGGGTGACAATTTCACGAAGTACAAAGTCATGGTGTCCACAGGCGCGACCCAAAACAATCCTGCGGCCTATACACTTGTCCAGCAATGGGACGAGACAACTCTCACCAGCGTTTTTAATATATACGAAGAAAAGACTGTAAGCCTGGCAGCCTATGCGGGCCAAACTGTTTTTGTGGCTTTCGTAATGGAATTTACCCAGCCGACAGCGGGCCTTGGAGGTGACCGATGGCTGGTTGATGATGTTCGGATTGTGGAGCAATGCCTTGATCCAACGAATCTTAACGCGAACCTGATTACGCAAACTTCGGCTAGTCTTTCGTGGACAAACCCAAGCGGCTCCACCCAATGGGAAATTGAAATCATGCCGGTTGCGGATACTCCGATGGGAACGGGAATCCTGATAAGCAACAACCCGTACGTTGCGACTACCACCACAACGACAATCACTACCCCTGCAGGGCCGCTTCAGCCCTCAACACAATATAAATTTTATGTCCGATCAATATGCACCGGTAATATTCCGAGTGAATGGGTCGGACCTTTTAATTTTACGACAACCTCACCCGGTTTGACATGTAATTCACCTATTGTAATACCCGGCACGCCTTACAGCACGGACGACAATACGGCGAATTATGGAGATACCACCGATGTTCCGCAGCCTGCTTCATGCGCCGGCGGGAACACCAACTACATGACCGGGAATGATGTTTTCTATTCTTATACGCCAACCACATCCGGTGCGATTAGCATTACAATGACGCCAAACGCAAACTGGTCAGGTATTTTTGTTTACGAAGGATGCGCCAATGTAGGGGCAACCTGTGTTGCCGGTGTTGCCAATAATGGCAATGGTGTTCGTGATATTCCGAGTCTCAATGTAACTGCCGGTCAGGAATACATAATCGTAATATCGACAAATGCTACGCCGCAAACAGTGGGTTATTCGATGATTATACAGACCCTGAATTGCGCGCCTCCAACCGGACTCAACGCAACCGGAACGGGTCCAACAAGTGCTAACCTTTCATGGAATGCCGGAGTCGCGACCTCTTGGGAAGTATTTGTGCAAACTGCGGGTTCACCGATTCCATCGACTGCCGGTACACAAACGAACATCAACACCAATTATCCCGTAACAACAACTCAGGCCGGCGCTCCGTTAGCGCTTGGCATACCATATCAGTACTGGGTCCGTGCCGATTGCGGCGACGGAACTTTTAGTCCGTGGGCTGGCCCGTACGCATTTAACACCACATCGTGCTCAAGCGGTTGTAATTATAATTTTGTGATGACCGATGCATTCGGCGACGGATGGAACGGGAACACGATGAATGTGATTCAAAACGGTTTGACGATCGCAACAATTGGAGGTACGTTCACTACCGGAACCGGACCTGTTTCGGTCGCCGTTCCCTTGTGTGACGGTCCGTTCGAGCTATTTTGGAATACCGGCGGGTCCTTTGCCAATGAGGTTGGGGTCTCGATAGTGAATTCGTTCAACCAAACGTTGTTTACCTACGAAGCGGGTTCGGGCACACCTGGCACTACGCTTTATTCAGGAACGGTCAATTGTAGTACTCCTGCATGCCTTCCTCCGGAAAATATAACTGTAACGGCAATTGATCAAACGCAGGCTACTTTTAACTGGACGCCCGGCGGAAATGAAACCGCATGGCAAGTCATCGCGGTTCCGTCGAACCAGCCGGCGCCGTTGCCAACCGATCCCGGATGGATCCCTGCGCCAAACCATCCGTTCGTCCTAACCGGACTTACCTCGGGAACGAATTATAATTTTTATGTTATGGCAGTGTGTTCTCCGGGCGATTTGAGCGGATTGAGTAGTGCCTTTAACTTCAATACCAGCATTTGTCCGGCATCCAACCAATGTCTTTACACATTTACAATGACAGATGCGTTTGGTGACGGATGGAATGGAAACACAATGTCGATCATACAGAATGGAATTACCGTAGCTACTATTGGTTCGACATTTACTACGGGAACCGGTCCGGTTACTGTGCAAGTTCCGCTTTGTAATGGAATTGCCTTTTCACTCTATTGGAATACCGGCGGAGCTTTTGCCAATGAGGTCGGCGTATCGATAACAAGCTTCCTTGGAGAAGAAATTTTTACCTATGCTGCCGGAAGTGGAACACCTGGAAGTGAATTGTACTCAGGAACAGGCGAATGCGTTGCCCCAACCTGCCTAAAGCCAACAAACGTTACAGTCAGCCAAATCGGGCTTGACCAGGCGCTTGTAACCTGGCAGGAAAACAACACGCCACCGGGAACATCTTGGGATATTATCATCCTTCCGGCATCTGATCCGGCACCGACACCAACGACACCAGGCTGGACGAATGTGAGTACGAATCCATATCTGGCGACCGGACTTTCAGCGGCAACACTTTATAAAGCGTATGTGCGGACTGTATGCTCAGCTACCGATAGCAGCTTCTGGAGTGTAGGTGCTCAATTCGGCACGCTGATTTGCTTGCCTAGTAACTTGTGCGAATATACTTTCACAATGGTCGATTCGTTTGGAGATACTTGGAACGGAAACACGATGAACGTTACCCAAAATGGCATTCTGGTCGCTACTTTGACCGGTCCGACCTTTGCCGATGGTCAAAACCCCGTTTCAGAGACTATTTCATTGTGCAACGGAATTCCGTTCGAACTTTTCTGGAACAACGGCGGTAATTTTGCGGGTGAGGTTGGAATTTCGATTTTCAACACCCAAACCGGTGCGAATGTCTTTACACATGCACCTGGTTCAGGAGCACAACAGGGAACGCAGTTATTTGCCGGAACTGTTACCTGTATACCTGCAACGTGTCCGAAGCCTGTTCAATTGACAGTTTCGAATGTCACAACCGACTCTGCAACGTTGAGCTGGACCGAATCGGCGTCAGCAACACAATGGGAAATAATTATATTGCCGGCGGGTTCTCCTCCGCCAACTATTGGAACGCCAGGAATTCCTGCAACGAATCCGTACACGGTCACGGGATTGTCATCCGGAACCGCTTATGTTTACTATGTACATGCAATCTGTTCACCAACCGACATTAGTAACTGGGCAGGTCCGAAGGCATTTTCGACATTGATCACCAACGACGAATGTACAGCGTCAATCGTAGTGCCTGTCAATCCTGATCAATCCTGTACGTCAACAGTTTCCGGTACCGTAACAGGTGCAACAGCATCTTCGGAACCTAATAGTTGTGGTGGTACGGCAGACGATGACGTTTGGTTTCAATTTACCGCAACAGGAACTACCCATACGATCGACCTGAATAACATTACCGGCTCAACAACCGATATGTATATGGCGGTTTATGAAGGTACGCAATGCGGATCATTGACTCCACTTTATTGCAGTGATGCCGAACAAAGTGTCGCCAACAACCTCACACCGGGACAAACCTATACGGTGCGGGTTTATACATGGACGTCGACACCGAACCAGACTTCGCAATTTACAATCTGTATAGGAACGATTCCACCGCCGATTTCAACGAGCGTTACTCAATATACAACAACCCAATTGGTGACCGACGTTCTTCTGAACAACACCTGTGCGACGGTTTCGAATGTCACCTCGTCGACAGGAACCAACTTTGGACTCACCACAAACGGAATTGGGTATTTTAACCAAAATGGATCGGGCTTCCCATTTGAAGATGGTATTGTTCTTACTTCTGGAAATGCAGCAAATGCTCCAGGGCCAAACACCACCAACCTTAGTGAAGGTGATTTTACGTGGCCGGGCGATGCCGATTTGCTTCAGGTATTGAATAATCAGGGAATCACGGGAACTACGAACAATGCTTCGGTGCTTGAATTTGACTTTGTGCCAATAACAAATGAAATCAGCTTCAACTTTATCTTCGCTTCAGAAGAGTACGGAATCTTCCAATGTTCATTCTCCGATGTATTCGCGTTTCTGCTGACGAATACCGCTTCAGGGGTTACAACCAACCTGGCCGTTGTTCCAAATACAACTACGCCGATTGCTGTTTATACTATCCGCGATGCATTGTACAACAATGGTTGTCCGTCTGTTAATCCACAATATTTCGGAAATTATTATGATTTCCCTGCGCAGAGTCCGCTTGGCGCGCCAATCAACTATAATGGCGCAACCGTTCCATTAACTGCGTCTGCACCTGTTGTTCCCGGGACCATGTATCATATTAAGCTTGCAATCGCCGATTTTAATGACTCGGCATACGATTCAGCCGTGTTCCTGGAAGGTGGCAGTTTCGGACTTGGAAACCTTGAACTTGGAGACAACCTTTTGGTGTCGACGGGAACGGCTTTATGTACAAATGAAAGTACGACCCTAACCGTGAACCTCGATCCGGCCTTGTATACTTTCCAATGGTTAGAAGGTGGAAACGTTATCGATGGCGCTAC
Source organism: Bacteroidota bacterium (assembly GCA_023386585.1). Taxonomy (GTDB): domain Bacteria; phylum Bacteroidota; class Bacteroidia; order Flavobacteriales; family Flavobacteriaceae; genus Flavobacterium. The sequence goes on along the minus strand of JAEWJM010000020.1, from coordinate 969 downwards.
TGGGCCGTCGTTGACAGTCGACGAGGCAGGCACTTATACTTTGCAGGTACAATTTATTGGAACAACCTGTACCGGCAGCGATAGTATCGTTGTTGAATATTACGACCAGGTTCAGCCTGCACAAGCACCGAATCTTTATCAGTGTAGTGCGCTGAATACAGGATTGTTTGACCTGACTGTCAATCAGGCGGCGATACTTGCTCCGCTTGGTCCAAACTTTAACCTTACGTATTATACTACACAGGACGACGCAACAAATGATACCAATCCGATTTTAAATCCGCTTGTATTTGCAAACACGAGCAATCCGCAAACCATTTATGTGCGTGCTTACAATAGTATCACTGGCTGCGTTGGGTTTACAAGCTTCGAATTGATCCTGCAGGATTTGACCCCTCAGTTTACACTTCCGGGCGATATGACTTTTTGCGTAGGCAATACACAGACAATTGCAGTGACAGCTATTAATTTCGATCCTGCACAAGCGACTTATGTTTGGACACAGGATGGAAATACATTGCCTGATACCGGAAGCAGCATAAGCGTTTCCGAATCCGGAGTGTATTCGGTCACGGTAACCGCCAACGGATGTAGTGATAACCATAGCGTAACCGTTAACGTGGTTCCTGGTGTTGATGTTGTGGCCCCTGACGATGTGGTACAGTGCGGCGGGACTTATGTGCTTCCAGAACTGACTTTAGGAACTTACTATACGGCGACCGGAGGGCCAAACGGCACTGGTCAGATTATTCCTAGTGGAACTGTGATCAGCGAGAGCACTACAGTTTATATTTTTGCCGATGGAGGTTCCTGCACCGACGAGGATAGTTATACGATTACGATCAACCAAGCTCCCGATTTGGGCACCTTCGACAACGTTTCGGCATGTCCGAATTACACCTTGCCTGCTTTGGCGGTTGGTGCGTATTACACTGCTGCGGGCGGTCCTACGGGTGGCGGAGTGCTGAT
>JAEWJM010000002.1 GCA_023386585.1 Bacteroidota bacterium | reverse complement strand
TCGTAAGCACCGCTCCCAAAAAACCAAAACCCCAAAATGTAAAAGAACAACTGCCGAATGCGGGTGCAAAAGTACACCTGTTTTTTGCATTTCCAAACCCAAACGGTAAATTTTCGGAAAGTTTTTTGGCCGCTCTCGCTAATGTGCTCAGCACTCGGATTTTGTAAACGCAGCTCGTTTTGCCCTATTGCGCGATCACCGTTTTTGCGGAAAAAAATTGCGTCGCAACCGCCAAGCCCTAGCCCGGATGGAAGCGGCATCCTTTTGCGCAAAACCTCAAAGGTTTTCAAAACCTTTGAGGTTTGCAAAAGATACAGCGGACAGCCGGAAAAGCTTCTAATCAAAACGAATCGATTTTGCCGGCGAAATTTTAGTAATGATGTACGATGGAATCAGCAAGACCGCCAGACAAATCGCCACTGTACCGACATTCAGCAAGAGAATGTAGCCCCAATTGATGTAAACCGGCGCGACATTTACGTAGTAATTTTCGGGATTCAGCGTGATGATGCCCGTGTACCGCTGTATAAGCAGCAGCCCGAGACCGATCAAATTACCCCAAAGAAGGCCGCGAAGTATCAGATGCAGCGCATTATAAAGGAAAACTTTGCGCACCATATTGTTGTCGGCGCCCAGCGATTTCAGGATTCCGATCATCTGGATTCGCTCAAGGATAAGCACCAGCAACGCCACGACCATGTTGATCGTAGCAACCATTATCATAATGCCGAGAATCACAATAATATTGAAATCAAACAGCTTAAGCCACTCAAATATATAAGTGTATTTTTCTTCAATCGTATGCGTGTCAAGCGTCGAGCCGGTTTCGGCGTAAATCTCCTGTCCCTTCTGCTTCAGCTTTGAAAAATCGTCGATGAATACTTCAAATGAGCCGACTTCCGTCGGGCTCCATTTATTGATTCGTTGCACATGCCGGATATCACCAATTATGTACGCCGCGTCAAATTCATTGAAACCGGAGTTGTAGATCCCACACACTTCAAAAACCCGGAGGTTTGGCAACTTACTTCCTTCTTCTTTCATGAAGAAAGTATTGAAGCGATCACCCACTTTGAGTCCGAGCCTGTCCGCAAGCAGTTGCGAGATCATTACCTGTGCATTGAGGCTTTGAGAAACATCGGGTAATTTTCCCTGCACCAGGTATTCTTTGATATTATCCCATTGATAATCTTTGCCGACGCCCTTAAAAATGATTCCCTCAAACGCACTGGCTGTCCTGATGATGCCAGCTTTGCTCGCCACGGCCTGAATATGGGTAACTCCGCTGACCGATTTAAATTCGGGATAAAAATCCTGTGTCGTAGAAATAGGAACAAGGCTGACTTCGGACTGATTGTCGTCGTAGTTGGAGATGATTACCTGGCCGTTGAATGCCGAAACTTTCTGCCTGATCTTTTGCTGCAGCCCAATTCCTGTTGCCACCGAAATGATCATCATGACCATTCCGATTGCAACAGCGGAAATCGCGATTTTTATTATAGGTGCAGATATGCTACTTTTATGCTCCTTATTAGTGATAAGCCGTCTGGCGATAAAATATTCTAAATTCAACTGTATGGTTTCTGGTTTTCTAGTCAAAAATACGTTTTTATTATTGGCGATGCTCAACATCTCCTGCGGAAATTCGCCACGCACGAACACTGTCGAAAAGATTCATACGGCAACCGCTGCGATAAAAACGGGCGCCGATAATGATCAGGCTTTTCTTCCGATGCTTGTCGGAAAAAAAGTGGGTATTGTCACCAATCAGACAGGAATCCGCTCAGACGGAACGCATGTGGTGGACTTCCTCCTGTCGAAAAAAATCAATCTGCAGAAAATTTTCGCTCCTGAGCACGGCTTTCGCGGAACCGCCGACAATGGCGAGCATGTTGTTGATGGCAAGGATCCGAAAAGCGGACTCCCGATATTGTCGCTTTATGGCGATAACAAAAAGCCAAAGGCGGCGCAACTACAAGGTTTGGATGTGATGCTTTTCGACCTGCAAGACGTTGGCGCGCGCTTTTACACATACATTTCTACGTTACATTACATTATGGAAACGTGCGCTGAAAACCACATCCAGCTTGTCGTACTGGATCGTCCGAATCCAAATGGCGGAATGATCGACGGGCCTGTTCTTGAAAAGCAATTCACAAGTTTTGTCGGAATGCATCCAATCCCGATTCTTCACGGAATGACGATTGGCGAATATGCGCAAATGATCAACGGAGAGAATTGGCTCAAAGATGGAGTTCAATGCGACCTTAAAATTATTCCCTGCCTGAATTATAAAAAGGAAATGGCTTACAGCCTGCCGGTCAGGCCCTCGCCGAACCTGCCAAACGACCGTGCGATAAATCTTTATCCAAGCCTTTGTCTTTTTGAAGGTACGAATGTCAGCGTTGGCCGCGGAACCGATATGCAATTCCAGATTTACGGTTCGCCTTTTCTAGCAGATACGGGCTTTAGTTTTACGCCACATCCTAACCTCGGGTCTAAAGAACCGCCTTACAATGGCCAGAAGTGTTTTGGTGAAGACTTGTCAAAAGGAACTCGCCTAAGCGGAATCAACTTGCAATGGCTCATAAAGGCTTACGCGGAAACGTCCGACAAGACAAAATTCTTTACACCGTTTTTTACTAAACTCGCCGGCACGGAAGTTCTCCGGAAACAGATTGAAAGCGGCCTGTCGGAAACTGCGATAAAACAGACCTGGCAACCCGGATTGGACAATTTTCGAAAAATACGCAGTAAGTACCTTCTTTATTGATCTTTGACGGCAAGCAAGGTTTCGGCTTTCTTAGCGAAGTAATCAAACCCCTCGATCGAAGCGGCTCTTTCCTCAACGGCGGCCAGGTTCGCAGAATTGTTTCCTTTTGCTGCAACCAGTTTGAGGAAATAAAAATACGGCAGGTTGTCTTCCAATATCTTATTTTCTGGAAACTGATCGGCCAACTTCTTGTCTAATTTTGAGTATTTGCCTTCAAACGCGTATTCCGACAATTCCAGCAATTCGGCTTTTTGCAGTTTTTCGCTGTAGTCTTCCGATTTTTTTTCCAACTGTCTTTTTGCGTCCTTTAAGTACGCCAAACCTACGGTGACGAATTTTACCCTGACCTTCGACGGAACGTACATCGAATAATCGAAATACTTTTGTACCAAACGGGTTGTTGTCGTAAAGCTCTTTGTCTTAAATGCATTAATCAGCTCCATTGATAAAAATTCGGTCGACAAAGCAAATTTTTCGAGCTCGAGTTTGAGTTGCATCGGATCGTGATAACCGACGAAGCTGTAAACAATCTGACCATTTGCATCCAGAATGTACATGTTGGGAATGCTGTTGATGCCATACTTTTCTGCCAATGGCCGGTTCAGGTCGATATCAACGCGAACAGGGACGAAGTTTTCGAGCAGTGCCTGAACTTCTTTATTGCTCCAGGATTCAATATCCATTTTTTTGCACGGGCCGCACCAGGTAGCCCAGAAATCGACAAGCATAAACCTGTTCGTAGCAAGTGCCAGCTTCTGGCCGTCTTCAAAAGAATCAGTCCACGTGGCCGCGCTTGAAGAAAGCGTAACCATCAATAGCAAAAAGTATATTGTTTTCATTTTCAAAGGGATTTGAAACCAAATTTAAAAATTACAATGCGACCTTTAGTAAGGAAAACCCCTAAATTATAAGAAAAATTTAGCAATCGCCGCCGTAAGCTTTTGGCGTACAATCCTTATATTAGTGAAACTCAATTTAAATAATAAAAAGATATGAAAGCTGCAGAAACCCTTTTGCGTTATATGGACAGGCTCCACGATTTTTTTGAGATGATCAACAACTATTTCGACATGGGAATCGAATATCTCAAACAAGCCAAAGTGTGGCTCGAAAAAATCCTTCATTATATTGACCAGGCAATCAATTCGCTCGCAGAGGTTACAAATGGCCAAAAAAACGGCATCAAACACAATGGTGAAGAACAACACCATATGTTCGTTTAAAGAGGCAGCCGCTTTTTCATTTCCTCTACAATTCGATAAGTTGCCGGGCAAACCGGTATATTTTTTAAAGTGATTTCCGCTATTTGATGGAATTTTTTTCTGTCGGTATGCGGAAATTCTTTACATGCCTTTGGCCGTACCTCATAAATCATACAATAGTTTTCCGAATCAAGAAAGTGGCAAGGCAATTCCTGCAGTACGTGGTCGCGGTCTTCATCTATCCTTAAATATTTCGCCTCGAATTGCTGTGGCTTCATCTTAAGGTGCTTCGCGATCCGGTCGATGTCGGCTGAAGTAAATAATGGCCCGGTCGTTTTGCAGCAATTGGCACAAGTAAGGCAGTCGGTTTTCCTGAACTCGTTGTCGTGCAGTTCCTGCATCACGTAATCCAGATTTTTTGGCGTTTTCTTTTTTAGCTTCTCGAAATACTTCCTGTTTTCGGTTTGCTTATCTTTAGCCTGTGCCGGTAATTGACTGACATCTTCACTCATCGCCGCAAAATTAAGTTTAAAATTGATATGAAAGACCTGTTTGGCAAAGCCATCCTCGATTACGCTACCCAAAATTCACCCGAAGACCTGATTACCGAAACCTCGATTTCAGAAGCTGATGAAATGAGTGTCGCTTATCTTTTCAGGCCATTTGATCAAATGCCGGCGCTCGAACAACGTGCGCTACAGGAATCGCGAGGGCGCGTACTCGACGCAGGTTGCGGAGCGGGAAGTCATAGCCTATACCTTCAGGCAAAAGGTTTCGATGTGACAGCAATCGATATTTCGCCCAATGCCATTGAAGCATGCCGCCTGCGAGGCATCAAAAAAGCGCACCTAGCTGATATAATGCAACTTGAAAACGAGAAATTTGATACGATATTGCTGTTGATGAACGGGGCCGGAATGTGCGGAAAACTTGATAATCTGGGCAATTTCCTGCAAAAGCTAAAATCGCTCCTTAATCCGGGTGGCCAGGTTTTGCTCGACAGCTCTGATATCATTTACATGTTCGACGATGATGAAGACGGCGGCAAATGGATTCCCGCCAACGGCTACTATGGCAACGTGATTTTTTATGTCACCTACAAAAACGAAAAGGAAAATCCGTTCGAATGGCTTTACGTCGATTTTCAAACGCTTCAAAACGCTGCATTAGCCAATGGCTTTCAAAGTGAACTTTTACAAGCAGGCTCGCATTTCGACTACCTGGCGCGATTGACCGTTTGATTTTTTGAAGCTGTTCCGGCTCTGCGCTGTATCTTGCCTCGCGGCAAGGATGCCGCTGCGATCCGGGCTAGAGCGGGTGAACATTGATCAGCGAAGTCGTTTGAAGAATGTCTTTAATCGCAGAATACAAAATATCGAGATCTTCCTGTGAATTATAGGCTTGCACGGAAAAACGCAGGTAGTTCTGTCCATTCAAATGCATGACCGGAACTTCGATTTTGTATTTGTCAAACAGCAACTCTTTAAGTGCGGCCGGCTGATCGGTGTTGATCGGAATGCTGCACATCTGCCCGAGGAATTCTTCGGTAACAGGGCAAACAGGAACAGTGCCCACCAGATCACAAAACCGTTTGTAGTTTTTCAGCACCAGGTCGCGACAGCTTGCCGCTACATCGGTCCAATTATTCTCATTCATGAACTTCAAAGCAGCCGGAGCGGTCAGGAATGTCGAGATATCCCGGGTTCCCTGTTGCTCGTGGTAATCAAGAAACCGATTGCTTCCTGGCATTGCATTGTCATAGCCCCAACTCACGACCAACGGATTAATCCGATTTTGAAGTTCCTTTCGAACATATAGGAACGAGCTTCCCTTGGGCGTCATCATCCATTTATGAAGCGTGCCGGTATAGAAGTCGGCGTTGAGCGATGTAATGTTCAACGACAAATGTCCCGGAATGTGCGCGCCATCGACAATCGTAAATAATCCGACCTCTCTTGCCTTATCGCATATTTCCTTAACGGGGAACAGCAACGCGGTCGCGCTTGACATCTGATTGATGAAAATTGCCTTCGTTTTCGGAGTAAGCCCTTTCCAAAAGTCGTTTATGATTTGTTCTTTTGACACCACCGGAAGGCGTATTTCGGACCGAACATATTTCACGCCTGACATCCGCTCATAAAACTTCCACGTTCGATCCATCGCCCCATATTCCTGATTTGTCGCCAATATTTCATCGTCCTTTTCCAGACCGATGCTGCGCATGATCGTATTGATTGCGTGCGTTGGATTTGGCGTGAAATAAAAATCATCGGCGTCGCAATTGATGTACTTTGCCAATGCCTCTTTTGACTTCTGAAGGTATCGAAGCGAATTACTCGTGATGAATTGTACAGGTTCGCGTTCGAGTTCAAGTTGCCATCTCTGATAATCTTCAAAAATTGGTTTCGCACACGCGCCGAACGAACCATGATTGAGATAGGTAATTTGCGGGTCGAGCAGGAAAAAATGTTTCATATAAAAAACCCGGCAAAAAGCCGGGTCAAATAATTTGTTACTGCATGTATTTCATCATCATGCCTTGTAGCCCCTGCCCCCATTCCTGTGCGGCCTTTTGTGACTTTTCAGCAATCTCGCTTGATTTGGCTGTCATTTTCTTTCCAACCGGCGTTTCATAAAATGCGATCATCGCCTTGATGTCTTCTTTGGTGTAAGTTTCCATATACACTTGGGCGATCTTATCGTAGAACGACGGAAGCGTTGCGTCGAATTCAACAAGGAACGCAGCCTGCTTTTCCTGCGGGATCATTTTCAGTATCTGATCTTTTGCAAGCTTCATTTGCGACCCTGAACCGCTCATTTCAATTACCTTCAGGACATCTTTTTTAAAAGCGTCATCCTGTGCCATTCCCAATTGGGCAATAAAAAGAAGCGCTAACGATAGAATAAGTTTTTTCATTTTATTAATTTTAGGATGCTAATTTAAAAATTTGGATTTAACTGTAGTGCTAAATTTAGATTTTCTCTGAAAGTCCATCAAAATTAAATTCCACGAACATCTATGGGATGTCAAGATACTTATGCGTTTGCAATGAAACCCGCCATTTTGGATGCTTCATTACATAGTCCACGATCAGTGGCGTCATTTCATCGCGCTTGCTCCATTCGGGCTGCAGGAAAAGCTTGCAGTTTGCATTTACCTTCGCTGCCTGCTCTTCGGCAAAGATAAAATCGTGCCTATTATAGATAATCATTTTGAGCTCATCAGCATTGTCGCAAACACTTTTTGTTGGCAACCTGTTTTTCTTCGGACTCAGGCAGATCCAATCCCATTCGCCCGAAAGTTCATAAGCGCCTGATGTTTCCATGTGCGTTCTCATTCCTTCGCTGCGCAGCGCTGAAGTGAGCGGCAGCATATCCCAGGTAAGTGGTTCACCTCCGGTAATCACAATCGTGTCGCAATGCGCCTTAGCGTTTTGAACAATAGTTGAAATGGAAGTGGGCGGATGAAGATCGGCATTCCAACTTTCTTTGACATCGCACCAATGGCAGCCGACATCGCATCCGCCGACCCGAATAAAATAGGCCGCCGTCCCGGTATGGAAACCTTCGCCCTGGATCGTATAAAATTCCTCCATCAGCGGAAGCATTGTTCCCTGAACCACCGCTGTTTGCATTTCATTCATAATAAAAAAATAAAGGGTACAAAGATACGCATAGAATCGGCAGAAATAACGCATAAAAAAACCGGCTCAATCGCCGGTTTTCTGTAGGTCTTATTTTAATGCTTTTATCGAACTCGCTGCATATTCATTTGCGGGATCGAGCGCCAGCGTTTTGTTGAAATATTCCAATGCCTTAGCCTTATCTGTCGTAGCATAGTTTGCGGCGGCGGTATTATACGCCTCCACAAGCTTTGTTTTATTGGACGGCTTCGCGAGTTCTTCAGCACCCGCAGCGGTAAGTCCTTTGATATATTCTTCATAGGATTGCACCATTACATCACCTTTTTCGAGTAGGCTGTTGATCCGTGCCCTGTAATAATAGGCGTCGTTGTAATTCGGGTATTTCGCAATGATCGACTGCAATCCTTCATCTGCCTTCTGAAGCGAAGCCATGTCGCGTTTTGCAGCTTCCAGATTTCTGTTGACTGTATGCACAGCGATCGCGTAATACAAAATATCATCGTTATATGTTTTCGAATTCGGATTTGTCATTGCGATACCAAAAATTGCTGCTGCTTCGCGGTACATCTTCTGGGTGAAGAAATTCTTGCCGATATCCGATAGGTCGTTTGTCATCGTGATTTCCATCTCAACCGATCTGCGGACATCTGCCAAGCCAGCATCGAACATCGCCTGATCAAGTTGATCTGCTGTGGCACTTGCCTTCTTGATTTTCGCAAGTCCAAGGTACAAGTAATCGCGTGCAATAACTTTATTCGACGGATTTGTTATAAAATCCTGGATTGATTTAATTGCGACATCAACGTTTCCATTTTCATATGCCGAATAACCCAGGTAACGTAAGATTCTTGGATTCACCTTGTCAATTTCCTTCATCTTATTCGCTTCTGCCTCCAATGCTTTGTAATCTTTGGCAAGAATCAGGAAATCAGCATGGCGCATTCTCGACGCCAGGCTATAATCAGTCATGCTCATATACTTTTCATAGTAACCCAAAGCCTTCTGGATATATTCGTTGTATTTGCGAGGTTCATTATTTCCCCACAAATAGTACGTTTCCGCTAATTCACGGTAAACCGGCCCGTAATTGGGATTTGCCGCAATTACATTATCGAATGCTTTTACCGCTTCCGGAAATGATCGCGCTCCTTTCAGCAGAACACCTTGCTGCATTTTTGCCCTGATCAGTGACGGATCGGCAGTAAAGGCATTACGGTAGGCCACATACGCTTCATTCTGGTTTTTGTCACCGTAATAAGCGTCGCCCAATGCAAGCTGTACTTGCGCATCGTTCGGATTGGCCGCCTTGGCGCGGTTAAGGAATGAGATGGCGGTTTTATAATCGGGTTTGTCGCTGTTCATGTATGCCTGGGCAACATACACAAGTTCTTCGGTATCTTTCTTCCTCACGTCTTTCGTCGCCATTGCGAAATTGGATTGCGCTGAAGCAGTATTTCCGTTATCAAGATCTATCTGGCCCAAGCCGATATAATTCAGTTTTGCACCTTCGGATGCGGCGATTCCTTTCTGGAAGTAAATTTTTGCTGAATCCGGAAGGTCTTGCTTAAGGTAAACGTTGCCAAGCAAAAACGCGGCACGTCCATTTGACGGTTTGGCGCTGATAGCCGATTTCAACATACCTTTTGCTTTTTCATATTGTTCGGCGTCGATCGCTTTCTTTGCCTGTTCTACATCCTGTGCATGACAGAACAAAGTGGTCAAAAGTGCGACGCTGAGTATGCTAAGTCTCTTCATTTTAATAAGATTTATTTATTGATTTGATTCCTGATGACAATTTTTCTTCCCGGAATCCTTACTGGAAGTAGTCCTGATTTTAATATTATTCGTTGGCCGCGTTCTCCGGCAATAAAGGAGGCGAAGCCCATTCCGAGGCCTGAAAAGCCTTGACAATCGACGACAAACAAATCGCGTGCCAACGGGTATTTGCGTTCTGCAAGATTGTTTTGTGATGGATAAATATAGTTTTGCCCATCAACCTCCTTTACACTCAGAACATTGATATTGGAAAGGTCGGTACTTGCAGAGGGCTGGTTGATCCAATTAAGCCCCACAACACCGATCATGTCTCTGTTTGCAGAGATATATTTGATCGCATCTCCGTTATTGCGGAAGGAAAATATCCCTTTGGAAGGAATCCCAGTTCCGCCGGCAAGGCTGTCCAGGTAACGAACAGTTCCGGAATTTAAATTATCGAATACCAATCCTTTGATTCCGGCAACAGATTTCCCTTTCCAGAAATCGATCACATCTCTTAACGCGATCAACGTGTCGTTATTGCCCTTATTTTTTATAAAGATGACTGCATCTGTCGCGAATCGCGTACGCCTCGGGATGATTTTGTTGTCAGTGAAATGCGAAATTTCCGCTTGTGAAAGGTCACGGGACAAAACCGCCAGCTTTGTTATACCACTCATTAATGCATTAACAACTTCCGTTTCCGATTTTGGGACAATTGAAATATCGGCATTGTAACTGCTTTCAAAAACGGCCACCTGATCTTCGACGATCGGGAGCAAGGACTCGTCGGTATAGATTTCTGCCTTGCCTTCAAGAATCGTCTGGCCCGATTTGTTTTTCCCGCTTTCATTGCAGGACAAAACAAGCAGGATTGCTGATACAGCCAGTAATGCGAATTTAGTTTTTATCATGATTCGTCTTTATCAATCGCCCGAAACGGATGAGCGCATATACGATCAAGAGTATTCCGAATGCAAGCCGCGCCCACGTTGGCATATTCAGAGGAAGCTTTTTCCAGAAAATGACTGCCAGTCCCAAAAAGAGGTACACCAGGAAAAACAGCAGCCCTATAACGAGAAGAAACCGCTCTTGAGGCGATTTCTTCATTTTATTATTATCAGAATCAACCAACATTATTCAGGTGTCTGGATCTTAATCGGAAGCTGGTAAGAGCATCGGACCCGTTTACCGTTCTGTTCGGCTGGCGTCCAGCGCGGGCATTTTTTAAGGACCCGGATCGCTTCTTCCTTAGTTCCAAAACCAATATCGCGCAATACCTTGATATCGGTCAGGGAACCGTCTTTTTCAACTACGAAAGAAACAAACACGTTTCCTTTAAGACCCGGTTCATCCGGCGGAGTGTAATTCTTGCGGATAAAGTTATAGAATGCTTCAATTCCACCAGGAAACTGAGGCTTTACTTCAATACCGGCCGTGTTGTAAATCGTGTTATCCTCAACTACATCTGCAGGTCCGTTTCCGACGGGCTCAACGGTTAGCGGAGCATCCGGATCGCCTTTGATAGTTTCGTTACCTATCTTTTTTTCAACAATTTCCTTGATCTTCGGCGGTTCTTCAACTACTTCCTCCTTTTTCGCAACCACAGGCTTTACGAATTTCACCTGATCCACTTTTGGCGGTGGCGGTGGTGGCGGTGGAAGATTCTTCGGAACCTCAGGTTGTTTTGGCGGCAGCTTAATCGTCACAATTTTCTTATCCAGCGTATCGTCATTGTCTGACTTATCGGGAAGAAAGTTTGCTAAAATCGGCAGACTTAACAGAAAACTGAATATAACCGCACCAATCAGTAAGGCGCGAAGGGTTGTCTTCGGATTTTGCTTTCGCAACTGGTAAGCTCCGTAAAGCTTGTTGCGGCCTTCAAATACGATGTCAAGCCAGCGGTTTCCTAATATATCTAATTTCATCTTTGTATTATTTAAGGTGCTGGTGTTGCCGACGTGCTCGCAGCATCACCATCAACAATTTTCGCTTCCTCGGGAGTGATGTCGACAATTGCATAAGTCGGAACATCGGCAATCGCCATCTCATCGAGAATATCCACAAGGTTTCTGTAATTGGATTTCTTGCTAGGTTTAATGATAGCAATCAGCCCTTTTTCTTTAGTACCGGTGTACTCCAGAACTGCTTTCTTTCTTTTCAGCAGTTCCTGGCGGATCCCATCCTTGCCGTATCCGATGGTTTTTGGCGCCATTGGAGTATTCAAAATACCCATGTAGAACATCAGTTTGTTGTTGTCGCCAAGAAGAAGTGTCATGGTACGGTTTTCATCGACTTTGACATCTTTGTTCTTCTTTGGATCTTCATCTTTGTCAGGAAGCCCGAGATCCATCGACTGTGGTTTCGACAACGATGTGGTAAGCATGAAGAAGGTTATCAGCAAGAACGCAAGATCCACCATCGCCGTAAGGTCAACTTTAGAATTGAGTTTCTTACTTCTGACTTTCTTACTGCCTTTCTTACCTTCGCCGCCGCCTGTATTTAATTCAGCCATTTCTTAATTTTTAAAAGTCTTTGCCACGAAGGCCTGTTACCAGGTTGAAGCTGTTAATTTTCTGATCCTGAAGAATATCCATAATCTTTTTAATTTGCGGATATTCCTCACGCGCATCTCCTTTAATTGCAATGTGCAACTCTTTTTGGGCAATTTCAATTGTAGCAATCCTCGCGTTCTGAATCCAATCAGCCAGCTGGTTATCCAAAGAATCTTTAGGAATACCGGGTTGCACGTTTGCTTTGTTCCTGTCAGTGCTGCTCATCGAAATTACCTGCTTCAGGTTTTGCATCGGAGCGCCGAAAGATTCTATTAACGCAAATTTGTCAGATTCTTTCGGAGTAAAATTCACATTATATTTCTGTCCCATCAGTTCCAGCGTACGCTTTCTTACATCGCGACCTGTCACCCCAAAAAACACTTTTCCTTTTCCAACCGTTATCGTCGCCAGGTCACTGTCAGGTAGTTTTGTCTGAACAGTAGAAGCCGGCGTATCAACAGGAAGGGGTTCAGGTTGTTTTGCAGTGGCGGTCAGGATAAAGAACGTCAGCAAAAGGAATGCAACGTCACACATCGCAGTCATGTCGATGGACGTCATCTTTTTGGACATTTTTACTTTAGCCATTTTGTGTTTTTAAATTATCCGCTAGCGGAATTATTCTTACTTCTGAGTACCCCTGAACCTTCTGTAGGTGTTAACGATTGTTGAGCCTGCCTCGTCGATCGAGTAAGTCAAAGTATCGATTTTAGAAGTAAAGAAGTTATAGGTGATGATCGCCAAAGCCGAAGTCGAAATTCCGGTAGCCGTATTGATCAGCGCCTCAGAGATACCGTTTGCAAGCAGCGCCTGGTCTGGAGTTCCCGCAGTTGCCAACGCGCCGAACGCTTTGATCATACCTGTTACCGTACCCAAAAGTCCGGCGAGTGTACCCAATGATACAAGAGTCGATAGAATAGTAAGGTTTTTCTCAAGCATTGGCATCTCAAGTGATGTTGCTTCTTCGATTTCTTTATGAATGGTTTCAGAAGCTTCCTCGCTGTTCATTCCTTCTCTTTTTACTTCCTGATATTTGATAAGCGCCGATTTGATTGCATTTGCAACTGAACCTTGCTGCCTGTCGCAAGCTGCAATAGCCGCATCGATGTCGCCATTATTGATATTTGAAGTTACACCTCTCATGAAATTGTCAAGGTTTCCTTTTCCGGCAGCTTTGCTGATAACCATGAAACGCTCAATTGAAAAAACGACAACCATCAAAAGCAACCCCATCAGGACCGGAACGATTGGTCCTCCTTTATATACCATAGCCAAGTAGTTTCCGGGAAGCGGGTGGCCGGTGTTAACTCCGCCTTCGAAGTTGGAGCCGTTACCCATGATGAAATTCCATATTAGCCATCCTATTAATATACAGACTACAATAGTGACTGCCGAGAAGATGCTTCCACCGTTTGAACTACTTTCTTTTTTAACGTTTGCCATTTCTTTAATTTTTAATTAGAATAATTGTAAGGTCTTAGTTGATTTAATAATTGAATAGCAGCAAATTTAAATTTTTACTTCAAATAAAAAAACTTTTTTTAATTTAATTAGCATCTGTCGAATTCCCCCGAAACCCCTGTAAATCCTGAACTTTTGAACAAATGCCCTTAAAGATTTTGATTCAGAATTTGTTATCCTGACCTTCAACTTTATAAACGTAAAATCACCTCTGATATTATCGCTATAAAACGCTGATCTTTTAAAATTAATTATCTTTAGCTGATAAACCAAATCCAATGAAAACAACTCCCAGCAAAGAGGAATTTATACAGCAAATTACACAAGGATATACTTCAAAGGGCGATTATATAACGCTCGGCGCAGCAATGTTGAACGGCGAAACTCTTGGCGATGCAACGGTGAACATACCATTGCAGACTATGAACCGCCACGGACTCATCGCAGGGGCGACGGGAACCGGAAAAACGAAGACGATCCAGGTGCTATCCGAACAATTGTCAATTAACGGCGTGCCTGTTCTCATGATGGACATTAAAGGCGATTTTAGCGGAATTGCGGAACCGGGCGTTGAAAAGCCATTCATCACGGAACGACAGGCGAAAATCGGTTTGCCGTTTACGCCGCAGGGATTTCCGGTGGAGCTGCTTACCATCTCAAAGCAGGATGGTGTCAGGATGCGTGCGACTGTTTCCGAATTCGGACCCGTGCTTTTCAGCCGAATCCTCGACCTGAACCCAACACAATCCGGCGTGATGTCGGTCATTTTCAAATATTGCGACGATAACAAAATGCCGTTAATCGATCTGAAAGACATCAAAAAAGTCATTAATTATATTACTTCCGACGGAAAAGCCGAACTCGAGGAAAATTATGGCCGCATCTCGACCAGTACCACGGGAATCATCCTTAGAAGAATACTCGAATTGGAACAGCAGGGCGCCGACCTGTTTTTTGGTGAAATGTCATTCGACATTAACGACCTCATGCGAATTGACGAAAACGGCCGCGGATATATCAACATCATCCGCCTTACCGATATTCAGGACAGGCCGAAGCTCTTTTCAACCTTTATGCTCAGCTTGCTGGCCGAAATCTATCAACAAATGCCGGAACAGGGCGACGCAGGCCGGCCGGAGCTCGTGATTTTCATCGACGAGGCGCACTTGATCTTTAACGAAGCCAGCCAGGAACTTCTTGAGCAGATCGAAAGCATTGTCAAGTTGATCCGCTCCAAAGGGATCGGAATTTACTTTGTGACACAAAACCCTATGGACGTTCCAAACGGGGTTCTCGCGCAACTCGGACTGAAAATCCAGCATGCATTGCGCGCTTTTACTGCCAACGACAGGAAGGCGATAAAAATGACCTCCGAAAATTACCCGTTGTCTGATTTTTACAAAACCGACGAAGTGCTGACCAGCCTTGGAATTGGCGAAGCTTTGGTGACAGCGCTGAACGAAAAAGGGATTCCAACGCCATTGTCGGTTACCATGATGCGCGCGCCCGAAAGCCGGATGGACATCCTGACACCGTCTGAAATCGATCAGATCAATGCCAGTTCGAAACTCGTTAAAAAGTACGGCGAATCAATCGACAAGGAAAGTGCCTACGAAATGCTGAATCGCAAACTCGCACTGCAACCCGCCGAAACGCCGACCGCTACTGAAAGGACAACTTCAAAAACAAGTGAAGATGTTTTCAGTCCGGCGACAAAACAAGTGGTCAAAGTGCTCACCAGCGCGTCCTTCATCAGAGGCGCTTTTGGAATCCTCTCAAAACTAATGCGCAAATGAGAGGGTTGCTTACCATTGGATTGTTGATCCTGTCCAACGCATTCATGACACTCGCCTGGTACGGTCATTTAAAGTTTAAAGAATTGAGATGGTTTGAAAACGCAGGGTTGATCGCAATCATCCTTATCAGTTGGGGAATGGCATTTTTTGAATACTGTTTTCAGGTTCCTGCCAACCGGATCGGATTTCGCGAAAATGGCGGCCCGTTCTCGCTCATGCAGCTCAAGGTAATCCAGGAAGTGATCACCTTGATAATTTTCGTGATTTTCTCAGTGCTGTTTTTCAAGAACGAATCGTTCCGGTGGAATCACGCCATCGCCTTTTGCTTTCTCGTGCTTGCCGTATATTTCATGTTTAAAAAGTAATTCTCCATGAAACGATTTCTTCCGATGTTGATTCTCGCCGCGGCTGCCTGTTCCGCTCCGATGGTGACAAACAGAAGCGCTAAAGACCAGGTGCTGAAAGCCGAAAAAGATTTCAACGATTTGGCGGCGGCAAAAGGACTTGCCGAAGCGTTCTATACTTTTGCCGATGACAATGCAATAATAAAACGCGAACACGATACGCTGATCGTAGGCCGCGACAACATCCGAAACTACTATTCCAACCCGAAATACAAAGATACCAACGTCTCGTGGAAACCTGACTTTGTCGACGTCTCTTCCGATGGAACCCTCGCTTATACCTACGGCAAATATGTGTGGACATCAAAAGGCCCCGATGGAAAACCGGTCGAATTCGGGGGCGTTTTCCACACGGTTTGGAAAAAGCAAAAAGACGGATCAATGAAATATGTATTTGACTGATGAAAAAATATACCATCCAGAAATCGCCTTTCGTCGTCCCAACAACCGACGGAAAACTGATCGAAGAACACCACGGCCTGGCAACAACAGAAAACGCTGAAGTATCCATCGCACACATGATTGCCCCGCCCGCCTGGAGCGAACCATTCCAGACTCCCGAATTTGATGAATACACTTATATCATCAAAGGAAAAAAACAATTTATAATCGATGGTAAAACAGTCATTCTCGAAGCGGGACAATCGATCAAGATCGAGCGCAATACGCGCGTTCAGTATTCAAATCCGTTTGATGAACCTTGCGAATACCTTTCAGTCTGCACACCGGCGTTTTCTATAGAAAAAGTTAATAGGGAGGATTGACAATCGGATAAGTGTTAAATTTACTTATCAAACCACTCCACATGAAAAGCCGTAAAAGAATCATCATTGTAGGCGCAGGTTTTGGTGGATTGCGCCTTGCGCGCGACCTGAAAAATTCACCGTACGAGGTTTTCCTGATCGATAAAAACAACTACCACCAATTCCAGCCGCTGATGTACCAGGTGGCGACAGCCCGACTCGAACCGGCCAGCATTTCGTTCCCGCTCAGAAAAGTCTTTCAATACTCAAAAAATGTCCGCGTTCGCATAGCTGAAGTAAATTCGATCAATCCCGAAGCAAAGACCGTCTCCACATCCATCGGTGATCTTTCATACGATTACCTCGTTCTTGCCCAAGGTTGCACCACAAATTATTTCGGAAACGAAAACCTGGAAAAATGCGCCTTCCCGATGAAATCAGTCCCCGAAGCGCTACAACTTCGAAACCGCATCCTGCAAACTTTTGAAGATGCCGTGATCACGCCACCTGAAAATCTGCAATTCCTGCTGAACTTCGTCATCGTTGGCGGCGGCCCGACCGGTGTTGAACTCGCCGGCTCACTCGCAGAGATGAAAACCAACATTCTTCCCAAGGATTATCCCGATAAAGATTTTTCAAAGCTTACGATTTACCTGCTCGAAGGCTCGCCGTATGTACTGAACGCAATGAGCGCCGAGTCGAAAAAAGTCTCCCGCGAATACCTCGAAAAAATGGGCGTCATAGTCCGCACCGAAACAATTGTCGATAATTACGACGGACGTACGGTCAAACTGAAAAACGGCGATTCGATTGAAGCCAAGAACGTAATTTGGGCGGCCGGAATCGTCGGAAATAAAATCGATGGAATTCCTGCCGAATGTTATACCCGTGGCAATCGCCTGGTCACAAACCGCTTCAACGAGCTTCAGGGGCTTCCCAATGTTTACGCTGTTGGTGACATCGCTTCCATGACAACACCAAAATATACCAACGGCCATCCGCAGGTTGCCAGCGTCGCCATCGAACAGGCGCGCGTTCTTGCGAAAAACTTCATCCGCTTGGCCAAAAACCAGGATCGCGACGAGTTCGAATACCACGACAAAGGTTCAATGGCAACAATCGGAAAGCGAAAAGCAGTAGTCGATTTACCAGGTTTCAGTTTTCAGGGAAGATTTGCGTGGCTCACCTGGATGCTCGTCCACCTGATGCTCATCCTGAGTGTTCAGAACAAAGTCAGCATCTTCATCACCTGGATGTTCAGTTATTTCAACAACGACAGCACACTCCGCGTTTTGATCAAACCGGTAAACAAAGAAGTGCGGAATTAAATTTGAAATTTTTGGGCGTGCGGCCGCATCAGCTCTTGCCTCGTTTTGAACATTTGTCGCGCCGTCAGGCTGTCCGCTGTAGTCCTCGCCTTTCAACCGTACAAAAAATCCGAAATTAATCCAGGCTGCGGGCTGCCGCTTCCATCCTTCACGCAGGGCAGGGTATTTTTAGATTAAGATTTTAGGATTTTGGTATGCCTTCAAACTTCCATCCATGAACGCCAACAGCTGAATGCTGACAGCTAAACTTCTAATCCGGACTCAAAGACGAGATTTTCAACAGCTCAAGCATCTTCTTCTCGACGGCTTCGCTATCCCACATTTTTTCGATTTCCGGCATTTGCATGATCGTGTCCATGATTTCTTTCTGGCGTTGACCGGCGGCGAGCGCTTCGGTGTAAGGCCGGTGACTAAAGGTAACGCGGCTGTATAACGGCAGCCAGTCGTTGGGATGGCGCTCTGAAAAACGCTTCTCGATCTTTTTCTGCAGCAGGAATCTTTCGTCGGCAGTGCGGTCGCTCATTTCCATGAAATTCCGATAAGACAACTCGGCAATTGCATCCGTGTTGGGCTTGCGGCTTTTCTGGTACTCTTCAAAAATTGCGAGCCAGTCGTCACCGTGTTCATCCATCAGGTCGCTCAACACCGATATGTCTTCAAATCCGGCATTCATTCCCTGGCCATAAAAAGGAACAATCGCGTGACACGCATCGCCAATCAGCGCGACCTTATCCGAAAACGTCCACGGGTAACACTTCATGGTCACGAGCGTACTCACGGGGTTTTTAAAGAAATCCTCTGTCAGCTTCGGGATCACATCTACCGTATCCGGCAGATTCTTCAGGAAAAATGCTTCGACTCTGGCGACATCGGTCAGCGAAGCGAAAGAGTTCTCTCCTTCAAAAGGCATGAACAGCGTACAGGTAAAGCTTCCGTCAAGGTTGGGCAGCGCGATCAGCATGTACTCGCCGCGCGGCCAGATATGAAGTGAATTTTTATCGAGCTTGTGCGTTCCGTCGGGATTCGCAGGAATGTTCAATTCTTTATAACCGGTTTGCAGGAATTGCTGCGAGTAATCAAACATGCTCTGCCGCTGCATCCGGTGCCTGACACGGGAAAAGGCACCATCGGCGCCGAAAATCTTGTCGTATTTGACTTCTGTCCACTCGCCTCTTTCCGTTTCCCCAATATGCAAGGTCGCATCGGCAAGGCTGACATCCCAGATTTTTTGGTTAAAGTGAAAAATCGCACCCGAATCCTCTGCGAGATCGATCATCCTTCGATTCAGGACTCCGCGTGAAATTGAAAATATGCTTTCGCCTTCGAGCCCGTAATACTGGAACTTGATCTGATCCGCGACATGAATTGCCCTTTTATCCATCGGGATGGCGATGTTGCGGACTTCATCCCCAACACCCGCTTCGTCAAGCGCCTTCCATCCGCGGTGCGACATGGCGAGATTGATCGACCGCCCCGAAAATGTAATCTGTCGAATATCCGGGCTGCGATCGTAAACATGGACGCTGTGGCCGGCTTTTCGAAGATAAATTGCCAGCAGCGAGCCCACAAGTCCCGATCCGACTACCGCAATATTTAAGGGCGTCTGCATATTCTGTAGTTAAAAATTTACGCGGCCTCCGACCGGAATCCCACTATTTTTTGCGAATACGCCACACATGTGAAACAACATCCGGGCGCCGACATTTCCGTCCCAATCATCGTCTTCGCCAGGCGCAACCTCAACAAGGTCAAACCCGATTATTTCACGCCCGCTTTCGCCAAGTTTGGTCAGCAGATACGCCGCCTGCTCAAACGAAAATCCTCCAGGAACCGGCGTACCTGTGTTCGGGCAATACCATGGGTAGAGTCCGTCAATATCAAAACTGATCAGCACCTTTTGCGGAAGTTGCCCAATAATTTCCTCGCATTGCTGCTTCCACGTCATTCCCTCAAACGCTTTCGATTTGAGATCCATATCAGTATGGACGATCACGCGGTTGTTGGCGATATCGGCTTCCTCCTTGCAAAAATCGCGAATTCCAACCTGGACGATCCGACTTATCTGCGGAATCGAAAGCGCGTTGTACATGATCGAAGCATGCGAGTAAGTAAAGCCTTCATATGCTGCGCGAAGATCCATGTGGGCGTCAAGATGCAGGATTCCAAAATTATCGTGCCGCTTCGCCATCGCTTCGTAGTAGCCCAGTGGCGTGCTGTGGTCGCCGCCCAAAAGCACAACTTTTTTCCCACGGTCGAGCCAGTAATCGGTTCGCTCACGCACTTCGTCTTTGAGAGTCAGGCAGGACGCATTAATATGATCCAGATCTTTCCTTAAATGCGGATGGTCTTCAATTGATTCGCCGCGCTCCAGTGATTCGATGATGGTTTGTGCAATGTTTTTGTGACTAATGCTGGTCTCGAGCCATTTCTCGGAATGGATTCCGTGATCGAAATAAATTCCGGCTTTCCACAATTCGGGGAATTCCTGATGATGAAGGTCGACCTGGAACGATGCATCGAGAATTGCCTGCGGACCGAGTGAAGCGCCGGCGCCATAGCTCACGGTAACTTCCCAGGGAACGGGAATGACGATGATTTCGCTTTCGTCAGCTGTAAAAGGAAGCCCGAAAATGCTTTCGTCGGCCAAGCCCGGTTGTGAAGGGTCGAACGAATCTATTTTTTGCTGTTTGTTCATATTTTAAATTTTACCCTTGTTCAGGATTCCGCGTTTCAATATTTCGCCAAAACAGTACATATCTTCAAATGAGCAATACAACGGCACAGGCGCCAATCGGATAACATTTGGTTCCCGCCAATCGGTGATGACGCCGTTCTTCATCAGGTATTCGAATAAGCTGCGGCCTTCTCCATGGAGAAAAACCGAGAGCTGGCTGGCGCGTTGTTCAGGTTCGGAGGGAGTTATGATTTCAAAATTTCCCTTGACGGCTTTGTCTGTTTCGTGCAGGATGAATTCAAGATAGGCAGTGATTTTATCGCGCTTTTCAATCAAGGCATCCATCCCAACCTTGTCAAACATGTGCACCGAGGCAAGATATGGCGCCAATGACAAAATCGGAAGATTGCTCACTTGCCAGCCATTCGCTCCTTCAACAGGGTCAAAAACCGGTTCCATCAGGAATCGCCGCTCTTTGTTATGTCCCCACCAGCCTGCAAACCGAGGCATGTCAGGATCGCGGTGATGACGTTGGTGAACAAAGCAGCCGGAAGCATTTCCCGGTCCGGAATTCATGTATTTATAACTGCACCACGCGGCAAAGTCCACATTCCAGTCGTGAAGGTTGAGTTTGATGTTTCCCGCAGCGTGCGCGAGATCCCAGCCTACGAAAGCACCGGCTTTGTGTCCGGCATCGGTGATCGCCGCAATGTCGAAAACCTGACCGGTGTAATAATTTACGCCACCCATCAAGACCAGCGCGAGTTCCTCGCCGACTTCCTCGATCTTGGCAATTATATCTTCGTGGCGGATGTTGTGTTCGCCTTTTCGGCGGGCAACCTGCACAATAGCTTCATTTGGATTGAAGCCGTGAAAATTGACCTGGCTCTGGATCATGTACTGATCGCTTGGAAAAGCCTTTTCCTCGCAAATTATCTTGAATTTTTTTGCCGTTGGCCGGTAGAACGAAACCATCAACAAATGCAGGTTCACTGTTAGCGTGTTCATGACGGCAACTTCATCGGGAAGCGCGCCAACGATTTTACTCAGCGGATTGGCGAACCGCTCATGATAATCCCACCAGGGTTTGTCGGCATAAAAATGTCCTTCAACCGCAAATTTCGCCCAATCGGACATTACTTCATCTACATATTCTTTTGCACACTTTGGTTGCAGTCCCAGGGAATTTCCCGTAAAATAAATTACTCTTTTTCCGTTGACTTCAGGGAAAATAAATTCGTCCCTATACTTGCGCAGCGGATCGTTTTCATCGCACCGGCGTGCGAATTCAAGCGTATTTTCAAATGTCATCGCTAAAATTTAGTGACGGTAAAAGTACGCAAAAATGACCAATGACAGCCGTTGCGCGTATCGCGAATCTTGTTATATTTAACCAAAAAACGAAGATGAAAAACAGCATCAGCGCCATCATCATTGCCATCGCAGTGATAATTTCGGCATTTTTGTTTTCCAGCGCATTCAGGAACAGGCATGATAATGAAAATACTATCAGCGTTACCGGGCTTGGCAAAAAAGATTTTACCTCGGACCTGATCGTATGGAGCGGTTCGTTTTCGAAAAAAAGCATGACGCTGAAAGACGCCTATTCCGCACTGGATGCCGACCGCGAAAAAATCACCAGCTATCTCATTTCACAAGGGCTTGCGCAAAGCGACATTGTTTTTTCGGCGGTGAATTTCAATAAGGATTACGACAATATTTACAATGAGAACGGAAGCATGCGGCAGCAAATCTTTACCGGGTTTACGCTGACGCAAACCGTGACGATCCAATCGAAGGAAGTCAACAAGATTGAAGACATTTCCCGGAAATCGAGCGAGCTGATCAATTCCGGGGTTGAATTTTATTCGAATCCTCCTGAATATTATTACACGAAACTTGCTGAACTGAAAATTAAAATGAT
The DNA here is from genome assembly GCA_023386585.1 of Bacteroidota bacterium. Classification (GTDB taxonomy): domain Bacteria; phylum Bacteroidota; class Bacteroidia; order Flavobacteriales; family Flavobacteriaceae; genus Flavobacterium. The sequence continues at coordinate 44,497 of JAEWJM010000002.1, read as the reverse complement.
CGCCGAGGCTACGAACGATGCCAAGACACGGGCACAGAGCATTGCTGAAAATGCGGGCGCCGAACTCGGACACCTGAAAAAATCGGATATGGGCGTGTTCCAGATCACCGGCCAAAACTCTTCTGAGGATTTTTCATACGGCGGATCGTTCAATACGATGTCCAAAAACAAGACGGCAAACATTACGGTACGGCTGGTTTACCAGGTGGATTAGCAGTTGGTTGGTGGTAGTTGGTGGTTGGACGGAGGCGGCTAAGTTGTAATACTGCTCCGATTAGTGCGTTAGCGATTGAAGCGCAAAGCCCACAGCGGAGCCTTGCGCAGCGCGGACTTGCAGCGTAAAGCGCGGGCCGGACTGACCGTAGAAAATCGGTCGTGGTGTACCGTTTTACTTAAGTGCCGGCTAATGCGAAGCGAGGGTAAGGCAACGCCAAAAAAAAATCCGGACAATGCCGGACTTTCTTCAATTGATCTTATTTACAGGATCAGCATCGCGTCACCGTAGGAGTAAAAATTGTATTTTTCTTTAATTGCTTCTTCGTATGCTTTCTTCATCAGATCGTGGCCAACGAATGCCGAAACCATCATCAGTAGAGTAGATTTTGGCGTATGGAAATTCGTGATCATGCAATCGGCGATACTGAATTCATGCGGCGGAAATATGAACTTGTTGGTCCAACCTTCGAATGGATTGAGCGTTTTTTGCGACGAAACCGAGCTTTCAATTGCGCGCATTGACGTTGTTCCGACGGCGCATATTTTTTTGCGGTTCGCTTTTCCCTGATTCACAATGTCGCACGCTTCCTGAGTGATCCGCAACTCTTCCGAATCCATTTTGTGCTTTGAAAGATCTTCGACCTCAACCGGGTTGAAAGTTCCCAGTCCGACATGCAGCGTTACTTCGGCAAATTTTACTCCCTTAATTTCAAGTCTCTTGAGCAGGTGTTTTGAAAAGTGCAAACCGGCTGTTGGTGCTGCTACGGCGCCTTCTTCCTTGGCATAAATCGTCTGATAGCGCTCAGCATCTTCTGGCGTTACTTCTCGGTTGATGTACTTCGGGATCGGCGTTTCGCCCAGCTCTGTCAGCTTGTTGCGGAATTCTTCATAAGAGCCATCGTATAGAAAACGAAGCGTCCTGCCACGTGAAGTTGTATTGTCGATAACTTCAGCCACGAGCGAATCGTCGTCGCCGAAATACAATTTGTTACCAATCCTGATTTTCCTTGCCGGGTCAACGAGAACGTCCCAAAGGCGCTGTTCTGCGTTGAGTTCACGCAATAAAAAAACTTCAATCCGCGCACCGGTTTTTTCCTTGTTACCGTAAAGGCGCGCCGGGAAAACCTTGGTGTTATTGAGGATCAGAACGTCGCCGTCGTCGAAATAGTCGATGATGTCGCGAAACATCCTGTGCTCGATGGTTTTGGTTTTCCGGTGAATGACCATCAACCTTGATTCGTCCCTGTTTTCTGACGGAAATTCAGCAAGCAGTTCTTTGGGAAGGTTGAAATTGAAGTGTGATAATTTCATGGATTTTCTTTAAGGGTGCAAATATACTATCGTGAGCAAGGCGATGTCAAGTGTTTTGCGGCTTAATTTCGGTTCGCAGTCAAAATAGCAGCTGAACTGTTATGAAATGTGAAAGCCGAGGAGCTTCATGTCGTCCCAAAATGTGGGATACGACTTCGAAACAACTTGTGGATTCCCGATTTTGATTGGAACTCGAACCGCCAACGGGGCAAAGGCCATCGCCATCCGGTGATCGTCATACGTTTTTATGGAAATATTCTCGCGCAGGTTTGAATTTGCAGGAATCTGAAGGAAGTCGGTCCCGATTTTTACCGCAGCCCCAAGTTTTTGCATTTCTGACTGAAGCGCTGCAATTCGGTCGGTTTCCTTGATCCGCAAGGTATGCAATCCGGTGAGAATGCATCCAACACCAAGGCCGAGGCAGGTTGCCGCCACTGTTTGGGCGAGATCGGGTGTATCCGAAAGATTAAAATTTACATCGGTCGGTTCGAAAGTTTGACGGGTTAAAAGAATCGTGTCCTTTTCAAAAGTAGTTTCAACTCCGAAATTCCGGTAAAGCGACGCGACCGCGGCATCGCCCTGACGGCTGCTGCTTTTAAACGAACGCAGCGAAAGCGTGAAACCCGGCGGCGAAAGTGCGACAATCGAGTAATAATACGAGGCTGCCGACCAATCCGATTCGACTACAATAGTTTTGGGTCCAATTGTTTTTGGCGCGGGAAGGATTTTTATTTTGTGATTCGAAAATTCCGAAGCGATTCCGATTTCTTCAAGGTGCAAAAGCGACATTCTGATATACGGAGCGGAAGTAACAGTGGTCAGTTCCAGTTCCAAGCCGTTTTTGAGTAGCGGCGCGATCAGGATGAGTGCTGATACGAACTGGCTGCTCATCGACGAATCGACTGTAATTTTTTCGCCCTTGACTTGTTGCCCGACAATGCGCAATGGCGGAAATCCGGTAGCTTCTGCATATTCGATGTTCGCGCCCAGTTTCCGAAGCGCATCGACCAACGGTTGTATTGGCCGCTGGCACATCCTTGGCGACCCAGTTAAGGTTACCGACCGACCTTCAGCCGCAGCAAAATAGGCCGTGAGAAACCGCATTGCAGTTCCGGCATGCCCAATATCGATTATATTGTCGGTTGAAGATAAGGCGCGCCGCATTGCAATTGAATCGTCCGATTCGGAAGCATTCAGGATCTCGATCTGAGGGTAAATTGCCCGGAGCAAAAGCAGCCGGTTGGTTTCCGACTTTGATCCCGGAAGTTGCAGCGTTACGTTGTTCAGGAGCGCCGGCTTTTGGAGGAAAACTACATCCGACATTAATTATTTAAGCTTTTCATTGCCGTGATGGCGGTCATGGTCGCGCCGGGATTTCAACTCCATTTTTTTGTCAAAAGCCGACTGCAGATCGATTCCGGTTTGATTTGCCAGGCACAAAACGACAAAAACAACATCGGCCAGCTCTTCGCCCAGATCTTTATCCTTATCGCTTTCCTTCTCCGATTGCTCGCCGTAGCGTCGTGCGATGATCCGCGCCACCTCGCCGACTTCTTCGGTAAGCTGCGCCATGTTGGTTAATTCATTGAAGTAACGAACACCATGGTTCTTGATCCAGTTGTCGACGGCGAGTTGGGCGTTTTTTATGTTCATCACACTTTTCGCAGGACGATCTTCTCGCTCTGCTTAATAATTTTATGTTTGTAAAAAGTCTTCAGTGTTTCGTAATACGTCGCGCTTATCAGGCCATAATTGATATCTTGTGTCACCGACATTTGCAGTTGCTTTCCGTTGGCGGATATGTTGAATTTAAAAGTTCCTAATCCGGATTCCATGTTGAGCAATGTTGCTTCGGGAACTGATTCGACAACATAGCCATCAGGCAAGGTCAAAGTTATCGAATATTTATCCTCTCTCGGAAATACAAAATCGACCGGATAGTCCCTTTTTTCCTGCAGAAATGGATTTTCGGTGTCGGAGAAAAACAGCATCGGAGAAAAGTACATTTTATCGCCAATTTTTTCAACAATGTTGCCGTGTGAAAAAGAATAGGTTTCGGTCACCGGCTTCGAATGGTCGAGATCGTTATCGATTTTGTAGTCGCTGATTTCCATTCCGCCGTACTTTTTCTCCAGCTTTTCCAGATAGCTTTCCTGTGCAACGCCAAGATAATTTTCCCTGAAGAAATACGCATTGTAATCGGCGTACTGGTCGCGCACTTTACCCGAGATCTTGCCATCGCCATCAATCGATGCCATCATGCTGATCGCTTCTTTGGAAAGTTTCGACGGAGAAAGCACAACTTCGGCCGAGCTGCCGTTTTTCCTGATTATTCGGCCGGTCCAATTGATCGCCCGTACCGGAAGAATGCCGGGCTGCGTGTGTTTGCTCGTTGCGTCCAACAGAATGACATCGTTTGGCACTTCCACTGCGGCAACCACGTAGTTAAAAGCAGTGCGCGACGGATAACTCGTGATTCCGTTCTTTCGCGTGCTCACCAATACCGGGTTTGCGTCAATTCCGGCATAACGCAGCATCGCAACCAGCATCAGGTTTATTTCGGCCGAGTTGCCGACCTTGTTCTTATACGCATCCTTGACTCCGTCGTTGCACGAGTAGCCAACATATTCGTTCCAATTCATCCTGGACTGCACGTAGTTGAAAATCGCGCTGATTGTCGCTTCACGGTTAGTTAGTCCGCCCGTGATCGCCTTGATATCATCCTCAAAATATCCGGTTTTCTCGAGCTGGCGCCCAAAATCGTCGTTGTCATAAATCCTATTGACTACAACTTCCCAGGAAGTCGCGTAATTCTCGATTCCCTTGCTTGATCGGTAGGTTGCCAGTTCATACCTGACCCGCGAACGGTAATTGTTGATGTTGTCGACGTAATGTTCATCCTTCATGGCTGGAACATCGCTCATTTCAAATATGGCGCGCTTTGCGGTGTAAGAACCGCTGTTGTCATTTACGGTCATATCCTGCAAACGAGGCGTGAGATAACCCGCCATCGTGCGGTTGTACTCGAAATTATCCGGCGCTTCAACACGGTATTCGACATAATCGACCGGAATTTCCTGCTGAAAGAAAAACTCCTCCAGCTCTGCAATATTGTAGGTTGTTTTTACATATCTGTACTCGATGATAGAGCCTTCCTTTACATTCGAAAACGAGATCTTTTTGGATTTGTAGTATTTGCTTTTCTGTTCCTTGAATTCACTTTCATTTTTGACTTTGGTCTTTTCGACCTTACCATTTACAAGATTGTAAGTTGCTTCGTCGTAGAAGATCAGGTTGTCCGGGTGATAGCCCGAATAATATTCTTCTTCAAAGTCGGCATAACTGTAGCCTTCCTTTTTATAGATTTTAATCTTAACCTGAACTTCCGTAACGGCGATCCAGTTTCCATCATTGTCACCCCTGATAAGCACTTCGCCTTTTTTAAAAAGTACGGCAGCAGCAGCGGATGAATCGCGCGGATGAACCTTTTGCTGAAGCTCTTCGACGGTAACTTTTCCCAGTTTTCGGGTTTGTGCCTGCAGCGAACAGGCGATCAATATAAAAACAATCGTGAGCTTTTTCATAATTTACTTTTTAAAAGAACAAGTTTAGAATTATCGGCTTTGGCTATCTGTTCGGTAAATTTCCTGAAGTTTTCATAATCTGCTTTGTCGTACGCGCCTTCTTTATAAGCTAAAGTGCGCTTGTACAAAAGCTGGTGGTCGCTCAGGACAATGCATTCGGAAGAATATTCGCCGAATTTGTCCGAAAAATGCTGCTTCTCCGGCATTGCTTCCACATTAAATCCTTCCGGGAGATTGATTGTGACCTCATCTCTATCGGTAAAGCCTACCGAAATCTCGAAAGGATTATTCCGCGTCCGGTAACGCACCGGCACCGATACATTTTGGTTGTAGGCATTGATCGGAAAAATCAATCGGCCGCCGCCTTCGACCGCGTAAGCAGCGGCCTCGATCAAGATATTTTCCTTCAGTTCCGGCTTTTCCTTATCGTTTACCAACGATGTTTTCTTGATCTTAAGGTTGTTGATGTGCAGCGATTTCTTATAATAATCGTTGAGATCTTCTGCAGGAGTTTGCGTCAAGCTGTACCGATCGTTGTATTGCAATCCGTATGATTGTCGTTCGATCGTTCCGACAATAGCACCCTCAGGAGTGACCGAATAATTTCCTTTGGTAAACTGCAGGTTTTCGATTTCACTGTAACTGGTTGTCCGCACAAGTCCGCCGCCCGATGGCTTTACCAGCAACGCCAGCCGGTCGTCGGTAAAATTCCCCAGGAAAGCAAATGGTATTGTTTGGCTCGTGCATTCCAGCCACACTAACTTTTCGCCGTTTGGAATCGCAAGAATGATATGATTTCCCTGCATTGACACAAAATCGGATTGCAGGTCCTGCCTTTCGGTTCCACCATAAATCACTGCATAATACGACGGGACGCCAACTGCTTCCAAAAGTGTCCTTGTATAATTGGTCAATGCCTTGCAATCGCCGTAGCCCAATCGGTCAACATCTTTGGCGCGCATTGGCTTCCAGCCGCCAATTCCGAGTTGAATGCTGACGTACCTGCATTTATCCTGTACGTACTGATAAATGATCTTTGCCTTTTTTATCGGGTCTTTCTCACCGCCAACCAGTCCTTTTATCTTTTCAACCGTTTCAGTTGATAATACATCGCTGCCAACCAGCATTGTTGAATACAGCCATGAACTGAACTGCTCCCAGGTTTCTGCGTGGCCGTCGACTCCTTCAAGGTAAAATTTATCAAGGCCGAACAAAACGCGGGGCATGAATTTCTCCATCGATGGCGAAAACTGCTCTGCTTTGAAAGCTTCGATCCCGCTGGCCGAGAAGCTGATCCGGTTGGCATGCTCTTCTTTAGTGATGGGAAGCGCTGCAAAATTGCATTCCTTGTATTTCAATTTGAGCTCCGGCGCGGCTGTCACGGTTATTATCGCTTTCTCGACCGAAACGAACATTTGCCCGCTTGGATCCCATTGTGGCAAAAAGGCGGTATTGGAATCGCCGATCTCGCTTTCATACGCGATTGTGAACGGATAGGTTGTAGGCGTGTAGTTTAAAACAGTGTAACGGTCATCTGTGATCTCGTAGCCTTCGGAAGCCGAATATTCCCTAAAATCCTTGCGCCTCAACTTCTTGATCTCTTCTCCCGCCGCATTGTATATAACTGCGCCTATCGAGCGGACATTTCTTGCTTCGCCGGCCGATGTTGCCGACAGTCCATATTCATTTAGGACCGTAACCACTCGGTACCGCTTGATTGTTACCGACCGTTGTGAAGAAACATCGACATTGATCCGCTCCAACCGAACCACAGCGTTGGCATTCTGCTTCAGGTTATCGGGAATCAAATTAACAGCGAAGTTATTATTCTGCGAAAAACCGCAAAAGGAAAACAACGCAACCAGTAATGTGGCTACCTGTTTCATTGAGGATGTTTTTTCAAAAATATATTATTTTTAGAAATAATTAACAATCACTCCCGGTTTTTGCTGTCGATTATTATGGTAACAGGGCCGTCGTTAAGAAGTTCTACTTTCATGTCGGCGCCAAATTCGCCGGTTTGTACCTCAAGCTCGAGACGAAGCAAATTAACGAAATGCTCATAGAGCGGAACGGCTGTTTCAGGGCGGGCCGCTTTGATGTACGAGGGCCGGTTTCCTTTTTTTGTCATCGCATGCAGTGTAAACTGGCTGACAACTATCAGTGAGCCGCCAATGTCTTTCACGGACAAGTTCATTATGCCGTCGGAATCGTTAAAAATCCTGAGCCGTGGAATCTTCGCAGCAAGCCATTCGGCATCCGCCTTTTCGTCAGCAGTTTCAACACCGAGCAAAATGAGTAACCCTGATCCAATGGCGGCTACTTTTTGACCTTCTATGGTTACTGATGCATTTGAAACCCGCTGAATTACGACCCGCATTATTTCCGGGTTTCATCGCTCGCGCGGCGTTCGTCGGCATAAAGATCCTGCCTGTAATTTTCGTCGTCGCCTTCAAGCAATTGCAAATAACTCCGGTACCGCGACCATGCGATTTCGTCGCGTTCCAATGCATCTTTCACGGCGCATTGAGGTTCATCCTTGTGAAGACAGTTGTTGAATTTGCATTGGTCCTGAAGCCTGAAAAATTCGGGAAAGTAGCCGCTGATTTCTTCTTTTTCCATATCAACAACACCGAATCCGCGGATTCCCGGCGTATCGATGATCTTCGCGTCAAACGACAGATCAAACATTTCGGCAAAAGTCGTCGTATGCTGTCCCTGTTGGTGTTGTTCCGAAATTGCTTTGGTTTTGAGATTGAGGCCGGGTTCGAGCGCGTTGATCAGTGTTGATTTGCCCACTCCCGAATGGCCGCTGAACATCGAAACCGTTCCTGTCATGATTTCACGAAGTTCATCCAGGCCTTTATTCTCGGTTGCCGAAACGCGAAGGCATCTGTAACCAATGTTGGAATAAATGTATTGCAAATAAAGCTGCTCATCCTTTGTAGCCTCGTCGAAAGTGTCTGTCTTGCTGAAAACCAGGATCGCCTCGATTCCGTAGGCCTCGGCAGTGACCAAAAAGCGGTCGATGAAACTCGTTGTTGTAGGCGGATTATTGATGGTGACCAACAGGAAAACCTGGTCTATGTTCGATGCGATGATGTGCATCTGGTGCGACAAATTCACCGATTTCCTGACAATATAGTTCTTGCGGTCGTGGATGTGGTGAATTGTCCCGGTAACTTTGTCGTCGCCTTCTTCGGTTTCAAAATCGACAATATCGCCGACAGCGATCGGGTTCGTGCTTTTGATGCCTTTAATGCGGAATTTCCCCTTAATACGGCATTCGATAAAGTCACCCGCTTCGCTCTTGACGTTGTACCAGCTTCCGGTCGATTTGTAAACCACTCCTGTCATATCGCAAAGGTAAGACTTCCGAAGAAACGATTACCCGTTGATCACTTTTTCCTGATGCGCGATGCTTTCCTGGTGAATCGCGTGGAAAAGCTTCAAAATAAACTCTTCGCTGAGATTACGGTCGTGTCCTTCCGCCTGCATTTTTTCGAGAATCTGGTTCCACCGCCGGCTTTGAAGGATCGCAACGTTCCGCTCTTTTTTCAGTTCACCGATCTTATCCGCAATTTTCATCCGCTTGCCTAAAACCTCGATGATTTTTGAATCGTATTCGTCGATTGCGGTGCGCAAAGCCGACAAGTTGTCGTTGAACCAATCGGTATCGTCGGTGGGATTTCTGATCACAAGCTCGCGCAAAATGGATTGAAGCCGATCCGGAGTTACCTGCTGCGCCGCATCGCTCCACGCATTTTCAGGATCGATATGGGTTTCGATCATCAATCCGTCGTAATTCAGATCGAGCGCCTGCTGAGCAACTTCGCGGATCATTTCACGCCTTCCGGTAATGTGCGACGGATCACAGATGAGCGGCAAGTCCGGGAAGCGGCTGTGAAGTTCGATTGCGATCTGCCATTCTGGAATGTTGCGGTATTTTGTTTTTTCGTAAGTTGAAAAGCCGCGGTGCACGGCGCCGATTTTTTTAATTCCGGCGTTGTAAATGCGCTCGATCCCGCCGATCCAAAGACCGAGATCGGGATTCACCGGATTTTTAACGAGCACGATCTTATCTGTTCCCTGCAATGCGTCGGCGATTTCCTGCACGGCGAAAGGGTTTACAGTGGTCCGTGCACCGATCCAAACCACGTCAATATCGTGCTCGAGCGCCAACTTTACGTGAGCCGCGTTGGCAACCTCAACGGCCATCATGAGCCCGGTTTCCGCTTTTGCTTTTTGCAGCCATTTTAGCCCAATCGCACCCACGCCTTCAAATCCGCCCGGACGCGTTCTCGGTTTCCAGATTCCGGCGCGGTAAATACTCGCGGATTCCACAAGTCGACGAGCAGTTTTAAGAACCTGTTCTTCGGTTTCCGCGCTGCAGGGACCGGCGATTACCAGCGGTTGCGGCAGGTTCATATCCGATAGCCATTGGCCAAGTGCCTTTTCGTTTTCCAAAAGTGAATTTTTAACAAAATTAGCCTAAATCCCAAAAGCGGTTTAAAAAAGCGGCCGATTTTATTTTAACTGCGTATTTTTGTTCCAAATCGTTCCAGATGTCAATAGAAGTCAGTCAGGTCTCAAAAAATTACGGATCACAAAAAGCGCTCGACGAGGTCAGTTTTTCGGTCAGCAAAGGTGAAATTGTGGGCTTTTTGGGTCCGAATGGCGCCGGAAAATCGACTTTAATGAAGATACTGACGACTTACCTGCAAGCCGATTCCGGAACAGCAACCGTCAACGGATTTGACGTGAATAAGCAACAGCGCGAAGTCCAACGCTCTGTTGGCTACCTTCCCGAGCACAACCCGCTTTACCTCGATCTTTACGTGCGGGAATATCTTGCGTTCAACGCCGGAGTTTATAAAGTGGGCAAAGACCGGATTGAAGAAGTGATCGAGTTAACGGGACTAACGCCGGAAAGCCACAAAAAGATCGGACAACTTTCGAAAGGCTACCGCCAGCGCGTTGGATTGGCGACCGCGCTTTTGCACAATCCCGACGTTTTGATTTTGGATGAGCCGACAACCGGTCTCGACCCGAACCAACTCGTCGAGATCAGGCGCGTGATCAAAAATGCGGGGCGCGACAAGACCGTTTTCCTTTCGACGCACATATTGCAGGAAGTTGAGGCGATCTGCGACCGCGTGATCATTATTGACAACGGAAAGATTGTCACCGATAAAAAACTTGACAAGCTCGTAACCGCGCAGCAACAGGTTATCGAAGTTGAGTTTGACCAGGAGGTTGGCGAGGCTGTGATCGGCAATCTTCCGCAGTTGGTGAGCTTCCATAAAAACGGGCAAACGTGGACGCTGGTTTTTGAATCTGACGACGACATGCGGCCGGCAGTTTTTGACTTTGCCACTTCGAACAACCTGAAAATCCTGCAGATTGGCCAGAAAACCAAGAATCTGGAAACGGTGTTCCGCGAAATGACACGCAAATAGCCCGGATGGAAGCGGCGTCCTTTTATTTGCGACACCGGTCCTTTCTGCCCAATTGGCTGTAAAATAAAAGACACAGCGGACAGCCGGAAAAGCTCCTAAAAATCATAAATCAGATGGCCCGTGTAGTGCTGGTTCACGTTCACGGTTGGCGGATGCGTTTTTGAAATGACATTTCCGGTTGAATAGATGTCGCCCGAAAGGCTTTCAAGCGGATGGACGATCATGTCGTTCGAGCTTCGCTGGAAAACTTCAATGTCGTTGACCAGGAAATTCGCGCCTTCAAACCTGCCTAAATCGTCGTAAAAGTGCAGCAACAACTGGCCGCTTTGGCCCGTGATGTAAAACGCCGCGATGTTGTTGCTTTCCACCACAAGTTGCTGGTTGTTGACATCCAGATGGAAATCGCCCGTGCCGACACCGCCAAAAACATCCATCGCGTAGAGTCGCAGAATAGGAAACGTCAGCGTACCGTCTGAAGTGATCGCGCGGTCGGTGTTGGAATAAATTTCGACAAGATCGGGCGCGGTGACATAAACGACGGTATTTCCATAGTCGCGAACCCAGTTGCAGCCGGAGTTATCGCGGAGTGTCAGCATGTTGTTTTCGATTTTGGCCTCGATGTCGCCGATGAAATTGGAACCGCCGCTGATGGAAACTTCGTATTCGGTGCCTTGTTTCACGACGACTGAAATGCCGGGGAAAACCATAATTTTCTGGAACGGTGTGGTAGCGATTTGCCTGATTTCGGTATTGCCGGCCGACTGCACGCAATCGGCTGAAATGCTGCAGCCGGAGAAAATGAGGATGGAAAAAAGGGCAATTATTCTTTTCATAATTAAAGTCGGATGCCCACGCCAAATTCGATTGCTTCGGCGCGGGCGGCGTGTGATTTCAGGGATAATGCGGCAAATACGTTTTTATAAAGGTAATATTTCATGCTAATGCGCTGGTAAATATCGATTTCGTAATCGAATGGCTTGTACACATAATAGCCGAGCTGCGTTTCGACCGACAGGCGGTTGATGAACAGTTCGTGGCCGATGAAGACGCCTACACGTTTGTAATCGGTGTTCGGATCGACATACGGCTCTTCGGGATAGGCGACCGAAACGTATTTTATGTATTCTTTTAAGTATTGTGAGAAAAAAACGTCGGCGCCAAGCTGGAGTGCGATTTTACGGCCGATTCGCTTGTCGGCGTAGAGTCCGATATGGTAAAAGGGCTTTTGTCCGCTGCCAACGATCTGGCTTTCGCTGATTCCGGTTCGGAACGCGATGTTGTAACGGATTGGCTCTGAAAATTTTTGCTTCGTCGTATCGGCGATGAATTCGTGTTTCTTTCCATCGTCATAATTGATTCCGACGTTGATCCCGTAGGTGTTGATCCCGCTGTTGGGCGACTTGATCCGGCCATTCGAAAAGTGCGTGAACAGGAGTCCGGCCTGCAGCCCGAACCGGCCAAAAAGATTCGACTTGGTGTAATTCAGCAAGAAAAGGTTGCTGCTCATGAGTCGGGACCCGAACGCGTTGTTCTTGTAATTCGTTTCCTTGTCGTACGGATTTGTGGTAGCGCCGATTCCCTGTGAAATGCGGAAAACCAGGTGCCGGTTCAGGAAATAAAAGTTGTAATGTGCCGCAAGCGCGTAGTTTTTTCCGAGGTATTGGTTTGCGAAATCCTGGTATTGGAAAGAGAAGCCGTAATCGGGATAATTGTACGCCCGCTGCCATTCCTTTTCACCATATGTATGGATGTTGTAGCTGACGAGCAATCCCTGCGGATGTCCGGTAATCAGGTGGCCGATGTCGGTGGTGTGCTTGTAAATGTTCCCGTAGAAATTCGAAATTTCTATGTTGCTGCGGTCAAAAACCTGCGCAAGGCAAGTGGTGGCGACCAGGAAAAAAAAGCAGGCTAATCGGGCTTTCATCGTTGCGGAAAGCGCAAATATAAATTTTAAAACACAGCTTTTGCAATCTCGCGGATGTTCTCCGATTTTCCCATCGTATAATAATGCAGCACGGGAATTCCCGCTGCAACCAGCTCCTTGCTTTGCTCGATACACCATTCGATGCCGATCTGCCGCACCGCATCGGCGTCTTTGGCACGCACAATTGACATGATCAGGTCGTCGGGCAAATCCACGTGGAAGCGGTGCGGAATCTGGTTGAGCTGTTTTTTTGTCGAAAGGGGCTTGAGCCCGGGAATGATTGGCACGGTGATTCCCTCCTTTCGGCATTTCGCGACGAAATCAAAGAATTTTTTGTTGTCGAAAAACATTTGTGTGATAATGTAGGCCGCGCCATTCTTGATCTTTTGTTTTAAAAAATACATGTCGCTGTCCATGCTCGGCGCTTCGACGTGTTTTTCAGGATAACCGGCTACGCCAATGCAAAAGTTCGTTGCGGCCGAGTTCTGAAGGTCTTCATCGAGGTAAATTCCGCGGTTCAGGTTTGCGATTTGTGACACCAGCTCGGTGGCATATTGGTTTCCGTCCCTTTCCGGTTTAAAATAAATTTCACTTTTCACCGCATCGCCGCGCAGTGCAACCACGTTCTGGATTCCGAGGAAATCCATATCGATCAGAAAGTTTTCGGTGTCTTCTTTCGAAAAACCGCCACAAAGGATGTGCGGGATTGCATCGACCTGGTATTTATTCTGGATCGCTGCGCAGATACCGACAGTTCCGGGGCGTTTTTTTACGATCTTCTTTTCGAGCAGGCCGTTTGGGAGTTCTTTGTATTCGTATTCCTCACGGTGATAAGTGACGTCGATAAACGGCGGTGCGAACTCCATTAAAGGATCAATGCTGTCAAAGATCGACTGGATATTCTGGCCTTTTAGCGGCGGCAGGATTTCAAAGGAAAATAAAGGCTTCCCGTTGGCTTTTTGGATATGGTCGGTGACTTTCATCAGTAGATAGTTTCTGGTGGCTGGACGCCGCAGGTTCTTGATTAAATTTTTAGATAGTGGTTGATAAAACCGTTTAACAGGCGTTTACAACTTTGTAATAATTCATATATCGTTTCAAATTCTTCTTCTTTAATGGTATTTCAGGTCAAATGCAAGAAAACACTGCGTTACAATTTCAAATAATGACCCTTGAGCGAATAATAAAAAACCGAACCATATCATTTGGCGTTTTTCGTCCACATCCTTCTGCAATATTTGACGGAAGCGAAACCGCAGCTCGTCTCATTTGACTTGAAAGCCCAAACACCTCCGCGCGTGGAAAAGTTGTTGTCATTTCGTAAACTGCTCTTGAAAATTGCCAAACTTTCAATTTTGGTATAATCCATACTATCTTTTATTTCAATTTCGGTTGAATAAATAGTATTGTATTACGGATTTCCCACATCGCCCAAACCATCCAGCCACCTGCTATCCGCCACTATTTCCTACTCCGCGAGATTCGGCCCCAGCCATTTTGCCGCTTCCTCAGTTGAAATTCCGCGGCGTTTGGCGTAATCGGCAACCTGGTCGCGCTTGATTTTTCCGAGTCCAAAATACTTGCTCTGCGGATTCGCGAAATAATATCCGGAAACTGCCGCCGAAGGCCACATCGCCATGCTTTCGGTGAGCTCGACGGCAATATTTTCCTTTACCTGGAGCAACTTCCAGATCGTCGGCTTTTCGAGGTGGTCGGGACAAGCCGGATAACCCGGAGCCGGACGGATTCCGAGATATTGCTCATCGATCAGGTTTTCGTTGGCAAGATTCTCGTTGGATGCGTAACCCCAGAATTCCTTGCGGATTTTTTCGTGAAGGTATTCGGCAAATGCCTCAGCGAGTCGGTCGGAAATCGCCTTGACCATGATCGCATTATAATCATCGAGATTTTCGCGGAACTCCGCTGCCCATTCTTCGGCGCCGAAGCCCGTAGTGACGCAAAAAGCGCCTATGTAATCAGTTTTGCCTGTTGAGGCTGGAGCAATAAAATCGGCCAAAGCCAAGTTTGGGACCGAAGCCGATTTCTGGGATTGCTGGCGCAGCGTAAGGAACTTTGCAATTGGGTTTCCATCGGTATCGTTGACCAAAATGTCGTCATCGTCTATCTGGTTCGCAGGAAAAATCCCAAAAACACCTTTGGTCGTTAGCTTTTTCTCATTTATAATTTGCTGCAACATCTGCTGCGCATCATCAAAAACCGATTGTGCCTGTTCGCCGACAAGTTCATCCTTCAGGATTTGCGGATATTTTCCGTGAAGTTCCCATGTCCGGAAGAACGGCGTCCAATCGAGATACGGAACCAGCGTTTCGATGCCAACTTCTATTGTTCGAACGCCAATAAAATTGGGTTTCGGAATCTCGTATTGCTGCCAATCGATTTTAAACTTGTTGGCGCGTGCCTGCTCGATGGTCAGGAAGTTCTTTTCCCTTTGTCGGGAAAGATAGCCTTCACGAAGCTCATCGTATTCTTTTCTTATTCCTCTTGAATAATCTGCAAAAGTCTCTTTGTTCATGAGGTTTCCTGCGACGGTCACCGCTCGTGAAGCATCATTGACATGAACAACAGTTCCTGCATATTCAGGTGCAATCTTGACGGCAGTATGTGCCCGTGAAGTCGTCGCACCCCCTATCATCAGCGGCACATTGAGCTTGTTGCGGCCAAGCTCCTTTGCGAGATAGACCATTTCGTCAAGCGATGGAGTTATGAGTCCGCTGAGTCCGATGATGTCGACTTCATGCTCAATTGCAGCCGCAATAATTTTTTCTGGTGGAACCATGACGCCCAGGTCAATGATCTCATAATTGTTGCAACCCAGGACCACGCTGACAATATTTTTCCCGATGTCGTGCACGTCGCCTTTTACAGTTGCCATTAATACTTTCCCGGCCCCCCTGGTCCCCGAAGGGGGAGTTTTGAGTAGTGCGCAAATTCGCGACAAAACCTTCTCGGGAGCATTTATTACTTCATGATTGTTAAATCTAACTACCTGATAACCTTCACTGTTTAGCCACTTCGTGCGCTCCTGATCGTTTTCCTGAACTTCCGGCAATTGATGTATTCCGCCATCAAGCTCGATGATCAGGTTTTCGCGAAGACAAATAAAATCGGCAATGAAATTTCCAATAATATGTTGCCGCCCAAATTTGTATCCTTCCAATTTTTTATTTGATAGAAGTTCCGATAAAACTGCTTCGCTTGCTGTGGGTTCATGCCGCATTGCTTTTGAATACGCCTTCAGTGCGGCATAACCTGCCGGGTTCGCAGTTTGCCAATGGTGACTTGTCTTGATTCCTCCTTTGGGGGCGAGGGGGCGCTTGTCAGCTTCTATAAACGGCAGCAAGTACGCCACTGCTTTTTTCATGACGCGGGCGGATTTCACGACTTGCGGCAGGAACATTTTCCCGCTTCCGAAAAGGTCGCCCACGACGTTCATTCCGGCCATAAGGTTGATTTCGATGACCTCGATAGGTTTTGAAGCGTGTTGTCGTGCTTCTTCCACATCGATCTCAATAAATTCATCGATTCCTTTTACCAATGCATGTGTTAGCCGGTCCTGCAGCGGTGCCGATCGCCATTCCTGTTCGGCTTTTTCATTTTGCCTGATATTGCCTTTAAAGCTTTCTGCGAAGTTCAGAAGGCGTTCGGTTGCATCATCGCGGCGGTCGAGCAGCACATCTTCGACATATTCAAGCAGGTCTTTCGGGATTTCATCGTAGACTTCCAGCATTTCAGGATTGACAATACCCATTGTCATTCCGTGTTGGATCGCATGGTAAAGAAACGCCGAGTGCATTGCTTCGCGGACTTTATCATTGCCGCGAAAAGAAAATGAAACATTGCTTACGCCGCCGCTGACATTTGTATGTGGCAGGTTTTCCCGTATCCATTTTGTTGCCCGGAAGAAGTCGACTGCATTTCGCCGATGTTCTTCCATTCCTGTCGCGACGGGGAAAATATTGGGATCGAAAATAATATCCGATGGCGGAAAGTGAACATTGTTGACAAGCAAGTCGTACGAGCGTTTGCAGATTTCGATCCGGCGTTCGAAGGTGTCCGCCTGGCCGGCTTCGTCAAATGCCATAACGATGACCGCGGCACCGTATTTCCGGATCAATTTTGCATGATGAAGAAAAACCTCTTCGCCTTCTTTCAGGCTGATTGAATTGACTACGCTTTTGCCTTGAGTTACTTTCAGTCCGGCCTCGATGATTTCCCATTTCGAGCTGTCAATCATGATCGGAACGCGCGCAATGTCGGGTTCTGCCGCGATCAGGTTCAGGAATCGCGTCATTGCTCCCACGCCGTCGAGCATTCCTTCGTCCATGTTGACATCGAGGATCTGCGCGCCGCCTTCCACCTGGCCTCGTGCGACTTCAAGTGCCTCATCGAATTTATCTTCCTTGATCAGCCGAAGGAATTTTCGCGAGCCGGTGACGTTGGTACGTTCGCCAACATTGACGAAATTGGTTTCCGGGGTTACGACAAGCGGCTCCAGCCCTGAAAGAGTAAGGAATGGGAAATTGGTGGCTGGTGGCTGGTGACCGGATTGTTTATCAAACATTAGTTACAGGTTCATTTAAATTCATCTTTTCTTCAAACTCCCATTGGAGATTTTTCAAACTACCAGTTGTCATTAACCAGCAACTTCCTGGGTTCAAACTCCGCGGCAACTTCTGCGATGAGCCGGATGTGTTCGGGTGTTGTTCCGCAGCAACCGCCGATGATATTGACAAGGTTTTCCTCAAGATAGCCGCGGATGAGCGACTGCATTTCCTGTGGCGTCTGTTCGTATTGTCCGAAGGCATTCGGGAGTCCGGCGTTTGGATGTGCCGAAATGTTGAGTGTGGTACTCAATGCAAGGCGTTTCAGGTAGGGACGCAACTGGTCGGCACCAAGCGCGCAATTGAACCCGACACTCAGCAGCGGGATGTGGGAAACCGAAACCAGGAATGCCTCGACAGTCTGCCCGGAAAGCGTTCGGCCGGAAGCATCGGTGATTGTTCCGGATACCATAATCGGGATGTCGATTCGGCGGGCTTCCTTTACTTCTTCGATAGCAAACAGCGCGGCTTTTGCGTTCAGTGTGTCGAATATGGTTTCGACCAATAGGATATCACAGCCGCCATCAATGAGCGCTTCTGTTTGTTGCCGGTAGGCTATCTTGAGTTCATCGAAAGTCACTGCACGAAAACCGGGATCGTTGACATCGGGCGACATGCTGGCTGTGCGGTTTGTGGGTCCGATTGAGCCTGCTACGAAGCGAGGTTTTGCCGGATCTTTGGCAGTGAATTCGTCTGCTGCTTTCCGTGCGAGTTTTGCCGATTCGAAGTTGAGTTCGTAAACAAGGTCTTCGAGGTGGTAATCGGCCATTGCGATCGTGGTTCCTGAAAACGTGTTGGTCTCGATGATATCGGCACCGGCCTCGAGATATTGTGTGTGAACGTCGTAGATCGCCTGCGGCTGGGTGAGAGAAAGCAGGTCGTTGTTGCCTTTAAGCGGATGCGGAAAATTCCTGAAGCGTTCGCTTCGGAAATCTTCTTCGCAGAAATTGTGGCGCTGCAGCATTGTGCCCATGGCGCCATCGAGGACGAGAATTTTTTTTGCGAGTTGTTCCTGAATGGACATAAATGTTGTTTTTAGCGTTTCTTACAAATGCCGGTTAAAGCGGCGCGCTTGAAAATCAGCCCCGATGGCAGCGGCATCCTTTTGCCTGGGAAACCTCAAAGGTTTTTGAAACCTTTGAGGTTTGGCAAAAGATAAAGCGGACAGCGGGACGGGACACGATTACTGGATCGGGCACGAGCTGCAAAAAAAATGTTATTGGAAAGTGAGGGAAAATCTCTTGGTTATCTGTCCGCTTTGCGCGGTAGAATTTAGCACCTTCTTTAATGGATAAAGGGTTGCTAAGGCTTCGCCGGGTCTAATCCCTCTGCCTTTCGTGATAACATCAGCATGTGTAAGAACGGTGCAAAGTACGCAAATAGATTTTTACCATGCAAATGAAAATCGTTTGAGAATTCTAAAAAACAATTTGATTAATTGACAAATCAAAATGGTTTTATACATTTGCAACCTCAACGGGAGGAGAAATTTGACTGATTGCAACCTCGATAAAAAATGCTAAAGCAGAATTCTTCTCTTTAGGCGCTGCAATCCGATCTTTTTCCGACCAAAAACAACAATCTAACTATGGCATATTTATTTACGTCGGAGTCGGTTAGCGAAGGGCATCCGGACAAAGTTGCAGACCAGATTTCAGACGCATTGATCGACAATTTCCTGGCATTTGACCCGGATTCTAAAGTCGCATGTGAAACGCTTGTAACGACCGGGCAAGTGATTCTTGCGGGAGAAGTAAAATCGAAAATTTATCTCGATGTGCAGCAGATTGCACGTGAGGTTATCCGAAAGATCGGATACACGAAAAGCGAATACATGTTTGAGGCAAATTCCTGTGGAGTGCTTTCGGCGATCCATGAGCAATCGGGTGATATCAATCAGGGTGTTGACCGTGCGGTCCGTGAAGAACAGGGAGCCGGCGACCAGGGAATGATGTTCGGCTATGCAACCAACGAGACTGAAAATTTCATGCCGCTCGCGCTTGACCTTTCACACACTCTTTTGCAGGAACTTGCGGCCTTACGCCGTGAAAACAAGGAAATCACTTACCTCCGCCCCGATGCAAAATCGCAGGTGACGCTTGAATATGATGACAATAACCGCCCGGTCCGAATTGACGCAATCGTAATTTCGACGCAGCATGACGATTTTGATGAGGAGCGCGCGATGTTGGACAAGATCAAAAACGACATAATAAACATATTGGTTCCGCGCGTGATTTCGAAATATCCACAATATGCGCATCTTTTCAACGATCAGATAAAATACCATATCAATCCGACCGGGAAATTCGTAATTGGCGGGCCGCATGGTGATACCGGATTGACCGGACGCAAGATCATTGTGGATACTTATGGTGGAAAAGGTGCTCATGGCGGTGGCGCTTTCTCCGGAAAAGACCCGAGTAAAGTTGACCGCAGCGCCGCTTATGCAACACGACACATTGCGAAAAACCTTGTTGCTGCGGGCGTTGCCGATGAAATCCTGGTTCAGGTTTCGTATGCGATTGGCGTTGCAAAACCGATGGGGATTTTTGTCGAGACTTACGGTACCGGAAAAGTGAATATGACTAATGGCGAGATCGCGAAAAAAGTCGAAGAGATTTTTGATATGCGCCCTTACTTCATCGAGCAAAGGCTGAAACTAAGAAACCCGATTTATAGTGAAACGGCTGCCTATGGCCACATGGGAAGAAAACCGGAAACGGTGACCAAGTCATTCCGTTCACCAAATGGCGACGAAAAGAAGGTAACTGTTGATCTGTTTACTTGGGAGAAACTCGACCACATTGATCAGGTGAAGAAAGCGTTTGGCTTGTAGTAAGCGTTAACGGTTTACAGTTAACAGGAAATAAAGAAGACCGGGTGATGATTCATCCGGCTTTTTTTTATGATTTCAGATAAAAAAACCGGAGCACTACGTTCCGGTTTTTTGTTTTTTTTGTAAACCTCAAAGGTTTTGAAAACCTTTGAGGTTTGGCAAATCGCTAAAATCCTCCTCTATAATCTCGCCCAAAGCTCATCGCTCACAGCCCAAAGCCGCTTGCTAGATATTATACTTTATTGAGAAGATCAGGTAACGTGGCTGTACGATATACTGTGAGGTGCTGGTGCGAAACTGGTTGAAGCTGTCGTCATTGAGCGACGTTGTATTCATGAGGTTCGTGCCGCTGACTTTATACTCCCATTTACTGTCTTTCTTCTGGTAGATCAGGCTCGCCGTCAGGAAGTCGTATTCGTTGTTAGTCGAATCGTCACTTGATGTGTAGTGGTAAAATTCGTATTCGGCGACGAATGAAAACGCATCCAGGAAATAATAATCGAGTTTGGCAAACGGCTTTTCGGTGTAGAATTTCCTTCCGCTATAGTCGTTGATCGCAACATTGTAACCCGCTTCAATATTCGGAACATCGTGGTAATTTGTAGATGCTTTCAGCGTATAACTCTGGGTGAACGATTCGGTAGTTTGTACGAATTCCGCATTGTTATCGGGATTGGCGTCAAGATCCGGAACTCCGATAATATTGTTGAATTTCGACCAATTCAAATTCACCATCAAAGAAGCCTTGTAATATTTAAGGAACGAGCGTCCGTAATTCGCGGCGCCGGAAATGCTCTCATCGGCGAAATTCGAATCGATGTTGGTGGATGTTGAAACCTGGTTGTTGCCGGCGAAGAACGACTTTGTTTTCACTGCATCGACACGCTTGGTGTAATTTACGAAGGCAAAAATATTCGTGAAATTAAACATGTTGTACTTAAAATACCGAAGCGAGTGCGTCTGCATCAGTGCGCTTTCCAGGTTGCGATTTCCGCGAAAAAGCGAATTGTAATCCGAGAAGGTGTATCCTTCGGCAAAACGGTTGATGTCGGTAAAATCAGTTGTGATTGCATAGTTGTAGGTCAGCGATTCCGATTTCTTCATCTGCCATAACGCGTACACGTCGGGAAGCACCCGAAAGAAATTGTTTTCGGTACGGTCGCCGCCCTGGTCATTGTACGTATTGTACCCGTGAACACTGAAGCCTGGATTGAAGGTAAACTTGCCCGTGATAAATTTATAATGAAGACCGACAAACGCGTCGTCAAACTTATACGTCACATTGTTAACGGTATTCGGGTTCAGATAATGAATTGAACCATTGTCGAGCAATTGGAAGACTGAGGAGTTGAATCTTTGATAAGAATAAGTATTCCCAAAAGTCACATTCACGTTGCTCTTCGGCGTCAGCATGTAATAGTAGTCGAGTTTGCTGTCGAGTTTGTTCGTCGTCACAAAACGCTTCTGGTTGAGATCGTAACGCTCCTGTGGAGTTATCCCGATATTCGCCTCGGGGAAAATAAGCGAATCCGGGAATGGGTTCACGCCAAGGTTTGGGTTGTAAAAAGGATCTTCCTCATTGTACAAATGCTGCATTTCGACAGCAAAGACGTTCTTGTCGTTTTTAGTGAAATAAACGCTCAGGTTTTGGTTGAGCGACAACGGCGTCTGATTTTTATCCGTAAAGATCGACTGGTTTTGCACACCTTCGGCAGATGTTGTCACCGATGACAGCACGCCTGTTTCATCCTGTCCAGAAATCTTCAGCAACGCATCATAATCGAATTGGAGCGACGCGTCAGGTTTGTAGCTCGAGCTAAGCTTAAACAACCCAAGGTTGCTCTTTTGGTGCGTCTGGTCTTCGCGGTTTTCACTCGCGCCCGGATCGAGCTCGTTGGGCAACCGAACCGTTTGCGTCCGCGTTTCAATATCCGTAATCGTCGATGAGCCGATGGCAAAACCACTCAAACTCCACGCTTTGGTCACATTGTATGAAAAATTGGCCGCCCCAAATTGGGTTTCGATTTCCTTGGCGCGATTGTTCCGCAAAAGTGATATGCCAAGATCGTTGGATGAAATATTGAAATTCGTTCCGCCTTTTTGCATCATGCTGCGAAATCCGCCGGTAAATTTAAAATAATCCTGCACCGTAAAGGGCAGCTCGCCTATGTTGTTCGAGTTCCCGATGACATTCACGCTGTATTTCGGACTGTAATAAAATACTTTCGGATTGGCCACGTACCGCGTTTCATCGTCTGCAATCCCGATTCCGGCGTCAAGATCGCCAAACCAAAAATTCTTTTTGCCTTCCTTCAGCTTGATGTTCATTGCAACATTTTCGGTGTTATTCTCAACTCCCTTAAGCGCCGAAATGTCGTTGTAGTTGCGGAGTACCTGGACTTTATCAATTGCGTCGGCCGGAATGTTTTTGACGCCAAGCTTTGTATCACCATCAAAAAAATCTTTTCCTTCAACCATCAATTTTGAAACTTTTTTGCCTTCGACTTCCACTTCACCGTCGGCGTTGACTTCAACTCCGGGAAGCTTTTTCAGGACGTCTTCCAGCTTTCGCTCGGTACCTGATTTAAAGGAATCGGCGTTGTAAACAATTGTATCGCCGCTAATGGAAACCGGCATTTCGCGGACAATTTCGACACCCTGAAGTTCAATTCCGCCTTCTTCAAGCGTTACTGTCCTGGTCATGTTGGCCGTTTCGGTTGTCACGCTGATTTCCTTGGTTTGCATTCCAAGAAATGAAAATTTGATGGTATAAGCGGTGTTGGCTTTCAGCGAAAGGACAAATCGTCCTTTGTCGTTTGTGATGGCGTAAGAATCCATCGCCTTTGTTGCGGAATTGACGGCCATAACGTTGGCCATTTCCAATGGTTTTGATGCTGCATCAACGACAAAACCTTCGAAGCGGATGCTTTGCGCCAGCGAAATTGCAGGCAGCAGCAACCATAAGAAAAACAGTTTTTTCATGTAGGGATGACTTGGGATGTTTTGTTAGCCGCCGATGCGAATTGTATTCCTGTCACCACGGCCTTGTCCGCGATACATCTGCTGCATTTCTTCCATCTTTTTGAAAACAATGTCATCGTATTCTTTTTGGGTGACTTTTTGACCGCCAGTAGGTGCCTTGATTGCGGCTTTGTCTTTAACGTTCAGCACGATTTTCGAGCAGAGAATTGTAGTCTTTCCGTCATTAACCTCGAGAATAAGTCCTGGTAAGCCATAATAGCGTTCCGGACCTTGTGAAATCGGAATTTCTGGCGCATACCAAGCGGTAATCGTAACGTCTTTTGGAATATCCAATTCGTCCATGAAGTTTGTCTTTTTTTCTTTTTCGTCAGTAGCTACGTCTTTTTTTGGATCTTCTTTTTTGGCGTCTTCTTTTTTACCATCGCGGTCACGCGGACGGAAATTTCGGAAATCGGTCTTGTTGGCGGGAACTACCGCAGTTGCCTTGTAGCATGTATATCCTCCGATTTGCCGGGTGTCGCCTTCCATTTTCCAGGTGATCTTTGGAAGCGAATCTTTTACCAGGAATTCCTTTCCCATAAATTCCTTGTCAACAGTGTACATTTTATCCTTGATATTCTTGTAGTAGGTTCCGCCGCCGCCCATCATTGAGCTCATCATACGAAAGCCATTCTGTTGCTGGCCCGGCGCATCCAATTTTTCTTCTTCCTTGTAAATCGATGCGGTTTTGTCGAAATTCAAGATAAATGTCTTTTCGAACATTGACTTCATCCGCTCCTCAATCATCTTTTGCATGTCGGGCGTTATGTCCTTGTTGCCTTCCATCCGCGCCTTTATGTCGGCAGTGCTGGTTTTTGATTCGTAAACGGCCATTCCCTGAAAATCCTGCCCATACGAGGCGAGCGCAGTGGTTATCAGAAGTGCTAAATTGAAGAGCAAATTTTTCATTTGAAGATTTTTAACAAAAGCAAATATGACTGATTTGATGCAGATTTGTTACAAATGTTATGTTAAAATAAAAAGCATGTCATTGACGCAAAACACTTTCGGATTGTCGTAAATTAGCCTTCCATGAAAAATTTTGCAACCGTTTTCATTTTGCTGTTTTCCGTATTTGCAAGTGCACAGGAAGTTTTTCCGGCTACGGGCCGATCGGTGATTTTTTCGGGCAAAGCCGATGTGTACGTCGGAACCGACCAATTCGGTGCGCATTACTTTATCAGCAATAATGTATTCTCAAAATATACCGACGGGAAAAGGCTCGATTACAATAATGTTTCAAAAGGCAACATCGCCGGTGCCGATATCACCAATCCGCTGCTGTTGGTGCTTTTTTATAAGGATTTTAATTCGGTCGTACTTCTCGACAGTCAGCTGAACGAAATCCGGCAAATATCGTTTAACGATCCTGCTATTCCGATGCAAGTGCAAGCGACGGGACTCGCATCACAAAACCGGCTTTGGCTGTATGATTCGCTTTCGCAACAAATCTGGCTGTACGATTTTAATGCAGCAACGAGACGAAGCATAACTCCGGCGGTTACGGACGGAATTGCGTGGTATGAAACCGATCTGAACCATTTTTACTGGATCGGCAACAGTCAGAAACTTTTTGTAAGTGATATCTTCGGCAAGGTGAATTTTCTCGGAGTCATACCGCCAAATGAAATTTGCCGCATAACACCTACAGGGACTTTAATTTACGTGGCAGAAGGCAAACTATATTATATCGATCCTAAAAAAGACAACACGGTTATGATTGATCTGCCGGAAAAAAGCATCCGCGGAATCGGGTACGAAGACCAAAATTTATTTATTTTTACGGGTGAGGGAATTATAAAATATAACATCAAATTACCATAAATGCACATAGCAGTAGCAGGAAATATCGGCGCCGGAAAAACAACATTGACACGCCTTTTGGCAAAACATTTTAAATGGGAACCGCATTATGAAGATGTTGTTGACAATCCGTACCTGGATGATTTTTACCACCAGATGGAACGCTGGTCGTTTAACCTGCAGATCTACTTCCTCAACAGCCGTTTTAGGCAAATCCTGCAAATTCGACAAAGCGGAAAAAACATTATCCAGGACCGGACAATTTATGAAGATGCGCACATTTTCGCGCCAAACCTGCACGCTATGGGGTTGATGACCAACCGGGATTTCCAGAACTATTCGTCTCTTTTTGAATTGATGGAAACGCTCGTTGCGCCGCCCGACCTGATGATCTATCTGCGCAGTTCGATTCCAAACCTGGTCAGCCAAATCCACAAGCGCGGCCGTGAATACGAAAATTCGATCTCAATCGACTACCTTAGCCGACTCAACGAACGCTACGAAGCGTGGATTCACACCTACACTAAAGGAAAACTCCTGATTATTGATGTGGACAATATCGACTTTGTCAACAACCCTGAAGATATGGGGATTATTTTCAACAAGATCAACGCAGAGCTAAACGGACTCTTCTAAAATAAAAAAGCCCCGCAATCGCAGGGCTTTCTTTTTCTAAATCGTTTATTCAACAACTATTTTTCTGACTTCTTTTACGTCGCATGATTGCACCGTTACCAGGTATAATCCTGTCTCGACGCGGTCAAGCTGAAGATTTTCGTTGAATAACCCGCTGTTTATGTACGATTTGCTGAAAATCTCGCGACCGCGGATATCGTGAACGGAAATCTGTACTTTATTCCCCGTTTCCGAACTGAAGCTGATGTTGAAATTACCGTGGTTCGGGTTCGGATAGATTGCAAAATTGCTCCATTGATGTTGGGCAGTCGCCAGCGGTTGAACGTTGCAGATATTCAGGCTCCAACTGTTCAAAGCGCCGCCATCCTGATTATAAGCATCGGCAATACGCAATGTCCACGTTCCTGCGGAGTTTTGTCCGACAAACGCCGAAAGCGGCTGGATTGGCTGTACAGTTCCGCCGATTCCCGGGTTGTTTCCACAAACCACAGGCACTCCCGAATCGTCAAAAGTCGCAATAATATTATTTATCGCATCGCTTGAACAAGGTGCGGCATAGAGCTGTACCTGGGTTCCGGACGGACTGATCAAAGTCGCCGTAAGATCATTTATCCAGGTATGGCTGACGTTCATTGTAATATTCACGTCGGAAATAGTAACTCCGTCGGCAATTACAAGTGTGGAATTAATGGTTGGCGCACCGGTAGCAGAAATCGTCATCGGAACGTTTGCCGAAGCCATCGTGTCGCAAGCAATCTGTCCGGTCTGGAAAGATGCAGGCGTACTAAACTCGCCGCTGCATGAGGCATTCGCGGGGCGAACCGACCAATAATAGGTCGTTCCTTCCGACAAGCCTGTTATGGCATAGGTTGTTCCCGATACTGTTCCCGAAAAAATCGGAGCGGTCATTGCCGGATCAAGTGAAACCAGAACCTCATACGAAGTGGCATTTGCGTCGGCAGCCCATGAAAGTGTCAGCGATGTATTTTGGGTGATCGCACCATTCGCGGGAGATTGTCCTGAAACAGCCGCAAATCCGGAGCTGTACAACTGAAGGTACAACGGAACGGTTTTGACGATCGCTCCGGAAGTTCCGGTAATCGTGATTGGATAGAGTCCAGGTGCAGCCGAATTGGTCCCTGAAATTGAAATGGTCACATTGCCATCGGAAGTCATTGAAGCCGGCGAGAAATTCACCGACGCTCCGGCAGGAACGCCAGATGCAGAAAAAGTGGTTTCACCTGCAAAGCCGCCCAACGCAGTGTACGGAATTGTATAGGAAATATCCTGGCCCTGGCAGGAAGACTTGTACTGCTCACCCGCTACGCCTGAAAAGGCAATTTCAAAAGTCGAAGCCGGAGCGGCAATCGAAAAATCAGTATTTGAAATATCATAAAAAATATGATTGTAGCCTTTCACCATGATCCTGTTGGTAGTTCCGGTCATATTCGGGATCGATACCGTCTCAGAACCATCATTCGGAACCTGGCTTGCTAGCATAACCGGATAAGTCAGTCCACCATCAGTTGACAGAAAAATATCAACAAATGCCGCATTCACATTGTTAGCGGTTGTACCGGCAACGTCCCAGGTAACCGTCTGATTGCTTCCGGATTCCCAGGAGACATTCGTGTTTGGTGAACTCACAAGAAATGGTCCTGCGGTTGCATTGACGGTTACGACCATCGCATCCGTTCCGGTAAGTCCAACGCCAAGCACGTGATCGCGGCCTGTTAGTGTGAAGTTCAGCGTGCGAGCAACAGAGCTCACCGCTTCAGTTCTTATCTGCGTGGCGCCATCCATAAAAATCGAAGTCAGGAAATTATCTTTCACGCGAGCCAGTGGCGGACACCAGCGCACGGGAACTGAAACCGGATCATACGATCTCCAGTTCGGGCCGCCGGTCTTGGTAGCCGAAGCCTGGCTGTTGGTTCCGGTTTGGGTAGTTGCCGTATCGTTTTGCTCCCAGCAGTATGTCAGTGCGTCACCGTTACCATCACTTCCGGAACCTTCGAGGCGGAAAGGCGTGCTTTTCGGTATTGTATAGTCTGGCCCGGCGTTCATAACCGGAGCAATATTATCAAGCGGTGTGTGCGTCGGACAGGTTTTGCCGACCATATTGTCCTGAACCTGTTTTATGTTGGCATAAACGAAGTAATCATCCGAATGTGCCTGGATATCCTGCGCGGTGATTCCGGCGTATCCCATGATTGTGGACCCGGAGCCCGGCTCAACATTCACGCCTGTACCTTCAACGCTGTTTGAAAAAGTGTGGTTTCCACCGAACTGGTGCCCCATTTCATGCGCAACATAATCGATGTCGAAATTGTCTCCCATTGGGATTCCGTCGGCCGGTGAAGTAATTCCGCGGCCTTTTTGCCCATCAACGCAAACACACCCGATGCAGCCGGCATTGCCACCGCCGCCGGTCGCACCAAACATGTGCCCGATATCGTAATTGGCTTCGCCGATGTTTGCCGTCAAAGTATTCTGGAGCTGGCCATTCCATTGGCCCATTGAGGTATAAGGATCGGTGAGCGAATTGGTATAAATTACGGTCGTGTTGTTCGCGATTAGGTTCATGTGTATCGCAAAATCCATTTCAAAAACACCGTTTACGCGTGTCAAAGTTGCGTTCATAGCGGCCAATGCACCGGCAACGGTTCCGCCAAAGTAGGTCGCATATTCGCCATTACACGAAAGTGCAAGCCTGAATGTCAGCAGGTCGGCAGAAGTGGTTCGGTGTGTTGCGCCTGAATCGGCTGCCAGATTGTTTGCAATTGCCACATCTTCGGTGGAACAGGTAAACGGAAGGCTTCCTTTTTCACGGGATGAATTGAAAACTGCGTAAACCGATCCGTCTTCCGAGTATGGCTCCATGAATTCGTTGCGCTTGTCGGTCCTGAAAACCATGGTCTGGATTCCGTGCGGATCAACGCTCATGCGCAAAAGCGCGCGCTTGTCGGTGATTCCACGGCCAACGTAAGAACGTATTTCAGGAAATTGCGCCTGGAGCGCAGGATCAAAATTGGAAGCTTCAAAAACTTCATAGTTTTCCATGGTTCCATCAACGGCAGGAAGTGAAATGACAACGCCTGCTTTTTTGCTTCCAAAGCGTTCCGGAGCTGCGGCCAATGTCTGGCGGAAGGTTTCGGGAGTGAACTGGAACAGAATAAACTCTTTCGGGAACGCCATCCGTTGCGTGGTCTTTGCCGGCTTGGGCGATTGCCCTTGGAGTCGGCTCCAGGATTGATTTGTTTGCGCCTGCATCGTAAAAGCTGCAAGGCAAAGAATAATAAAGGGTAATACTTTTTTCATGCGATTAGTTGCGTTGGTTAAAAGTCAAATATATGGAATTCAGCTTTTAATAAATCTGATGACTAAAAATAAAAAAGCGCCGGAGGGTTTCCGACGCTTTCTGATATAATAAAATGATATTCTATTTTCTGTATGGATCAAGCTTGGCTTTTACCTCAGCTTCCGTTCCTTCAAAAACTTTGGTGCTTACCACATCGTTTTCGGTTGTAGTTACGATTGCCACCCACTGACCGTTGTTGTTTGTGGTCTCGATGCGAACCTGCTTGTTGACTTTTGCATCTGACTTAGCAGCGCAGCACGCCATCCCTGAAGATGTCACGAATTTACCGTTGGAATCGTAGTGCGAAAGGCACGCTTCTTTTTCAGCGGCAGTGCATTTCATGTCGTCGCACATTTTCGCGCACTCTTCCTTGGTCATATTCGCCATTTTCGACATGTCGCATTTGCCGTTCATCATCATGTGAACTTCTTTGCCCGCCGCACCATTTTCAGTACCTACTGTATGTCCGCCCAAAATCGGAGCGATAACCAATCCGATAAGACATGTAAGCTTGATCAGGATATTCATCGACGGTCCTGAAGTGTCTTTAAACGGATCACCAACAGTATCACCGGTAACCGCAGCTTTGTGCGCATCCGAACCTTTGTAAGTCATCTCGCCGTTGATCATAACACCGGCCTCAAAAGATTTCTTAGCGTTATCCCATGCACCGCCGGCGTTGTTTTGGAACACTGCCCAAAGTACGCCCGAAACCGTAACACCGGCCATATAACCACCAAGCATTTCTGCGATCAGTTGGTTGTTGTCGCCATAAACCAGCTTGCCAAGAAGAACGATTGCGATTGGAAAACCGATTGTCAGGATTCCCGGAAGCATCATTTCGCGAAGAGCGGCTTTCGTAGAAATGGCAACGCATTTTCCGTATTCAGGACGGCCTGTACCTTCCATGATTCCTGGAATTTCCTTGAACTGGCGGCGTACTTCATACACCATGTCCATTGCCGCTTTTCCGACAGAGTTCATTGCCAAAGCCGAGAAAACTACCGGAATCATTCCACCAACGAAAAGCATCGCCAGAACCGGAGCCTTGAAGATGTTGATTCCGTCAATTCCGGTGAAAGTCACATACGCCGCAAAAAGCGCAAGTGATGTCAGCGCCGCAGAAGCGATCGCAAATCCTTTCCCTGTAGCGGCAGTTGTATTTCCTACCGAATCGAGAATGTCGGTACGTGTACGGACTTCTTTCGGAAGTTCGCTCATTTCAGCGATTCCACCTGCGTTATCGGAGATCGGGCCGAAAGCGTCGATAGCCAATTGCATTGCGGTGGTCGCCATCATTGCCGAAGCAGCAAGTGCAACTCCGTAGAAACCTGCCAACGCGTAAGAAGCCCAGATCGCACCCGCAAACAAGAGTACTGTCGGGAAGGTAGAAATCATACCTGTTGCGAGTCCGGCGATAACGTTTGTTCCAGCACCGGTAGAAGATTTTTGTACAATTGCCAAAACCGGCTTCGTACCCAAACCTGTGTAGTATTCTGTAACTGATGAAATGAATCCACCAACGAGGAGTCCGATTATGGTTGCCGCAAAAACGCGAAGTGAACTGATCTCACGAAGTCCTTCACCGAAGAATTCCATCTTCATTGTTGCAGGCAAAAGGTAAGTTGTAAGGAAATAACAAGCTACTGCGGTCAATGCGATAGAAACCCAGTTTCCAATGTTAAGCGCACCCTGAACTTGTTTTTCTTTAGCATCGTTGCTTGTGATCTTGACCAACATGGTTCCGATGATCGAGAATAAAATTCCGAATCCGGCGATTGCCATCGGAAGAAGGATTGGGCCGATTCCGCCGAAAGCATCATCGATTTTTCCGCCCATGTCCTTAATAACGTAATTTCCAAGAACCATCGCGGCGAGCACAGTCGCCACATAAGAACCGAAAAGGTCAGCGCCCATACCGGCAACGTCGCCTACGTTGTCTCCAACATTATCGGCGATTGTCGCAGGGTTACGCGGATCGTCTTCGGGAATTCCGGCTTCGACTTTTCCGACAAGGTCAGCGCCAACGTCGGCAGCTTTTGTATAGATTCCACCGCCAACACGGGCAAAAAGCGCGATTGATTCGGCACCAAGTGAGAATCCGGCAAGCGTTTCGAGCACGATTGTCATCAATTCGGAAGGCGTGCGCATTACACCGTCAACCGATACCGGCTCCCAAACTCCGTTCATGAAAAAGTGGAAGAACAGAATAAAGAATGTTGTGAGTCCGAGTACTGCCAATCCGGCAACGCCAAGTCCCATAACGGTTCCACCGCCAAAAGAAACTTTCAGCGCCTGCGGAAGGCTTGTACGCGCAGCTTGTGTGGTGCGCACATTGGTTTTGGTTGCGATTTTCATTCCCATGTTTCCGGCAAGTGCAGAGAAAAAGGCACCGAAAACGAATGCAAGCACAATTAATATATGTGTAGTCGGAACAATGAATGAGATTGCTGCCAAGGCGACGCTGGCCCCGACGACGAAAACGGCAAGAAGGCGGTATTCGGCTTTTAGGAAGGCAAGTGCTCCTTCATAAATGTAATCCGAGATTTCCTTCATTTTTCCGTCTCCCGCATCTTGCTTCAGCACCCAGGCCCTTTTGGCCCACATGAACACAAGACCTATCACCGCCATTATTATTGGCACATAAATCATGATTGATTCCATAAGTTTGCTTTTAGTTCTTAAATTTAACGGCTGCAAAATTAACAAAATAGCGACATAAAACAACTTTCATTTGAGAATTGTTCCGCACTACATGTGGATGACACGGCCGCGCTTGCGCAGGTAATAATGCCACAGAAAAAATGAGGCTGCGGTCCTGAATGGCGACCATTTGTGCGTCAGCCTTTTTGCCTCTTCCCTGTCTTCTATGTTCCAGAGTTCCCGGATGGTAACCGCAATTCCGATATCTGAAAGCGGAATGATATCGGGTGCGCCGAGGCTGAACATCAGGTAAACATCGGCAGTCCAGTGGCCGATGCCTTTTATTTTGATCAGTTCATGGCGCGCTTCCTCAGGCGATTTGTGTTCCAAACCCTCAAGATCGAGCTGCCTGGAAACGATTGCATCGGCGAGCGCGGTTATATAGGTGGCTTTTTGCCGACTCAAACCACACGCACGGAAATCCGCTTCCGATGACGACAAAACGTTTTGTGGCGTGAATGCCGGAAGCATTGCATTGAGTTTATCGTAACAGGCTTTTCCCGACTCGAGCGAAACCTGCTGTTCGAAGATGATCTTGCAAAGTGTCTCGAAACCCGGTGGCCGGTGCGGAATGTTCGGCGTGCCGTACAAATCCCAGATGAGCAGGAAGTTCGGGTCAAGTTCGAGCAGGAAGTTGAAGGCGGCGGTCATGCGTTTGGGGTATTGGGTAATCGGAAGTTGGACTGCTGAAATTAGCCCTGATTGAAGCGGCATCCTTTTGCTGCGACCTTTAGCAGCAAAAGATACAGCGTAAAGCAGGAACAGCTCTAAAAATAGAAACCAAACGAGCCTTTCACTGAAAAATTGCGCGATTCGGCTACGTCGCGGTAGTTGCCGCGCCAACTGAAATCAATACGGAATACCTTAAATATATTGGCGATTCCGGCGCTGTATTCCCAGTACGCAGGATTTGGCGCTTTGTAGATCAGCCCCGAAGCGTTGATCGCGCGGTTTTCGTCGGATACCGTTCCATAAACGCCGCGGACGCCAACGATTTCACGCCAGTTCAGTTTTCGGATCAACGGGATACGGGCGAAGATTTTCCCTTGGAAATTGTGTTCCCATTGGAAAGTCGCATATTCATCGGCAACAAACTCGTAGAAATTCAGGTTGCTGAAGGTGTTCTCGATCGTGAAATACGTTTGATTTCCGGGAACGATGCTCATGAGTCCGAGTGGAATCGTTCCGTAGGTTTTGCCTAACTCGACGATGACAGTCGAACGGCCGATCGGGCCGATGACAATCGGCTGCTTGTAAAACAGCTGCAGCCTTTGGTAGTCGAAATCGGAATCGAGCATTCCCTTGATTCCCGCGCTGTAGTTCACAAAAATCCGGGTGTAAGGATTGTCGGATTCGTCGCGTTCTACGCCATAACCGATTGTGCGGCGGCGCGGCGTGTAATCGATCTGGAAGTTGGTTTCGGCCTGCTTCACATCGCCTGCGATTACTCCGGACGGGTTTGTCGGCGAGGGCAAGACCTTGTAATAGTCGAGACTGAACGTTGGCGATGCCGATTCGAGCGTGCGATAGGACATTCCGACCTGGAACGTCAGGTTTTTGACCGGCTCGATCTCGAATGCGGCGGTCGATAAATTGATGTTGGTCAGTTTGCCGTTGCTTCCGCTCGAGAAAAGGGACGACGAGGCGAAACTTCTGCCCAGGACATCATTGGTCGTGGTCAGGCTGGCACCGATCTGTTCGATGTCGCGTCGGTTTCCTCCCGAAATGATGATCCGGTTTTTCTTGTCGATCATCCATTTTCCGGACAATCCGTATTTGAATTTGTGGTCTGAAAATCCGTAAGCCGTATAAACCTGGAGCCGCCACGGATCGTTCGGACCGAAGTACGTCCGCCCGCCAACACGAAGTCGCGTTCCTTCGACCTCATTGTAGCCGACGGTGGAATAAATCGGTCCGTAATCGAAATTGCCAAACTGTATGTAGCCGCTTCCGAGGATCTGGACGAGGTTCGTGATCTGCCTGAATTTCTTGACGGTTTTTAATGTGTCCAGCATTTTATAAACGCCCTGTTCGTCCTTGTTAAGCTTTTCAAAACGATTTTCTTCCCAATATTCGTCGGGTTTCTGGTAGACCGAATTATCGACAAAGTTGACGGCTTCGCGATAAAATTCCTTTGGCTTTGGCTTATTGAACTGATGATTCCGGTACAGCGTCGTCCGTTTACCGTAGATTCCCTTTGAAGTTTCCTTTTTGTTCAGCGCAAAATCAGACATCATGTGATCGCGCGTGAGCAGAAAAACCGAATCGTTCAAGACCTCGAACTCCTGTTCGATGTAGATGTCCTTGATCCAGTTGATGTTGGCGCTTTTGGTAACCGCCATATTGATATTCTTGATCGCAAACGTGGTGTCGTTAACCCAGAAATCGCCCTTAAAAGTCAGTTCGTTCTTTCGCCGCGGATAGAAAACGATATTGTAGCACCACTTTTTGTCGATATAGGCGCTGTCGCGGAGGACATAATTGTAAACGTCAATTCCGGTGCGAGAAAGCGGACTTGTGAAACTCTTGTCGAAAAAATTCAGGTAGTTGTCGTAAATGTTATAATCGGCGTAAAGATCCTTGATAAAAGAGAGGATTTGTTGGTTTCCGGTAAAGCCCGAATTTTTGCTAGCCTTCAGGATTTCCTTGACCTTGTTGATCATATTGTCGCCATATACATCCGACAAGGCTTCGTTGATGAAAATCGGAAGGTAGGTTTTGCCGGTGACGTCGGAAGTGTCGACCTGCTTGAAGATGAATTCCATTCCGCGGAAAATCTTGTTCTTCATGAATGCGCTGTCGATCGTGTTCATGTCAAACTCGACTTTTTCGTATTTCTCCATCTGGTACTGATCGAACATACTAAGGCCGTTCTTTCGCTTTCGCGCCCAGATTTTCCGTAAAATATCGATGGCCGGATTGTTCTTTTTGGAAGTTTTTCCGGTGTAGATTACAACCTCGCTAAGTTTCTCACTTTCGCGCAACTGGATCTTGAAATCGTAATTCACTGCTTTTGGCAGCGCAACTTCCTTGTCCTGGAAGCCCATGAAAGTAACGACTATGGTGCTGTATGTATTTGGAGATTCGATGTAAAACCGACCGTTTTCGTTGGCTACTATTCCTTCGCTTGAGCCTTTGAACTGGATGTTTGCGTATGGAATTGGTTGGTTTGAGGCGTCGACAACAATTCCGCTGACTTTCGTCTGGGCGGATAAAAAAGAGGCACACAATAAGAAGAAAACGCTGAAAAATATTTTGTTTGCCATATTGAAAAAAGCTTCACCGGAGTTTTTCCGATGAAGCGTCAAATATACTGAAATGTAGTTAGTAATTAGATGGCTTGTGGCAGTTGCTCAAAGACGGTTATTTGGCTAACTCTGACACTACTCTCTTTCTCCGGTTTCTTCCCGGATCTTGTTATTTTCCGGGGGTTTACAATCTATGGTTTTCCAATAGCGATTGAAACGGATGATTTCGTAGGGACACATCTTCCCCTTCCCTGAAGGTAATTTACGATATCTCTCAAACCCCAAACTGAGGAAATACCCCATCATTTGCTACTAGTAGCATATTTGCATGATAAATCTGCTGCCGGCGTTAAGGCTGTGGACTTTTTACTACTAAATTTAATAATTGCGGTTTTCCCGTTTGGAAGGTATCCGGAAACTTTGTAGGGACGTATTTTCCCCTTCCCTGAAGGTAATTTACGATATCTCCAAAACCCCAAATTGAGGAAATACCCCATCATTTGCTACTAGTAGCATATTTGCATGATAAAGCTGCTGCCGGCGTTAAGGCTTTGGACTTTTTACTACTAAATTTATTAATTGCGGTTTTCCCGTTTGGAAGGTATCCGGAAACTTGGTAGGGACGTATTTTCCCCTTCCCTGAAGGTAATTTACGATATCTCCAAAACCCCGAATTGAGGAAAAACCCCATCATTTGCTACTAGTAACATACTGTACTGGTGAAGCTCCTGCGGGCGGTAAGGCTGTAACTTTAACAGTGTCAAAAGTTTATAATTGCGGTTTTCCCGTTTGGAAGGTATCCGGAAAATTTGTAGGGACGTATTTTCCCCTTCCCTGAAGGTAATTTACGATATTCCCAAACCCCGAATTGAGGAAAAACCAGAAATAAGCAACTTCCGCAAACTGCTCTCAAACCACTACTTCTTATACATTACTTTCTTAACCGCCTTGATAACGTCTTCCGAGTTTGGAAGCCATTCTTTCAGCAATACGGGCGAATACGGCGCAGGTGTATCGGCTGTCGTGATCCGTTGAATTGGCGCATCGAGATAATCGAAGGCGCGTTCCTGTACAATATAAGTAATTTCAGAAGCGACGCTTGCAAAAGGCCATGCTTCCTCAAGAACGACGAGCCGGTTTGTTTTTTTGACCGAATTCAGGATCGCATCGTAATCCATCGGACGCACAGTCCGCAAATCGATGATCTCGCACGAAATGCCTTCTTTCGCCAATTCTTCGGCTGCCGCCAACGCTTCCTTGATGATCTTTCCAAAAGACACGATTGTGACATCGGTGCCTTCGCGCTTGATATCGGCTACGCCAAGCGGGATTGTATATTCACCTTCAGGAACTTCGCCTTTGTCGCCGTACATCTGTTCCGATTCCATGAAAATTACGGGATCGTTGTCGCGGATCGCCGACTTCAAAAGCCCTTTCGCATCGTATGGCGTTGAAGGAACTACGACTTTCAATCCCGGCGTATTGGCAAACCAGTTCTCGAAAGCCTGCGAGTGCGTTGCTCCCAGTTGGCCCGCAGAGGCAGTTGGTCCGCGGAAAACCATCGGCATTGGGAATTGTCCGCCCGACATCTGGCGCATTTTCGCGGCGTTATTGATGATCTGGTCGATTCCGACAAGTGAAAAGTTGAACGTCATGTATTCGACGATCGGACGGCACCCGTTCATAGCTGACCCAACCGCGATCCCGGCGAAACCAAGCTCGGCAATCGGAGTGTCAATTACGCGCTTCGGCCCAAATTCGTCAAGCATTCCTTTTGATGCTTTGTACGCTCCATTGTATTCTGCAACCTCTTCGCCCATGAGGTAAACCGACTCGTCGCGGCGCATTTCTTCACTCATCGCCTCGGCAACCGCTTCCCTGAATTGTATTGTTCTCATAATAGATTTTGTGTTTTGCGTCATTGAGCATCGAAAAACCGAATGACGAAGTGCAAATTTAATATTTTATATTTTGACTTTACTAAAAAGAATGGAGTCCGTTTGTACTTATGATCAAATTTGAAATCTGCATATCGGGACCAATTAAATAGGACCGGCAAAAAGGCGATAAATCATTTTAACGAAATTATCTTAGAAACACTTAGGATTTGTTTGTAACTTGTAGAACCAAGAAAACAACAATACCTATGAAAGCATTTAACCAGCCCCTAACGTCGCCAAAATCGACGTTATTAATCGCATTTATGGCGATTTTTTTCGTTTTATTTTCATGCAATAAGAACAACTCCTCCTCGGTCCTCGACCAGAAATATGACGACAATGGTGATAATCTGGAACGCGTCAAACAGGAACTCGTTGCAGCGCCATTCCTGCCCAAATACGAACAAGTCGCAGAAGGAAAACCTAAGATTGTCGAAGTGACGCTGACTGCAATCGAAAAGAAAATCGAGATCGCGCCGGGCGAGTTTATCTGGGCGCTGACATTCAACGGAGCGGTTCCGGCTCCGATTATCGTGGTCCACCAGGACGATCTTGTTGAAGTCACATTAAAGAATCCGGCTACCAATACGATGCAGCATAACGTCGACTTCCACGCGGCAACCGGTGAAATGGGCGGCGCAGATCTTTCGCTCGTCAGTCCGGGACAGCAGGCAACATTTCGTTTTCGCGCTAGTAAAGCCGGCGTATTCGTTTATCACTGCGCACCTGGCGGTTTAATGGTTCCGATTCACATCACATCGGGGATGAACGGTGTTATCATGGTGTTGCCTCGAGGTGGGCTCAAAGATGAAAACGGAAACCAGCTTAAATACGACCGCGCGTACTACGTAGTCGAGCAGGACTACTACTTACCTAAAGATGCCGATGGCAAGTACAAAGATTTTGCAACCGCGATGGAGAGTGTTGCCGCGATTGGCGAATCCATTAAATCATTACAACCGACACACCTTGTATTTAATGGTGTGAAAGGCGCACTGCTCGGAGCAAAGGCAATGACTGCGAAAGTCGGCGAAAATGTGCTGTTCATTACCTCCAACGCCAACCGTGACACCCGAATCCATCTTATTGGCGGGCATGCCGATTTATATTGGCCGGGCGGAAAATTCAACAATAAACCTTATACCGATTATGAAACGTGGGCAATACCTGGCGGATCTGCCGCCGCTGCGCTATACAAATTCAGGGAACCCGGCACCTACGCATACGTCAACCACAACCTAATTGAAGCTTTTACACTCGGAGCC
This sequence comes from Bacteroidota bacterium, assembly GCA_023386585.1. Classification (GTDB taxonomy): domain Bacteria; phylum Bacteroidota; class Bacteroidia; order Flavobacteriales; family Flavobacteriaceae; genus Flavobacterium. Next base: position 6,568 of record JAEWJM010000002.1, on the reverse strand, counting down.
ATTGCGCAGGTTAAAGTGGAAGGCAAAAAAGATGAGACGCTAATGAGGCAGATTAAAAAAGCGGGGCCCATTCAGTAGGTTTGGGTGTTGGGTGTTGGGTACAGGGTTCAAGGCGCAGGGTGTTGGGTGTGAGGCATGTGGTATGTGGTTAAACGTTTGAAGTTGGGTGACCGTGAACCTTGGCCCCTGAACCCTTTCCAAAGACGCTAATCGCTAACAGCTGAGAGCTGAACCCTACTTCGTCGTCAACGCACCCATTTGCTTGCCGAGCTTTTCGTATTCGACATCGTTAGGTTCCCAAAGTTCAACTTTGTTGCCTTCGAGGTCCATGATGTGGACGAACTTGCCGTACTCAACCGATTCAATCTCATCGGTGATCGAAATACCGTCTTTACGTAGCTGTACGACAAGCTTTTCAAGATCGGCTACCCGGTAATTGATCATGAAATCTTTCTCCGATGGTGCGAAATAATTGCTCTTTTCATTAAACGGGCTCCACTGTGTATAGCCGTGCTTGGTGCCTTCGTCAGCCTGGCGCCATTCGAATACGGCACCGTACTGATTGGTGTTCAAGCCCAGATGCTGCTGATACCATTCACGAAGCTTTTTCGGGTCTTTACATTTGAAGAAAATTCCACCAATTCCGGTGACTTTACGCTCTGCCGATTCCGGTTTCTGAACCGCGTTAAAAGCATATCCGAGTCCGAAAGCCGCCATAAGCAGCAATGCGAAAGTGAGTTTTTTGAGTTTCATCATTGGTGAGTTTTGAAGGTCGAAGATAAGGAATTACTGGGTGCTGGGTTCAGGGTATGCGTTTGGGGAGAAAAGATGTTTTAAAATTTAAGGTTTCAAGTTGGTGTTCGCTGAATCGTAAACCTTGGCCATTACTTCCCTATTGAAAAAGCGTATACTTCTGAATCGTCTGTAATTGTAAAAATATATTCTCCTTTGGCAAGTTTTTTCGCCGGAGCCAACATATACAGCCCCGTATCGTTAAGTGCCTTGGCATCTAACTTAATGGCTTCCTGCTTTACTTCACCATGCATGCCTTTTTTCGTGTCGATAAATTGCCGTTGTGCCTTTACCTCGCAAAGGTGAAGTTCGCATATCGAAAACGGATTTCCTTTGGGGTCGTCCAGCTGAATTATAAATTGCAATGGATCTTGCTTTGGCAATCGGATATTTGAAGCAATGCCAGCCACAGTTATTACCCACATCCGTCCCCAAGCGCCTGAATGTTGTTTGTTTCGTGTGTAATCAGCTTTTTCGAGTTCCGTTATCGCACCGTTTTCAAACCAATACGGAACGTTGACCAAACCTACTTTTGGATAGCCGGAAGCAAGAGGAAAAGTATTTATTTTGGAAGGAGCGAGAGCTGATGCTGATTGGACAATAGGATTGGTGGCGTCGGTACCTGTAGCGCTGAAATTATCTTCCTGGCCATTTTTATATCGAATTTTTGAAATGGACGAAATGTTTAGATTATAAGTTGGCCCATCAAGGTTTTCCCACTTTTTATATTTTATCACCTCATCTGTCACTTCGGTGACTTTCGCTTTAAATTCAATGTTGTTTTCACGAAGGAAAATCGTATCCTGTGAATATGCTACTACACTAATTGCAGAAAGCATAAATAGAAATAAATACTTCATTTGGAAAGCGGTTGTTGCTGGTTTATCAGACATAATAAAAGTTCATTTTTCACAATACCATTCCGCATGAATTTCTCTGCTTATGCTGATTAGGCTGTACTGTTCGTTCGGAATCAATATAGATGCTTTACTTTTTCAACTCGTCGAATTTGGCTTTCATTGTTGGATTTCCATGAACAAGCCTCTTTATAGTTAGGTCGTCTGCTTTTTGGTTTGCCAATCGCAGTTGATTTTCGCTTGTTGTCAGTTCCTCCTTAACTTTTTGCATTCGCGCAATCGATTTGTCAATTTCCTCGATCGCCTTTTGAAAATGTGATTGGGCAGACAGGTAATTTTTGGAGAAACCTTCCCGGAAGTTATTGATCTTCTCTTCAAAGTTGGTGATGTCGACATTCTGGTTCCTGATCAGGCCAAGCTCGGTTTTATATTGCATCGAACTCATCGCCGCATTTCGAAGCAGTGTGATCATCGGAATAAAAAACTGGGGCCGCACGACGTACATTTTGTTATAGCGGTGCGAGACATCGACAATACCCGAATTGTAAAGTTCGCTTTCAGCTTCCAAACAGGTTACCAGAACAGCGTATTCACATTTCTTCTCGTTGCGGTCTTTATCCAGTTCCCTTAAAAAATCCTCGTTTTTTTTCTTGGTTGCAGTCTCATCACATTCGTTCTTCATCTCAAACATGATCGAGATAACCTCGTTTCCGGCCTCGTCAGTCTCACGGAATATATAATCTCCCTTGCTGCCCGATCTTGAATCGTTGTCCTTTTCGAAATAGGCCTTTTGGAACGCCGTTGCCCTGAGCTTGTTGAATTCGGTTTCGCAATGTTGCTCCAGCGATTCGCCCAACATTTTCGTTGAAAGCTTCAACTTCATGTCCTTTACCCGCGCCAGCTCATCCTCTTTATATTTAATGATGGCATCTTTACTTTGCAGCTCGGTAGTGAATTGTTGCTTCAGCGAGCTTTCGATATTTTGTTTTTCAAGCTCCTTGGTCTTTAAATCGTTCGCAAGGCTATCCCGTTCTTTTGCGATTGACTGGACCGCTTCATTGACCGCAAGTTTCTTCTCAACCTCGACGCTATCGATCTTTGCCCGCAGTTGCAATATCTCGGCTTCTTTTTTATTCAGTTTTTCAGATAGCGAAATCTCATTCTGTGACTTAAGTTCAGCGAGTTCCCGATCCTTTTTTGCAAGCTGCTCCTGCAACGAATTGCGCAAATTCGCTTCAGCCAGTTTAACCGCGCTTTCCTTTTCCCGCTCGGCAAGGCTCAACCGATTTTGCAATTCCTCCTGAAACTGGCTATCGCGAACCTGCTTCAGGATTTCTGCAAATCCCGCTTCGTCGACTTTAAAAGCTTTTGCGCAGTTTGGGCAAATAATTTCGTTCATGCTTTTTGATATATTTGATTTTTTGAAGAACATCAATCTGGTCGGAGGCATTGACCACATTGCAGCGTCTGCGCAAATAAACAACTTTTCCTTGAACACCTGCTAACGGTTTTCCATACACCTTGATCTAACTGATTAATAATCCTTAAACCCACATCAAAATAATCTTGTCACAAAAGCATTCGCACAAAAAAAATTGTGACAAACCATTTTGTGACAAACCTGAGCGATGTGATTTACATTATTGAAACCGAACTTGAAGAAATAAAAAATGTTGAACCTTAAATTTTAAACCTTCTTCCAGCCAACTTTAAACCTTAAACTTTTAAACCTTCCTCCCCTGCGCCCTGAGCCCTGCACCCTTTACCCTGCACCCTGAGCCTTGTGCCCTGAGCCCTGCACCCTGAACCCTGCACCCTGCGCCTATGCCCAACAACAAACTTTTTTCCTTACTTTTGTCCCCAAATTTTCAAAAGACACAAATGAAAATATTAGTATGCATCAGCCACGTGCCTGATACCACTTCAAAAATCAATTTTACGAACGGCGATTCGGAATTCGATACCAATGGCGTACAGTTCGTTATCAACCCGAACGATGAATTCGGACTTACCCGCGCGATCTGGTTTCAGGAGCAGCAAGGCGCTACCGTGACGGTCGTCAATGTTGGCGGACCGGAAACAGAGTCTACGCTTCGAAAGGCGCTCGCCATCGGAGCCAACGAAGCCATCCGCGTAAACGCTCAGCCAAGCGACGGGTTTTTCGTCGCCAAACAACTCGCCGAAGTTATCAAATCGGGCGGTTACGACCTGATTATCGCCGGCAAAGAATCGCTCGACTACAACGGCGGAATGGTTCCGGGAATGATCTCAGCCCTTACCGGCGCCAATTTCGTAAACTCGTGCATCGGACTTACCGTTGACGGAAATAATGTCAAAGCAGTACGCGAGATCGACGGCGGAAAAGAAACCGTTTCGACTACGCTGCCACTGGTGATCGGCGGCCAAAAGGGACTTGTCGAGGAGAAAGACCTCCGCATCCCGAACATGCGCGGAATCATGACGGCACGAACCAAAGCTCTCGCCATCGTCGAGCCTGTTGCGGCAAACGCCACTACAAAATCGGTTAAATTTGAAAAGCCCGCGCCAAAATCGGCAGTGAAACTATTTACGGTTGATCAGCTTGATGAACTGGTGAGCGCGCTGCATAATGAGGCGAAGGTGATATAGGTATGAGGTGTGGGGTGTGGGGTGTGAGCTGTAAGCCGAAAGCCCACTGCCCAAAGCCGAAAGCAATTTTTTCAAAAATTTAAAAATATAGTCATGTCAATATTAATATATGCTGAATCAGCCGAAGGAAAGTTCAAGAAAGTGGCTTTCGAGCTGGCTTCTTACGGGAAAAAAGTAGCCGAATCACTGGGAACGACTGTCACTGCGGTGACGGTTAATGCCGGCGATGTATCGGAACTTTCGAAATACGGTGTCGATAAAGTGCTTAAAGTAAGCAACGACAAGCTGAACCAGTTTTCTGCAAAGGCATACGCCGATGTCATCAAACAGGCGGCACAAAAGGAAAACGTGAAGCTGGTATTGCTGTCCTCCACAACCGACAGCCTTTACCTCGCGCCGCTTGTGGCAGTAGCACTCGATGCGGGTTTTGCCTCAAACGTAGTGGGACTGCCCGTCAGCACTTCGCCGTTCCAGGTGAAAAGGCACTCGTTCTCGAACAAGGCGTTTACAATTTCAGAAATCACTACCGATGTAAAAGTGCTTGGCCTTGCGAAAAACTCATACGGAATTTCGGAAAGCGCCTCGAACATGTCGCAGGAGGATTTTTCTCCTTCGATTACCGATGCCGATTTTGGCGTCAAAACCGAGTCGGTTGACCGGACTACCGGAAAGATCACGATTGCTGATGCCGACATCGTGGTTTCGGGCGGTCGCGGACTCAAAGGCCCGGAAAACTGGGGATTGATCGAAGATCTTGCATCGGCATTGGGCGCAGCAACCGCGTGTTCAAAACCGGTTTCGGATCTTGGTTGGAGGCCACACAGTGAGCACGTTGGACAAACCGGAAAACCGGTCGCGTCGAACCTTTATGTCGCAGTCGGAATTTCGGGTGCGATCCAGCACATTGCCGGGATCAACTCGTCAAAAGTGAAAGTGGTGATTAATTCGGATGCCGATGCGCCGTTCTTTAAAGTTGCCGATTACGGCGTTGTTGGAGACCTGTTTGAAGTCGTCCCGAAACTGACACAAAAAATCAAGGAATTCAGGGCGCAAAACGCTTAGGAAAATCCTATCATATTGTATTTGGCTGCCCTGTTTTGAGCGTTATCAAAATTCGGGCAGCCTTTTTTATTTCAAATTAAAATCGGTAATTTGCACCATACTTTTTTTAATATTATGAGCCTGGTAAAATTGACGATTAAAGGGATTTCATACAGCCAAACGCAGAATGGCGCCTATGCATTGATCCTGAATGAAGCTGACGGTGACCGAAAATTGCCCATCGTAATCGGTGCGTTTGAAGCCCAGTCGATTGCCATCGCTTTGGAGAAGGAAATCAAGCCGCCAAGGCCGCTCACACATGACCTTTTCCGCAATTTCGCCGACCGTTTCGACATTGTCGTAAAGCAGGTTATCATACATAAGCTGGTCGACGGCGTATTTTATTCAAGCATCATTTGCGAACGCGACAAGATCGAAGAAATAATCGATGCGCGGACTTCCGATGCCATCGCTCTGGCGCTGCGTTTCAATGCACCGATCTTCACCTATAAAAACATACTCGACAAAGCGGGAATCTACCTCAAGGCCAACCCGCAGGAAGGCTACCAGAACCAGGGCGAATCCGACCAGGTGCTTTCACATCCGGAAACTTTCGGCATGGAAGAATCCAACAAAGCCGGCGACACCTACACCAAACTCAGCCTTTCCGAACTGCACGAACTCCTCGAAGGCGCCGTCCAGGACGAAGATTACGAAAAAGCCGCCAAGATCAGGGATGAGATTTCGAAGAGGGAATCTTAGCAAACCGTAGGTTTGCGGCCTTGGGTTTGAGGTTCGCGGTATGGGGGATTGTCTTGGAAAATTATTACCTTGGCCGGTATATCAGCCATTAATAATTTATCCGCCGTGAGAAATTTTGAAAGCCTTGAAATCTGGAAAGCATCCCGAATATTAAATAAAGAGGTATACAATCTGACAACAAATCTTCCTTCAGATGAAAAGTTTGGCCTGACGTCACATATCCGTCGTTGCTCCGTCTCGATTTCATCAAACATAGCCGAGGGTTCTGCAAAAAGTTCAAATAAGGATTTTGTACGTTTTTTGGAAATCAGCCTTGGCTCCTGCTTTGAATTAAGAAGTCAATTACTTTTGTGTACTGACTTGGATTTCCTATCGGTAGACCAGACCAAAATCGTACTTTGCGATGTTGAGAATTTAGAAAAAAGAATTTTTGCATTCGTAAACTATTTACGAAGAAACATTATTAATAAATAGTATCACTTCAAACC
>JAEWJM010000025.1 GCA_023386585.1 Bacteroidota bacterium | reverse complement strand
TGTTTGAGCAACTCCCCGGCTTCATTTGCATTGGTCAATATTGAATCGATTTTAGTAACAAGCTCAGGATTATTTGAAAGATAGTTTATCGCGCCTTTTCCGTCGCGGGCATTTGTGACAGTTTCGTTCAGGTTCGCGATGAGGACATCAATCTGGGCGGTCGATTTTTCAAGATTCACCGAAATCCTCCTCAGCCTGGACGCCACAGCAGTGTCATTGAGTACGCCCACAACATTGTCTCTTTGATTCAATGAACCGATGAGTCGGTCGACTTTCTTCATCGATTCGGAGGTTGTTTTTCCCGTCAGTTCGAGGTAGCGCAAAGTTTTTCGCAGATTATTGGCCATTACCGTATCGCGAAGTAGCGTACCGACAGTGCCATGGCCTTCGTTGATTTGCCGCGTTATTTTCAACAGGTCAGCAGTTAGCAGCGCTGCATTTTCATTGGTTACGTTGAGCGTGTTCAGGATATCATCGGTGCGAATGCGGCTAAATGATTTTATGGTATCGTTGTCCGATATTGGATCAGCGAAATTATTTCCCGGGATAATGTTCACGATCATGCTTCCAACCAACCCATCCGAACTGATTGTCGCCACTGCATTTCGCTTTACATGCCTTACGATCTTGTTTTGGATAACCATATTTACGACGATTGTGGTATCGTTGACCATTTCAATCCCTTTGACAGTCCCAATGTCGATCCCGGCATAGCGCACATTGTTGCCGATCTGGAGTCCGTTGATATTATTAAACACGGCATTGATGCTCATTGTACTGCCAAACATGCTTTGCCTCCGTCCGATAAAATAGATGGCAAGCACAAAAACCAGTGCGCCTAAAACGACGAAAATTCCCAATCGAAATTTCTCTGATGAGGTTTGTTTCATAACCTGTTATTTAAAAAACGCCACAACATTTGGATCTGTGGAGTTTTGCAATTCTGAAAAGGTGCCTTCGGCGTAGTTTACGCCATCGATCAATAGAATCATACGGTTCGAGATCACCCGCGCACAATCGACATCATGCGTGATTATGACTGATGACGTATGATAAGTTTGCTGAACTTTCTTCATAAGCGCAATGATTTCTTTGGATGTTATCGGATCCAAGCCCGTTGTCGGTTCGTCATAAAGGATTATTCCCGGCTTTAAAATCAGCGTACGCGCCAGCGCGATCCGGCGTTTCATGCCGCCTGAAAGCTCGTCCGGCATCAGGTCGATTGCGCGGCTCAATCCCACATTTTCCAAGGCTTCCATGACCAATGGCGTCGTGTTTTTTATGTTTCCGAATTTCTTCACATGGCGCCGCAATGGAAACTCGAGATTCTCACGTACCGTCATCGAATCATAAAGCGCGCTTCCCTGGAAAAGAAAGCCGATTTGTGTTCGCAGCTCATCCATTTCCACATCCGAAATAGTGCCGATATCTTTTCCCAAAACCTTGATGCTGCCGTTGTCGAAATCCTCGAGGCCAACAAGACATTTTATCATAACGGACTTCCCCGAACCGGATTTTCCCATGACGACCAGGTTTTCGCCTTTTTTTAGCACCATATTGAATCCCTTCAAGACGTGGTTATCCCCATAGCTTTTTGTCAGTCCTTTTATCTCGATCAGGTTATTGGTATCATCCACCATAGTCAGGAAAAGATGCTAGTTATAAAAACCGCTACAAAGTCGAGAAAAAATAGGAGCATCGAGGTGAGAACTACTGCCGTATTTGCAGCAATGCCCACGCCGGCTGTTCCTTTTTTGCACGTATAGCCTTTAAAACAACCGACCAGCCCGATCGCAAAGCCGAAGAAAAACGTCTTGATTGTCGACGGAATAAGGTCACTGAATTTCAACGCGTCGAATACCTGACTGAAATAAAGCTGCATCGAAACGTTCCCTTTAAAGGATTCGACCAGAAACGATCCATAAATGGCAATGGCGTCGCTGAGAAGCACCAATATCGGCAACATTAAAGTCGCAGCCACAATACGGGTAATCACCAGGTATTTAAAAGGATTTGTTCCCGATACTTCCATGGAGTCGATCTGTTCGCTTACCCGCATTGCGCCGAGTTCCGCGCCGATGCCCGAACTGACGCGACCCGCGACAATCAAAGCTGTTATTATTGGCCCGATTTCACGAATAAGCGAAATGCTAACCATCGACGCCATCCACGACGCCGCGCCAAACTGTTCCAGGGTCGGACGGGATTGCATCGTAAAAACGAGCCCGATGATGAATCCGGTAACTGAAACAAGCAAAAGCGACCGATTTCCGATGTTGTAACATTGCTTGAGCAATTCTTTGAATTCAAACGGACGCTTAAAAACATTCCGAAAGAAATGTCCGGCGAAAAACGACAATTCTCCAATGTCGCTAAAAATGCCTTTTATGGCTGGGGCAATTCCCGGCGGATTTTCCATAGTAGTTGTTCCGTTCGATTTTGCTGACATACCGCATATAGTAGAATTGCAACATTCTGTTTCTCAATCCGTCGCAGCAGTTATTAAAGCCAATTTACAATCGGCTCACCGAAAGTAGAAAAAAGTTAAACTTCAAATAATGACATCAGGCACAAATTGACTTTAAGTGGGTCAATTTCCTCATTTTCAGGATAAATCATTTGTTTTTTTGTGCCTTATCTCATTTTTTATTGCGACGTCCGTCATTTCTTTGGTTGATATTATTCAGCAAATTGCTGGTATAAACAGTCTCAGGAATTCCTGCAGATTACCGAATTTAAAACATGAGCCATGATCAATATAATGAAAAGGTCGGAACTGCTTGCCAGTCACAGCGCGGTCCAGGAAGAAGTGCTACAGTTGCAAACCGATTTATACGATGCCGATCAACATGATTTTTTACCATCGAAAAAGCAAAAAGCGGCGTATCTCGACCAATTTGACGCGCGCGACTTCGCGAAAAGTACGGTTACAAAACATTACAAGGTCTTATCGGTTCACGAAATTGATCTGAGATCCTATCCGAAACTTTTGTCGGCGAAGCTTTTCAAACTTCTTGAGCATCTTGACATTACATCACTCGTAATAGTTTCACACCTGAAAGTAAACTGGTTTGGCAACCTCCGCAATTCGTATGCAGCTCTTCAACAATCGTATGCAAATCTGGCTGAAATTACGAAGACAAAGAATTTTTGTGAAGCGCTTGAGATTTCAATTGATGAAGTACCGCGAATGATTGATATCTTTTTCTGGATTGCCCGCTGTGATTCGGCGGCTCCCGAATACTTGCTGTTTTTCGATAGCAAAAGCAGGTTTGCCTTTTTCATTTGCCAATATGGAAATTTGCATACCATCGAGTTTGAGACAGAGCGATTGACACCGAAGCTCTTGTTATCAGTTGGATTGGAGGAAATTAAAAGTCGCTGCTACGATAAGTTCGGTTCCAACGGTAAAATCGAAGGGCGCAAATAAAAACCAGGCAGGAAAAGGCTTTTACTAATTGCATGATCTAAAAGCAACAGAAAGTCACCGCAAGCCAAACCCGTCAAAATCATTTGTCATCCGATAGTTTAACAGTTGGTGCAATTGATACACGCGATTTTATTGAATTCGAGATCATGCATTTTCTTCCGGCTACGTCCATAATCTTGAATGCCTTTGCAATCAAATGCCTGTCGGAAATGATTACTTTCGGACTCAAAGTTATTTCCTGAACTACAAGATTGCCGTCTTTCATTGCGAGTTCGCCCAACGAACCACAACTGAATCCCGAGAAATCGATGCACGCGCCTTCGGCAACGCTCAAAAATGTCGACATGTAGCAAGTGCAAACCGACGCCACAAACAGATGCTCGGCTGACCACAGGCCCGCAATTCCTTTCGAGAATTCGGGTGGCGTCGCAACTTCGATTTCGCTTTCCAATACGAGCGACGACAGAATTCCGCGACGTTCCTGCTTCCATTCGAGCTGGACTTCATACTCATATTTCCTGTCCATCTTTGTAAGTTTTAACGGTTAGTCGGCGGCTCGTTATTTCCCAGACAGCTTGATTTCATTGATTTGCTCATCGACCCTGTCCCATTTTTTTGAATCTATGGCGGATGTGTCAACCACTTTTGTAATATCAAAAAACGGAACAATACGTTGTCGGTCGACGATCCTTTTTCGGTATCCGAAAGAAAATCGGTCGCCGCGCAATTGCGATTCAATCGTATGTGCGGGATGATAATGCTCGCGATAGATGATGGTCTGCGTTTTCCAGTCGCCGCCCCATGTTAAAAAGGCTTTTAGGAACGACAGGACGCCGACAATAATCAGCGTGATTAAGACCGATTTTGTAGTTCTTTTGTCGAACAGATAATCAATGGCCATAATGACAAGCTTCCCACCGACAGGAAAAAGAACAGAAAATGCACAAAAGAGTTGTTAATGTACAATGCCGTTAGCCGATTTGCTAGAATTACAGCCGTGGATACAACAAAGACACAAAAAAGGAGCGCTTTAATACGGGAGTTTTTCATTTTGCTGTTACTATGTTAAGATTGATAGGTGAGAATTTTACTGCTCTGAACCTTCATGGTAAAGTCCCATAATCGGAATATTGCTGTGAAAGTTGAGCTTCCTCGAGAGGCTCGATGCAAAAAGTTTCCTGAAAAAACCTTTGTGGCGCACCGGCATTGTGACAATATCGATTTTATTGGTTTCGATGAAATCCAGCACTGTTCCTTCATAATCGTTGCTTTGAATAATATAGAAGTTGATGTCCGTATCCTGAACCGCGTTCTTCCAGGTTTTGAGCACCTCAGCTTCCTGTGCATCGTGTTTGTCTTTCACTTGCAGTACGTCGATGTGTGCATGTAATAGCTGTGCCAGTTCGTGCATCTTGATAAGAAGCGGCAACTGATATTCCTTGAACCGCGTCAGAAAAAGCAGGTTTTTGATTTTGTTAAAAAGACAATGCTCCGGAATGGCGAGAACCGTGGCCTTCGCCATGTTCATCACTTCGTCGGTAACCGATCCCAGGAAAATTTCCTGAATTCCGCTTGCACCCGTTGTGCCCATCACGATAAAGTCGGCACGCTCGCTTTCTGCAACCGAGACAATCGTATCTACAACGCGTCCTTTGCTAAGCATATGGCAGACCGGAATTTTGGTCAGGTGCTCCTGTTCGGCGATCTTAGTCAGTTTTGGGACTTCACTTTTGCAGTTCGCAAATTCGTCCCAATCGGTGATGCTGTAATTTTCGGACAGAAAGTCATAATAATCTACATAAGTGCCCGTCGGGAGTTCATAAACGTGCAACGTAACGATCTCAGCGTCGATTTTATGCGCCAGATGAAGTGCATAGCGAAAAGCGTTTAATGATGCAAAAGAGAAGTCGGTTGGAAACAATATCTTTTTCATGGTTCGTATTTTAATCAAAAATACTTTACTTCGCTGTAAACGAGAATGATGCCGGTCACATTTGAGGCGGTTTTTGGTCACCGAGTTTGATTACGATCCAAATGTGTTAATCGTCATTTTTATTGCCGTATGCTATTTTTAGGTTTGATAAAGAATTCGCCATGCCCATCAATAATTTCGACATCAGAGGTTTGACCGATGAGCAAGTGCGCTCGTCCAGGGATCGTTTTGGCACGAACGAACTGACTTCAAAAAAAAGAAACGCATTCGTTGCAGCGGTTACGGGATTTTTATCAGAGCCGATGATAATTTTGCTTCTGACAGCTTCAATGATTTATTTTCTCAGCGGAAACACAAGCGACGGCATCATCCTTCTGGCCGCCATCGTATTTCAAGCGTCAATTTCGTTGTATCAGGATCGGCGGACCAAAAACGCGCTTGAGAAATTAAAATCCTACACACAATCGCAATGCAAAGTGATTCGCAACGGCCACGTCATCTCGATAAAAAGCGATGCGGTCGTAGTGGGCGACTTCATTTTGGTTGAAGAAGGAACAACCGTTCCCGCCGATGGGCAAATCGTACATTCCAACGATTTTTCGGTTAACGAGTCAATGATTACTGGCGAGTCACTGGCGGTTTTCAAAGACAAATTGTCGGCTGAAAACACCATCTATTCGGGAACAACGGCGGTGAGTGGTTTGGCAATAGCGACCGTGACGGCGATCGGAAATGAAACGTACCTGGGAAAGATCGGCAAAAGCCTCGAAAATATCACCGAAGAAAAAACACCTCTTGAGCGGCAGCTTTCGAACTTCGTAAAAAAAATGGCCATTGCCGGCACCGCCGTTTTTATAATTGTATGGATCATCAACTACTTAAATTCGGGTGATTTCAGGAAAAGCCTGCTCGAATCGCTGACATTGGCAATGAGCATTCTTCCCGAAGAAATTCCGGTTGCTTTTACGTCTTTCATGGCAATCGGTGCCTGGCGCCTGATGAAAATGGGAATCGTTGTCAAACAAATGAAAACGGTTGAAACCTTGGGAAGCGCGACGGTTATCTGCACCGATAAGACCGGAACGATTACCGAAAACCGAATGACGCTCGTAAAAATCTATGCATTAGTTGATCAAAAAATCTCGGGTGTTTCCGATGACTTTTCGCCAAATGAGATCGAATTGCTTACCTGCGCCATGTGGGCAAGTGAACCGATTCCGTTTGATCCGATGGAAATTTCGCTGCACGAGAACTACCAAAAAATAGCATCACCGGATCTTCGGCCACAATACAAAATGGTACACGAATATCCGTTGGAAGGAAAGCCGCCGATGATGACCCATGCTTTCGAAAACGCTCAGGGCAACCGAATCGTCGCAGCAAAAGGCGCAGCTGAAGCTTTGCTCGACGTCAGCACGCTTACCGAAACCCAGAGAGAACAGGTCAAGGAAGCTCATAAACAGCTTGCATTGGAAGGATTTCGATTGCTTGGCGTTGGCAAAGCCGAATGGCCCGGAAACGATTATCCCCAAAAACAACAACAGTTTTCCTTCGAGTTCCTTGGACTGGTTGCATTTTACGATCCTCCGAAATCGAACATCGCAACAGTGCTGGAACATTTCTATGCGGCCGGGATTGATGTGAAGATTATTACGGGCGATAATAGCGAGACCACGACGACTATCGCAAACCAGATCAGGTTCGCCAGCGACGGGAAGTCGATTAGCGGCGACAGCCTGATGAAGTTAAGCCAAGATGAGCTAAAGCAATGCGTAATGGACACCAACATTTTCACTCGGATGTTTCCGGAGGCGAAATTAAAAATTGTCGAAGCGCTTAAGTTGCAGGGACAAGTTGTAGCGATGACGGGCGATGGCGTGAACGATGCTCCGGCGTTGAAGTCGGCGCATATCGGAATTGCAATGGGCCGCAAGGGTACGGAAGTCGCAAAGGAAGCTGCCTCACTGATCTTAATCAATGACGATCTTTCAAAAATGGTCGATGCGATTTCGATGGGCCGGAAAATATATGCCAACTTAAAAAAGGCAATCCAATACATCATTTCGATTCACATTCCGATCATATTGACGGTATTCATCCCGCTGGCATTAGGCTGGCTCTACCCGAATATCTTTTCACCTGTCCACATTATTTTCCTCGAGCTGATAATGGGGCCAACATGCTCTATCATCTACGAAAATGAACCTGTTGAAAAGAATACGATGTTCCAAAAACCGCGGCCGTTCACAACCACCTTTTTTAACTGGCAGGAACTTTCGCTTAGCATCCTGCAGGGAATTGTAATTACAATAGGAACGTTGTCGGTCTATCAATTTGCCGTAGAACAATTGTATACTGAAGATGTTGTCCGCACCATGGTATTTCTAGTATTGATCATCGCGAACATTTTCCTTACGCTCGTCAATCGTTCCTTTTACCTTTCAGTGCTGACAACAATGCGAAACAACAACCGGATGGTTCCTGTCATCATTGCGATCACGGTGGCTTGCGTTGGCGTCGTCCTGTTTGTTCCGCAGCTTGCCAAATTCTTCGGGTTTTCAAAGTTGAACGGCTTCCAGATATTTATCAGCTGTACGGTCGGTTTTTTATCGGTTATCTGGATTGAAGTTGTAAAAGGATTCAAAAGGCTGTAGTCCGTTCCTCAAAATGACAACCATTGAAAACAAAGAACTTATTAAGCCGCTCAATGGCCGCCGTGAAGGTGAACGTCACTGCTTTGGTGTTTTCGGTTTTCGTTTCATTTTGTTCGTTGGCATTTCCCATTTTCTCGGATTCAGATGCTAACATGGCGTTTTCAATTTTGATACTCGCCGTACTGTTGTGGATTACCGAAGCGATTCCGCTGGCGATGACGGCATTGGTGATTCCGGTTCTTTCAATGTTGTATGGCTTGCTTCCCGCATCGGATGCCTTCGGTCAGTTTTCCAATCCCGTTATTTTTCTATTTATGGGCGGATTTGTGCTTGCCGGTGCGCTTTCGGCACACTCGCTCGATAAAGAACTCGCGCACAAGTTGGTCGGACTCGCCAAAGGCAATTTTTACAAATCTTCGATACTGCTCATGTTTGCCACTTCGTTGTTGGCATGCTGGATCAGCAATACGTCGGCGTCTGCTATGATGATACCTTTGGCTCTAGGGCTGATTGGTTTGGCAAAAACGTCAGAAATGGTTAATGAATCCAAATTTCTGATGCTCGGAATCGCTTATTCGGCGAATATCGGCGGAGTAATTACAATGATCGCCACGCCGCCAAACGCAATTGGGGCCGGCATCCTGAAAATGTCTTTTTTTGAATGGTTTTCCTACGGCTTGCCTATCTTCCTGCTCACATTTCCGTTGATGGTGGCAACACTGACTTTTTATTTCAGTCCGGACCGCAACCTCGCTGTAGGGAAAATCATTGTTGCATCGCATGCGAGTCGGTATAGGAACCGGCTTCTTGCCATATTTTGCTTCACGGCGATGCTATGGATGTTGGAAGGCATCATCGGGCCGTTACTTGGAATCTCGCAAGGTTTCAATGCGATCGTCGCAATTATTTCGATCGTTTTGTTGTATGTTTTCAACGTCATGAAGTGGCCGAAAATATTGTCAAGCATTCGATGGGATGTGTTGCTGCTTTTTGGCGGCGGGCTGACTTTGGGAGTTGTCGTAGATCGTTCGGGATTGGCCACATTGCTCGTCACGGAAATAACGACCGCGGGAAAGTCGATGCATCTGTTGCTCTTTGTTTGGTTGATTGTGGCTTTCAGCATTGTGCTGACCGAGTTCATGAGCAACACCGCCAGTGCCGCCATGATGGTTCCATTGCTGTACACATTGGCTCTTCAGTCGAACATCAACCCCGTCTTGCTCGTTTTGACAGCAACTGTTGCGGCATCATACGGTTTTATGCTTCCTGTCGGAACGCCGCCAAATGCGATGGTTTATTCTTCGGGATATGTGCCGCAAAAAGACATGTTGAAAGTCGGATTTGTTATTGATCTGATCTTCTCAATTGTCTTAACTCTTTTTTTGTATTTCCTGCTGATTGCTTAAACTCACGTTATTTCGATCTGTTCGCCCAGAAGCGGGACTTTGCAGTCAAATTGGTATTGCTCCTGTATTTTTATCCGGAGTTCATCGGCCTCTTGGTTTTCACCGTGAACAAGAAAAACTTTCGAAGGCTTTTCGTTTAGTTCCGAAAGCCAATTCAATAAGTCTTTTTGGTCACCATGCGCCGACATTCCTTCGATCTGCAGGATTTTGGCCTTGACGGGATAGTACTTTCCGCGGATTTTGATTTCATCCGCACCTTCGAGCAGTTTTCTTCCACGGGTTCCTTCAGCCTGGTAACCGATGATGATAAAAGTGGTTTCGGCTTTCCCAATATAGCGTTCAGCCCATGACAAAACACGGCCGCCAGTCAGCATTCCACTGGCTGCGATGACCACTTTTGGAGTCTCATCATAAATGGCCGCGATCGTATCCTCATAATTGCAAATCAGCGTAAACATGCGCTCGATTTCGTCGATATCTCCGGGACGGAATTTATGCCAACTCGGAAAATCCTTAAAGATTTCCAGCACACTGATGCCCATTGGCGTGTCAAGAATAAGCGGAACATCGGGAAGCCGGCCTTCCTTTCGGAGTTGCCACAATACATACATTATTGATTGCGCGCGTTCAACGGCAAAACCCGGAATGATGACGGTTCCGCCAATCCGGATGGTGTTGTTGATGTAAGTTTCGAGCTCAAGTTTAACGTCAGTTGCAGGATGAAGCCTGTTTCCGTAAGTGCTTTCCAGAAAAACATAATCTGCTTTTGTTGGTTTTTGTGGCGGAAACATCAGTACGTCATTATCGCGCCCAACGTCTCCCGAAAAAACCAGCGTCTTTCCTTCAAGCTGAAGTGAAATGCTGCATGCCCCAATGATGTGACCGGCCGGCGAAAAAGTAGCAGAGATCTCCGCGTCAAGATTGATGCTTTCATTCACTTTGACAATGCGAAACAGCGGAAGCGTTTTTTCTACCTGTTTGGTGGTGTAAAGCGGCTGCGCCAGCTCGTGTTTTGAATAATGGCCTTTGTTGGCGTTTTCGGCTTCTTCTTCCTGGATTTTCGCGCTGTCAAGCAGAATTAACCTTGCAACAGCTTTTGTAGGCGCGGTACAATAAATTTTGCCTTCGAAACCCTGATCGACAAGCCGCGGAAGCCAACCGCAATGGTCGAGATGCCCATGTGTAAGCAGAACGAAGTTGATCGACGAAGGAAGAACCGACAATGGATTCCAGTTGAGTTCACGCAGCGGCTTCAAACCCTGGAACTGGCCGCAATCAATCAGAATGCGAATTCCGTTGCTTTCTATCAGAGTTTTCGAACCGGTGACGGTTCCCGCGCCGCCAAGAAATGTTATTTTCATACCAATAGATTACAAAGTTGTGAAGCTTCCTTTAAGACGTTTTTTATCCTGTTATCGCTCAGGCCAATTTTTGCCAGCGCCTTTGAATTGTTGATCAGGTCGCTCGCCAAAAGCAGGTCGAGCTGCAGTAGTTTTTCTTTTTCGACCGCCGGCAAGGTTGTCATGCAGGTTAATGGGTACAGTTGGCCGCTGTCGATTTTATCTTTAAGCCCTTTTCCGAACGGATAGTCCCAGCTCAGTAATTCCAAACCGGAACAGGTAGCAAAAGCGATCGCATCCGAAGTAAAACGATTATTGGTTGCAATCGCACAGCTATCGATTTTATCGTCATTCGAAAAGATGCTGTGCAATTTGTCCTTCAGGTCGTTATACCTCGAAAGTATGTACATCGGAACTTTCACATCGGAATTTGCCTCGCGCCCGGCGTGGAATTTACATTCGATCATTCCAATCGAACCGTCCTTTCTGGTGGCAACGTCAACTTCGTGCGAAACGCATTTTCCCTGCAATGTAAGATTGGTAATCGCCTGATATCCTTCGGATGTGAACAGCCGCCCGATATATTTTTCAAAAAAGAAACCGGCCGGCCCTAACTGCTGTATGGCGGCGCGCAAATTATACCGTGCCGCATGTGAATTCGATATTTTTTTCAGCAGGGCGAATGCAAGCTTGTAGATTTTGTGGGTTGGAATGCCATTGTAAAGTACTTTTTCAATGGTTGCGATGGTTTCCGCAACGGCACCTTCTCCCGCACCCGATTTCAAAAGCGACTGGCGAAGCTTTTCCCTGTTGAAGTCGACAATGTCACCGGAGTGCTTTATGATCTTCATTACTGGAAGCTACTGTCGATAGTGTGTTCGAGCTTGATGTTCAGCTGCTTCAGGTCTTGGATATATTGCTCTTTAAACTGTGCATTTTTTTTGATCATCGACTGATCTAAATTCATGCTTTGGTCTTTAAAGATTGCACTCTGCCTTTCCAGAGTTTGTTTCAGGCTTTCATATTTCCGAGAATACGATTTGTAGGCGCTTTCGAGGGAAGCCTTTTTGGTCGCACCTGCATTCACTGTCCGGAAGTTCAGTGTTTTGAGATTGGTCTCGGTGATATTGAGCAATGCTGTTGCCTGTTTCCGGAACTTATTCCAATCGGCTACAGCGAAAGCCTGCAATTCGCCTTCCGAGAGTTCGAAAGTACGTTCAATCTCGTTCTGGCTTTCATCGTCATAGGTTTCGTCTTTGTCCTTTGTGCACGTAATCATCATCAACAGGACGATGAAAAGCGAACCGATACTGTTTGCTGAAGTAAATTTCATGACGCGTAATTTTTGTTATAAATCTGAATTCGTCAATCAAATATAAGGAGGCAATACGCCACAAAAAATGATGTCGGTCACACGAAACCAGGATTATACGGTCATTGAAAACAACTGTGTTTGCGGAGCATTCCGTTTTAACCTAAGGTCGAAAGCCATGCAGATGTTACGGATAAACGATTTGCCGGCATGGGTGACTTTAATTCCGTTAGATTCGATTTTAAGGAGTCCGTCGCTTTCCATTTCTTCAAGCTGAGCGAGTACTTCCTGGATTTCATTGAAGTAAGCGGCTGAATTTTCCCAGGAAGTTTCAAAGCGACACATCAAATTTTGGATGTGCTGGCGAATCACGACGTCTTCTTTCGTCAGATTATGTCCTTTAAAGACCGGCAGCTCGTTCGCGGCGAGTCGTGAATAGTAATCTTCGAGTTTTTTTTCATTTTGCGCAAAACCATACCAGCTGTCACCGATTGCCGAAATTCCGAGACCGATCATCATTTTTGTATGCGAAGTGGTATAGCCCATGAAATTCCGATGCAGTTCGCCCGAAACAGCGGCTTGGTATAGTTGATCGGTCTTCAGCGCAAAATGATCCATGCCGATTTCTTCATAACCGTTCAATTCGAGAAGCTTTTTGCCGACTTCATAAAGGATTCTCTTCTCGTTGTCTTTCGGAATGTCTTCATCTTTAAATCCGCGTTGGCCGTTGCCCTTTATCCACGGAACGTGCGCATAACTGTAGAACGCAATGCGACCAGGAAGTAGGGTTTTGGTTTTTTCGATCGTATCAACAACATCCTCAATCTTCTGGAATGGCAGTCCGAAAATCAGGTCGTGGCCAATCGAAGTATAACCAATTTCTTTCGCCCAGTTCGTCACTCTTGCGACGTTTTCGTAGGGCTGGATTCGGTTGATCGCTTTCTGGACAGTAGCTGAATAATCCTGAACGCCAAAGCTGACCCGTCTAAATCCGAGGCCGTACAATGTGAGAAGATGTTCTTTGGTTGTGTTGTTTGGATGGCCTTCAAAGCTCATCTCGCAATCGTCGGCGAATGTTGCATTCTCGCGGATTCCGTTGATCAACGCCTCGAGATTTTGGGGCGAGAAGAATGTGGGAGTTCCGCCGCCAAGATGGATTTCCTTAATCAGCGGCTTTTCGCCAAAAAGATTCAGATACAGGACCCATTCCTTAAGTACGGCCGCAATATACGGATCTTCAAGTTGGTGGTTTTTGGTAATTCTTTTATGGCATCCGCAGAAGGTGCACAGGCTTTCACAAAACGGAAGATGAATGTAAAGGCTCAACCCTAATTCCCGATTCTCGCCATAAGCGGCGCGGAAAGAATTTTCCCATTCGTTCGTGTCGAAAATGCTATCCCAATACGGAACAGTTGGATAACTGGTATATCTTGGCCCGGGCACGTTATACTTTTGAATTAATTTATTGTCCATTTCTTGCGTCGTTTAATCGCTTAACAAAGCACTGGCGTTGTCGCAGTGCCGGTTAAAAGTTCATAATATTTTCTTTCGATTGCTTCCTGATGGTCGCGGTGCGTGATATCAACCATCGCCTTTGCACGTTGTTTTAATGACTTTCCATACAGGTCGGCGATTCCGTTTTCGGTGATGATGTATTGTGCGTGAGAACGCGTGGTGACTACGCCGGCTCCTTTTTTCAAAAACGGAACAATGCGGCTTTCGCCTTTTTTGGTAACCGATGGAAGTGCAATAATCGCTTTTCCGCCTTCGCTTAGCGCTGCGCCACGGATGAAATCCATTTGTCCGCCAACGCCGGAGTACATTTTCGCACCTATGGAATCGGCACAAACCTGCCCGGTGACATCGATCTCGATCGCCGAATTTATGGCAATCATTCTTGGATTGCGCCTGATGATCGCGGTGTCATTTACGTACGACGATTCGCGCATTTCAATAAATGGATTGTCATTGACAAAGTCATACAGCCTTTGCGACCCGAAGAGGAATGTCGCCAGCGCACGGCCTTTGTTCGTTCCTTTGTGCTTGCAGTTGATGACGCCGTTTTCTATAAGGTCGATCACGCCATCGGAAAACATTTCGGTATGGAGTCCAAGATCTTTATGATTGGAAAGGTTTTTCAAAGCGGCATTCGGAATGGAACCGATTCCCATCTGCAGCGTACTGCGGTCTTCGATGAGCGATGCGATATGCTGCCCGATTTTATTTTCAATTTCTGTAACAGGCTCAATTTCCTTGGTGAAAATCGGCATGTTGACATCCAAAGTGTAATCGATATCGTCAATATGGATGATTCCGTCACCGAAGGTTCGCGGCATCTGCGGATTTACTTGCGCAATAACAACTTTTGCGTTTTGGATGGCCGCCAAAGTAGCCTCGACTGAAACTCCCAAAGAGCAATAGCCGTGGCTGTCGGGAGCTGAGACGTGAATCAGCGCATAATCGAGCGCGATGACTTTTTTACGGAAAAGGTTGGGAAGTTCGCTAAGAAAAACCGGCGTGTAAGAGCCATTTCCCGCCGTAAGCGTGTGCCTTACATTTTTTCCGATAAAGAAAGAATTTACGTGAAAAGCATCGGCGTAGGCCGGATTTGCATAAGGTGCATCGCCTTCGGTGTGCAGGTGGCAGATCTCAACATTTTTTAGTTCATCGAACCGATTGCTTAAGGCTTTGATCAGCAGTGCAGGCGCGGCGGCGGCAGCCTGGATATATACTCGGGTGTGGGATTGAATTATGTTTACAGCTTCTTCGGGGGTATTGCAACGAATCATGTCAATTATTTTTTGACAAAATTATATCAGCGCCGACTGATAAAATATGACCTACATCACTCGGTCACGAACCGTTTTTCTTCTGTGCTGTTTTAACCTCGAATAACCAGGTTTATATTTTCAACCGCGTCATTCTGGATGTATGAATTGCGCATCGAATACGGAAGTTCTTCAATAGTGTCGACACCGTTTCGATAATGCTGAAGGTAATAATTGCCCTGATGGCCCATTTGCTGCAGCCATATCGCCATTTTTCGAACTTCATCATTGCCGATAAGCTCTGAATGGATTGTCGTTCTCACCTCATAAGGAATGTCATTATCGATGAGCAATTGCAGCGATTTTGTAAATGGCGCAAACAGATTCGACCTTGTGATTGCGCTGAAATTTGCCGGCAACGCTTTGAAATCGAGCGCAACATAATTGACAAGCTTGCTTTCGATCAGTTGCTGAAGTACGCCGGGACGCGAGCCGTTGGTGTCGACTTTAATCAAAAAGCCCATTTCGCGGATTGAATTCGCCAATGGAATGATGCCCTTGTGCAGCAAACATTCGCCACCGCTGAAAACAACCGCATCGAGCAAGCCTTTGCGCGTTTTGAGGAAGGCAAGCGCATCATCGATCGACAATTTTCCTTTTCCGAAAACGATCTCAGGATTGTAACAGTAACTGCACCGCATGTTGCAGCCTGCGAACCAGAAAATGCAGGCTGAACGTTGCGGATAATCCAGTAAAGTAAATGGCGTTATGCTGTAAATTGGCTTACCGGCACTTGCTTTCGGTGAAATGGGTACGTTGCTTGTGTTCACCTTTTTTTCCGATGTTAAAGCTTTCCACCGGCCGATGGTAGCCCATTACCCTGGTATAGACCAGGCATTTTGTGCGCAATGTTGGATGCTCTTCGAGGAAAGTACTAACGGATGTCTTCATATAGTTCGGGTTTTTGGTTTTCGATGATTTCGTCGTCGCATTTCGGGCAAAATTCGTGTTCGCCATTAAGATAGCCGTGTTTTGGGCAAACGCTGAACACTGGCGTAACCGTGATATACGGAAGCCTGAAGTTGGTCAGTACCTTTTTGACAAATTGCTTGCAGGCTTCGGGCGAGCTGATCTTCTCGCTCATATAAAGATGCAGCACGGTTCCGCCGGTATATTTGCATTGAAGCTTGTCCTGAAGCAGCAGCGCCTGAAACGGATCTTCGGTATAATTCACCGGAATCTGCGAGCTGTTCGTATAGTAGATGTTGCTTTCCTGGCCGGCCTGTAAAATGTCTTCGTAACGCTTTTTGTCTTCTTTTGCAAAGCGGTAGGTTGTTCCTTCGGCCGGAGTTGCCTCGAGGTTGTAAAGGTTTCCGGTTTCCTCCTGGAAAACTTTCATTTTGTTTCGGATAAAATCCAGTATCTCAGCAGCGAAATCGATTCCCGATGTGGTCGTGATATCGTCTTCGTTGTTCGAAAAGTTCACGATCATTTCGTTCATTCCGTTGACGCCAATTGTCGAAAAGTGATTCCTGAAATGGCCGAGATAACGCTTCGTGTATGGATAGAGTCCGCGATCGTACATTTCCTGGACAAACCGTCTTTTCTTTTCGAGCGTCGATTTGGATAGCAACAGTAATTCCTCGATTCGCTCGTAAAGTCTGGCCTTGTCGCCTTTGTACAAGTAGCCGAGCCGTGCCATGTTTATGGTAACAACGCCGATGCTTCCGGTCATTTCAGCGCTGCCGAACAGGCCGTTTCCGCGCTTTAGCAATTCCCTGAGGTCAAGCTGAAGTCGGCAACACATGCTTCTGACGGCGTTCGGTTTGTATGCTTCGGGATTTTCGACTTTATTGCCGTTTTCGTCGAGCTGGTATTGGCTTCCGATAAAATTCTGAAAGTACGACGATCCGATTTTTGCGGTATTTTCAAACAGCAGGTCGGTATTTTC
Source organism: Bacteroidota bacterium (assembly GCA_023386585.1). Classification (GTDB taxonomy): domain Bacteria; phylum Bacteroidota; class Bacteroidia; order Flavobacteriales; family Flavobacteriaceae; genus Flavobacterium. The sequence continues at coordinate 190,330 of JAEWJM010000025.1, read as the reverse complement.
GCCATTCCAGTCAAATGCTTCGGTGATATTTACCGTCGGGATCGGAAATGTGAACGGCTGTCCGTTGGCATCTCCTTCCGTCATCACGGTGTAATACGCCTTATTGATGAGGTTCATTTCAGTTTGAAAGTGCTCGTACCGCAAATCGACCGGGTTCAGAACACCTCTTTCGGCGCTTCGCTTCAGCAGGTTTCCATCGGTAATATCGGAAAAAAGATGCCGATCTCTTTTGGTCGGGATTTGCTCTTTCAAATCGTCCGGAACGATCCAGTCCAAAGTAATGTTCGTAAACGGCGATTGTCCCCAGCGCGCCGGCACATTGAGATTGTAAACAAAACCGCGCACCGCTTTCAGCACGTCGGTATAGCTTAAATTGTCTTTGAAAACATAAGGCGCGAGATACGTGTCGAACGAACTGAACGCCTGCGCACCAGCCCATTCGCTCTGCAGGATTCCGAGGAAATTTGCCATTTGGCCAAGCGCTTCGCGAAAATGAGACGGCGGATTGCTTTCGACGCGGCCGCGGACTCCGTTGAATCCTTCGTTGAGCAAAACCCGAAGGCTCCAGCCGGCGCAATATCCGGTGAGGCAATCCAGATCGTGAATGTGAATGTCGGCATTTCGATGGGCATAGCCTTCTTCTTTCGAGTAGACTTTATCCAGCCAATAATTCGCGATGACTTTTCCGGCGACATTGTTCACCAGGCCGGCATTCGAATAGGAAGTATTTGCGTTGGCATTGATGCGCCAGTCGGTTTGCTTGACGTATTCTTCGATGGTTTGCGTACTGTCAACATACGTCGTGTCATCGTTGAGTCCGTTTACATGCTCGCGCTGCATTTTTCGAACATGGCGATAAAGCATGAACGAGCGCATCACCTCAAAATAGCCTTTCCGGTAGAGTGCCTTTTCGATGGTGTCCTGAATGTCTTCAACCGCGCATCGCGTAGCGTTGTTCAAATCGGAAATAACCAAATCAAAAACGCTTTCATCAAATTCGGTTGAGACGCTTTGGAAACTTTTCAGGATCGCATCCCGGATTTTAAAGCTTTCAAACGGGCGGTAGTCGCCATTTCTTTTGATCACAAATTTATCCATGTTCGAAATTTTACTGATTAGACCAGGTTCATAAGCTGTTTCTCCAACTGTTTCGCGCGTGGAAACAAAATATTGTTTTCAAGATGGATGTGCTCGTGCAGGTCTTTCTCGAAATCGTTCAGCATCGAGTACGTAACCTTGTAGGTGTTGCAACCGTCTGCCGGCGGCGTATAATTGTTGGAAAGTTCAGCTATCCTGCGGAAGCGGACGCCTTCATGGTCGTGTTCGCTCATCATCATCGCAATCGGATCATCGACTGTGTCGAATGAAATGGCATGCATTTGCGTGTTCATCCGCCGTGCGTTTTCCATCTCCTTGATGTAGGGGAAAAGGATGATTTCCTCTTTTTTCATGTGTAACGACAATTCCTGGCCGCAGCCTTCGAAAAGTTCGCGGATTTCCAATAATTCCGGATGCGTTCCGCTGTGGGCGCGGCATAATTTGTCGAGGTACTGAAGCAGGATCGGAATTTTTGCTTCCACGTAGCGGTGGTGTTTTTTTTCGATATAATCGGCTAGCAGGTCGATCGGCCAGGATTTGAAATCGATTGCACTTGTATTTTCGGTCAGCATTGCAACGGTAAGATCTTCCAGCAAAAGTGCTTCGTTGATGTTTTTCTTCTCGCAAACTTCGGCGATCGTACGATGGCCGCGGCAGCAAAAATCAATTCCGTATTTCGTAAAGACGCTTGCGGTGCGGAAATCGTGCGCTACAAATTCTCCAATAGTGAGGTTGTCAGATGATGTCATTTTAAAAAATTTTTATTAATGAAAAAGTAAAGTCTTGTTAGACATCGCAATATTATAGATAATGAATGCCCTCGAAATATGACTTTAATCATAGTTATAGAAATTCCTTCGCGGTTACTTTGCACTCAAATTAAATGCGATGCATACCACTTTGGAAAAGGTCATTGTCGAAGGCCATCCTGTAGCAAATTACTTCCAGGAAAACGTACTGCTAAATTCACTGTTAAAGAATATTTCTGAAACCGATCCCGCAGCCGACCTGCTGCGCTTTACGAATATTTTTAATGAACTTGCCACGATCGAGAAAAGGTTCGCACGAAAGGAAAACCAACTTTTTCCATTTCTTGAAAAGCGGGGTTGGAACGGGCCGTCCCAAGGGATGTGGTCGTTTCACGATAACCTCCGAGATCAAATGCGGCTGCTTCGGTTTTATATAAAGAACCGAAACCTTGATAAAATCGCGGTCAATACGCCGCTTCTTGTAAACGGCATTCTCAGGCTGATGCAAACCGAAGAAACCGTGTTATTTCCCAACGCGCTGCAGATTTTGACCGATGAAGATTGGATCGAAATGCGCAAAGGCGAGGAAGAAATCGGATGGATGTTCGCGCAAACTCCGCCTGAATTTCCGGCGACGCAAGAATCGGCAACCGAAGATGTTTTGACCGAATCATTTGGTCAGGAGAAGTCCGCTCATTTTGACGAGGGTTACATGACCATTGACCAGGTAAACCTGCTGTTGAGAACCATGCCGCTGGATCTCACCTACGTGGATGAAAACGACCGGGTGATTTTTTACAATCGCGGAGAAGAGCGCGTGTTTCCGAGGAGCGCCGGAGTTATTGGCAGGGAAGTCAAATTTTGCCATCCACCGAAAAGCGTTGGAACAGTTTTAAAAATCCTCGAAGAATTCCGGAACGGAACCAAAAACGAGGCTTCTTTCTGGATCAATTACAAGGAAAGACTGATATATATTCGTTATTTTGCAGTACGCGACGCGAACAAGGTTTATCGTGGCGTAATTGAAATGTCGCAGGATATTACCGATATCAAAAAAATCGAAGGCGAACAGCGACTGCTGGACTGGGCCTAATACAATGAAAAGTATTGTCATCATCGTTTGCACGCTGATCCTGATAAAGCCGATCGTTCCGCTAATCAGGTACGTACTCGATTATGATTATATCGCAAACGAACTTTGCGTCAACAAACAGAAAAAGGAGCTGCACTGCAACGGGAAATGCTTTCTGATGAAGCAACTCGCCAAAGCGTCGGAAGGCGAAAAGCCGGCGGCGAACGATAAAAAAAACAATCATTGGGACTTTGAGGTAAATTGGTTTCAGCCGATTCAGCCACTGTGTCTGCTGCTGAATTTCACCAAAAATCTTCGATTTTTCGTTCGTCCTTCGCTGCTGCATCCAATAGATCGGTACTTTCAGGTTTTCCGTCCGCCCATTGTGAATTAAAAATTTTGTTTTTCCTCGCGGAACATCACTACGATTGTTCCCGGATTTTGTTTTATCAATTTTTAAAAATTCACAATGAAAACTACTCACATTTTGCGCGGCATCATAGCTCTTTTTGTCGCCATAGCATTTTCCTCATGTTCATCAAACGACGATAACGCGACCCTAAACGATCTTGAAGGCTTAGTCAAAATTCAGGAGATTGCGAACGAATCCCATACAATCGAATTGTACTCGGCGACTGGCACGCTTCAGCAAGGATATAATTCAGTTTCCCTTCGGATTAAAGACAACGCAACAGGCGAATATCAAACCAATGCGACAATCGACTGGAAGCCGTTGATGCACATGACAATGATGTCGCATTCATGCCCAAAATCGCCAGTTATGGCAGCTCCGGGAAAGCCGACAATTTATAATGGATATATGATATTCCAGATGGCGCAGAACGATTCCGAATATTGGGACCTGACCATCAACTATACAATCGACGCTGAAAATTATTCGGCAAGTTCACAAATTGACGTTCCGGCTTCGCCAAAGCAACGCGTCACGACATTTACCGGAACCGATGGCGCATATTACATAGTCGCTTTGGTCGCGCCCGATGATCCGAAAGTTGCCCTCAATGACATGACCGCCGCAGTTTATCGGATGGATTCGATGACTTCGTTTTCGCCAGTAAGCGGTTTTACTGTCAAGATCGATCCGCGGATGCCCGGCATGGGAAATCACGGCTCGCCGAATAATGTCGACCTTGTCCAAAATGGCACCGATGAGTTGTACCACGGGAAGCTTTCTCTCACCATGACCGGCTACTGGAGGATAAACCTGCAATTGCTGGACGAGGCAGGAGAAGTTCTGAAAGGTGAAGCCATCACTCCCGAAGTTCCGCAGAGCACTATTTACTTTGAAACTGAATTTTAAGCGCGAAAACACCGCTTATTTTCTAAAACAAAGTTATGAGACAACAAATTTTAATGTTGCTGGCGCTGGTATTGGCGTCAGCAACTCTACTCGCGCAGGAACAACCGACAGATAGTATCAATGCTGCGACGCTTTCCGAAGTCATCGTTATCGGCAAAAAGAACCAACTCCACGAAAAACAGGCAAAACCGCTTGCCACAGTCGACGATTTTCTTCAGAAGTCGGGAAAGATCGGAATGGTTCGACGAGGCAGTTATGCCTGGGAACCGATTATCAATGGCATGGCGACAGAGCGTACGGTCATCACGATCGACGGAATGCGGATTTTTGGCGCGTGCACCGATAAAATGGATCCGATCACATCCTATGTCGAAGTATCGAATTTGTCTGAAGCGACGGTCACTTCCGGCCAACAGGGCGGTTGCCACGGCGCGACAATTGGCGGTTCGGTCGATTTGAAACGAACGTGCTGCGATCTCGAAGAAAAACCGCTGAGCACAACAATCAACATCGGTTTTGAAACCAACAGCCGGCAGAAAATCCTTGGTGCAGCGCTGACTTACAGCGACTCTTTGTACAGTTTTGCAGCCGATTTCATGTCACGCAACGCCGACAATTATACCGCCGGCAAAGGAAGGGAAATTCAGTTTTCTCAGTTCAGCAAGTTTAACATTTCTGCGAGCAGCGCAGTTCGGCTGGCAAAGACCAAGGTTTTGGAAGCATCGGTTATTTATGATAAAGCTACCGACGTTGGCTATCCGGCATTGCCGATGGACGTTTCACTTGCCGAAGCGCTAATTACCTCGCTGAGGTTGGACTACCGTCCGGTCGATTCCAAAGTCACCGATTGGGAAAGCAAGATCTACTACAATACGATCACGCACCGGATGGACGATACCAAGCGGCCCGATGTGGCGATTCACATGGATATGCCCGGATGGAGCGATACTTTTGGCTTTTATTCAAAGTTTACCGGCAGCCATAAAAAGCACAACTTCAGCGTTGACCTGAATTCGTATTACAACCGGTCGCGGGCCGAAATGACGATGTACCCGACGGATCCGGAGGAAAGCCCGATGTTCATGGAAACGTGGCCGGATGTTGGCACTTCCGATGTGGCGCTGTTCCTTGAGGATAAAATTTCGGTCGGAAATTATCAGCAACTTCGATTTTCGGCATCGGTCGCCAATCACTATAACCGTATTGGGAGTACGCAAGGGCTCGAAAGCCTGCAGATATTTTATCCGGGAATTGCCGCCACCAACAATCGGGTGCTGAAAAGCATTTCCGGGAACTATAACTACGAGCGAAACGGTTTGAATCTTAATTTCGGATTGGCCTATGGCGAACGCGCTCCGTCGGTTTCGGAAGGGTACGGATTTTATCTGTTTAACAGTTTTGACCGATACGATTACGTCGGAAATCCGCAGCTTAAAAACGAAAAATCGGAGGAAGCGAGCGTTTCCATTGGCTATAAAACCGAGAAATTTTCGGTAAAAGGATCGGGCTCGTGGTTCCACATTCTCGATTACATCGTGGCCAAGCCTGATGAGGCGCTCATCCCGATGACTATTGGTGCAAGTGGAGTGAAAGTGCTTGGCGCACTGAATTACGCCGACATAATGAACGCGATCCTTGACGCGGAGTATCGTTTAACGACGAACCTCACCACAAAAGCGCAATTGGTTTACAGCCGCGGATTTGACGAAAACAATGTCGGACTGCCTTTCATAAGTCCGTTGCGCTATTCGGGTGCGGTGAACTATAAAAAGCGTCGGTTTTCTGCCGAAGTCGTTGTTGAAGGAAATGCAGTGCAGGATGAGTTCAGTCCGACTTACGGTGAAGACAGGACGCCGGCATATGCCATTCTTGGCTTGTCGTCCGGTTATTCGTATTCGATCGGAAGGTCAAAATATGTGCTGAAAGCGGGAGTCGAAAACCTGCTTGATGCCTATTATTCGACCTATTCCGATTGGAACGATATTCCGCGGAAAGGCCGCAACTTTTTTGTGAACCTCGTCGTTAGTTTTGATTAACCAGTTTCAGGAAGCCGCCGCAGTTTTCGTTTCTGCGCAGCGAATGCTCAACAACCGCCATTGCGACGGTCGTCATATTCAACAGTTCATAGCGGTCGCGCGTAATTCCTTTGTTCACGATTAAATTCTGCGCAGTTTCGCGGATTTGTCGGATCTGGCACAGTGCGATGGCAAGATGTTCGTCATTGCGTACAATTCCTGCCGAAAAACTCATCAATTTCTGTAGTCTGTTTTTTAAATCTGTCGCCACGTGCGAGTCTGTTGTAACTTTATTCCCGCTCGGAGCAAAATAGCATTCGGTTGCAGGCGCCGAAACAGGTTGAACCGAAAGCACTTTCACGATGCGATGAGCATAGACCAAGGCTTCCAAAAGTGAATTTGAAGCCAGCCGGTTTGCGCCGTGGAGTCCGGTTCGGGTACATTCGCCGGCGGCAAGCAGGTTTTCAACCGAAGTTCTTCCGGACGAGTCGACCGCAATTCCGCCGCAAAGGTAATGCTGCGCCGGAACTATCGGAATCCATTGGGTGCACATGTTTATTCCGTGATTTTCGCAGAACTGGTAAATTGTCGGAAAATGACCGATCAGTTCTTCAGGGTCGAGATGCGTACAGTCGAGGAAAACACATTCCTGACGCGAATGGAATAATTCCGCGGCAATTCCTTGCGACACGACATCGCGCGTTGCCAATTCACCTCTTGCATCGTATTTAAATAAAAATCGTTCGCCAGATATGTTTTTGACATGCGCTCCGAAACCTCGTACTGCTTCTGAGATGAGAAATGTTGGCCCGCCGTCGGAATTGAAAAAAGCCGTCGGATGAAACTGGATGAACTCCATATCGCGAACCTCGGCGTTGGCCCTGATAGCCATTGCAATTCCATCGCCTGTCGCGATTTCCGGATTGGTTGTCTGGCTGTAAACCTGACCGATTCCACCGGTTGCCAATATGGTAAAAGACGCGTTGATCTGGGCAATCTGCAGCGTTTGGTTATCTAAAATGTACGCGCCGAGGCACCGTTCATCAACCACGATTAGGTCGGTTGCGAAATGATTCTCGAAAAGCTCGATGTTTTGCAGATTATGTATTTTTTCCAGAATTGCCTGCTCGATTTCGAATCCGGTGCGGTCTTTCCGGTGCACGATCCTGCTGGCCGAATGGCCGCCTTCTTTCGCCAAAGCGAGTCGGCCGCTATCGTCGGTGTCGAATTTTGCGCCCCAACGCACAAGCTCCCGAAGTCGTTTCGGGCCTTCGGTTACAACCATTTTTACGATTTTCGGATCACATTCGCCGTCGCCGCAAGCAACAGTATCGGAAATATGCTTTTCGTAAGAATCTTCGATTTTGTCAACGACGACAGCGATTCCGCCTTGCGCGTATTTTGTGTTTGAATTGGACTCTGAAGATTTTGAGACGATAATAATCTTGCGGTGCGGAAAAGCTTCGGCGAGCTTAACGGCAATCGTAAGGCCGGCGATTCCCGAACCTATGATGAGGTAATTTGCCGATCTGTTCATGACAGTTCAAACATTCGGTTGAGCGGAACCAAGGCGCGTTCGCGGACAACTTCCGGAACAATGATTTCGGGCGATTCGAAAAGCAAGCAATTATAAAGTTTCGGTAGCGTATTCATCTTCATGAAGGCGCATTCGCTGCAAGCGCAGGTATTGTCGGCAATCGCCGGCGCCGGGATAAGGATTTTTTCGGGAACCTGCTGCTGCATTTTGTAGAGAATTCCGGCTTCGGTTGCGACAATAAACTTGTTGAAACTGCTGCTTTTCACGTAGTTGATCATTCCGGCGGTCGATCCGATGTAAGCGGCCGTTTCCAGAATGTGCTTTTCCGATTCGGGATGTGCAATGATCTGTGCGTCGGGATTTTGCTTGTACAAAGCAACCAGTTTATCGAATGAAAAAGCTTCGTGGACAACGCACGATCCGTCCCAAAGCACCATATTTCTTCCGGTGATTTCGTTGACATATCGTCCGAGATTTTTATCCGGAGCAAAGATTATCGGAATATCGGCAGGCAAAGATTCCACGATTGCCACTGCGTTTGATGAGGTGCAAATGATGTCGCTCATCGCCTTGATTTCTGCTGAGCAATTAATATACGTAATAACGACATGGTCGGGTCTGTCGGCAATAAATTCGGCAAACCGTTCGGGCAAACAGGAGTCGGCGAGTGAACAGCCCGCTTCGAGGTCAGGCAGCAGGACTTTTTTCTCCGGATTGAGGATTTTCGCTGTCTCGGCCATAAAATGTACACCGGCAAACACGATTATTTCGGCGTCGGTTTTCACCGCTTGTTGCGATAGTCCGAGACTGTCGCCCACAAAATCGGCAACTTCCTGAATTTTGGGATCCTGATAGTAATGCGCCAGGATGACGGCTTTTTTCTCCTGCTTCAACGCCAGGATTTTATTCTGTAATTCGTCCATCAACTTTATGTTTTAAGAAAATAGTAAAAAATAGTTCCTTCAAAAGTGGAATCACAATCAGCAACAGGCCGATGAATATTCCACAGCCGAAAAACAGGAAGAAAACGTAAATGAGGTGAAGCGACTGCTGCATTTCGGAAAAGGCGATGCCTTGCGTAAAATACATCCAGTTACTTTTCTTGACTCCGGCCACCAGCAGGCTGAGCCAGAATCCGAGCAGTGAAATTTGGAATATTTTTAACCCGATCCTGTTTTGTGACGTGTAAGAATTCAATTGGGGTTTGAGCAACGAAACGATATATGTAACCGAAGCAAGTAAAATGGTAGTGTTGATCCCGATTGTGGTTCCCATGGAATGCGCAACGGTAATGTGCGTTCCGTGGGTGAATAAATTTATTGCCGGAATCGAGAACAGAAGCGCAAGGATCAGGTTAAGAAAAATCCACACGTCTGCCATTACCAGAAAGCGGTACGAAAGCCCGAAATCGGTTTTCTTTTGCTGCGAAAGCGATTTTTTCCAGGTGTAAATAATGTGGAACAGGATTATCCATTCGGTCATGCTGATTGCGTAGGATAAATAGCGGATCCACGGTGCAACGGGGACAATGTAAATGTGATGTGCCCAGCCGAACATAAGATTGGATAATCCGAGGAAATAAAAGAAAAAAGCTTCCCGGTTCCTGCCGATCGCATCATCGCCTTTTATCTTCGACATCAGGAAAATCGCAGTTCCGTAAACCAGCATGTTCCACGAGCCGACGAACGATCCGCCGGCCTTCCATTGAACGGTCAGATCTTTAATGTAATTTTCGCGAAAATAGGGCAGCAGCCAGAACGAAGCTTCGCAAAGATGGTAGATCATAAATAAAATGCCCGTTCCCCACATCCAATAATAAACGGGCCAGTTCGCGACTTTTCCAATCACCGACTTGTAGTAATTCGCCGCGAACAGCAGCCATCCGAACAGAATCGGCAGCAATAAAAGTGACGGAAACTCGAGATATTCCTTTCCGCCAAGGCGCCCGGTTGCATAGCAAAAGTAGATTGCAACGCCGGTCAGAATAAATATTGCCAGATGAATTCCCGCCAACCGTTTTGAATACAGCGGAAGCTTTTCCAACTGCGGAAGGTAGAAGTAAATTCCCCCTGTCGCCGCCAATATAATCCAGGAAATAACTGTCGTCACGTGGAAAGGCCGAAGCCGGTTGAACGGTATGATTTCTTTAATGAAATCGGGAAGCAGGTATTGGAAACCCGCCGAGATTCCGAAGAAGATTCCGAGCAGCAGCGCCGACAATGCAACAAACAGGAAGGACAACGCGACTTTATTTTTCATTCTTGTATTTTATGTCAACCCATCCGGTCGGAGAAACAGCAGTTTGGTAATTGGGGTAAAATCCGGTTCGGTCGACTTCTTCTAAAAAAGCAACGAGCGCCTCTTTTTCGCTGCCGGTGAAATGAAACTGCGGCATCGCTTTGATTCCGCTGTTAAGAAACCACTTGATATATTCAGGCCCTTTGCCTTTTGTCGAGTAGGTGTTTGTCAGATCCGGACCGATATAGCCGCCGAGTCCGTACAGCTGATGACACGAAGCGCAGTTGTATTCCTGCCATAGGTTTTCGCCCTCAATCGCCTTCGGTGAAAGTGCAATTTGGCGGTAACTGCCCGCGTCGCTATAAACAACCAGGTTGTAAAATCCGAAAATGCAAACCAGCGCCAACATAAGCCACATGCTGAACCGGGTATCGAGGTTACGCGTCACGTCAAATAGTCATTTTGTCGTTGCGAAATTATTTGGATGCCGAACGCGATTAGATGATTCAAATCATATTTTGCGGAAATTCTTTGGATAATATTTGCCGACCAAAACCAACACGTGATGTCACAAAATTCGCTTCATTCTTTTCACATTCCTGTCATGGGACTTTCCTATACTGTCGATACTCCGATTCGCGTTGCGCATTACGGAATTTCGTCGGTGATATCGATAGTTGATGACGAGTTGCTTGAAAAGATGAATGCCTTTTACACCAGCCATTTTAAGCTGCCATTTCAGGAAATCAGCCAGAAAGTGCAGGATTATCGCGCAATGCGGATAACGTCTTACCTGAACCTCGTTGACCAGATCGTGAAGCGGAAATTTGAAAGTTTTAAGACCGATCTTGCCGAGAACGTGCAGGTGCTCGAACAGTTCATTGCAATGCTGCCCAATACTTCCGAGCTTAAGAAGAAGCTTGAAGGATATGCTTCAACTCAAACCGCAAAAGACAAAATCAGGCAATTTATTGACGAACATTTGCGACCGGGCGCTATCGATGTCAACATTATGACCAAAGTCGATAAGGATAATTTTGACAAAGATGTAAAACTGCCAATCGAGTTTAATGACGCACATGCGGCGCTTCGCGGTTTTGCGAAAAGTAACCTTCGGTCGTCAATCGTGCTCTCGGCAGGAATGAACCCGCGGCTATTCGGATATTTCGAACAATTTCCCGACTTCTTTCCCGACGCCGATGGAAACTTCAACAAAAAGATCATTATTAAGGTCAGCGACTTCCGCTCGGCAATAATCCAGGGAAATTACCTTGCCAAGAAAGGGCTTTGGGTTTCTGAATACCGCATCGAATCGGGACTTAATTGCGGAGGCCATGCTTTTGCCTCCGAAGGATTTTTGCTTGGCCCGATCCTCGAAGAATTCATGCAGAACAAAGACAGGCTGCGTTCTTCTTCGTATGAGCTGATGGTGAAAGCGCTGACAATAAAAGGGCTTCCCGTCCCCGAATCGGAACCTGAAATTAAAATTACAGTGCAGGGCGGCGTCGGAACTGCTGGTGAACACGACTTCCTGCTTTCCCAATACAAAGTCGACTCGGTTGGCTGGGGTTCACCGTTCCTGTTGGTTCCCGAAGCAACATCGATGGATCAGAAAACACGTACGTTGCTGGCGAATGGCAAGGAAGGGGATTTTTACCTGAGCAATATGTCGCCATTGGGAGTTCCATTCAATACAATTAAAGGCACAACAAACGAATTTTTTCACCAAAAGCGCATTCACGACCAAAAGCCGGGAAGCTCGTGCCCGAAAAAACTTCTGGCGCTCAATACCGGACCTGACGGCAAGGGAATCTGCACTGCATCTCGAAAATATCAGGAGCGAAAACTGGCCGAGCTTGACAGAAACGTTTTGAGTGATGTGCTCTACGCAAAGAAAGCGCGCGCAATAACCGAAAAAGCTTGTCTTTGCGTCGGACTTGCCAATGCGTCCTATCTTGAAAACGGCATTGAAATTAAAGGGCAACAACAGGGAGTTGTAGTTTGTCCCGGACCAAATTTGGCGTATTTCGATAAAGAAGTTTCGCTTTCCGATATGGTCCGCCATATTTATGGAAAAACTTCGGTGCTTTCACACAATTCGCGGCCACACATGTTTCTCAAAGAGATCCAACTTTACATAGATTACCTGCGGAAGGAAATTATCGAAACCGATGAGCCTTTACCTGCACAGGAAAAGAAATGGGCTGCATTCAGGAAGAATTTGCATGAAGGAATCCAATATTACAAAGAACTGTTGCAGCGCACCGGCTTTGGAGTAAGTGAAATCGGACAAATTATGCCGCAGCTTACCGTATCAGAAAACGAATTATCGCAGCTCGACGGGTTGACGGTAATTCAAAATTCATTAAATTAGCGTAGTATGAATTCCTGGAAGAAATCATCGCAACAAGACAGTGGCCTGAAAATCAGGATGGCACTCAAGGAAAATGTCAATTTCTCAACGGACAGAGCAATGGGATATCCGGTTTCTAAACTTGACGGCAAAGTTTTTTTCGATGCGCCATTTTTGAAGGATGCACCGGTTCTGGAGGCGTATGTTTCTAATCCAAATCACATCGGGTGCCATACTCTGGGAACTTCGGAAGCGCCATTTCGCGGAACGCAGGCACTGGAGCGCGAGGTCATCGGGATTGTAGCTTCGACGATTTTCAATGCCGAAGACGACCAGTTTGACGGATATGTCGCCTCAGGCGGAACCGAAGCCAATATTCAGGCACTTTGGATGTACCGAAATTTCTTTTTGACGAAGCATAAAGCGAAGCTCAGTGAGATCGCCATCGTGACCTCGGAAGACACCCATTATTCGATTGCCAAAGGCTCCAATTTGCTGATGACCGACTGGATTAAAGTCCCCGTTGATTTTAATTCCCGCAAACCCAGCGCCGCCAAGTACGAGAGATTGCTTCAGGAGGCAATCGCCAACGGCAAGAAGTATTTTATCGTAGTCGCGAATATGGGAACGACGATGTTTGGTTCGGTTGACGATCCATCCGTTTATACGAACAGCCTTAAGAAGAGAAAGCTGCCCTTTTTCGTTCATGTTGACGCCGCATACGGCGGATTCATCTATCCATTTTTATCCGCATCCAATAACCTCGACTTCCAAAATCCAGATATTTCGTCGATTGCTGTCGACGCTCATAAAATGTTGCAGGCGCCATACGGTACCGGGATTTTCGTCTGCCGTAAAAACCTGATCGAAAATGTGCTGACCAGCGAAGCGGAATATGTTGAAGGTTTCGATCTGACGCTTTCAGGAAGCCGTTCGGGCGCCAATGTGATCGCAGTCTGGATGATCCTGAAAACTTACGGGAAAGACGGCTGGTTTGAAAAAATCAAGATTTTGCAGATGCGCACCGATTGGCTCTGCCAGCAACTTGACCGACTCGAAATCGGGTATTTCCGGGAGCCCAACATGAATATCGTTGCGGTTCATTCGGCTTGCATACCCGAAGCCATCGCGCAAAAATACCGGTTGGTTCCGCAAAAGCATAACGACTCGAACCAATGGTACAAAATTGTGCTGATGGAGCACGTAGAAGTTGAATATCTAGATGAATTACTCACCGAAATAGCAGATGCCGGCGCCCTAAAGCCGGCCCCATGCTGACACCGACATGTATTTTGTCCTAATATGACTTTGGTCATATTCCATACCTTGTTTAATATAGAAATTTGCGTAGAACTTTAAATCGAAAACCAATGAAAAAAGTACCTTTCTTATTAGTTGCCCTGGCATTCATGATTTCATGCGGGAAAAAAGAAAAAGCTGATGACGGATCAAACAGCGCGGCCCAAACCGAAGAATATGTTCCGGCAGATGACGCCCCAGCATACGACCCTGAACGTGGTGAAGGAAAATTCAAGGACGTCCAACTCGGCGATAAGCTTGACCTTGCAATGGCCACCGAAGGTGAAAATATCGCATCGGTAAAATGTACCTCTTGCCACAAACTAACCGACGAAAAACTTGTCGGACCGGGATGGAAAGGCGTAACCTCACGTCACAAACCGGAGTGGATCATGAACTTCATCACCAATCCTGACCCTATGATCGAAAAAGATCCTAAAGTTCAGGCGATGATGGAAATCTGTCTGGTCCGAATGCCAAACCAGTCACTTTCCGACAAAGATGCCAGAAGCATCCTTGAATACATGCGTCAGAATGACGGTGTAAAATAACCAATACCTTAATGATGAACCTTAATTTGAGTAAACTCACTTTTGCAGTTGCAGTTGCATGTGCACTTTTTACATCTTGTAAACCAAAGAACTCCACCGACGCTGTTAGCGGTGATGCAGCCCAAAAAGCTTATGTAGCGCCGGGCAAATACGACGAATTCTATAATTTTGTTTCCGGTGGATTTAGTGGGCAGGTCAGTGTTTACGGACTACCGAGTGGCAGGTTGTTGCGCGTGGTCCCGGTATTCTCGGCAGACCCGCAAAGCGGATACGGTTACAGCGAAGAAACCAAACCAATGTTGAATACTTCGCACGGTTTCATCCCATGGGATGATCAGCACCATACCGAAATGTCGCAAACCGACGGAACCATCGACGGACGCTGGCTTTTTGCAAATGCCAACAATACGCCAAGGATCGCACGGCTTGACCTGAAGACCTTCAAAACGGCGGAGATTATCGAGCTTCCAAACAGCGCGGGAAATCACTCGTCGCCATTCATTACTCAAAATACCGAGTATGTCGTTGCCGGAACGCGCTTCAGCGTGCCTTCAGACAATGCCAATGGTGACGTGCCGATCAATACGTACAAGCAAAACTTCAAAGGTTACCTGAGTTTTGTGAAAGTAGGTACTGAAGGCCAAATGGACATTGCCTTCCAAATCGAGTGTCCGGGAGTAAACTTTGACTTAAGCCACGCCGGTAAAGGAAAATCACACGGTTGGTTCTTCTTCTCGTGCTACAACACCGAGCAAGCTAACACGTTACTTGAGGTAAATGCATCGCAAAAGGATAAGGATTTCATCATGGCGGTTAACTGGAAAAAAGCCGAAGAATACGTCAAGGCCGGAAAAGGAAAAGTCGTTCCCGCCAATTATGCGCACAACACATGGGACGAAAAAACGCAGAGCGCAAAATCAGAAATGAGGAAACAGGTACTGGTCCTCGATTCAAAAGAGCTCAAAGACATCTGCTACATGATTCCGTGTCCGAAGTCGCCGCACGGTTGCGATGTGGATCCAACCGGTGAATACATTGTTGGCAGCGGAAAGCTTGCTGCGCTGGTTCCGGTATTTAGCTTCGACAAAATGCAAAAGGCGATCGCGCAAAAGCAGTTTGACGGCAATTACGAAGGAATTCCGGTCATAAAATACGAGGCTGCACTTCACGGTGAAGTCAAAAAACCCGGATTAGGCCCGTTGCACACCGAATTTGACGGACGAGGAAATGCCTATACAACATTCTTCGTTTCTTCGGAAGTGGTTAAATGGGATATTAAAACGCTGAAAATCCTTGACCGCGTCCCGACGTATTATTCTGTCGGACACCTTTGCATTCCTGGCGGAGACAGCCGAAATCCATACGGCAAATACCTGATCGCATATAACAAGATTACAAAAGACCGTTATCTGCCAACAGGTCCTGAGCTCGCTCAAAGCGCCCAGATTTATGATATCAGCGGCGACAAGATGCAGTTGATACTGGACTTCCCAACCATTGGTGAGCCGCATTATGCGCAGGCAGCACCAGCTGATGTCATCAGGAACAACGGACAATTGAAGTTCTATAAGATAGCCGACAATCAGCATCCGTTTGCGACCAAAGGCGAAAAAGAATCCAAAGTCGTCCGCAACGGAAAAAGGGTTGATGTGTACATGACTTCGATACGTTCGCACTTTGCTCCTGATAACATCGAAGGAATCAAAATGGGCGATGAGGTTTACTTCCACGTGACAAACCTTGAACAAGACTGGGACGTTCCTCACGGATTTGCAATGAAAGGCGCGACTACCGCTGAATTGCTGATCATGCCGGGAGAAACCGTTACGTTGAAATGGATTCCTGAGAAAGTCGGCATCTGGCCATTCTATTGCACCGACTTCTGTTCAGCGTTGCACCAGGAAATGTCGGGTTATGTCAGGGTTTCCCCCGCAGGAAGCTCGGTTCCCCTAACCTTCTCCCTGGGTACGAACCAACCTGCCCAATAAATTAAAATACAAATAAAGACAAGGGAACAAACATAAAAATTTGTTCCCTTTTTAAATCAAAATATTATGAAAAGCCCAGCTATATCAGGAATTTCAAGAATCCTGGCTGTTTTGGCGTCGGTACTGTTTATAATCACTGCATTTGTTCCGATCTGGCGTATTGAGCTCGCGGCGCCGCAATATCCTGAAGGACTCGTGCTGCAACTTTACGCTTCAAAAATCGGTGGTAATGTTGATATCATCAACGGGTTGAACCACTATATCGGGATGAAAACGCTCCACTCCGAGAATTTTGTCGAATTCAGTTTCCTAACGTATGTCATTATAGCGTTTGGATTGGCGGCATTGCTTACTGGCTTGCTCGCCAACGCAAAAGCACTGCGTATCCTGGTAATTTCGTTTATTGTTTTCGGAATTCTCGCGGCACTTGATTTTTACCGATGGAATTATCAATACGGCCATGACCTCGATCCGAACGCCGCAATACAAGTGCCCGGAATGGCCTATCAGCCACCCTTGTTAGGCTACAAGCAATTGCTTAATTTTGGCGCTTATTCGATTCCCGATATCGGAGGCTGGATGATGATTGCGGGATTTGCCCTTTTATTGGTTGCAATAGTTATCGAAAATCCGGTCCTGAGACATTTTGGAAGGAAAAGTGCAGTAGTGCCGTTGCTTCTGCTGGTTTTCGTCAGCTCATGCTCAAAAGCAGAACCCGAACCGATCACGTTGAATAAAGACACCTGCAGCAACTGCAAGATGGGAATCTCGGATGGAAAATTTTGTGCTGAGGCTATTTCGGAAAAAGGCCGTATCTTCAAATTTGACGATATTCATTGCATGATCTCGTTTGCGCATGCAGATCCATCGGTTAAAATGGCCGAATTTTACGTGCACGATTACATCAATGCAAACGCCCTGATTCCGGTATCGAAAGTAATATTTGTTAAAGGCGGAGAAATCCGTTCGCCTATGAATGGCGGAATAATCGCATTGGTCAATAAAGCCGACGCCGAACAAATGGTGCAGAAATTCCACGCCGAAATTGTTCCCTGGGATGCGATAATGAAAAAATAATCTATGAAAATTCTCCTGTGGCTGTTTTTGTCGGTTTCACTCGTTGCCCACGCAAATGTGATTGAAGTCGGAAAGAACAAACCCATAAAGTCGATTAAATCCGCTTTGGCAATCGCCAAAACAGGCGACACCGTACTGGTTTCAGGCGGAATCTACAAAGAAGGCAACATCACCATCAATAAAAAAATTGTTTTTAAGGGAACCGGAAATCCGGTTCTTGACGGACAGTTGCGGTTTGAGGTGCTTTCGCTCAAAGCTGCCGGGATTGTAGTTGAAGGTTTTAAAGTCATCAACTCCGGTCATGCCACGTTGGAAGATCCGTGTGGCATCAAAGCATACAATACGCATTCGGTCGTCATCCGGAATAATATCCTCGACAACAATTTCTTCGGGATCTACCTTCAAAATTGCAGGAATTCGGTGATCCAAAACAACAAAATAACCGCTTACGGAAAGGAAGAACAGCTCATCGGCAACGGAATTCATTGCTGGAAAAGCGATAAAATCCAGATTGTCGGAAACACCATCACCGGCCATCGCGATGGGATTTACTTTGAATTTGTTACCAATTCGGTCATAAAGAAGAATCTTTCGACCCGAAATGTGCGCTACGGATTGCATTTTATGTTTTCCAACGCTGATTCCTATATCGGCAATACTTTCAGAAACAATGGCGCCGGAGTGGCTGTAATGTTCACAAAGAAAGTCACGATGATCGGAAATGTTTTCGAGAAGAATTATGGCGACGCAACATACGGACTGCTGCTTAAGGAAATATCCGACAGCCATATTTCCGGTAACCGGTTCGTCGACAATACGTCGGGAATCCACATGGAAGGCACCAGCCGGATTTTGGTCGAAAAGAATGTTTTCCAGCGCAACGGTTGGGGAATGAAGATTCAGGCGAGCTGCATGGATAACGAAATCAGGCAGAACAATTTTTTGGGAAACACATTCGACATTAGCACAAATGGAAGTTTGGTGCTCAATACTTTCAACAAAAATTATTGGGATAAATACGATGGCTATGACCTAGATAAGAACGGCATCGGAGATGTTCCTTACCATCCGCTGAGCCTTTTCGCGGTTTTGACGGAAAATACGCCATCGGCTATGCTTCTTTTCAGGAGCTTCATGATTACGCTGCTCGACAAATCCGAAAAAGTGCTTCCGAGCATTACGCCCGATAATTTTATTGACAAAACCCCTTTGATGAAGTCGCTCCCTTTATGATATCAATTACTAATTTATATAAGAAGTTCGGCCGCGCCGAAATCCTCAAAAATATTTCTGTCACGTTTGAAAAAGGCCAGTGCATTGCCCTGATCGGACCAAATGGTTGTGGAAAAACAACGTTGATAAAATCGATTCTCGGAATGGTGATACCCGATAAGGGCAATATTCTCTTCGACGGAAAATCGATCCTGAAGCAATTTCAATATCGCGAAAACATCGGCTACATGCCGCAGATTGGGCGTTATCCCGACAATATGACGATCGGCCAGATTATCGATATGGTCAAGCACATCAGGAATAAAGAACATGACCTGGATGAAGACCTGATCAAAAGCTTCAAACTCGACGCGATCGCCGACAAAAAAATGAATACGCTTTCCGGCGGAACCACTCAAAAAGTCAGCGCTGCACTTGCTTTTTTGTTCAATCCGCAAATCCTGATTCTTGATGAGCCAACGGCCGGACTTGATCCACTGGCGTCTGAAATCCTGAAGGAAAAGATCAGCCGGGAACGTGACAAGGGAAAATTAATCCTGATCACGTCGCATTTGCTGAGTGAACTCGACGATATGATCTCCGAAATAATT
This sequence comes from Bacteroidota bacterium, assembly GCA_023386585.1. Classification (GTDB taxonomy): domain Bacteria; phylum Bacteroidota; class Bacteroidia; order Flavobacteriales; family Flavobacteriaceae; genus Flavobacterium. Next base: position 171,209 of record JAEWJM010000025.1, on the reverse strand, counting down.
TTCATGCAGGACGGCGAGATCCATTTCCATAAAACCGTGCAAGGCTTGCTCGATTCGACCGGCGAGCAGCGAATTTCAAAAGCAATTGCCCAAATCTTAAAATCAAAACAGCATGAGCCGAATAATTAAAATCATCTTTTCTGATATTTTCAGGAACCGGATCGTGCTGGCATACACCATAATCCTGACGATTCTTTCGTGGAGCGCTTTTGCGTTGGAAGACAACACGGCAAAAGGCCTGTTGACGATTCTTAACGTCATTTTGTTCACGGTTCCGCTGGTATCGATCTTGTTTGCAACAATTTACCTGTATAACAGTTCCGAATTCATCGAACTGCTTTTGAGTCAGCCGGTAAAGCGCCGGAAAATCTGGCAAAGCCTGTTTCTGGCCGTATCGTTATCGATGATGCTTGCGTTCTTGATTGGCGCCGGAGTTCCGGTTTTGGTTTATTCGCCAGGCGTAATCGGACTTATGATGATTCTCGTCGGATGCCTGATTACGATGGTATTTGTGGCGCTGGCATTTCTTTGTTCGATCCTGACGCGCGACAAGGCAAAAGGAATCGGGATCGCCATAATGACGTGGCTGTACTTTGCGCTTTTATTCGACGGAATCGTGTTGTTCCTGCTTTTCCAGTTCGCCGATTATCCGATTGAAAAACCTATGGTAGCGTTAACAGCGCTCAGTCCCATTGACCTGGCACGAATCCAGATTCTGCTTCACCTTGACGTTTCGGCGATGATGGGCTACACCGGCGCAATTTTTAAAGATTTCTTCGGGACAACCGTCGGGCTTTTCATGTCCTTCGCGCTATTGCTGTTGTGGACGGCTGTTCCCTTTTACATTTCACTTCGAAAATTCACAAATAAAGATTTATAGCACAAGAACAATGAAAGCGGATATTACAGAAAGAAAAGATCTTGAATTGCTGGTCGATTCCTTTTATGACAAGGTGAAATCGGATGATGTGATCGGATATTTGTTTAACGATGTTGCCCAGGTGAATTGGGAATTGCACCTTCCAAAAATGTACGATTTCTGGGAGAACATCCTTTTCCACACTGCCAATTACAGCGGAAATCCGATGCTCCGCCATAAAGAACTGCACGAGAAAAGCACGATGGAGCCATCGCATTTCAGGCATTGGAATTATCTTTTCAACGCTACTGTCGATGAACTTTTCGAAGGCGAGAAAGCCGATGAAATAAAGCTTCGCGCAAGCAACATCGCGCAGGTGATGCGGTACAAAACCATAGGATTATGAACCATCATTTATTGTTAGCTATTCATATTTTGGCCGCTTCCGTCTGGGTTGGCGGCCATTTGCTTTTAGCGGTAAAATATCTTCCGAAAGCGCTGCGCGAGCGGAATGTCCAGATCATCCTGAATTTCGAAAAAGGGTACGAGTCGCTGGGAATGCCTTCGCTACTGCTGTTGGTCGCAACCGGAATTGCGATGGCGTACGATTACGGCGTGCCCGTTTCGCACTGGTTTTCATTTTCCGATCCGATCGAGAAAGTAGTGTCGACTAAACTCGTACTGCTGCTTTCGACATTGGCTCTGGCAATTAACGCCCAGTTGTTTGTCATCCCGAAATTGTCAGAAAAGAATTTAAAACTGATGGCCGTCCATATTCTGCTGGTGACGCTCCTCGGCGTGTCGATGCTGATATTGGGAACATTCGTACGCTACGGCGGAATATAAAAAAGCACAGAAAATATCTGTGCTTTCTCAAAAATAAAATAATTGAATTAACCCTTTATTTTGGTTGGAGTACGTCGTTGATCACATGAATAACGCCGTTTGATGTCGGTATTGTAGCCACAATTTCGGTTCCGTTGACAAAAGTCTTGTCGCCTTGCTTTGTGATTTTAATTTTCTTGCCATTCACTTCCTCGAATTCTTGTCCGTCTTGCATGTACTCGGGTTTCAAGACGCCCACATAAGTATGGTAACTCAGGATGTCAGCAAGTTTTTCCTTGTTTTCGGGCTTTAGCAAATCGTCGACGGTACCTTTGGGCAGTTTGTCGAAGGCGGCGTTGGTAGGTGCAAATACGGTGAAGGGACCGGCATTCGACAATGCGTCGACCAATGAGGCTGCTTTAACTGCGGCAACCAGCGTAGTGTGATCCTTGCTTGATGCGGCAACCTGCACAATGTTTGGGTTGGATGTCTCGTCAACTACTGCAGACTGGCCTGCGGTCTCGACCGGCGCACTTGCTGTGGTTACTTCTGCAGTGTCTTCCTTTTTACATCCGAAGGCAGCCACAAAAGCGGCTACCACGAAAATTTTGATTGGAGTTTTCATGATCTGAATGTTGGTTATTGAGATCAAATGACCGACATACTCATGATATTTTTTATGCGTTAAGTCATAAGTTTCCGATTTTTTACAGAATAAATTGCCATTGTTCCGATACCGGAAACGAGGATGATCGCAGCACCGAATAGCATTTTATTCACATACGGAACGGGGATGTAATACAATGAGGCAATTCCCTGAATGGCGAGAACGACTTCGTTGGCAATCACGCCGATGATAAAAATCGTTAGCCCGGTGCTGATCGTTTTTGAAATTGGCAGCAATCCTTCGGCGAAAATGTAAAAAAGCAGGAACAAGCTGATGATCGCAAGCAGGACCAGATGAAGGTAAGCAATCACGATCGGACGGAAGCCAAATGCCAAATGACTCATCTGCGGAACCGTCGATCCAAGTTGAAGGAACACCTTGATCGTCATCGCCATGCCAATAAACACCAGGAGGTTTCGCAGAAGCGGTGATGTTGTGGGCAAATTGTACTTGCAGCGGGTTAATAGCACAAACAAAAAGCGGCACCAGGCAAAAACCTGCGCTATTGCAGCCAAAACGCCGATCCAGTAAAGCCACAGCGGCAGATCGAACCAAAGAACAGAAAGCAGGTAAGCAGGAACGCAGCTTATGGCAAAGATCCAGAAGGTCTGCCGAAAGGCAGGATGTTGCTCAAATCTTAAATCGGCATAGGCATAAAATAATCCCATGCAGGTAAATATGAACAAGCCATTATACTGAAAATGCAGGTAGTAGTAAATCGATGCGAGGTAAACCTTATCCGAAAAATTATGGCTGACCATCATGTAAATCAGAACCAACGTGCCGAAAGTTGATATTACAGAAAAGATTGTCGCGGCGGCAAACCATCTTTTTATCAGGCTTTCGACATTGGACCGTTTCAGGTCGCGCAGAAACACATACGCAAACACAAACGAAACAAGCATTGACAGTGTCGAAAAAACAATCGAAATCGGCCTGTAACCCTGGATAATGAAAAAGAGAAGCATTCCGTAGGCCGCGACCAGGTTCCACGTAAAAATTGTATTGTATTTTTTGAGGTTGATCGTGGCATCATTCCGAAACAGGTAAACCATCAGCACCATTAATGTGTGGCCAACCCAGCCGGCAAAAGCAAAATGGGAATGGCCGTGCTCGACGTTTTCCTGTTCAAAGTATGGAAATTCAAATCCGATTTTATAGCGCATTAATAGACCTGCAAGGGCAACAAGCGTCAGGTTGCAAAGCGAAAAGCGCAACCATTTCTGAATATTTAAGTGCATTAGTAGTAGATCTTGTGATTAATAATTTCAACTTTTTTGGTACCGTTCATTTTTGTGAGTGCGCGAATGACTGTTTCGACACGCAATCCAGTGAAATTGGCAATTTCTTGTCGGGTATAAGGTATCAAAATTTTTGAACTTTCGGAAGTGTTTTTCTTTTTATATGAGCTCAAAAATGCCTGTATCCGGAATTCCGGCCGCTGATTGATGATTTCTTTTGACGTATTTGCCTTCGAGTGGATGCGTTGCGCCATCAGGATGAGGAATTCCTTTTGCACCGCCGGATATTCGTCAAGGATCCGCAGGAATTTGTCCTTTGCCAGTTTTAATACTGCGCAGTCGTGCATTGCAACCGCAGTCGCCGGATAGGTTTCATTGATCAGAAGCGGAGGCTCGCCAAAACTGCTTCCGTTGGAGAAAAATCCCTGCGTAAACTCCTTTCCGTCGCTGTTCGAATTGTACATGCGGACAGTGCCTTCAATCACCTGAAAGTAAAAAAGAGCGGCACATCCTTCGTCAAAAATGACATCGTTCTTTTTATATTTCTTCGCTATCGCGCCCCAGGTGAAGAGCAAATCGACATCTATCTGCATGGATTATAATTTACGCACTGCAAAATTATTCTTCAAGTGCCGAACAAAATATGATTTAAATCATCTCGGCCTATTAAAATAGGTAATCACGCGGTCATTTTCGATCACGCTCCGAGATGACAGTTCAATTGTGATATACATCATTTTACCGACGCTGTCCATCGCGGAAATTTGCAGCGGTTTAATAATCGGATAATGGCCAACAGCAATTGCTTCCATTGCGGAAAAGATGTGAATGAAACGGAGGTCCTGCATTTTGACGACAAGTCGTTTTGCTGCAAAGGCTGCCAAACAGTGTATGAGATTTTCAGCAGTAACGGCCTTTCATCGTATTATGAAATGGAGTTTGCGCCGGGAGCTGTGCCACTTGATAATGACAACAAATACGACTTTTTGGATAATCCGAAAATCGTTGACGGGCTGGTCGAATTCAGCGAAGGCGGCATCCAGATCGTTTCGCTTCAAATCCCGCACATTCATTGCAGTTCCTGCATCTGGATTCTCGAAAACCTACGCAGGCTGCAGCCCGAAATCACATCGTCACAAGTTAACTTTCACGAGAAGAAAGTCCGCATTAATTACAATTCCGAAAAGCTTTCGCTCAAAGACGTCGTTCATCTTTTGTCGGCAATCGGTTACGAACCTTACATAAGCCTCGACAATTTTGAAAACGCGAAAACGCGCCACGACCGAAGCCTGACCTATAAATTAGGGGTTGCCTTTTTTTGCTTTGGCAATATCATGCTTTTGTCGTTTCCGGAATATTTCGAAGAGCGTGAGTTTTGGCTCGATCAATACCGTGGATTTTTTCGGTGGCTGATTTTCGCCCTCGCACTTCCCAGTTTCTTCTATTCTGCCAGCGGATACTACGTCGCAGCATACAAAAGCATCAGGACGAAAATGCTCAACATCGAAATCCCGATTGCGCTTGGCATTGTCGTGATGTTCGTCCGAAGTGTCGCCGATATTCTGCTCGATCACGGGCCGGGTTTTTTTGACAGCATGAGCGGACTCGTATTTTTTATGCTGCTGGGCAAGATGTTCCAGCATAAGACGTATAAATTTTTGGACTTCGAGCGGGATTTCAAATCGTACTTCCCGATCGCAGTTACACGGATCAAGTCGGACTTGCATGAAGAAAACATACCGGTTTATGAAGTCGACAAAGGCGATCGGCTCCTGATCAGGAATCTCGAAATCATTCCTGCCGACGGAATTCTTATCTCCGATGCCGCGTCGATTGATTACAGTTTCGTCACCGGCGAAGCAATTCCGGTGAGCAAAGTCTCCGGTGATAAAGTTTTTGCGGGCGGAAGACTGGCCGGCGCAGCGATCGAAATCGAAATCTTACAGCCGGTATCGCAAAGCTACCTCACCCAATTGTGGAGCAACGACGCGTTTCAGAAAGACGTCAACCGCAGCTATCGATCCATTACCGACAGCCTGAGCCATTACTTTACACCGGCTTTGCTTTTGATCGCATTTGCCGGCCTCGGCTATTGGCTGTTTTTTGACGTTAATATCGCCTTCAATGTTTTTACAGCGGTGTTGATCGTGGCTTGTCCGTGCGCATTGGCGTTGACGGCGCCATTTACCTTGGGCAATGTGCTGCGAATCTTTGGACGGGCAAAATTCTACCTCAAAAACACACTGGCAATCGAGCAGATCGCCGCGGTTGACACTGTGGTTTTTGACAAGACAGGAACAATTACCACAAACGCAAAATCGACTTTTACTTACGAAGGAAACTTTCTTTCGGATACAGAGAAATCCTGGATGAAAAATTTGCTGCGCGCATCGAATCATCCGCTCAGCAGGATGCTTTATGAACATTTATCCAATTGCCGAAACTTTGAGGTCGGTGAATTTAATGAAATAATCGGGCAGGGAATTTCCGGACTCGTTGATGGCCATCAAATTCGCATCGGGTCTCCCAATTTTACCGGCAATACCGACATTCGAAACGCATTGCAAACTACCGTCGGAATAAATATCGACGGAATTTATATTGGGTCGTTTGCGCTGCACAACGAATACCGCCCGGGATTGCAACGGTTGTTCAGTGAACTAAGCGCCAACTATACTTTGAAGGTTTTGTCGGGAGACAACGAAGGCGAACGCACGCTTTTGCAAGAGATGCTGCCTGAAAATGTCGAACTGGTTTTTAATCAGAAACCCGAGGAAAAACTGAGGTTCATAAAAAATCTTCAGGCAGAGGGAAAGACGGTTATGATGGTTGGCGATGGATTGAACGATGCGGGCGCCTTGGCACAAAGTGACATCGGAATTGCGCTGTCTGAAAATGTAAATGTCTTTTCACCAGCCTGCGATGCGATCCTGGACGCCGGGGAATTTGCCAAGCTCGGCCGCTTTATGAAGATGTCAAAAAGGGCAATCCGGGTCATAAGAATGAGTTTCGTACTGTCGATTGCCTATAATATCGTCGGACTTAGTTTCGCGGTGACCGGCAATTTGCTCCCGATTGTGGCGGCCATCATAATGCCTTTGAGCACCATCACGATTATAAGTTTTGTAACTGCCGCAAGTAATTTTTATTCCCGAAAGCTGAAAGTCGGCTTTGTTCCCCAAAAGGGTGACCCAAGTCATATTTTTTCAGAAAAGCGGGATTTACTTTTGGCCCTGAAAAATAACCCATGAGCGTCATCTACCTTCTAATTTCAATCAGCATAATTGTAGCGATAATTTTTTTTACAGCGTTTGTAAAGGCGGTAAAAAGCGGCCAGTACGATGACGATTACACGCCGTCTGTCCGCATGTTGTTTGACGATGAACTAAAATCAACCGAATCAGAACCAACTCAAGAAAATCAAAAATAGATATGGAAGTCCAGCAGTTTTATTACGACAACAAAATTGTAAAGAAGTTTCTCTACGCGACGATTCTGTTCGGCGCCGTCGGGATGGCAGTAGGGTTGTTGCTCGCATTTTTATTCATGTTCCCCAATCTCACCGACGGGATTTCGTGGCTTAGTTTCGGAAGGCTTCGGCCGCTGCACACCAATGCGGTAATTTTCGCATTTGTCGGCAACGCGATGTTTGCGGGAATTTATTATTCGCTTCAGCGCCTTCTCAAAGCGCGGATGTACAGCGATTTTCTGAGCAATCTGCATTTTTGGGGCTGGCAGCTTATCATTGTCGCCGCGGCGATCTCGCTTCCTTTGGGCTATACGACTTCAAAAGAATACGCCGAACTCGAGTGGCCTATAGATATTGCGATCGCAATCGTTTGGGTAATTTTCGGAATCAACATGATCGGAACCATCCTGCGCCGTAGGGAAAGGCACCTTTACGTCGCGATCTGGTTTTACCTGGCAACATTCGTAACGGTAGCGGTTCTTCATATATTCAACAGTATCGAACTTCCGGTGTCGGCGATGAAAAGCTATTCCGTTTACGCTGGTGTTCAGGATGCTTTGGTGCAATGGTGGTACGGCCACAACGCGGTGGCGTTTTTCCTGACGACCCCGTTTTTGGGATTGATGTACTACTTCGTACCGAAAGCGGCAAATCGGCCAGTTTATTCGTATCGCCTATCTATCATACATTTTTGGTCCCTGATCTTTATTTACATCTGGGCAGGTCCGCACCATCTTTTGTATTCAGCATTGCCAACATGGGCGCAAAATCTGGGCGTAGTTTTCTCGGTGATGCTCATCGCACCCTCTTGGGGCGGAATGATCAACGGCTTGCTCACTTTGCGTGGCGTATGGGATAAAGTCCGGGTCGATCCGGTGCTAAAATTCTTCGTGGTTGCAATTACTGCCTACGGAATGGCCACTTTCGAAGGGCCGATGCTTTCGTTGAAAAACGTTAACGGAATCGCGCATTTCACCGACTGGATCATTGCACACGTTCACGTTGGCGCACTTGGTTGGAACGGTTTCCTTGCCTTCGGAATGATTTATTGGCTGGTTCCGCGAATGACAAAAGCGCCATTGTTTTCCACAAAACTGGCCAACGTGCATTTCTGGCTTGGTACGCTTGGAATCATCATCTACACTTTACCGCTTTATGTCGCCGGATTTGTCCAGGCATCGATGTGGAAACAGTTCAATCCCGACGGTACGCTGACTTACGGCAACTTCCTTGAAACCGTACAGCAAATCATCCCCATGTATTGGATGCGTGCCATTGGCGGAACCATGTATATCATCGGAATGTTCATTCTGATCTACAATGTTTATAAAACGATCAGGGCGAATGCAACAATCCAGGACGAACTTGCCGAAGCGCCCGAATTGGAAAGAATCAGCAAAGGCCGCGTAAAAGGCGAGAAGTTTCACCCGTGGCTTGAAAGGAAGCCGATCCAATTGACGATTCTCGCAACTGTGGCGATCCTAATCGGTGGAATTATCCAGATCGTTCCAACAATTATGGTTAAATCAAATATCCCGACCATCACCAGCGTCAAACCCTACACGCCGATGGAACTCGAGGGCCGGGATATCTATATACGCGAAGGCTGTGTAAACTGCCACTCCCAGATGGTGCGGCCATTTCGAAGTGAAGTCGAACGTTACGGTCCGCAATCAAAAGCCGGCGAATTTGTTTACGACCATCCATTCTTATGGGGATCAAAGCGAACCGGCCCCGATTTGCTTCGGGTTGGCGGAAAATACAACGACAACTGGCATTTCAACCATTTATGGGATCCGCAAAGTACCTCAGCGGGGTCGATCATGCCGGGTTACAAGTGGCTTTTCGCAAATCGTGAAATGGACTATTCTAACATTGAAGGCAAGATGAATGCGATGCGAAGTTTGGGCGTACCCTACACTGACCAGGATATCGCCAATGCAAGGAAATCAATAGCAACGCAAAGCCAAAAAATCGAGGAAAGCCTTCATTCTGATCCCGATTTTGCCAAGAGTTATGAAGAAAGCAGGAAAGCTGCCGCGGCGAAAGGCGAAAAGTTTGTTCCGATGCGAGACCGCGAAATCATAGCGCTTATTTCTTACATCCAGCGCCTTGGTACCGATATAAAAATTAAAACAAACGCTAATTAACAGGCCATGTTCGAACAAATAAAACACAATTTGGAAACTATCGCCGGAGTCGAAATTTATCCGATCCTGTCGCTGCTCATATTCTTCCTCTTTTTCGTTGGACTGGGAATCTGGGTGTTCTCATACCGCAAGGAAAAAATTGCAGAGCTCAGCCAAATGCCACTCAACGATAACTTCAAAAATCACGAAGCATGAAAAATTATTTCCCCAATTTCGTTCGGGTTCCGGTAATATTCTTCGGTTTTGGCGGTTTGCTCGAGTATTTTATCGACTCAGGAAGCCAGCCTGCTTTTATCCGTTATCCAATAGTCCTGCTGGTTTTGTTTGTATTTCTCGTCGCGCTGATCTCAGTTGAGGTCATGGTGAGCGCCATCAACAACATTGCGTATCAGCTTACGCCTGAAGAAAAGCGGCTTGAAATCGAGCAGGCGCAAGCTGTTCCGATTCGCGAAAGGCCTTGGTTTAAGAAGCTGATGAAAAAGCTGACTGCTTCCGAGCCCGTTGAAAACGATGCATTGCTGCTTCTCGAACACGATTATGATGGCATCCGCGAACTCGACAATAACCTTCCGCCGTGGTGGCTTTACCTTTTTTATGGTGGAATTATTTTCGCCGCTATTTATCTCGTACGGTACGAAGTTTTGGGCGGCGACGATCAGGAAACCGAATTCAGGAAAGAAGTCCAACAGGCCAAAATTGATATTGAAGAATACAAAAAACACGCTCCGGACATGCTCGACGAGAAAAATGTCGTCCTGCTGACCGACGCTGCTGCGCTCGCAAAAGGCAAAACCATTTTTGAAACCAACTGTGCCGCTTGTCACCGTGCCGATGGCGGTGGGCAAATCGGTCCGAACCTGACCGATGATCACTGGATTTTTGGCGGTGATGTCAAGAATTTATTCCATACGATTACCAATGGCGGCCGCGATGGAAAAGGAATGGTGGCCTGGAAAGGAACGCTAAAACCTACCGAGATACAGACCGTCGCAAGCTACATTTTGTCACTTCAGGGAAGCAATCCAAAAGATCCGAAGGCTCCCGACGGCGACCTGTGGGTTCCGACGGGCAATCCGCCAATGAAAACTGCGGCAACAATTAAGTAATAATGACCCCAAATCCACCGAATCAATCCTTCCGTGACAAAATAGGCACATTGGACGCCGAAGGAAAGCGCAAATTTGTTTTTCCGAAGAAACCCAAGGGCAAATTTTTCCGCTACCGGAAGTACGTCAGCTACCTGTTGTTGCTGATACTTCTCGCCAATCCGTTCATAAAAGTAAACGGCAACCAGTTCATGATGTTCAATGTGCTGGAACGCCGTTTCAATATCTTCGGTTTTCCGTTCTGGCCACAGGATTTTTACCTTTTCGTGATCATGATGATCATCGGAGTCGTGTTCATAATCCTATTTACGGTTGTTTTTGGCCGGATATTTTGCGGCTGGATCTGCCCGCAAACGATCTTCATGGAAATGGTTTTCCGTCGGATTGAATTTTGGATCGATGGCGACCGCGGAGCGCAGATTCGGCTCGACAAACAAGAATGGAATGCCGAAAAGATCCGCAAGCGGCTCCTAAAATGGACCATATTCTTCGTTATATCTTTCATAATTGCCAACGTATTCCTCGCGTATGTCATTGGCAGCGACCAATTGTGGCTGATGATCGAGCAAGGTCCGCTTGATCAGGCAAGGAACTTTACCGCGTTACTTATTTTTACCGGAATATTTTACTTTGTATTCGCGTGGTTTCGTGAGCAGGTTTGCATAATTGCTTGCCCGTACGGCCGTCTTCAGGGCGTGCTGCTTGACAATAAGTCGATTAATGTCGCCTACGATTTTGTCCGCGGTGAAAAACTGGCCGGCCGCGCGAAGTTTGACAAGCGTGAAGACCGCGCGTTAAGCGGCAAAGGCGACTGCATCGATTGCATGCAGTGCGTGAACGTCTGCCCGACAGGTATCGACATCCGCAACGGAACGCAACTGGAGTGCATCAATTGCACCGCCTGCATTGACGAATGCGATTCGATCATGACGGGCATCGGATACCCGAAAGGCCTGATCCGTTACGCATCTGAAGACGAAATTGAAAAAAAGGAACCTTTTCGTTTTACGGCGAGGATGAAGGGTTATACTTCGGTGCTCGCAATTTTAATTGGCCTGCTGGTCGGATTGCTGTTCCTGAGAAGCAACGTCGAGGCTACGCTTTTGCGTGTTCCCGGCCAACTCTTTCAGCACAAAGGCGAGAATATCAGCAACGTTTATACGTTCCGGATCGTGAACAAAACCGCGCAGGATTATACGCATATCCGATTCGAACCGTTGTCGCAGGAAGGCAAAATCATATTGGTCGGCAAACAGGACATTACCGTACGCGCCCAAAGTGTTGTCCAGGGAACGCTTTTTATTGAAATCAACAAGCTGCTTCTCAATGGCGACAAGACGAAGCTTAAAATTGGTGTATATTCGGGAACGAAGCTGCTGCAGACAACGGGAACCAATTTTCTTGGTCCACGATCATTTAATTAAAGTACAATGAAACTCAATTGGGGAACATCTATCGTAATTGCCTTTGTTTTATTTATGTCCTTCATACTGTATTTTGTTATCAAGGTACAGGGAAATTCAAAGTACGACAACGAGCTGGTCATCGACGAATATTACAAGCACGACGCGCATTTCGGTGAAGAAATGACCAAGTTGCAAAATGCCGAGGAGCTGACAGAAAAACCGCAAATAAGTGCAGGTTCCGATGGAGTGACGATCGATTTTCCGCTTTCGATGCAATCCGATAAGATACAAGGAACGGTTTCGTTCTATCGGCCGTCTTCTAAAAAACTCGATTTTGTGAAGGCGATCGCGTTGACCGATCATTCAATGATAATTTCTTCAAAAGATTTTCCTGCCGGCGAATGGCGGATCACACTTTCGTGGAAGTATGACGGCAAAGATTATACGATCGAAAAGGGAATTTATACTAAGTAAGATGTTGGCCACCGCGCTCATATTAGGATTAATCAGCAGCCTGCATTGCATTGCGATGTGCGGCCCGGTAGCGATGATGCTTCCTGTTGCGCGCAACAATCCCGAGAAAAAGGCACTCCAAATCATGACCTATCATCTCGGGCGACTCACCTCATACACCTCATTAGGCTTGCTTTTCGGATGCTTTGGCCGCGGACTCTACCTTGCCGGAATGCAACAGTGGCTATCAATTTTGGCGGGATGCATCATGATCCTGATCGTTGTGATTCCAGAGAAAAAATTCGCAAAAGTTAACTTGTCACAACCTGTTTACCGACTCCTCGCAAAGGGAAAATCGGCGATGGGAGCAAGGTTGCGCAGCCAGTCGTTTAGCTCAATTTATACAATCGGCTTGCTTAACGGACTCTTGCCTTGTGCGATGGTTTATGCGGCACTTTTCGGTGCGCTTGCAACACAGCAGGTCTTTCTGGGTGCGGCATACATGGTATTGTTTGGGTTGGGAACCGTTCCACTGATGAGCGCCGTCACGTATGTGTACAGACTGGCGACGGATTCCTTCCGGATCAAGATTCAAAAAACGATTCCTTATGTAATGGCAGCTGTTGGAATTGTTTTTATCGCCCGCGGATTATCGCTTGGCAATTCGCATTTTTCGCCGTCAAATGTCAGCCTTTCGGTAATGGCTGCGCCGCATTGCAAATAAAGGCTGGCCTAATCTGCAGAAGGCGTACCTGACGCATCAACTTCTTTGTGACTGATTTGATAATTTGTGACGTTGTGGTGAAAGCGGCTCAAAGCGCTTATCAGTGCAATCAGGACAACCAGAAGTACGGCCACGATGAGGTATATAAAAACTATCATGTTACTAAAATTGAAGATTAAGAGTAGAGAATTGGGATTGTGTGCGAACGCTGCTTTCCAGTCCGCGTGAAAGCGCCCGTCGCAGGTTTCGGTAATCGTATGGCTTATGGATGAAATCATCGGCGCCCATCGACAGGATTCCAAATGTGTCGGTCAAGGTCGAATTTGAATCGAGCATCACCAACTTGCAATCGCAATCTGTGAGGCTTTTCCTGAGCGCGCCGATTTCGATAAAGCATTGTTCCTTATTTTTTCCCGCATTCATATAAATGGCTTTCGGTCGCCGTTCCTGTCGTGAGATATAATCGCACGCCGCAGTCGCATCAAAAAAATACGCCGCCGAAACCTGCCTCAAGTTGGATAGCGCATTTTTGAAAACGACGCTGACTTCAATGTCATTGCCGATGAAGACGATTTCGTGTGGTTCGGTATTTATTTTCATGAATGATTATTAGGATTGCAACAGGCCGGCTTTCCTTGTGCTGACCTTGAAAAGAAGATAGACGATGCTGCACTGGTTGAGCGCGGTAAAAACCAGGTTTCCGGCGAAGAGTCCGAATGCCAGTTGAACATTTCCCTGCCAGGTTTCAATGAAATTAAAAATCGTAAAGGCAACAACAAGCCTGATTATGCTATCGGTAATTCCAATATTCTTCTTCATCACAGCGCTTTTTTCCGATTTATTTCAGCAAAAATATTGCAGATGCCGTTCGCAATAAATGACTTCCATCACAAAGGCCAAATCGGCTGTTGCCGCTGAAGAGTTGCCCGCCAAAAACAGCCGATGCTTTTTGTTGATTATACCCGCCACAGGTGCGAATGATATTTTGATACCTTTGTGTTTTTCTCTGAATGAAAAACTCGCAACTTTTACACTCGATTGTCCAGAATGCCATCGATGGAATAATTTCAATCGATGAGCGCGGAATAATCGAAAGCATCAACCCTTCGGCGTGCACGCTTTTCGGGTATTTGCCTGAAGATGTCATCGGCAAAAACGTTAAGATGCTTATGCCGCCGCCCGATTCACTGCAGCACGACCATTACCTGCGCCGATATCAGGTAACGCACAAACCGCGTATCATCGGGATTGGTAGGGAAGTTACCGGCCTTCGCCGCGATGGCACCACTTTTCCGATGCGGCTGGGCGTGAGTGAAGTCCAATATAATGACAAGACTTTTTACGTTGGTTTCGTGCACAACCTCACAGCGCAGAAGGAAGTTGAGGAACGTCTGAAAGATTATGCGACACATCTCGAAGAACTTGTAGAACTCCGAACACAATCGCTGAATGAAACCATTCGCGCGCTCGAAATCGCCAAGGAACAGATCAGCAACTCGCTCGAAAGCGAAAAGGAACTTGGCAAACTGAAAAGCAGGTTCATTTCGATCGCATCGCATGAATTCCGAACGCCATTGAGCACGATCCAGCTTTCGGCATCACTGATTGATAAGTATGCGCAGCCTGCCGGAATTCACGAAATCAGCAGGCACGTAGGAAAAATAAAAGGATCGATTACCGGGCTTACCGCGATCTTGAATAACTTCCTGCAAATGGAAAAACTTGAAAACGGTAAGGTCGAAGCTAACGTGGAATCGTTTAATATCGTCCAGACGGCGCAGGAAATAATTGAAGAAATGCAGATGCTTGCCAAGCCGAAGCAAGTCATCACTTACGAACATTCGGGCGATAATAATCAGGTCATGCTTGATCAAAACCTTATCAAGAATTGCATCGTCAATCTCATCACCAATGCGATTAAATACTCGGGAGACAATGCAGCAATCAGCCTTAACACTGCTGTGACCGATAAAGCGATTACAATTGAAGTCCGCGATAACGGAATCGGAATTCCCAAAGAAGACCAGAAACATCTTTTTGAAGCGTTTTTCCGCGCCAACAATACCGGAAATATTCCGGGAACCGGACTCGGACTCAACATTGTTGCGCGCCACGTCGAATTGATGAACGGTACGGTCACATTCAACAGCGATACGAAATACGGAACGACTTTTACACTTTCATTTCCAATATGACAAAGATTCTCATCATCGAAGATAACGACGATATCCGCGGAAACGTTGTTGAAATTCTGAAACTCGCCGATTACGAGGTTTATGACGCCGACAACGGAAAAACAGGCGCAGAAATGGCAATTGAGATTATTCCCGATCTGATACTTTGCGATATCATGATGGGCGATCTCGATGGATACGGCGTACTCCATTTGTTGAACAAACATGCATCCACCAAGGCAATTCCCTTTATTTTCATGACGGCCAAATCGGAACGAGCCGACATCAGGAAAGGAATGGAACTCGGAGCCGACGATTATCTGACGAAGCCGTTTGACGACACCGAATTACTCAGCGCGATCGAAACGCGGCT
Organism: Bacteroidota bacterium; assembly: GCA_023386585.1. Lineage (GTDB taxonomy): Bacteria > Bacteroidota > Bacteroidia > Flavobacteriales > Flavobacteriaceae > Flavobacterium. Next base: position 155,762 of record JAEWJM010000025.1, on the reverse strand, counting down.
AAACAAGAAAAAAATCCACCAGGAATTTTACAGTAAAACTGTAGAAAACCTTTCGAATATTGTTGCCGAAAAAGACGGATTGAACGAACTTAAACTCGCATTAGAGCAACGGAAAGTCCGCAGTTTTAAAAAAAACCAGACGATTTATTACGAAGGCGATCGTGCAAACGGCGTTTGGGTTGTGCTTGATGGAAAAGTGAAAACCACAAAAATGGCTGACGACGGGCGTGAACTTATGACTTCGATTGCGGAAGCCGACAACTTTTTAGGAATCAATATTTTATTCTCGGATGGCGCATACATCGATACCGCAACAGCAATTGAAGACAGCCACCTGCTGAACTTTCCCCGCGAGCAGTTCGAAGGATTCATTTCGCTTTATCCGGATGTGGCGCAGAAGTTTGTCCGCATTTTGTCAAATCAGATCCGCCAGCAGGAAGAACAGCTGATGCAACTGGCGTATCAATCGGTCAGGAAAAGAATCGCCGAGGCTATCTTACGCCTTTACCGGCAGCAAAATCCGACAACAAAAAATGTTTCAGTGAGCAGGACTGATCTCGCGTCTATGTCGGGAACAGCGCCGGAAACCGTGAGCCGGACGTTGAGTGATTTTAAAGACGAAGGTTTGATTGAGAAAAAAGGCAGCGCAATAACGATCATCGACCTGAATAAACTGGAGAAAATCAAGAACTGACGAAAAACGGAATCGGTCACAACCAAAAAAGTCCAATCGAACAGACGACCACCACTGCCGAAAAAATATAGCCGCGGAGTCGGATCGCTTTGTAACCGAGCAGTATCCAGCTTATCCAGAAGCACAAAAGCGAAATGGAAACGATCCAAAAGAACAGCCGCAGAAAAATATTGAAGTCGATTGCCGTGTAATGTTCGAGTAAAAGAATGGCTGTTGAAATTGAGAAAACAATAAACCAATCAAAGAATTCGAGTTCGGTCAGGCCGTGGATGCCATTGCTTATATTTTGCAGATAGCGCATGCTCAGCTGATGTGATTGGCCGATAAAAAGTTTTCGACTTCGGTCACTCCGGGGACATTTCTTACCAGGCGCGTTACGAGGTTTTTTTCGTCGGTACTCGCCACATTTCCCTTGAGGATAATCCGTGAGCCGACGATTTCAATCCGAATGTCGCTTTTCACCGACGGATCGCCGTAGATCGCCGCAAAGACGTCTTTTTCTTTGATCGGTGATTCCACTGTCAGCGGAATGAAAATGTTATTTTCGATACTGCGGATGCCGTCAACATGGAGAATGCACTCTTCAGCAAGCTCTTTTTGGTACTTCCATTTGAGGGTGCCCTCAAGGTGTACATTGCCTTCGTTCACGCTTATCTGAATTGAATTATGCGCTATGCCAAAATTCTTGGCGAACTTTTCTGAAATCTGCGCTTTGATGTCCGCGTCAGCGATTGCCTCGGATACGATCGCAATATCTTCAACGACATTTTTGATTCCCTGTATCTCTTTCGCCATTTTTTTCGCAATTCCTTTCTTAAAATATTTATCGGTGCAGCCCGCAAGCGTTGCCTGTCCATTTTCAACGGTTACCGAAACGCTTGTTCCCTTTAATGAGAGGTTTGATTCGAGCGCCTTTTCAATCTGTTTTTGTAAATTCCTGTCAGTCTTCATTCCGGACTCATTTGATGATACAAAAGTGGCTACGGATGGCTCAAAATAAAATGACATGCGTCATATTTTCGAGTGATATCAGGCAGAAATTGCGGGTGGAAATGGATGAAAAGCAAAATCTTCGTTGCAGCCTTTACACATTTTGTGGAAAAACTACACCGAAGATTTTTTAATCGGAAGTAATTACAAGCTCTTAATGCTGCTTCATCTTGTCGAAGATTCCGCCGAGTACGCGTTTGAGTTTGTCGATCGCACCATTTACGGCTTTGTCAATCGTGTCGGAGTGATTTACTGCGGCAACCGGCTGGCGTCCTGCAAGTCGGACTTCAACTGAGCACCGTTTATCGTCGCCGCCTGTTTTGTCGCTGTTTTCGTCGCCAAGGTGGACTTCAATTCGCGTGATTTTGTCTTCAAATCGTTTAAGCGCATCTTCAAAAACCGTCGTATAATACGCATTCATTCTTTCGTGGCCTTCGATATGGTTATCGGTTCGGATTTGTACCTGCATAGTGTTTAGATTTTGTATAAAAATACGAATATCGGCGCCCTATAAAAAGCCTTTCCGCTTAATTAGCAAAAGATTAAGAATGGATTTCGGGAATCGGTTTATTACAATAACATTGTTCGATGACAATTGATTTTATCTTAACTTTAGGCCACAATTCCTGATAATGACGCACCGTTTTTTTTGGATGATTTTTTTGTTTTCCCTGGTCGGATTTGCGCAGGACGTATCTGAAGTGCCCGGCTACACCCAAATCGATTCGCTTTACAGGGAAGATCAGTTTTATTTCGGGCTGACATATAACGTTCTTCAGCAGCGGCCGGCCGATCTTCGGCAAAATAAGGTCTCCCTCGGTTTCAGTATCGGTTTCCTTCGCGACATGCCGATTAATAAAAAGCGCACCTTTTCAGTTGCCGCCGGACTTGGCTATTCGCTGAGTACCTTTAATGATAATTTGCAGATTACCGGTTTGGGGCCAACGCCAGAATACCATCTGATCGCCGCGGGAACGGTTTACGACAAGAACAAGATCATCCTGAATTATGTCGATTTACCGCTCGAAATCCGTTGGCGCACATCAACGCCTGACAGCCATCGGTTCTGGCGGATTTATACAGGTTTTAAAGCGAGTTACTTGTTTTACGATATTTATAAATTCCGCGGAAGCGATGCCAATTACAAGATCAGCAACAACCCCGATCTGAGTCCGTGGCAGTTCGGTACCTATCTCGCCGTGGGCTATAACACGTGGAATTTCCATATTTACTACGGACTCAATCCCTTGTTTAAATCGGCTGAATTGGAAGGCGAGAAGATTCAGATGCACGCCCTGAACCTTGGGCTGATGTTTTATATTTTATAGCCAAAAATACCAAAGCACGACCTGGGGAAGCATTCCCGCCAAAAATCCCGCTGCAATTTCGCGCGGCGTGTGCGCCTTCATGTACAATCGCGAAGAAGCGGTAAAGCCGTTTGCCACCAGCCAGAAAGCAATCGTATTGATAATGTTGACCTGGTTGTGTATGCTCAATCCGACAAGGAAGAATAGCAATCCGGCAGTTCCCAATTGGTGCAAGCTAACCTTGATCTCGAGAAAAAGAAAAGCAAATGAGATAATAATGCTCAATATCACGGAAAGCAGAAAAAAATACAATTCCGGCAAGGCTTCGAGCGTAACCGTGTTATGCGCAAGAATGTAAACCAACGCGGCCTGAAGCGCGAGCGGCAATTTGCGCTGGGACACTTTCTCGACCATTACAGAGTCAATTTTTCCAATCGAACGCAGCAGAAAATAAATCGCCACCGGAATCAGAAAGGTAATGATGGCAAACTGCGCCAGCACAAGAAATTTTTGTCCCGAAGCAAGGAATGAGTCGTCGTAAGTGAAATAATAAAAGCACGCGAAAAGCGGAATCAGCAGCGGATGAAAAATATAGGAGAAAAACGGAAGTATTTTCTTCAAAAGGCGGAGTTTAGATTTTTCTGCGCATCCGGGCCACCGGAATGTCAAGCTGCTCGCGGTACTTTGCAATTGTCCGCCGCGCAATCGGATATCCTTTCTCCTTCAGCAATAGCGCAAGCTGGTCGTCAGGCAACGGCTTTTGCTTATCTTCTTCCTCAATAATGTTCTGCAGGATTTTTTTTATTTCAATTGTGGAAACGTCTTCTCCCTGGTCGTTTTTCATCGCCTCTGAGAAAAATTCCTTGATGAGTTTTGTTCCATATGGAGTTTCAACGTACTTGCTGTTGGCAACCCTTGAGATTGTTGAAATGTCGAGGCCAACCCGATCGGCGATATCTTTCAGGATCATCGGCCGGAGCTTGGTTTCGTCGCCATCCAGAAAATATTCGCGCTGGTATTGCATGATGGCATTCATGGTGACAAAAAGCGTTTCCTGCCGTTGCCGGATTGCATCGATAAACCATTTTGCCGAGTCGAGTTTTTGCTTGATGAACTGCACCGCTTCTTTCTGTGCCGTCGTTTTCTCTCGCGCTTCCTTGTAAGTTTGCATCATCTCCTGATACTCGCGGCTCACGTGAAGTGTCGGCGCGTTTCTGCCGTTTAGCGTAAGCTCGAGCTCGCCCTCCACGATCCGGATCGCAAAATCGGGAACCACATGCTCGATGAGTTTTGTATTTCCGCTGAATGAATTCCCGGGTTTTGGATTCAGCTTTTCAATTTCTTCTATCGCTCTTTTGAGTTTGTCAAGCGAAATCTCGTACTTCTGCTGAAGCTTGTCGTAATGCTTTCTGGTAAATGCCTCGAATTGGTTTTCGATGATGTCAATAGCAAGCGAAACGAATTCCGTAGGAGTTTTGTGCTTTAGCTGCAGCAGCAAACATTCCTGAAGGTCGCGCGCGCCAACTCCGGGCGGTTCCAGCTCGTGGATGATGTTCATGATCCGCAGCACATTTTTCTCGTCGGTGTAAATTCCCTGCGTAAACGCCATGTCATCAACAATATCCGGAATGCTTCGGCGGATATAACCCATGTCGTCGATCGATCCGACGAGGAACTCGGCGATTTCCCGATCGTTTTCGGAAAGGATAAAAGTATTGAGTTGGTTCAGTAAATCCTGGTGGAAGGTAACCGGCGCGGCCAATGGCGTTTCGCGGATTTCGTCGTCGTCGCTGTAGTTGTTCGCCGAAAGCTTGTAGTCGGGCGTTTCGTCGTTGCTGAGGTATTCGTCGATGTTAATGTCTTCGGCTTCTATGCGATCCTCTTCGTGGTCGTCATAATCGTCGAATTCTTCTTCGTTTTCAAACTCGTCATTTTCGGATTCTTCGTCCTCTTCACGTCCTGCTTCGAGCGCGGGATTGTCGTTCATTTCTTCCTTAATCCGCTGTTCGAAAGCCTGCGTTGGAAGCTGGATGAGCTTCATCAACTGAATTTGCTGCGGAGACAGCTTTTGGGAAAGCTTTAGGTTGAGGGATTGCTTGAGCATTCGGACAATCTGGTTTAAAATTCAAGGTTTAAAGTTAAAAGTTGTTGCGTGGTTTTGCAAACTTTAAACCTTAAACTTTAACCAATATTAGAACTCCGCATTGCCCGGTGTACGCGGAAACGGAATTACGTCGCGGATGTTGCCCATTCCGGTCACGAAAAGAACGAGTCGCTCAAATCCGAGGCCGAAGCCCGAATGCACAGCCGTTCCGAAGCGCCGCGTATCGAGATACCACCAAAGTTCTTTTTCGTCGATTCCGAGTTTTTGCATTTTTTCAACGAGCACGTCGTAACGCTCTTCACGCTGCGATCCGCCTACGATTTCACCGATTCCCGGAAATAAAATATCCATTGCCCGGACCGTTTTTCCGTCTTCATTCAACCGCATGTAGAACGCCTTGATGTTGGCCGGATAGTCGTAAAGAATCACCGGACATTTAAAATGCTTCTCCACCAGGAAACGCTCGTGCTCGCTTTGGAGGTCTGCGCCCCATTCGTCGATTGCGAATTGGAACTTCTTGTTTTTGTTTGGCTTTGAGTTCCTAAGTATGTCGATCGCTTCGGTATAGGAAACCCGTTTGAAATTGTTTTCAAGTACGAAATTCAGTTTCTCCAGAAGGGTCATTTCACTACGCTCCGCCTGTGGTTTCGACTTCTCTTCATCAATGAGGCGCGACTCGAGGAACTTCAGGTCGTCGGCACAATTGTCCAACGCGTATTTCACCACATACCGGATGAAATCCTCGGCGAGGTCCATGTTGTCATCAAGATCGTTGAATGCGACTTCCGGCTCAATCATCCAAAACTCGGCAAGATGCCGTGATGTATTTGAATTCTCGGCCCGGAATGTTGGTCCGAAAGTATAAACCTGGCCAAGTGCCATTGCATAAGTTTCGGCTTCAAGTTGGCCCGAAACGGTCAGGTTCGTATGTTTTTCAAAGAAATCTTCGCGGTAGTTGATTGCGCCGTCGTCAGTTTTTGGCAGTTTATCCAGCGGAAGCGCCGTCACCTGGAACATTTCGCCCGCGCCTTCTGCATCGGCACCGGTAATCACAGGCGTATTGACGTAGACAAATCCTTTGTCCTGAAAATATTTATGCACGGCAAACGACAAAACGGAGCGCACGCGCATGATCGCGCCAAAAGCATTCGTCCTCACGCGTAGGTGCGCATTCTCACGAAGGAATTCAAGCGAGTGTTTTTTAGGCTGCATCGGGAATTTTTCCGGGTCGGAATCGCCGAGGATTTCAAAGGCTGCAACCTGGATTTCATATTTTTGTCCCGCGCCCTTGCTTTCAACATGTTCACCGGTCATCACAAGCGCCGCCCCGGTCGTGATGCGCTTCAGCTTTTCTTCGGGAGTATTTTCAAAATCCACTACGCACTGAATGTTATTGATCGTCGATCCGTCGTTCAGCGCTACAAACTGGCTGTTGCGGAAAGTGCGTACCCAACCTTTTACGGTCACTTCGCCACGCGGCGAATCGGCAGTCAAAAGCTCTTTTATCTTCGTGTGTTTCATTTCCTTGATGGAATTTTAAATGCAAATATAATTATTCAGGTGTTTTGGGCGTTGCCTTTTCGCACCGTCCTGCGCACTGCCCGGGCCGGGCTATTCGCTTCAATCTTTTGTTAAACCTCAAAGGTTTTCAAAACCTTTGAGGTTTTGCCACAAAAAATTTCCGCTGCTATCCCTAACGCGGTCAATCCACGATAATTTCGTCGTTAACCAGCTCTTCCTTGGAAAGACGCTTCTTTTCAAAAGTCAGCACCAGCGACGGAAGCACTAGCAAATTCGCGAACATCGCAAAAAGCAACGTTCCTGATATGAGTCCGCCCAAGGCGATCGTTCCGCCAAAGCTCGAGAGCGTGAAGGTTGCAAACCCGAAGATCAGCACAACCGATGTGTAAAACGTACTTATTCCGGTTTCCCTGATGGCGCTCATCACCGACTTCCTGACTTTACCGTTGTTGGCTATCAAATCGTGCCGGTATTTTGCCATAAACTGGATTGCGTTGTCGACCGAAATCCCAAAAGCAATACTAAACACGAGGATCGTCGATGGCTTCAGCGGAATTTCGAGGTAGCCCATCAGGCCTGAAGTGATGCAAAGCGGCAAGATGTTCGTAATGACCGAAGTCAGGATCATCTTCAGCGAGCGGAACATATATAGCATCAGCGCCGCGATCATGAAGATCGCGAAAACCAGCGACTCGATCAGGTTGTCCACCAAATACGATGTGCCCTTCTGAAAAACCAGCGCTTTTCCCGTCAGCGTAACTTCATACCGATCAGCCGGGAAAATTGTCTTTATCCGGTCGTGCAGCTTTTTTTCGATCAGCGCCATTTTATCGGTACCGATATCTTTCATAAAGGTCGTTATCCGCGCGTAGTGGCCGGTGCTGTCAACATAACTTTTCATCAGGTTGTCGCCTTTGCCTTTGCTTTTAAGCATGCTCTTGGCATACGACAGTACGAATGTCTGCTCCTGGGTCGTTGGCAGCCGGTAGAAATCCGGATTTCCGTTGTAGTAAGCCTGGTTAAGGTATTTTGCGAAATTGACGCTCGAAACCGGATCGGACAGCTCCGGAATTTTGGAAATGGTCTGCTGAAGTTCCTCCATTTTCGCGATGGTCTTCGGCGTGACCACTTTTCCTTTCTTCGAATGGATCATGATCTCAAGCGGCATCACTCCGTTGAATTCCTTCTCGAAAAATAAAATGTCTTTAAAGAAGGCAGCCGACTTAGGCATTTCCCCGATAAGGCTTCCGGAAATCTTCATCCGCGAAATCCCAATCACGCTAAATACGAGCAGCAACCCGTAAATCGTATAAATTACGCTTCGCCGGTATCTGACAGTATTTTGGACCCAATCGAGCAGCGACGAAATGTAATTCCGGCTGAGATGGTACAAGTGCTTTTCCTTGGGAACCGACATAAAGCTGTACACAATCGGTACTACAGCCAGCGTCAGCAGGTAAACAGAAATCACATTCAGCGATGTCACGAGACCAAATTCGAATAACAGGTCATTTCCGGTAATCATGAACGTCGCAAATCCCATGGCGGTGGTCATGTTGGTCATAAGCGTCGAAACGCCAATTTTTGAGATCACGCGCTGCAATGCCTTCGCCTGGTTGTTATGGATCTTTATTTCCTGTTGGTATTTATTGATCAGGAAAATGCAATTTGTTATTCCGATCACGATGATCAGCGGCGGAATGATCGCGGTCAATATCGTGATCTTATAGTGGAAAAGGCCCAGCGTTCCGAACGACCAGACAACGCCAACGAGAAGAATGCAAATTGAAATAAACGTCGCACGGTAGGAGCGGAAGAAGAAAAAGAAAATAACCGAAACCGTTAGTAGCGCCGCACCGATGAAGAGTCCGATCTCACCCTTCATGTCCTCGGCATTGATCGTCCTGATATACGGCATTCCCGAAACCTTGAGATCGATGTTTGTTGTTTTTTCAAACTTGTCGATCTTCGGAAGCAGGTTGTTGATTATGAAAGTCTTTCGGGCCTCGGTATTGACGATTTTCTTGTTCAGATAAACCGCCGAGCGGATGCTTCCTGACTCCTTACTAAAAAGCAATCCCTGGTAAAAGGGCAGCTTTTCAAACAGCTCGGTCTTGATTTTCTTTAAGTACGCTTCATCGGATGTTTTCTGCTGGTCGATCAGCGGCACCATGCTGAACTTCTGGGCAACGGTGTCCTTTTCCAGTTTTTTCAGATCGTTGAGCGACACGACAAGGTCGATTTCACGGCTGTTTTTGAGTCCGCTCATCAGTTCATTCCACGCCGAATACGCTTTTGGCGTAAAAAAGGCATCGTCTTTTACCCCGATTACGATCAGGTTGCCTTCTTCGCCAAACTTCGAAAGGAATTCCCTGTATTCGCGGTTCGCAATGTGTTGCTGCGGAAGCAGGTTCGCTTCGCTATACGTCATGCGGAGGTTTTTCCATTGGAAACCAAGGAAAATTGTGAGTACCGCAATGATTCCCAGAATGAAAATTCGGTTCTTGAGGATGATCCTTGCAACCGCTTCCCAAAATCCGAGACTGAAACCCTTCGCCATCGTGAGATTTTACGGGCGCAAAGGTAGCGAATCAGCTACTATTTTGGGACGTTCTGAGGCGATTTTGTTGTACTGTGAACGAACATTTTTGTTTCTTCTTTTAATTTCGCCCATCTCTCTGCCGTACACTTGTATTTTATATATTTGACCCGCCAACTTTGCAGGACAATAGCTACTTTTTATAATGAAGAATCTTAGGAATTCCATCTTTTACATTTTGGTAACGGGTAGCTTCTCGGTCATCGTTTACCTTATCCTCGAACGCGGCAAATTGCTGGAAGCAGGCCGAAACATTATTAGCAAGCCGCCGGGAAAGCCGCAGTGGACCGAATTTTGCGAGTCGATGGCGCACAACCTGCAGCATCCGCTGGCCATTTTGTTAGCTCAAATCGTGACGATCATTTTTGTAGCGAGGTTTTTTGGATGGCTTTTCCGCAAGATTGGACAACCAACCGTTATTGGTGAAATGATCGCCGGAATTGTCCTCGGGCCATCGCTGGTCGGGCATTTTTATCCCGAATTTTCGCACATGCTTTTCCCGGTCGAATCGTTGCCAAACCTTCAGTTCCTGAGCCAGATCGGATTGATACTTTTCATGTTCGTCATCGGAATGGAGCTTGATCTGAAAGCGCTGAAAAACAAGGCCAACGACGCCGTTGTGATCAGTCATGCCAGCATCATCATACCTTTTTCACTGGGAATTGGCCTTGCATATCTTATCTATCACCGGTTCGCACCCGCCAATGTCGAATTTGCATCCTTCGCACTTTTCCTCGGAATCGCAATGAGCATAACTGCCTTTCCGGTATTGGCGAGAATAGTTCAGGAACGCGGCATCCAGCGCACAAAGCTCGGGACGATCGTCATTACCTGCGCCGCCGCCGACGATATTACTGCATGGTGCATATTGGCTGCAGTAATTGCCATTGTTAAGGCCGGTTCTTTCATTAGCTCGCTTTATATAATCGGGATGGCGATTGCCTACGTGATAATTATGCTTAACGTAGTGCGGCCGTTCCTGAAAAGGGTTGGCGAGCTCAAACATTCCCGCGAAAGCCTCGATAAGCCGGTGGTTGCGATCTTCTTTCTGACACTCATCATTTCGGCTTACGCGAGCGAAGTCATCGGAATTCACGCTTTATTCGGGGCATTTATGGCCGGGGCGATCATGCCTGAGAATGCGCGCTTCCGCAGCATCATTATCGGAAAGGTCGAAGATGTTGCCGTTATACTTCTCTTGCCGTTGTTTTTTGTTTTCACCGGCCTTCGGACTGAGATCGGGCTAATCAACGATCCTTATTTGCTGAAGGTTACCGCATTGATCATAATGGTCGCCGTTGCCGGAAAGTTCTTCGGAAGCGCGGCCGCGGCAAAATTCACCGGCCAATCGTGGCGCGACAGCCTAACCATTGGCGCTTTGATGAACACGCGCGGACTTATGGAGCTTGTCGTCCTTAACATCGGTTACGATCTGGGTGTCTTAACGACCGAAGTTTTTACCATGATGGTTATCATGGCGCTGCTCACGACCTTGATGACCGGCCCGGCACTGGATCTTATCAACCTGATCTTTAAAACGCGGAGCGCCATTATTCCCGAAGAGGTGCAGCAAACAGGCAAAACATTCAAAATTCTTGTCTCGTTCGGGAATTCCGACAAGGGAAAAGCGTTGCTTCGGCTTGCAAACAGCCTGGTTCGAAAAGAAACGAAGGACACGCTTATTACCGCAATGCACCTCGCACGAAGCGCCGAAATCCACACTTTCGACCTGGAAGATCACGAAAAGAAAAGCTTCGAACCGGTGATTGCCGAATCGGAAGTCTTGAATCAAAAAATTGTTACGCTCTTTAAAGCTTCAAATGATATTGATGCCGATATTATCGATATCGCAAATCAAGGCGAATACGATTTGCTGCTCATCGGGCTAGGGCAATCGATTTTCGAAGGAACCATTCTCGGAAAACTGCTTGGCTATACAACGCGAATTATCAACCCTGACCGGCTTATAGACAAATTCACCGGGAAAGAAGGCCTGTTTGAAAATTCGCCGTTCGACGAACGTACGCGAATGATTGTTACCAAAAGCAAAATGCCCGTCGGAATTTTGGTTGATAAGAATCTGCAAAAGGTAGAGAACGTATTCATTCCGATCTTCAATCCTGGCGATGCATTTCTAATTGATTTCGCGCGCAGGCTTGTAAAGAACAACGATTCTGCGATCACGTTTGTCGATCCTAACGATGCGATCAGCAAGAACGCCGACATTGCCGAAAGCATTGACGAACTTTCTCAGGGAACTGCGAACGTTTCCATAATGGAAGAAAGAATAATGAAACGCGATTTCCTGATCAGCCAGGATATTATGATCGTAAGCCTCGAAAGTTGGAAAAGGCTGGTTGACTCGCAGAGCGTTTGGCTCAGTAACATTCCGTCGGTATTAATTATCAGGCCATGAACTGGATGCTGTTGATCATCGCGGGTTTTTGTGAGGTTGGATTTGCATTCTGCCTCGGCAAAGCGAAAGGCCTGACCGGCTCGGTATGGCTGTATTGGATGCTGGGCTTCCTGGTTTTCCTGACCATCAGCATGCTGCTGCTTTATAAAGCTACACAAACATTGCCGATTGGAACCGCTTACGCCGTGTGGACGGGAATTGGCGCTGTCGGGACGGTTTTGGTTGGGATTTTTATCTTTCGCGAGCCTGCGACATTTTGGCGATTATTTTTCCTGACTACGCTGATCGTTTCGATTGTTGGTTTGAAAGCCGTAAGCGCTTCCTGATCACAACCCGAAATTCAATATAAAGCTGATTTTTACCGAAAGGTTGTCTTCAAATTTTGGCAATTGGTAAGGTCCGTATCTGTAAAAACCGGACAACCCGAAACCTTTGTAAATCTGGTTCAATTCGATTCCAGATTCGAAAAATCCTTTTTCCAGGGTTTTGTAATCAATCCCGATATGCTGCTCCGGATGTTTCATGTCGCCCCAAGCCATCCGCGACACCAACACCAGGACCGGCTTAACCTTGTGCGAAATCAACATTTTTTTGAGTCCGTGTTTCAACTGCAGCTTGATATACTGACTCGAGAAGAATTCATTGAAATACATAGTTTCAAAGCTGTTCTTTCCCGCAATCGTAATTCGCTGGAGCAAATGATCTTTCGTCAGGTTGTTTGGCGAAGTGTTATACAGATGTGTCAGCGGCGTGTCGCCAAACGCATAGCCGGCTTCAACCAACACCGACGAGCGCTGTCCGTTTAGGAACTTCTTTTCGTATTCAGCGCGAAAGTCGATCTTTCCGAAATCAAAATCGTTTTTAAATAATCCCGGGATCGATTTTGTAAATTGAAAAGTGAACTTCGGAAAGCGCTTTTCCATTTCGATGCGCCCGGTTGGCGTTTGCATGAAGTCGCTGAATGGATTCCATTGTACCGAAACCAATGCGGTCGTCATCCTGAAAATGCTGTAATCGGTTCCATTGTGCCTGAAAAAGTAATTGAACTTCGGCTCGACCCAGCTCTGGGAAAGTTGCCAAATGCTTTCGGTCTTCGGAATGAACCGGGTTTCAACATAAGCCCGCGAAGTGACATGATTGTAAAAAGTGCTGACGTTGATCGGCCGCGGGTCGTAAAGCTTAAACACGCGCTTGTCGATTGCAAACGATGTGCTGGCAATCTCACGAACGTCATCGGTATATGAGGCGCCGATCCATGTCGACGTGAACCGCCCGATGCGTACCGCCGTTCCCAGGTTGTATTTAAATCCGCCGTCCTTTGTTCCGTACGCCGTATAAGCGTCAATTCGGAACTTTTGCGAAAATTTTTCGCTCGTGATTCCGCCCAGCCCGACGCGAAATCCTTCGTAATTGTTATAGCTCAGCAAGTAACGGAGGTCAAGGTCAACCGGCCCAAAAGGAATATATCCATTGATGATCTTGCGCCCCAGTCGGAGCTTTTTCTCTATCTTTTGATGTTCCACAATGCTGTCCAAAGCGCGATAGGTTTGCTTTTCACGTCGGTCGAGGCTGTCCTTGCGGTAACGGTTCCAGAACGATTCCGGCTGGTGAAGGGCTTGGTCGCCGACTTCAATTGCGATATACGGATGGGTGATTTTCATCGGAACGTCGTATTTGAAATCGCTATAGCTGGTTTCCGATAAGATATACGAATAGTCCGACGCTTCCTTCTTTCGGCTGTCGCTTTTCGTGTCGGTTATCGCGTCAAAACGGATGGTTTCACCCAAAATCCGTATGTCGACATCGCTATTTCCCTTGACGATGCGAAAACTCCGTTTCGAAGGAAACCAGATCTTTTGCGGCTCAAGAAAGGTGAACTCGTGCGTGCCGCTGATATTGAGCACGCCGCGTATTCGCATAAAAGCTTTCGCAATTCCGAAAGTTTCGCAGTCAAGGTAAAGTACGCCTTCAAGCCCGGAAGATCGGCTGTATTTCTTGTTCCTGAAAAAAATCATATAAGCATTCCGGCCCGCGACTTCTGTGGTATCGATCAGCGTATATTCATAATCATTAGTCGCATCGGGGGCAATCGGATTGTTGTATTTCGACCCGAACAATTCGTAATTGTCGTCATACGTTGAAAACGATTGCAGGTTAAACCCGATAATCTCGTAAACCGGTTGCTGAAATCCGGCCATTTTCGTTCCGATGACGGTTTCCTTGAGCCTTTGGCCATCGTATTCGTAGCGCGAAACTTTTTCCGAGAGGAATAAATGCTGCTTTTCGATTGCCTTTTTGAACTTGTATTGTGTGGAATCGAGACGAACTTTCCGAATGCCCGGAATTTTTGACACGTTGATACTGTCGATGTCGCCACGTACCGAATCCGGGTTTGCCGTCAGTACGATCCGGTTGTAAGCTTTGAATTGAAACGAGTTTAATTTTTTCTCCGGATCGTTTTCGTTTCTCCGCCGGATGGCTTCAGCGATAATTGCAGTCGCCGGATTTGGGATCTTGCCCCGGAGCGATTTTGGAACGCGCTTCAGAAACACCGTAAAATCGGAAGTCGCGTCAGTAACTTTTACCTGAACGGATTCGAATCGCCAAAAGGAAACGTTGAAATCGCTGCTTTTTTCAATATCGAAAGAAAAATTCCCATCTTCATCGGCAAGGATTTTTTTGCCTTCGACCGTAATAGTCGCATAGGGAATTGTCCGATGCGTTACTGCTTCCTTTACGCTGCCGCTGATGTGCCGCTGCGCAAAAAGCGCCGGAGTACAAAGCAAAAAGCATAACAGGTATTTCATCAGTCGGCGCTGGCGTTAAATAAAAAATCCGTCTTCTGACGGATTAATCACACTTTCATTATTTCCGCTTCCTTTATCGCGAGCAATTCATCGATTTTCCGAATAAAGGAATTGGTTAGATTTTGCACTTCTTCTTCAGCGCTCTTGCAGATGTCTTCGGAGGTGCCTTCTTTTTCCAGTTTTTTGATTTCGGTGTTGGCTTCCTTGCGCGAATTCCGCACGCCGATCTTCGCATCTTCGGCTTCCGCTTTCGCCTGTTTTGCCAGGTCGCGGCGTCGCTCTTCTGTGAGCGGAGGAACGCTGATGATGATGTTTTCACCGTTGTTCATCGGATTGAAACCAAGATTCGCAACCTGGATCGCCTTTTCGATTACCTGGAGCATTTTCTTTTCCCACGGTTGGACAGTAATCGTCCGCGCATCGGGAATATTGATATTGGCCACCTGTGAAAGTGGTGTCGCTGCTCCGTAATAATCTACGAAAACACCGCCCAACATGGCTGGTGATGCCTTTCCGGCACGTATGTTTATGAACTCTTTTTCAAGGTGTGCAATGGAACCTTCCATCGATTCCCGCGTACTGTCTAAAATAAAATCAATTTCCTCGGTCATATTGATTGCTTTTTTCTTTTTGATCCGCTAAATGCTGACTACCGTTCCGATATTTTCGCCTTCGCAAATTTTAAGCAGGTTATTTTCCTTGTTCATGTCGAATACAACGATCGGCAACTCGTTTTCAAGGCTGAGCGTAAACGCTGTTGTATCCATTACGTTCAAACCTTTCCGGATTACATCGTCGAAGGTAATATGGTCATATTTTGTGGCGTCCTTGTCTTTTTCAGGATCGGAAGTGTAAATTCCGTCGACACGTGTTCCTTTTAAAATCACATCGGCATCGATTTCAACTCCGCGCAACACAGCAGCCGTGTCAGTAGTAAAATATGGATTTCCGGTTCCGGCGCCAAAAATCACGATGCGGCCTTTTTCGAGGTGTCGCACTGCGCGGCGCTTAATGTATGGCTCGGCAATAGCTTCGATTTTCAATGCGGTCTGAAGCCTTGTCAGCATTCCTTTATCTTCGAGCGCGCCCTGAAGCGCCATACCATTGATTACCGTCGCGAGCATTCCCATGTAATCGCCTTGTACGCGATCCATTCCGTTGCTAGCGCCCGAAACGCCCCTGAAAATGTTGCCTCCGCCGATAACGATCGCAATCTGTACGCCGCGGGAATGGATCTTTTTGATCTCTTCGGCATACTCGGCGAGCCTTGCCGGATCGATTCCGTATTGCCTGTCGCCCATTAGCGCTTCACCGCTTAATTTCAGGAGGATTCTTTTGTATTTCATTCGTTTTTGACCTTTTTCGCAGGTCGTGCAAATATAGGCATATTATGATTTTTTAAAATATGCCACGAAATTTATTTACGCGCGGATTGCCTAAATTTGCAAAAACTTTTGACATGACCGCAATTATTAAAGAAAGCCTCACCCGAAGTCATTCTTATGGTGAATATCGTGCAATTATTTCACAGCTTCTTGCAGACGGGAAAGCGACCGGTGCTGTGCAGTCGGACGAGCTCACGCATTACAGCTTGCTCAACGAGACAAGGATGAACAGGCTTGAAAAAACGATTGAACTCAAACCGGAAATCACACAATCTCTTAGCGGAATCAAGAAAAAATATACCTGGCTTGTAATTTCGGAAGGCTGGTGTGGCGATGCAGCGCAGATTGTTCCAATTATCCATCTCATGGCTGAATCGGCTCCAAAAATTGATCTTCGTATCGTTTTCCGCGATGAGAATGAAGAGTTGATGAACCTATTCCTGTCGAACGGAGCAAAGTCGATCCCGAAACTAATCGTGATTGATGACGAGCACAAAGTTGTTGCTCATTGGGGACCGCGGCCAAAAGGCGCTGCAGAGTTGATTCTGAGAAAGAAAGCCGAGTTTGGCGCAGTTACCGATCAGATAAAAGCCGATTTGCAGCTTTGGTACCTGCACGATAAAGGCCATTCGACGATGCAAGAAATTACATCCATCATGGTGAAAGCCGACTCAAACCTTGTCCAGTGATTCTTCAAAATCGGTGATTAACGTCGCATTGCGCACATCGTAATCTCCAATTTTTGTACGACGCAATTGGGTCAGGTGCGCGCCCGACTTCAGTGCCACTCCGAAATCGTATGCAATCGAACGGATGTAGGTTCCTTTGCTGCATCTGATACGGAAGCCGATTTGAGGCAGTTGTAGTTTCGTGATTTCGAAGTCGTAGACTGTGGTTTTTCGGGAGGCGATTTCGACCTGTTCGCCGGCACGGGCATGTTCGTAAAGCCGTTTGCCCTCTTTTTTTATTGCGGAAAAAATTGGTGGCTTCTGATCGATTTCACCGATAAATTTTTCCGCCGTTTTTAAGATGAGGTCGTTATCGATGTGGCTCGTGGGAAAAGTTTCGTCGATTTCGGTTTCAAGATCGTAGGAAGGCGTTGTCGCACCTATAAAGAAAGTGCCGGTATATTCCTTCGTCTGACCCTGAATTTCCTGAATCGTCTTGGTAGCCTTTCCGGTGCAAACGATCAGCAGTCCGGAAGCCAGCGGGTCGAGCGTGCCGGCGTGTCCGATTTTTATCTTTTTTAGTCCGAAGCGGCTTTTCAAAATCCATTTCAGTTTGTTCACTGCCTGAAAAGAGGTCCAGTGTAGCGGCTTGTCGATCAGCAAAATCTGGCCGTCCAAAAAATCTTCGGCTGAAATCAAGGGCGTGTGTGATTGGTAAAATAAACAAGGAAAATGATTCCCGCCACGATACGGTACCAGCCCCAAGGCTTAAATCCGTATTTTTTGACCACGCCAATGAAAAGCTTCACCGCTACCAAGGCAACGACAAAAGCCACGACGTTACCCATCAGGAAAATCATCAGGTTGTCAGGCGATTGCTGAAGCAGCTCATAGCCTTTCATTTTTGAATCGGGATAGGTTTTCAGGAAAGTTGCATAACAAGTAACGGCGAACATCGTTGGCACGGCAAGAAAAAACGAAAATTCGGCCGCCGTTTTCCTGTCGAGGCGCTGCTGCATTCCACCAATGATCGACGCCGCCGATCGGCTGGTTCCGGGCATCATCGCCAGACATTGCCAGAATCCGATTGCAAGTGCATTTTTCCGGGTTATATCTTCTTCGCGGTGAATGGTCTGGTGCTTGAAATATTCGTCGAGAAACAGCAACGCAATTCCGCCGATAATCAACGCGCATGCAATCGGAATTGGCCTTTCCAGAATTTCATCGATCATGTCATCGAATATTTTCCCCAGGATCAGCGCCGGGATAACCGCAATGGCAAGTTTGACGAAAAAATTGATCCTGCTAAAGTCGAAGAACTTCTTCCAATACAAAACGACTACCGCGAGAATTGCCCCGAACTGGATCGAAACCTGGAAAAACTTAACGAAATCCTGATTTTCAATTCCGTAATACGAGCTTGCAAATATCATGTGTGCCGTCGATGACACCGGCAAATACTCGGTCAGTCCTTCAATAAAGGAAATTACAAATGCGTGAAAATAGTCCATCATGGCCTTTTCGGGTTTTTCAGGATGGAGTAAATAATGATCCCAAAACCGATAAGAACCACCGTCGGCGCCAGGCGAATTCTTCGGAAACTGAAAATATCCTCGTTAAAAACCGCAGGATTGTCGCTGCCTCCGCCCGACATCAGTACGAAACCCAGTGCAATTACACCAAGTCCGATCAGCAGGATACGGTAGTTGAGTTTCCCGAAAAGGAATTCGTTGTTATCAGGGGTTAATTGTTTTTTTGGCATTTCTGAAAGCTTTGGGCTATAAGCTGTAAGCTATAGGCTTGTTTATACTAAAATTAGAAAAGATCGATCAATTGGTGCTGATCAGGAATTCTGACATACGACTTCACATTGGGCTTAAAGCTTAATCCCCACAGCTCAAAGCTAATAGAGATCGTCTGTCCTCAGATTCAAAAAGCGCTGCGTAGCGATGAACGTGCTGATCCAGGTGATCAGGATTCCAACGACTACAACGCCAACGAGCACCAGGCCAACCAGAATCTGGTCCTGCATGATTCCGAGGTTCGGAAAATTCGTATCCACATAATAAAGAACGCCCATCAGCGCCAGCACTGCGAGCACCGATCCGATCACGCCCAAGCGGATGCTCTTCCAGATAAACGGCTTTCGGATGAACGATTTTGTCGCGCCAACCATCTGCATCGTCTTGATAATAAACCGGTTTGAATGAATCGAAAGCCGCATCGAACTGTTGATCAGCAGCACTGCAACCAATGCCAGAAAACCACTGACGATCAAAATCCACATACTGACTTTCTGGATGTTATCATTCACCAGGTTAACCAATTGCTTGTCATACACAATATCGGCAATCATGTCGTTTTCGCGCAGCCGGTTCTCGATTCTCTTAATGCTGTCATTATTTACATAATTCGCCTTCAAATGAATGTCGTACGAGTTCTGCAGCGGGTTCATCCCAAGGAACTGCATGAAATCCTCGCCAATCACTTCCTTATGCGTCGCCGCCGCTTCTTCTTTTGAAACGTACTTGAAATTCCGCGCGAACGGCGCATGTTTCAATTGCTCGCCAAACGCTGTCAGTGTGGAATCCTTCGCTTCATTCTTGAAAAAAACCGTCATCGCGATCTCTTCCTTGAAATCGTCTGAAAGCCTGCGCGAATTAATCACGAATAGGCCAAGAATCCCCAATAGAAATAGTACCAGGAAAATACTCAGGACTACCGAAAAATAAGAGGAAATTAACCTGCGCTTCTGGAACCTGTCGAACTTCGATATCATAAAGGCTGATTTGTGCCCGTAAAAGTAATAAGATTTTTGCTTAATAGCCGTCAAAGTTTTGTCTTTGCTGCAATAAGCGTAAATTTGCTCCCCATGCCGATTTTCAGGAGCTGTTTCCTGCTATCCGCTGTATCTTTTTTGCCGTCGGCCAACCCGAAATTCCGTGTTTTCCAAAAGCAAAAAAGTATGCCGCTGCGCAGGGCTAAATCGTTCCACGCAAAGCGAATTAATAATTACAATGAAGTACAATCCAAACGAAATAGAACAGAAGTGGCAAAAGTTCTGGGCCGAAAACCAGACATTCGCTGCCCAAAACCCAAGCTCACAGCCCACAGCTCACAGCCCACAGCCTAAGTATTACATACTCGACATGTTCCCGTATCCGTCGGGCGCCGGACTCCACGTAGGACATCCGCTGGGCTATATCGCGTCAGATATCGTCGCACGATTCAAACGGCACAAAGGGTTTAACGTACTTCACCCGCAAGGCTACGACAGCTTCGGGCTTCCCGCAGAGCAATACGCGATACAAACCGGCCAGCATCCCGATAAAACGACACGCGAAAACATTGCGCGGTACCGCAGCCAGCTTGACCGCATCGGTTTTTCGTTCGATTGGAGCCGTGAAGTCCGCACTTCCGATCCGAATTACTACAAATGGACGCAGTATATTTTTATCCAGCTTTTCAATTCGTGGTACAACCTCGACAGCGACCGCGCGGAAAGCATCTGTACATTGATTTCGCGTTTTGAACAATCGGGCACCGACGGAATTCACGCTGCCTGCGACGATGATGTTTCGACTTTCACAGCAGACCAATGGAACGCATTTTCTGACGATCAGCAACAAAAAATACTACTCAAATACCGGCTGACATTCCTCGCCGAAACCGAAGTCAACTGGTGTCCGGCTTTGGGAACCGTACTTGCGAACGATGAAATCGTCAACGGCGTGTCGGAACGCGGCGGCCATGCGGTCATCCGCAAGAAAATGACCCAATGGAGCATGCGCATCTCGGCTTATGCGGAGCGGCTATTAAACGGACTCGAAACAATCGACTGGACGGAATCCTTAAAGGAAAGCCAACGCAACTGGATCGGGAAATCGGTTGGCGCAATGGTGACTTTCGATGTTATTGACAATAGCGAGCTGAATGTTCCTACAGAAGGTTTTTACGGCCTTCCCGAAACCTCCACCGGAGTTTATTCCAGCGTTGATACTGCGTTGCTCGCCACGCCGTTAGAAGATGCACCGAATCCTACGACGATTTCGGTTTTCACGACACGTCCCGATACCATATTCGGCGTAACATTCCTGACGCTTGCTCCGGAGCACGAGATTGTTTCGAAAATTACAACCGATGAGCAAAAGCCGGCCGTTGATGCATACGTTCAGGCGAGCGCACGAAGATCGGAACGCGATAGGATGGCAGACGTAAAGACAATATCAGGAGTATTCACCGGCGCTTTTGCCGAACATCCGTTTACAAAGGAACCCATTCCAATCTGGATCGGGGATTATGTTCTTGCAGGCTATGGAACAGGAGCCGTAATGGCAGTTCCGTGCGGCGACGAACGCGATTATGCTTTTGCGAATTTCTTTAAAGGACAGAAAGGCATGCCGGAAATCCGGAATATTTTCGCCGACACCGACATTTCCAAAGAAGCATTCAGTTCAAAGGAAAACGTAAAAATCGCCAATTCGGGTTTTCTTGATGGAATGGATTATAAAGAGGCTTCCGCGAAAGCGATCCACGAACTCGAAAAGATGGGAAAAGGTTATGGACGTACCAATTACAGGCTGCGCGACGCCGTTTTTTCACGACAGCGGTATTGGGGTGAACCTTTTCCGGTTTACTACAAAGATGGTCTTCCGCAAATGATCGACCCTCAATTCTTGCCGGTCCGCCTGCCCGAAGTTGAAAAGTACCTTCCGACCGAAGATGGACAGCCACCGCTTGGAAATTCACGCGAATGGGCATGGTCGGTAACCGAACACAAAGTCGTATCAAACGACCGGATCGACAACGAGACGGTTTTTCCACTTGAACTGAACACAATGCCAGGTTGGGCGGGAAGCTCGTGGTATTGGCTGCGATATATGGATGCGCACAATCCGACGCAAATGGTTTCAAAGGAAGCCGAAGCGTATTGGCAAAACGTCGATTTGTACATCGGCGGTAGCGAACATGCGACAGGTCACCTACTTTACTCGCGTTTTTGGAACAAGTTCCTTAAGGATCGCGGATTTGTCCACAGCGAGGAACCGTTCAAAAAGCTGATAAATCAAGGAATGATTCTCGGGATGAGCGCATTCGCGTATCGTCTGGAAGGGTCAAACAAATTTATTTCGAAAGGAAAAATCGGCAGTCAGGCTGTTCACGGAATCCATGTTGATGTCAGCCTTGTCAATGCATCTGACGAGTTGGATATCGAAAAATTCAAGAACCATCCCCTGAACAAAGACTTCATCAACGCCGAATTCATCACCGAAGACAACGGCAAATTCGTCGTTGGCCGCGAGGTCGAAAAAATGTCGAAATCGAAATATAACGTGGTAACTCCAGATGACATTTGTGCCGAATACGGTGCCGACACGCTGCGTTTGTACGAGATGTTCCTCGGGCCGCTTGAACAGGCGAAACCGTGGAATACCGCCGGAATTACAGGAGTTTTTGGGTTTTTGAAAAAGCTGTGGCGACTCTATTTTGACGACAATGGTTTGATCGTTACTTCGGATCCGGCGTCGAAAGAAGCCTTGAAATCACTTCACAAAACGATTCGTAAAGTCCAGGACGATATTGAAGGATTCTCGTTTAATACTTCGGTTTCACAGTTCATGATCTGCGTGAACGAACTCACCGCCTTGAAATGCCACGAACGTTCGGTACTTGAACCGCTTGCGATAGTAATTTCGCCGTATGCACCCCATATTGCCGAAGAATTGTGGTCGAAACTAGGGCATCAGGGAAGCATTTCGAAAGTGCGGTTCCCCGAGTTTAGGCCGGAGTACCTTGTCGAAAGCACGAAAGAATATCCGGTTTCCTTTAATGGCAAAACGAAATTTATGATCGAGCTTCCGCTGGAATTGTCGAAGGAGGAAATCACTGAAATCATTCTCGCCGACGAACGTACGATCAAGCAAATGGACGGCCGCACACCGAATAAAGTGATCGTCGTTCCCGGAAAAATCATCAATCTCGTGGGATAAATACTAGCTGAACTGCCAATTGGTCAGTAATTGTTGGTTTGGTTTTGATGGTTCGGATTTTGCTCCGGGCGCTGCAAATTTAAACCTGAAAAAATGTACCTGATTCTGATGATTGGACTGATGCTCGCGAGTTGGCTTGTGAGTAGCACCTTAAAAAATAAATTCGAAAAATATTCGCGCGTCCATTTGCAAAACGGAATGAGCGGCGCCGAGATAGCCGAGCAAATGCTGGCCGACCATGGAATACGTGACGTACGGGTGATTTCGACTCCCGGGCGTCTGACCGACCATTACAACCCTTCGGATAAGACTGTCAATCTAAGTGAAGCGGTTTATAACCAGCGAAGCGCCGCAGCAGCAGCAGTTGCAGCCCATGAATGCGGGCACGCTGTTCAACATGCTCAAGCTTACAGTTGGCTTCAATTGCGTTCGACGCTTGTTCCGGTTGTTTCGGTTGCATCGAGTTTAGTGCAATGGATCCTCATCGCCGGAATCCTGATGATTCGTACCTTTCCGCAACTGCTTTTGATCGGGATCATAATTTTTGCAGCTACTACACTGTTTTCGCTTATCACGCTGCCGGTAGAATACGACGCGAGTCACCGCGCACTGGCCTGGCTCGAAAACAAGCGAATGTTGACCCGCGACGAGCACGCCGGTGCGAAAGATGCGTTGACATGGGCGGCGCGGACATACGTTGTCGCTGCGATTGGTTCAATTGCCACGCTTTTGTACTATATAATGATATACTCGGGAAGCCGAAGGAACTGACCACAAAAAAATCCGCTTTTCGCGGATTTTTTTTATTTGTTTAGCGGATTCACCTTATCGGGGTTATAGCCGATGTAAGGCATTTCGGTTTCTCGAAAAACCACGCCGAAATCTTCAAGCTCGTCTAAGATAGGCTCGTAAACTTCTTTATTGATTGGCAACTGAACTCCGGCTGTCTTGATCTTGCCGTTCAGGATCTGAAGCGCCGCCATTGCAACCGGAAGGCCAACCGTTTTTGCCATTGCAGTATAGGTTTGATCGTCGCCGATGCAGACCATTTTTGAATCGATCTGCCGTTCTTCGCCATCAAGTTCATAACCGAACTTGTGGTACATTACGATCATATCCTTGTCCTCGGGCGATAAAGTCCATTTTTCAGTAAGAATCTTTTCGAGAATTTGGGCAGGTGTTGCATTTTTGAGTCCGACCTTCTTTTTCGGATTGAAAATGTCGAGCTCGAGCAGCTTGTCCCACATAATGTCGTCCTGTTCGATTCCGAGCTGCATGCGGAGTTTTATCTCGACAGAATCGCTTGGATGATATGGCAGGAACAGGTTCGTAAATTCGCGATAGCTGAGTTGGTCGGAATTGTCGATAACGTAAGTATCATCGGTCATTCCCAATTGAACGAACATGTTCCACGCACGTGAAAAGCCGACCCGTCGGATAGTTCCGCGGTAAAGTGTCAGGATATTGTCCAATCCGTAAACGCTTTGATATTTGAGCGAATCGCGGTTTGCGTAGCCTTCAAATCGTCCGTAACCTTCGACTTCCATGAACTCCGTGCGCCTGAACAATTTATGATACGGAATGTATTTATAGGTGCCTTCATGAATGAACTTGGCTGCGCCGCCCTGACCTGCAAGAACTACATTTCGCGGCGCCCAGGTAAATTTGTAATTCCACAGATTGTTGTCCGATTCCGGTGCCACGAGTCCGCCGCAGAACGATTCAAATAAAATCATTTTGCCGCCTTTGTCGCGGATTTCATTAATGACTTTCATCGCGCTCATGTGGTCGATTCCCGGATCAAGTCCGATTTCATTCATGAAGATGAGGCCATTTGCTCGCGCCTCGGCATCCAATTGCTGCATCGCATCACTGATATACGAAGCGGTCACCATGTGCTTTTTATAGATGATGCAGTCTTTTGCAACGCCAATGTGAAGGTGCGCCGGAAGCATCGAAATGACGAGGTCAGCTTTGCTTATCTCTGCGCCACGTTGCTCCTGGTTAAAGATGTCGAATGCAATTGCAGTCGCGTTTGGATGTCCGGCCGATTTTTTCTCAGCCAGTTCCAGCGAAAGGTCGGCAATCGTGAGATGCAGGCTTTCCTTTGTCGATTTGTCGAGCAGGTAACGTATTAGCGATGACGCCGAGCGGCCTGC
This sequence comes from Bacteroidota bacterium, assembly GCA_023386585.1. GTDB lineage: Bacteria > Bacteroidota > Bacteroidia > Flavobacteriales > Flavobacteriaceae > Flavobacterium. The sequence goes on along the minus strand of JAEWJM010000025.1, from coordinate 131,122 downwards.
GCCGATTATAAGAATATTTCTCATTTTTTTCAGAAAGCGCAAATGTAACGATTAATGGGATTTGGATGAATCGGAAACCTTAATTTTGCAGGAAACCACGAACAAAATGGAAAGAAAAATCATTGCAACGGCGGCTTTTTTGGGAATGACCGCAGTTATTTTGGGTGCGTTTGGCGCGCACGGACTCAAACCGGTGCTTGAGCCTGAGCATTTGTCAACGTTTGAAACGGGCGCCAGATATCAAATGTATCACGCGATATTGCTTTTGTTTGTCGGATTGTCTACCTGTCGGGAAAGCGTCAAGCGCTACGTTTTTTATTTGGTGTTGATAGGAATAATATTCTTTTCCGGATCGCTTTACTTGCTGTCAACCGCTGCGGTTACCGGAATTGCGGTCAATAAAATTGGGATAATAACTCCCATTGGCGGCCTGTTACTGATTATCGGGTGGCTTATGCTTTTTATCGAGTTTATAAGGAAAAAATCATAAAGTTGGCGGAAACAAAAAGTTATCTAAATTTAAATTTTTACTTTTGCGCCTGTTGCATTACCACAAAATTTAAAATGTATGGATAATTCCGCGCTTACAGCGAAATCGATTTCGCTAGAAAATTTGGGAATCAAAAATGCCACTGTGCATTACCAACTTTCTCCCGATGAATTGCATGACATCACACTACAAAAAGGGCAGGGAGTCGAAGATTCGATGGGTGCTCTTGCAATAAATACCGGCGAATTCACCGGCCGTTCCCCACAGGACAGATTTATTGTAAAAGACAGCATAACGGAAAACGAAGTTTGGTGGGGAAAGGTTAACATCCCATTTACTCCGGAAAAATTTGATGCACTTTATGAAAAGGTAATGACTTACCTTTCGAGTAAAGAATTGTATGTGCGTGACGGTTATGTCTGCGCGGACCCGAATTACCGGTTGAATATCCGCACGATAAATGAAATGCCGTGGGCGAACCTTTTTGCCTACAATATGTTCCTTCGACCGAATCAATCGGAGCTGGACGATTTTACACCGGATTGGCATGTTATCTGTGCTCCCGGATTTAAAGCCGATCCGGCAATAGACGGAACCCGCCAGCATAATTTCGCAATTCTTGATTTCACCCGCAAAATTGCCCTTATCGGCGGGACCGCTTATACGGGTGAAATTAAAAAAGGAATTTTCTCAGCGTTAAATTTCATACTTCCTGTACAAAAGAATGCGCTGCCAATGCATTGCAGTGCCAATGTCGGAAAGAACGACGATACTGCGATCTTTTTTGGACTTTCAGGCACAGGAAAGACAACGCTTTCGGCAGATCCACAGCGAAAACTGATTGGTGATGACGAACACGGTTGGACCAGTGAAAATACTGTATTTAATTTCGAAGGCGGATGCTATGCGAAGGTTATCAATCTTAGTGAAGAAAACGAGCCGGATATTTTCCATGCAATCAAACGCGGAGCGCTGCTTGAAAATGTAGTGTTCAAAAAAGGAACGAACGAAGTCGACTTTGAAGATACCTCGATCACTCCAAATACAAGGGTCAGCTATCCGATCGAACACATTCAGAACATACAGCCTGGAAGTATCGGCCGCAATCCTAAAAATATATTCTTCCTTACCGCGGATTCATTCGGTATTTTGCCACCGATTGCCAAATTAACTCCGGGCCAGGCAGCGTACCATTTTATTTCGGGATATACCGCTAAAGTCGCCGGTACCGAAGCCGGAATCAACGAGCCGCAACCTAACTTCTCCGCTTGCTTTGGCGCTCCGTTCATGCCATTGCATCCGACGAGATATGCCGAGATGCTGAGCAAAAAGATGAAAGATGCAAATGTCAAGGTCTGGCTGGTCAACACAGGTTGGACTGGCGGTCCATATGGCGTTGGAAGCAGAATGAAATTAAAATATACAAGGGCAATGATTACCGCAGCCTTAAATGGCGAGCTGGATAACGTTCAGTACGACGACCACACTGTTTTTGGAATTGCCAAACCGCAGTCGTGCCCGAATGTTCCGGACGGAATTCTTAACCCTAGAGACACTTGGGAAGATAAAGACCTTTACGACGTGAAAGCAAAAGAGCTGGCACAGAAGTTCAGGGATAACTTTGCAAAATTCGAGGAATTTGCCAATGAGGAAATCATGGCAGGTGCTCCGAGAGCCTGAGGATGTAATTATTAATTCAAAAAAAGAGCTGTCCATTTGGACAGCTCTTTTTTTTTGAGGGATAATATTTTATTTATCTTTTGTATCCTTGTTTGCCTTGATAATATACTTCTCAAGTGCCATTGTCATTGACGGAGCTTCCGGTGACGGAGCCATGATATCGACCCGCAGCCCGCGATCAATTGCTTCCTTTTGCGTAGAGCTGCCAAAAACGGCAATCCTTGTATTATTTTGCTCAAAGTCGGGGAAGTTCATGAAAAGCGACTTGATTCCGGTTGGGCTGAAGAATGCGAGCACGTCATAATAAACGTCGGCAAGGTCGGAAAGATCGCTCATGACCGTTTTGTAAAACGTCGCCTGCGTCCACTCAACTTTCAGGTTGTTTAGGGTAACGGGTGCGTCTGTATTGAGCTGATCTGAAGCCGGTAAAAGGAATTTTTCGTCTTTGTACTTCTTGATCATTGGCGCCATATCGGCAAAGTCTTTCTGCCCCACGTAAATTTTACGCTTACGGTAAACGACGTACTTCTGCAGATAATAGGCGATTGCTTCCGACTGGCAGAAATATTTCAACCCTTCCGGTATTTTGTAGCGCATTTCATCCGCTACGCGAAAAAAATGATCAACAGCGTTCTTGCTTGTTAAAATGATGGCAGTAAATACGCTTATGTCGATCTTTTGAAGTCGGATGTCTTTGGCGCTTACTCCCTCGACGTGTATAAATGGCCTGAAATCAATTTTAACTTTATACTTCTGTTGCAGCTCAAAATACGGTGAATTCTCCACTTTGGGCTCTGGCTGCGACACCAAAATTGTTTTCACTTTCATAAAGACGTAATAAGTACTAACTTTTTGTAAACCAATAATACAAGAAACAGTAGGGGGCTATTTCAAGAGCGCAAAGATACAAAATAAAATAGAACAATCTTCCGAGGATGAAGTTTTGGTAATTCTTCAATGAAAACAAATATGTCACCAGGTTTGCTGTCAATAATACAAACAAAACGCCGTAAAAAACCGGTTCCGAATAGGAGTCGTTATAGAAGAGCACAATGTCGGCCGGCAACAGCAGCAGGCCGAGGTAAGTCCGATAGCTGACTTTCTGCAGGTTAAACTGGTCGACAAACTCCTCAATGTTGAAAGCAGTCGCAATAATTTTTTCGATAAGGAATTTTGATAAAATGAAGACTGCCAACAAGGTGAATATCCGGATATATAGCAACCAGTCGGTTTTTGAAGCGTATCCGAAATGACTCAGCAGCAGCTGGATGAAAAAGGAAAGTGAAATCACCTGTACAACGAAAAGCAAAATTGTGAAGCCGCTCGTCAGATTTCCGCTGTCCCGATAAACCTTGATGTATTTATCCGAAACGATAAGTTTTGTAAAGTCGGCGAATTTTTTTTCAAATACCGTCCGCGATAATGCAATCAGCACAAAACACACAACGAAAAGCACTGTCGCCCAGTCTTTGCCGTTGGTCATTCTCAGTGTAAACAAGTGATCGCTCATGGCTGCAAAATTAGTGATTTTTGGTGCCTGCAAACCAGGCGGTGCGAATTTAGTTTTTCAATTTAGCGATGACGCCAATTATAAATTTATTGTGAATCCGCTGTGTTAAAAAGCATATTTTTGCCAAAAGAATTCTTGCATGGGCGACAGCATAGTTATAATCCCTACCTATAACGAAGTCGAAAATATTGAGGCTATCATCCGAAAGGTACTTTCACTGGAAAAGCAGTTTGACGTGCTGATCGTTGATGACAATTCGCCTGACGGAACTGCTGTAGTTGTCGCTAAAATTCAGGCTGAAGCGCCGGAGTCGGTTTTTATTGAAAAGCGACTGAAAAAATCCGGTTTGGGAACAGCGTATGTCCACGGATTTAAATGGGCTCTCGAGCGCAATTATCAGTATGTCTTCGAAATGGACGCCGATTTCAGCCATAACCCCGATGACTTGGTCAGGCTTTATTCCGCATGTGCAACCGGATCCGACGTAGCTATCGGTTCGCGGTATAGCAACGGTGTCAATGTGGTGAATTGGCCTTTGAACCGGGTGCTGATGTCGTACTTTGCATCAGTTTACGTACGGATAATTACCGGAATGAAAATTCACGATGCGACAGCAGGATTCATCTGCTACCGCCGCGAAGTCTTATCGGCGATCAACATCGACAAAATAAAGTTCATTGGCTATGCCTTCCAGATCGAAATGAAATACCGCGCCTTTGTGAAGAAATTCCGCATTGTCGAAGTTCCGATCATTTTCACAGAGCGCGCCAACGGGAAGTCGAAAATGAGTAACGCCATCATTCGCGAAGCAGTTTGGGGGGTTATCGCGCTTCGCATACGAAAATTACTGAATCGGTTGTAATGAAATATTTGATTAAAAATGCCCGCATAGTAAACGACGGTGCCATCTCTGAAGGCGATCTGCTTACCGATGGCGTGTTCATTTCAAAAATCGCACGTGAGATCTCAGCATCTCAAGCCGATCGGGTGATCGATATTGCAGGTAATTTTCTCATTCCGGGCGCAATCGACGATCAGGTGCACTTTCGCGAGCCGGGATTGACGCATAAAGGCAATATTGCCAGTGAATCAAGGGCCGCAATTGCAGGTGGAATTACCACATTCATTGAGCAGCCGAATACGGTTCCGAACGCGGTAACACTCGAAATTCTTGAGGAAAAGTATAGCATTGCTTCACAAAATTCATTTGCAAATTATTCGTTCATGCTTGGCGCGACGAACGATAATATTTCCGAAGTTGTACGGATCGATCCGAAAAGAATTGCCGGCGTCAAGATTTTCATGGGATCGTCGACGGGAAATATGCTCGTTGACAACGAAACTGCGCTCGAGCAGATTTTCCGCCACTCGCCAACATTAATCGCCGTCCATTGCGAAGATGAGGCGACAGTTAAGGCGAATCTTGAACATTATAAAGAAATTTACGGAGACAATATTCCGCCTGAAGCGCATCCGCTTATCAGAAGTGCGGAAGCTTGTTTTTTGTCTTCTTCAAGAGCGGTGGCATTGGCAAAGTCAACGGGCGCGCGGCTTCACATATTTCACGTTTCAACAGCACGGGAAACGAAACTCTTTGACAACAACATTCCGTTAATCCAAAAAAAGATCACAGCCGAAGCATGCATTCACCACCTTTGGTTTTCCGATGCCGATTATGCCAAAAGAGGAAATTTCATCAAATGGAATCCTGCGGTGAAAACCGCCGAAGACCGGGAAGCACTTTGGAATGCGCTCATCGATGGCCGCATCGACGTTATTGCGACCGATCACGCGCCGCATACGATTGAGGAAAAGAACCAAAAGTACCTTCAGGCACCGTCGGGCGGACCAATGGTGCAGCACGCTGTTGTTGCAATGTTCGATTCCTTTCAAAAACGCAACTTGCCGCTAGAGCTGTTGGTGGAAAAAATGTCGCACAATCCTGCGATCTTATTTGAAATTGAGAAACGTGGGTTTATTCGTGAAGGTTATTTTGCCGACATGGCGATTGTGGATGCGGACAGTCCATGGCAGGTTGCCGCCGATAACATCCTTTACCACTGTGGCTGGTCTCCAATGGAAGGCATTACTTTCAATTCTCGGGTGACCCATACTTTTGTCAATGGAAACCTCGTTTATGAAAACGGAGTTGTAAATTCGCAGCCATTCGGGCAGCGACTTCAATTTAACCGATGATGAAAAATGTATCTCTATTCATAACAATTGTCGCGATGGTGATTTCGTGCAACAAAAGCCCGGTCGAGAAACCGGAAAACCTGATACCACGCGATAAAATGGTTGATGTCATTTACGATCTGTCCGTGCTTGATGCGTTAAAATCGCAGAGGCCGATTTACCTTGAACAAAACAACATCAACCCACGGACGTTTGTTTTTGAAAAATACAAGATCGACAGCCTTCAATTTGCAAAAAGCGACCAGTATTATGCATCGGACCTTACCGAGTATAAGAAGATGTACGATGAGGTTTCGCACCGCCTGGAAGAAAGGAAAAAAGAAGCCGACAAAGCGCTTGAAAAGCAAGGATTGCAACCGCCTTCTGATCCCGAGGCGCCGATGGTCAGGTAATCAGGACTTCATCTTTGATGCAACGTCGGCCACACATTCCTTAATGGGCGAAAACGAAAAATCCATGGCTTTCTTTATTTTTTCGGAGGAATAGCTATTCGCCGACTGCAATGAACGCACTGCATCTTTTGACAGCACCCGTTTTTTCTCGAAAATTCCTCGAAGCCAGTCGGCTGTTGACAAGAGCGCAATTAGCCAGGAAGTCGCATAAATGGAAGGCCGTTTGACCCTGAGCGCATCCGCTGCGAGATTCATGACTTCCTGAAAAGAGATATTTTCCGAAACCAATACGAATCGTTCGCCTGAAATCTCTGAATTCATCAGGAGAACCATTGCGCGCACAACATCCGAGGCACAGACATATCCGGTAATTCCGCGGGTATAAAATTTCATGCCTTTGGCAACACGTGAAAATAGCTCTCCGCTTCCACTTTCGGTAAATCCGGCGCCCAAAATAATTCCAGGATTTACGATCACGATTTTCAATCCTTCCTGTTGTCCCCGCCAAATCTCCATTTCGGCGCCATATTTAGAAATCGCATAGTCGCTGTGCGGCCGCTCCGGATTCCATTCTGTGTTTTCATCAATGACGGTTTCGTGCGGTTTCAGATCGCCCAAAGCCGCAACTGAGCTCACATAACACAATTTGGCAATCTTAAAATCAAGTGAAAGGTTAACGATATTCGCGGTGCCTTCAATGTTGGCCTTGCGAAGTTTTTCTTCGTCGTATGGATCAAAGGAAATCAATGCCGCGCAGTGATAAACAAATTCAACGCCTTCAAACGCTTTTTCCAGTGACGGAATTTTGGTTATATCGGCCTGAACCCATTGGATCTTTTCGAAATCGTCGTCCTTGCAATAGATTCGGAAGAGGTTTTTGGTCTTTGCAAGTGCCTCGGGAGTTCGGTAGATCGCGCGCACCGGATAATTTTCCGCCGTTAGGCGAAGCAGCAGGTGAGAGCCGACCAATCCTGTACTTCCTGTTACCAAAACCATTTCGCAAAGTTACGTGAATCGGCCGCAATTTCAATTTGCCTTTGTGTATTGACATTATGCGGCTATCTTTGCCGAAATTATTATTTGATGAAGAATTTAGTTGCAGAATTGCGCTGGCGTGGACTCTACCATGACAGCATGCCCGGAACCGAAGAGCAACTGCTTAAGGAGTCGACTACCGCATATATCGGATTTGATCCTACGGCCGACTCGCTGCATATCGGAAGCCTGGTGCAAATTATTCTGCTCGTTCATTTGAAGAATTTCGGACACCGCCCGATTGCGCTCGTTGGTGGCGCTACCGGAATGATTGGCGATCCGTCAGGCAAATCAGATGAGCGAAACCTTCTCGACGAAAATACGCTTGCAACAAATGTCGCCGGAATCAGGTCGGTACTTTCACGTTTTCTGGATTTTGATAATTCGAATGAAAATGCGCCGGTAATGGTGAACAATTACGATTGGATGAAAGATTTTACCTTCATCGATTTTGCGCGTGAAGTCGGCAAACGTATTACGGTCAACTATATGATGGCTAAGGATTCGGTCAAGAAAAGGCTGTCGGGCGAAGCCGGAGACGGAATGTCCTTCACCGAATTCACTTACCAACTTATCCAGGGCTACGATTTTTATCATCTGAACAAACATTACAATTGTCTTTTGCAGATGGGCGGAAGCGATCAGTGGGGAAATATTACCACTGGTACTGAATTGGTCCGACGCATGAATCCGAATACTGATGCGAAAGCATTTGCCTTAACTACGCCGCTGATTACAAAAGCTGACGGCTCTAAATTCGGAAAAACCGAAACCGGAAATATCTGGCTGGACGCCGATAAAACCTCGGTTTATAAGTTCTATCAATTTTGGCTGAACGCTACTGATGCGGATGCTGAAAAATACATCAAAATATTTACCTTTCTGGAGCAGCTAGAAGTGGAGCAATTGATCGCCGAACATCAACAGGCGCCGCATCTGCGCGTATTGCAGCGCAAGCTGGCAGAAGAAATTACCGTTTTCGTGCACGGTCGTTCCGAACTTGAAAAAGCGGTCAAAGCTTCCGCGATTTTGTTCGGAAACGCGACAGCTTCCGATTTGGCAACACTCGACGAACAGACCTTTCTTCAGGTTTTTGAGGGAGTTCCGCAGGCTGAAATTTCACGCGCCGATCTTATGGCCGGAATTGACATTGTATCGTTGCTGAATGAAAAATCCGGGTTTATGAAATCAAACGGTGAAGCACGTCGTGCGTTGGCTGAAAAATCCATTTCGGTGAATCGTGAGAAAGTCGGCGAAGATTTTCTCGTGAATGTGACGCACCTGATCAACGAAAAATACCTTTTGCTCCAACGCGGAAAAAAAAGCTATTTTATTGTTCGGGTAAACTAGATTACCATCAGGTTGCAACCTCGGATATCGGAATTATCAAAGCGGCCAAGAACTTCAAAAGTATTATCTGCGTAAGCCTTCCCAAGATCCTGAGTCGCGATGAACGAGCACGAATTGTAGTTGGCAAGGTCGATTACATTTATTCCACCCGTTTTTCCACAGGTGATAAATTCACGCGCATCTTCGGTGTCGCGAATCAGGATTTGCATCCAATTAGGGCATCCAAATCGACCGTAGCCAAGAGAATAGGCCTGCGAAAGCAGTTCCGTCATCCCGTATTCAGAATGAATTGCTGTTACGCCAAATCCATCGCATAAAACTTTGTGCAATTCCTCGCGGATCATTTCCCGGCGCTTGCCTTTCATTCCGCCAGTTTCCATAACGATTGTATTGCGAAGGTTGAATTTTCTTTTTTCAATTAAGTCAAGCAATCCGTAGGTAACACCTATTAAAAGCACATTTTCGCCACGCTCGTCGAGTTCTGCCAGCTGCACTGCAAGTTTATCCAGATCGTGCAGATAAAATCCGCTTTCCGACTTTTTAGATTTCCGGATCATATCTTCCACCATATAGACCAACGATGAACCTTCACGTTCCAGATAGGATGGAAGCAGCGCCAATACAACATAGTTTTCGATATCGCCGTAAAAGTGGGAAAATCCGCGCCGGAAGCTTTCTTCATAGACCGAAAGATCGGTTACCAGATGCCGGCTTGTTGACATACCGGTCGTTCCGCTGCTGGTAAAGGTTATTTCCGCATTTTCAGTTGAGGACAGGATCTCGCGGGACTTAAAAAATTCGATCGGAAGGAACGGAATTTCAGCAATGGTTTTGACTTGTTCGGGAATAACCTGCAAATAGTCGCAGAATTCTCGGTAGTCAGAATTCGTTTGATACTGGTGTCGAAATACTTTCAATGCAATCTTGTCGAATTGCTTCTTGCCGGCGATCGAAAATATGTCGTCTTTATTTATCATGATGAAATAAAAAAGCCCCGATAACGGGGCTTTGATCTGTATAAAAAAAGCTTACTTTATAACAAGTTTCCTTGTAGCAGTTTTTCCTTCTTCAGTGATTTTTACTACGTAAACTCCACCATTCAGGTTGCTTACATTCACTGGCTGCTCTGTTACAGTAGCTTTCACAACAACTTTTCCAAGTATGTCGTAGATTACAATCGATTTAACGCTGTTGTTATCAGTAGTGATGTAAAGGTTGCCGTTGGTTACCGGGTTTGGATAAACTGACAAACCTGAAATGCTGTTTTGATTGGTACGAAGCGCAGCAGAAGTTACGTATTCCCATGTTGATGCGATACGAACATCATCGATTTCGATGTTTCCTGTTCCTGCAGTTGCATTTCCTGCCTGACGGATTGCGATGCTTGCAAGTTGAGCCGGAGCTGCAGTAGATCCTGTAGCATTGGTTACCGTTGCAGTACCTTCTGAACCGCCAAGTGCCGGGTTAACAAAAAGGCTTGCAGTATTTGAAGCAAGATCAAACTTAACAACCGCGAAAATCGGAGTTCCAACAGCGTAATCGGTTGCAGCCCAAGTTGGAGAAGCTGTACCGCCGCTACCATTAAGGACGCCAAGGTTGTATGTGTTTGCAGTTGCACCAGCACGAACATAAAGCCTTCCGTTGAAAACAGTTACGCCAGTTGTACCGGCAGTTGAACCAAACATAAGAAAGTAGTTACCTACCGCGTCTGAATTTGGCGCAAGACCGTCTGTATTCAATACATTAAGTGTCGCTGAGTAATAGCCGGCAGTAGTAATTGCTGCTGCAGAAGCAAGGTTAACGTCTTCCGAGTTACCGGCAACGATCTGAGTTTTGTTTCCTGTTGGTGTAAGGCCAGGATAAGTAATAGAACCAGGTACAATAACAAGCTGGCCTGGAGTCGCACCGCTATGTGTTGACCATCCGTTTGCATTTAATGCGCCGGTGCCTGTGAAGGTATCGGTTGCCTGTGCGAAAGACGCAACAGTCATAATCAATGCAGATAGAGTGTAAAGTTTTTTCATCTTAAAATTTTAATTGTGAATTTGAAGGCAAATATATTAAGTAAATTTCGGTGTTAAAAACAATCCGTGTAAAATTATCGTTAAACTCAGTTATTTGATAATCAGTTTACGGGTTGCGGTGGCGTCTTCTTCCCTGATTTTGATTATGTAAACACCGGGAGATAAATTGGAAACATTCAATTCACGTGAATTGATTACCGTCTGCAGCACTTTTTTGCCAAGCACATCAAAAATCGTAACTTCTTTTTCCAGTGACGATTTCGAAGTAATAAAGATTTTTCCGTTGCTAACCGGATTTGGATAAAAGCTCAAACCGTCTGAAGGTTTACCTTCCTGAGCGGTGAGCGAAGCAGTCAAAAGACAAAAGAAAAGTATAAAAATGTAGTGTTTTTTCATGGTCGCAAATTTGGTATTCGTAAAATTACGAAACCTTTTGCAAATATATAGCCAAAAACAACGCCCCTCGGGTTAAAGGGGCGTTAAGAAGCAAATCTATTCTATTGAAGGAGATTGACCCCTTCTGCGGTGGACCAGTTTCCGGGTGAAAATGCCGCGCCGGGCGATAGTGCCGACACCGTGAAATTACCCTGTGGAAAGCTGACCGAAATTAGTGGGCTTGCTCCGCTGATCTCGCTGCTGGTATTGCTTATTCTGACGTTTGTCAATTGAATTTTTCCGCCATTAACCTGGTTTTCATTTGTGGTTGCATCCTGGATTTTCACCGCCGCACCATTGTAAACAGTCGATCCCTCAGTGTAATCACCATAGCCGTCGATCATCACATTGTTGAAATGTCCGTTACCTTCTTTTTTAAATTGAATAGCATCAATCTGGACATCGCCGGCCACTTCAGGCGTCGTTCCGGCTTCCCGCACGAGACTGATGTTTGAGATGACGGGATAGAATTCGTTGTTGTTTGACGAAGCTTCGATCTCCATTCCAAAATTTCCGCGTTGGGTTTGGTAGCCGTACCAGTTGCTGTTATTCTGACCTTGCCATCCATCCTGCCAATCGAATGCGTCGTCATAATTTCCGTACGATATCAAATTAGTGGCGCTAACGGTCCCGCCGAAAAATTCATATCCATCGTCTGCGCCTTTGTATGCCACCAAATGATCCAAAACCGTCCCCGAGCCGACTGAATAAAACGTGAACGCATTGTTTTCTTTCGTACCGTCGGCAAGTTTGGCTCCGGCATATTCTACGCGTACGTAATTCAGCGACCCGCCATTATGCAACGGGTTTGTTCCGCCGTAAGGCAAGTTGTTCCCGTCTTCCGAAGTTGCAGTGTGTACTCCGCCAATCGCATTGATCGGCGCATCGCCATACATAATTATTCCGCCCCAAGAGCCTGGCAGATGCGAAGCTTCAGTAAACACAACAGGTTGAGACGAAGTTCCGTTGACAATCAGCTTTCCGCCATTCAAAACAACCAAGGCATTGTCGCCAGTGGCCTTATCGCACGTAATCGTCGATCCGGAGTCGAATGTTACAGTGGTTCCTGCGGCAATCTTTACAATGCCTTTCAGCGTATAGTTTCCGTATGGATAGACGGTGTTGACCGAGATCGTTCCCGAGATTTCGCCGGTTTGCGGTGGGATTGATCCACTTTCATCATCGCTGCTGCATCCCGTAAAAAGTGCGCTTAGCATTACAATACAAACAAGTAATTTTTTCATTTTTTTTGGTTTTAGATTTCTATCCCAAATATATTTTGGCACTTTAGCCTTGTAGTTATGACTGCTTTACAATATTGTTATTATGATCAGGCGTAGTTTAAGCCTGTGTTAATCAAAAAGTATAGCCTAATCCCGCCGAAAATTTGACACCGCGCCTGTAATCCTGGAGCACGCGCGACGACTCGCCGAACGGCACTGCGCTATCGGCACCCAATTCAAATTGAACTTCAGGATCGAGAATGTTATCTGCTGAAAGTTTAAGATCAAAATGTTTTGAAAGCCGGGACTTCCAAACAACGTCAAGCTTTGAGACCGGCAATTCGTAAATATGATCCATCGGATAGCTGCCAACACTGAAAATTCTTTTGCCAAAGACCGAATAAACCAGTGAAATTGTATTGCTCCATTCGTTATTGAAATTAAATTCGTACTTAAGGTCGCCATTCACAAGCCATTTCGATGCGCCCTGCAGATCGCGATTTTGATGCGTCTCAACCGCTTGTACGGGCATTCCATTGCTTCCAGTTACAATGGCACCCGCGTCGACTTTGGTTTGCATCAACGAGGTGTTGAGTCCGATCGAAAATGCAGACAGTCCGTTGCTGATCCTTCCAAGATCGACTATGGCTTCGACTTCTGCGCCAAATAAGGTCGCATCGCCGGTATTGAGAAACGTGGTCGAAAATCCGCCCGCGCTTGCAACAAAACTGCGCTCAATGGCATTGTCGATTGTTTTTCCGAAAACACTTATCGCGAAAAGCTCTGTGCGCGATGGAAAAATTTCGTATTTGAAATCCAGGTTGATGTTGTCGCTGTTTTTCAGGAAAGGATTTCCTATTACCGAGGTGCCGTCGGCGTTGATGTATGTCAGCGGAAGCGACTCGATCATAACCGGCTGGGTGTAGGTTTTTCCGGCAGCAAGCCTCAAATTCGACCGTTCATTAATCCCGTATTTGAAATTGACCGACGGAAGAAAGTAAGTTTTATCCGCCTGAAGCGGAATAAACGGATCGGCAAATGAACCGTTCTCGCGATAAAGCGTTTTTCGAGTGGATTGTTCGATTCTTAGTCCGGCATCGAGTGTCCATCTTGAGCCGTAGTTAAACGTCGCCGAAGCATATGCGGCGTTGACCGACTCGGTAAGTTTGGTGCGATACTGCGCGTTCGAGCTCTCCCTGAAGAAAAAATTTTCCTGTTGGAGATCGCTGTTAATGGTTTCCTGAATTTGTTCGATCGCGACGGTAAAAGCCGGTCCGTTGCTCGCCGAAACAAAGCGGTAAGAACTTTCGGTTTCGGTGGTTTTTCCATTGTATCCGATTGTTATCTGGTGTCGGTCGCCCGATCCGAATTTCAGCGCATATTCGGCGAGTGCCGAAATATAATGGGCGCCGTCGATATCGAGGTACTGCCTGAGGAAATTGTTTCCGCCATAAGAAGTGATAATCTGGTCTGCACCCTGATTGCTGCCGCCAAAGAATTTCCTGTCAGGTTGTATGTAAGACGTTTTTGAAAATGAGATTCCGCCTCGCAAGGAATGTTTCTGATCTTCGCTTAGGAAAAATTTCCCGGAAAGCTGAGCCGTAAAATAATCGGATTGGTCAAATTGGTTGGTCCTGATCAGGTAATTCGGCACGTTCACCTGATTGTCCCAAATTCCCGACTGGTCCTGCACCGCATTGATTGTTGTCCGAAGGTAAAAGGAAGTGGCGGCAAGTTCGAGCCTCTCGGTTTTATAATTCATCCCGAGCAGCGCCGAAGCACTTGTTTTGTACTCGTTACTGGTCGTTTGGAATTTCTTATTGTATGTGATCGTGTTTCCGCCTTTGACCGTCCGATCGGCGCCCGTGCGGATAACGTATTCGTTATTAGAGTTTATCGACAAGAGATAGGTCAACCGGCGGCCATTGTCAAAATTGAACTTTTCGGAATGCGTGATTCCGAGCGAAGTGTTAAGCGGACTTTTTATTGTTTTCGTGCCGAATCCGCTTTTGAATGCCTTGAGGGATTGCTGGCCGCTTAAAGTCTGGTTCGAAGGAACGCTGCCAAAGACGCCGGGTAGTTGCCGGTCTTTTCCGGTCAGTCCGAAAAAACCTTTGGAGCCCGAAGCATCGGCGGAAACTACAAAATCCTGAAGGTTATTATTGGTCGAAAAGCTCGTTCCCAATGAAATTTTTGTGGTGCTTTTTGATCCTTTTGAAGTCCTAATGTTAAAAGTTGCTCCAGCAAAATCGCCGTAAATCCCGGGGTTGAACGTCTTAAATATTTCGATTGCGCCAACTATATCCGTTGGAAACAGGTCAAGCGGGATTATCTTGCGAAACGGGCTGTTCGATGGAACCGCGAGATCGTTCACCAATAGATTGTTGTAACGGTCTTCGAGTCCGCGTACGAATATCCCGCGCGATCCAACTTTGGTGATTCCCGTGATTTTTGTGAGTCCTTCTTCAACATCGCTAACGCCTTTGCGGGAAAATTCCTGCGCGCCGATGCTTTGCCTGATTTCAACAGCATTTTTTTGTTCGAGCAGCAGGGCTGTTTCCCTTTCACGATTTACAATACCCCGGACAACTACACCATTTAAGGTTTCGGCAGCCGAATCGAGCGCTATATTTAGAATGGTTTCCTGTGAAGCGGTCACTGCAACTTGTTCCTCCGCGGTTTTATAACCCAGAAAGCTGAATTCGACGATATAATTTCCGGGAGTTGCAGAAATTGAATAGTGGCCGTTTACATCTGCGGTTGTACTGATTTTGGTGCCGGCCAGCAGCACATTTGCGAACGGAAGCGGCTCGTTGTTCATTTGTTTGTCGGTTACTACCCCGGAAATAGTTCCGTTTTGAGGATACGCGATTGCGTAGAAGAACAACAACAGAAAAAATAATAGACTTCGCATGTGATTGATTTTGGCGCAAATTTCGTCACCCATTATGACCTCGCCTTTACCCGCCGATTACCAATAAGTTCCTGATGCATTATTGAATTGTTAACAGATTAAATTATGGTTAACAGGTAATGTGAAGCCAGATATATTTTACATTTACCATCGCAAAGAAAGGTTCGATGAAGAAAAAAGACATTCGAATTTTGTTGGCCGATGACGAACCGGACATCCTCGAAATCGTCGGTTACAACTTAACTCAGGAAGGATACCAGGTAACCACTGTCTCGAATGGCAGGGATGCGGTTGCAAAAGCGCGGCAGATTCACCCGCACCTGATTATCCTCGATGTGATGATGCCTGAAATGGACGGAATCGAAGCCTGCGAAAACATCCGCAAAATCCCCGAACTTAACAATACGGTCATCACGTTTCTCACCGCGCGGAACGAAGATTATTCCCAGGTTGCCGGTTTTGATGCCGGTGCTGACGACTACATAAGCAAGCCAATCCGCCCGAAATTGCTACTGAGCCGTGTCAAGGCTTTGTTGCGGCGTTTTAAAGATGAAGTCGTTGCAGCGGGAACGCTTCATGTTGGCGATTTAGAAATCAATCGCGAAGAATATAAGATTATTAAAGACGGAAAAGAACTCGTTCTTCCGCGGAAGGAATTTGAGTTGCTCTACCTTCTCGCCTCCAAACCCGGAAAAGTGTTCAAACGTGAAGAAATCCTCGATAAAGTCTGGGGCAATGATGTGATAGTCGGCGGCCGCACGATCGATGTCCACATCCGCAAGCTTCGCGAGAAAATTGGTGACGATCTTTTCAAAACGATTAAAGGAGTCGGATATAAGATTGAAACCTGATGCCTTCAAATCTTAGGAAGACATATAAATTTGCTCTCGTCTCTGCGCTTTATATTGCGCTTTTTGCTACTTCGCTGTCACTATTTCTGTGGGCCGGCGGACTCCAGAATTCCTTATTTTTCTCAGTATTTTACGGTATAGCTGTTGCGGCGTTTTGCTTTTTCGTGCTTCAGTACCGAAGCGAAAGGTTCATTTACCGCGAGGTGAAGAAGATCTACGACGATGTTTCGCTGCTCGAATCAACCACGCTGCGCAGCCAATCGATTACAACCGACATGGCTACTTTGACTCGTGAAGTCAAAAAGTTTGCAACCGATAAAAAGCTCGAGATTGAAACGCTAAAAATCAGGGAAGAATACCGTCGTGAATTCCTGGGCAACGTATCACACGAACTCAAGACGCCGTTGTTTACCGTGCAAGGATATTTGTCAACATTGCTTGATGGCGCGGTAAAAGACAAAACGCTCCGCAAAAAATACCTGCAACGTGCCGAGAAAGGGGTGGAGCGGCTGATTTATATCGTTCAGGATCTCGACATGATCTCGAAATTGGAAAGTGGCGACCTGAATTTGGATTTTCGGAAGTTCAATATTGTCGAACTCGTTCAGAATGTTTTCGACTTGCTGGAGATGGCGGCGGCGGAAAAAGACATACTACTGCTGTTCGATCGGAAATATACGAAACCGATTTATGTAAATGCCGATCAGGAAAAGATCCAGCAGGTTTTGCTGAACCTGATAGTCAATTCAATAAAATACGGAAAGGAAAAAGGAAGCACTGAGGTCACGATCGAAGACCTTGTTGACAACAAAATTATTGTCCGCATACGGGACAACGGCGAAGGCATCCCGAAACATTATATTCCGCGGTTGTTCGAGCGATTTTTCAGGGTCGATAAAAGCGGTTCGCGGCAGGAAGGCGGTTCCGGGCTCGGATTGTCAATTGTCAAACATATAATTGAAGCGCACGAGGAGAAAATTTATGTCGAAAGCCAACTCGGCAGCGGCTCCGAATTTTCATTCACCCTTGAAATGGCGGAATAAGTGTGGCCAGTCGGTTTCCTCTTCCAATATCGGTAGCCCGGGATACAGTTCGGCTTTGGCCAACTTTGCAATGGTAAATCGCTCCTGTTTTGAATACGGCGCAAAACCTTTTTTCTTGCACCGTTTTGCAAGGTATTCCTGTTCAAATTGGCCGGGCGTCGGAATAAAAAACGCTTTCTTTTGCATTTGGGAAAGATCCATGATCGTTGAATATCCGGAACGGCAAAGCACGAGCTTACTTTCCGAGATCGCTCTGGAAAGCTGTTGCGAATCCATAAAATTATAATAGGTCACATTTTTTGTCTTTTCAACAAGCTGGTTTTCTTCCACAAGGCCTTTTACAAATAGGACTTGGCCATTAAATTCTCCAATCTGGTTTTCAAGAAGCTTTTGAAGCATCGAGCGTTGCGGCTCGGGTCCGGAAAGCAGGATCAGCAAGTCGTATTTTTGGTCCGTCGAAATCGGCTGCAGCCGTGACAGGTTTCCTACGTATTCAGTTTTGGCAGGCAACTTTTTCGGATGGCCGAGTTTTCCTGAAAGGTTAATTTTTCCTTTGGCATCCGGAATCCAGCAGGTATCGAATTTTCGGATAATAAGCCGCTGCATCGCGCTGGAAATCCAGGAAGTGCTTCCGCTGAGCACATTCACCTGATGCGTCATAAAAATGCTGGGAACCTTTTTACTGTAAACGCCGGGCCGGTTATCTGAAATTATTCCGTCAATTTCGTGCTCTGCAATAAGTTTTGCGACGGTTTTTTTTTCCATTCGGATTGCCTTCGCAATGTTTGGTGCCTGCAGCAGCATTGCCATTTTAAAGTCGGAACCGTTTTCCGGATAGCTGATTTTATAGGAAGGAAGCTCAAGCGCGGTCAGTTGCGCAAATTCAAGTTTCAATAGATGCAATGCGGCGCCATCGGAAGCAAGCACAGGTTCAAAATTGTAATCGATAAGCGCTTTTATGACCGGAATGCAGCGCGCGGCATGGCCCAATCCCCAGTTTAAAGGGGCTACGAGAATGCGTTTTTGTTTGGTTGTTGTGGCCACACTGCGAAGATAAAAACAATTCAGTTGCTGTTATTTCCTTAATTTTGCCGAAATTTTAAAAAGTGGGCAGCAAGAATAAATTAAAGAGATTCAGGGAAAACGAAACGTTCGCAAATGTTATCCAGCCGGAACGCGAGGAAGCTATGGGCGGCGAATTTGGCCTGAAAGGGAAATGGAATACACATTTTGGCAACGATAGGCCGATTGTTCTCGAGCTGGGTTGCGGGAAAGGCGAATACACGATCGGACTTGCAAAGCTGAATCCTCACAAGAATTTTATCGGAATTGACATAAAAGGCGCGCGATTATGGCGCGGAGCCAAAACTGCAGTCGAAGAAAACCTTAAGAATGTAGCCTTTCTCCGTACGCAAATTGAGCTCATCGACCATTTGTTTGCGCCGGGTGAAGTCGACGAAATTTGGATCACTTTTCCCGATCCGCAGATCAAGTACAAACGCACCAAGCACCGGATGACCAATCCGTCTTTTCTCGCGCTGTACAAAAAAATCCTCAAGAACGACGGAGTTGTCCACCTGAAAACCGATTCCGAATTCATGCACGGCTATACGCTGGGGTTGCTTCAGGGACTCGGGCATGAAATCGAATATTCCAATCACAATATTTACCGAAACGAAGGTAGTCCGGCCGAAGTCATTGGTATTCAGACATTTTATGAATCCCAATATTTGGAAGTTAACAAGCCTATTACGTATCTTCGGTTCAAAATAAAATAAGATGTTTTATACCCTGCCCTTCCTCCTGGGTTTCATCACTTCATCGGCAGGGATTTCGCCACCGGGACTGATCAATATGACGGCGGCAAAGGTTGGGATGAACGAAGGAAGGACACGCGCCCTTGTTTTTGCACTTGGCGCTACCGCAGTTGTACTTTTCCAGGTTTACATTGCCGTTGTTTTTGCGAGGTTCATTAACCGCAATCCGGACGTTCTTATAATGCTTCGCGAAGCCGGACTGCTTATTTTCGCCGGACTCACCATTTATTTTTTTGTCAAAGGCAGGGAAACCGGCCATCAAGAGAAACAGCTCAGGCTACACAGCAAGAAAAACCGCTTTTTTATGGGAATGCTGTTGTCAGCGCTTAACTTTTTTCCAATTCCGTTTTACGTATTTATCAGTATCACGCTCGCATCCTATAACTACTTTTATTTTACGAACGCATTTATCTTTACGTTTGTCTGCGGCTCCGGGATCGGGGCTTTTTTTGCCTTTTACTGCTATATCTTTTTCTTCAAAAAACTGGAGTCCCGCACGTCGTTTTTGTTGCGTAACATGAATTATATCATCGGCTCAGTAACGGGCGTCATCTCAATTGTCACGCTTTTTAATGTTGTTCGATACTACATCTGATGCAGGACGATAATTTTTTCGATCGCGTGTATGCTGTCGCGAGGCGCATTCCCTATGGCAAAGTGACTTCTTTTGGCGCGATTGCCAATTTTTTGGGAAGCAAAGGCTCTGCGCGAATGGTTGGCTGGGCGATGAACGCCTCTCATGGACGGGACGACATTCCGGCGCACCGTGTTGTTAATCGCGTAGGACTGCTGTCGGGCAAACACCACTTCGACGGCACGAACCTCATGCAGCAGCTTCTCGAAAGCGAAGGCATTAAAGTGAATGACAACAAGGTCGTCGATTTTGAAAAACATTTCTGGAACCCGGAATAACATTAATTCAGCAGCCCGTATATCGCTGGGAATAAATTGTAAATCACTTACATTTTCAGATGCTGTTTATTCAATTCTCGTATTGAAATAGTATCTTTGCAATCTGAATTTAGTCTTAATAAGGCTTCACAACAAATCATGAAATTAGATAGAAAAGAAATTCTCAAGGCGCTTGAATCCATTTCAGTAGCCGGAGAAGGAAAAAACATGGTCGAAAGCGGCGCGGTCACGAATGTCATTACGTTTGGCGATGAAGCGGTGGTCGACCTCACACTGGCAACACCGGCGATGCACATTAAAAAGCGCGCGGAAAATGACATCATAAACACCATTCGTGAGAAATTCTCTCCCGATGTAAAAGTAAAAGTCAACATAAGGGTTGAATCGCAGGCGAAGGAAACGAATACCATCAAAGGAAAAGCAATTCCCGGAATCAAGAACATCATTGCTGTCGCCTCCGGCAAAGGCGGCGTCGGAAAATCGACAATTACCGCAAACCTGGCGGTAACACTCGCGAAAATGGGTTTCAGCGTTGGTGTTTTGGATGCCGATATTTACGGACCGTCGATGCCAATCATGTTCGACGTTGAAAGCGAAAAGCCAATATCGGTCAACGTTGACGGCAAATCGAAGATGAAACCGATCGAAAGCTACGAGATCAAGCTGCTCTCAATCGGTTTTTTCACAGCGCCCGGACAAGCCGTAATCTGGCGCGGCCCGATGGCTTCGAAAGCACTCAACCAGATGATTTTTGATGCCGATTGGGGTGAACTCGACTTCATGCTAATCGATCTTCCGCCGGGAACAGGCGATATTCATTTGTCAATCATGCAGTCGCTGCCGATAACCGGTGCCGTTGTCGTTAGCACGCCGCAAGCTGTTGCGCTCGCCGATGCGCGTAAAGGAGTTTCGATGTTCCTGTCCGATGCCATAAAAGTTCCGGTGCTCGGAATCATCGAAAACATGGCCTATTTCACTCCGGCAGAACTGCCTCAAAACAAGTATTATATTTTTGGAAAGGAAGGCGCCAAAAACCTGTCCGCCGATCTCAACGTACCGTTTCTTGGTGAAGTGCCTATCGTACAGTCAATACGCGAAGCGGGCGACTACGGAAGGCCTGCCGCGATGCAAAGCGGCTCCATCCTCGAAGAGATTTTTAATGAGGTCGCCAGAAACGTCGTCTCCGAAACCATTCGGCGAAACGAAGATCTTCCGCCAACCGAGGCAATCCGAATCACAACGATGGCCGGCTGTTCGGCTGTTAATAAGAATTAAGCGATTTGAAAATCGGTACTTTGGCGGTAATCGGATCACGATTCACTTTTAAAGGCCATTTTGAATTTCCAAATAGAAGAAAATGACAACAGAAGAATTAACCTTAAATGTCGAAAAGGCGCTTGACGAAATCCGTCCGTTCCTCAACTCCGACGGCGGCGATATCACGCTGGTCGGTATCGAAGACGACCGCCATGTGACGGTAAGGCTTGAAGGCGCATGCGTAGGCTGCAGTGTCAACACGATGACCTTGAAAATCGGTGTCGAGACGACCATCAAAAAATTTGCACCGCAAGTCGAAACCGTAACGAATATTGCCTGACGTTGTTGGGCGTTTCCCTTCGGGCCGGGCTTTCCGCTGTATCTTTTGCGCCGCTGCGCTAAGCAAAAGTATGCCGCTGCAATCCCTAACGCGGGCCGCCGGAACTTCAAACCTTTGAGGTCTTCAAGACCTCAAAGGTTTAGATTTAAATTTTAATAATCAAATTTTAATGATCAAGACCGACATACTCATTATCGGCGCCGGCCCAACCGGACTCTTCGCAGTCTTTGAAGCCGGCCTCCTGAAACTCCACTGCCACCTTATCGACGCACTTCCCCAAGCCGGTGGCCAACTTTCAGAACTCTATCCCAAAAAGCCAATTTTCGACATTCCCGGTTTCCCGGAAGTACTCGCAGGCGATCTCGTTCACAACCTGATGGAACAGATCAAGCAGTTCAATCCCGGTTTTACCTTAGGAGAACGCGCCGAAGCAATCGAAAAGCTCGACGACGGAACTTTCATCGTCACAACCGATAAAGGAACGAAGCACCACGCAAATTCAGTGGCAATTGCCGGCGGACTCGGGAGTTTCGAACCGCGGAAACCGCCAATCGAAGGAATTGAATTCTATGAAGACAAAGGCGTTTCCTATTTTGTAAAAAATCCGGAAACGTTCCGCAACCGACGCGTTGTCATTGCCGGCGGAGGCGATTCTGCGCTCGACTGGAGCATTTTCCTCGCCGATGTCGCTTCCGAAGTGACGCTCATTCATAGGAGAAATGAGTTCCGCGGCGCGCTTGATTCGGTCGAAAAAGTTCAGCACCTGAAAAATCAAGGCAAAATCAAACTGGTAACGCCAGGCGAAGTCGTTGGTTTGTTAGGAAAAGAAAAACTTGAGGCCATTGAAATCGACGAAGACGGAAGCCGCAGGTTCATTGAGACCGACGACCTTATTCCGCTATTCGGGCTTTCACCAAAACTTGGCCCGATCGCAAACTGGGGACTCGAGATCGAAAAGAACGCAATCAAGGTCAACAACGCACTCGATTACCAGACGAACATCCCCGGAATTTACGCCATTGGTGATGTCAACACTTATCCCGGAAAACTGAAGCTGATCCTCTGCGGATTCCACGAAGCCACACTGATGTGCCAAAGCGTTTACCAGCGCATGAACCCGGGAAAGAAATACGTGCTGAAATACACCACAGTTTCCGGCGTCGACGGTTTCGATGGAACTCGAAAAGAAGCTGAAAAGCAAGTTGTCAAATCGATTGATTAAATATTAGCTATCAGCTTTCAGCAACCAGCCACTAACCACCAGCCAATGGATATAAAAATAAAAATCACCGACCGCGACGGCGTTCAGCACGTAGTTGAAGCGCCGACCGACATGAATATGAACATCATGGAACTGGTCAGGATGTACGAACTTGCGCCCGAAGGAACCATCGGCGTTTGTGGCGGAATGGCAATGTGCGCGTCCTGCCAGTGCTATGTACTGAATGAAGTTGCGCTTCCCGATGTTGGCGATGACGAACGCGCCATGCTATCGGAGGCATTTTTCGTAAAACCCAATAGCCGGTTAGGTTGCCAGATTCCGATTACTCCTGAACTCGCGGGCCTCGAAATAGAGCTTGCGCCCGAATCATAAAAAAAAGCCTTCGATCGAAGGCTTTTTTTTTTGAATGCTGATGCTGCACTACTTAATGACGTGGAGATTTTCAGTTAAATTATGGTGCACTAATATTTCAAACCTTTGAAAGGTGGGTGAGAAATTATGACTATTGCCAGACTACTGAAATATGAGGGATAACCGTAAGGTGATTTGAAGTTTTTTTTCGGGGATTAATATTGGCCCCTTCCCGTGTCAAAAATACGAATAGCCCACCATTCACTACTGCGGTAAAAACGTAAAAATCATTTTCAATCGAATTGAGCCACTAATGTGAAGAACATTACTATTTTACACTTTAAGTTGGCTTCTGACTTTGCCTAAAAAAAGCCTTCAATCGAAGGCTTTTTTGTTATTTGAATGCTGAAATTCCCGTGATGTCCATTCCGGTAATCAGCAAATGGATGTCGTGCGTTCCTTCGTATGTAATCACCGATTCGAGGTTCATCATGTGGCGCATGATCGAATATTCGCCCGTGATTCCCATTCCACCAAGAATCTGGCGTGCTTCACGTGCAATTTCAACAGCCATGTTCACATTGTTCCTTTTCGCCATCGAAATCTGCGCTGAGGTCGCTTTTCCTTCATTTCTCAGGACGCCCAAACGCCAGGTCAGCAATTGTGCCTTGGTAATTTCAGTGATCATTTCGGCAAGCTTCTTTTGTTGGAGTTGTGTTCCAGCGATCGGTTTGCCAAACTGTACGCGCTCTTTTGCATAGCGAAGTGCGGTGTCGTAACAATCCATCGCTGCCCCGATTGCGCCCCAGGCAATTCCGTAACGTGCCGAGTCAAGACAGCCTAGCGGCGCGCCCAATCCGGATTTGTTAGGAAGCAGGTTTTCTTTTGGGACCTTAACATTGTCAAAAATCAATTCACCCGTAGCCGATGCCCGAAGAGACCATTTATTGTGCGTTTCCGGAGTCGAAAATCCTTCCATTCCGCGTTCTACTATGAGTCCGTGAATGCGCCCCGATTCGTCTTTTGCCCAAACCACCGCGATGTCGGCAAACGGTGCGTTCGAGATCCACATTTTCGCCCCGTTCAAAAGATAATGGTCGCCTTTGTCCTTAAAATTGGTTGTCATTCCGCCCGGGTTGGAACCGTGGTCAGGCTCGGTCAGCCCGAAGCAGCCCATAAATTCACCGGTCGCAAGCTTCGGAAGGTATTTCATCCGTTGTTCTTCGTTTCCGTATTTCCAGATTGGATACATTACCAACGACGATTGTACCGATGCCGTCGAACGAACGCCCGAATCGCCACGCTCGATTTCCTGCATAATAAGGCCGTAAGAGATTTGGTCGAGTCCGGCGCCGCCATATTGCTCGGGAATATAGGGTCCAAACGCGCCGATTTCAGCAAGCCCTTTTATAATTTGTGTCGGAAATTCCGCTTTTTGTGCATAATCCTCAATAATTGGCGAAACTTCACGCTTTACCCATTCACGGGCGGCATTGCGCACGAGCTTGTGCTCATCCGATAACAGTTCGTCAAGGTTATAATAATCAGGTGCCTGGAAATGATCTGGTCTCATGTGGTCGGTTTTAAATGCGGTGCAAAAGTAGGTATTAACGCAGAAAATTCAACGAAAATGCCATAATTTCTATTCGTTTTTGGGCAATCCGCTTCGCGGCGGGCTGTACGCTTCAAGTCCTCGCCGCTGGCGCGGCTCCGGGCTTTCCGCTGCCATCCCTATTGCGGCATCGGTTTAACATCGAATGCGGATGTTAATTGTGCCCGCAGTTAACAGGAACAACTTTTTTTTAGCTACATATTAAGGTAGAACTCGCGTGTGAGCGCGATATAGTCCGCGGTGTAATTGTGCCGGGAAATTTCGATAACAAGTTCATTGATTTCGGGCTCGGCATGCGTTCTTGAAAAAGCGATAAGGCTGCGTTTTATTTCTGCGTGCGCAACGCCTTTCACGCGCGTAATGCGAATTGGAAAGAGATTTTGCGCTTCTGCCAGCGCTAAAAAAGCAGGCTCTGCCTTATACGGAATGATTACCGAAAAGATTCCGGTATCGGATAAAAGCAACGCAGCGGCCTCGACCAGCGTTTCAAAAGGAAGCGAATCGACAAAGCGGGCAACATTTCGTTTTTCGTCCGCTGAAAAATATTCTTCGGTATGGTATGGCGGATTCGAAACAATGAGATCGTACTCATCTTCAGGTTCGTCAATGAATTCGTCGAGTCCGGCATGAAAACAGAAAAGCCGGTCCGACCATGGCGAGTCCTCAAAATTTTCAACAGCCTGCTCATAGGCGTCATCGTCAATTTCCAAAGCATCGACCTGTTCAGCATTCGAGCGCTGAGCGAGCATGAGTGCAATGACTCCGCTTCCGGCGCCAATGTCAAGTATCGAATGTGCGTGTTCAGGGATTGGTGTCCATGCGCCAAGCAGGACGCCGTCGGTACCGACTTTCATCGCGCACCGGTCTTGTTTGATTGAGAATTGTTTGAAGTTGAAGGTCATGGAAGTCGAAGGTCAAAAGTCGAATGTCGAACGTCGAATGATGAAAGAAGCATCTGCAATGCGATTTGGCCCTAGCCCCGATGGAAGCGGCAGCCTTTTGACGCGAAGCGATCAAAAGCTATAGCGGACAGCGGGAAAAAGCTCCCAGTTTTCAGTCTCTGTCGCTGTTCGGTCCAGATCGGAAGCCAATAGCCCCAAGCTCATAGCCCAAAGCTCAAAGCCGACAGCCTATAGGTACATTTCGATCAAGCCTTCCGGCAGGTCCATCCGCACCTTTTTGTTCTTGCGGTCAATTGCCACCAGGAATTGATCAATCATCGGAATGAGGATTTCGGTGTCGCCATTTTTCACTTCAAAAAGCGGTTGCGCAGAGCTGTCGTTGACCGAAACGATGCGGCCGACTATTCCGAGCCTTTTGTCTTCAACTTCAAAACCGATTACTTCGTGAAAATAGAATTTATCGCCTTCAAGTTTTGGCAACATCGAAAGGGGCAGGTAAACCGGACAGTTAATGATCTCGTCGGCGGCAGCTTCGGTGTTTACATCTTCGAATTTCACGCGAAGAAGGTCGTTCTTGTGAAGTGAGCTTTGTTCAATAAAAAATGGAACCAGGTGCTTGTTTTGTTCAACAAACACTGATTCCATGTTTTCATATAATTCGGGTTCGTCGGTATCAAGATATACCAGAACTTCCCCTTTGAAGCTGAATTTTTTTGCGACCTTACCCAGATAGAAACAATCTTCCTTACGCATGGGCGAAAAAATTACGCCTGTGGTTCGTCTGTGCTTTCTTCAGCGGCCGGAGCTTCTTCTACTGCAGGAGTTTCCTCGGCGGCAGCTTCAGTTTCTTCTTCAGCAGCCGGAGTTGCGGCAGCGATTGCGTCTGCTTCGGCTTGTTTAGCGGCAGCAATACGATCGGCGTTCACTTTCTGCTCGGCTTTCAACGCCTCAGCTTTTGTCTGTTCTTTGGCTTTTGCAAGGCCTTCTTTTTTAGAATCGACTTTTCCGGCTTTCTCGTCAAGCCATTTTGCGAATTTCTCGTCAGCTTGTTCCTGAGTCAAAGCGCCTTTTGCGATTCCGCCTTCAAGGTGGTGCTTAAGCAATACTCCTTTATACGAAAGGATCGCCCTTGCGGTGTCGGTTGGCTGTGCACCGTTGTGCAACCATTTTACAGCGTTTTCAAGGTTGATGTCGATCGTTGCCGGATTGGTGTTCGGATTGTAAGTTCCTAGTTTTTCAAGGTATTTACCGTCCCTTTTTGAGCGTGCGTCAGCAGCTACTACCCAGTAAAATGGTTTTCCTTTTTTACCGTGGCGTTGTAATCTAATTTTTACAGGCATAATCTAATGATTAAGTTTTGAGGTACCCGACCTCTGTTAATTAAGGGCGCAAAGATACGATTAAAAATGAAACGTGCTAACGCTGGGAATATTTTTTGTATATTTTTGCAAGCACCGTCGCCCCGCCCAATTTCAAAAAATTATTCTGGCGTAATTGGTTTAAAAAGCTATTTTTGTGATATTAAAATTTTTCTGATGAAAAAGATTGCCTCTCTTTTTTTAATACTAATCGCTACTATTTCATGTACGCAGGACATAACGAGAAACAACCCTGCACTTCAGGGACTGAAAGACGAAGTCCTATGGCGGGCAAAGGATTCACAGGCGGTTCTTGAGAGCAACGGTTCACTTACGATTACTGGCCTTACACAATATGAAACCCTCGTTCTGACAACGGCTGCATCAGCTCCGGCAAATTACGGGCTTGGTGTCAACAACGCCAACCGTGTCAGCTATAATTTTTCAAAAGACGATATTGACCTTAATTATGCGACCGGACCTGGAATGGGCGATGGTGAGATTGTAATTACCGAATTTGACGAAAGCAATATGACTGTTACGGGAACTTTCCGCTTTAACGCCGAAAATGTCGACGGCAATCCGGCCGGCGGTGAGGTGCTGAATTTCAGGGAAGGGCATTTTTACAAGGTGCCCGTCATTCCGGCACTTTAGTCAATACCGCCCGCGAGGCGGTTTTTTATTTTTGATAAATTACCTTAGCCATAGGATTTTAGAAAAAATAAAATTATATTTGTTTCAATTATAAATTTGTACTTATGAATATTTTTGTGGGAAGCCTTCCGTTCAGCATTGAGGAGGCAGATTTAAGAGAGTCTTTTGAGGCTTATGGTGCGGTTGATTCCGTTAAGATAATTACCGATAAATTTACCGGAAGAAGCAAAGGGTTTGGATTTGTTGAAATGCCAAACGACGAGGAAGCCCAAAAAGCGATCAATGAGCTGAACGGTGCAACCGTACAGGGACGCGCAATTGTGGTCAATAAATCAGAGCCGAAACCTGAAGGTGAAAGAAGGAGCTTCAACAACAACCGTGGCGGTGACAATCGCGGCGGAGGTTACGGCGGAGGTCGTGGCGGTGACAACCGTGGCGGCGGAGGCTATGGTGGTGGTTACGGCGGCGGAAACCGCGGTGGTTACTAACAAACAGGAAAGAAACTTTAGTTTTTTTATAGAGCCATCCACAATAGTGGATGGTTTTTTTTGTTGATAATTTTTAAAAGTGACGCCCTAAAAATAGCCTATTTTTGGAACGGGGTCTTGCACGATTACCTCCGGCTTCAACTGTTTTATTCCCAAGCATGTACATTATTTTCGATACCGAAACAACAGGTTTACCCAAGCGGTATGATGCACCTGTAACCGATACCGCCAACTGGCCGCGTTGTGTCCAAATTGCGTGGCAACTGCACGACGATATGGGTCGACTGGTTTCACACCGCGATTTTCTCATTCGACCGGAAGGCTTCAACATTCCGTATGATTCTGAGCGGGTACACGGAATTTCCACCGAATTGGCCGAAGAACAAGGCGTCGAGCTTCGCGAAGCGCTTGAAGCGTTCAATGAGGCGCTTACCCATGCGAAATTTGTCGTCGGACAAAATGTAGGTTTCGATATTAAAATCATGGGCTGCGAGTTCTTTC
This sequence comes from Bacteroidota bacterium, assembly GCA_023386585.1. Lineage (GTDB taxonomy): Bacteria > Bacteroidota > Bacteroidia > Flavobacteriales > Flavobacteriaceae > Flavobacterium. The sequence continues at coordinate 102,565 of JAEWJM010000025.1, read as the reverse complement.
GATTGGGAATCGAAACGCCTCTTGCAGGCATGAAGGTTCTCGACACCTGTACCGAATGTACGGCCGAGATGCTCCAGCTGCCCGGTGGCCGAGGCGGGAAATTCAAGCTTCCAACACTGACCGAACTTCATCAATTCCTTTTTAACCTGCCGTTTTCAGAGGCGCACAATGCGACCGCCGACGTGGAGGCTACAACCCGTTGTTTCCTTGAGCTGATCCGTCGGGAAGCCTATACAAAGGAAGAGCTCGACGTTCCGCAGGAATATTTTGAAAATTACAAAACAAACAATCCGGTCGTAATTCAATTGATCGGCCTCAAGCATATCAATCTTCGCGCTGCGTCGGAAGAAGTTCGCCAACGCTTAAAAACGTTGTCAGGCGCCGAAACTGCCCGCGGGATTACCTACGATGCAAACGCGCTTGCCGATGCCGAATTTGTTCATTTGCACAATCATACGCAGTTTTCGGTTTTGCAGTCCACCATCAGCGTCGGCGATTTGGTCAAAGCTGCAGTGAAAAACAAGATGAGCGCCGTTGCGATGACGGATCACGCAAATTTGATGGGAGCGTTTCACTTTGTGCGCGACGTACTTTCTCATAATAAGTCGGCTGTCTCAAAAAATCAGGCAAGTGCTGCAGCCGGAGAACCAGAAACTGAAAAACTCCTCAAACCAATTGTGGGTTGTGAATTTTTTGTTTGCGACGACCATCGAGATCGCACACGAAAAGACAACGGTTACCAGATTGTCTTGCTGGCGAAAACCAAGAAAGGTTACCACAATCTGGCGAAAATGTCCTCGATAGCCTATACCGACGGATTTTATTACGTTCCACGGATCGATCGCAAAGTTATTGAGCAATATAAGGAAGACTTAATTGTCCTTTCGGGCAATTTGTATGGCGAGATTCCGAACAAACTCCTTAATATGGGAGAAAACCAAGCCGAGGAAGCGCTGATCTGGTGGAAGCAAACCTTTGGTGCCGATTTTTATGTTGAAGTTATGCGGCACAAGCAGGAAGACGAAGAACGCGTCAATGCTTCACTCATCAAATTGGCGCAAAAGCATGAAGTAAAACTCATCGCCACCAATAATATTTTTTACATTAATAAGGAAGATGCGAACGCGCACGACATTTTGCTTTGCGTTCGCGATGGCGAAAAGCAGGCAACACCGGTAGGCCGTGGGCGCGGATATCGGTACGGCCTTCCGAACCAGGAGTATTATTTCAAGTCGGCAGACGAAATGAAGACATTGTTCACCGATTTGCCGGAAGCAATAATCAATATTTCGGAAATTGTCGAGCAGATCGAGATTTACGACCTTTCCCGCCAGGTATTGCTTCCGAAATTCGCGATACCGTCAGATTTTGAAATTGCCGAAGATTTATCCGACGGCGGAAAACGAGGCGAGAACAAATACCTTCGGCATCTTACTTATGAAGGTGCAAAGCGACGGTATTCCGATATTACTTCGGAAATCTCCGAACGCATTGACTTCGAACTGCTCACAATCGAGAATTCCGGTTATCCCGGATACTTTCTTATTGTACAGGATTTTATCGCGGCCGCACGTCAAATGGGCGTTTCGGTTGGCCCGGGCCGGGGTTCCGCGGCAGGTTCCGTCGTTGCTTATTGCCTCGGAATTACCAACATCGACCCGCTGCAGTACAATTTGCTTTTTGAGCGTTTCCTCAACCCGGATCGTATTTCACTTCCCGATATCGACATCGATTTTGACGACGAAGGCCGAAGCAAGGTCATGGATTACGTCATCGGCAAGTACGGGTCGAAGCAAGTGGCGCAGATCATAACCTATGGAACGATGGCAGCCAAATCCTCGATCAAGGATACGGCTCGCGTACTTGACCTTCCGCTGTTCGAGGCGGAAAAGATTTCGAAGCTGATCCCAAACACGATGAGCCTTGCGAAAATTTTCAACCTTGAAAAGGATAAGCTGAAAGCGGCTTTGAGAAGTGAGGATTTTGACCGCGTAAAAGAGTTGATCGAACTTGCTCAGCAGGACGACCTTGGCGCACTAACGATCCAACAGGCAAAAGTGCTTGAGGGAACGCTCCGAAATACAGGAATCCACGCTTGCGGAGTTATCATCACGCCAGACGATATCACCAACTTCGTTCCGGTTGCAACGGCAAAAGATTCCGACCTTTTTGTAACGCAATTCGATAACTCGGTTGTGGAAAGCGCCGGCTTGCTGAAAATGGACTTCCTCGGACTCAAAACGTTGACACTTATTAAGGACACGGTAAAGCTGGTAAAATACCGAACCGGAGTAGAAATCGATCCCGACGCATTTCCGATCGACGATGTTAAAACTTACGAACTGTTCCAGCGCGGCGAAACTGTCGGGATATTCCAATACGAATCGCCGGGAATGCAGAAATACATGAAGGAGCTGAAGCCAACGGTATTTGGCGACCTGATTGCGATGAACGCGTTGTACCGTCCGGGGCCGATTGCGTACATTCCGAGTTTTATCAAACGGAAAAACGGCGAAGAAGAAATAACCTACGACCTTGAGGCTTGCGAAGAGTTGCTGAAAGATACATACGGAATCACGGTTTACCAGGAGCAGGTGATGCTGCTTTCGCAAAAACTCGCCAACTTCTCCAAAGGCGATGCCGACGTACTGCGGAAAGCTATGGGTAAAAAGCAAAAGGAAGTCCTCGACAAGATGAAGCCAAAATTTATCAATCAGGCGGTCGAGAACGGACATCCGGCCGATAAACTCGAAAAAATCTGGAAAGACTGGGAAGCATTTGCGGAATACGCGTTCAATAAGTCGCACTCCACATGCTACGCCTGGATCGCTTACCAAACTGCTTACCTGAAGGCAAATTATCCAGCCGAATACATGGCAGCAGTGCTTTCGAACAATATGAACGACATCAAACAGGTATCGTTCTTTATGGAGGAATGTAAGCGAATGGGACTTCAGGTTCTTGGCCCCGATGTGAACGAGTCGTTTTATAAATTCACCGTCAATGAAAACAATGCGGTACGTTTCGGGATCGGCGCAGTAAAAGGGGTCGGAATGGGCGCGGTGGAAACCATTGTTGAAAGCCGCAAAACCGGAAAATATAAGTCCATTTTTGACCTTGCAAAACGGGTTGACCTTCGTGCCGCCAACAAAAAGGCATTTGAAAACCTCGCATTGGCGGGCGGATTCGATTCTTTTATCGGAACACATCGGGCGCAATATTTCCATGACGAAGGCGACGGAATAACTTTCCTGGAAAAAGCGGTGCGCTACGGTTCAAAGTTTCAGGAAAACGAAAATTCTGCTCAGGTAAGCCTTTTCGGCGAAGCGAGTGAGGTCCAAATTCCCGAACCGGTAGTTCCGCCGTGCGAAGACTGGAGCACAATGGAAAAGCTCGCCCGTGAAAAGGAGGTTGTCGGGATTTATATTTCCGGACATCCGCTGGACGATTTCAGATTTGAAATGAAGTACTTCTGCAGCGCCAGGCTCGATGCCCTGAAAAATCTTGAACAGTACGTCAATAAAACGCTAACCTTTGCAGGAATCGTGACTAATGTTCAATTCCGCAGCACGAAAACAGGAAAAGATTGGGGAACATTTACCTTGGAAGGTTTCGATGAAAGCCATGATTTCAGGATATTCGATGAGGAATTTTTAAAATTCAGGCATTTTCTGTCGAATAACCGGTTCCTCCATTTTAAGGTCAACGTTCGCGAGGGCTGGGTCAACAAGGAAACAGGCAAACGATCGGAGCCTCGCATTCAATTCATGGAGATACGGCAGTTGCAGGACGTCCTTTCGACGCAGGCTAAGAAACTAACCTTGAACTTAAATATCAGTGAACTGAGATCTGATTTGGTTCACCATCTGCAGCAGATTTTTCAGGCAAATCGGGGTGAACATTCGGTGTGTTTTGAAGTTATGGAACTTGAAAAAGTGTTGCTTAAAACCGAAGCCGCAGTGCTCGAGCCAGTTGCGGCAGAAGCCGGCCCCGATGAAGAACTGTCGGACGATATTGAAATAGCTGCGCCAACTGAAATTGAAGAAACCCGCATTGTGACACGGCTTTCAATGCCAAGCCGGAAATTGAGAGTCAATATTTGTACGGAGATGTTGAAGGATCTTGAGAAATTAGACGTCAGGTTCAGGCTCAATTGATAGTGAGCGGTAATTTTCCGATAGCCAAAAGCAATGTAATTGGCGGCATAGTACGCTAATAATCGCTACTTTTGTTTATTATAAATCAAAAGCGTTCATAATATGGCACAAGCAATAACAGACGCTACTTTTGAAGAAGTAGTTTTAAAATCAGATAAGCCGGTAATGGTAGATTTTTGGGCAGCATGGTGCGGTCCGTGCAGAATGGTGGGCCCGATCATCGACCAGATCAGCGAAGAATTTGAAGGTAAAGCAGTCGTTGGTAAAGTCGACGTCGACGCAAACCAGGAATTTGCGGCACGTTACGGTGTTCGGAATATTCCAACTGTTTTGGTTTTCAAAAATGGTGAAGTCGTTGGCCGCCAAGTTGGCGTTGCTCCAAAGCAGACTTACGCCGATTCGCTTAATGCGGTTCTGTAAATAAATGCAACCTTATTAAATTCCCGGCTTTTTGCCGGGTTTTTTATTTTCCCACTTCTGAAAGGACTTCAGCTTTTTCGATTTCTTTGCAGCGGATGATAACGCATTTATCAGCAACCGTCCCGTTTTTCGCTGCTATCTTTCGCCGTTAAAGAAACCGGCAAAAGGATATTCGCTTCAACCGGGGCTGGTTTTCCGGGTCGTCTCTTTTATGAACATTTTAAGCGCCAGCCATCGCTTCTTTTTTATCTTTACGCCTATGAAGATCGAATCGGAAATAGAAAAAATATCGAGTTTCCAGCACCTCGAGCTGCTGGCAAACCAGGTGGTTGAAGGCTTTATTTCGGGAATGCACAAAAGTCCGTTTCACGGTTTCTCGGCCGAATTCGCCGAACATAAAGTGTACAATTCCGGCGAGAGCACGAAGCACATCGACTGGAAGCTGTACGCCAAAACCGACCGGCTTTACACGAAGCGGTTCGAGGAAGAAACCAATCTTCGCTGCCATCTGATCATCGATAACTCCACGTCGATGCATTATCCGAAACTCGGCCGTGACGAGCCGTTTTACAAAAGCAAGATCGGGTTTTCAGTTTTGGCGTCGGCCGTGTTGATGAACCTGCTGAAGAAACAGCGCGATGCCGTCGGATTAAGCGTGTATTCGGATAATTACGAATATTACGCACCTGAAAAGGGAAGCGACCGCCATCACCGGATGCTGCTCAACAAGCTTGAAAATCTTCTTGAAAATCCGCGGGAATCGCACAATACCGATACGATCACGTTTCTGCACCAGATCGCCGAAAAAATGCATCGGAGGTCAATGATCATCATTTTTACGGATTTGTTCCAGCCGGGAAATGAAGAAGCGCTGATGAACGCGTTGCAGCACCTCAAGCACGATAAACACCGGGTTGTTCTTTTTCACGTGATCGATCAACAAACCGAAGTCAACTTCAACTTCGATAATGCACCGCGTAAATTTATCGACCTGGAATCGGGTGAAGAGATCAATATTTTTGCGGATAATGTGCGGTCGGCTTATGAAAAGCAGGTGGATTCCTATTTCAAAAAACTGGCAACAAGCTGTGCACAGAACAATATTAAGTACGTTCCCGTTGCGGTCGAGGAACCATTTGAAAAAATTCTCACCACGTATCTGGTGGAAAAACAGCGGTTTGGATAAAACGTTGCTTTTGGCCGAGAAATATTTTCGTTAAAGGCTTGCAGGAGTAATTTTGTGTAGTATATTTGCAACCGCAAAGTTTAGTTCGCCTTGTCTTTATTCAGGGTTTGGCGAAATAATAAGCGAGGTTTGGTAGTTCAGTTGGTTAGAATGCCGCCCTGTCACGGCGGAGGTCGCGGGTTCGAGTCCCGTCCAGACCGCGAAATCGGAAAAGCACTTCAGTTTTGAAGTGCTTTTTTTCCGAAAAAGCATCAAAAATAGTTGTGTTGTTTTCGTCCCGATCGCGAGTGAGGGACAGGTTTAGTAGTTAGACCAATGAAAAGCTTTCCACTTTTGTGGATAGCTTTTTTGATTTTAGGGTGATTATAAACCCCGACCTCCGTTGCAAAGCTTCATCTGCAATCACGCACGTAGCATTTCTTTAACATTTTTGTTTTGCGATTCTTAGGGTAAATCGAAAAACGATTGTTATAAGTAAACTCCGGCCTTCATGCCATTGATTTCATGTTAGTTATTAGTATAATTGCGTTGGCAATCTATTAACTGAGAAGACGGTTTCCCGGCAAAAATTACGAACATTGAGAATCGATTGATAACAACGCCTTCTTTGGCATTAACCTTTACTTATGAAAAGACTTTTACTATTGTTGATGATTGCTTTTACGATCGGAACGCAGTCTCAAATCATCACCGCGCCGTCAGCCTATGCGGTATGCAGCCAAAACGATTTCGGAGTGTTCGTACTTCCAACAAAAACGCCCGAAATACTTGGAAATCTTTCGGCGGTCGACTACACTGTTAACTACTTCCTTAGCCAGGCGGATGCGGTAGCAGGAACTAATCCGTTGCAGCCAACCTTTATCAATACCTCAAATCCGCAGCAACTATTTGTCAGCGTAGTCGAAAATGCCAATCCGGCGAATGTTCAATACACGACAATAACGCTGATTGTAAACCTCACGCCGCCAGTTCAGCAAGTCACTTACACAGTCTGCGACGACAATGGCGATGGCTATGCATCAATCGATCTTTTTTCGATTTCAGAAACAATCTGGGCGCAACTTGGCGCAAATGCCAATTCGGTTCAAATTAACTACTATGAAACGCAGCTTGATGCGCAAAACCAGGTGAATCCGCTGATGAGTCCGTATACGAACATGGTACCGAACCAAACTACCATTTACGCGAATCTTCAATATACAGGATCGCAATGTAGTGCAGTGGATTCGGTAAACATTCTAATACAAACGTGCGCAAATGGTGGCGAACCGGCCGACATTGTTGTTTGTACCGATTCGGAAACGACTTGTTTTGACCTTTCGAGCAACGACGTTTTAATCTTAGGCCAATTGAACCCGGCCGATTACACGATCACTTATCATATTTCGCAGGCAGATGCAGAATCCGGAGTTGGCGCAATTGCCACTCCTGCATCGTATTGTACGAACCAGCAGTTCCAGTATATTTACGCGCGCCTGCAGACGAATGCAACAGGAGATTATTCGGTATCCCAATTTGCCGTCGTAGCGCAATCGACCGCAATCGGAAACGTTCAACTCGGCACGGTCGTCCAGTGCGACGATAATGGTGATGGCGTGATTAATTTTGACCTTACTGTCGCTGCGACGCAGATCAACACCTCGAATACGTTGGTTTATTATTCAAATTCCAATGATTTGAATGCACAGGTAAATCCGATTACAATGCCTCAAATGTGGGCGATCGTCTCCAATTTCAATGTAACAACAGCAGTTTTTATACGTGAAATTGTTCCCGGTGACTGTGATCTTGTATATACGCTGCCAATAAACGCTTTAGTAAACTGCAACATGGCGGCGACCTGTGCTTCGGCAAACTCGCTCTGTAGCGCAATTGGACAACCGTTTGCTAACACTGTCAATATTCCGTCTGCAGACCCCGGCAATTACTACGGATGCCTGCAGTCGACCCCAAATCCTACGTGGTTCTACATTCCGATCAGCACGCCAGGAAATGTTACGCTTCAAATTGAGCAAAATACCGCAATTGACTTTACGGGCCAGGCGCTCGATGTTGACTTTGTATGCTTCGGTCCGTATGAAAATCCGCTGCTCGCCTGTACAAGCGGTCTTCTTATGTCCAATTACATTGTTAGTTGCAGTTATTCGCCGTCAGCGATAGAAATGGCGAGTATACCGAATGGCCAGCCCGGACAATATTATCTGATCATGGTTACCAATTACAGTAATCTGCCGGGATATGTCAGGATCATAAATCAGCAAAGCGGCCAGGGCGAGATGGATTGCAATGGAATCCGCCTGAATGCATTCCGTGACAGCAATTCAAACGGGATCTTCGATGAAGGTGAAGCGCCTTTCCCGCTGGGGCAATTTGGTTACGAATTGAATAACGACGGTACAATCCACAATATCACAGCCTCTTCGGGAAGTTATTCAATTTATGATATCGATGAGACAAACGGTTATGATGTGAACTTTACGATCGACCCGGATTACGCTGCGAACTATTCGCTTTCAACCGCGTCGTATTCAAACCTTACGATCTTACCTGGCAGCGGACTTCAGGATTACTTCTTCCCCGTAACTGTCAGCCAGCCTTACAACGACCTTGAGGTAGTTGTTGTGCCGTCAAACGCGCCACGCCCGGGTTTTACCTATACCAATAAAGTGAAATATACGAATTTGGGAAGCCAGCCGGTGTCGTCGGGAACAGTAACTTTTGACCACGATGCAGCGGTGACCATAAATACGATTTCACAACCCGGAACTGTCCCGACGGCAACTGGTTTCACTTACAACTTTACGAATCTTCAGCCATTTGAATCCCGCGAAATGAATGTTGTGATGCAGATTCCGACGATCCCAACAGTAGCGATTGGAGACCTTTTGACCAATTCAGCTTCGATTGTTCCGCTGTCGGGCGACATCGCCCCTGAAAACAACGAATCAAACTCTTCTCAGCTTATTATCGGTTCGTACGATCCTAATGATAAGATGGAGTCGCGCGGACACCAGATATTGATTTCTGATTTTACGCCTGGCGATTACCTGTATTATACCATCCGATTTGAAAATACCGGAACCGCAGCAGCAATCAATGTCAAGATCGCCGATAATCTGGATAGCCGACTTGACCCTGAATCCCTTAAAATGGTTGATGCAAGCCACGATTATGTTCTCGATCGTACAGAAAGCTTGCTCATCTGGCGATTCGACCATGTCAATCTTCCGGCAACAATGCAGAATCCGACGCTTTCAAAAGGATATGTGACCTTCAAAGTGAAGCCGCTGCCGGGTTATTCGGTTGGCGATGTGATACAAAATACCGCTGCGATTTATTTCGATTTTAATCCGGCGATCATTACGAACACTTTCAACTCGGAATTCGTAACGGCATTGGCAACTGCGGATTTTGCGCAGGATTCTTTTAAAATTTATCCAAACCCGGCGAAATCGAACGTAACGATTTCAATGGCGAATGAAAGCACCGTCAAAAACGTTGAAATCCGCAACCTTTTGGGCAAGACTGTATTGAAAATTGAAGGTTCGTCGACAGTAACGCAAGTTGACGTTTCATCCCTGCAAAGTGGCGTCTATCTGATCGAGGTCGAATCTTCGCAAAAAGAAAAAATAGTGAAAAAGCTAGTGATCAACTAACAGAAAGCCTCCAGATTTGGGGGCTTTTCTTTTCTACAGCGCCTTATTGAAAAAATCCATAATTTAATTTTTAGTACTTTTGGACGCGTAACTTCTACGTTTCTGCCGGCCAATGAAAAAACTGCGCTTCCTGTTGCCTTTGCTGCTGATCGCTTTCGCGTCCTGCCGGTATGTGGACAGCGCTCCCTCGAAGGAGGAATTGTTGCAGCGGGAGTTGAAATCGATCAACTGGAAAGAAGTCGATCAGTTTCCGTCGGTGTCCGATTGCGAGGCGATTCAGGATAAGGAAATGCGAAAGCAGTGCTTTTTTGATTTTCTTGCGCAGGCGATCCAGCAAAGGCTGAGTTCCGATACGCTTTCCGTGTTGTATCCGCAATTGGATACGATAAATGTCAAAGTCACTGTTTTTCCTGATTCTACCGTACAATTCGAACCCCAATTTCCGGCCGATTCGACCGCGTATGATGTTCACCGTATCGACAGCATCCTGCATTCGCGGCTTTCTGATTTTCCGAAAATCAATCCGGCAATAAAACGCGGAATTCCTGTGAAAAGCCAATTCATACTTCCGGTCATCCTCAAAACCGAATAGTTAACTGAATTTGCGGCCCTTCCAGCTGAAAGTGCCAATAACGGCGACTAGTGCTACGGCGACACTGAAAAAAGGATAAACAATGCTGCTGATCAAAGGAAAGACGACTGATTTTTTGCCTGGGAAAGAGTTTCCCTGAAGAATCAGGACATAATCAACAGTAAACTTTACTACGAAAGCACAAACAACAGCTGAAACGGAAATTGCATTGATCGCTCCACAGATGGCGATCGCGATTATCGATAGGTTTCCGAAGAAAACAGCCAGCGACAACATTTCCGCAAAGCTGTTCTCATAAGAGGTAGCTTTTGAAGCCCAACGTACACGCTGCCTAAAAAGTTTTTGCCACGATCCTGCCGATTTCGTCGTTACCAGAAATTGCCTGCTCTTAAGATAGCCGACTTTTTCAGGGACTTCCGCAGCGGCTTTTTGCAGAAGAAAAACATCGTCGCCACCCGCAAATCCGAAATTTCCGGCAAATCCGCCCAACTCAACAAATAAAGACTTCTTGTAGGCGAAATTCGCTCCGTTGCACATGAAAGGCCTTTTCAGCCCGAAACCACCGATTGTTGCCCCTTGCAGGCTCATTACGTCAAGTCGCTCAAAACCGGCCGACAATGATTTGCCAGTTACGAAAACAGCTCCCGCCACCATTTCAACTTTTCTTGCCACTATAAAATCGTTAAGCTCTAAAAGCCAACGTGACGGAAGTATGCAATCGGCATCCGTTGTCACGATCCAGTCGCTTGTAGCAATCGGGATGGCGCGCATGATCGCATCTTTCTTTGGCGATCCCGAAATACGGACATTTTCGAGCAAGGTCGTGTGGATTTTTCCGTTGGCCATCCGCCATTTGTAGATGAGGCGCTCTCCATCGTCATCCGAAAAATCGTTTACAAAGATTATCTCGAAAAGCTCGTGCGGATAGTCCAATTTTTCCAGGCTTTTAAGCAACGATGGCAAATTTTCAGCCTCATTGCGAAAAGGAATGATTATCGAAAATGCCGATTTTGGACCGGATCCGGAAAATATCCATTCACGTACTTTTGTATAGCCGATGGCAAGTGCCACGATATAGGCGCAATAAATGAAGAGGTAGATAAAGGGCAGAATCAGGATTGCTTCCATTGCGGCTTAAAATTTAGCACAAAATAACTTCCGATCAGCACCGGGATAACTACGTTAAGCAGCCACATCAGTGAGGCGATAAAAACCGGGATCCAATCATCGACAGCAAAGAAAGCAAAGAAAAATACGGCGACGCTGCCTTTAACGGCAAAATCCAGGAACTGGAACGTTGGCACCGACGAGGCGAGAAAATACACCGCGGCAATAGCTGCCATTAGCGGAATATAATCGACGTTGACGTCAAGAATCCGGAAGAGCAGCAAGTACTGATGCGAAAAGGTCAGGTAGCGTAGTGACGACAATAAAAAGTTCTTCCGATGAATGGCCCGCGGAACTTCGCTCAGCTTTTTCACAAGTCGTTGGATAGAATAACCGCGGATCGAAAATCCCCGTATGAAGAAGGAAATTATCGCGAGAATGCACAATGTGACAAAAATTGCGGCAACCGTTTTAGTTGTTATGAAACCAAATTTCGCGTTGAGGTAAAGCAGTCCGAAGATTCCAAAAAACACCGATAAAAACATTTGCGCCCCGTTCGATATCAGATTCAGGAAAACGATTTTTTTTGTCAGTGTACGCTCAAAGAATAGCGCCTTTGCGCCATATTCGCCAACGCCTGCGGGTGTAAAAATGGAAACCGTCAGCGCACCCATTACGTGGCTGGCCGCCGTGCCTAAAGAAATAGGCCGTATTGATGCAACGAGGTTCTTCCATTTCACGATTTCGAGAAACCGATTGAGAAAACTCAGCGCCAGAAGCAGCGTAATGTTTGCAATGTTGAATTGGTGACGAAGCCGCGCTGAAAAAAGATCGCTGGTCAGTGCCGGATCCGATTTAAGTCGGTACCAGATAAAGTAAAACGCTGCGGCTACGACCGAAAGTTTGGCGACAACAATCAGGAATTGCTTAGCTTTGTCGGGCAGGCGAATCATCCGCACAAATTAAGCAATAAATTGGCAAACGAGCGCATCATATTGGGCATCGACCCGGGAACCACCATTATGGGATTTGGCCTGATCAGGGTCGTAGCCAAAAACATGGAGTTCATTCAGCTCAACGAACTCATCCTAAGCAAATATGATGATCATTATACGAAACTAAAGGTCATTTTTGAGCGCACGATTGAACTGATCGAAACCCATCATCCGGATGAAATTGCAATCGAAGCGCCTTTTTTCGGCAAGAATGTCCAGTCGATGCTCAAGCTTGGAAGAGCGCAAGGCGTTGCCATGGCGGCAGGATTGTCAAGGCAAATCCCGATAACGGAATACGAACCCAAGAAAATCAAGATGGCGATCACCGGAAACGGAAACGCAAGCAAGGAACAGGTTGCGAAAATGTTGCAGCAGCTGCTGGTATTGAAGGAGCTTCCCAAAAATCTCGACAGCACCGATGGCCTCGCAGCCGCAGTTTGCCATCATTTTAACTCCGGGAAAACAATTGGCACAAAAAGCTATTCCGGCTGGGACGCGTTTGTGAAGCAGAATGAGGGAAGAATTAGTTAATTCGTATTTTTCTTTGATTTTTTACTCTGATCAAAGCGTCAACACATGAAATTATGCCCGGTATTTACATTCATATTCCGTTTTGCAAACAGGCATGTTATTATTGCGACTTCCACTTTTCTACGAATTTTAAGAAGAAAGATGAAATCGTGGAGGCACTGGCGAAAGAGATCGCGATGCGTAAAAGCGAAGCTGCCGATCCTGTCGAAACAATTTATTTTGGTGGCGGAACTCCAAGTGTACTGTCAGATGCAGAAATAAAGTTGTTGATCGATACGGTCTATGAAAACTATGAAGTTGCGCGCGATCCCGAGATCACTCTTGAAGCCAACCCGGACGATCTAACACCGGAGCGTATAGCTGAGTGGGCACAAACTCCGATAAACCGCCTGAGTATCGGCATCCAATCTTTTTTTGAGGACGACCTCAGGATGATGAACCGCGCACACGATTCGATCCAGGCCATTTCCTCACTTCGGGCGGCGCGGAAATTTTTCGACAACATTTCAATTGACCTGATCTACGGAATTCCGGGAATGAGCGACCAAAAGTGGAAACAGAACATCGAAACCGCGCTGTCATTCGGCGTACCGCATATTTCGAGCTATGCGCTGACAGTTGAGCCAAAAACCGCGCTTCATAAGATGATTGCGACTTCGCAGATCGCCGCGCCCGACGACGATGCTGCCGAAGCACATTTTCACATTCTTGCCGATGTGCTTGCGGCCAACGGATTTGTTCATTATGAACTGTCGAACTTTGGCAAACCAGGCTATTTTTCCAGGAACAATTCGGCGTATTGGCTTGGGAAAAGCTACATCGGGATCGGACCGTCGGCGCACAGTTATAATGGCATTAGCCGAAGCTGGAATGTTGCCAATAATTCACTTTACCTGAAATCCATCTTAAATAACGAACTTCCTTCAGAATCCGAATTGTTGTCTGATGCCGATCGGTTCAACGAAACAGTTATGACCGGTTTGCGTACTATCTGGGGCGTTTCACTTTCGCGGATACGTGAGGAATTTGGTGAAAATATTCATCGCCATCTTTTAAAATCGGCCGAAAAACACCTTGCAAACGGGCTACTGGAAATTACTTTCGACACTTTAAAAGCAACTCGAAAAGGCAAGTTTCTCGCCGACGGGATTGCCAGTGATTTGTTTTTGGTAAATTTGGGCTAAACAAGCTTTATGATCGCTGCCATCAGCCACAATGGAAAGGAGTTCAGGGTAGATTTGTCAAAGCCCATCGACATTTCAATTCCGCTTACAAATTCTGACCAAAACCCCATCGCATGGTATCTTGACAAACCACAGATCGAGCCGGTAATTTCGGGCACGTGGACAGGAAGTGTAAAGGCCGGAAGTTCTACAAACTTCAATAATATTTTCTTCAATCCGCACGGGCACGGTACGCATACCGAATGTGTCGGACATATCACGCGCGAGTTTTTCAGCATCAACCAAAAGCTGAAAACATTCTTTTTCACTGCTGAAGTTGTTTCGATTTTGCCGGAACGGCGGGGTGAAGATATGGTGATTTCTGACCAGCAAATAAGGGATGCATTGAAAGATAAATTTGCGGAAGCCATTATTATCCGCACGTTGCCGAACGATCCTTCCAAACTCTCGCGAAAATATTCGAATACCAATCCGGCTTATCTTGAGGAAGGCGCAGCGAAGTTTTTACGCCAGCGCGGATTCAGCCATCTTCTTGTCGATCTGCCAAGCGTTGACCGGGAGCACGATGAAGGCAAACTTCTTGCGCACAGGGCCTTTTGGAATGTAAAAGATATCGACCGACTTAATGTAGATGCGCGGCTTTCTGCAACGATTACCGAGCTGATCTTTGTTCCCGATGAAATCTGTGACGGCAGCTATCTCCTAAACATGCAAATTGCCTCGTTTGAAAATGATGCCTCTCCATCCAAACCGGTATTGTACGAAATAATGTAAATAGAATGGTTACCGTTTCATCCGATAAATCGCTGCTCGACGTTGCTTTCATCCAAAATTTCCTTAAGGATATTTATTGGGCGGCGGGCCGAACAATGGAAGAAGTACAAACCACGATCGATGCATCGGTCTGCTTCGGAATTTATGACGATGGGCAGCAGATTGGCTTTGGTCGTGTGATAACCGATTACGTTGTATTTGCGTACCTTATGGACGTATTCATTACGCCATCCCAGCGTGGAAAAGGATACTCGTCGAAACTCATTCGCGCAATGATGGAAGAGCCAACGCTGCAGCAGGTTAAAATTTGGCGACTAGCGACCAGTGATGCACATTTTCTATATGAGAAGTTTGGCTTTACACCGCTTGCGCATCCGGAAAAGATGATGGAGAAATTAATAAAGTAGCCGGGTTTTCCTCAATGTCGGTAAACGCAAACAAATTATTTTTGACACGGGAAGGGGCAAGTATTTGTCCCAACAAAATTTCGGTCATTAACGGTGGGGTTTTCCCGCAAATTTTAATTAGTAACCGCTGATCGAATTCGCGGCAATCGCTCTTCTGTTTGTTAAAATAGTCACGCAAACAAATCTACAGCGCGTTGGCATCTTTAGAGCACACATGCTTACGTTAACGTTACAAACGGCTTTTCTGCATGGATGTTAAAAGTTTAATGATTATTTTAGACACGGGAAGGGGCAAGTATTTATCCCAACTAAATTGAAATGAAACTTCAGTGCGGATTTTCCGCAATTAATGAAAATAGTTACGACTATGGATATCCAGCACTTTTTTGAATACTGTCTTGCAAAGAAGGCCGTCACAGAACATTTCCCTTTTGACAAAGACACGCTTGTGTTTAAAGTCGGCGGAAAAATGTTTGCCCTTGCGTCACTTTCCGAATGGGAAAATGGAAATGCAGCGATCAACCTGAAGTGCGATCCGCAAAGAGCTGAGGAATTGCGGGCCGAACATGAAGATATCGTCCCGGGATATCACATGAGCAAGATCCACTGGAATACGGTTCGTGTCAATCGCACACTGCCGGACCGCTTCATTCGGGAACTCATCGATCATTCCTACGAATTGGTGTTGCAAAGTCTTCCCAAGAAGCAGCAGGCCGAAATTTCGATGCTATAATTAAAGCGTCCGCTTCTGTTTTTCAACAAAATTATTCGCTTGCAGCTCGAGCAGCTCTTTTGCCTTTTGTCGTTGAAGATTGTACAGTTCGCTGTCGTTCGCAATGTCGCCATAGACCCGATCGTGCATTTCAGCGCTGGTTTTCACAAGTAAATTCCGTTGGTATTTGTCCTGCGCAATTGTGGCATGTAAAGCCGTTTCAAGATCTTCAAGCTTATAATCGTATTCGCCTTTTGGCGACAGCAATTTGGCAATTATCGGCGCAGTTTCGATCGCGAGGAAAAGCAGCATGATAAAAAATGACGGCAGCCTTGGAAGCTTGTTCAGCGCGTTGATGCGTGCCATTAGCCCGTCAAAATTATCGATAACCGGCTGCGTTTGCGACACTTTTTTGTCCACGTCCGCCTGAAGTATTTTCGATTTTTTTTCGAGCTCGGATATTTTCGCCAGGTTGTTCTTGCGAAGCGTATCAAGTTCCGATTTGGCCAGATCGTATTTCGATGCCTTCTCTTTATAAATTGGCCCTTTTCCGATTTTTTTTGTTCCCGCGCTGCCTTCGGCTTCGGTGATAGCCGACTGGTAAAGGGCGCCGACTTCCTGCTCCTTTCGCGCCATTTCGGCCCGCAGACTGTCGGTTGACGACTTATTTTGGTCGAGGTCGGTTTTAAAATAAGTGGCAACTTCCTTTTTATTGTTGAGTGCCATTGCATTTTTTTCCTTCAGCAGGACCGTGTTGATCTCTTTTTCGAAAATCTTGATCTCAAGCGGTTTTGAGATGACAATTGCGATCACGATTGCCAAGGCGACCCGCGGCGACGCCTGAAGGAATTCGCTCCAGAAGCTGTCGCGTTTGCGAATGGTCGAAACGATAAACCGGTCGAGGTTGAAAATGAGCAAGCCCCAGACGACACCAAAGCCGATCGCTGGCCATACCGAATCGAAAACGGTAAAAAGTGCATAAGCTGCGGCGATGAATGCCATTACAGCAGTGAAAAAAACGGTGGCGCCAATTCCGGCAAATTTCGTTTGTTCGCCTTCGGAACAATTGCCAAGCAAATTCCGGTCGGCGCCCGAGCACAGGATGAAGAATTTTTTCATGATTTTCTGATTAACGATTGATTGATTTGATGATGCAACAAATGTAACGCGAAATGCGACAATATGTTATCAGAAAAATGTTTTGGCGTTGCGCCGGAAGTGCTATTTCCGAGTGCTTCAGCTCTCAGGCCGGCGCCGGGCGTTCCGCTAAATCCCTCCGCAGGCTCCGGGGATACCGCTGCACTCCCTAACGCGGGCAGGCTGCTAATATGTGAACTTTTATCACTTTTTTAATCGTACAGTATTGAAATTGTAGCCATGATTGCGCCGAAAGTTTGTTTACAGAAACGGCCCAAAAGGTTTCAATCGCGGTTGTCAATTTTTATAACTCACTCAAAGCGACGTAGCCAGTTACAAGCTCTTGGTTACCATTATGCAACTGTCTTCTGTTGCGAAAACACTATGCGGGATTTCTTTTTCCAGAGTCAGCAAGCTGCCCGGTTTTAAACTGCTTTCGGAATTGTCGGTGTGAAAAGTGACCGCGCCTCTAAGGACGTGAACAGTGATCGGCCCCGGTGCAGTGTGACGTTTTAATTCGCCGTTTTCGCGCAGGCTGATAAGCAGCACCTGCATTTGCTCGGTTTTATATAGTGGCTTTGCTGACACCGGTTTATCCTCTGCAGAAAGCATTTCAGTAATTTCGGAGTTGAGGTCGATTACGAACGGTGCGTTTGATTGATTGTCCATGGTTGCGATTTAAGTTATTTCATAAAGTTACAAAAGCAGCCGTGGCAATCCTATTGTTCAAATGGAAAAACATCCTCCGAGCGGGTTGCGTTAGGGATGGAAGCAAAGTGCCGTGCACTGCGGACAGCCCGGCGCCGGAATGAAATTTATCCTTTAGTAATCACATCCTACGGCGCAACGCCCCAAAAAAAGCCACCCTAATGGATGGCTTTCAATGAAATTCGCGGAATTTATTTCGATAATTCGACAAAATATTTGTAGAACAACGGAATCGTTTCAATGCCTTTCAGATAGTTAAATATGCCGAAATGCTCGTTTGGCGAATGGATCGCGTCGCTGTCGAGTCCGAATCCCATCAGAATCGTTTTGCTTTTGAGTTCTTTTTCGAATAGCGCGACGATTGGAATGCTTCCGCCGGATCGGACTGGAATTGCCGGAACGCCGAAAGTCTGTGAGTAGGCCTTGTTCGCAGCCTGATATCCGATGCTGTCGATTGGAGTTACATATCCTTGTCCGCCATGATGCGGCTTCACTTTTACAGTTACGCCCGCGGGCGCGATGCTAATGAAATGTTTGGTGAAAAGTTCGGTGATTTCTTCCCAATCCTGATGCGGAACCAGACGCATTGAAATTTTCGCGAATGCCTTGCTGGCGATGACAGTTTTCGCGCCTTCGCCGGTGTAGCCGCCCCAGATTCCGTTAACATCGAGCGTTGGCCGGATCGAATTGCGTTCGTTGGTAACATAGCCTTTTTCGCCGTACACATCATTAATGTCGAGCGCTTTTTTGTAATCGTCGAGGCTGAAAGGCGCCTTTGCCATTTCGTCGCGTTCCTCGCGGGTCAGTTCTTCGACTTTATCGTAAAATCCAGGAATCGTGATGTGGTTGTTTTCGTCGTGCAGCGAGGCGATCATTTTTGCCAGCACATTGATCGGATTCGCAACAGCGCCGCCGTAGAGTCCGGAATGCAAATCGCGGTTCGGCCCGGTGACTTCGACCTCAACATAGCTGAGTCCACGCAAACCGGTCGTAATTGACGGTTGCTTGTTAGAGATCATTCCGGTATCGGAAATAAGGATGACGTCGCACTTGAGTTTCTCCTGGTTGTTTTCGACGAACCAGCTAAGGCTTTTACTTCCGACTTCTTCCTCGCCTTCGATCATGAATTTGACATTGCACGGAAGTGTTTGTGATTGCACCATGTATTCAAGTGCTTTGACGTGCATGTACATCTGGCCTTTATCGTCACAAGCGCCGCGGGCAAAGATGGCGCCTTCCGGATGGATTTCCGTTTTCTTGATGACCGGCTCAAATGGCGGCGATTCCCAAAGTTCCATGGGATCCGGCGGCTGCACATCATAATGGCCGTATACGAGTACGGTTGGCAGGTTCGGATCGATGGTTTTTTCGCCATAAACGATTGGATAGCCGGGCGTATCGCAGATTTCTACGTGCTGGCAACCCGCTTTTTCAAGGCTTGCTTTTACGGCATCAGCCATGTCGTTAACATCCTGTGAATAGGCCGGATCGGCGCTGACGGATGGAATTTTTAGGAGGTCAATGAGTTCGTTGATAAAGCGTTCCCGATTGGTCCGGATATAATCTTGAATGGAATCCATGAGTGGTTTTGTTTCAACCAAAAGTATAAAAAACCATTAATTATTTTTTATAGAAAATTAGTTTGAAAGTTGGAAGTTATGGCTATATTTGCACCCACGTTCTGCGGGTATGGTGAAATTGGTAGACACGCCAGACTTAGGATCTGGTGCCTCACGGTGTGTAGGTTCGAGTCCTATTACCCGCACAACATAAAACCCTTAAACCTTTAAAATAAAGTGTTTGAGGGTTTTTTTGTTACCTCATCCCCCTAATATCCCCCGTTATTTAAATATTCTTTTAAAAATCCACCCAAGTCCTAATACTATAATGGTCGTAAGGGAGATTGCTATTGTTATAAGTGCGGTCACGACTCCGCTTCCCTCCCCTATATGCAATGATTTGTTGCGGATGCGCTCGGATTCGAAAGCTTGTATCCAATGTCTCGCCTCTGCATCGTACTTCATCTGAGTACTAATGTTGTTGTCGTGTGGTCTAAAGGGTAAATTACCTTGCATGGCTTGCAATTTTATACTACAAATTTAATCTATAAACCCTCTACTCCGCCTGGGTTTTCGGTTAAAACAACAAATTCTGACGAATTTTTTTGAATTTTCACTTGTCAAACGGGCATCGTTGAGAGTAGTATTGCACAAATCGCAAATAAAATGAAAACAATTTTGAAAGTGAGACTATTTATTATAACAGCCGAAGGAATTAGCACCAGTTCCTAATGGTTTGATAACATAAAATGATTAGAGGTGCAAACGAAATACAAATGAATGAATATATGACTGTGTGGCAGATTAGCCAACATTATAAGCAGAGTCCACGCAACGTAAGGAAGAAAGCATTGCAATTGTCTAAGGACAAATCGGGAGAGTTAGTACATAAAGCTACTAATGGAGAGTGGCAAGTACATAGACTATTATTAGGGCAATTTAAACCGCAGCGGATTACAAAGGAAAAGTGTTATGCACTAACAATCGACCCAATCGTTTCTATGACTGAAAAGGAGATTGATGAGATAATGAGATTTGTTGTCCGTACCGTTGATAATCCGAATGTTGAGATACAATACACTGTTGAAGATTCTAAAATTGAAGAGAATATATTTAAAGGCAAAAAACATATCCATTGCGTAGTGAATTGCAGTCAAAGAAAGAAGTTACTGCAAGCTTTCCGATTAGGATTTTCAAATATGAGCTACCACGAAAATGATATATTCGAGAAAAATGGTTGGCTGGCATATATAACAAAAAACGGAACAAAAATTAAAACTATTAAAAATTATGATTGATTTTACACAAATTAAAGACCTTTCAAGAAATCCCATCTTAAAGGCACAGTTGACAAGATACTGTCTATTCGAATATGAGGAGGACGCTATTATTGATGATGAACATTTGATGATGGAGTATAACAAGTTAAAATCAGACAACGAATTGGAAAAGCTTTATTTGCTGGAACAGATGGAGAACTATTACAGAGAGTTGGAAGAAGCCGATGAGGTATCCGTTTATGACAAGGAGTTGCAAGTGGATAGTGAACGAGTTAAGCTTATTTTAAGTAAGCAATTGGAAAACAAGAATAATAAAGAGGACGAAGGTCGTATCATATCCGACCATTCCGAGACAGATGATGAAAATTTACCTTTTTAACCTGAATTAGATAGAAAAATATTTTTTAGGCTCAAATAAACGTCCTTTCTAGACATTCGTTCGCACGTAAAGGCCTTTAAAAAATGTATAGAAACTCAGTGTTACTGCTGCTTTTTCAAAATAAATTAGAGTTGTTCACACACTCTGAAAAATTTTTTTTTAAAATTTTATGGATATAAATGATATTAACGGTAAGATTCAAGTGAAACAGAAGGAAATATCTGTCGAGCGTGATTCGATGAAGAAGTACAAATTGCAACAGGAGTTGCAAGCACTTCAACTTAAAAAGCAAATCGCAAGCTTTAAAAAATAGCGGAAAAAAGAAACTCGCGCGATCCGCGCGAGTTTTTCTTTTACCCATTGTTCGTGTTATACACTTAAATATAAGTTACTGATTTCGGAGTCCCGAATTCCGAGATATATTTTAGTTGTTGTTATCGAAGTATGATTAAACAACTGCGACAATAATAATAAAGCTTGGTCACTATATTTGTTTACCTCCCAAATCCTGCGACCTAATGTCTTCCTCATAAAGTGACTCGAATATTGCCCTTTAATTTTATAGGTTGTAAAAATGGATTTAAGTTTTGCATTAACGTACTGGATAGAAAAGGGTCTGTCACCAAAACGGTTTACAAACATCAAGTCATTTTCGTTAGCGTTCAGCTGCGTGAACAACCGATTGAGTATGGTACGCAATTCAGGGTTAATAGTTACCTTTCGTATCTTCTTAGTCTTCTTTTCGGTAATTAAAAAATAGTTTTCGGTCAAAACCTGATTCCAACGCAATTGTAGTAAGTCGGAAATTCTTAAACCGATGTATGAACCAGTCGCAATTAACAATGCAAATTTCAATTCGCCATCACGTTCTAACTTCAATACTAGGGATTGCATCTTTTCCCATTCTAAAAAATCCGATGTCGTTCTTTGTCCTTTAAGAGCCATAAATACTATTTTTTGTTTCACTTTTATTTGTTTTTGGTAGTAAGTGAAAGGGTGCATTTTTCTGTTCATTACAAACCCTTGCTATTGCTAGGTTTATACCCTCACTTTCACTTATCATCAAAAGTGAAACAAATGTAAATGCCTGGAATTTAAGAACCTAGAAAAATCCAGGTTTTCCAGGTGATTGTATCTCTAATTTTTCACCAGATGATGGAAGACGATTACTTCTGTATATATTTGTTGTTATCAATTAACTTTTATAAATGCTTAAAACCAAACTTTTAAAAAGCCATTTAGCAACAATATCATTAGTTTCTCTTGTCATTATCGCATTAGTTAGCTGTAAGAAAGAACACGTAATGACAGAGGTGGTAGGAGACGTACCTTCAACTGAAGAAGGTTCTGTAGATTCTTCTAATGTAGTTGTTATAAACGAATTCGGACAAAGGACAATCCGTGGCTATGTCGTTGACGAAAATGGCGTCCATGATGATGAAAACGAGTATTCGGATTCTCAAGACGAGGGCACTAATCAAACACGTTTAAGTGGCAATTACATTGTCGATAGGGTTCTTGAACAATCCACCAAGGGGTATTCCGATTTGACATACTCCGAAGATATTGACATGGAAATCGATACCGATGGGCATCTTGCAATTACTAGCTATGACTTTTTAGCTGATCTTTCAGGAGGAGGGGTGTTGCTTTCCAATATGGATGGCTATAATAAGGCTAACGTTGAGAATCCTGAGTTTTATAAATCGGGTTATGATAATGATGTCTTGTATCGAAGTTTCAAAGCTTCGCTTGTATACAACACTCGAGATGGGTCAGATTCCCAAAATGTTGAGTATGGCATTGGTGTCCGAGGAGATTCTATCTACATTATTAATATACATAGAATTGGCGGTAGAAAAATGTTCCAATTGCTCGTTAGAAAAAAGTCGTAGCTGTATTCAAAATTTAAAGAAAGAAATAATTTAATACACTTAGCTGTATCAAATTTTGATTTCGATAGATTTAAATTGATACATTAAGTTGTCTAACACACTTATGATTAAAAATCAGACTGTTAGGGAAATATTAAAATATTGAACTTGACAGGCAAAATGTTTGGTAGATACATTTTTATTTTTACTTTTGTACCAAGATTCATTATACCAATACTTGTCTAGGCAAGTGGATAAAGGAGTTCGGAGTACGCTACCACACGATTGGTGGCGTTTTCTGCTTTATATTGGTACGCCACGCTTTTGATATTTCTTCATTATCTTCCTAAAATTAGAATCCAGTAATCGATATGCGCTTAATAAATAATATGCGTTCCCGTTACGTAGAGGCTCTAAAATAATCACGTAACGCTCGTTTCTGTCTAACAGATATACTCGTTTCTCGTCTGTGACTTGAAATGTTAGAATGTGGTTTAAACCTTGATAGTTTCGGAAAAGATGACGTATCCAATGTATACGTATAGCTCTCTCACTTTCAAACTCTCTCTTATTAGTTTTTTCGTCAACTACAACTCTTGTCAAATGATTAAAAAGCCTATCCATTGTATCTTGTCCATCGGCCTGTGTAGGTTGTATTAGGCAATTATTGAACTGCATAGGTGCGCCAAAGTCTCGTAAGAATACGTTTCTAATCGATTGGACGTTTTCCGCCTGACTTCGATAAATTAGCTCAAGGAGCTGATTGTAGTTCCGAATTAGATTTGTTGCCATTTCTATTTTAAATCGATAAAGAATAAATTGAATTTCTCAAAGTTCTTAGCTGTCGAATTATGAAGCGGCAACTGGGTGTGTCTCTGAATTTTCTCTATTAACTTGTTTTTTGCGGTGACTTGATTTAATCCTCTCAAATGGTATGTAATAGCCCCCATCAAGACATCGGTGAGTTGCATCAACAGACTTTCGCTAGAATGAATATTTTGCAAATTATTAATGGAGCTATATTTTATATTAAGAATATTTTTGAGAGTACGCACCTTGCTTGCGCTAAGGGTATCTTTTATGTCAAGATAGATGTTATACTTGTTTTCCATGTTAATCTTATGATTGAGTAATTGGAAATACATTTTATAGTAAAATTCATCGTAAGTTTGACCCAAATTTTCGGTTTTAATTTTGTCCTTTGGAACAACGATAGCACGAAACTGTAAGTCGTTTGCAAAAAAGTATTCTATAAGTTCAACATAAAAATTGTATTTGCTTTTGGAAACGGAACTCCACTTTATTTCGTTTCGGAATGTATGTTTTTCTTGTAGGCTTTTAATATTCTGTTGATGAAGTTTAACCTGATTATAAGCGCAACTCACATACGATATAATCATAAAAGGCATTCCATCATTTTCAAGATGGCAACTTTCATCACAATAAAAATTGAAGGTCTTCATTAAATAAATTTATCAATCTCATTCATTAGTCGATGAGTTTCGTTGAGTGCAAATATAATCTTTTGATAATGAAGAATGTCCTCGTATAACAATTCACGGTCTTTGCGATCTTTTAACCATTTTTGAGCGGGCTGATAGCCACCTATGTAAAAATCCCATGCCACTTCTGGCACATTTCCGAAGAATTGTGTCTCATTGATATAAACATTGCCGTTTGTAAAAACTGCTTTGGTCACGATGTCCGACCCATCGATATCAAACGTGGCTGAGGTCTGGTCTAGAGTTTCACCTTGTAGTAAATGAACTTGCCGTAGTTCTCCCCCAAGTTTTACAAGCTTCCAGAACACCGCGTGATCCGATGGAATCGGAACACGCGGAAAATCACTTTTTAAATAGTCTTTATAAGTTTCTCGATACTTTGGAGAATATAGGACAGCGTAGATATAATCCAATAAATCAATAGGACAAAAACAATTTGGAAATTCTTGCTTTTCATTTGAGAATGTCAGTTTAAGAATATCCGAGATTTGGTTTATGACGGATAGGTTGAAATTCGGAATGCGATTATCGGTGCTGATAATATCTTCATTACTCCTATTTGAATATAAGTATAATGGAAACAGTGCAGACTGTGTTGTACGCTCACCACACTTAGCTTCGGTGATGTTTTTCGAAATGAAAAAATGGTCGCAAGTTTCGGATTTGTTACTACGTGCAGTTACCAAACCAAGATTTTCGTGATTTACAAAGTGCTTCATCGTATCTGGTCGGCTACGCTCTAAGAATGCATCATTATAGTATATATATTTATCGTCAAATGGTCGATAAGTTATTCTAGTAATATATTTGGAATCGAAAACTTTTGTTTTGTCCTTCACCGCTTCGATTTTCCAACTACTACTTTCTCGCAAATTATATTTTTGTTGCAAAGTTTGAGAGTCTAATTCGTAAAAATCTTTTATCCTACTTTTCAAAACTTCTGAATTATCTTCAATAACAAAATTGTCACGTGATGTTACAATGCCTACGTTGCTAATTTTAAACAATTCGTTGATGCCAATTCCTGAGTAATACTTTTCCTCTTTGATGCTGTCCCTTTTGACCATCAAATACATTGGAGCTTTATTCTGGATTGTGGTGAAAGGGATGGAACTAATAGAATTTTCAGTCAAAAAGTTATACTTAAACTCTCTTTTACCATATAAATCGTGATGCAAAATTTCTGCTAGTTGTCCAGATTTCTTTATTCCAGTTTTGACAAAAATATTGATAGAAACCCCCTGTTTTATATCGAACACATTTTGGTCTATAGACCCATCGGGACTAAGCTCTTTTTTATTGCTGTTTCCATGTAGGTCAATGATATAAATCTTATCATAAGTGTTAAGTAAGCTCCAACGCAAACCTCGAAATGTAGGATTATCTAAAAATCCATGAGGATTAATAAACGCCAGTATTCCTTCCCCATTTTTATTTATGAAATGCTGCCCAAAGCGTATAAATTTCACGTAATCATCATTTATCCATTTTGGATTTCTTTCATTTAATTTTGTCTGACCCCCCGGTTCTTTTTTGTAATCTTCCATCAGATTCATAATCCAGTCCCCTTTGTTAGCACTTTCTCCACTGTAAGGGGGATTCCCAATTACAACCATAACAGGTGCATCACGTTTGATAGCGTTCGCTTGGTCTGCTTCGTCAGAGAGCCATGAGCTGAAAAGGGTTGCCGTGTCAGGATGTGCTTCTTCAAGTGAGTTGGTCAGAAAAATACGAAATCGCTGATCATCGGCAGGTTTATAACCTGTTTCCGATAACAACATATCCATTTTTAGATGCGCCATCGAATAACTCGCCATTAGCAATTCAAAGCCGTTTAAGCGAGGTATTAGGTCATTGGTTACATACTTGCTCCAAATGCCTTGCTTGCCCTCAAACTTCTTGTAAATCTGTTTGACCACCTCAGCGAGAAATGTGCCCGTTCCCGTTGCAGGGTCGAGAATTTGAACCTTATGCACTTCAAGCTCGGAAAAAACTTCCTTAATTTTGGAACTGGCACCCATGCCAGTTTGCGTAACACTTTTTTTCTTGATTTTGGTTTTACTGGTGTCAGCTAAACCTTGCGATAAGCCAAACTCAGATTTTAATATGTCGTCTACAGCCCGAACGATGAAGTTAACTACGGGCTGAGGTGTGTACCAAACCCCACGAGCTTTTCGCAACGCTGGGTTATACTCGCCTAGAAACGTTTCGTAGAAGTGTACTACTGGGTCTTCCTGCTTCGTGCTTTTGCCGAAATTCTTCATAATTTCAGCAACGTCCGAAGCCAAGAAAATATTAATCAGTTCGTCAACAATCCACACTAAACGAGAGTCTAAATCAAAGCCAGCAATGTCTTGAAACAATTTCCTCAAGAACGGGTTTGACTTCGGAATTAATTCAGCCGCTTCCATCCGTGAGAAAGTCGGCAGAGTAGGGTCGTGATAGCGTGCCGCAAACATGCCGTAAGCGATAGTCTGTGCATATATATCGGAAAATGATTTATTGTCAATGTCGTGAATCAGCATTTGCTGAAAAGATAACATCTGCGATTTCAGTTGTGAGCGTTTTTCTTCTTTGTCGTCTTGTGTTAACGATTTTTCAATAACATCAGCCATTAACTTCGCTTTGCCTGCCATCATCTGTGCAAGCTTAGTTGGACTTTTAATTGTCTGCGTGACGGTTAAAGTGAAATTTCGGATTAGTTCAGAGAACTGATCAAAATTTTCTCTTATAGGTACGATATTGCCGTGCTCAAGTTTGGCAATTGCTATCTTAGTGGTTAAGACTCCCTCCTTATAAAAATGAAATTCCATGTAGTCCGTAAATATCAGATTTGAGAGTCCTGCCTTATAGCGGTCAAATTGCTCTTTTAAACCTTTGCTTAACAGGTCAACTCCAATGTCTTTTGCCTCAATATATCCGACAGGAACCTCCTTACGAGTCAAGACATAATCGGGTGCACCGCACGCTACGCGTGCGGGTTCATTGGTCACTAATATATCACCAACGATAGACATAATGAGATTCGCTAGGTCACCTCGATAGGCGTGCTCACGTGCGTTTCCTGTGCGATAAAGTATGTTGATTTTACTTAGGTATTCTTCTATTGACATTATGAGCGTTTAATGTCGCTAAATGTAAACTTTATTGTATGGAAATCCAATTATCAACCTAATCACTTGCAAGTTGCCGTAGGTGATGAGTATATTTGCGATATGATGACTTTTAACTCTAATTCATCTTGGAACTAATAAACCAAGATGCTCTGAGTGATTTAATCGATATTCTAGTTGACAAGCGTGTCGAAAGACAATTAAGCCGTTTCAGGGCTCTGTGGGAAACGGAGCGAGGCGATCGGCTTATTAGCAGAGAAGACACTGCAAATCGTCTGAACGTAAGCGTTGGGACACTTGACAACCTTCGAGAGCGAGGCCGCATAAAAGCGGTTGTTGTAAACAGATTGGTTAAATACAGAGAAACAGAATTGCTCAGATTTATGGGCTGTAAATGAAAAGACCCCTTTATGGGGTCTTTTTTATGCTGCTCTTTCAAATGTTTCATTTTCATATAGCTCTTTCCATTTTGCCGCCAACCTATCAGCATGCTCCTTCGCTGTAAGTTTAATATACTTCAAGAATTGCGCTTCTGATTTGTGACCTGTTATTTTCATAATTGTAAGGTTATCTAATAATCCATAATGGTTAGTCGCAAATGACCTTCTACCGATGTGGCTTGTAATAAGTTCATGTTTTGGATAGATTCCAGAAATCTTTCGCCAAGTTGCTTTCCCTTTTTTATCCTTGCCAACATCAACCATTTTACCGCCCTTACAGGGCTCATTAAATCCAATTTCTTCGCACAGTTCTTTTATATAGTTATTGTACTTTTGGTCACTTATTGGCCTTGGAAATTGACCATCTCTTTTATCAAGTATGCTTTTGACCATTGGGTGCAAAGGTATTGCCACATCGATACCTGTTTTAACGGCACATATATCAATAAAGCCAAATTTATTAATGTCTTTCGGGGTTAAATGCAAAAGGTCACTGACCCTAAGGCCTGTCCAACAACTTATGATTAGCCAATCTCGTGCATTGTCGAGGTATCCATCCTTTGGAAGACGATGATTAAAAATTGTTTTAAGGTCATCAACATTGAAGTAAGGGTCATTTGTTTTAGCACAAGGTGCGTTGAATTCTTTTGACATGAAAGCGGGATGCACAGGAACTTTATTTACAAATGCATGCCTTAGAAATGCTTTAATATTTGCTATCTGACCACCAATCGTGTTTGCTCCGAGTTTTTCCACCTTTCTGAGATACTGGAGGAATTGACGATGGAAGCTAAGGTCAGCCTCAAGAAGTAATATTTTTGTCTTGTAAAATCTTTCAAAAGCTTCTAATTTGTTTACCGTGTTGTGATAATCCAAAGTAGTTCTTTCAGAAATTGGCTGACCTTGTTTATTAAAGCGGTTCGCAGATTCTTCTGCGTATGTTCTCCCGTAGTCCGAAAGATTTAAATGCTTTTTTAATGTGCCTCTTTTTGGTTTACCCTGACATTCTAAAAGAATATCTTTTAGCCAATCTTTGTCAGGGAATTTATTGCCCGTACTAGAGAGTTCGTCTATCGCTTTTCTCGAAATATCCGAAAGTTGTTTGTTGACCGCTTCTCTGTAGCTATCCGATGCGGCAACGTTCCTAATTTGTTGTTTGTTCTGATTCCAATGTGAACGTTGAACCATAATGTGAGTTGGAACTTCTAAATCGATTCCTGAATCTCTCAAGCGAATGTAGACTTTGGTTAAGTCTGATTTGCCTTTTGCTAATTTAAAATTTACTGTTGCCATATTGCAATACTACTAAGTTGAAACTTGCCCCCGTATATCCCCCGAAAAATTTGTATCTACCTGTTTCTGCTTGGTATTACATTTTTTTGGCTTTTACAGTTTAATCAGAAAAATCAGCGGGTTATGAACGTTCGTGTTGCAAACAAGCACATATAGAAACAATTTGTGGAATTCTATTACCCGCACAAAATAAAACCCTTAAGGCTTCTGCTTTAAGGGTTTTTTGTTTTTGAAAGTTTCGGATTTTCGTCTTTGCTATTTCCGGATTCTTTATGAATACATTACACGATGTTCCGCAAATTTTTCCCGAAATTTGAATTTAGGCAAATCTTTGGCATTTTGTCGCAATCATCAAGAAAATTCAAAACATGGCAGCAAAAAAAGTACAATATTCAATGCTGGAGCTTGCCGTCGTTTCTGAGGGGCAGAATATTCAGCAAACGTTGCACAACTCGCTCGCCGTCGCCAAAGCTGCAGAAGCTGCGAATTACAACCGCATCTGGTTTGCAGAGCACCACAATTCCGAAAACATCGGCAGCAGCGCCACGTCGATTCTGATTGGTTATGTAGCAGAAAACACAAAATCGATTCGGGTCGGCTCCGGAGGAATTATGCTTCCCAATCATTCGCCGCTCATCATTGCCGAACAATTCGGAACGCTGGCGCATTTGTATCCGGGACGTATTGATCTCGGATTGGGCAGAGCGCCGGGAACCGATCCGCAGACTGCACAGGCAATTCGAACCGACTTTACGAAAGCCGCACATTCTTTTCCGGAGGAAGTCGCGAAAATCCAGCAATATTTTTCAGTTGGCAACAGTCAGGCTTCGGTAAGGGCTGCAATCGCAGAAGGAACTGATGTGCCCATTTACATTTTAGGGTCGAGCACCGACAGCGCGCATCTTGCCGCTAAATACGGGATGCCCTACGCATTTGCGAGTCACTTTGCCGCAAGCTACCTTCCAGAGGCGCTCGAAATTTACAGGGAGGAATTCACGCCGTCCGCAGTGCTTAAGCAACCGCATACAATGGCCGGAATCAACGTTTTTGTTGCCGATACGGACGAACAGGCGCAGCGGTTATTCACCAGCCTGATCCGAATGTTTGTGGGCGTATTGACCGGCGCAAGGCAACCGCTGCAACCGCCGACCGAAATGACCGAGGAGCTGCGCCAACTTGCCGCGCATCCTGCGATGTACCGCATGTTGAAGTATTCATTTTTCGGAAGCAAGCAAACTGTGAAAGAAAAAATCCGCTCGTTTCTGGCCGAAACAGCTTTGGACGAAGTGATTGCGGTTTCGGCGGTTTTCGACATCAATGACCGGCTAAAATCGGTTGCGTTGTTTGCTGAGCTGATGGATGAGTTAAATCAGGAATCCACCACAAATTGATATTTCGCAACATTTAGGGAAAATCCTGTAAAACCCCGCCAAAAATTTGAGCTACCTTTACAGTACTCATAATAGCCATATGATATACGACCATGACATCATCAGCATGGAAGGTGAAACCTCAGGAGATAATTCTGAGGTTTTATTATTTTATGGCGTTGCGGCGGAAGAAAATACCAGCGCTAAATCAACAGAATGGCCGCCGCCGGGCTGTACGCTTTATCTTTTGCCAAACCTCAAAGGTTTTCAAAACCTTTGAGGTTTTCGTCAAAAGGATACCGCTCCCATCCCTAACGCAGTCCCGCAATGTAGCTATTCAGAAAAAGTTAGCCGTGATATACCCGTGATGCGACGATCAGCCCGTCTTTTATCTCAAGCACTTCAGCAACGAGCATGTCGGCTTCGGCCGAAACCACTCTGGTATATTCCATGAAAATGCTGTTCGGGCCCGACGTGAGCGAGGTCAAATGATATTGAAGCGTTGGAAGCCGGTCAAATGCATCCTGCCACCAACTTCGAAGCGATTGTTTGCCGGAGATGAGTCCGTTTGTTTCGGGATGGCGCAACTTGAGTTTCGGACTGAAATGGACTGCGTTGTCGTCGTAAAGCGAAAGCAGCTTCTCAAGATCGTGCGCATTGAATGCATCGATCCAGCGGCGCGCGATGTTTTCATTGTCCTGCGACATTACATGTTTTTCAGGTTGATAACTTCCTGCTCGGTCAGCGGGCGCCAGTTTCCGCGCGGAAGATTTTTCTTGGTGAGTCCGGCAAAAGACACCCGGTCAACGCGCAAAACATTATAACTGAAGTTTTCAAAAATCGCCCGAACGACCTTTACGTTTGCCGTCCGCAGCTTAAGGCCGATTTCGGTTTTTGCTTCTCCTTCGATGTAGCTGATCTCGTCAATATAAAGCTTGTGCCCGTCGAGC
Source organism: Bacteroidota bacterium (assembly GCA_023386585.1). Lineage (GTDB taxonomy): Bacteria > Bacteroidota > Bacteroidia > Flavobacteriales > Flavobacteriaceae > Flavobacterium. The sequence continues at coordinate 71,239 of JAEWJM010000025.1, read as the reverse complement.
GTGACGCCGTTCGAAATTTTTTCCAAATCCTCAAACTTCAGGTTCTTGTCGAGCGTAACCTGGTAAATTTTCGTCGATTTCTGGTTCGGAAGGCTGAACTTCCGAATCATGTCGGTGTCGTTTGTAAACAACAGAAGACCGGTTGTGTTCTTGTCCATGCGGCCAACAGGTTGCAGTTTTCCCTTTGATGCGCCGCGAATGAGTTCCAGCACGTTTCGCATGTCGCCGTCTTCATCTGATGATGTCGTGAAATTCTTTGGCTTGTTGAGCAGGAAATATTCTTTTTTCTCGGGAGTGATCACAGTGCCGTCGAAGTTTACCACATCTCCGGGCATTACTTTGTAGCCCATTTCGGTCACAGGAACGCCGTTTACGCGAACATTGCCTGATTCAATGTAAATGTCCGCTTCGCGACGCGAGCAAACACCCGAATTGGCGATGTATTTATTAAGTCGGATTTCTCCGTTATCGGCTGAGGTCTTTTTTGGTGCGGCAGGACGTTTCTGCACCGGTTTTTTCGGAGCGCCTGCGGCTGCGCGGTCGGGAGTTTCTTTTTTGGGATTTTGTGCGCGTTTTGGCATTGCGGGCTTCGGTTTTGAAAATGAGGATTTTGAAGCTGCCGGACGTGCGTTTCTTTTATTATTGCCTTCTCTGTTGGTCATTGCTGAATCTTTGTGCAAAGATAGGGTTATTTGGCTCACTTCGGAAGGTAAACATCACGCAAGCAGGCGGCCGCAGCCCCGATAGAGCCGTCATCCTTTGCCGCTCAGGCAAAGATACAGGCGAAAGCGGGAATAGCTGCCCTAAACATTCAGCATTGCGCGCCCGTGCAACAGCACCGACGGGTCGATCAGCACGATGCAGAATACGCCGGCGACGATCAGCAACTTTAGCAGGTTGTGCAATTTTAGGAATTCGGCTTTTTCGGCAGCTGTCCACAACCGCATAATAAAAAACAAAAGCGCGATCAGGCAAACGTAAAAGTAGATGTCCATATAGCCGACATGGTAAATATCGATCAGCAGGTAGGCCGGAATGACAGTCAGCGCCGTAAGTACGGAAATCAGCCCTTTGGAGGTTTTTTCACCGTGGACAACCGGAATCGTCTTGTAGCCATTTGCGAAATCCCCGGCCATGTTCTCGAGGTCTTTGACCATTTCACGAATCAAAATAAGCAAGTAGAGGAAAAACGCGTGTGCAAAAATGATTTCGATCTGCATGTCGTCGAACTGGTGCAGCGCGCCTTTTTTGACATAGTAGAGCAGAATCGCGAAAAAAGGCAATATTGCCAGCAATGAGGCCGTGAGATTGCCGATTATCGGATACTTTTTGAGCTTGTGCGAATAGAACCAGATCAGGAAAATGTAGCACGAAAAGAAGAGTACGACGCGCCACGAGATAAAAAATCCCATCAGTGCGACGATAAAATTGAGCGTGAAATAAACCTGCAGCTTGGTTTTTTGGCTGACAAGCCGGTCGAGCATCGATTTGTTCGGCCGGTTGATCAGGTCTTTCCGGCTGTCGTAAAAATTGTTGATGATATATCCCGAGGCGATGGCCAATCCTGAGGCAAGCACCAGCACAAACAGATTGGGGTCAAGTATGATTTGCAGCGTCCGAAGATCGTGAGGCGCAAGAATGAAAATTGCTGAAAGATATTGCGCCAGAATGATAACCGCAACGTTATATCCGCGTACTACAGAAAACAAACTGATTACCTTCATTAATCGGAGTTTGTTCTTCCTGCTCAGCACGTTTCTATCGATTTATAAGGTTACAAGGGCAGTAGTTGCGAAAGTTTGTTTGGTTTAAAACTGGTAAACGACTTCGAGTTTGTAATCTTTAAGCGAGGCTTGCGCTTTTTCGAGATCCTGGGTGAAGCCAAGGATGTATCCGCCGCCGCCTGAACCGCAAAGCTTGAGGTAGTAGTCGTTGGTCTCGATTCCTTTTTGCCAGATCGCGTGGAATTTCTCCGGAATCATTGGCTTGAAGTTATTCAGTACGACACGCGAAAGTTGTTTAGTATTCGAGAAAAGCGATTTGAGGTCGCCGCCAAGAAAGTTTTCGACGCACGCATCGGTATATTTTACAAATTCGTTTTTAAGCATAGTACGGAATCCCTGGTCTTTCAGGTTTTCCATGAAAATGTTGACCATTGGCGCGGTTTCGCCGACAATTCCGGAGTCAAGCAAAAATACGGCTCCTTTTCCGTTACAACCCTGAGAGGGAATTCCGGTAGCTTCAATGTTGTCTTGCGAATTGATCAGGATCGGAATGCTGAGGTAGCTGTTGAGCGGGTCAAGGCCGGAGCTTTTTCCGTGAAAGAATGACTCCATTGCCGAAAATATGCTTTTGAGCCGGAGCAGCTTTTCCCGCGTCAGGTTTTCCAAAACCGTGATCTTATCGTCCGCGTACTTGTCATAAATCGCGGCAACGAGTGCGCCGCTGCTTCCCACGCCGTAACCTTGCGGAATCGACGAATCGAAATACATTCCCGCTTCGGTGTCGTGTTTCAGTTGATCGAGGTCAAAAGTAACCAGCGATTTATCAAGATTTTCAAGATGATTTACGAACTGCTTCAACGCTGCGTTCGATCTTATTGCTTCGGGCGAATCGGCACCGTCAAGTTTCAACGCGCCTTTGTAGAAATTGTAGGGAATTGACAATCCTTTGGAATCTTTGATGATTCCGTATTCTCCGAAGAGCAGGATTTTCGAGTAAAATAGAGGTCCTTTCATTTAATTAATAATTAGTATGTAATAATTAATAATTATTCTTTCGGGTTGAATTGATGATACTCGTCAGCATTCGCTTTTGTTCTTCCACCTTTGGTCTCGTATTGTCATATGTGTCACCGTTCAAAAAATGGCTTTGGTGCAGGAGGTCTAGCCAATATTCAGTTTTCGTTTGCCTCTTTCAGCGCAATTGAAAGCTTGTGAATAAAATCTGCACGGCTTTCCGCATATTCTGCCTCACGTATATTGGCTCCTATAGAAGTGCCGCTTCGGAGAACTTGCCGCGCTAAAATAAATTCTTTGCTCTCGAAACAAACCTGCTTGTAAAGATTCACGATGTCCGGAGCAAGGCTGAAAGACTTTTCTTTAAGGATATTTTCCTTCATGGCGTGTAAAAATATGATGGCGTATATTAATCTTAGCTATTAATTATTAACTTCTAATTATCAATTAACTGCGCTCCTTCTCCAATCTCGTCACAAATGTACGCCTTGTCCTGGCAGTACACAAGTAATTCAGCCTTAATAAACTCCATCACAGCGCTTTTGTTTTTCTCCGGATAGAGCACGTGAACGTTCGCTCCTGCATCTAACGTGAAACAAACGGGAATATTTGATTTTTGTCGGAAATTCCATATACGGTTGATGATTTCCAGCGTGTTGGGCTTCATGAGGATGAAATAGGGCATTGAAGTCATCATCATCGAGTGGAGCGTCAATGCTTCACTTTCGACGAGCGACACAAATGTTTCAAGATCTCCGGTTTCAAGAACCGACTTCATGCGGGCCAGATTTTCGTGTGCTTGTTCGAATCTCCTCGCTGCAAAAGGATGGTTGTCCATCAGGTTATGGCCTGCCGTACTTGAGACCTGCTTTTCGCCGCGATCGACCAGCAAAATCGTATCCTGGTAATTTTGGAAGACCGGATGGATGTTATTGACAGAGATTCCAAACAAATCTGAACTGTCTTGAAAAGAGGGGTTTTCGCCCCATTCGACGACGCTTCCACGGAGGCTTCGGCACGCGCTTCCCGATCCGATGCGAGCCAAAAAAGAGGCTTTCCTGAATAAGACTTCGTCCGAAATTTCCGGATTAAGCAATCGCTCGACACTCATCAGATTAACCGCCAATGCCGCCATCGCAGAAGCCGACGATGCAATTCCGGAGCTGTGCGGAAATGTATTTCGGCTGTCGATCGTAAAATGAAAGTCATCTACAAAAGGCACATAAGTCCGAACCTTATTGAAAAAGTTTTCGATTTTTCCGTGGAACTCGGGTTTTGGTTGTCCTTCAAAAAACAGATCAAATGAAATTCCCTTCGAGGATTTACGTTTGAATTCAAGTTTTGTGATTGTCTTGCAATTTTTAAGCGTAAAGCTGATCGAGGGGTTTGCCGGAATCTGGTTCGGCTTTTTACCCCAGTATTTTACCAGAGCAATATTTGATGGCGCACTCCACGAAAAGCTGCCGGATTCTGGTTCAGCGGAATAAGGCGCGGGTATGAATTGTAAGAATTCGTCCATAATGTTGCTGCAAAGATAATTGTTTTAATAAAGGATCAGCGGGCCATTTTTTTTACCTTTAAACGAAAAAAATGAACCGATTCCTTAAAATTGGCGTTATGGTTGCCACCTGTGTCGCGGCGGGTTATTTTGCCGGACTCGCAACGCAATCGGGCGTGAAAGATTGGTATCCAACGTTAGAAAAGCCGGTGTTCAATCCGCCGAGCTGGTTGTTTGCACCGGTTTGGAGCCTGCTTTATATACTAATGGGAATCGCCGCCGGACGCGTCTGGGGCCGCATTGATTTCGAGGCCGCACCGGTTCGTAAAGCACTTCGGTTGTTCGCGGTGCAGCTCGCGCTCAATATTCTTTGGTCATTTTTGTTTTTCTGGTTGCACAACACACTGCTTGCGCTCATCGAAATCGCTTTACTGGCGCTGCTGATCTATGAAACAATCGTTGCTTTTAAGCGCGTAGATAAAATGGCCGCGTATTTAATGGTTCCGTACCTGCTGTGGGTTTGCTTTGCGACAGTGCTCAACGCATCACTGTGGTGGCTTAACAGGTAATTTCAGCCCAGTGACTGCGCGACGATAAATCCGCCGGTCCAGGCATTTTGGAAATTAAATCCACCCGTAATCGCATCGATATTGAGTATTTCACCCGCAAAGTACAAGTGATCATGCAGTTTGCTTCGCATGGTTTTCAAGTTGACTTCCCGCAGTTCGATTCCGCCGGCAGTTACAAATTCTTCCTTAAAAGTGCTTTTCCCGTCAACATTGAATTGCGCATTTGAAAGTTCATTTGCCAGCGCCTGAAGTTGGATTTTGTTCAGGTCGGCCCATCGGGTCCCGTTTTCGATTCTTGCTGCGGCAACGATGCTTTCCCACAGGCGATTGGGAAGTTCGACGGGCGATTTTCCCGGTAAGAGCTTTTTAGGGTTTTGCCCCTTCAGTTCACGGACAAGATTCCCAGCATCTTCGGTAGATTCGCCGTTTAGCCAGTTCACCGATATTGAAAATTTATACTTTTTGTCGGATAGTATTCTTGCGCCCCAAGCGGAAAGACGCAGAATCGCCGGGCCGCTCATTCCCCAATGTGTAATCAGCAGCGGGCCCGTTGCTTCAAGCTTGGTTCCGTTGATTTTTACCGATGCGGCGGCTGAAATTCCCATAAGGTTTTTGATTCTGTCGTCCTTGATGTTAAATGTAAAGAGCGACGGTACAGGCTCTACGATGGAATGTCCGAGCCGACGCAGAAGTTCCCAAATTTTTGTGTTGCTTCCCGTTGCCATTACCAGATCCGAGCAGGCGAAACTCGCGGTTTGAGTGTCGATTTTCCATGCATTTTCATTTTTAAAAACCGACTGGACGCTTTGGCCGGTAAGCACATCGATTCGGAGTTTTTTTGCGTTCTCGAGCAGGCAGTCAATGATGGTTTGGGATGAATCGCTGACAGGAAACATCCGGCCGTCAGCTTCGGTCTTCAAAGCTACGCCATGCCGTTCAAACCATTCCACAGTATCACCCGCAGAAAAGGCATGGAAAGGGCCGCGGAGTTCTTTCTCTCCGCGCGGATAGAATTTGACCAATTCGCGCGGGTCGTAGCAGGCATGCGTGACATTGCAACGTCCACCGCCCGAAATGCGCACTTTTTCGAGTACGTCTTTCCCGCGTTCGAGAATTGCGATTTTCAACGTCCGATTTTTCTCAGCAATATTTATTGCGGTAAAAAAACCCGCAGCGCCGCCGCCAACGATAATAATGTCGTAGTTCCTGGTCATAATCGTTCCGGAAAATCGGTTATGATTGCATCGACTTTCAGGCTTTTTACGTTTGCGATATCAGATGGTTCATTGACAGTCCACGCAAAAACCTTCAATGCTTTTTCCTGCATGGATCGTACATTTTTTGATGTCAGCAGATGAAAATGAGGATGGATGCTTTCGGCTTTCAAAAAATCGGCAAACGCAACGGCGAGGTCAAGATCGGTTGCGGTCAGGATGCCAAGCGGAATCTCGGGTTCGGCTTCCCTGATTTCTTTCAGTGAATCCCATTCAAAAGAAGAAACAATGAATTGATCTTTCGTTGCCCTGCCTTTTTTAATTGTTTTTCTGATCAGCTCCATCGTCGGATATGTCGCGGCAGGCGCTTTAATTTCAATATTGATCAGAAGTCCGGGACTCATCAGTTCAAGAACTTCTTCGAGCAAAGGAACAGGTCCGGCAGACGTATTATTCCGTCGTAATTCGGGAAGCGTCATTGCGGCGACTTCACCTTGGCCGCCTGTGGTGCGGTCGACCGTAAAATCATGGATCACGATTACTTTTCCGTCGGCGCTCAAATGAACATCCAATTCGATTCCGTCGCAGCCCAATTCCATCGCTTTTTCAAAGGAAGCAATCGTATTTTCGGCGATGTGGCCTTTGGCGCCGCGGTGGCCGATCTTCAAAATGTTGCTGCTTCGCGGGACAAGCATTTATTTTGCGGATTCTAATAAAACGGTCTGAAAAGACGAATCGACGACTGCTTTTCCATTGATAACTGTTGTAGACTGGCCTGAATAGGCATCGCGCAAAATACTTCCTTCCGGAAATACCGACGAAACGTTGAGCTCTTTGCGGCCTTTATTCATGTCAAGCCCAATGACCACGCGATCGAGGAATTTTCCTGAATGGTAACCTCTGCTGAAAACATAGGGCGAAGCGCTGATTTGTTTGTGGATTCCGGCGCCAATGGCAGGATGTTTTTTTCGGAACATGCCGATTTTTTGCCAATGACGAAGGACTTCTTTTGTCTGTGCGTTGTTCCTGACATCGTCCCAATTCATAAACGAGCGCAGCGTCGCATCGCCTTGCGTGCCCGGAACGACAAGCGAGCGGCCGGTTTCGTCGCCGTAATACGTTTGTGAAATGCCGGGTGAAAGCAAAAGCTTGTTCGCACTTTCGATGCTTTTAACACGTGTCGGATCAAAAGGCGCACTGTCGTCGTGCGAGGAAATGTAATTGAGTACGCTATATCCTTCGAGAGTAGAGTTCAATAATTCGGAATATTTCGAAAAAATTGCCTCGTACGGTTCCTTCGCGTCCCATTTAAATTCGAAGTTGATCATATTGTCGAAGCCGTAGTTGAAATAATTGACTTTTTTGTCGCCAAAATCAAATTCCTGCCCGGCGCTGATTCCGTAATTATAAACTTCGGCGATGGTATAGAACCGGTTGTCATCAAGGACCTTTGCCGGATTGTTCTTTTTCCATTGCCGGAAAGCGTAATCGCATTCGGTCTTGAAATCGCTCCAAACCTGTTCACCGACATGTTTTACGGTATCGGCCCTGTAACCGTCAATACCGAAATCGGCAACGTAATCAGTTAGCCATTTTATGATGTAATAACGCGGTGCGCGCGGATATTTTGTCCGTTTGAAAAACGCATCCAGCTCCTGCATTTCCTGATCGTAGCGGCCTTCGGCCTTCCATTTGTCAATAAGGAATTTGGGCAACTCAACGGCGGCATCACTTTCGGTTTTGACATCGGGAAGATTTTTCACCAATGTGCATGCGGTTGTGGTTTCGTAAGTCTTATAATCACATTGTGGCGCGGTTCGAACCCAATCGGAAGGCCAGACGGGATCTTCAGCGGTGACCGGCCCGGTGTGGTTTATGACGGCATCGAGCATTACGCGGATTCCGTGTTCGTGGGCGCGGTTGACCATATTCATCAGATCCTGACGAGATCCGAAGTTCGGATCGATTGCCGTCCAATCACGCGTCCAATAACCGTGGAAACCATACGACAATCCGGTTCCTTCATCCACGCCATCATGAATTTGTTCGACAACAGGCGTCAACCAGATTACATTTACACCCAGCTTGTCGAAGTAACCTTCTTCAATTTTCATCGTAATCCCTTTGATGTCTCCGCCCTGGAACCCGCGAAGCGGAGCAGCCTGTTTGCTGCGGTTGAACGTGACATCATTTGACTTGTCGCCGTTGTTGAAACGATCGGTCATCAGGAAGTACAGATTGGCTCCTTCCCAAATGAATGGCGCTTTTGTACTGCCTTTTACGGCAGTTTGTGCAAAAGAGATGGCGGAAAATAAAACCGCGGCAAGCGAGATTAGTTTTTGCTGCATTATTTTTTGAGTGTGATTAACAGTGTTTTCTTTTCGCCACTTTTAACCGTCAGCGGGTAAGTGGCCAATTTGTTCATGTCGTAAACCAGAAATGTAATCGTCCGGGTTTTCGTGGTGAAATTAGCGCCTTTTTCTGATTCTACGGTCAGCTTGAGCGAGCGGCCTTTGACTTTTGACGAAAAATGCAGGATTTCATAGTTGCCGTTTTCATAAGCATCGGGCATTGCGCCGTCGTCGTCATAAAAAATACCAGTGCTTTCCTTGACATCGCTGTCGTGAAAGTATTGAACGGAAAGTTTTTCGGGATTGTATTCGGCGGTGGATTCGATTTTCGATTCAATAATTGGCACGAACGAACCTCCGCGCACAAAGTATGGAATCCGGTCCGGATAAACCGATACGCGAAAAGTTGTTCCGCCTGTGTATTTTTTAACTCCGGGTTCAAACCAATTCGATCCTTTCGGGAAGTACACATCTTTGCCTTTTACTCCGCCTTCCTTGATTGGAACGACGAGGAAACTGTCGCCCCAAAGATATTCTTCGGCGTTACCGTATAATTTGGAGTTGGAAGCTTCTTCAAAAAACAGCGGGCGCATTAATGGAATCCCGTCGCGGTGATTCAGGAATGCCAATGTGTAATTGTACGGAAGCATTTTGTAACGAAGCTCGATCGATTTTTTAGCGAGCGCTTTTGTCGCATCGTCCCAGAACACCGGTTCCGACGGTACTTCTTCCTGCGCATGCGGCCTGAAAATCGGCTGGAAAACGCCGTATTGCAGCCATCTTGCGTACAATTCAGGGTCGCGGTTCTTCCCTGCAAATCCGCCAAGGTCCGAATGCATGTACGCCATTCCCTGCATTCCCATCTGCAGTGCGATTTCCGGTTGTCCGGATAAGCCGCCCCAAGTTCGGTTGACGTCGCCCGACCAGGGAATCATCCCGTAGTGCTGTGAACCCGAATACCCGGCGCGCATCAAAATAAACGGCCGTTGCTTTGGGAAATCCGATTGATAGCCCTGGAAGACCGTTTTCGCCCATTCATGGCCATAAATATTGTGGACATCATTCGCTTTGCCTGCTACGTGATACAGGTTTTCGGGGTGGACTTCCGGTTCGCCCAAATCGCCCCAAACGCCGGCAATGCCCTTATGTGCGAGGTCTTTGTAGATGTTCCAGAACCAGGTTTTTGCTTCGGGTTTGAAAATGTCGATCAATCCCGTATTTCCAAAATAGAAATCATAGGTGTACGGCTTTCCGACCGAATCAGTAGCGAGAATACTATTGTCGACGGCTTCCTGCCAACGTGAAGAGGTCGTCAGGATGAACGGTTCGGTGACCGTAATCGTTTTGATATGGTCATTTTTGAACCGTTGCACCATGGACTCAAATTCGGGGAAGCTGTCGCGAAAGACACTGAGATTACCCATCGTTCCCTTGATGTCTTTCCCAAACCAATAAAGATCAAGAATAATCGCATCAACAGGAATTTTTTCATCGCGGAACTTTTTGATCGTCATTTCGGCTTCGGCTTGCGAATGGTACCCGAAACGGCTGGCAAAATTGCCGAAAGCCCAGCGTGGCGGCATGGGCTGTCGTCCGGTGAGTGCAGTGTAATTTGATATCAGATTTTGCCACGAATCGCCTGCAATGACCTGGTAGCGCTGCGGTCCGGAAGTCATTTCGAAAGCGAGCCTGTTGGTTTTACTGCTGTCGAAGTCGAGCCAGCCGGTTGATGCATTGTCGAAATGAATCATGTACATTTTTGACGAGATGGCGATGGGCATTGTGAAGTTCATCAGCTCCGATCGCGTTTCATAACCATAATGCGCACGGTTGTAGAGCTGGAGGCGGTTTCCGCGGCGGTTCATTCCGAGTACGCGTGCGCCGCCTCCGTAAAGCGCTTCAGTTGAATCGATCCTAAAACCGATAGCTGCAAGGCTGTCTTTTGCGGTGTAATTGCCAATTGCGGAAACCAGTTGCTTTTGGTGATAAAAAAAGTTGAATGCGAGTGGCGATTTGCGGATCTGCACCGAAATTCCTCCTGTGTCGTACGTGAGAAACCCGTTTTTGTCAGTGACCTTTATTGCTGTTTTTATTGGCGTAAGCACAACGGCATGCGAAGCTTTAGGTTCTGCGTCGCCAGGTTTTGCAAACAATACACTGACGATGTTGGTGTTGAGAAAGATCAGTTGATAATTGCCTTCGGAAGTGGAGATTGTGACGTAGTTTCCGTTTTCACTGTGTCCGACAAAAGTTTGGGTTTGCGCAGCGGCGGATAGTATTGCGACCAGAATCGCGACGAAGGAAAAAATCTTGTTCATTGCAAATATTTTTAGCCCTGATTGAGGCGGCATCCTTGCCGGAGGGAAACGGAGGCAAGATACAGCCGAAAGCAGGAAAAAGCTCCTAATCCAACTCCAGGATCAGCGCGGATTTGGGTTCAATTGTCAACGCGGCATTCGGGTCGACCGCATACGTTTTGCCGGTGATCACATCGTGGCCGGTTTTTCGATTCTGGATCACTTCGCTGAAGCGACCCGCTTTTATGGTTTGTGTCGATGTGCTGTTGTTGAGGATCACCATTACAGCATTGCTGTCGTCGTGCCGAAAATAAATATAAACATTTTCTTCGGGAACGAAGTGCGTCATTTTTCCATTGTGGACAACGGTTTTCGATTTTCGCCAGTTGAGCAATTTCTGGGTGTAGTCGAAAAACTGCTGTTGGATCTCGGTGCGGCCGGCCGCGGTGAATGCATTTTGCGGGTCGTTTTGCCAGCCTCCCGGAAAATCGCGTCGGATGTCGGCATCGCCGGTTGCTTTGCTTCCGCGCATCCCGATTTCGGAGCCGTAGTAAATTTGTGGAATTCCGCGGATCGTAGCTATGAGCGCCAGTCCCATTTTGTATTTCGCAAGGTCGCCGTTATACGATTCGTTAAACCGGTTGGTGTCATGGTTCTCGAGGAAAACCAGCATGTGGTTCGGATTTTTGTATAGGAAATCGTTGGCGAAGTTGTCGTAAATGCGGATGATTCCCTTGTCGAATTGCGCTTTGTCCTCGTTAAAAACGTCGCCAATAACGTCGTGCAACGGGAAGTCCATCACCGTTGGCAAAAACGAATTATAACTTTCGATGGCGCCGACCGGGCTGTCCTTTTGCCAGTAGGAAATTTGCGATGGGCTGTGCATCCAGACTTCGCCTGCGATGTTGAAGTAGGGATATTCGTCGGTGATTGCCTTAGTCCACTTTGCGATTCCCGCTTTGTCATTATAAGAATAAGTATCAACGCGGAAGCCGTCAACATCGGCATATTCGATCCACCAGATTGCGTTTTGGATGAGGTAATTCAGCATCAGCGGATTTGCCTGGTTCAGGTCGGGCATTGATTTTACGAACCAGCCTTTTTCGCACAATTCGGCATCGGAAGTTGCCGCATGCGTATCGAACTGGGTCGTCATGCGGTAGTTGGTTTGCGCATATCCGGGAAACTGGTGCAGCCAGTCGTGGGTTGGCATGTCTTTGAACGTCCAATGATCGCCCCAATGATTGGTAACATAATCAAGGATTAATTTCATTTTGCGCTTGTGCAGCTCGGTCGAAAGGCGGAGGTAATCGTCATTTGTGCCGTAACGCGGATCGATTTTGTAAACATCCGACTGGCCGTAGCCGTGATAGGAGCCGGCCGGATCGTTGTCTTCGCAAAGCGGCGTTGACCAGAGCGCGGTGGCGCCGAGGCTTTGGATGTAATCGAGGTTGTTGATGATTCCATCGATGTCGCCGCCGTGCCTTCCAACGGGATTGTTGCGGTTTGCTTTTTCGGTGAGTTGCTGGCTGCTATCGTTTGCGGTGTTGCCGTTGGCGAAGCGGTCGGGCATGAGCAGGTAGATGACGTCTTCGGGCCCGAAACTTTTCCTGGTAGCGGAATCGGTGCGACGCGGGCGAAGCGTGTATTTACTGGTGAACGATTTTTTTGAAGTGGTAAATGAAAAGTTGATTTCTCCGGGCGGAAGATTTTTGGTGTCGATGGTGACGAAAAGGTAATTCGGATTTTCGGTCCGGGTGACGTTTGTGATCGTGACATTAAGCGGTGCCGAAGGCTGGAATTGGGTGATGTTCTTACCGTAAAATAGGATCTGCAGCGAAGGATTTTTCATTCCCGCAAACCAGAACGGCGGTTCAGTGCGGGTGATCTGTGCGGGGGATTTTACCGTGGAAAATGTGATTAATATTATTAATATAAACCTCAAAGGTTTTAAAAACCTTTGAGGTTTGAATGAATGCAAGGTAAATTTTCGATAAGCCATAATTGTATTTTTATTCCGGCAATTGCAACTGTTGCCGCTCAAATCGTACCCGAAACAAGCTGCCCTTCCTGTTGTAGCGTTTGTTGATCGACTTGGCGTAGCTATTAAACAAATTCGATATTGGCAAATGAAGCTTTTCGCGATACTTTTCAGGAATATCTTCCTCAGGCTTAATCTTGAGGATTACCTGTATGCGCCTTTGTTCCAGTTGTAAATCCAGTACAATGCTGATTGCCATTAAATGCCGCTCGACTAATTTTTGAAAATAGCTTTTATTTCCCGAATTGAAAAACAAGATGTCATGGCCGTTTCCGTGTTGGATAATCTTGTAAACTTTACCGGGCAGCAGCGTCTCTGTCTTTTGCATTTTCAAATAAACCTAAGGTTTTTAAAACCTTTGAGGTTTATCCGCAAATTTACACCGTGATCAAATTATCAGGCGCAACCCGCACTTCGCGTCCATTTACAACCACACAAAGTTCTGTTCCGCCCTCCAGTGAAAAATGCGTACGATCAGCTTCGACGATCACTTTCAAAATCTGGTTGCGGAAATTGATCTTGAACGAATAACCTTTCCATTGCTTCGGAATCCGAGGCGAAAAATGCAAAACATTCTCACGTACGCGCATTCCGCCAAAACCTTCAACGATACTCATCCAGGTTCCGGCCATCGAAGTGATGTGGCAACCTTCTTCCACTTCCTTGTTATAATCGTCAAGATCAAGCCTTGACGTCCGCAGATAGAACGCATACGCCATATCCATTTTTCCGAGAGCTGAAGCCTGAATCGAATGGACGCATGGCGACAACGATGATTCGTGAACGGTAAACGGTTCATAAAAATCAAAATGCTTCTCCAGTTCTTCCATCGTAAAATGATCCTCAAAAAAGTAAAAGCCCTGCAGCACATCGGCCTGCTTGATGTATGGCGATCGCAAAATCCTGTCCCACGACCATTTCTGGTTGATAGGCCGCTGCGATTTGTCAAGATCGGAAACCTTTACCAGTTCCTTGTCGAGAAACCCATCTTGTTGAAGATATACGCCTTGTTCGTCAGAATAAGGGAAGTACATCCGGGCCGCCACATCTTTCCACTTTTCGATTTCGATGTCAGTCAAATTCACCTCCGAGATCACGCGCGAATAATCGGAATGGTAATTTTTCTGTACTTCCGAAATTTGCTCAGTCGCATAATCAATGCACCATTTCGCTAAATAATTGGTGTAAAAATTATTGTTGACATTGTTTTCATACTCGTTTGGCCCGGTCACGCCAAGGATGACGAATTTGTTTTTATCTTTTGAAAATGTCGCCCGCTGGTGCCAGAATCTCGCGATTGCAATCAGCACTTCAAGTCCTTTTTCAGGGACGTAACTGTAATCGCCGGTATATCGGCAGTAGTTGTAGATCGCAAAAGCAATCGCTCCGTTGCGGTGGATTTCCTCAAAGGTGATTTCCCATTCGTTGTGGCATTCTTCACCGTTCATAGTCACCATCGGATAGAGCGCCGCCCCGTTTGTAAAACCCAGCTTTTGAGCATTCTCAATGGCTTTGTCAAGCTGGTTGTATCGGTAGGTCAGAAGGTTTCTCGCAACCTGCTGGTCTTTCGTCGCCATGTAAAACGGTATGCAATATGCCTCGGTATCCCAATACGTCGAACCGCCGTATTTTTCGCCGGTAAAACCTTTCGGTCCGATGTTTAATCGTGAATCCTTACCAAGATAGGTCTGGTTCAACTGGAAGATGTTGAACCGGATTCCCTGTTGCGCCATTACATCGCCTTCGATTGTAATATCGGACATTTCCCAAATCTTCGCCCAGGCCGATTTCTGTTCTTCCAACATCGCATCAAAACCTGCGTGCGACGCTTTTGCGATAACCTCTTTCGCAGCCGCGATGAGTTTATCCTGCGGATGGTTCAGCGTAACGGTATATCCGCCGATTTTCTGTATTGATGCCGTATGGCCTTTTTCCGACTTCACAGTGTATGAAAAGGCAATCACGCTCTCTGTCTTCCGGAGTGTTTCAGCTTTTGCGGACTGCTTTTTTCCATCCACAAAAATGGTGTTGTGCATGAAGGTCGCAACTCCAAAGTGCGTCTTAAATGTCCTCGCCGTCACAAAGGCTGAATTTTCTTCCCTTTGCACCTCAATCGGCTGCCAGAAACGTTCTTCCCAATTGGCGTCTTCATTGTGAACGCCTGCATCGATATACGGTTTGAAGACAATCGTTGCATCGCCGCTCGTTGGCGTAATTTCGTAGTTTATAAACCCGGCTTCGTCGATAATTAAAGATAAGAATCGGCGGATCGTGGCTTTAACAGAAATGCCATTCTGCAGCGTCGCATCAAAAGAGCGGCTGTACCAACCTTCTTTCATGTTCAGCTCCCGGCGGAAGTTGTCGACTTTGGCGCATTTATTCAGATCGAGGGTTTCACCGTTTATTTCCACATCGATCCCGATCCAGTTTGGCGCATTCAGCACCTTCGCAAAATATTCGGGATAGCCATTTTTCCACCAGCCAACCCGGGTTTTATCAGGATAATAAATCCCGGCGATATAACTTCCCTGAAAAGTTGCTCCTGAGTAGTGTTCCTCGAAATTCGCGCGTTGGCCCATGGCGCCGTTCCCGATGCTGAAAAGGCTTTCGGACGATTTCACCCGCGCCGGATCAAATCCTTCTTCGATAATTGACCAGTGGTCTGGCTTGATATAATCCTGGTTCATCAGTACGTTTTGTTCTTCATTATCATTAAAAAATCCAACGGAATTTTCTTTCTATTTTTTGATTAGCGTTTCGAGGAATGTCGAATTGATATGCGTAAAATCGGGAAAAATATACTGTGCCTCCTGCAGTATCTTGCTGTCGCCGATGCCAACGCTGGTCATTCCTCCGATATTCGCCGCCTGAATGCCGGCCACCGAATCCTCGAATACAATGCAGTCCTCAACTGCAGAATCAAGCTGACGCGCGGCATTTAAAAAAACTTCAGGATCCGGCTTCGCATTAGTCACGTCGTTTCCGTCGACTATTGCATCGAAAAAATGGCGGATGTTCACCCGGTCCAATATCGGCCGTGCATTTTTACTCGCCGATCCCAAAGCGATCAGCTGATCCTTTGCGCGCAGGTAACTCAGCACATGTACGACTCCATCGAGAATTTCACTTTCGTTCATGTTTTCGATGTAATGCAGGTAATCTTCATTTTTCTGCTGAAGCCATCGCTCTTTGTCGTTCTGTGAAGCGTTTATTTTTCCAAGCTCGAGAATAATGTCAAGCGATCGTACGCGGCTAACTCCTTTTAATTGTTCATTATGCTCGGGAGTAAATTCGACGCCGAGTTCATCGGAAATTTTCTGCCATGCCAGGAAGTGGTACCGTGCGGTATCCACAATAACGCCGTCAAGGTCGAAAATGAATGTCTTTCTATTCATTGATATCAATCTTTTTATTGGTCGAAACTGTCAGTGTCAGCAGTCCGGCCAGCACCATCGAGCATCCGCCGACAATCAGTGCATAAACAGGTTCATTATTAAAAAAGTCGTTCACCAGGAAACCAAGAACGGTCCCGGCAACGATTTGCGGTATTACGATGAAGAAATTGAAAACGCCCATGTAATAGCCCATTTTTGATGACGGAAGCGAGCCCGAAAGCATTGCATACGGAATCGATAGAATACTGGCCCAGGCAATTCCGACGCCGCACATTGCGAGCAAAAGGCCAACCTTATCCGAAAGAAAATAAATAGATATCAGGCCAATCCCGCCGGCTACCAATGCAAGCATGTGGGTGAATTTGTTGCTGGTTCTTCGCGCCAACACAGGCAACAGGAAAGCTACGGCTGCAGCAACTCCGTTATACACGGTAAACATTACGGCGACCCAATCGGCGGCATCGTTATACAGTTTGGATGTCGTATCATCGGTGCCAAAAACATGGCCGGTAACCGCTTTTGTGGTGTAAATCCACATTGAAAACAATGCAAACCACGAAAAAAACTGAACCCAGGCGAGTTGTTTCATCGTCTTGGGCATGTTGAGCAAATCGGTTACTATTACAGTAAATCCGTTGCGGACATTTGTTTTTCGGAGCTGGGCGACAATCGCGAACAGGAGTCCGACCACGACAAGCCCGAACGATAAAATGTAAAGTTCCTTATGCTCATTTCCGGCACCTTGGGAATTGATATGATGCACGTAAAATGACGCCGATGCTCCAATGAAAAGCAGGAAAAGGCCAATATAAAATTGCCGCTGCGTGGTGACAGCCGATTGCGATTCAGGCTCGTTATTTCCGGCGGCGTGCTTTGCCGACTCGAATGCTTCAAGTTCATCGGGCGAATATTCTTTCGAATTGAAAACCGTCCATAAAACGGCAAGCAGGAACACGACTCCACCAACATAGAACGACCATTTCACCGACGAAGGAATTATGCCTTCCGGAGCGGTATTCTCGATTCCAAACCAATTGGTGAAAATATAGGGCAATGCCGAGCCAACCACTGCTCCAATCCCGATAAAGAAACTTTGCATTGCAAAACCGAGTGTTCGCTGTTTTTCCGGAAGGTTATCGCCAACAAACGCGCGGAAAGGCTCCATTGAAATGTTGATCGAAGAATCCATAATCCAAAGTGTTCCTATGGCGATCCAAAGGGTCGGCGAGTTCGGCATCATGAAAAGTGCGATTGCAGAAAGAATTGCGCCTACAAGAAAGTACGGCCTTCTGCGGCCAAGCCTTGTCCACGTTCGGTCGGAAAAATATCCAATGATAGGCTGGACGATGAGTCCGGTAAGCGGAGCAGCAAGCCAATACAGACCGATTTTGTCTACATCGGCGCCAAGCGTGTCAAAAATACGGGAGGTGTTTGCATTCTGGAGGGCAAATCCGAACTGAATCCCGAGAAATCCAAAACTCATGTTCCAGATCTCCCAGAAACCTAATTTTCGCTTTTCCATTATCGTAATTTGTTAGATACGATAAGCGCGATGCTTATCAAAACTTTTTTAGTGTCGAAGTAAATATAAGCTTTGATAATCGGTTGTAAAGATAGGATTTTTTTGAAACTGCAATCGACTTTAACTAATTTGTCGATTCGCGTTCGATCAGGTGCGTCTCTACGACTTCGGTGCGGTACAGTTCACCTTCCTCCTCGTCCGACTCCAATCGGTCGATCAGCATGCGTGCCGCTTTTCCGCCCATTTCGATACCGTTTTGGCTCACAGTAGTGATTGTGGGTGTTGAATATCTTGAGATAATTCCGTCAGTAAATGCGATCACCGACAAATCCTCAGGAACGTGGAGCCCGAGTTTCGCCGCCGCCTTAATACTCGTCACGGCGAACAGTTCATTGACTGCAAAAACCGCGTCGATTGCCTTTTCCTGGATCAGTTTTGTGATGGCCGATTCGCAGTTTTCCATATCCTCAATTTTCAGGATCAGATCGCCGCTGAAAGGAATGTCATTATCGAGAAGTGCCTTTGTGTAACCGTCAGTGCGAAGTTTTCCAACACTGACGTAATCGACCGTCGTCACGAGCGCGATTTTCTTCTTCCCGCGGTTGATCAGGCGCTGCACTGCCTCGTAGGCGGCGGATTTGTCGTCGATGATGACTTTGTCGCAGAGGATTTCGCTGGTAACCCGATCGAACATAACGACCGGCATTCCCTGATTGATGATTTCCGTAATGTGGTGGAAATCGGCCCTGAATTGGGTTTCTTTCGAAAGTGACATTATGAATCCGTCGATGCTGCCGTTGGCGAGCATTTCCATGTTAAGGACTTCGCGATCAAACGATTCATTCGAAAGGCAGACGATAACGTTGTATCCGCTTTCGTTCGCGACCTGTTCGATTCCGCTGATGACGGTTGCAAAAAAATGGTGGACGATTTCAGGGATGATTATCCCGATTGTTTTTGTCTTGCGGTTTTTCAGGCTGAGCGCGATATTGTTGGGCTTGTAGTTGTAAAGCTTCGCGAATGCCTGAACCTTCTGACGTGTATCTTCGCTGATTTCCGGACTGTTTCGAAGCGACTTTGATACCGTCGATATGGATACATCGAGCTCCCTTGCAATCTGCTTGAGGGTAACTTTTCTTTTCATTAATTATGAATTTCTGAATAAAGATAGCGTGTAATTTTAAATAATCGTCAACAACAGATTCTAAAAGTCAGAATATTCAAAACTTTTCAACACGAAAACGTTTGCGGGTCAGATTTAACAGGCGATTGGGACGCGCATTTGAATATTTCATTAAATTTAACAATCGAAGTTGAATATAAGCATATCATTTCTTTTCTAACCTAAACAAAATGTATGAAAACAATTTACAAAAAGTTGTTATTGTTGTTACTAATCCTGCCGTTCGCCGCCCTCGCACAAGGGACCATGCGCGGCACCGTGACTGACAAGACCAACGGACAGCCGCTGCCCGGTGTAAACGTGGTGGTTCGCGGCACTTCCAATGGAGTTTCCACGGATTTCGATGGTAAGTATTCAATCAATAACGTGAAGACCGGAGACGTCGTAGTCTTCAGTTATATTGGCTACAAAGAGTTTACCGTAACCTATCAGGGCCAGACTACCGCAAATGTGGTCATGGAAGAAGATGCCAATCAGTTGAACGAGGTAGTCGTCCAGGTCGGTTATGGAACGGTAAGAAGGAGGGAAGCTACAACTTCTGTTACCAGTCTTACGTCCGAAGAATTTGCGAAAGGCCCGCTGGTTGGCGCCGATCAGTTGCTTCAGGGCCGCGTTGCCGGACTTCAGATCGTCAATGGCGGCGGAGAGCCGGGCGGTGGTTCGCTGGTCAGGATCCGAAGTGGATCTTCACTGTTTACCACAAACGATCCGCTTTACGTAATTGACAATGTGCCTGCCGATGTTGGCGGCGGAAGCGTAATTGGCGGCCGTAACCCGTTGGCAAACATCAACCAGAACGATATTGAGAGCATTACAGTATTAAAAGATGCCGCGGCAACTGCGATTTACGGTTCACGCGCCTCGAATGGTGTAATCATCATCACTACCAAAAAAGGGAAATCGGGCGATCTTAAAGTCAACTACAACAGTTTCTTCCAGGTCAGCACCGTGGGCGAAACTGTTGACGTTTTTAGCGGCGATCAATACCGCGATTTTGTAACTACATACGGAACTGCCGCGCAGCAGGCTCTGCTCGGAACTTCAAATACCGATTGGCAGAAGGAAATCTACCGTACGGCTTTCGGAACCGATCATAATATTTCGCTATCCGGCGGAAGGGACAATATCGCCTATCGTGCGTCTGTCGGTTACAGCAATCTTAACGGAACGCTGAAACGCGACAATTTTGAGCGTACGACCTTGGGCGGAAATGTCAACATGAACTTTTTTGACAAGCACCTGAAACTTGATGTCAACAATAAAACATCGCTTACAAGAAACAATTACAGTAACCGCGATGCAATCGGAGCCGCTGTGGCTTTCGATCCGACGCAGCCAGTTCATGCAGAAAATGATTTCGGAAATTATTTCCAATGGATAAACGAAGTGAACGCCAGCCGCAACCCGGTCGCTCTTCTTGAGCAAAAGGATAACTACGGTAATTCTTCGCGCAGCATCGGAAATGCACAGGCCGAATATAAAATACATGGATTCGAAGACCTTAAGCTGATCGCCAACTTTGGATATGATTACGCATCCGGTGTAACATACGGATCAACCGATCCGCTGTATATCGTCACTGCACAGGCCGGCGGTCAATACAGAAACACAGAAACCAAAAAGAACCAGGTAATGGATCTTTATGCCAATTACAACAACACTATCGAGTCGATAAAAACCAACATCGACGTCACCGGCGGATATACTTATCAGGATTTCCGTTACGAAAATAACGGCTATTCATTTGATGCGGTTAACCAGATTTTGAATCCGGGAACTCCAAAGAAAGAGCGGCTTAACCTTCAGTCATTCTTCGCCCGCGCAACGGTTTCAATTGCCGATAAGTACATATTAAACGGCTCGTTCCGTGCTGACGGTTCTTCGCGGTTCACCAAAGACAACCGTTGGGGTTACTTCCCTGCAGTTTCGGCGGCATGGCGCGTTCACGAAGAAAGCTTTATGAAAGACAGCAAATTTTTCAGCGATTTCAAAATTCGCGGAAGCTGGGGTATAACAGGACAGCAGGATACAGGAATCCGCTACCCATCAATTCCGCTGTACTCAGGATCTACAAACACCGCCTCTTATCAGATTGGCTATGATGCCGATGGAAACCCGATTTTCATCCCGACTTATGCGCCGCTTTCTTACAACTCCAACCTTAAATGGGAAGAGACTGAAACCATCAACTTTGGTTTCGATCTTGGTTTCTTCAACAACCGACTCACAGCAAGTGTCGATATGTACCGGAGAAACACAACGGATCTCATCCTTTATGCACAAAATCCACAAGGTGTAAACTTTGCGAACTATGCATTTTACAACATCGGAAGCCTGGAAAACAAAGGTGTTGAGATCAGCGCCGACGTGTTTCCTGTCAAATCGGATGACATGACCTGGCGGATCGGTGTTAATGCAACTTTCCAGAATTCGGAAATCACAAGCCTCAGCAACAGCGATGTTGGAAATTTTCCGGGATACAATGTAACAGGAATTGCAGGCGGTACCGGAAGTACGATCCAGAACCATCAGGTTGGATTTGCGCCATTCTCGTTCCTGGTCTTCGAACAGGCATACGATGCAGATGGCCATCCTGTTGAAGGCTCGTATGTTGACCGTAACGGAGATGGAATCATCAACTCAGAGGATTTGTACCGTTTCCACAAGCCGGCTGCCGATATGTTTTATGGTTTCAATACTGACTTTACATACAAGGCATGGTGGCTGTCGATGCAATGGAGAGGAAGCGCCGGAAATTACAACTACAACAACGTTTATTCGAACCAAGGGAACCGGGCTACTGCATTGCCTTCGAACGGAAATTACCTGAACAATGCGAGCGTTTCCGTACTTGACTCTGGCTTCGCCGGATCGCAGCTGCAATCGGATTACTATATCCAGGACGCTTCATTCCTGAAGTGGGATAACGTTACTATTGGCTATACGTTTAAGGACGTATTCGACAAAGGATCGACGCTTCAATTGACCGGCGCAGTGCAAAATGTATTGGTCATCACTGGCTATAAAGGCATCGATCCTGAATTCAACAACGGTGTTGACAACAATTTATACCCTCGGCCAAGAATTTTCACTCTCGGCCTAAATGTTAATTTCTAAAAAAAAAGATATGAAAAAATTTGGTTTAACTTTAGCAGGAGTCGGAGTTTTCCTGTCGTTGTCGCTGACGTCCTGCACGGCAGACCTCAACCAGTCCGATCCTCAAAATGCTGCCAATCCTTCTGTCGAAGAGCTTTACAGCAATCCGCAGGCATATAAGCAAACGCTTGCAAAACTATACGCGGGATTGGCTACGACAGGGCAAAACGGACCTGCCGGATCGCCCGATATCCAGGGGATTGACGAAGGTGCCAGCCAATACATCCGCGGCCTGTTCCTGATGCAGGAATTGACCACCGATGAAGCGGTTATCGCCTGGAATGACAATACCATCAAGGACTTTCACTATCAAACCTGGTCAGCCGGAGATGGCTTCATCAACGCAACATTCAGCCGCCTTGATTTCCAGATTAAAAACTGCAACGAATTTCTCCGTCAGACCACTGATGAAAAACTGGATTCACGTGGCGTTACAGGAGATCTTCGCGACCAGATCGGAGTCTACAGGGCAGAAGCGCGCTTCCTAAGAGCACTGAGCTATTGGCATTTCCTTGATCTTTTCGGCGGCCGCGTCGGACTGGTGACTGAAAATGATCCGACAACATTCTTCCTTCCCGAGCAGGTTACAAGTCAGGTCATGTACGCTTTCATCGATTCTGAACTGACTGAAATCGAGCCAATGATGAAAGACCCGCGCACCAACGAATATCCACGTGCCGACCGTGCTGCTGCCTGGATGCTTCAAGCGAAACTTTACATGAATTCTAAAGTTTACATCGGCGTAGAGCATTACAACGAAGCAATGCCTATTCTTGAGAACATCATCAATGCAGGCTACACTTTACACCCGAATTACGACCAGCTATTCCTGGCGGATAACGACCACAATGGCGCGCAGAATGAGTTTATTTTTGCTGTCGCGTTTGATGGACTAAACACCAAAACCTACGGAGGTACTACATTCCTTGTCCATGCGCCGCTTGGCGGAACGATGCCTGCCAGCGATTATGGCGTAAACGGAGGCTGGGGCGGAATCAGGACCACATCGGCATTTGTCAGCAAGTTTCCATCCGGTACAACCGATACGCGCGCAAATTTCCATACTGATGGACAAAGCCTGTCGATTTCCAATATCAGTAATTTTAATGAAGGCTATGCGATCGGCAAGTTCAAGAATGTTGACGTTAACGGAAATGCCGGAAGCGATGCCGGAGGTGATTTTGTCGATACTGACTTCCCAATGTTCAGGCTTGCGGATGCACTGTTGATGTATGCTGAATGTGCATTGCGGACCGGAAACAACACCGGTCAGGGATTAACTTACCTAAACATGGTTCGTACGCGTGCCTTCGGAAATGCAACTGGCAACGTGTCAAGTTATGACCTTCAGTTCATTCTTGACGAAAGAGCTCGTGAACTTTACTGGGAAAATCACCGCCGTACCGACTTGGTTCGTTTCGGGAAATTTACCGGCGGATCATACCTGTGGCCTTGGAAAGGGAATACTCCTGGCGGAAATCCAACTCCAAGCTTCAGAAATATCTTTCCAATCCCGTCTGCAGCGCTTGCAGCAAATCCAACCCTTGTTCAAAACCCAGGCTATTAATAATTAATAAACTCAAGATAAATGAAAACTTTAAGAACTTCTATATTAGCGATGCTGGCGATATTCGCGGTGTCATGCAGTACCGATGACGTCGAAAACCGCCCGATAGTTGAGGCAGGCGACGCAGCAGTTTTGACCGCTCCGGAAGAAGGTAACGTATACGTCCTGACTCCTGAAAACATGGATGCGCTCGGTGAGCGGTTCGTTTGGACGGCTGCCAATTTTGGTGCAGGGGTTATCCCGAACTACGCAATCGAAATTGACCGCGCCGGCGACAATTTTGATACTCCGGCCACAATCGGTATCACTAACGGAACCACACAGTTTGCCGCTTCGCAAAGCGTTCTAAACACAGCACTTCTTGCCGTGGGCGCCGTACCTTATGAATCTGCAAATTTTGAAGTCCGCGTTAAGGCCTACGTTGGAGACATGTTCAACTACAGCAACGTTGCCGAGATGATCATCACTCCATACACCACCGAAACTCCGAAGATTTACGCTGTCGGAAACTTTCAGGCAGCCAGCGGATACGGCAATGATTGGACACCGGCAGATGGCGTTCCATTGGAATCATCAGGTTTCGGACTGACCGATTTTGAAGGATACGTTTACATGAACGTTCCAACTCCGGAATTCAAGCTTTTGCCAACAAACGAGAACTTTGACGGCGACTTCGGTGACGACGGCAGCTTCGCAGGAATGCTTACACAAAGTGGCGCAGGCGAAGCAAATATTCCGCTTTCCGGCCCCGGATATTACCTGATCAAAGCAAACACCGGAGCTGTTACTGCTTCTAACCCGGAAGGTATGACATATACTGCGCAGCCGACCGCATGGGGAATCATCGGTTCAGCTACTCCAACCGGCTGGGATTCGGATACCGACATGACTTATGATCCTGCTACCAAAAAGTGGACAATCACATTGAACCTAATCGGTGGACAGGAAATCAAGTTCCGCGCGAACGATGCCTGGGACCTGAACTTCGGCGACGATGGCGCAAACGGAAGCCTTGAAGCGGGCGGTGCGAACATTGCGATTCCAACTTCAGGAAGCTACACAGTCACTCTCGATCTAAGCAATCCAAGACAATATACTTACAGCGTAACCGCTAACTAATACAAATCATGATTTTTAAAGAAGGGCTTTCACTTTCCGGAAGCCCTTTTTTCCATTTTTAAGCTATGAAAAAAATATTTTTACTTACATGGATGCTGAGTCTGCTGACCTTTGCCGGGAATGCTCAGGTAACCATAAATCCTTCAACATTCGACGTAAACCAATCAATCACGATCACGGTTTCTTTCGCTTCTGCGACCTGCAATACTATGGGCACCAATCCCGCAAAAGTTTACATGCATGCCGGAATCGGCGACGATACCAATGCGTTCGGATTTTCAGTTGTTGGAAACTGGGGCCAAGACGATGGTGTTGGACAAATGACCAGCAATGGCAACGGAACTTTCAGCATTACCCTGACGCCCAGCGTTTACTTCGGATTGAACGCAACCCAACAGGCGAACGCTACGAAAATGGGAATGGTCTTTCGCAATGCGACCGGAAGCCAAACGCTTAAACTGCCGCCTTCATGCGGGGATTTTATTTTCAATGTGGGAACTTTCCAGCTTACTTTGAATTCACCGGTAAACAACAGCACAACCATTGTCAGCCCCGGTGGAAGCCTTGTCGTAAGTGCAACCAACACAAACGGAAATGCAAGCTATAATCTGCTTGCCAACGGTTCGTCAGTCAACACTAATCCGGCAACATCCAATTATTCGTACACGATTTCGAACATTACGTCAAATCAGACGTATTTGCTCGAAGTTACACAGGGACTTTCAACAATAACCCGCAAATTTTCGGTTGTCGTAAATCCGGGAACGATTTCGGCAGCAATACCGGCAAATGTTGAAGACGGAATCAACTACAATCCTTCCGATGCCACTAAAGCGACGCTGGTCCTTGATGCGCCGGGCAAGGATTTCGTGTACGTTGCCGGAAGCTTCAATAACTGGCAGCCTGATGCGGCTTATGCAATGAAAAAAGATCCGACAACCGGAAAATTCTGGCTTGAACTTACAGGATTGACGGCGGGGCAAAATTATACCTACCAATATTGGGTTGTCGATACAACTCCGTTTACTAATTCTCCGGTACTTGTAAAAACTGCCGATCCGTATTCGACTTTGGTGTTGTCACCTTTTGATGATCCGTATATTCCAGCGTCGACTTATCCGAACCTTCCGCCCTATCCTGCGGGACAGGAACGCGAAGTGACAGTTTTACAAACGGGGCAGACTCCGTATAACTGGCAGGTAACGAACTTCAACAAGCCGAAAAAAGAAGATTTGGTAGTTTACGAAGTGCTGATCCGCGACTTTGACGCCGACCGCAATTATCAGGATCTTATCAACCGCATCGATTATTTTAAAAACCTTAAGATCAACGCCATAGAACTGATGCCGGTAATGGAATTTGAAGGCAATGAAGGCTGGGGATATAACCCGTCTTTCCACATGGCAAACGATAAATTCTATGGACCGGCTGATAAGCTTCGCGAATTTGTGGATCTCTGCCACCAAAACGGAATTGCGGTAATTCTTGATGTTGCGTTAAACCATGCATTCGGAAGAAATCCGATGGTGCGCATGTGGATGAAAGACCCGGACGGCGACGGATGGGGCGATGCCAGTGCCGAAAACCCATATTTTAATGAATTTGCAACGCACAGTTACAGTGTGGGCAACGATTTCAATCATTCGCAGGATCGCACAAAATACTATACGAAACGTGTGATCAAGCATTGGATTGAAGACTTTAAAATCGACGGCTTCCGTTGGGATTTAACAAAGGGCTTTACTCAAAATTGCGCTGGAAACGATGCCTGCACAAATTCTTATCAGCAGGACCGCGTCGATATTTTAAAAGAATACGCCGATTATTCATGGAGCCTGGATCCAACACATTATGCCATTTTTGAACACCTCGGAGCCGATAGCGAAGAGCAGCAATGGGCGAATTATCGTGTCAACGAAACACCGAGCAAAGGCGTTATGATGTGGGGCGAAATGACGTACGCGTATTCACAACTGATCGAGGGTTATGCGACCGGTGGCGATATTTCAAGAATCGGCCACACCGCTCACGGATTTGCAGCAAAAAGATTGATGGGTTATCCGGAAAGCCATGACAAGGAAAGGCTGATGTACAGCGCGATGACGTATGGAAATAGCGCAGGTACGAGTCCGCTGAACAACCTGAATAACGCATTGGGAAGAATGTCCGCAATTGCGGCGACTTCGATTTTGGTCCCAGGCCCTAAAATGATCTGGCATTTTGCAGAACTTGGCATGCAGCAATCGATTTATACCTGCAACAATGGAACGATCAATGACGAAGGTTCGGCGATTGCAGGCGATTGTAAGCTCGACACCAAGCCGCAGCCGCAATGGGTCAACAATTGGCCGGCGGTTCCGCAGCGCTCGCAGGTTTATAACGATTATGCAAAGCTGATCAACCTCAAGATCAATGAACCGGTTTTTGAAGGTAATTATGCCATCAGCACCGACGGCAGTAATGTGAGGCAGCGCATCTACATTTATGACGATGCAATTCCGTCCACACAACTCAAAAATGTGGTTGTGCTGGCAAACTTCTCGGTGGCGGCACAAAACATCAATCCAAGTTTTCCTTACGCCGGAACATGGTACAATCTGATGGATGGAACTCCGATGAACGTTACCAATACGACTGCGGTTATCAGCATTCCTGCAGGTCAGTTCCGGGTTTATGGCAACCAGAACACATCCCTTGCGACCGATCAATTTGATGTGATGGCAGATGTCAATCTCTACCCGAACCCGTCGCGCGAATATTTCACAGTGAATACGTCAACGGCCAAACTTCAGGTTTTTTCATTGACCGGACAATTGGTTAAAAGTTTTGATGGCACAAACAGCGAAGGTCATCAGTTTTTCATCGACGATCTCCCGAACGGCCTCTACCTTGTCAAAGTTACCGATCTGGCATCGCGTGAAAAGACGATGAAACTGATTAAACAATAATTGTCTAACGAGTTTATTTAATTGAAGGCCTTTCTGAAAAGAGAGGCTTTTTTTATAGCAGTATTTTTTTGAGGCCGTCTCGTGCGCTCAGCCACAAAAGGTTGAAGAATGACTTGTTCTTGATGCGGTCTACGTCAATATCGGTTACCTTGACTCGGTCTTTTGAGTCGTTTTTGACAAAGAGATTGACAATGGCGCTGAGCAATTTGTTTTTCTTCTTCCGGTCGTTCTTCTTGTAGATTTTCATTTTCAGGTCGTCGTAGTTAATCCCGAATTTTCCGCGAGATTTGTTGCTGTCGCCGAAAAAGTCAAAATAGACTTCATCCAGGTCGCCTTCAACGATCGTATTGCTATACGGCTTGGTAAACGGTGCAAGCCGCTCCGCGGGAAAATGTAAAATGCTGCCCTTTATATGAAACCTGTCGTTCCGGTCGAGTACGTTGAACGACCAATCGGTTTTCATGGGAGAAACGTCCATGAACCGGCAGTTGACGTGAATCTGGACATCGGGCATTTTTTTTCGCCCCAAACCACTGCTAACATGCCGCGCCCAAGCATTGAAATGCGTGAATAGGACTTTTCCCGCACCATTGTCAAAATCCTTTTCTTCCTCGTAAGCAATTGCCGAATTCCTGATGTGAAGCGTATCAAGCTTCAGATCAAAGTCGAGTTCACGCAGCATCCGACTGAAAAGTTTTCGTTCCCGCATGTCGTCTTTTGGCATTTTCGCGCGGTATACGTTCGCGTCAATCCCGTCCAGCAGCAACTTATTGCCGTGAACGAACAACAAATTTTTCCTGTAACCCCAATTCAGTTTTGAAACGATCATATTTTTGATGCTGACAGTATACAGATCTTTTTCAACCGGAATTACGCTGGCAAATCCTTTTCTTGAATAAGTTGGAATAAGTCGGATGTTGGCAAGCGCCAATGAAGAATCGGTGGCGAAAAAGTGATCGCCCGATACCTGATAAAACCGGTTTATCCGATAGAACAACGAATCGCTACGCATAGAATAGCTAGCATAGCTGATCGGAATCTTCCGCGCCAGCGTTTCGTCGGTCATCAATATTCCGTCGACGCTCAAATTCAGGTTTTTCACTTTCAGCAAGGTGGTATTGTTGACCGTTGCCATCCGAACGTTGCCGCGGTTGATGTTGACCTTCGACACGTAAACTATTTTGCTGAATGGCTCAGCTATCTCACCGCCAAAACTTTTCTTGTGATCGTCTGCGACTTTTCCCTTGAAAATGGTTGCTTCCGGACTTTCGATTGTGATTGACTTCGCCCTCAGCTTGCTCCGGAACACGATATCCCAAATCCCGAAATCGCTCACATGCAGCGACTGAACTTTTGCATAGATTCCGGGTTGATTTTTCTTTATGTCAAGTGAATT
This sequence comes from Bacteroidota bacterium, assembly GCA_023386585.1. Lineage (GTDB taxonomy): Bacteria > Bacteroidota > Bacteroidia > Flavobacteriales > Flavobacteriaceae > Flavobacterium. The sequence goes on along the minus strand of JAEWJM010000025.1, from coordinate 42,245 downwards.
TTTAGGAACGACAACAATCCCAGTGGCATCGATGCTTCGGTCGGGAATTGAGAATTCGAGTTTATCGTAGGTAATATTGTACGGCGATTCGTTGTTTTGACGAATGATCCGCGGCAGCTGCCTTTCGATCCAAAAATTCAATCCCACGTTCAGCAAAACGACCACAACGATCAATGCGACAAGGACATACAGGAATTTTCGCATCAATTTCATAGGTGCAGATTTTCCTATTAAATATACCGATAATTGATGGAGCTACGATCAGATTAACAATTTTATAGGATTATGGCGTTGTCACAAATCGCGTGGCCACAAAAAAAATTGTGCAGGTAATTTTTGTGTGCAGATCAGCGCGCTGCCTGAATTGCATGTGTGAGTAAACGTTAATGTTAGGATAAGTGGAGCGAAACGAAGAAAATTATTCGGGATTAAATAACCAATGGAAATAAAAAAGCCGCAATCTCATCGAATGCGGCTTGTTTGTGGTACCTCCAGGAATCGAACCAGGGACACATGGATTTTCAGTCCATTGCTCTACCAACTGAGCTAAGGTACCGTTGTTAACGGGGTGCAAATATAGAAGCAATTTTAATTTATCCAAAACAAAAATTGAAAAAAAATGGTTTCGTACCTTCGCGCCATTAAAGGCGTTTTATGCTTCTGGCAATCGACATTGGAAATACCCGCATCAAAGCTGCTGTCTTTGAAGAAAGTACGCTTTTAGAGCTTTTTGTTTTCGACGCTTCGGCTGCCCAATCGACGCTGAACTCCATCCTGAAAAAGTTTTCAAACATCGAAAATGCCGTGGCCGCCTCGGTTGGAAATTTAAAGTTTGAATTGCCTTCGCACGTTAAATTGTACATGATAGATTCCAATTGGCCGATGCCTTTCAGGAATTGCTATGCAACGCCGGAAACATTGGGCGCAGATCGGATTGTCCTTGCCGCGGGTGCAACGCTTCAGTTTCCTGCAGCAAACCGCCTGGTTATTGATGCCGGAACCTGCGTTACTTATGATTTTATTGATGACGAAGACAATTATCATGGCGGCGCAATTTCTCCCGGGCTATTGTTGAGGTACCGGGCGTTGAACCATTACACCGCAAGGCTGCCCCTGCTGGATCGGGAAAATCCTGCGCATTATATAGGTAATTCAACAAACGCTTCGATACATTCAGGTGTGGTAAACGGACTCACTGCAGAAATTGACGGATTCATTGAAAGATACCGCGCTGACTATCCAAACTTTATAATAATTTTAACTGGGGGCGATTCAGAATTTTTGGCTGAGAGATTAAAAAATACCATATTTGCCCATTCTAATTTCCTGCTGGAAAGCCTGAACAGAATTTTTCACTACAAAATCAACAAATGATCAAAAGACTCGTCCTGGTAAGCTGCATGCTTTTCGTTTTGATAGCTTCAGCACAGGAAGGCACATCATCACCTTATTCTTTTTACGGAATCGGAGAAAGCAGGTTCAAAGGAACGGCGGAAAATCGCGCAATAGGAGGCATTTCTTCCATTCCCGACAGTATTCACCTGAATCTTCAGAATCCATCTTTTTACTCACAGCTGAAATTTACGACCTTTACCGTCGGTGCCACATATCAAACCACAAAATTGCAATCGGCAGCCGAAGAATCGAAAGCAAGGCGCACAACGCTGGATTATCTGGCAGTCGCTTTTCCGATAGGGAAATTTGGCGCGGGATTCGGCCTTATGCCGTTCACTTCCGTGGGTTATAAAATAAAAACTGCCGCTACGGCCGAAGATCCGATTTCACGGAAATATACCGGAACGGGCGGAATTAACAAGGTTTTCTTTGGAGCCGGCTATGAAATCAGCAAGCACTTGCACATCGGCGCCGAATTCGATTATTACTTCGGAAACATTGAAACCGATGCTGTGTATTCAATAACCGATGTCCAGCTGGGAACACGCGAAAGCAATGAATCGGCCATCAATGGTGCCGGATTGAGCACCGGAATTTCCTATCGAAATAAATTGAACTCAAAGCTTTCTTATTTTGCAAGCGCTGCTTTCAGTACACCCACGACCCTTTCACTGGGCAATACAAGAAAGATCGCCACCGTGCAATTCCTGGCTACCGGCGGAATACGTCCCGTGGATGAAGAAGATGTGCCTGTTGCCGACACGAAGTCGAAAATCCCCGCAAAATTCACTTTCGGAACCGGAATTGGACAGGACAATAAATGGATGCTTGCTGCCGAGATTACGACGATACACAATCAGGATCTCGACAACCGGTTTGCTGATATTGAAAATTCGGAATTCGAAAACTCGGTACGATATGCAATTGGCGGATTTTACATCCCGAACTATAACTCATTCTCCAGCTATTTCAGCAGGATCACTTACCGCGCAGGTTTCCGATACGAAAATACAGGGCTCGTTCTCAATGATCAATCGATAAAGGACTACGCTGTTACAGCCGGCCTCGGACTTCCGCTTGGCGGTTTCTTCTCTAGCATCAACGCCAGTTTTGAATACGGTAAACGCGGAACGACAAGCTACGGGCTGCTGCAGGAAAACTATGCAAGCTTCTCGCTCTCGTTGTCGTTTAATGACCGTTGGTTCGTAAAAAGACGCTTTGATTAAAATTTAATTTCCTTGCCATGGTGACAAAAATAAGGCTCTTTCTGATCGCCGGACTCTGTTGCCTCCGGGCGGTTGCGCAATCCGCCGACTGTGCCGAACAAGCAAAAAAAATAGACGCTTTTATTACCGGAAAGCAAATGCCTGATGCGGTTTTGCTTTTTGATAAATCGCAGGATTGTGCGAAGGAAGCTCCGGCATTTTATCCTGTTGGTGAAACGGTACTGCTATACAAACTTGACCTCGCGAAATCTCCCGATGAAAAGCGGGCTGCAGCCGATGCTCTTGCGACTTTTTACAACAACAACGACCTTTATTTCCCTGGGAACGAAAACGGAAACCAGGTAAAAAAAGCAATGCTGCTTTACAGCCGCCAGCTTCTTGACTCGGAAGAAACGTACAAGTTGCTCGACCAAACTTTCAACAACTCTCCGGCAGCTTTTAGCGATGCGCGCGCGCTTTACACTTATTTCGACCTTTCGTTCAAAAAGCAAAAAGCGGGAAACCTGACCGATGAAGAACTTATTTCGATACGCGACCGCATAAGTTCGCAGGTAGTAAATCTCAAAAATAAATTTCCTGAAAAATCGGTTGACTATTCTTCGGCGATGTCGGGAATCAATGCATTGATTTCGCCTTTGCTGACATGCGATCGCTTAGGGTCGATTTACGAACGGAATTACGAAAAGAACAAGGAAAATGTGGTCTGGCTTTCGTCAGCAGCCGGTGGACTTGCAGAATCGCGTTGTACTTCTTCCCCGATTTTCCTGCAGATAACAGAACAGTGGCAAAAACTTCAGCCGGGTGCCGAATCGGATCTGGCGTATGGAAAAGCATTGATGCGCAACCGCCAGCAAGCAAAGGCTGTTGAATACTTGTCAATGGGCGCAGAGCTGCAGAAGAATCCAGTCGAAAAGGCGCAAACCTATTACGAAATCGCCGTCCTTTTGTCAGGAAATAAGCCTCAGTCCGCTTCATTCCTGAAAAAAGCGCTTGCTTCAGATCCGGCAATGGGAAAAGCCTACCTTCAATTGGCGCAGTTGTATGCGGTAGGAGGCAAGGATTGCTCGACTGACGAATTTGACAAAAAGGCAATTTTCTTCCTGGCAGCCAAAACAGCGAAGAAAGCGGGTGAAGTCGACAAGGCCATTTTGCCAGCTGCGCAGTCTCTTGAAAAATCCTTCCTGAAAAACGTACCTACAAAAGACGAAATTAAGCGCTCGAAAAAAGGCGGAAAGGAAGTTAAATACGGCTGTTGGATCAACGAATCGATTACAATTCCCAAATGATTCGTCCATTTCAAATAGCGATTTTGGTTCTTGCCGCAGGACTTTCTGCATCTTGTGAAAGCAACCTGAAGGAAGTCCAAAAAAGCGGTTATGCCGAGTTTACGCCCAGTGGCGAAGCCGAGGATTTTAATCTCAAATACACCGATTCCGGCCGGATCAAATCGATTTTGGTGAGTCCGAAAATGCTCGATTATGCGACGGTCGAATTCCCGTTTACCGAATTTCCAAAAGGAATCGAAGTGACAATTTTCGATGCAAATGGCAAAAAGACTTTTGTCCGGTCAAACTACGCCGTTTCGTATAAAGGAACCGACATCATCGATTTGCAGGGTAATGTCAGGATATCAAATGAGTTTGGTCAGCTGATGGAAACCGAGCAGCTTTATTTTGACCAGAAAAATGAATGGTTTTATACCGAGAAAAATTTTAAATTTACCGATCCAAAAGGCGTTTCCTATGGTAAGGGAATCGATTTCAGCAAGGATTTCCGGATTGTGAATTCACAGGAAATCAGCGGCCTGATCGCCAAGCCTGACTAAATAATTATGAGCTACCTTAAATATACACCCTACGTTTACCTTCTTGCCGGGCTCTTTTTTGTCTACGATGGAATCACAAAACTCAAAGATCCAGAGGGCGGCTACTGGCTGAGTTTCATCATTGCGTTTTTTGCGATTTTCCTGTTTTTCTTCAGAAGGCACTTTGCCAAAAAATTTGAATCGCGGCGCAAGGGAAACTAATAACGGTAACGGCTTTGTTGCGTATTCAAAAAATACGACTTTTTTTCAAAATATAATTCCGTGGATGCAATTATTACAGAAGTAATTGTATTTTCGCAAACTGAAATTAAAATTTACTCTATAAAATGGCGGTTTTATCTAAAATCAGACAACGCTCACTGCTGCTGATACTTGTAATCGGATTTTGCTTGTTGGCATTCATCATTGGCGACCTTTTCAACCACGGTGGTTTTAACCAGACTTCAAAGTATGTCGGAACCATCAATGGCAAAGACATCGCTTATGAAGATTTCCGCGTGAAAGTCAGCAATGTCGAAAAAAGCGGGCAGGGAATGACGTCGACCCAGGCGGTTAATCGTGTTTGGGAACAGGAAGTTGCGATAGCGTTGCTAACGGCTGAATTTGATAAACTCGGAATTCGTGTTGGCGAGAACCATATTATGGAAACCTTTAAGAATGATCCGAACATCGGCCAAAATCCAATGTTTAAAAATGCTGCCGGCGCGTTCGATCCTGCAAAGTTCAAGGAGTTCTTCCGTACAAATCCCGCTCAGGCACAAGCGTTGAAAGAGCGTGAAAAAGACGCTTCGCTGAATGCGACCTATATGATCTACAACTCCATGGTTAAAGGTGGAATCTTCACTACCGATATGGAAGGCAAGCTGAAATACCATCTCGAATCGGATAAAGTTTCTTTCAATTATGTGGCTGCGCCGTATTCATCGGTAAAAGACAGCGAAGTGAAAATTTCGGATGACGAAATCACCGCATACATGAAGAAGAACGAAAAGAAATATAAATCTGACGAAACCCGCGAACTGCAGTATGTAATCCTTGAAGATAAAGCATCTCCTGAAGACGAAGCAGAAATCAAAAATAAAATCACGTCGTTGTTGTCCGGCCGCGTGGTTTATGACAAAGCGACGGGTAAAAACGATACCCTTCCGGGATTCCGCGATACAAAGGACATTGCCGACTTCGTAAATGAAAATTCAGATGTCCCGTTTGATTCCTCTTACGTAGCGAAAAAAGATCTTCCGGCCGAGCACGCTGATGCGCTGTTCAATTTGGCGGAAGGCCAGGTTTACGGACCTTACATGCGCGGAAATTATCTCTGTATTTCCAAACTGATTGGACGCAAAGCCGGAGCAAGTGCAAAGGCAAGCCACATTTTGATCAGCTACGAAGGAACGCAGGTTCCGAACAAAAGGGAAAAGCGCACAAAAGAGCAGGCGAAAGCCAAAGCCGAGTCATTGCTCGCACAGGCGCTTGCCAACCCGCAAAGCTTTATGATGCTTGCGCTGACCAACTCTGACGATTCTTCTGCACAGCAAGGTGGTGACCTCGGGTATTTCAGCCCTGGCCAGATGGTGAAGCCATTCAATGATTTCGTATTTAACAATCCGGTTGGAAAGATCGGCATGGTAGAAACTGATTTCGGGTTCCACATTATTAATATTACCGACAAGCAGGATGCGATTAAATTGGCAACTGTGGCACAGAAAGTCGAAGCTTCTGAGGCAACTTCCGACAAAGCTTATACAAAAGCGGTGAAATTGGAAATGGACGCCAACGATCAGGATTTTGATAAAGTCGCGAAGGCTGCAAACCTGAAGGTGAGCGATCCTGTGAAAGTTAAAGCCATGGACGAAACTGTCGGGGCAGCAGGAAATCAAAGGCAAATCGTTCGTTGGGCTTTTGAAAAAGATACCAAAGTTGGTGACGTGAAAAGGTTTGAAATCGCCAACGTCGGAAATGTGATAGTGAAGCTGAAGCAAATAGATGAAGAAGGACTGATGGCAATTTCTGATGCGCGCACGATGATCGAGCCAATCCTGAAAAACAAGAAAAAGGCGGAAATCCTGAAAGCGAAAATGAAAGGCGGATCGCTTGACGCAATTGCCAAAGCTGCGGGAGTCGCTGTTCAGCAAGCTGCCGATCTTACTGTCGAGAATGCAGTTCTCCCGAACCTTGGTGCAGAGCCGAAAGTTGTTGGTACTGCAATCGCGCTTGGAACCGGAAAACTTTCTTCGCCAATCGATGGCAATTCCGGAGTCTACGTTGTACAGGCTACTGCTCTTACAAAAGCACCGGTTATCAAAGACCACGCGCAATATGTCAATAAGATTAAAGCGATGAAGTCCAGCGACAGCAACAGGGTGATTCCTGCGTTGAAGGCGAACGCCGACATTGAGGACAACCGCACCAAGTTCAATTACTAAAATCGAACGACTGCTTAAATATAGAAATCCGCCTTATGGGGCGGATTTTTTATTTTAGGATGATTTTATCGTACCGTATGACCACATTGTAGCCTCGGTTGTAGAAATAATCCGATGGATCGCCGTCAGCTGCCGCAAGGATGAAATCGCCACCCCAGGCGCCGAGGCTTTTTATCGTTCCCGTAAAATCGGCAAACAGCTGTTCCTGGATTGTAGGCTGATCAATTAATTTGGCAATGGTTTGCTCGTGGAGTTTAAGTGTCGAACAGAATTCAGCAAAATCTGTTAGCGATTCGATCTTATCCGTGAGTTGCGAAATTCCAGTTATTGCAGCGTCGATTTCCTGTGGCTGCCTGCTTCGATAATTGTCGATTGCTTCGCGGCTGCTTTGCTTTCTATTGAGGTAGACGAAGTAAAGTTTATCTGCAAATTTTGGATCGAACGATGACAGTTCAACAGTTGGCTGATTCTCGCGAAGAGTGTACTTTATCGGGCTGCTGTTTTGTGCACAACCAATGTCGTATCCACTTCCGCCAAATCCGCGGCGCAAAAGTTCATACGGATCAATATTTAGCCATTGCGCGAGATTGTTTATCAAGGTCGACGAAGATCCCAATCCCCAATGACGCGGAAAAGTCAATTGGGTTTCGATATTCCAGCCCTTCTTTTCGAGGAATACGGGCGATATTTTCCACGCTTCGTGCAACAACCGTATCAATCGTTCCCGCGGAACTGTCGCCAGCCCGGAAAAAGAGCTTATTTCCGAAAATTCAATCATTTCATCCAGCCAAACTGTTTGATCGCAATCGAAGGCAACCCATTTGATTGCGTTTCCTTCAGATGGAACTACCTTCAGCGATTGTCCGAACTTTGTGGGTAAAGCCAGTGCCTTTGCGCCGTCCAATACAACATATTCACCGGTCAGCAGGAGCTTTCCGTTGCTGTAAAAGGATTGTTCGTCGCGATTCATTGTCGCAGTTCTTCAAGATATTCTTCAACCGCTGGATGTGAAACAGGTCGGCAGCTAAAGTACGCGCGGATCGATTCCCGCTCTTGCGCAGTTGCACCCAGTTGAGTCATAATGTTGTTCAGGTGCATTTTCATGTGACCTTCCTGAATACCTGTTGTTGTAAGTGATTTTACTGCAGCGAAATTTTGGGCCAGACCTACAACGGCTGTGATTTCCATCAGTTGACGAGCGGTCGGGCGCTGCAGCAGGTCGAGTGAGAATTTCGCCATCGGATGGAGCGATGTCAATCCGCCGACAGTTCCCAAAGCAAGCGGAATTTCGAGCCAGAACTTAAATATCCCGTTTTCGACTGAAGCATGCGACAGCGCAGTATAGCGTCCGTTTTTGGCGGCATAGGCGTGGATTCCGGCTTCAACTGCGCGAAAATCGTTTCCTGTAGCAATTACAACCGAGTCTATTCCGTTCATAATTCCTTTGTTGTGCGTGACGGCGCGGTGTGGCTCGACTTCGGCAATGCGGACTGCCTGCACAAATTTCTCTGCAAATTGTTTCGGATCGGTGATTTCTTTGTCGGCAAGCGCTTCAACCGCGCAACTGACCTCGGCCCGAACGATGCAATTCGGAACATAATTCGAAAGAATGCTCATAATTACGCGCACGTCGTTTTCAGTCTCCGAAAATCCCGAATAATCGTGGGCGGCATCAACGAGCGTACGCGAAAATTGCTCAAGGCACGAATTGATGAAGTTGGCGCCCATTGAATCGATCGTTTCAAAAGACGCATGCAATTGGTAATAGTTTGGGAGTAAATCCGTTTTGTCTTTGAGTCTGATTGCCGTTATTCCCCCACCGCGCCGCTTCATGTTCCTTGTCAGATTCTCGGTATCCGAATACAAGCGCGGGATTACAGCTTCAAAGAATTTCTCAAGTTTTGCTTTTTCTCCATCAAACATAAAGTGAACCTGGCCGATTTTCTCAGTGTTAATGACAGTTGCAGAAAATCCACCGCGCTCCGACCAGAATTTGGCCGCTTTTGCAGCTGCGGCTACCACCGAGCTTTCCTCAATCGCCATCGGAACCGTATAACTCCGCCCGTTAATTTTGAAATTTGGGGCAACACCCAAGGGTATGTAAAAGTTTGAAATTGTATTCTCAATAAATTCATCGTGCAACTGCTGCAGTGATCCATCCGAATTCCAGTACGTCCTCAAAAGCGCCGCTGCCTCGTCTGGCTGCTGGAAAAATGTTTTGGCCACCCATTTCACTTTGTCCTCCTTGGAAAGCTTGGAAAATCCCGATACTGCTGCGTTCATCAATTTCAAAAGTTTGTGCAAATATAAGCCTTCGCCGACTAGCGTATTTCTTTTAGTTAAATTTTTCCTGTGGGGAGATTTTTAACAAAAACCATTTTCCTTTCTGCCTGATGGCGCGTATTTTAGCACGGCGATGAATGAAAGTGAGAAATATATTAAAGGAAGAGGCGCACAAATAAATGTCGGCAACCGATTCTTTTCGGAATCATACGAAATGCTCGACGAATTTTTGAACTACTGTGATGCAGAAGGCGACCAGCCTCAGGACCTTCGGACGCATTACCTCGAAGTTTTCCCCAAAAGCGTAGTGAATAAAGTCGACAGCCCCGACGTCAGCATGGGCTTTTCGATGAATCCGTATCAGGGCTGTGAGCACGGCTGTATTTATTGTTTTGCCCGCAATACACACGAGTATTGGGGTTATGACGCTGGACTCGACTTTGAGCGGAAGATTTTGGTGAAGAAAAACACGGCGCAGCTATTAGAGCAAAAGCTGCAAAGCAAAAGTTGGAAAGCGCATCCGATAATAATGTCAGGAAATACGGATTGCTATCAGCCAGCGGAAAAAAAGTTTGAAATTACCCGCGAGTGCCTCAAAATATTTCTGAAGTACCGCCATCCGGTTGGCATCATTACCAAAAATTCACTAGTTCTGCGCGACACCGATATCCTGACGGAACTTGCCAAAGACAATCTCGTCAGCGTAAACGTTTCGATCACTTCATTATCGGAAAAAACGCGGCAATTGCTTGAACCGAGGACTGCTACAATTAAAAAACGCCTTGAGGTAGTAAAATCGCTATCTGAAGCCGCAATTCCTGTCAATGTAATGCTCGCGCCAATAATTCCGGGAATCAACAGCCATGAAATACTTCCGATGGCCAAAGCCTGCGCAGATGCCGGGGCGAGATCGATAGGATATACCGTTGTACGGCTAAATGGCGCGATAGGCGAAATTTTCTCCGACTGGATCCACAAAGCAATGCCCGACCGCGCCGAGAAGGTGCTGAACCAGATCAAGGAATGCCACGGCGGAACATTAAACGACAGTCGTTGGGGCGACCGAATGCGCGGCGATGGAACTTTTGCGGAACAGATCCGTTCACAGGTTGCATTGGCCCGCCGCAAATTTTTTGCAGGTCGTGAATGGCCGGAGCTGAACACCTCGCTTTACGCGCAATATCGTGACGGCCAGCTGGAACTCTTCTGAAAAATGTCCGCACAGTAACAAAATTGACGAATCGCGTCTAATGTCCCCAATTAACCAAAAGCCGTTTTATTGGTAAAAGTGGGTTTAATTCCTTTTTTTTTACTAAAATTGACGGTTTTTATATTCCACAAAAACTTTATGAAGACAATCAAGCTTTTTGCATTGCTCTTTTTGGTAGCGATTTCTGCCACCGCACAACAAAAGATCACTGTAGATGAAATTTTTACGGGAGCTTTCCGCGTCAAAGGAATGGATGAGCTCCAATCGATGCACAAAACCAACCAGTATACTGTACTTAACTTCGATCGCGCAAGCCGGAGCATGTCGGTTGACCTTTACGATTTTTCCACACTGAAAAAAGTCTCGACCCTGATCAGTACGGCCGATCACAAAGAACTTGAAGGAATTGACGGTTATTCGTTCAATGCGAACGAAGACAAAATGCTGATCTCAACGAATTCGGCACAGATTTACCGCCATTCATTTACTGCCGATTACTATCTTTTTGACCTCAAATCGAAAAAACTGACCAAAGTTCTTGAAGCGGTTCAGGAACCGACATTTTCACCTGACGGAAGCAAGATCGGCTACGCCAAGGAAAATAATCTTTATATCCTCGATATTGCTTCGGGTCAATCGCAGCAAGTCACCACCGATGGACGTAAAAATGAAATCAAGAACGGGATAACCGACTGGGTTTATGAGGAAGAATTTGCTTTTGTTCGCGCATTCGACTGGAGCGCCGACGGAAAGCGCCTTGCCTACATCAGGTTTGATGAAACACAGGTGCCCGAATTTACGATGACACTTTTCCACAAAGACCTTTATCCTACAACCGAAACGTTCAAATATCCGAAAGCCGGCGAAAAAAATGCGCTGGTCAGTTTGTTTATTTATGACCTTGACGGAAAGAACGCGAAGGAAATAAAGCTCGGAAATTACAATGACTTTTACATTCCGAGGTTGCAGTGGACAAAAGATCCAAACGTGTTGAGCGCGCAGGTGATCAACCGCCACCAGGACAATCTTGACCTGTTATTTATCGACGGAAAGAGCGGTAATGCAAAGGTCGTTCTTAACGAAAGAGACAAAGCCTATATCGATATTACCGACAATCTGACTTTCTTGAGCGACAACAGCTTTATCTGGACGAGCGAAAAAGACGGATTTAACCACATTTACCTTTACGACAAAACCGGAAAACTAAAAAATCAGGTAACAAAAGGAAATTGGGAAGTCACCGCTTACTACGGCTGCGACGAGAAAAGCAAAACCGTTTTTTATCAGTCGGTTGAAAATGGTTCGATCAATCGCGACATTTACCGTATCGGCCTTGACGGAAAAAATAAAAAACGCCTGTCGTCACAAACCGGAACCAATAACGCTACTTTCAGTCCGAATTTCGAATTCTACATCAATTCATTTTCGAGCGCAACCGTAGCGCCGGTTTACACGTTGAACGACGCAAAAACCGGTAAGCAGGTCCAGTCGATCGTGAGCAATGAGGCATTGGAGAACAAGCTCAAGGCATACGATCTTCCGTCGAAGGAGTTTATGGTGCTAACTACCGAAAAAGGGCAGAAGCTCAACGCCTGGATGATCAAGCCGAAAGATTTCGATCCAAATAAGAAGTACCCGCTATTCATGTACCAGTATTCGGGCCCGGGTTCGCAGCAAGTTGACAACAACTGGAACGGCGCGGACGATTATTGGTTCATGATGCTTTCGCAGCAAGGTTATATCATCGCCTGTGTCGACGGTCGCGGAACCGGTTTCCGTGGCGCTGATTTCAAAAAGGTCACCCAAAAGCAAATGGGTAAGTATGAGGTCGAAGACCAGATCGATGCAGCGCGTACTTTTGGTAACATGGCTTTCATTGACAAGTCGCGCATTGGCATTTGGGGCTGGAGTTATGGTGGATTTATGTCGTCGAATTGCATCCTGAAAGGAAATGACGTTTTCAAAATGGCAATTGCAGTTGCGCCGGTAACGAATTGGAGGTTTTACGACAGCATTTATACCGAAAGATACATGCAAACGCCGCAGGAAAATCCGAATGGTTATGACGACAATTCGCCGATCAACCACGTCGATAAACTCAAGGGAAAATTTCTTTTGATCCACGGATCGGCTGACGACAACGTGCATTTGCAGAATTCAATGCAGATGATGGAAGCGCTGATCCAGGCAAATAAGCAGTTCGACTCGCAGATTTATCCCGATAAAAATCACGGAATTTATGGTGGCAAGACGCGAATCCAACTGTACACTAAAATGACCAATTTCATTAAAGACAACCTATAATAACTAAACAAAAAAGCGAAATGACAGAAACTCAGGACATCAGCCGGCAAGGCGAACTGGCGGCGCAGAAAACAGGACATCCAAAAGGACTTTGGGTACTATTTGGTACCGAAATGTGGGAAAGGTTCAACTTCTACGGAATGCGCGCATTATTGACCTTGTTCCTAGTAAACTCGCTCGTGATGAAGGAAGCCGATGCTTCGCTTATCTACGGCGGATTCCTCGGACTTTGTTATCTGACACCGCTTTTGGGCGGCTTTATCGCGGACCGCTTTTTCGGCAACCGGAATTGCATCCTGCTCGGCGGATTGATGATGGCAGTCGGACAACTATTGCTGTTTACGAGTGCCAGCGTTTTTGATGGTAATTTGCCGCTCGCCACTACCTTGATGTGGTCGGCGCTTGGAATCATCATCTTCGGAAACGGGTTTTTCAAGCCTAATATTTCGAGTATGGTGGGAAGCCTTTATCCAAAACAGGAAAAAAGCAAACTGGATACTGCCTTCACGATCTTTTATATGGGAATTAACATTGGCGCCTTCCTGGGCCAGTTTATTTGTCCGTTTCTTGGAGACGTAAAAGATGCCAACGGGCTTCGTGACGTTCACGCCTTTAAATGGGGATTTCTCGCTGCTGCAATCGCAATGCTGATTGGGACGGTTGTATTTTATGTTTTGAAGAACAAGTACGTTATTACTCCTGAAGGTAGGCCGATTGGTGGACTTCCGTCAAAAAATGTTTCTACTGATTACGAGGAAGGAGAAGCTCAAAAGGCAAGTTTTTCACCAACATCGTTGGTAGTCGCAGTACTTGTTTTCATCGGACTCTACTTACTGTTCCATTACATGACCGACGGAGACAATGTGGTTAAAACGGTAATCTATCCTATTATTTATGCTAGTGGACTTACGTTGGCGGGCTTGATCCTTTCCGATAAAACCCTTACAAAGGTTGAAACGCAACGGATCTGGGTAATCTACATCGTATCGTTTTTCATTATCTTTTTTTGGGCGGCATTTGAACAGGCGGGATCTTCGTTAACCTTCATCGCCGATAACCAAACTGACCGAAATTTCTTTGGCTGGCTTATGCCACCCTCGATGGTGCAAATTTTCAACGGACTATTCGTTGTAATTTTTGCGGTACCTTTCAGTATGTTGTGGGACAAACTTCGCGCAAATGGAAAAGAGCCGATTTCACCAATGAAACAATCATTTGGATTGGCCCTGATTGCACTCAGCTACTTTATTATTGCACATAACGTAAAAGATCTGGGCAACAGCGGCCTTTTGGCGATTTACTGGCTGATTTTGCTTTACCTGATACAAACATTTGGTGAGCTATGCCTTTCACCGATCGGGCTATCACTGGTAGGAAAGCTGGCGCCTAAGCGTTTTGCTTCACTTGCGTATGGCGTTTTCTTTATTTCGAATGCCGCGGGTTACGCATTGTCGGGAACATTGGGATCGATTTTGCCTGCAACCGGTGATAAATTCAACAAAGCAAAAGACCTTGGAATTGACCTGCAAGCCATCTTGGACAAGCGCGTAACACCGACAGCCGAACAGCTGCAACTCCTGGATAAAAACCAAATTTCGGCAGTCAACCCACATTTCGTCGGGTTTGAAATCCACAACCTTTTTGAGTTTTTTATGGTGTTCGTGATTTTGTGCGGATTGGCGGCAATTATTTTGTTTGCCTTGACACCGGTTCTTAAGAAAATGATGCACGGCGTAAGATAATGGAACAAGTTCCGGTAGCCGATCTCGAGCAGATCCAGAATTTTAAAGGAAAGTATCCGAAGCAGCTTTGGTACCTTTTCTTCAGCGAGATGTGGGAACGGTTCTGTTTCTACGGAATGCGCGGCATGTTGGTCATCTTCATGGTCGACCAGCTGTTGATGAATGAGCGCGTCGCCAATTTACAATACGGTGCAACCCAAGCCTTCGTTTACGCATTCACTTTCATCGGAGGTTTGTTCGCCGATAAAATCCTCGGATATCGGAAGTCGCTTTTTTGGGGCGGACTTTTGATGATCGCCGGAAGTATAATTCTTTCGCTCGATCCGCATCGGTTCTTTTTCATCGGGATCAGCTTCACAATTATCGGAACGGGTTTTTTCAAGCCTAACATCTCAACCATGGTAGGAAAACTCTACAAGGAAGATGACAACAGGCGCGATGCAGGCTTTTCCCTCTTTTACGCCGGTGTAAATCTTGGCGCATTGATCGGCGGATATATTTGCATTGCCGTTGCAAAAGGAACGATGCTGGCTTCGGTTGTACCTGAAGCGCTGCGTTGGAATGTCGCTTTTGGATTTGCCGCGGTGGTCATGGTTATCAGCCTTCTGACTTTTGTTCAAACCCAGAAATCCATGGCGAGCATCGGAATTTCGCCGTTGCTTGAAGTACCGTCCAAAAAGCGCAAGACACTGGAATTGCTGACTTACTTTGGCTCGATTGCGGTCATACCGGTAATCATGTTGCTGGTTTCGAATTCTGGTTATACCGATATGTTCATGTACATTATCGGTCCGTGTTCACTAATTTATATCGCCTATGAGATGCGGACGTTTAGTCTGAAGGAAAACAAAAAACTCGTGGCAGCACTGGTGTTCATTTTGTTTTCGATCATATTCTGGGCATTCTTTGAACAAAGCGGCGGATCATTGAGTTTATTTGCTGCAAACAATCTTGAAAATACGGTGGCAGGCGTAAAGCTGGATCCGAATGGTGTCAACAATTCTGCGAATTCACTCTTTGTGATCATATTTGCAGCATTGGTTGGAATGATCTGGCTTTGGATGTCGAAGCGTAAAATCGAACCCAATACGGTGGTGAAGTTCGGTCTCGGATTCCTATTCCTCGCAGGCGGTTTTTATGTTTTCTATTACACTCGGTTTTTTGCAGATGAAAACGGAATAACTTCACTGGATCTGTTCACCTTCGGATGGTTTATCATAACATTTGGGGAGCTTTGCCTTTCTCCGATCGGGATGTCGATCATGACGCGTTTGAGTCCACACCGCCTACAAGCCGTAATGATGGGAATGTGGTTTTTGGCGAGTGCGTATGGCCAGTATTTCGCCGGATTGCTTGGAGCGGATATTGCTGAAGCCTCTGAAAATTCGACCAATCTCCAAAAACTCATCATTTATTGCGAAGGTTACAAGCAATTGGCGCTCTATGCTTTGATCGCGGGAATTGTAATGATTGCGGTTGCCCCACTTGTAAAAAAACTGATGCAGGATGTCAAATAATTCGCTACATTTCGCCGGTGTTTGAACAAATTTAATTTTGAAAAATGAAGAAGCTATTTATTACATTGTTATTAATCGCAGGCTCCATGGCAGTACAAGCCCAGGAGCTAACCTGGCATACCGATTTGGATAAGGCAATTACCGTATCCAAGAAAACCAAAAAGCCGCTGTTGCTTTTCTTTACCGGAAGCGACTGGTGCGGGTGGTGCATCAGGCTGCAAAAAGAAGTTTTGAAGACGCCCGAGTTTGAACAATGGGCGAAAGATAATGTTGTCCTGGTCGAGCTGGATTTCCCGCGCAGAACTCCGCAGCTTCCCGAAATCCAAAAGCAAAACATGGAATTACAACAGTTTTTCCAGGTTCAGGGATATCCAACAGTATGGTTGGTGAACGCTACAAAAAAGGATGGTAAAGTCAACTTTGAGAAGCTTGGAAGCACCGGGTATGTCGCAGGAGGCCCGTCCGCGTGGCTCCAGGGAGCGAACAAGATCATCGGAAAATAAAATTATTCGCGAACAATATAAGATCCCTTTTTACCGGTTGCGTGAAAAGGGATTTTTTGTGTCCTGCAGGTTTCGCTCCAGCGTTTGATGTACGTTTTCCCGTTCGATCCGTCCGCAACCACAACCTTTGGATTCATGAACTCGATTGCTCGTTCAAGATTAATTCTTGTTGATTGCGTCAACAGCAGGATTTCAATATTACTGCGCGGAATGAACGCCGAAGAGCTGTCCGCTACGAACACCCGTTTTCTGCCGAACGATATAAAATTCGCAAAGTGCCTCGCCGAACCGACTTGAGCAAAATTTGTCATTGCGTACGTTTTGAAAAGCCGCCCGTCGCTTTCGGTGCTTTTGAGTAGCGGAGTGACAATCCTGCCTGCTTTTTGTACAATGGCTAAATTGTCTTTTTTGTGAAATACCACCCATTCATTGTTCCGTTGCGACAATACAATCGTTAGCAAAAATGCTCCCTGGAATGATAAAACGGCGGAAAGCGCCACAAGCAAATGCTTAACTGTTTTTCGTTGGAGACAGACAACGACAGTTACAATGATGAGATATGCGCAAACCAGCAAAGCCGTATTAAATGGGATATCCTGAAAAACAAAATATTCCTGCCCTGCTATCCATCTTATTGCGTGATTTTGGATTTGAATGCAACTTTCCAGCAGTAAGATCGGAAAACGTAATGTGACTCCGAAACCGGCAAGCAAAACGACTATAATTCCAAGAATCATGATAATTCCCAGAAACGGAACGATCACCAAATTGGTGAGAAGAAATAAGCAGGGAAACTGGTGAAAATAATACAATGAAAGCGGTAGTGTTCCGAGCTGTGCAGCGAGCGATACCGAAATCAGATCGCGAAGATATCGTGCAATGCGATGTGGCGGTTCCCACAGAGACGAAAATTTCGGCTGCAGCCACAGGATGAAGAACAATGCACAATAACTCAGCTGAAATCCAACATCAAATAGGAATGAGGGACGGAACATCAAAATCAAAAGCATTGAAACAAGCAGTGTATGAAATACGTTCGTGCTCCGTCGGATTGTTGTTCCTAAGGCGACAAAGGAGAACATTGTGACCGAGCGTACCACCGAAGGCGAAAGTCCCGCAATTAAGGCAAATGACCACAGCACAAGCAGAATTGCCACGAATTTGATCGTGTTCCAGCGGTTTGTATGCGGCATCCGGCTTAATGTAAAATTGAGGAAAATTAAAAGAAACCCAACATGAAGTCCGGAAACTGAAAGGATGTGAACAGCGCCTGCGTATTGGTAATCGTGAAGCACTTCTGCAGACAGATCTTGTTGCTGGCCAAGGATCAGCGCATTCACCATGGCCAGCGCCGTTGGATTGAACTTTGCCTTCGCAAGGTTGTCGCTGCTCGCGCTGCGCAATTTGTCCGCATAGTAGAAACAATCTTTTCGGAAGCCGACAGATTTTACATCTGTGGCGTAAAGCTGGGCGAAAATCGACTTGTTTGCAAGATACTTGGAATAGTCAAACTGCCCGGGATTTGCGGTCGCAGCATTCTTCGTAAGCCACCCGGAGACGACCATCCGCTCACCGATCTGATACGACTTTTTCAGCGGTAGATGGATCATTATGTTTCCTGAAGCGGGCTTTTTGCCAAGCGCATTGACGGCCGCTACATATCGAAAATGGCGTTTCGAAGGTTTAAGTTTTTCGCGCAATGTTACCAGCACAACTTGTTTTTGGCCATCGATGATGCGGCTCGAATAGTTTGCATCGTAATCTCGCTGGCGATTTGCCGACTCGGTAAGCGCTCCGACCGAAAAAAATAATGCAAACAGCACTACAGCAATCGGGATAGGCTTGGATTTTTGGAGACGTACAAAAATTGCTGCCGTCAATAAATTGACTAGGGAAATGACATTGGCATCATAGAAGGACAATTGGCAAACCTTCGATAGTATCAGTCCGCCAATGAAACACAATGTGGCTTTTGCCAAGGGAAACCGGATTACTCGCATCAGGTTAAATTATGCATTCACAGCAATCGCCAAATGAGGTTTATCCGTATAAAATAAAAAACTCCCCCGAAGGAGAGTTAAATATATTTTTGAAGTCGATTTTACATTATCACCCGATTTGCCTGGGCGAAAGCGCGCTTGTAATAAGGTTCTTTTGTCGAAGAGATGATCACTCCTTTTCCTGTAGAGGAATGGATAAATTTGATCTCATCGCCATCAGCATCGATTACAAGGCCAACGTGGTTGATAGACCTGTTTCCGTTTGTCTTAAAAAATACCAGATCACCTTTTTTGACTTCGTTTTTTTTAAGCTTTTCACCAACTTTGGCCATATCGTGTGAGCTGCGAGGAAGTTTCATTCCGAAGATATTAAATACCGCGGTAACCATTCCTGAGCAATCCATTCCGGCTTTGGAAGTTCCGCCGCCGCGATAGTTGACACCGATGAATTCCATCGCGTTGTTGATCATTTGCATAGCAAGATAATTCTCGCCCTGATCGACAATCAGATCGTCATCGTTCTTGTCGTTGATGATTGATTTCTTATTCCGGGTACTTTTCGCGACGGACGTTTTTACACGTGGAGCGGTGGAATTTGATTTTTGTGCTTGCGAAGATGAGGCGACGCTTTTCTCTACCGGAGCGTGATAAACTCCTTTTTTAATGGCCTCTTTTTTACTCGTGATAACCTGTGCATGCGAAATTGCGGCGAAGAGCAGAAAAATGATTGTGGCGAAAATTCTCTTTTGCATATATTATTTTTTATTTATGGCGGGGCAGCCTTTATTTATTAATAAATATTCAAAAAGTTAAACTGATGAACATTAGATGATAAACGAAACGAGCAATATTTTATTACATCATTCAGGGTAAACTTAATATAATTTCCACATTTGGGAAAATATAACCTATTAAAATTTTGTAAAAAGGGAAAAATGAATGATAAATTGCTGAAAATCAACGCCCTTAATTCAACGTTGAAATGATCAGCTTTGCAGTTTTTTCTGACGCGCCGCTACCGCCGAGACGTTGCTCGAGTTCGTCATAGTCGTTTTGGATTTTCGATCGGAATTGAGGATCAAGCAGTTTGGAGAATTCTTCCTTCAATCGTTTCGGATTCAACTCGTCCTGGATCAGTTCGGTGACGACTTCTTTATCCATAATAAGGTTGACAAGTGAAATGTACTTCAAAGTGATAATCCGCTTTGCGATTTGGTAGGAGATCCAACTCCCTTTGTAGCAAACTACTTCCGGCACTTTAAAAAGAGCGGTCTCAAGCGTCGCCGTTCCGGATGTTACAAGCGCGGCGGTTGCAACACTTAAAAGGTCATATGTCCGGTTTGAAATAAACTTTATGTTTTGGTTTTTCAGGAATTGCGAATAAAATGATTTTTCCTGTCCGGGTGCACCCGCAATTACGAATTGGCACTCCGGAAAATCAGGGCAAATGCTCAGCATTACATGGAGCATTTTTGTGATTTCCTGTTTGCGGCTTCCGGGCAAAAGCGCAACGATTGGTCGCGAATCCAGATCAAACTCGTTACGAAATTGTTCGGGATTGGGATTTTCCCGGTTGTGAATTACATCAATTAACGGATGGCCAACGAAATGAACTCCGAATTTATGTTTGTCTTCGTAAAATTCCTTTTCAAACGGAAGAATCACATACATATGGTCAACGTCACGCCTGATTTTTTTGATGCGGTTTTCCTTCCAGGCCCAGATTTGCGGTGAAATGTAATAGTGTGTCGGGATGTTTTGATTTTTAGCCCATGTCGCAATCCGCATATTAAATCCGGGATAATCGATTAAAATCACGGCGTCGGGAGCGAATGAAAGAATATCTTCTTTACAGAATTTGATATTCTTGAGGATTGTCGGGAGATTCTGGATGACTTCTGCAAAGCCCATAAATGCAAGATCGCGGTAATGTTTCACCAATGTACCGCCGGCTTTCTGCATTAGATCGCCACCCCAACAACGAATGTCGGCATTTGGATCCTGGTTTTTCAGCGACCTGATTAATCCGGCCCCGTGAAGGTCGCCCGAAGCTTCGCCTGCAATGATATAGTATTTCATCCTACAGCACTAAAGTAATGATAAGCAGCAGAAGGGTCGCGATGACGAGTCCACGCGCCACCAATTCTTTATTTCGATAAGTGAAAATAAAGACGGTCAGGTTTCCCAACAGACCGATGCGAAGTACATTTGGAAGTTTCCCGCGCAGGCTTAAAGTCTGATAACCTTCAACAACGTTGTGGTTGATGAAAAAAGCGATAAACGCAAGGGCAATGAGTATTGGGACCAAAACGCCAATCAAAATTCCGATGAAAACCATTTTCCTGTTCATGGGTTCAATTTCCAGGTATTTAATTCTTGCATCGCGTGGTGCGCCGTCAAATCGAATTGAACCGGGACGACAGAAACATAGCCGTTGGCCAAAGCCCATTCGTCGGTATCATGTCCATTATCCTGGTTCACGAATTCGCCCGTCAGCCAATAGTAATCGCGGCCGTGTGGAGTTTGCCGCTTATCGAATTTTTCGACCCAACTCGCTTTTGCCTGGCGGCAGATCCGGATACCCTGTATTTCATCCGATTTCAGTTTCGGAAAATTCACATTAAGCAGCACACCGTCAGGCAAACCGTTTTTTAAAACTTCCGATGCAATTTTTTTTGCAAGTGGTTTGCACGGCTCAAAATCGGCTTTCCAGTCGAAATCGCTTAACGAAAAACCGATGGCCGGAATGCCTTCGATTCCCGCTTCCACCGCGGCGCTCATCGTGCCCGAATAAATGATATTTATCGAACTGTTCGAACCGTGATTGATTCCCGAAACACAAAGGTCCGGCTTGCGGTGCATGATTTCGCTGACCGCCATTTTCACGCAGTCGACCGGCGTTCCCGAGCAGCTGTATTCAGTGATGGCAGCGCCATCAGCCGAGATTTTATTGAGATAAAGCGTGTTGTTGATCGTGATGGCGTGGCCCATTGCGCTCTGCGGCTTATCTGGTGCTACAACTACAACGTCGCCGAGGTTTTGCATTACCTCAATAAGTGCGCGTATTCCCGGCGCGGTTATTCCATCATCATTGGTGACAAGTATCAGGGGTTTTTCCATCCGATTCGTCGTGGGTTAACATAATCGTTAAAATTTATCCAAGAACTGTTACATTTAGTTGTATAAACTTTAACAGCGCTCGTCGGATAATATTTCTACTTTTGAAAAACAAAAATACGAATTTAACTCCGCCTGTCGTATTTTTATATCTTTAACAAAAGATTGTGTAACGGTACGGAATGCCGTGACACTAATTCCCAGGCTACTACGTTTTTAGATGAATGCTTTACTACTCTTTATGAAAAGGAATTACAGAATTTTATTGGTTGTTGCGGCATTGGCTGTAGCATTTTGGAGCTTTATGCCCAAAACCAAAATCGATCCGGAAAAAGACAAGCTCCTGATCGAACTGCTTACGTTCGTCATTGAGCGGGGACATTACGATCCGGCAGCGATCGACGACAATTTCTCAAAGGGAATTTACAAAGATTATATCCAGGCGCTCGATCCGTCCAAACGGTTTTTCCTGCAATCGGATATTGACGAATTCTCAAAATACGAAACCCAGATCGACGACCAGATCCACAACAAGGATCTTTCTTTTTTTGAGCTTACCTATAACCGCTTGATGAAACGCATCGACGAAAGCCGCGATTACTACAAAGATGTATTGGCGAAACCTTTCGATTATTCGGTTGATGAGAGTTTCAATACCGATTACGATAAATTGCCTTATTCAACTACAACGGCAGAACTTCGTGAGCGTTGGAGAAAACAAATCAAACTGTCGACTTTATCCGCACTGACGGACAAGCTAGAAATGCAGGAGAAAGGCGGTAAAATGGATGCAGGCGCGAAAGTTGTCGATCCGCTGACCGGCGATGTTGAAGAGCCGATCGATAAGCCGGCTTCAAAAGATGCTGTCGAAATTCAAGTTAAACCATACGCCCAACTTGAAAAGGAAACGCGTGAAAGCTCACTCAAATCCCTGAATGAATACTTCGGATTTATCAAAGACCTCGATCGCGATGATTGGTTCTCAGTTTACATCAACGCAATTGCATCGCGCTTTGATCCACACACATCTTATTTTGCTCCGGAAGAAAAAGACCGTTTTGACATCAGCATGAGCGGAAAACTCGAAGGAATCGGTGCGCGGCTTCAAAAGAAAAACGACTATACCGAAATCACCGAACTGATTTCCGGCGGCCCGGCATGGCGCGGAAAGGAACTTGAGCCTGGCGATATTATCCTCAAAGTGGCGCAAGGTAAAGGTGAAGCCGTTGATGTGGTCGGAATGCGACTTGACGATGTCGTAAAAAAGATAAAAGGCCCGAAAGGTACCGAAGTCAGGCTTTCAGTCAAGAAGACCGATGGTACGATGAAAGTCATTTCCATCATTCGCGACGAAGTGGAAATAGAAGAAACGTACGCAAAATCGAGTATAATCGAGAAGAATGGCGTAAAATACGGAATCATTTACCTTCCGAAATTTTACATCAATTTTGAGGACAACAGTAGCCGTGACGCCGGTAAAGATGTCGCTATTGAAATTGAGCGGCTCAAAAAAGAAGGCGTCCAAGGTTTGATCATGGACGTTCGGGATAATGGCGGCGGCTCACTCAAAACGGTTGTCGATATCGCCGGATTATTTATTGAAGAAGGTCCGATTGTTCAGATCAAATCGACCGGACGTAAAAAAGAAGTGCTTTATGACAAAGATCGTAGAGTACAATGGGACGGCCCGCTTGTGGTGATGGTTAACAGCTTTTCTGCATCAGCATCCGAGATTCTTGCGGCAGCAATCCAGGATTATAATCGCGGTGTTATCATCGGAAGCAAACAGACATACGGAAAAGGTACGGTGCAGAATGTTATCGACTTGAACCAATTCATCCGTAACAGCGATGTCGGTGATCTTGGTGCGCTGAAAACGACAACTCAGAAGTTTTATAGGATCAATGGCGGATCGACCCAGCTGGAAGGTGTTCGCAGCGATGTCGCAATGCCAGACCGTTATTCCTATGTGAAAATGGGTGAACGCGACATAGACAATGCGATGCCGTGGGACAAGATCGATCCGGCCGATTTCAAGCCATGGACGAAACAGAGCAATTTCGACCAGGCGATCGCGAACAGTAAAAAGCGCATTGCTCAAAAAGCTGAACTGCGCCTAATCGATGAAAATGCGAAGTGGATTAATGACCGAAGCGAAGAAACGGTTTATCCGCTGAAGCTTGACAAATTCCAGGCTGAACAGAAAGCGCTCGAAGAAAAAGCCAAAAAATATAAGGTCTTGGCCGAGTTCAATAATCACCTGACTTTCAAGTCGCTTCCTTATGAGGTTGACGCCATGAACAAAGACGTTGTGTTAAAAGAGAAGCGTGACAGATGGCATGAAAGCCTTCAAAAGGATATTTATGTGGAAGAAGCCGTAAATATCCTTGGCGATCTTTCTGCCGGCCAGGGACTGAAAGGAACTGTACAGCTTAAGAAAAAAGAGAAGATCGTAAAATCGTAATTGGCAAACAACCAAGCCGAAGACGCCCCGGGAATTTAGTTTTCGGAGCGTCTTTTTATTTGATTCTTGTAATTATTTAAAAGGGTAATAAGATCTTAGCGTTTTGGTTGAGCTACCATTCGTTGACCTTGTTGGCGTCCATTTTTAGGAAGATAAACAGCAAGATCGTAAAGCCCCAGAGCCCGGACCCGCCGTACGAGAATAGCGGCAACGGCACGCCGATCGTTGGAAAAATCCCGACGACCATCGCAATATTCACAAAGAAGTGTATAAACAGGATTCCGGCGACGCAATAGCCGTAAACGCGGCTGAACTTGGTTTTCTGTCGCTCCGCAAGATAAATTACACGCAGTATCAATCCGACGAACAATCCAATCACAACCAGCGAACCTAAAAAGCCCCATTCTTCTCCGACGGTCGTAAAAATATAATCGGTATGCTGCTCGGGTACAAATCCGCCTTTTGTTTGCGTTCCTTCGAGAAAACCCTTTCCGAACCAGCCGCCAGAACCTACCGCGATTTCCGATTGATTTGTGTTGTAACCGACGCCTTTCAGGTCGACTTCCTTGCCAAGCAGAATATTAAAACGGTCGCGGTGGTGCTGCTTAAAAACGTGTTCGAAAACATAATCCACCGAAAGGACAAATCCTGATATCATGATGAGCATCAGCGTACTTGCAATAATGTTTCTGTTTGCGATGCGGCTTCTCCAATAAACCAGGGCCAAGACCGCAGCAGCGCACAAGATTATAAACCATGGCTTGAGGATTAATGCGAGGACGAAAAGGAACATCGCCGTAAAACCTGTCCACACATACCACGCAGGCAAGCCTTCACGATAAAGTACGATAATAAAAATGCTGTAAATAAGCGCGCTTCCGGGATCGGGCTGGGGAAGGATCAGCATCACGGGCAGGAATACGATCAATATTGCCATGATTTGCCGGTTCATGTCGCGCAAGTTCACCTGTACATCGCTCAGGTATTTCGCCAAAGCCAGCGCCGTTGCTGCTTTCGCGAATTCGGACGGCTGCAATGTAAACCCACCGAATGCATACCAGCAACGCTGTCCGGCAATGACTTTACCAAATGCGAAAAGTCCGAGTAGCGAAACCAGCGCAATGCCGAAAATGATGCTTGCGTATTTTTCATAGAATTTGCCCTCAAGGGATAGCACGATGAAAATCAGCGGAACTGTAAGTAAAATGAACAGTAGCTGCTTGCCGTAAATTTGTGAAAAGTCAAACGCGGTGCTGCCTTCTTCAAGTGAAAGTGACGACGAGTAAATATTCAGCCAGCCCAGGATTACCAGCGTACTGTAAATAATTACGCTGATCCAGTCGATGTGGCTTTTTATACTTTGGTTTTTCATTAATTCTCGGCTTCTTCGCTTTCGGCTGGTTTCGGTGTGAAGATCGTATCCCTACCCAAATATTTTTCGTATTCGCCCTGCAAGCTTCCTTCAAGCATCCGCTTTTCAAGATCGGTACGCGTTATTTTTCCGCGAACGTACTTTTCGATCATCAAGCTCGCAATTGGACCGGCCCAACGTGCGCCCCAATAGCCATTTTCGACAAATACCGCGATTGCAATTTTCGGATTGTCCTTTGGCGCAAAAGCTACGAATATCGAGTGATCCTGCAGCTTTGTCCTCTTCCCATTAATCTTGGCGAAGTTTTCGGCAGTTCCTGTCTTTCCGCAAATCTCGATTCCTTCCACTTTGAGCGCGCGTGCCGTACCGAGGTTGTACACATCGTTAAGGCCGCTGATTACCGGCTCAAAATATTTTTTATTGATCGTTGTGACGTGTTTGGTGCGGAATTTTTTGTCGATTTCGCCGCCTTTGATCTTTTTGAGGATGTGAGGCGTGTAATAGTATCCGCGATTGGCGACGGCTGCCATCATATTGGCAAGCTGGATTGGCGTCATCAGAACTTCTCCCTGTCCGATAGCATTCGAAACTATGGTCGTTGCACGCCATCCGCCATTCGGATAAATTCGCTTGTAAGTTTTGGATGTCGGACGGCTTCCGCGACGGCCGGTTGGCAGGTCATATCCCATAAATTCACCCAGTCCGAAGCTTTTCAGGTGATTGCTCCATACGTCAACTCCATCAGCAGGCCGTACAAACTTATTGATGGTTTTCATATAGACACTCGCAAAATACGTGTTGCACGAGTTGTAAATACCATTGTGAAGCTGTGAAATTCCGGAGTCGTGGCATTTCATGAAACGTCCGCGCGCGTAGCTGAAGCCGTGGTGGCAAACAAAAGACGTCTGCTCATCGATGACCTGCTCCTGAAGGCCGATGAGTCCAGTCAGGATTTTAAATGGCGAACCCGGAGGATATTCAGCCAAAAGTCCACGGTCATAAAGTGGTTTCGCAATCGAATCGTGGTAAAGCATCGTATAATTCCGCGACCGCTGCCTTCCGACAAGAATCGCCGGATCGTACGATGGCGCGGTTACCAACGCCAGGATTTCACCTGTTTTTGGCTCAATGGCGACAATCCCGCCGCGCTTGTTGATCATCAGTTGCTCACCGTATTTCTGAAGCTCCATGTCGATTGTAAGATCAATGTCCTTTCCCTGAACCGCAATCGTATCGTACTTTCCGTTTTTGTATGAGCCAATCTCACGGTTGTACTTGTCCTTTTGGATGTACTTCACGCCTTTGATCCCACGTAAAATTTCCTCATAACTTTCCTCCACACCTTGTCTTCCGATAAGGTCACCGCTGATGTAGTACGGATTTTTCTTGATGATGGCGTCGTTAACCTGCGTAATAAAGCCGAAAACATTAGCGGCAAACGGCACCTGGTAATCGCGGAGGGAACGTTTTTGAATTTCAAACCCGGGGAATTTCCGGATCTTTTCCTGAAAGGCGGCGTATTCTTTTTTGTTTAGCTGCGGCAGGAAAACAGAGCGGAGACGCGGACTATACACTTTGGCTTTTGCGATGATTCGGTTAAAATCTTCCCTGGTTATATTGAGCAGGTGGCAAAATTCAGTCGTGTCTATGTTTTTCATTTCACGCGGCGTGACCATAATGTCGTATGACGGCTGGTTTGCCACTAAAAGTCTGCCTTTGCGGTCGTAGATGTAGCCGCGCTCAGGGTAATCGTATTTTATTTTTATTGCATTGTTATCCGATTTCAACTTCAGCGAGTCGTCGATAACCTGCAGGTAAAAGAGCCTCATCAACAGCAGTAGTGCGGTAATGATGACCAGTGAAGGAAGAAGCACTTTTCTCATCGTTTGGCTGGCTTAAAAATGTAAATCAGCGTGACACAAAGAATGATTGAAAATATCGTGCTCAGGATAGTGCGCAGCAGAATGTCCCAAAGGTTGCTGAGCCTGAAAACTTCGAGCAGGAAGAGTGTGAAATGGTGAATGACAACCGACAATAAAATGAACGAAAACCGTTCCGGCGTCAGCACATCATTGATCCGGATTGTTTGGTATTCATAGCTTAATCCGAATGAAAATTTGAAAATTGACGGGCGGAAATAAGCGAGTACCAAACACGCCGCAGCATGAACGCCACCCGAATTGCTGAACATGTCCATGATTATCCCGAGAAGGAACGACACGCCAAGAAGCGCGAGTTTGTTGCCGTCAACCGGATAAAGGATAATGAATAAAATATACGGAAAAGGGCTGATATAACCCAGAAAGGTCATGTTGTTGAAGATAATCACCTGTGCCGCCAGGAGCAAGATGAAGCGGGCAATATTGACAAGGACCGTACTATTCACCTTTGCTCTGTTTTTCCAGGTTCATAATTTCTTCACGATCCTTGCTCTTGATCACGTAAACATGGCCAAGGTTGGTCATGTCGTTGAACAATTTGACATTAAGCGTATAATAGTTCGTCTGATTGTCGATGTAAACCTTGTCAATGGTTCCGATTCCGATGTTCTCAGGAAAGATCGTCGACTGTCCGCCGGTCACAATGGTGTCGCCTTTTCGAACGGATGCAAGTCGCGGCACGTCGATTAATTGCACATATCCGGTACTTTTTCCGTTCCAGATCAGCGACCCGAAATGATTCGACTTTTTTATCTTGGCATTGATTTGCGACTTTACGTTCAAAATGCTGATCACCGTCGCATAATGCTTCGAGGTGCGATCTACGATTCCGATAATTCCTGCACTGTTCACAACGCCCATGTCCGGCTTTACACCATCGGCAGCACCGTTGTTAATCGTCAGGTAATTTTCAAAAACATTGTAGGAGTTGTGAATGACTTTCGAAACGATGAGGTCGGTCTTGCTGACACCTTTAATGCTGTCATACTTCTTCACAGCCATTGAATCGCTAACATTGAAAAGCAGCATTTTAAGCCTTGCATTTTCTTTTGCGAGTTCTTCGTTCTGGCTCTTGAGGCTGAGGTATTCGCTAACGTCGTTCATCTTTGAATAAACGCCGCCGGTAAGGAAATTCGCCGACGAAACAATCTTGCTCCTGTGATAGGAATGCGCTTGGATCGTTAATACCAACGAGATGGTTAAAAGCAGCAAAAACAGTAGCTTGGTACTGTTTTTAAAGATAAAATTAAAAATCTGCTGCATTTAGCCGGTAATTAAAAAATAGGAAATCTAATTTCAAAACTGCTTTTCAGGCCTCGAAAACGGTCGGAACTATTTTATTAGAATGCTCCTGAATTTAGGAATGTTTTTAAGCGCCATTCCCGTTCCGCGGACTACGGCTCTAAGTGGATCTTCTGCAATATAAACCGGAAGATCGGTTTTTTGCGAAATCCTTTTGTCGAGTCCACGCAGCATCGAACCACCGCCCGCAAGATAAATCCCGGTGTTGTAGATATCGGCAGCGAGTTCAGGCGGCGTTTGCGAAAGCGTTTCCATGATCGCGTCTTCAATCCGTTGGATCGATTTATCGAGCGCTTTTGCGATTTCACGGAATGAAACTTCTACCTGCTTCGGTTTTCCGGTCAGCAGGTCACGTCCCTGAACCGACATGTCATCCGGCGGCGTGTCGAGATCTTCGGTTGCCGCCCCGATTGTGATTTTTATTTTTTCCGCAGTGCTTTCACCCACAAATAGGTTATGCTGTGTCCGCATGTAATAAACGATGTCGTTCGTGAAGACATCACCGGCAATTTTAACCGATTTGTCGCACACAATTCCGCCGAGGGCAATAACCGCAATTTCAGTTGTTCCGCCGCCGATGTCAACAATCATATTTCCTTTTGGCTGCATGATGTCGATTCCGATACCGATTGCTGCGGCCATTGGTTCGTGGATCAGGTAAACTTCTTTTCCATTAACGCGTTCACACGATTCTTTAACTGCCCGCATTTCAACTTCGGTAATTCCCGATGGAATGCAAACAACCATCCGGAGCGCCGGAGTGAACATCCGTTTCTTCAGTGCAGGAATGCTTTTGATGAACATGCTGATCATCTTTTCCGACGCATCAAAGTCGGCAATAACCCCGTCTTTAAGTGGCCGTATGGTTTTTATGTTTTCATGAGTTTTCCCCTGCATCATATTCGCTTCCTTGCCCACAGCGATGATTTTTCCCGAAACGCGGTCGCGGGCAACAATCGAAGGACTGTCGATTACGACCTTGTCGTTGTGAATGATCAGTGTGTTGGCAGTACCAAGGTCTATCGCGATATCCTCGGTCATGAAATCAAAAAATCCCATACGTTTTTACTGGGTTTATTATTAATAAAAAATTAACGACAAAGTTAAAGAAATTAATGTTTGAAATGACGAGTTCCGGTAAATACCATTGCAACTTTATTTTCATTGCAATAGTTGATCGACAGTTCGTCCTTGATCGATCCACCGGGCTGTATTACAGCGGTTATTCCGGATTTTTTGGCAATCTCGACGCAGTCCGGAAAAGGGAAAAAAGCATCGCTCGCCATCACCGCACCCGCAAGGTCAAATCCAAACGAATTTGCTTTCTCGATCGCCTGCCGCAAAGCATCTACGCGCGAGGTCTGGCCGGTGCCTGAAGCAATCAGTTGCATTCCTTTTGCCAGCACGATTGTGTTTGACTTTGTGTTTTTGCAGATTTTCGAGGCGAACAGCAAATCGGCAATCTCCTGACTTGTCGGTGGGGTTTCGGTAACCGTCCGCAAATCTTCTTGTAAATCTGTTTTTGAATCGCGGTCCTGGACAAGAAATCCGTTCAGGCAGGAGCGGACCTGGCTGCCCGGAAGCGTTGTGCTTTTAAGTGTCAGAATGATTCGGTTCTTCTTTTGGCTGAGGACGGAAAACGCGTTTTCATCGTAATCGGGTGCGATGACGACTTCACAAAAAAGCTTGTCGATTTCACCAGCCGCCTCGGAATCAATTTTTTTGTTGCAAATCAACACGCCGCCAAACGCCGAGGTCGGATCTCCCGCCAATGCATCGCGATACGCATCGGCAACGGTCTTCCGCGTTGCAAGGCCGCAGGCGTTATTGTGTTTCAATATTGCAAAAGTCGGATCATCATTCCAAAATTCAAGGATCAGCGTCACGGCAGCGTCAACATCAAGCAGGTTGTTGTATGACAATTCCTTTCCATGTTTTTTTTCAAACATCTGATCAAAATCGCCAAAAAAGAAGCCTTTCTGGTGTGGGTTTTCGCCATAGCGCAGCGCCATTCCGCCTTCGCGGCTTATCTTCAGATAGTCGTCATTTTTATTAAAGTAATTGAAAATCGCACTGTCATAATGTGAAGACACGTGAAATGCTTCAGCCGCATAATTGCGCCGCTGCTCAAGGGTTGTCGCGCCTTTATTTTCGGAAATCATCGTCAGGAATCCTGCATATTGGCTCCTGTTCGAAATGATCACTGTATCGCTGAAATTCTTTGCGGCTGCGCGGATTAGTGAAATTCCGCCAATGTCGATTTTTTCGATGATATCTTCTTCAGACGCACCGGAAGCGACTGTTTTTTCGAATGGGTAAAGATCAACAATTACAAGATCAATCTGTGGGATATCAAATTCTTTCATCTGGGCAACATCCGTTTCGTTGTCCTGCCGGTTTAAAATTCCGCCAAAAATTTTCGGGTGCAGCGTTTTCACCCTTCCGCCAAGAATCGACGGATAAGAAGTAACGTCTTCAACGGCAATTACAGGTATCCCGAGATTGCGGATAAATTCTTCCGTTCCGCCGGTCGAATAAAAAGTTACGCCTTGTTCATGCAATTTTCTGATCAGCGGTTCGAGTCCGTCCTTAGAGAAAACAGAAACGAGCGCCGACGCGATTTTTTTTGTTGTATTCATGTAGTTGTGTGGTTTGTGCAAAAGTAAATTTTTCCAACGAAATCGTTTCTTAATGTTTACAATATGTGAAAAGAAATCGGCAATTTTTGACCGTTGAAATTTATTAGGTTTTTGAGCAAATTTTGCCCAATTTTACAGCAAACAGAAAGCTGCCCATGGTCGTTTACATGCGTTTGCTCAGTGAGAGCTTTGCCTTTGCGCTCAACGCGTTGCGCAACAATAAGCTGCGGACATTGTTGTCACTGCTTGGCGTGACCATCGGGATTTTTTCGATCATTGCCGTACTGGCTGCCGTTGATTCGCTCGACCGGAAGATAAAGAAAGATTTGAGCAGCCTCGACAAGAACACAATTTACCTGACACGCGTTTCATTCGGTCCGTCCGATCTTCCGCAATGGAAAACGGAGCAATTTCCCGATGTTACCTACGAAGAATACCAAAATCTCAGCAGATCGGTTGCCGACGCGGAGTATTTTTGTTTTCAGTATTTCGTCAACAGGGAAAGCATCAAGTTTGAAGGAGAAAGCGTCAGCGACATTAATATTGTTCCGGTAACGTATGAGTTTACCGATATTCAGACACTCGAGTTCGAAGAGGGCCGTTTTTATAATGAAGCCGAATCGAATTCAGGCGCGCCCGTCATAGTGGTAGGTTTCGATGTTGCGAAAAATCTTTTTGGAGAATCGGACCCGATCGGTAAGAACGTTCGCCTTTACGGTCAAAAATTCACCGTCATCGGCGTACTGAAAAAGCAGGGATCAGGAATGTTTGGCGAGAGTAATGACATTTCTGCCTTTATACCGTCCAACTTCCTTCGAAGATTGTACGGCGAAAATAGCGACCTGATGTTGCCGGTTATCGTCATCAAGCCAAAAAAAGGAATCGACGTTGACGCCCTGAAAGGCGATATCGCACAAAAGCTGCGAAATATGCGGGGAATGAAGGCTGATGAAATCGACAACTTTTTCATCAACATTCTTTCAGGTTTTACCGATTTGATCGACAACATAGTCGGTCAGATGAATCTCGTAGGTTGGATTATCAGCGGATTTTCGTTGCTCGTCGGCGGTTTCGGGATCGCGAATATCATGTTCGTATCGGTTAAGGAACGCACGAATCTTATCGGGATTCAAAAATCGCTTGGCGCAAAAAACCGTTTTATCCTTTTCCAGTTTTTGTTTGAAGCGATCATACTTTCCGTTATAGGTGGTGCAATCGGACTTTTACTGGTCTGGATCATCACTATAGTGCTGACAAAAGTGGTCGAATTCGAGTTTGTGCTGAGTACAGGCAATATAATCCTGGGGACATCACTAGCCGCCGTGATTGGACTGATCAGCGGAATACTTCCCGCAATTTCAGCATCCCGACTTGATCCGGTTGAGGCTATCCGCACCGGGATGTAAAAAAAAATCCCGCTTTCGCGGGACTTATTAACTTCTGATCGGCTGGTTCAGGATGAGATCCAGAAACAGGTTGATCTTATTCTTCAATTCTTTTCGCGGAGTGATGAAATCCAGGAAGCCGTGCTCCAGTACAAATTCTGCGGTCTGAAAACCTTCCGGAAGGTCTTTTCCCGTCGTGTCTTTCACAACCCGCGGCCCGGCAAACCCGATCAATGCTCCGGGTTCCGAAATATTGACATCGCCCAACATCGCATAAGACGCCGTAGTTCCGCCGGTTGTTGGGTCGGTACAGAGCGAAATGTACGGAATCCGGGCATCGGCAAGCTGCGCGAGTTTCGCCGAAGTTTTTGCGAGCTGCATCAGTGAATAAGCCGCTTCCATCATTCGCGCGCCGCCCGATTTTGAAATCATCAGGAACGGAACGCGGTTTTTGATCGAATAGTCGATTCCGCGTGCGATCTTTTCGCCTACGACGGCGCCCATCGATCCGCCGATAAAAGCGAAATCCATACAGCAGATTACAAGGTCTTTCCCTTTTGATTTTCCAACTCCCGTCCGAACTGCATCTTTGAGCTTCGTCTTCTCGACAGCTTCCTTCAACCGGTCCGAATATTTTTTGGTATCGACGAAATTCAGCGGATCTTTCGATGTCATATTGGCATCCAGTTCGGTGAATTCGTTGTTGTCAAACAAAATTTCGAAGTATTCCTTGCTCCCGATCCTAACGTGGAAGCCATCTTCGGGACTTACATAAAGGTTACGCGCCAGCTCATCGGCATCAATGATTTTGCCTGTTGGCGACTTATACCAAAGGCCTTTCGGAACGTCCTTTTTGTCTTCGGTTGCAGTTGTTATTCCTTTAGCTGTCCTTTTAAACCAAGCCATAATTTAGGGTTTGAGGTTTAAGGTTTAAAGTTCTAGATAGCAAAATTTTGAACTTTAAACTTTAAACTTTTTTACAATGTGTTTATATTATTAAGGTCGGCGAACGCCTGCTCGAGCCGTTTGTTGAAAGTCAACTCGCCTTCACGAACCCATTTGCGCGGGTCGTAATGCTTTTTGTTTGGCGCTTCCGGACCTTCAGGATTTCCGATCTGTGTTTTCAGATAGTCGATATTTTTCAGCATGTAATCGCGGATTCCTTCGGTAAAGGCGAACTGGAGATCGGTATCGATATTCATCTTGATGACTCCGTAGCTGATCGCTTCGCGGATTTCCTCAAGTGAAGATCCCGAACCGCCGTGGAATACAAAATCAACAGGGTTGTGGCCGGTGTTGAATTTTTCCTGGACATAATGCTGTGAATTTCTCAGGATTTTCGGAGTAAGTTTGACATTCCCCGGTTTGTAAACTCCGTGCACATTGCCGAAAGCTGCTGCAATTGTGAAACGCGGACTCACCTTTGAGAGCTCTTCGTAAGCGAAAGCCACTTCTTCAGGCTGCGTATATAGTTTTGAGCTGTCAACGTCAGAATTGTCCACGCCATCTTCCTCGCCGCCTGTTATTCCCAACTCAATTTCCAAAGTCATTCCCATTTTATCCATGCGCTCGAGGTACTTCTTGCAAGTCTCGATGTTTTCGGCAATCGGCTCTTCGGAAAGATCGAGCATGTGTGAGCTGTACAATGGTTTCCCCGTTTGGGCAAAATGCTTTTCGGATGCCTCCAGCAGTCCGTCAACCCACGGCAGAAGTTTCTTTGCGCAATGGTCGGTATGCAATATTACGGTTGCTCCGTAGGCTTCCGCTAGCGTATGAATGTGCTTTGCTCCCGCGATTCCGCCCGCGATCGCAGCTTTTTCGTTTGCATTCGAAAGGCCTTTTCCCGCATTGAAAGCTGCGCCTCCGTTCGAAAACTGGATGATTACCGGCGCATTCAGCTTCGCAGCGGTTTCCAATACGCCATTAATCGTACTTGAACCGGTTACGTTTACTGCGGGAAGCGCAAAACCTCGTTCTTTAGCATAGCGGAAAATCGCCTGGACTTCATCTCCGGTAGCGACGCCCGGTTTTATATTGTGAGCCATGATTTTGGTTTTTTGGTTAGGGAACAAAATTAAATAAAATTGCTTCAGAAAGGGTAATTAATACCGATATTTAGAACGGAATTGCTGAAATTATAGTCCCTGAACCACTTTTGATTGTCATCGGCCGGATTGTATGTTTTGAAGCCCACGTCAAGCCTGACGACAAAGAAATTAAAGTCATAGCGGAGTCCGAAACCCGATCCGACGGCCATTTCGCCAAGCGACCTGAAATTCTCGAAAACCGCTTTTTCGTCAGTAACATTATCGAGCACGTTCCAGATATTTCCGGTATCTACGAAGAGCGCGCCGTTGAAGCCGCCAAAAATATTAAACCGGTATTCGGTACTGAACGCAAGTTTCATGTTGGCCTCGTTGAAATCGTATATCGTCTCGGCGCGTCCCGGGCCCAAACCGTACGATTTCCAGGCGCGGTTATCGTTGGATCCGCCGGCGAAGTAACTTCTTGAGAAAGGAACGCTGTTCGAGTTGCCATACGGAATTGCAATTCCGCCAAACAACCGCATCGCCAGGACTTTCTTGCGTCCCATGTCCCAATGTTTGATGAACTCGAATTCGGTTTTTATGTATTGCGAATATTCGACGCCGAGAAAAGTGTTGTTTCCATTCTGATTTTCCAGTTGTTTTGAAAATCGTGCGATAAGCGAAAAGAAGTTGCCCGCCGATTCGATTTTGGTGCGGAAAACGTGAAAATCGTCGTCGGTCAGATCGGTTTTTGTCGTCCTCGAAAAACTGTAGCTGGTGGCGAAAATCAGGTTGTTTTCGGTTAGCCGCGTGCGCCGCTCCGAAATGCTCCTGACCGTTTTCAGATCATTATCAGACAAAGTGATCACCGGGCTCGGGCCAATGACATCATTTATAAATGCATTCGTTCCGGCATCGATTATCAGATCGCCTTTGCTGTCAAAATAGATGGGATTTGCGTTGTAATCGTGAGCCAGGTCGTTAAGCGCAGAATAGGAAGATCGGTAAACCCGGAAGTAATTCCCAACGTTCACATTGTTTACATATTGAATGTTGAAAAGGTCAAATCGTGCACTCGAATATCGTTTTGGCGTCCAGTTGTAAGTCATCGCGCCCGTAAAATTTTCCTTGTCGAGTCCGATGTTTCGTTGCTTGGCGATACCAAAACTGATCGCCGTTGAAGGAATCATTGTTTTAGGCAGCAGCCGTTCGGTTTTTACGGGGAACAATATCCGCGGAAGCGAGAGTTTTACATCGGCGCCATATTCCGAAACGTTGAAGAATGTGTCATCAGGATTTGCAAAATCTTTCGATGACCCTATGTTTCCACGTGCAGCAATATCCAATGTCTCAGCGCCCCGGAAAATATTCCTTATCGTAACCGATGTCGTTCCTGCAATCCCGAAGTCCTGAATGTTGGAGTGCGTGAAATCGACTCCGGCGTGAAAGGTGTATTTTTCCTTCGACACAAGATAAATGTTGGCGACCAGTCCGTTTCCGGTGCTGTCGGGCTGGTATTGTATCGCCGGATAATTGAAAACGTGCAGATTGCTCAGGTAGCGTGAAGTCAGCGTGGTCCGATAATCTGCAAAAAGATTTCCCTTGTTTATCAAAATTGCATCAGTAATCGCTTTTGGTTTGTAACGCAACTTCCCACTGCTGAAGATCTTGAAGTTGCCGTATTCAGTGCTGTCGGTGATCGTCGTAAACGTTTTATCTGCCGGAGTCGAAGTGTAAACATTCACGCCGCTGATCTTGTAAAGTTTGAAAGGTTCTGTTCGGGTTGTATCGTTTGCACGGTAGGAATAGTCGTCAATGATCAACTTTACATTGGCTTTTTTCCCGGTCCCAACGGTGTCAACATCGTATTTCACGTAATTCTGCTGAAACCGGAAAACGCCGTGGTTCCTGAAGTACGTTGTAATCCGTTCCTTTTCCTGATCGAAATTTACCGTCTTATAATGCTGGCCACTTTTTAGGAACGATGCAGAAGGAATTGCCTGGTACAGCGAATCGAGAACCGGAGTCGAAATGCGCCGGCTAATGGTGTCGAGAATGTAAGGCGATTTCGTGGTAACCGTATAGGTCACCCGCGCTTTTTTTGCGGCGATGGTGTCGACTTTAAAACTAGTAACCGCGTCGAAATAACCGTTATTGAAATAATATGCCTTTAGGCGCGCAGCCGATTTTTTCGTGCTCCGCTCATCGAGGATCACCGGCGCTTCGCCTGATTTCTTCAGGAAATTGTGGATGCCGAAATACCAGAACGATTTGCCGAGCCGGTTGACCTGTTTTTTGGACAGCAACTTGGCCATTCGTTTGTATTTTCCGGGTTTGCGCGTAAACTTGGCCCAATACGACGAATCGGGATTCTTCTTGGCCAAATTGTATAGGTTCAGCCGAAGCCGGTATCCTAAGATCGAACTGTTTGGTTTTTGGTAAATGAGCTCGGTAACATCGTCGTTGGTTTCGGTCTTTCCGTTTACGACCACCTGGTTTTTCATCAGCAGGTGCTTGTTTTCGGGAACACGCCTGGTAGTGTTGCAAGCCGACATAATTATTCCTGTTAGGATAATTAATGATATTTTTGCGGGACGTATTCTCAACGATTGGATATTTAGCCAAAAGTACATTTTTTCCATGGTTAGCAAAAACCAAATAAAGGTTATCACAGGGCTGCAGCAAAAAAAGTTACGCCATTCGCAAGGGCTGTTTACCGCCGAAGGAGCAAAGGTGATTTCGGAGCTGCTGCACTCGCGTTTTGCCCTCGAGCAGCTTTATCAGAGCGAACCGGTTTTTACCGATATTCCGGCAGTTTCGGTTACAGCAGCCGAACTCAAAAAAATGAGTTCGCTGACGGCAAGCAACAACTGCCTTGCGGTTTTCAGGATGGCAGCCGACGATGTTCCCGCGGAAGGAGTTTTTACGATCGTACTTGACGATGTTCGCGATCCCGGAAATCTGGGAACGATCATCCGGCTTTGCGATTGGTTTGGCGTAAAGCAGGTAGTTTGCTCAAAGGAATCGGCCGATGTCTACAATCCGAAAGCGATCCAGGCAACAATGGGTTCGATTGCCAGGGTTTCGGTTTTTTACGAAGATCTTGAACAGTTTCTTCACCAAAAAAACAATGTTTACGGAACTTTCATGGATGGAGGAAATATCTACACTAACGCATTGCCGGCCGACGCCATCGTGGTCTTTGGCAACGAGGCCAACGGAATATCGGACAAGATCGCAAAACAGGTTCAGCGAAAGATCTCAATTCCGCGTTTTGGTGAACTGCAAAAAGCAGAAAGCCTTAACGTCGCGATGGCAACTGCCGTTGTTTTAAGTGAATTCCGCAGAATAAATCCTAGTGGAAGCTGAAATTGATCAGGACTGCGCGTGTTTTCAGCGACTGGATGTTTGACGTCCACGGGCTGTTCGGATCGTTGTCCCGCACAAGCTCATCGTTGATCCCGAAAACACCACGAATCGACGGCGAAAATTTAAAGTATTCGAAATAGAGGTCGATCCCAAATCCGAGTTCGTAATTCGTTGACCAGGTTTTCACCCTGAAACGCTGTTCCAGGTTATCGTCGCGCGACTTCTCATTGCTCGAAAGATTGAGCGTCGATGACAATCCTCCCAAAAGATAAGGCCGGATATTTCCCGTTCGAAGCGATGATAGTTTCAGCAATAAGGGAAAATGTATATAGGTTGAGCGGACTTCCCGAAGCGCATCGATTTCGTTGGTGAAATTTGGGTACGTAAGGTTGCGCTGCGTATAATACAATCCCGGTTCAAACCGAAGGTCGACGTATTCCGTCAGCCGCAGGTTTCCGATCAGTCCGACATTAAAACCTGTAGTCGATTGCACCAAAACATCCGGTTGTGGTGTCTTGTAATCGATCTTAAAATCGTAGGAGTTGAATCCCAAAAAATAACCCCAGTGAACGCGCTGTTTATCGAAATTCTCGAGGTTTATCAGCGGGTCGCGGCCAAATTGGGAAAATCCGGAAATTGGCATCAGGGTCAAAAAGCAAAGTATGGCGGCGAGTCTTCTCATGTGTTTTTGGAAGCGGAATAAATGGTGGCCACACCGAACGTCTGCGGTATGGAAACAACGTTTATAAACCCGATTTTCCGTAAAATATTGTTCAGTTTTTCGCCGTATGGAAAAACCGATGCCGACTCGCAAAGATATCCGTAGGCAACGCGGTCTTTTGAAAAAAGCTTGCCTATCAGCGGAAGTATCGCCTTCGTATATAGCTTGTAGCCCTGCCGGAAAGGAGTCTTTTCAGGAATCGAAGTCTCAAGGATTACGAATACGCCGCCGGGACGAAGTACGCGCAGGATTTCTGCCAGCCCTTTCTCAAGATGCTCGAAATTGCGTATTCCAAAGCCAACCGTTATCGCATCAAACGAATTGTCGGCGTATGGCATTTCTTCCGAATCGGCAAGCGTTAGTGTGATTTTAGACGACAAGTCTTTCATTGCGACCTTTTTGCGCCCGACTTCAAGCATTCCCTCCGAAATGTCAATTCCGGTAATCGAGGCGCCGTCGATGTCGCTCATCATAATGGCAAGATCTCCGGTTCCGGTGGCAATATCGAGGATTTCCTTCGGATGAACTGCCGCAACGAGTTTTCGCACTTTCCTTCGCCATTTGACATCTATGCCAAACGAAATCACCCGGTTGAGCTTGTCGTATCCGCCGGAAATGGCGTCGAACATTTTCGAGACCTGCTCTTTTTTTCCAAGCGTGGAATCTTTATATGGGGTGACGTTTTCTGCCATAGGTCTGATTTTGCGCAAAGGTAACGCTATTTGCCCAAACGGGAAACCTGCGAAGGATCGCGCCGGATGTAATTGCGGAAAGTAAAATCGTATTGGTGCGCGTCGTCCTTCGGGTGATGCAGCGCCCAGTTGCAAACCCACTGCGACATGTCGGGCATCGGGAAAAACGTATCGGCGTCAAAGCTGGCATCGACTTCCGTCAGGTCGAGCTTATCGGCAAAAGGCATCGCAAGTTTAAAGATTTCACCGCCGCCAATCACAAAAACATCTTCGTTTTCGGGGCATTTTGCAAGTGCATCTTCGATTCCAGAGGCGATGATGCAACCCTCAGGATGGTAATTTTCCTGACGAGTAATAATTACGTGTGTCCGATTTGGGAGCAATTTCGGGAAAGACTCAAATGTTTTTCTTCCCATGATGATGTAATGGCCGGTGGTGACTTGCTTGAACCGCTTAAAATCGTCCGGCAAATGCCACAAAAGCTGGTTGTCTTTGCCGAGTTCGGAATTGCGCCCGACGGCCGCGATGAGAATAACCATCAGGATTCGATGTTTTGTGATTCCACTTGGGAGCGGAGTTTTTCAATTTTGCGTTGCTGCATCGCGACGAGCTTGTCAATCTGGTGGCGTTCCCAATTCTTGTTCATAAAACTATCGGTGACAAAAACCTTGATGAAGTGAAGTATGAACACAAAAGCCCAGGCAGTAATCGCCCATTGGTACCAATTTTCCGGCGCATCGATGTCCAGGATCTTATTGATGATGTACAAGAATACGCTGCCAATGGCAAAAACAACGAAGTGGACGAAGACATTCTTCTTCTGCCGGATTCGCTTTCGGGCGTATTCGTATTGTTCGTGCTGCTGGTTATCCATTCCGAGAAATTTGTTTAAAGATAAAATTTTTGGCAAAATTATCAATCAGGTAGCTTAATTTTGATTGGCAGCGAAAAAGAAGTGCGCGCTTCCAATCCGCGGTACATTCCCGGTTTCCAATCGGGATAGGCCGATACGACACGCACTGCTTCCTGGTCGAAAAGCGGATGAAGCGTTCGCAGAAGCTGTACATCCGATACCGAACCGTCCTTGTTGACTATAAACCTGAGGACAATCGTACCGTTTACCCCTTCAACATCGGGTGTTTTGAAGTTCTTCGCGACATATTTATAAAACTGGTCGATTCCCTTTCGGGAGGACGGCTGCTCGTTGAGTTTTGTGTATTGGTGTACATTCCCGTCAGGATCGATCGATGTGCCTGAAACGAGTCTGCCTTGCGCATATTTTTCAGTGAAAGTTATGTTTTTGTAGATTCCCTTTCCGCTCCATTCGCCGTCCATAAATCCGTCTTTCACAGGCCCGGATGAAATATAATTGACTTCACGAACTTCAAAAGTCCCATTACCCTCTTTGGCGGTCATTTTTCCCGATTTGTCCCAGAAGCTTGTGATTTTCAGCAGCGGCTTTCCGGGGTCATTCTTGTCGAAAAGCTGATAGTCGGCTTCGAGTCGCTGGCCGCCGTTTTCATACCACTCCTGATAGCCGCCAAACAATCGGCCATCGATGTAATTTTCAACAGTTTCTTTTTTGCCGTTTTCGAAATAATGAACGAACTGGCCGTGTCTTTTTTCCATCAGCTTGTCGTTGATGGTGCCTTCCATCCGAAGCTTTCCCGATTTGTAGTATTCTTTGACATTGTACTGCGGTTTTTCTTCTTCGTATCCTTCAATTACGCGATAGAAAACCCAGTCCGGACCAGTTACCGGGACGCCGAGCGAGTCGGAATAAATAGTAAGATCGCGCACGTTTTGTCCGCGTGCAATCGAAATTACCAGCAGTAACGCCGGAAGTAGCATTTTCTTCATCTGAAAATTTCCGGGAATATAGAAAATATCGCCAACGGCAGCAAATTAGACCGCAACTGCGCCCTTGATATGCGGATGCGGATCGTAGCCTTCGAGGGTGAAATCTTCAAATTTGAAGCTGAAAATATCCGTCACTTCAGGATTGATTTTCATTTTTGGCAGCGGCTTCGGTTCGCGGGTGAGCTGAAGCTGCAGTTGCTCAATGTGGTTGCTGTAAATGTGTGCATCGCCAAAAGTGTGGATGAAATCGCCCGGCTCGTATCCGCAAACCTGCGCGACCATCATCGTAAAAAGTGCGTACGAGGCAATATTGAACGGTACGCCCAGGAAAATATCGGCACTGCGCTGGTAGAGCTGGCAGGATAATTTGCGCTTTCCGGAGGCGTCGGCCGGACTCACATAAAACTGGAAGAACGCGTGGCAAGGCGGAAGTGCGGCTTTACCGTTGGCAACATTTTCGGCAAAAGACTTTGAAGTATCGGGAAGCACCGAAGGATTCCATGCGGACACGAGCATGCGCCTGCTGTCGGGGTTTTTCTTCAGGGTTTCGATAAGCTCCGAGATCTGGTCGATTTCCTCGCTATTCCAGTTGCGCCATTGGTGTCCGTAAACCGGTCCGAGCTCGCCATTTTCATCTGCCCATTCATCCCAGATTTTCACACCGTGCTCGTTGAGGTATGCGATATTCGTATCGCCGTTCAAGAACCATAGCAGTTCATATATAATCGATTTCAGGTGCAGCTTTTTGGTGGTCACCATCGGAAAGCCTTCATTAAGGTCGAAACGCATCTGATAGCCAAAAACGCTCTTTGTCCCGGTTCCGGTGCGGTCGTTTTTAGTGTTGCCGTTGGCGAGGACGTGGTTGACGAGGTCGAGGTATTGTCGCATTTTAGGTGTGAGGTGTGAGGTGTGAGGTTTGAGGTTTGAAG
>JAEWJM010000010.1 GCA_023386585.1 Bacteroidota bacterium | reverse complement strand
GAACATCTTCATTGCTGGTAAGTTTTTTCAACTCTTCTTTAATCCTGTCAACCTCGTTTCCGCCTTTTCCAATAATGATACCCGGTTTTGAGGTATGAATTGTTACGATAAGCTTACCCAATGTACGTTCAATAACGATCTTGGAAATACCGCCCTTATTGATACGTGCATTAAGATAATTTCTTATTTTATTATCCTCGATGAGTTTGGTAGCGAAGTCTTTCTTTGCGCCATACCAGTTGCTTTCCCATCCGCGGATAATACCTAACCGGTTACCTATTGGATTTGCTTTTTGACCCATATTAAGGTTTATTCTGTTTAATTAATTTTTTGAATCAACAATTATTGTTACATGATTGCTGCGTTTGCGAACCCTGTAACCACGGCCCTGTGGCGCCGGTCGCATCCGTTTTAAAACTCTTCCACCGTCAACAAATACCGTTTTCACGATAAGGTTGGCATCAGCGGCGCTCTTATCAGAATTGGCTTGTTCCCAATTGCTGATAGCGCTTCTTAAAAGCTTTGCTAAAGGCGTTGCATTATGCTGCGGATGATGCTCTAAAATGCCAAGTGCTTTTTCAACCTGCATGCCACGAATAACATCAGCCAGCAAACGCATTTTGCGTGGACCTGTGGGATAATTTTTAAGTTTAGCTACTGCTTCCATTTATTTTTAGTTTCAAGTTTCAGGTTTCAAGCTTCAGGTTATTGAACCTTACACTTTAAACTTTCAACATTAAACAATCAATTTATTTACTGCCTGAATGTCCTCTAAAGTTCCTGGTGGGGGCAAATTCGCCCAATTTATGACCAACCATAAATTCTGTTACATAAACCGGGATGAATTTGTTACCGTTGTGCACAGCGAAAGTATGTCCAACAAAATCAGGTGTAATTGTAGAGCGTCGGCTCCATGTCTTAATAACTGATTTCTTGTTTTTACCCTCGTTGATATTCAGAACTTTCTTATCCAGTTTTACGTCAACGTAAGGACCTTTTTTAATCGAACGACCCATTTATATTCTGTTTAACGATTTCTGATTTAATTATTTAGCCAGCTTTTTACCATTCTTTCTTTGCAGAATAAGCTTATTGCTAGCCTTGCCTCTCTTACGGGTAATTTCGCCTTTGGCATATTTACCTGTCCTGCTTCTCGGATGGCCACCGGAAGCTTTACCTTCACCACCACCCATCGGGTGATCTACAGGGTTCATAGCCACACCGCGGTTGCGGGGACGAATACCTCTCCAACGGTTACGGCCGGCTTTACCCATTGTCTGCAGATTATGGTCGCTGTTTGAAACAACACCAACTGTTGCATAGCAATTAATGAGTATCCTGCGCAATTCACCTGAAGGCATTTTCAACACTGCATATTTTTCTTCTTTGGCATTCAGCTGTGCTGAAGCGCCTGCGCTTCTTGCAAGTTTCCCACCCTGGTTAGGTTGCATTTCAATATTATGAACATTTGTACCAAGTGGCATGTTCTTCATTTGTAATGCATTACCAATTTCGGGAGCTAC
The DNA here is from genome assembly GCA_023386585.1 of Bacteroidota bacterium. GTDB lineage: Bacteria > Bacteroidota > Bacteroidia > Flavobacteriales > Flavobacteriaceae > Flavobacterium. The sequence goes on along the minus strand of JAEWJM010000010.1, from coordinate 1,250 downwards.
TGCATCACCGGAAATGATAGTAGCGCCAACCTGCAAACCCTGTGGTGCAAGAATATATCTCTTTTCACCATCTGTATATTCAACCAAAGCGATGAATGCTGAACGGTTAGGATCGTATTCAATCGTTTTTACAGTTGCTGCAATATCTTTTTTGTTGCGTTTAAAATCTACAACGCGGTATTTCTTTTTATGACCACCACCCATGTAACGCATTGACCTTCTGCCCTGTGCATTACGGCCAGCCGTTTTTGACATCGGCTCCAGCAAACTCTTTTCAGGTTCGTTGGTAGTTATCTCAGCATACGCATTACCAATTCTCCAACGCATGCCTGCTGTAACCGGTTTATACTTTTTTAATGCCATTGTGCTTTTATTTTAATCAACTTTTGCGGCAGTTGCTGCCTTAACTTATTTGCTTAAATATTTGCGTACAAATCAATTGTATCGCCTTCTGCTACAGTAACCATTGCTTTTTTATAAGCTGGTTTCACTCCTTTTACAAAACCAGCCTTTGTAAATTTGGTTTTGTTTTTACCCGGCACAACCAGGGTATTTACATCCACTACAGACACTCCGTAAAAATCTTCAACGGCTTTCTTAATTTCAAGCTTGTTTGCTTTACGGCTTACCTTAAAAGCATAACGCTTCAGCTTTTCCTGCTGGCCGTTTGCCTTTTCTGTAAGGATTGGTTTTATTAAAACTTCTGCTAACTGCATTTTTCTTTTATTGAAATGTTATTCAATTATGCTTTTTCTTCTGCCACTTCTGTTTCGTCAACAAATATTTTTGCTGCACCTTCTGTTAAAACAAGCGCATCTGCATTTAAAATATCGTATGTATTTAAATCTGTTAATGCACAGCTTAATACAGTATCAATGTTGCGAAGGCTTAAATAAAGGTTATCATTCAGTTCGTCTGTAACAAACAAGGTTTTCTTACCACCCAAATTCCAGCTCTTTAAAGCATCAGACACCTGCTTTGTTTTAGGTGCATCCAGCTTTACATCTTCAACAACCAATAAAGCATTATTTTTTGTCTTGTATGATAAGGCGCTCACTTTAGCGAGGTCTTTCACTTTTTTATTCAGCTTAAAATCGTAGCTGTGTGGTTTAGGCCCGAAGATGGTACCACCACCCTTATACAAAGGGTTACGGATGTTACCTTTTCTGGAACCACCGGTACCTTTCTGACGGTGAAGTTTACGGCTTGCGCCATGCACTTCAGCACGGGTTTTTACTTTATGGGTACCC
>JAEWJM010000005.1 GCA_023386585.1 Bacteroidota bacterium | reverse complement strand
GAAAGTATCTGGATGATTATAATCTGCCGAAACATCTCGAGTCCGTTGTAAATCGCCAGCCAGAACGCGTTGAGCACGGTAATTGGCAACAACAATGCGAAAATTCGGATTGGAAGCAGGTAACTCGCGGAAAAAAGGAAATGTGATATCGGTTCGGCTAAGACAAAAACCAGAATTCCCAGAAAAGAGGAAAGCGCCAGGAATATCCAGAAAAAGGTAGCGTATAACGCAGAAAGTTCTTCTTTGTCGTCTTTGTTTTCGACAAAAAGCCGGATTATTGAATTGTTGATTCCGAGCGTTGCCAGCGACCTCAACATGGTCGTAAAATTCCGAAAACTTCCAAGCAGCGCGATTCCGGCAGTTCCGAGGAAAAACGATATTATTTTGGTTGAAAATATTCCAAGTACAAGGTTTGCCCCAACTGAAAATGAGTTCAGCGAAAGGACTTTATAAAGCTTATTTTGCCGAAGGAATTTCACTTAAAGGCTTCTGATTACCCGCGCCGGATTTCCAGCTGCAAATACATTCGGTGGAATATCGCGCGTTACGACCGAACAACTGCCGATAACTGAGTTTTCACCGATTGTGACTCCTTTGAATACGACGGAATTGTAAAATACGACCGCGTTTTTCCGAATTGTGATCGCTCCCGATTTCACCTCGCCGTCCATTCGCTTGTCAGGATCGAGATCATGGCCGTCGGTATCGACAAGAAAAACATTGATGCCGATCATTACATTGTCTTCTATCGTAATTTTCGAAACTGCCTGTATTGACGCGCCGTTTGCCATTACGACATTATCGCCAATGTTGACTTCGCTTTCCGGATTCATCGCAAGTATATAATTATATCCGGTGTAGTAATTATGGGCAGCAATAACGCCATTCTGGAAATTCCGCCCCAGCCGAATTGTTCCGCGGCCATTCAGCAATAAGGGAAAGTGCAGTTTCGGGCGGCCGATTACATTCTTGCAATTTGACAGCAGGCTGTACTTCCAAACGCGCAGCCTAACGAAAAACAAATATTTTATCCTTTCGGCAATTCCCATCAATAATTATTTAAGGTCATGATGATGTGATTCACCTCGCTTTCAGTCAGTAGCGGACTGATAGGCAGGCTCAAAACCTCATCGTGTATTTTTTCAGTTATCGGCAAATTCATAGAGTGCCATTCTTTCATCGCTTTCTGCCTGTGCGGCGCAACCGGATAATGGATCAATGTCTCGATTCCCGAATTCCAAAGGTAACGTTTCAGTGCGTCGCGATCGGATGTGCGGACAACAAATAGATGATAAACGTGCCGATGCGGTACAAATTCGCCCACAATAAGTTTTTCATTTCTAATTCCATCGCAATACCTTTTGGCAATTTCCTGTCGGTGTGCATTTTCAAACTGCAAATCGGGTAGCCGAACGTTCAGGAACGCAGCCTGCAGCTCGTCTAATCGGCTGTTGACACCGATAATTTCGTTGTAATACTTTTTTCGGGAACCATAATTCCGCAGCATTGCAATCGTATCTGCAAGGTCGTCATCGTTGGTTGTGACCGCACCCGCATCGCCCAATGCACCGAGATTTTTGCCGGGGTAAAAACTAAATCCGGCGGCGTCAGAGAGATTTCCCGCCATAAAGCCGCTTTCCGTCCGTGCCCCGTGCGCCTGGGCGGCATCTTCAATCAAGAGCAAGCCGCTGTCTGTGGCGATTTGTGCCAGCTTTTCCATCTCGGCGAGTCGACCGTAAAGATGGACCACGAGAATTGCTTTTGTACGTGGAGTAATTTTATTCGGAACCAGATCCGGATCGATGTTGAACGTTTCCATTTTCGGCTCGACAGGAACAGGAACGAGTCCGGCTTGCATCACTGCAATAATACTTGCAATATAAGTATTTGCGGGAACAATAACCTCATCGCCGGGTTTCAATTTTCCCAATTCGATGTATGCCTTGAAAATCAGAATCAACGCGTCGAGTCCGTTTCCCGTGCCGACACAATTCCGCGTACCGCAGAAAGCGGCAAAGTCGTCTTCGAACAATCGCGTTTCATCGCCCAGTATGAACCAGCCTTTTTCGAGCGCCTCGTCCAATTTCTGTTGGAATGCATGCTTGTAAGGTGCATTGATCTGTTGCAGGTCGAGGAACTTTATCATATCAGTACGTTGTCAAGATTGTGATAATTCGCAGTCCTGACCTCATAAAAGTCGTGTGCTATTGTACGGGCGCCAAAGCTTTCCTTCCAGAAAATCAATCCTTCATTAAGCTTTCTGCCCTGTTTTTCGTTGGAAATTCCAAAGTCAAAAAATTTCTTTTCGGAAAACACTTCGGTGATCAGATACGAATACAGATAATCTATCGATCCCAGTGCATTTTTGTCTTCGCGGCCAGAAACGTACTGAGGATGCGCGACCAGTTCCGATTCAAAAACGGTAGTTCCAGCGACGATGCGGTCATTATCGTAAACATTGAAATGCCGGATGTTTTGCGGGAAAAGTGCATGCAGGCGTTCAATTTCTTCAATGGTATGAACCGGTTTCACTCCATGTTTATTGGCGAGGTTAGGAATCAGGATTTTAGTCCAAAATATCCTAAAATCATTGTCTTCCCTGATTTCAAGGCCGTATTTCGCGCCTCGGCGAATGCTGTTCCTGCGGTTTTTTGTGGCCAACATCGGATGATCCTGATCGATTACAGCCAGGGCATCACGCCGTTCAAGGACCGCATCGGCAAGAAATAAAGCGTATTTAATCTCATCCGAAGGGAAATGATGATAAATGGGCGGAATGAGGCTTAGATGAAGAAACTGAATATTCTCACCATTCAGATATTGCAGCAGTTGCCGAAAAACAACGATCATCTCGGCAAGCCGGATTGAATTGTCAATGACGAGTCCACCATATGTGAGTCCACGATGCGAATATACGCGCCCGTTTTCAACATGCGCCGGAAGCACCGCAAGCCATTTGTCGCCATCGCAGACGATCAGTGAAAAATCCTGAAAACGGTCGGCGTGGTATTCCATGAAATCGCGATGAAATAGAAAAGTGGCGTTTTTTGCCTTTGCGATAAATTCATTCCATCGGCCGTAGTCGGCGGCACTGTATCGTTTGATCGTGCAGGTTTTCACTCGCAGTTTTTTAAAACAGCGGAAAATTACTCTTTTATTCCTTACCACACTACTTTTCCTGATGCCGCCAACAAAAAAATAGTAGTACCTTTAATCGCAAAATTCCACCGGCGGTGAGAAAGTTACTACGTTTTTCGCTGATTGTTTTTCTATTTTCCTGTGCCGATCTTTCTGCGCAGGATGTGTCGCTCTACGACCAATTCAACGGCAGGTTTGACTTCGTATTTATCGGCAATACCATGAACGTTGCCGAAAACACCGCTAACGATCCATGCATTATCCTGACGTCGTCCTCGGCAGAGTTATCCTTGGGAACGGGCGATGAAGTCGAAAAAGCCTATCTCTATTGGGCCGGGTCCGGCACGGGCGATTTTGACGTACGGCTGAACGATGTCGATATAACTGCTCAACGCAACTTTCCGTTGGTTTCTTTTGTTACCGGACTTCCGTTTTTTTCTGCATTTGCCGATGTAACCGCGCAGGTCCAGGCCACCGGGAACGGTACGTATATGCTTTCCGGCCTCGATGTCTCGCCCTGGCTGAATGCGATCGATTATTGCAGCAACGGGACAAACTTTGCCGGTTGGGCGATTGTCATCGTCTATAAAAATGCGGCGCTTCCGCTGAACCAACTCAATTTATACGACGGATTGCAAAGCGTACCGACATCTTCTTCCAACGTTCCGAGTTCGATCAACATTACGCTCAGCAGCATAAATGTCATCGACGACGTCGGAGCGAAAATCGGATTTGTTGCCTGGGAAGGCGATGCGTCAATTCCGGTTAGTGAAACACTCAGCATCAATGGAACGCCGCTTTCAAACCCGCCGCTGAACCCGGTCAACAATGCCTTCAACAGCACCAATAGCTTTACCGGCGCTACCAATCTCTACAATATGGATCTCGATGTGTATCCGATCCAGGACAACATTGCGATCGGCGATACGTCGGCACAAATCACGTTGACTTCCGGACAAGACTTTGTGATGATCAACGTGGTCATGACCAAGCTCAACAGCCAGTTGCCCGATGCGACGATTCAAACTTCCGATTATATTTCGCAATGCAATTCCCGCGACGTTACGTATGACTTTACAGTTTTCAACGTCAACAGTACCAATGAACTTGCGGCAGGAACGCCAATTGCGGCATATGTCGGCGGAGTTCTCGTCGGAACTGCACAAACTACCGCCGTGATTCCGATCGGAGGCAGCGAATCAGGACAAATGACCGTTACGATTCCCGAAAGTTCACTGGATACTTTCGATATTCTGTTTGTAGTGGACGACAACGGAACCGGCGCCGGAATTGTCACCGAACTTAACGAGAACAACAACACGTTCGCTACGAATGGCAGTTTGCTTCCGCTGCCCGAATTCAATGTGCCGCCCGATTTGGTGAGTTGTAACCTCGGACTCACCGCAGGAAATTTCGATTTTTCGGATTATCCCGATTTAATTCGAATCGACGGTTTGCAGGTAGTGAGTTTTTACGAATCGCAGTCCGATGCTGAAACAGGAAGTAGCGAAATACTCAACACTTCAGACTATCATGCCGCGAGTACGCCGCACCAGATCTTTTTCCGCATTTTTGACGGCACTTGTTACAATACCGGTAGCTTTTTCCTTCGCGTCCGCAATTGCCCGCCAACCATATACAATTACATCTCAGCGAACGAAGACGGCGTTAACGATTCTTTTCACATTGACGGACTTCGAGATATTTTCCTGAATTACCAGTTACGGGTTTACAATCGTTGGGGCGTTTTGGTCTGGACGGGAAACAACAACACCGAGGAATGGCGCGGCTTCGCAACAAAAGGTTTCAGGCCAATGGGAAATGAACTTCCGGATGGGACGTATTATTACGTACTTGACCTGAACGATCCCGATTATCCAAATTCCTACACCGGATTTCTCTATTTGACCCGCGGATGATCGTGGTGCTCGAGCGGCTGAAGGCTCCAGTGAAACCTGACCGCCAGAAGCCGGAATACGATCATCACAACTGAAACTGCAACATAAATCACATCATCTTTCAGGTTGAGTTTTTTGAGCACGAAAAATAAAATTCCACCTACAAGGCAGATCGTTGCGTAAATTTCACGCCTGAAAATTATTGGAATGTCATTACAAAGTATATCCCGGATTACGCCGCCGAAGCACGCGGTCATTGTTCTTAAAGCGATGCAGATCATCGGGTGCAGACCGTTTTCAATTCCTTTTTGAAGACCAATCAATGTGAAAATGCCTAATCCGACAGTATCGAAGAGAAACAGTGAAATCCGCAGCCGGTCGAGTTTTTTCCGATAAAACACCGCAAGTAAATAACCACAGAGGATAACGTAAACAAATTCGATGTGCAGCATCCACACTACCGGGGTGCGGCCGATCATGACATCGCGCAAAGTCCCGCCGCCGACCGCTGTCACAAACGCAATAATAAATACACCGAACGGATCCAGCTTCTTTTTCATCGCCGTAAGCGCTCCCGAAATTGTGAAAGCCAGCGTTCCGAGGATCTCGAGGAAGTTGAACATCTTTTTTTTTGCAAAAGTACGCAGTGTCCATTGCAATCCAAATTAAATTGCCATTGGCGCGAAACCGCATTATCTTTACCGAAACTTTGACTTTGAAGCAAATCACCAGTATCCAGAACCCGCTTGTGAAATCATTGGCGCTGCTACAGGAAAAATCGCGCGCCCGCAGAGACAGCGGCACTTTCCTGATTGAAGGCCGTCGCGAACTGAGCCTCGCGGTAAAAGCCGGATACCGGTTGAAATCGATTTTGTTTTGTCCCGATTATATCTCGGAACAAGAAGTTACAGCGATTTCCAACGATGCAGAAATTATAGAAATCACTCGCGAAGTTTACTCCAAATTGGCGTACCGCGATACCACGGAAGGCGTGATTGCCGTGGCGTTTTCCAAAGACCTGTCACTTTCGAATCTTCGACTGAAAGAAAATCCGCTGATTCTTGTTGCCGAAGCTCCCGAAAAACCCGGAAACATTGGTGCGTTGCTACGGACCGCCGATGCAGCTGCGCTGGATGCAGTGCTCATTGCCGATCCGAAAGGCGATCTTTACAATCCGAATATTGTTCGGTCGAGTGTCGGTGGACTCTTCACAAACAACATTGCTACCGGCTCAAGCACCGAAATAATTGACTTTCTGAATCAAAATAAGATCAGCATTTATGCAGCCGCCTTGCAGGATTCGCAGCCATACTACCAACAGGATTTTACTTCAGCAACCGCAATTGTCGTTGGGACGGAGTCAACCGGACTGACCGCAATCTGGCGAAAAGCCGCAAAACAAAATATCAGGATTCCAATGGAAGGCGAAATCGATTCGATGAACGTCTCGGTCGCCGCGGCAATACTGCTTTTTGAAGCAAAAAGGCAGCGCGAATGGCAGAAGTAAAATTGTTTGCTCCAAATATGCAATTGAACGAGAAAAGGCTTCCTGTCAACTTTTTAACTTGCTACTCATAAAACTATTTCTCTACCTTAGGCCAAGTGTTAATCGATATCTAATGGCTACTCCTAAATCAATTAAATATTTCTGCTCGCTGTTTTTGGTGTCGGCCGCAGCTTTTGCCCAACTTCCCGAGGCTAAAGTCGACGAGCTGGTTTTGCGTACGATGAAAACCTTCGATGTCCCCGGAATTGCGGTGGGAATCATTAAAGACGGAAAGGTCGTCCTTGCCAAAGGTTACGGCGTGACCAACATCAATACACAGCAAAAGACCGATGCCAACACACTCTTTGGAATCGCTTCAAATACAAAAGCATTTACGACGGCAGCGCTCGGAATGTTGGTCGATGAGGGAAAACTGAAATGGGACGATAATGTGATCAAGCACATTCCGGAATTCCGGATGTATAACGATTACGTCACCGCCGAATTTACGATACGCGATCTTTTAACCCACCGAAGCGGCCTCGGACTCGGCGCCGGGGACCTGATGATCTGGCCCGACGGCCACAATTTCACACCAGAAGACATCATCCGCAACATTCGATACCTAAAACCGGTTTCGGGTTTTCGGACACAATACGATTACGACAATTTGCTTTATGTCATCGCCGGTGAGGTTGTTCATCGCGTCAGCGGAATGTCGTGGAACGATTTCGTCGAGCAGCGGATCATAAAGCCACTTCACATGGATTACACCGCGACTTCGTGGGTGCGATTGAAAGACACCTCGAACACCATCGTTCCGCATGTTCCCGTAAATCGAAAACTGCAGGTGATTCCGCGATACAAGAACCAGATCTTCGACGCTGCCGCCGGAATCTACTCAAGCGTGAACGACCTCAGCAATTGGGTGATCATGCAGCTTCAGAATGGGAAATTCGAAGACAAACAACTGCTCAGCGAAAAGCAACATAAGGAAATGTGGACGCCGCAAACGATTATGCCGCTACGGAATTTTCAACCGTATAAATCGCTTTTCAAGGCGTACGGGCTCGGTTGGCAGCTCACCGATATCAATGGAAAACTGCAGGTTTCGCATACGGGCGGACTCGACGGAATCGTTACTCAGGTCATCCTGTTTCCGGAAATTCAACTCGGGATTATCGTTTTGACCAACCAGCAATCAGGTGCTGCATTCACAGCGATTTCCAACACGATAAAAGACAGTTACCTCGGTATCTCAAATCCTGACCATGTTGCCGCACTCAGCGCCGACCGCAAGTTGAAGGAAGAAGATGCCGATTCAATCACTGCTGAAGTCTGGGCAACGGTAGCCAAAAATCTCAAGGACAAGAAAAACAATGTGGATTTCGTTAAATACGCAGGAAAATACCATGACAATTGGTTTGGCGATGTCGAAATAACGGTAAAAAAAGGAAGGATGTTTTTTGCATCAAAGCGTTCGCCGCGGCTTTCGGGTGAAGTTTTCCGCTATAAAGGCGATAATTTTGTAGTGAAATGGAATGTCAGGAGTTTTGGTGCCGATTCGCATATTTTTTTCCGACCCGAAAACGGGAAAATAAGCGGTTTTACGATGAAAGCGATTTCTCCCCTGACGGATTTCAGTTACGATTTTCACGACCTCGATTTTACCCGCGTCGCCGAAGCCGTCAAATAGTTGATGTACTTGCACAGACCAATTGTTCTCACTACTTTTCAACAGTGAACTACTGATGCCATGGTCGAGATTGATATTGAGAAAGAAAATAAGGCAATTGCCCAGGAATACAAGGAGCTGCTAAGGATAAGTTACCAAACTCTATCCGAAGAAGACAAAAAACTGATACGAAAGGCATTCGATTTTGCCGTCGACGCACATAAGGAACAGCGCCGCAAATCGGGCGAAGCCTATATCTTCCATCCTATCGCTGTCGCCAAGATCGTCGCTTCGGAAATCGGCCTTGGCGCAACCTCCATCGCGGCAGCCCTGATGCACGACGTTGTCGAAGATACGCACGTAACAATTGAAGACATCGAGCGGATTTTCAATCCGAAAGTCGCGCAGATCGTTGAAGGGCTAACCAAAATTGCTCAAGTCAAAAAAGACATGAACATTTCGGTGCAGGCCGAGAACTTCCGAAAAATGCTGCTCACCCTCAACGATGATGTCCGGGTAATCCTGATCAAGCTCGCCGACCGGCTCCACAACATGCAAACGATGGATTCGATGCCCGACTACAAGCAGGTCAAGATCGCATCGGAAACGCTGTACATTTATGCGCCACTGGCTCACCGCCTCGGACTCTACAACATCAAAACCAAGCTCGAAGACCTAGGCTTGAAATACACCGAACCGGAAGTCTACAAAGATATTGTCGGCAAAATCAAGGAAACCAAAGAAGAACAGGACGCTTATATTACCGATATTTCAAATGTCCTGAAGAAGTCACTCGACGCAGAAGGCATCGATTACATCATAAAAGGCCGGCCGAAAAGTATTTATTCCATCCGCCGGAAAATGCGCGCGCAGAACGTCAGCTTCGACGAAGTTTATGACAAATTTGCTTTGCGGATCGTTTACAGATCGACGCCGCACGACGAGAAATTCATCGCCTGGAAGATCTATTCGATCGTAACCGACCATTACCGCCCAAGCCCAAGCCGGTTGCGCGACTGGATCTCATCACCAAAATCAACGGGTTACGAAGCGCTGCACATTACGGTAATGGGACCAAAAGGCCGCTGGGTCGAAATCCAGGTACGCAGCGAAAGAATGGATGAAATCGCCGAAAAAGGCTACGCCGCCCACTACAAATACAAACAAGGCGCAACTGAGGAAAGCGGACTCGACGTTTGGCTCAACCTGTTGCGTGAAGCGCTCGAAAGCTCCGAGACCAATGCGGTCGATTTCGTCGAAGATTTCAAGATGAACCTATACGCCAAGGAAATCTTCGTCTTTACGCCAAAAGGCGAAATTAAATCGCTTCCCAAAGGCGCCACATCACTCGACTTTGCCTTCAGCATTCACTCCGAAATCGGAATTCGCACACGAGGAACGCGCGTCAACGGAAAATTGGTTCCGCTGAACCACGAACTCAAAAGCGGCGACCAGATAGAAATCATCACTTCGCCAAACCAAAAGCCGACATCGCACTGGCTGGACTATGTCACGACATCGCGCGCCAAGAATAAGATCAGAAACGTACTTAATGAAGACATCAAGAAAGTCGCCGAAGAAGGCAAGGAAATCCTCAACCGGAAACTGCGACACCTGAAGATTACGATGAGCGAGAGTGTCGTCAACGAGCTGGTCAACTTCTGCAGGCTGAAAACCAGCCTTGATTTGTTCTATCGCGTCGGAATTGGTGCGATCGAAAACCAGGTACTCAAGGATTACGCGGCGCAAAAGAGCAATACGCTGATGAATTTCTTCAAAAGCAAGATCAAGCGCACCAAGGATACCGCCGACACAGACATTCACCGCCAGGTTATCAGCAACAATTACGACATGCTCGTTTTCGGGCCCGAGCACGACAAACTCGATTATACCTTGTCGACCTGCTGCAACCCGATTCCGGGCGATGAAGTGTTCGGCTTTATTACTGTCAACGAAGGAATTAAAGTCCACAAAAAAGACTGCCCGAACGCAATCACCATGCAGTCCAACTATGCATACCGTATCATTCAGGCCAAATGGATCGACTCGACGCAGCAGGAATTCAAGGCGGTGCTCAAGATCACCGGAATGGACACTTTGGGACTGACAAATAAACTTACCAAAGTGATTTCCAACAACATGCACGTCAACATCCAAAGCATTTCGCTCAATGGAGAAGCGGGAATTTTCAACGGCCAGGTCGCGGTAATCGTACAGAACAACACAATCCTGAAACGGCTTATCGACAACATCAAGAAAATCGACGGCATCGATAAAGTCACCCGGGTTTATAAGAATTAGGCGTGAGGTGTCGGCTGCGGGCTTTAGCTTAGCGCGCTGACGGCTGTTAACTGTTAACAGTAAACTGTTAACTGTTCCTATTAAAGTTATTTCCATTCTCAAATTCAATCCGTACCTTTGCCAAATGGCACAACAAACCGCAAATACCAGCGATAATCAGGATATTGTAAAGAACGTTTTTACGAAATACCTCGAAGCGAAAGGCCACCGCAAAACGCCTGAACGCTACGCCATACTACAGGAAATTTACGACAACGTCGACCATTTTGATATAGAAAACCTCTACATCAAGATGAAAAACAAAAACTACCGCGTCAGCCGCGCCACGCTGTACAATACGATCGACCTGCTGCTCGATTGCGGACTCGTACGACGTCACCAGTTTGGGCAAAACCAGTCGCATTACGAGAAGTCGTATTTCGACAAGCAGCACGACCATATCATCATGACCGACACCGGCGAAGTCATCGAATTCTGCGACCCGCGGATCCAGATCATCAAAAAAACAATCGAAGACATCTTCGACATCGAAATACACAATCACTCGCTTTACCTCTACGGAAACAAGCGCAAAATCAATAACGATGCGGATGCGCAGGGAGAAATGACATCAGGCGGCAATTGAAATCGGGCGTTGCGCAAGCGCCGGGCTTTCGGCACTCGCTTTTTCTCCGTTTCACTGCAAAAAGAGCTCAGACATAGCCTTAATCCCTAACGCGACCCGCAAGCAACTAAATCCTAAATCAGAAACCTAAACCAGAAATCTTAATAAAATCTATTTCAGAAAATGGCAGACTTACTACTCGGATTGCAATGGGGCGATGAAGGCAAAGGAAAAATCGTCGACGTCCTTACTTCAAAATACGACATCATCGCACGGTTTCAGGGCGGGCCAAATGCAGGCCATACGCTCGAATTCGATGGGATTAAACACGTATTGCGAACCATTCCGTCCGGAATCTTCCATGAAAATTCAATCAATATCATCGGTAACGGCGTCGTAATCGATCCCGTTGTTTTTCAGAAAGAGCTTGAAGGCCTGGAACGCTTCAACATCGATATCCGGAAAAGACTGATCATTTCACGCAAGGCGCATCTGATTTTGCCTACGCACCGGCTTCTCGATGCCGCATCTGAAACCGCGAAAGGCAAAGCCAAGATCGGGTCAACACTCAAAGGAATCGGCCCAACGTATATGGATAAAACCGGCAGAAACGGAATCCGCGTTGGCGATATTGAACTCGACGATTTCCGCGAACGCTACCGCGCACTTGCCGACAAACATGAGGCAATGATCAAATTTTACGATGTTGCCATCCAATACAATCTTGAAGAGCTTGAAAAGGAGTTTTTCGAGGCGGTAAAAGCTTTGCAGCAGCTGCAGTTCATCGACAGCGAAGAATACCTGCACCGCGCGCAACAGGAAGGCAAATCGATTCTTTGCGAAGGCGCACAAGGTTCACTGCTCGACGTTGATTTCGGAACCTACCCGTTCGTCACCTCATCAAATACAACTGCTGCCGGCGCATGTACCGGCCTCGGAATCGCGCCAAACAAGATCAAGGACGTATTCGGCATTTTCAAAGCCTACACGACCCGCGTGGGAAGCGGCCCGTTCCCGACCGAGCTTTTTGACGAAACCGGCGCAACAATGGCACGCGTGGGCAACGAATTCGGATCGGTAACCGGAAGGCAGCGCCGTTGCGGCTGGCTTGACCTTGTCGCACTGAAATATGCAATCCGTGTCAATGGTGTCACCCAACTGATGATGATGAAAGGCGATGTTCTTTCGGGATTTGACACGCTGAAAATCTGTACCGCATACAACTACAAAGGAAAAGAGATCACGCATCTTCCGTACAACATCGAACCGAATAATGTTTCACCGGTTTACCGCGAATTTAAAGGCTGGAAAGCCGATCTGACAGGAATGTCCAGTTATGGTGATCTTCCGGCCGAGCTAAAAGAATACATCGATTTTATTGAGAAAGAAGCCGAAGTTCCTGTGAAAATCATTTCAGTCGGCCCGGACAGGAAGCAAACGATCAAAAAATAAATGAGGGTTACCAAACTTTTCGGCGAGTTTTTCAGCAGCGAAAAGTCGGGCGGCCTCATCCTCGTTGCCGTTACGATTGTTTCACTGGCGCTCGCAAATTCTGCAATCGGCGCCGATTACATCAACATGTGGCACTACCCCGTTTTTGATGAAAGCATAACCCACTGGATCAACGACGGCCTGATGACGATTTTCTTCCTTTTGATCGGGCTCGAGCTTGAAAGGGAAATCTACATCGGCGAACTTTCGTCCATCAAAAAAGCCGCGCTTCCGGTACTTGGTGCAACAGGCGGAATGCTTGTTCCTGCAGCCATTTTCCTGGCTTTTAATTATGGTTCGCCGACACAATCGGGAGCGGGAATCCCAATGGCAACCGATATTGCATTTGCGATCGGGATTTTGTCGCTTCTTGGAAACCGTGTTCCGGCGTCATTAAAAGTTTTCCTGACTGCGCTTGCCGTTATTGACGATCTCGGTGCAATACTGGTGATCGCTATTTTTTACACGCACGATCTTTCTATGGGCAGTTTCGGGATCGCGATGGCACTTTTTGGTGTATTGTTGGCTTTTAACCGACTCAAAATCCGGAACCTTTTCCCGTATTTAATTGGTGGAATCGCCATGTGGTATTTTATGCTCAATTCAGGAATACACGCGACAATTACAGGCGTTTTACTGGCGTTTGCCATTCCATTCGGAAATGGCGGCAAAAAATCGACGTCCTATATTTTGCAGCACGCGCTTCACTATCCGGTCGCATTCGTCATCCTTCCGCTTTTTGCTCTTGCCAATACGGCAATTTCGATTGGAAGTGACTGGCAGCAAGGACTGGCTAGCATGAGCAGCCTGGGAATTATTATCGGGTTGGTTGCGGGAAAACCCATCGGAATTTGGCTCTTTTCGTTTGTCGGAACCAAATTGAAGCTCGCCGAACTTCCGCGGGGAATCGAGTGGAAACACTTAACCGGCGCGGGCATTCTTGGCGGAATAGGTTTTACAATGTCGATTTTTATCACGCTGCTCGCATTTGACGACCCTGAGGTAATCGACTTTTCAAAAATATCGATCCTCATTGCCTCATTAATCGCCGCCGTCACCGGATACTTTGTACTGAATGTTACACTCAGGAAGCGAAAAATGAAAAACAGTTTATAGCTTCAAAACCAGCGACTCCGACGGGGCCAGTGAAACATTGGCAAAAGCTTTTCCGCCGTAAACCTGCAACATCATTTTTTTACCGGTCAGCACATCCGTCATTTCGTGGGTGCCTTCATCAAGTTTCCAGGTGTTAACAACGTCCGGAGGAAGCTGCAGAATAAAACGCGTGTTGTTGTCTTTCGAAATATTCGATGTGACAATCAGCTTTTCCTTATCAGACCATCGAACAAATGAAAAGACATCTTTGCCATAATTTTTTGTTTCGTTGCGGTTGATCGTTTGTATTTCCTGGTATTTTCCCATAACTGCACTGCTTTGGGCGGCAAAACCCAGTAAAGTTTTATAAAACTCACGAAGTGCTTTTTCTTCGGGAAGCAATTTTCCGCCGTCAAATTTACCTTCGTTCATCCAACGTTGGTGGCTCGGAACTCCGATATAATCAAAAATCGATGTACGTGAGCGCTTCCCGAAACCGGCATTTTCGTTTCCGGGCTCGCCGACTTCCTGTCCGAAATAAACCATTACCGGTGACTCGCTGATCAGTGTTGAGATTACCATCAGTGGTTTGCCTGCCTGTCCGCTTCCGGCAAATTCTGGGCTTGCGAGCCGTTGCTCGTCATGGTTGTCGAGGAAATGAAGCATGTGGCTTTGGATATCGGACAATCCGTTTTGGATGCCAATGATATCGTCGGGTGAGCTTTTTCCGTGTATGACGTCTTTCAACTTGTCGTATAACTCCACCTTGTCGTAGAGATAATCCATCTTTCCAAGGCTGATGTAGTTTCGGTATTCTTTGGGATTGTAAACTTCCGCCAAAAGAAACGCATCGGGACTTTTCATTTTAATAGCCGAGTTCATGTAGCTCCAGAATTCATACGGAACCATTTCGGCCATGTCGTAGCGGAATCCATCGACGCCTTTAGAGGTCCAATATAAAGCAATCTCGCGAAATTTCTTCCAGGAATCGGGCACGTCTTTTCCTTGCCAAAAGGCGAAATGATCTTTATATGATTTTTGATCAAAACCTGCCGGAAGCTCCGGAAAATCTTTGGTGCCGTCGGGCCTGATTCCGTAATTGATCTTTACCGTTTCATACCAGTCGTTGCTATCCGGCTTGGCTTTGCGGGATCCGTTACCCGTCCATTTTGCCGGATTTTCATCAAACTTGCCATCGCTGAGCGGATGCTTTTCACCATTCAAAGGCTTGTAATCGGCAGATGTCGGAACCTGAAAACGGTGTCCCGGAATGTAATAAAAGTTGTTGTCGCGCTTGTATTCGACTGATTTACTATCGTTAGCTCCGAAATCACTGACGCCTTTTGGATTTGACTTTCCTTCGTAATGACGGGCGATATGATTTGGCACGATGTCAATGATGACTTTTAAGCCGTTTTTGTGCGTGCGCGCGATCAGTGACTCAAATTCTTCAAGTCGGTCTTCGGGATTTTCAGCCAGATCGGGATCTACATTGTGATAATCCTTGACTGCATACGGCGATCCGGCGCGGCCTTTTACGACATCCGGATCATCGTTTGAAATTCCGTATTTGGTATAATCGCCAACCAATGCGTGATGTGGTACGCCTGTGTACCAAATGTAATTGACACCGAGGGCCTTAATTTCCTGAAGGGCAGTGTCGGTAAAATCGTTGAACTTCCCTACTCCGTTTTCTTCAATCGTTCCCCACGGCTTATTGGTCATGTTCTTGTTTCCGAAAAGGCGGGTGAAAACTTGGTAAACGACTGCTTTTCTTTCACCGGTTGCCGCTGTGGCCTGGCTCAATCCCACTTTTTTCGTTTGTGCTGTTGCTGATAAGCCGAGTGCGATCAGGCAGGCGATAATAATTTTCTTTAACATGTGAGTTTGATTTAAACCTTCGGCAGTGCCGTTGGATTGCAAATATATTGATTTGACGTCGTTGCCCTGTGATAATTTATTCTTAATGGCAGGCCTTTAGCAACCGATTTTCTTAAATTTGCCAAAATTTTCCACCTTGAAAATCCGCTTGTTTATTGCTCTTTTGTCGTTCTTGCTGCTTCCGCGCACAATCCTGGCGCAAAAGACAAAAGATATCAATATTGAACATGCCGACCATTTTGACATCAATCAAAATGAAATACCCGATGCGGCGCTCCTTACCGGAAACGTCCGCATCAGCCACGAAGGCGTTGTAATGACCTGCAACAAGGCCTATTATTTCCAAAAGGAAAACTATATCAAGGCTTTTGGGAACGTTCAGATGGTACAGGGCGATACGCTTTTCATGAACAGCCGCTACGCCGAATACAACGGAAACGTCAAGCAGGCATACGCGACGGGCGATGTTCATATGCGATCACCCGACATGACCCTGGTGACCGACACGATCAACTTTGACCGAAACATCCAGCAGGCATATTACAACACCTATGCAACGATCACCAACAAGGACAATACGTTGCGAAGCAAATCAGGGCGCTATTTTGCCAAAGAAAAGAAGTACCAATTTCGCACTGCGGTAACGATAACAAACCCGAAATACGTCATCAAGTCGAATCACCTCGACTACTATAACAACTCGGGGCATTCGTACCTGTTTGGCCCGTCAACGATCACCAGCGACGCGAATTACATCTACACCGAAAAAGGCTTTTACGATACGAAGAAGAACGTTGCACATTTTGTACGCAATTCTTATATCCGATACAAAGACCGGCTCATCCGCGGCGACAGCCTTTATTATGACCGGACGCGCGAATTCGCCTCGGCTACCAACAATGTAAAAATTACCGACTCGATCAACCGGGGTGTGGTCAAAGGCCATTACGCGGAAGTGTACCGCAACAAAGACTCAATGTACGTGACTAAACGCGCGGTTGCGATCAATTTCGTGGAAAACGATTCCGTTTATATTCACGGAAAAAAATTGATGGTTACCGGAAAACCTGAAAACCGGATCATCAGGGCGTTCAACAACGTCAGGTTTTTCAAGACCGATATGAGCGGCAAATGCGATTCGATACATTCGAACCAGAAAACCGGGTTGACACAACTTATCGGAAAACCAATTTTGTGGAATTTCGAAAACCAAATGACGGGCGATGTGATGCACCTGATCAGCGATTCAAAGACACAGAAACTCGATTCACTGAAGGTACTAAACAATGCCTTCCTGGTTTCGAAAGATACGATCGGGCCGGGTTTCAATCAGGTCAAAGGGCAGAACCTTTACGGGAAATTCAAAGACAACAAGCTTTATGATGTTGATATTGTAAAAAACACCGAGGTAATTTATTACATGCGGAACGACAAACAGGAACTCATTGGAATCAACAAGAACGTCAGCAGTAAGATCAACCTGAAACTGGACGGTAATAACATTGACACGATTACCTTCTTCAAAACGGTGGACGGCCAGATTTACCCTGACAAGGATTTGCCAGAAAATGCGCGGAAACTACGCGGATTTGTATGGCGCGCCGACGAGAGGATAAAGGACAAGGACGATATTTTTCCGCCGGAGGAAAATGAAATGAATGAAAAGATAATCGAGCAGAGCAAGGCCGAAATGGCGAAGGAAAATGTCCCGATGGAAATCAGGAAGGAAACCCTTAATTACGACAAAAACAACCCGCCGGCGAAACCTGCGAAATGATGCGAAGCCGCGTTAGGGATGGAAGCGGCATCCTTTTGTAAACCTCAAAGGTTTTGAAAACCTTTGAGGTTTGGCAAAAGATAAAGCGGACAGCCCGGCCAGGGCAGGCGCGCAGGCCGGTGTGAATGGCAACGCCCCAAATACAAGCTAATTGATGATTGAATGAATTCGGATTTCTTAAAATATCAGGCGCAGACCTCGCCTTTTCCGCTGGGAATGGAAGTTTCGCATGCTGACGGATGCCGTATATATGACACTTCGGGTAGATCGTACCTGGACTTTGTTGCCGGCGTTTCGGCGTGTTCACTTGGCCACAGGAATGAAAAGGTGAACACCGCAATAAAGGAACAACTTGACAAGTACTCGCACGTGATGGTTTACGGCGAGTATGCGCAGAGTCCGGCCGTAGGATATTGCAAGCTTCTCGCCTCTCATCTTCCTGCGCCGCTTGACAAAACCTATCTCGTGAATTCGGGTACCGAGGCCACCGAAGGCGCTTTAAAGCTGGCCCGCCGCGCAACGGGACGCACGCAGTTTATTTCTTGTCACAATGCCTATCACGGCAATACAATGGGATCGATGAGCGTTATGGGTTATGAAGAACGCAAACGGCCGTTCGAGCCCTTAGTTCCGGATGTGGACTTCATCACGTTCAACAACGTTGCGGATCTGGAAAAGATAACCGAGAGAACAGCCGGGATTATCCTTGAGAGCATCCAGGGCGGCGCGGGATTCATAGAGCCAACGGACGGATTTCTGCAGAAAGTACGCCAACGCTGCGACGAAACGGGCTCGCTGATGATCGTCGACGAGATCCAGCCGGGATTTGGCCGGACCGGAAAATTGTTCGGCTTTGAGAATTACGGCGTAGTTCCCGATATCGTGATCCTTGGAAAAGGCATGGGCGGCGGAATGCCGGTGGGCGCTTTCGTAGCTTCGTCCAAAATAATGGACCTGCTGAGCGATAACCCGAGGCTGGGACATGTGACGACCTTTGGCGGACATCCTGTCATTGCGGCAGCCTGCCTCGCAACTTTGAAGGAAATTACCGAAACTAACCTGATTCCTGACACGTTGCGCAAGGAAAAACTGTTCCGCTCGCTGCTGGTACATCCTTTGATCGGCGAAATCCGTGGCAAAGGGCTAATGCTTGCGATAATGACGACCGAGCCTTCAATTGCAGACCAAATAATTTTGAAATGCCAGGATAAAGGCGTAATTTTATTTTGGTTGCTGTTTGAAAAATGTGCGGTAAGGATTACACCGCCACTAACAATAACCGATGAAGAGATTAAGGAAGGATGCGAAATCATCCTGAATGTAATGGATGAGATACTGCCAAGATAATCAGATACTGTTTTTTATTCCCAATACTTACGTTCTTCTTTTGGTGCTGTTAATTAAATTGTTCACAAGAATAAGCCCCGGCACCACAAACAAAATTTTGACTCCTTACATTTAGAAAGGATAATTCTTAAACAAAACAGTATGCAATTAAGCAACGAAGAGGAAGAATATAACCTATCCCTGTCGAGATTCGAGTCGATGCTGAAAACCAACAAAGTACTCTTTTTCGATTCTGAAGAATTCGAGGAAATCATACTTCACTACCTCGATACCGGAAAAGCCTCACTGGCCAAAAAAGCTCTTAAGCTGGCTCTGGAACAACACCCGAAATCTACGGGGCTGAAGCTCGTTCAGGTGGAAATGCTTGTTTATGATGACAAGCTCGACCAGGCGGAAAAGCTCCTGAATGAACTCTACGCAATCGAGCCGCATAACGAAGAAATTTATATTCAGAAAGCCAACATCTATTCGAAGCGTGACGATCATGAAAAAGCGGTCGAACTGCTGAAAACGGCTTTACAATATACCGACGACTATGCCGATGTTTACAACCTCATCGGGATGGAATACCTGTTTATGGACAACCTCGAACTGGCGAAAGAAAACTTCATTAAATGCCTTGAAGAAGACACCGAAGACCAGGCTGCGCTCTATAACGTCGTGTATTGCTTTGAATTTCTTGACCAGAACGCCGAAGCCATCGAATACCTGAAAAAGTACATCGATAAAAATCCGTACAGCGAAATCGCCTGGCACCAGTCGGGACGGCTTTATTACGGACTGAAAGATTACGAAAATGCGATACGTGCGTTTGAATTTGCCACCTACATTGATGAGGATTTCATTGGTGCCTATATGGAAAAAGGAAAGGCACTCGAAAGGCTGAAACGCTTCGACGAGGCCATCGAAAGTTACAATCGTACAATTGAACTCGACGACCCGACATCGTACGCCTTGCTGCGGATCGGGAAATGTTATGAAAAACTGGGCAATAAAGTCCAGGCGTTGAAATACTTTAATAAAACGGTTCACGAAGATCCGCTTTTGGATAAAGGCTGGATCGCGATCACCGATTTTTACGTACGCCAGAAAAACTATCAGAAAGCACTGTTTTATGTCAACAAAGCGCTCGCAATTGACAACGAAAACCACCTTTACTGGAAGCGATACGCTACCATAAACAAAGCGATGAACCTTTTTGAAGAGGCTGAAGTCGGCTACCGCAAAGCCGTCGAGTTTGGCGATTTTCAATTGGACACCTGGCTGTTTTGGGTCGACATTCTTCAATATTTGGGCGAATTCGAAAATGCAGTGCAGACGTTGCTTCAGGCATCCGAATATTTTCCGGATGAATATGAGGTTGAATATAGGCTGGGCGGACTCTACTTCATGATGCAGGAACCGGAAAAAGGAGTTTTTCACCTGAGCAACGGACTGAGGCTGAACTTTTCGAATCATACCTTGATAAAAGAACTTTTCCCTGCAATCTGGGGCACGCGCGTCGTTCAGGGCTGCATTGCAAAATTCAAAAAGAAATAACTTATCCGGCCACTGCGCCGGATTTTTTACGCATGGAAAAAAAGCGCTTCGGATTGATCGGAAAAGGAATCGGCTATTCGTTTTCAAGAACCTATTTTACAGAGAAATTCGCGACTGAACATCGAATGGGCTTCAGCTACGAAAATCTCGACCTTGAAAACATTGGGCGGTTTCGGGATTTGTTGGCGAAACACGACGATTGGGGCGGACTCAACGTAACGATTCCGTATAAGCAACAGATTATCCCATTCCTTGACGGGCTGTCGGAAACCGCAGCGAAAATTGGCGCAGTGAATACAATTGAATTTGCCAATGGCCGGCTCATCGGACACAATACCGATTACCTTGGATTTCAGAAATCCATTAATCCGTTAATCGGGCCGCCACATCGGAAAGCGCTGATTCTCGGCACGGGCGGCGCATCAAAAGCTGTTGCATTCGCGCTTCAAAACCTCGGAATCAAATCGTTAAACGCTTCACGTCATCCGCTTGACGGCGAAATTGCCTACGATGAGATCACTCCTCAAGTGATGGCTGCGCATCAGATCATCATCAATTGCACGCCGCTTGGTACTTCTCCCAACGAAGATACAGCGCCCGAAATTCCGTATCAATTCTTTACTCGGCAACACCTTGCTTATGACCTCGTTTATAACCCGCCAATGACATTATTTCTGCGCAATGCAGCTATTCACGGGGCTACGACCGTCAATGGTTTGTCGATGCTGCAGCTCCAGGCCGATGAAGCGTGGAAAATCTGGACAAAATCAAATTCTTAAATTTTTTCGAAACTTCGCTTGTTGAGAACTGCTTTTGAGTACCTTCAACTGGCGAAAGACGACCTTGCAGCAATGCAGGTGAAATTGACTGCTGCCCAAAATCAACGCGGGTTCTGGCAACCCGCCCGGTTTTGAATTTTGTCGCGCCTTTAGTATCTTTCGCCATAATTAGACGTAACCTTAAACATTCTGAACATGTCAGAAGAGAATGATAACCTGCGAAATGCAGATGGAAAACCCGAAAACGAGGAAACCCTGAACGAAATTGGGACGCAAAAAGATGTCAATCCTGAAACAATGGGAGTTGTGCACGACGAGAATCCGCCGTTGGCCGACGATGATCTGATAGTCG
Source organism: Bacteroidota bacterium (assembly GCA_023386585.1). Lineage (GTDB taxonomy): Bacteria > Bacteroidota > Bacteroidia > Flavobacteriales > Flavobacteriaceae > Flavobacterium. The sequence continues at coordinate 2,447 of JAEWJM010000005.1, read as the reverse complement.
ATGACAACGCTGAGGAAACAATCCAGCCTCTTGATGAGCTTTTCGCGCAGGAAGGAAAGGAAAATGAAGACGTTCCGGAGGATTTGATCGCGGAAGTTCCAAACGAGGATCAGGAACCTATTGAGGGCAATCCCGAACCGCCGCAGGACAGTGCCGATGTTTCACCGGAAGTTGCGCAGGAAGTACGCGAACAGAATGACAGCGCCGGCGATCCTGCCGAGACTGTTCAGCAGATTACGATTCCCGACGAAGACCTGAGCGACGATTCGCGGCTGGACATCGATGCACAGCAACAGGCTATCATTGACATTGAAAACTCAAATGCCGAGGAAAGCGAGGACGAAACACTGAAAGAGCGCCATGAAATTCCGCTGAAAGATTACGACGAGATGACAATGGATGCACTGGCAGTTGAACTCGAGCAGTTGGTTCAGAATGAAAAAATAAGTTCCGTACGTGAACATATCGAAGAGATTCGCCGCGCATTCCAATCGAAATACCAGCATTTTATTGAAGATAAAAAGCAGGACTTCCACAATGCCAATCCCGACAGCACTGAAGATTTCCATTATGAGCTTCCGCTGAAGGCGAGGTTCGATCAATTGATCACTATCTACCGCGACAAAAAAGCAGCACATTTCAAAAGCCTTCAAAATAACCTAAAGGCCAACCTTGAAGAGCGGCTGGCAATTGTAGACGAACTAAAAGAGCTGATCAATCCACAGGAAAATATCAAGGATACGCTAAAGCATTTCAACGAGCTTCGCGAACGCTGGAAAAATGCCGGGCCGATCCCGAAAGACAAATACAACCACGTTTGGAACAATTATCATTTCCACGTTGAGAATTTTTACGATTACCTTCACCTCGACCGCGAGGCGCGCGATCTGGATTTCAAGCACAACCTCGACCTGAAACAAAAGATCATTTCACGTGTCGAAGAATTGCTGTCCGCGCCGGATGTAAACAAGGCTTTCCGCGAATTGCAGGATTTGCACCGCATCTGGAAGGAAGAAATTGGGCCTGTATCAAAGGATCACCGGGAAACAATCTGGACACGCTTTAGTGAACTGACACGCCAAATGCACGAAAAACGCGAAGCATTGCTCGAAAAGCAACGCGGAACCGAGATGGAGAACCTTGCGGCGAAAAAGGATATTATCGGCCAACTGGAGCAAATTGCACAGGAAAAAGTCGGAAGCCATTCTGCCTGGCTCGCACAAATAGAAAAGGTCGAAGCGCTGCGGAACCAGTTTTTCGGCGCGGGTAAAGTGCCTTCGGAAGCCAATGAAGAAACGTGGACAGCATTTAAAACGGCGGTCCGCAACTTTAATTCGCTTAAAAATTCGTTCTATAAGGATATCAAGAAAGACCAGAACGATAATCTTTCAAGAAAGCAGGCACTCGTGGCAAGAGCGAAGGAACTTCAGGAAAGTACCGATTTCGCGGCGACCACGCCAATCATGAAGCAAATCCAGGAAGAATGGAAACAGGTCGGCCATGTTCCGAGGAAATATTCGGATAAACTCTGGAAGGAATTCAAAGGTGCATGCAATCACTATTTCGAGAAGATGAAAGAGCACCGCAACGAGGAAAATGCCGAGGAAGTAGAAGCATTTGACAAGAAAAAGGAGTATCTCGACAATTTGAAGGAATTTCAGCTCGTCGGCGACCACAAAACCGATCTGGATGCGATCAAGGCACATATCGAAAAGTGGAAAAGCTTTGGCCGCGTACCAAATTCACGACGTCATATCGAAGGAAAATTCAATAAAATACTCGATGCTCTTTTTGAAAAACTGAGCCTGAGCAAGAAAGAATCAGAAATGATGCGGTTTTCAAACAGGATGGAAAGCCTTTCGGAATCGAACGATACGCGCAAGCTCGACAACGAGAAGATTTTCCTGATGCGTAAGATCGATGAAGTCCAGTCGGAGATTTTCCAGCTTGAGAACAATATCCAGTTTTTTGCCAATGCCAAAAAAGACAACCCGATGGTGCTTGAAGTCCGCAGAAACATCGACAAGCATAAAGAGGAACTTTCCACTTTAAAAGCAAAACTGAAACAGCTTCGCAACATGAAGCAGGAATAAAGCAAAAAGCACCGATCTACCCGGTGCTTTTTTTATAATTTCTTGGCCTCGTTCCAGAAAACATCCATTTCGGCAAGCGTCATTTCAGACAGCGGCTTGCCAATTTGCGACGCTTTCGATTCCAGGTATTGGAAGCGCTTGATGAACTTTTTGTTGGTCCGCTCGAGCGCATCTTCAGGATTGACGTCGAGAAACCGCGCGTAGTTTATCATTGAGAACAACACATCGCCAAATTCGGCCTCAATCTTTTCCTTATTGCCGGCAGCAATTTCTTCCTGCAGCTCATTCAGTTCCTCGTTTACTTTGTCCCAAACCTGATGCGGCTCTTCCCAATCGAAGCCGACACCTTTGACC
>JAEWJM010000029.1 GCA_023386585.1 Bacteroidota bacterium | reverse complement strand
AAAGTTTACAGTTAACGGTTTACAGTTTACAGAGTCTGTCGCTCCGGTGAGCTGTCATGGCTCAAGGCACACGGCACAGCGCTCAAGGCTCAGGGCTCAAAGCACACGGCTCAAGGCACATTGCTCAAGGCTCAAAACTCAAATCTCAGAAAGTTGAAAGATTACAGTTAACGGTTTACAGATTACAGAGTCTCGCGGTTCGGTGAGCTGTTGGTTTAAGGCACAGGGCACATGGCTTAAAGCTCAAAGCTCAGGGCTCAAAGCTCAAGGCTGAAAGCTCTATCGATAGCCCATAATTCGCATCCCACACTCCACACCTTGCACCCTGATCCTTGCGCCCTGCACCCAAGACCCCATACCTCACACCTGAAACTACTTGAGCTTGCTGATTCGGTAAAGGTCGTGCCTCCGGTCCTTCAGGATGCGCACGCTTCCGTGTTCGTGCAATTTTTTGAGCAGGTCCACATCCACATCAACGATAAGCGTCATTTCGGTGTTTGGCGTCGCTTCGGCCTTGATCCCGTTGCTGGGGAACGCAAAATCGGAAGGAGTGAAAACAGCGGTCTGCGCAAATTGGATGTCCATGTTGTTAACCTTCGGCAAATTCCCGACACAACCGGCGATGGCAACATAACATTCGTTTTCTATCGCACGGGCCTGTGCGCAATGTTTCACGCGGGTGTATCCGTTTTGGGTATCGGTCAAAAACGGGACAAAAAGAATTTCCATTCCCTGGTCGGCCATGAGCCGCGACAATTCGGGAAACTCAACATCGTAACAGATCATAATGCCAATGCGTCCGCAGTCGGTATCAAAAGTCTTGATTTCGGAACCGCCTTTCATTCCCCAATATTGGACTTCATTTGGTGTTACATGGACCTTGGTGTACATCTCCGAAGAGCCGTCGCGCTTGCAGAGAAACCCGACATTGTACAAGTTGCCATCTTCAAGATAGGGCATGCTTCCCGTAATGATATTGATGTTGTACGAAATGGCGAATTCCTGGAAACGTTTCCTGATCGGCTCGCAGTACCGCGCGATTTCCCGGATCGCATCGGCTTCTGAAAGGTGGTTGTAATCTGCCATGAGTGGCGCAATGAACAGCTCGGGGAAAAGCGCAAAGTCCGATCCGTAACCTGAGACGACATCGATAAAGAACTCGCATTGTTCAAACAGCGCATCGATGTTGGGAAGCGTGCGCATCTGCCATTGCACTAGCCCAAGCCTGATAACGCTTTTCCTGACGTTGATCAACTTGGGGCTTTTGTCATAGTAGATGTTGTTCCACTCCATGAGCACCGCATAATCCTGTGAGCCGGTGTCGCCCGGCAGGTAGTTTTTCATGATCCTGATCACGTGGAAATCGTTGCTGAGCTGGAATGACATCACCGGGTCGTAAATCTCTTTGAGCTTGACTTTTTCGATGTATTCCTTTGGCGAAAGTGTATCCGCATGTTTGGTGAAGTTGGGCATCCTCCCCGCAAAAACGATTGCCGACAGGTTTAACTGTTCGCAAAGCTCCTTGCGGGTATCGTAAAGTCGCCGTCCCAATCGGAGCCCGCGGTACGACGGATGAATAAAAACATCGATGCCGTATAATATATCGCCCGTTGGGTCATGTGTAGAAAACGTGTAGTTTCCTGTGATGTCGGCATAAGTATGGTTTTGAAGGACTTTGTCGTTGGTGACGATCAGCGACAACGCCGATCCTACGACTTTTCCGTCTACAAGAATAACCAGTTGGCCTTCAGGAAAAAGCTCGAGAAGTTTCCGGATATGGTGCTCTTTCCAATAAGAACCTTCCATTTCACTGTAGGCTTCCACCATCGAACTTTTTAGTTCCTTATAATCCTCTATGCGAAGGTTTCGCAACTCGACTTTATTGATTTCGCGCATGTGTGGCATTTTTTGGGGTTGTGGCAATAGGCCAGCCACAAAAGTAAGCAAACATATTTGGTCGTTGGTTTTTGGTGTCTGGAAGAAAGTTGACAGTTTACAGTTGACGGTTTACAGAGTCTCGCGGTCAGGGCTCAAGGCGCAGGGCTCAAGGCGCAGGGGAGGACGCAAACCAGATCCCTGTACCTTGTCCCGTCCTGGCTCATAGCTCAATGCCCAATGCCCAATGCTCAAAGCTCAAAGCTCATGGCTCACGGCTCACGGCGAGTCCCCAACCTGAACCCTGTACCCTGTACCTTGTCCCGTCATGGCCCAATGCCTAATGCTCAAAACTCAAAGCTCAAGGCTCAAGGCTCATGGCAAAAGGCTCAAGGCGAGTCCTAAACCTGAACCCTGAACCCTGAACCCTGAACCCTGTACCCTTAACCCTTAACCCTAATCCCTCCTTAATGACTCCCCAGGCTGTCCTGAAGACTTTTTGCCCAGGTGAGGAGCGCGATTTTCTCGTTGTCAGTCAGTGCGGCATCCCGGTGGATCAGGGTGTAGGACGCAAGCGGCATTTCGCCATCTTTGATTTCCTTGACGGTCGATTTAAGTTTCCTGATCTGTTTTTTCTTCGGATAATTTCCGAACTCACTGAAGTTCAATTCGCGTTTGCCCTCGCTGATATGATCGTCGAGCCAAAACCGCACCGGCTGAATGTTGGCATACCAAGGGTAAACAGTATTGTTGCTGTGGCAGTCGTAGCACGAAGTTTTAAGGACCGCCATCTGTGCAGCGGGGACATTGTACGATTTTGAAATATCGGCGGCGGGTACTACACCATGGTATTCGTTACGCGCAGGCCGGTAAAATTGAATAAGCACAAAGACGACCAGCAAGCCAATCAGGATTTTTTTGAACACTTTCATAAGTTTGATTTTGAGCCCATGGCGATAAGCAGGCCTATAAATTTAAAAAAAATACATGAGACGCAGCGCTGAAAGTACCGCATAAGACAATGGTAAACACCAGGTCGCTTCGCCACTTGCGTTCTTTTATCACCTTGGTGAATTGTGAGCAGATTTCCTCAATCATTCCTACTGTCATGGTTCATCTCTTTCAAGATTTCAAGCGTCCGAAGATCGGGAGTATCGAAAAATTTGTGCAGTATTTTTTGAAAGACGTGATGATGTGGACTCGCTGCAGCAAACAAAGTCATGGATGAACGCAACTTTAAATCGTCGGGTGAACCAAATATTTCGTGTGCCGATTTACCCTCGATGCCAAGAAGCGCTTCCGAAATTTCGAGAAGGTGCTTGCCCAGTAACGGATGTTCAAGATACGCTTGGGCTTCCTGCAAATTATCAATCGCATAAAACCTTGCGGTCTCACTTCGGCCGAGGCCTTTGATCTGCGGAAAAATGAACCACATCCAGTGTGAACGTTTTCGTCCGCTCCTGATCTCTTCCAGGGCGGCGGGGTAGGTGTCCCGATGTGCATCGATGAAGCATTGGAGGTTTGACATTGGTGGTTAGTGGTTGGAAAAAGTTTGAAGTTTCAGTTTCAAAGTTTACAGAGTCTCGCGGTCAGGGCGCAAGGCACAAGGCTCAGGGCAGAAGGCAAGCCGAAACCTGTACCTTGTACCTTGTACCTTGTACCCTGTACCCAATATCTCATGGGTCAAGGCTCAAGGCTCATGGCAGAAGGCAAGCCGAAACCTGTACCTTGTGCTTTGTACTTGTACCTTGTACCCTGTACCCTGTACCAAATACCTCATGGCTCACAGCTCAAAACCGCTCTCAAAAAAACTTCTCCTGCGCCTTCGCAAGGGCTTTCTCCATATCGATTCCTTCGCCCAGCGCGCCGCTGAAAATATCGCCTTCCGACCGAATTCGGGCTACAGCGTTTTTAATGGTAAAGTTCTTCATCTGCAGTCCGGGTTTGACTTCTTCCCAGTGCAGCGGCATTGAGACGGTGGCACCGATTTTAGGCCGCAGTGAATAAGGTCCGGCGATCGTCGCGCCCGGCCGGTTTTGAAGAAAATCGAGATACATTTTGCCGCCCCGGTTTTTGATCATCCGCTCGAGGCTCGTAAAATCGGGGAGCTGGTTGTGCACGATGGTCACGATCAGCTTTCCGAACATCTGCGACTGGTCGTACGTATATTTTGCGCCAAGCGGAATGTAAATGTGGATACCGGTCGATCCGGAAGTTTTCACAAACCCCGGAATATCCAATTTGTCGAGTACGCTTTTAACTTCCTGCGCGGCCTGGATCACCTGTTCGAATGTGTTCTTGTCGGGATCAAGGTCGATCACGCAATAATCGGGGTTGTCCGGATGCTGGATCCGGCTGAACCACGGATTCATTTCGATGCAGCCCAGCGATGCCATCCACAGCAGTGTATCTTCATCTCCGCCAACCAAAAATTCCTTGTGCTCACCATCGCTGGTAGTATAAGGGAACGTTTTTACCCAGTCTGGTGCCTTATCCTTTACATTCTTCTGGTAAAAGCTTTTTCCGTGGATACCATTCGGAAAACGGTTAAGCGACTGGGGGCGGTCTTTTAGGTAGGGAAGAATGTATTCGGCGACCTGGTAATAGTAATTGAACATGTCGCGTTTCGTATAGCCGTCTTCCGGCCAATAGATCTTGCTGAGGTTGGTGAACTTCAATTCGTGACCCTTGATGTTTTTGACCTGCGTTTCTTCTTTAGGGTTCAACAGTGATTGCCTGCCGGAGCGTTTTGGCGCCGATACCATTTTCCCGGTCGATGCGGAATCTTCAGCTTCTACGACTGCTTCGGTTTCGGCGGGAGTTTCCATCACGACTTCTTTGGGTTTCTTGTCCGAACGCATTCCCTGGAACGACGGATGCCGGAAAACGCCGTCGCTGGTAACTTCGGCATAGCTGACTTCACACACGAGCTCAGGTTTGAGCCATGTTGCAGTTGCTTTTGGCGGGTTAGGGCGGAAGCGCGAAGGCTGGTTGACGTCGGGTTCGACGGAAAATGGACTCTTATCGGTAATCAACGGTTTGAACGACTCCATCATTTCTTTTTGGGTCTTTTCATTGAAGCCGGTTCCGACTTTCCCCACATACCGAAGTTTGCCGTTTTCGTTGACGCCCAGTAGCAGCGAGCTGAAGGTTTTGGCGCTTCCTTCATTGTTTGTAAATCCGCCAATGATGACTTCCTGCCGCTGGTTCGCCTTGATTTTAAGCCAAGCCTTTGACCGGCTGTCGGGATTGTAGGTGCTGTTGGCTTTCTTCGCCATGATGCCTTCGAGTCCCATTTTCTCCGCAGCCGCAAAAAAATCGAGTCCGTTTGCCGTAAACACCTCGCTCAATCGGATACGGTCGTCGTTGGTTGGCAGGACTTCCTTCAAGATCGCCTGCCTTTCCGACAGCGGAAGTTGCATGATGTTTTTTCCTTCGTACCAAAGCAGATCGAATGCATAAAATACCAGATCGCCATCGGCTTCGCTGCGCCAATTTTGCAATGCGCCAAAGTTGGCCTGGCCTTTATCGTTGAGGACCAATATCTCGCCGTCAAGTACGGCATTGATCGTCCATTCCTTCATGGCATCGGTAATGGGGTAGTATTTTTCAGTGAAAGGCTTGTTGTTGCGCGAGGAAAGTGTGACTTTTCCTTTTTCAACATAGGCGAGAGTCCGATAGCCATCCCATTTTACCTCATAATGCCATTCCGGATCATCGAAAGGCTCGTTGACCAATGTTGCGAGCATCGGCTTAATGTTGGTTGGCATCTTTGATTTTTCGCGTTTTTTCAGGAGTTTGTCTGCCTGTAACATTTCGTCGGCAGGTTGAACAGTGTCCTCCGAGTTGGATTTTTTCGATGCTTTCTTTACTGTTTTTTCGTCAGCCAATTCGCTGCGGTGGGAGTTCCACACGTTATCGCTGGTGGCGGCTACCTGGTCGAGCGTTTTGCCCGATACGACCGACTTTTCTTTTTTCGAAATGTCGTCTTTCGAGGCATATTTATCTTCGAGTTTCATCAGCAGCCACGCATTTTCTCCCCTGCCATGCGCTTTTACCAGTGCATATTCACCTTTGAGCTTTTTTCCCTTGAGCACGAATTTGAGTTTGCCGCCGTAGAGTTCATGCAGCAAATGCTTTTCGAGTTCTTTTTTCGTTCCCTTATAACCCGAAGGTTCGTAAGTTCCTTCGTCCCAGACGATGACCGTACCACCGCCGTATTGTCCCTTCGGAATGATGCCTTCAAAAGTGCGGTAGTCATATGGATGATCCTCGACCATCATCGCGAGGCGTTTGATTTCGGGATCGGTCGAAGGCCCTTTCGGAACCGCCCAGCTTTTGAGAACGCCCTCCATTTCCAATCGGAAGTCGTAATGCAGGTGACTCGCCGCGTGCTTTTGGATCACAAATCGCAATACGTCTTTATCGCCTTTTCCGCCAAAAGGTTCGGGAGTTTTGGAGGCATCGCGTTTTTGCTTGTACTTGTCGAGAGGCATTGTTTGGACAATATTTGAAAGCGTAAAGTGGCAACTGACTGTAAAAATCTTAGTCCTGATAGCGCAACTCACACAGTTTTAAACAAATATCGCACAAGGGCAGGAGTGAAGGCTTATATTAAAATTCTTTTTTTTGATATAATTTGTAGGATTGGGCGGGAGTAATAAAGTGGAGTTATTCGATTGTACGATCAAATAACCCACTTAAGGCAGATTTTAAAAATAATGGATTGCCTATGGGCAATCAGCGCTAATCCCTTATATAGCCCGATTCGCCGTTCTTTTTAAGCTTGACCTTGTAGTTGTCACATGATGCGCACGTATGGCTTGACGTCCAGATCAATGACAGTTCGTATACTCCATGCGTTTTGCCGAGACGGGAAGTACTTAGGTCATACGAATATCCAAAACGGAACTCGCCTAGTGCAAAAGTCGCCACCGGGTTTACCGAAGTCAAAAAGTGACTGTTGCTGCTTTTTCGTTCCGGATTTGTCACCGCCAAAGCGCCGATAGTGAAAAAACCCACTTCAAAAGCGCAGCCGAAATCCAATCTGTTATACTCCGATTGCCTCATATAATTTGCCATCACAATCACCCGTGAATCTTCAGGAAACAGCGACGACGGAGAGTTGTCCAATTGAAAATAGTAACCGCCGTTTACCGAGAGGAACATCTCCAACGGGACATTACCATTTTCGGTAAATGAAATATCGGGACGATTCAGGTGTTTTAAAGAGCCGGCGATCCATGCCTTTTCGCTGTTGATGACAAATCCTGCAGAAATATCCATAAAGTCGATCTTGTTGCTGTAGTTCTGCACGCCGGGATCAATGCTTCCACCGCTGATGGCACCTGTACCGGTATCGATCTGGTCCTCCAAAAGCAAATTCGCAAAATTGTAATTTTTACGACCATAGCCGACTTCAAGCCCTGGTGTAATTCCCCATTCATCATTTAATGAAATGTAGTAAGAATACACACCATTTGCCTGAAAATAGTTATAGTTTGTAAATTGTTCCTGATGGTTCATAATGGTGAGTCCTACGGCAGCCACATCGGTTACCATATTGTTGACGAACGCATAATCGGTATCGATTCGACGATTGCCATCAGGCCATTGGCGCCGATGGAGAAGGCCGGCATGCCAGGTGTTTTCATATCCGGTAAATCCGGGGTTCATAGTTTCAGGAACCAGGAAAAACTCGGTAAATATGGGGTCTTGCGCATTAGCTAAATTTGAGATCATACCGACAAGCGCAATCAGGGCTATTTTTATTTTCATGAATATTCGGAGCTACTTAATTAGTACAAATGGGTGATTTTCCTTTACCGTTGTTCCGTAGAATGTTTCACCAATGACTTTACAATAGTAGTTTCCGTTTTCGGCCTCGGATCCCTTTATTTTTCCGTCCCAACCTACCAGAACATCGCCTTTCTCAGAGTAAATCAGGGAACCCCAGGTATCGTAGACGTCAAGCTGGACGTTTTTCAGTCTTTTTGTAAAGGGATGGAAATGATCGTTTAAAGAATCATTGTTTGGCGTAAAGGCATTGGGTACGATCATGAGATAGCCTTGTTCGATGATTAATGAAATGGTCTGAACATAGACGCATCCAAATGGGTAAGTTACCGTCTGAGTGACCACATAATCTCTTGGATTGACATAGATATGTGTCGGATTGACTTCATTTGAAAAAGTACCATCGCCAAAATCCCAAATCACAGATACGTAATCGCCGGTAATGGTGCTGTTGAACTGGATCGGATCGCCGATCGAATAAATTCCATAGGAGGTATATCCGAAAGAAGTAGGTTCAAAATCGGTATATCCCAAAACGGGATTATCGACCGTGACAGTATAGTTTGCGACACAGCCGATGTTGTCAGTGACTGTCAGCAGCACCGTTCCGTTGACATCCGAATGCATGATCTGGTTATTGTTGCCGCTCACCGTTCCGCTTGACCATTGAAGGTGATAGGGTGGCACCCCACCCGATACCGATGCGATGAAGTTTTGTGAAACGGTATGCGTGGTGCAATCGAAATCGGTCTGTGTGTCGACTGCGATTGCAATCGGATCGGGTCTGACGATGGCGAATTGTGCCGATTTGGTGCAAGCGTTGGCATCAGTGACGTTTACCAGATAATTCCCCGAAGTGACACCGGCAAGGTCTTCAGTCGTCGCATTATTGGACCAAGAGTAGGTGTAGGGTGGCGTTCCACCGGCGACAGTAAGATTTATTGCCCCACTATTGGCATTAGTACAACCCAAAGCGTCGGTAACGTTGGCCGACAATACCATTGGTGACGGTTCAACAATGGTGAACGATCGCACTATGTAGCATGGGGTTCCGTCCGAAATGGTCGCAATATACGTTCCGGGACCGAGATTGTTGCGTACCAGGCCGGAAGTGCTTCCGTCACTCCAACTTAATGCTACCGGTGCAATTCCGCCGGTGAGGTTCAGGTTGATGCTGCCATCGTGGGCACCATAACAGCTGATGTTGGCTACAACCGGATTTACCATGAATACCGGCGCTTCGGGGATGTTGATTGTTTGTATTTTTATGCAACCGACATTATCGGTCACAGTGATAATATAATCGCCGGCGGCCAAATCGGTTTGCGACAACGCTGTTGCAAGGTTGCTCCATTGGTATTGGTATGGTGCATTTCCACCGGACAACGTCACCGAAATCGACGCATTATTGGCGCCATAGCACGTAATTGGTGTGGTGGTATAATCAATCACGATAGGCGATGACTGCGTTATGGTTACGCTTAATTCCTTTGTGCAACCGTTTGAATCGGTAACAGTTAACAAATAATCGCCTGCAGGAATGGCGGTAAGATCCTGAGACGTTGCGGAGAAGCCGCCCGGCCCCGTCCAGCTGAATGCATATCCCGCACCAGGGGTACCACCCGACACGTTTACTGAAATAGCACCGGTTGAGTCCCCATAACACAATACATTGGTTTGGCTTACCAGCGTGGCTACAAGCAACGTTGGCTCTGTGATAGTAAACGTGGCAGATTTCGGTCCGCAGCTATTGGCATCGGTAACCGAGACGACATATGTGCCGGGTGCAAGGCCCGAAATATCTTCAGCCGAAGAATAGAAAACTCCATTTTGTGTCCACGTATAACTGTAACTTCCCGTTCCTCCGCTGACCGCGATTGAAATACTTCCGTCGTTGCTGCCATAGCATGAAATGTCGGTTTCATTATCGGCACTCAGGGCAATATCGGTGGGTTCGGTTATGATGTAGGTGTGCGTAAAAGGACATCCGCCCGAGTCGGAAATTGTAAGATCGTAACTTCCGGGTTCGAGATTTAAAATAGTCGATGCGTTTGACGAAAATCCATTCGGTCCTGTCCAGCTAAAATCATAAGGGTTGCCCGACGGGTTAGGAATTCCGCCCGTTACATCGGTGGTAATGCTTGCGGTATTTACTCCGTAACATGTGTTGTTTGTAAGCACCACATTTGGATTAATTGCGGGGTTAACAGTGACAACAATTGTAAAATTTTGGCCCTGGCAAACACCGGACAGTGGAGTAATAAGATAAGTTACCGTTGCCGGACTTGTAGTTGTATTGATCAGTGTTTGTGAAATGCCGGTTTGCGGCACCGATTCCGGAAAGGATCCGGTAACACTTCCCGCCGGACTAACAACAGGATCAGGCCATGTGTATGTGGTTCCCGAAGGAACAATATTGCCACCAGTCGAATCTGGGGAAACATTAAAAGCAGTAGCGCTGCAAATCGTTAAGGCGACGTCTGAAATAACCGGATTATCATTAACTGTGACCGTTGCGACGTCACTAGTGATTACTTCGCAGCCGCCACTTAATGATGCGAAGCTGATATGGCAGTAGTAATAGGAAACTCCGGAAATGTTGGTCGATGCCGTGTATGTTGAAGCTGTCGCTCCCGGAATTGCTGTGCCGCCCAGATTGCTGGCAACGCTGTTTTGAAACCATTGGTAATCGGGTGTTCCTGCACCGTTCAAATAGGTAACCGATAGTAGTGTCGCAGCCTGGTTGACACAGACCGTACTCGAGACAGGCTGATTGTCGATTGCCGGTGCCAGGTTTACGTTTACCTGCGCAATGGCCGAGAGCACACTGCAGGCAACATCCGGTGCTTGCGAGACTTCGCAATAATAATAAACTGTTCCAGCTGTTGCCGTCGGAGGTGTAAAAACAGCATTGTTTTCACCTGCAATCGGAGTCCCGGACGATGTGTCGTTTGTTGGTGACGAGTACCACTGGTAATTATATGAAGATCCGACACCGCCTGAGGCGGAAAGCGTCAAATCGGCCGATATTGCATTTTGACAAACGGTTTGTGTTGCCAGCGGCTGCGCAGTTACAATAGGATCGGCGACTACCACTACTTCTGCGGCGGCCGATGTTGTGCTTCCGCAACCGTTACCGGTAAGGCTGATCACGGCGTAATAGTAATAACTGCCGGGTGTATTGAATACCGGTGGCGTGTAGCTTGACGCGTCACCTCCAACCGGAGTTCCGCCCGTTGTGGAATTTGAAGTATTGCTGTACCATTGGTAAGATGCTGTTCCGACTCCGCCGGTATAGCCCACAGATAAAGGCAAAACCGAACCGCCCACGCAAATACTTTGAGTTGGCAACGGCTGAAGATCCACTATTGGAAGCGGGTTCACGACCACGGTCGCCGTATTACTTGTAATCCCGGAACATCCGCCCTCCGAAAAAGCGACGATGCAATAGTAATCGTTGCTTCCCACTATTGCTGCGGTCGGAGTGAAGGTTGCCGATGTTGCTCCCGCAATAGGGCCCGAGGCATCATACCATTGATAAGTGGCGGTGCCGGTGCCGTTGGAGTAGGCAACCGATAGCGTCGTTGGGGTTCCGTTTAGGCAAACCGTACTCGATTGTGGTTGGGTGGTAATCTGCGGAGCGGGTACGACCGTGAGGGTTGCCACAGCGCTGTTGACAGAACATCCAGATGCCGATTGGGTTATCTGGCAGTAATAGTAAAAAGTGCCGACTGTTGGAGTTGGCGGCGTGTATCCGGCTGAGTTTGCTCCAACGATGGCAGTTCCGCCGGTATTGGTGTTGGTAGGCACGCTATACCATTGGTAGTTTAAAGTCCCGGTTCCGCCGGTGGCAGCGACCGTAAGTGTTGTGGCGGTGGAGTTCTGACATTGGGTTTGTGCCGCCAAGGGTTGAGCAGTCACGACAGGATCAGCAACTACCACAACTTCAGCGGTGTTTGAGCTGACGCTTCCGCAGCCGTTCCCGTTAAGACTGACCTGAACATAGTAATAATAGCTTCCGGGAGCAGCGAATACCGGCGCGGTATAGCTGGCCGAGTTGATTCCTACTGGCGTTCCTCCGGTTGTGCTGTTTGTTGAATTGCTAAACCACTGATAGGTTGGTGTTCCGACTCCGCCGGAATACGAAACCGTCAAGGCATTTGAGCTTCCGCCAACGCAAATGGTTTGTGTGGGAATTGGTTGTGTGGTTATTGTAGCTATCGGAGCCACAGTCACAGAGGCAATTGTGGACGTAATTGAAGAACATCCGCCCGATGAAAGCGATACGATACAATAGTAGTACAATGTCCCCACGCTGCCAGCCGGTGGTGTATAGGACGAAGCCGTTGCACCTGCGACAGGCGTTGCACCAATGATTGAATTACTTGTGTTTTGATACCATTGATACGTTGGAGTTACCACAACATTGCTTAGAGAAATACTCAATATCGCCGGCGTTCCATTCAAACACACTGAACTTGAGACAGGTTGTGTCGTTATGGATGCTGCGGGGTTCACCGAGACAACCAAAATAAAAGGAGTGCCCGAACAACCTCCCACTTTCGGGGTGATTGTGTAAGTAGCGGTTTGAAGTGCGGTTGTGTTGTTTGTGATGGTGCCGCTTATGCTGCTTTGGTTCAAACCCGCTGATCCTCCGGTCATTCCTCCAGTTACTGACGGAACGTTCCAGGAATAAGTGGTTCCTGCAGGAATCGAATTTCCTGAGGTTGAATTTGACGGAGTAAACGTAAATGCCGCGCCGCTGCAGACCGTAAGCGCCGCATTCTGCACAAATGGCGAAGCCTGGACTGAAAAAGAATTACTGGTAGCTGTTGCACTACCGCATTCATTAGTGACTGTCAGCGATACCGTATGATTTCCCGCTGTGGCATAAGTAACCGATGGTGGTACTGCAGTACCTGCCGTTGCCGGTGTTCCGCCCGGGAACGACCAAAGATAGGTTACACTCGCCGGAACTGAAGTACAGGTATTAATGTTAGCAACAGGAGTAAGGTTAACATTCTGGCAGAAATCAGAAATGGTATTCAAGGAAACTGTCGGTGGCTTCTTAACCGTTATAATCTGTGCCGGAGAAGCCGCACTTCCACAGGAATTCGTCATGGTGACCATTACTGAATAAGTGCCCGCCTCGGTAAAATTGAAAGACGGACTTGCAGATGAAGCGGTTGTTGCGTTTGTATAGGAATATCCTGAAGTCGAACCACAATTGGCAGCCGTGTAAGTAACTGTCCAGTTGTAGGTCGGTGTCGAGCATTGATTGGTAAGATTGGTCGTATTTGTCGCCGTTACTGCCAACGGAACGCAACCGGAGTTTGTTGAGAGTGTGAATTGGGGGACGAGCGGGGCTTCAACGCAAATAGTTTTTGTTATTGAATTAATTCCACAACGATTTCCTACTTTTAATGTAATAGTATAGTTTCCAGGTATAGAAAATACAGGGCATATTGATGGCGATCCGCTCTGCCACGGATTTGTCGAAACTGACCCAAGGTCGTTCCCAAGTGCTCCGCTTGATAACGTAAATCCGCTATTTGGCGAAATAGTCCAAATGAGTTTAGGACTACTACAGACCGACGAAGATGCGTCATCGCCTCCTGTGGTAGTACTAACCAAACACACAGGAGCATTTGTGCAAGTAATTGTTTGTGGTAAAGTAAAATTTGCGATTGGCGGCGTAGAAATTCGTATGGGAACTACCGTTGCTGAGGACTGATCGCAAGGATTCGTTGCGACAATACTAGCATAAAAAGAATTTTGGTAAGTGGTGCCAACGGTACTATTAATGCCGCAGGAGCTAATTAAAAAGGTATGCGTGACTTCCGTCGGAGGTGGATGATTAAAAGTAATTGGACTTGAACCGTCATTAAACGATACCGTGTATGTTGTCCCCGGAGGATTATTTTCTGTACCTGTTATCGGAAAAGTTAAAGGAGAGCTGATGCATACGTCTGTGTTTCCGGGGTTGCCCAGTCCAACTGCTGGATTATTTCCGACAAATATTTTAAATGTTTTTGAAATGTTACAGCCATTTGCAGCGGTGATATTATATACCAATGTCCAAAGACCTACCGCGTAATTATGACTTACCGTATTCCAGCTGCTGGACGTAAAGTTTGGAGTAGCATCACCCCAGCTAATTGTATAACTTGTGTTCGTTGGAATCGTTGATGAAACGTTGTAGAAATCGATTTGGGTTATTTGATTACTACAAACTTTAAATATGGGAAATCCGTTGAATGTGGCTGCAGTCGCACTTGAGTTTAATGCTGCATCAGCTTGCGGATTGACCGTAATTGTGGCACTTTGCCCTGAAATAGATTCTTCTGTAGTCGGAAGCGTAGCGTCATGAACACTATCCAAATGATATACAAATGACCCTGCTGTACCCGTTCCGGCCGATACCGTAATCGAACTGTTGGAGCCTGTTGTGGTAACCGTTTGTGTCGGTCCCAAACCGATGTGATACGTGAACGTGTACGGAGTCGCTCCTCCTGAACCGGTAAAGGTAATCACGGGATTGGGTGAATTCTGGCATACCGTCGCCGATCCGGAAATAGTCGCCGATGGCGGAGGTGTTTCTTTTGAAAAGGCTAACAAATGAATTAAAAGCAGTAGGGAAATGAAGTAATTATGTTTCATTCAAGAAGTATAAATATAAATTGGCAAGTAAAATATTGTTAAAGCGGGGGCTAATGTATGTAAATTATGGTTGCGAATAAGCAAACAGAAAAAGCCCCGGCAGCGCCGGGGTTCTCATTTTTAATAGGAAGTCGATGTGCTGTCGGCATATGCGGGCGCGACTTCGGCTTCGGGCGCCACGGTTTCAATCTCCGGTGAAACTACCTCCTGTTCAGGATTATAACTATTAATACCTGAAAGATAATGAGAAAGGTCGGTTGTGCCCTTTACGAGGAATAAGGACACGTCGCTGTTGTCCGCAACCAATATGACGAATTTTGAATTATCCTTATAAACCGAAGCTGGTTTACCGTCACTGTAGCCTTGTTTCACTTTGGTGTAGCCCGACAATTTTTTTTCAAATGCGTCTTTTACGTCCTTGGCTTTACCTGCCGCTTTTCCGCTCAGCGATATTGAATAAATTAGTCCGATACTTTTGTAATTGGGATCAAAGACCCGATCATAGCTCCAACCGCTTTCAATGTTTCTGAAGGCGCTTCCGAATAGCGCCAATGATACGGTGGCATCATTCGAAATTTTTCGGTTCATAAACAGAACCTGATTGGATTCGTATTTTGCCAACTCTGATTCGCTAAGCTTTAATTTATTGATTATTGTTCCCGCGTTATCACTTAGATTCAATCCTTCCGGCGATGAAAAATTAATTCTGTTTGTTATGGCTGCGATGTCGAAGAATTCTGTTTCGACGGTTTCAAAAACAGAGGAACCACTGAATACGTAATAAGCCATATCATAAGAAAGGCCGTCGAATTGAGGGTTTACCAAATATTTTCCGGACGAGTCAATAAACCCGAATTTTTCACCGCTATTGACTATCGCAAGGTTGTTATTAAAAGGATAGGCAAAATCAAATTGCGGATTGATAACAATTTTCCCTTCCTTGTTGATATACCCGGACATCTTTCCTGACTGCACCGCAGCAAGGTCCTCCGAATGAAAGGGCATTATATCATCAAATTGCGGGTTTATGACGATTTTCCCTTCCTTATCACACCATCCCCATTTCTTGTCCTGTTCGATTGTAAACATATCGCCATCGGGATACATCTCGTTGAACTGTGGATTTATGACATACTTTCCTTGACTGTCAATCACGCCGAATTTATCTTTTAATGCAACTACCGCACAGTTGTTTTCAAAATTGCGTGCCTCATCGAATTGATAGTTTATGACAATTTTTCCGGATGTATCGATATAGCCAAATTTTCCGTCCTTGTTTTTTACAAAGCATTTCCCATCATGGAAATTTCCCGCAGACTCAAATTGGGCCGGGATCACAATTTTTCCGGTCTTGTCTACAAAACCCCATTTTTCGCCAATGCTGTCCTGTTTGCTGAATGCGGCAAGACTTTCTCTAAAGATTCTGACGTTTTGGGCATCCTGCATCGAAAATTTTGTAGCGCCTTTGACGTCGATCGCAACCGGCGCACCGTTTTCGCTTACCACCCACGCCAAGCCTTCATTGAATATCGTCGCCCTTGCATACGTTGGATTGATAACATATTTTCCATCCTCATTAATGTAACCCCATTTACCATTATCCCCAGAACTTTTTACCAATGCGATTCCGTCTCTGAAAATAGATGCCACCGCAAATTGGGGGTTAATTATAATCTTCCCTTCGCGGTTAACATATTGCCAATTCTCGCCGACTTTTACCGGTATAAGTGATATTTCTTCCTGGTCGTCACGATTGCAGGAGAGCAGTAGGACTGAGGCGAGGAGCAATATCGCCGGGACTTTAAATAATTTTTTCATCGCGTAATTTGGTTTGGTTGTGGCGATAAAACTATTAAAGGAAAGTTAAAACCTATTACGGGATTCCATAATGATTGAGAAAATTTAGGTATCAATGTCTCTAACCGATTGTAGCTTACTCCTGTGCACAGACATAATCGCATATCCCCGCCATAACCGAACCGGGAACGATTTTATTTCCATAGTCACGTATTTCTCTCTGTTTTAAAAAGGTACCGTCCCGGCTATAAACGGTAGTCTGAATCAGGTCATACTCCCGTTCCGAGCAATTGATGGTCATGAACGACATTGTTTTTTCGCCCCCAATTTTTACCATCTTTCCTTTTTTATTTTTAATGGAACGGACATTTTCGGTATACTTCACCCAGATATCCTTGGTGCTGTAATTGCTCTTTTCGATAAAAACATAGTACTCCGTTCCGTCTGTTCCAATCGATGCCAACGAAAAATCTTCATCGGTTTGACCATAAGATGTTGCTGCAGACAAAAGAATAAAAAGTGCAATCAAATATTGGTTTGTTTTCATATATGTTGGATTTTAAAGTCTATTCATTTTTCGTGAAATTCCGATACCACCGATAGCAGTTTCAGTGGCAGAAGTTACCAGTTAATCTCGTCCTTCTATTTTTTGCATGATGACTGTAAAATAGTAGCTGTGGGAAGCAATCGTTGACTTGTCGTTGTGTTTTCATAATGTGGTAGTTGGTGTTAAAATTGCTCGAATGTATTTGTTTTGAATGTATAGTCATTACGGAAATCCGTAATAGACTATTCCCGCAATTGATTTGTTTTGTCACAGCAACTAAGGCCATTGCAACCTTGCAAAGAATTCTTTCCGATGCATCCCGATCGCAACTTTGTCGAAACTTTAAAACTTTAGTCATGAACAAAAAAACACTTTACCATTTTATCCTCGACAAAAGCGGTTCGATGTCAAACTGCACACGGGAAACCATCGCCGGATTCAACGCACAGCTCGACACCATCGGTGCGCTTCAATCGGAATTTCCAAATCAGGAATTTGCGATCTCGCTAACCATCTTTGACAATTTTTCCGATCATCTGATACGGGAAAGGCAAGCGGATGAATTTTCGCGCCTAACATTAGCCGACTACCGGCCGAACGGGCAGACTGCGCTCCTGGATGCCATCGGCGAATCGGTCAACAGCATACGGATGGGGCACGAATCAGAGATACTTGCCAATACCATTAGTGTTGTGGTAATTATTCTGACTGATGGGCAGGAAAACGCGAGTCGCCGCTTTACTTATCATGAAATTGCGTCCACCATTGCCGCGCTCGAAGAAACAGGAAATTGGACTTTTACATTCCTCGGCGCCGATATGGATGCAGTCCACACTTCCAAAATGCTAAACATCCGCAGTGAGAATGTAGTTTCTTTTAGCAAAAGCGATATGCACGCCATGATGTTCGATGTGGGAGAAGGAATGCGCCATTACTCATCCGCCAAGGAATCCGGCAACGTCAAAAAAGATTTTCTGGACTTTATCAGCAAGAAAGACCGGCGGAAATAATTAATTGTTACTTTAGGAACATGAACGTACACTTGCTGAGATCGGCGGAGGTCGACCCGGACACTTACACGAATGTATTGCATCTTTTGCAGCGGTTTCGCGGGCCGGTGCGGTTTCTTGAAGCCGAGGCAGCAATTGAGCCGGATGTAGCGCTAAAATCAAAAATCTGGCGCAACAAGAAACAGTTTGAAACGATGCCGGATCTGAACTTCAACGCCTGTCATTCCGAAGCGATTTCGTTTCCTTATGAAGAACGCGTGAAATCTTGGGAGGAGTTTTTCGGTATCTGCAAAAGGTACAGAAATGAAAATAACGTTGCACAGGACGACCTGATTATTTTGCTAACCGACATTGCCAACGACCAGAATTGGTTCGGCGCGGTTTCGCCACGCATGACCGATTATTTTGTACA
The DNA here is from genome assembly GCA_023386585.1 of Bacteroidota bacterium. GTDB lineage: Bacteria > Bacteroidota > Bacteroidia > Flavobacteriales > Flavobacteriaceae > Flavobacterium. The sequence goes on along the minus strand of JAEWJM010000029.1, from coordinate 65,632 downwards.
CACTGCAAACTGGCACCATTACTTTGGCAACAGTGTCGATATCCGGTTTCCGATTGCCTATGAAGTGGCCATTTGGGTGCAGCGCTACTACATGTTTGCAAACCGTGAGGAGATTATGCGCAATATCCACCTCGAGCCGTTGGGTTGCATTAACGACTTTTGCCAGGACAAATCGCAAATTGTTTTGAAAATGCGGACTGCGGATATGTGCGAAAGGTGTATGAACAAACTCATAGAGAACGATGTGCCGGTGCTGCTGTGCCGGCAGTTCTTTGATATTCTCGACGGTATCCGAACCAATATGACGTTCCGCGAGCGTTCGGTTTTGTTGCACCGCCCCAGCCGGGTCGAGGTTCGGGGCCATACCAAAAAAATATTTTTTACCGACCTGGGCGATCTTGAACTGCCGCTCAACCCCAAAGAAAAAGCATTATATCTTTTGTTCCTGAACCATCCCGAAGGAATTCATTTGTCGGCCATTAGCGACCACAGCGAAGAGCTCAAATTGCTTTACGGCAGCTTTTGCAATCAGGGCGAGCCACAATCCATCGACGAAGCCATTGCGTTGTTGATCAATCCGCTGGATAACGATATTAATGTGGTGCTGTCTAGAATTAAGAGAAAGTTGCTGCAGGCAGTTGGCGAATCGCTGCTCAAATTTTATTGCATTGATGGCGAAAGGGGCAGCAGCAAGCGTATTGTTTTGGACAGAGAGATGGTGAACTATTGTTAGCCTATTTTAATCGACCTTTATCTTGCCAAATATTCAGTTGCGATTTCCGCGGGGTGAAAGCAATCGAGACTGTTAACTGTATGCAGCATCGCATCAAACAACTTACCTACACCTACGGAAATGTTTTCCGACGTTACCAAATCATAAAATACGCCTAACGCTTCCCACTTTTTCTTTGACTATTTGTAACTTTTAGTAAAGAAACTAAAGTAATGGCTGACGGCAAGCAAAAGGAACCATTCACCGGGTATATCGAAGTCAGGGGTGCACGTGAACACAACCTGAAAAATGTCGATGTTAAGATCCCGCGCAACGCCCTTGTTGTCTTTACCGGAATTTCCGGCTCAGGCAAATCATCTTTGGCATTTGGGACCTTGTATGCCGAAGCGCAACGCCGCTACCTTGAGTCGGTCTCCCCTTACGCAAGGCGCTTGTTCCACCAAATGTCGGTGCCGCAGGTCGACAGCATTGAGGGCCTTCCGCCGGCAGTTGCGCTACAACAGCAGCGTGGCGCCGTCAGCACGCGCTCCTCGGTAGGAAGCGTAACCACCTTATCCAACCTGTTGCGGATGCTTTACTCGCGGGCCGGAGACTACCCCAAAGGACAATCAATCATTTATGCCGAGTCGTTTTCACCTAATACGCCCGAGGGCGCCTGCCCGGAATGCCATGGCCTGGGCAAAGTGTATGAAGTCACCGAGCAATCGATGGTACCCAATGACGAGCTGACCATTCGCGAACGCGCTATCGCCGCATGGCCTACCGCATGGGCGGGACAGAATCAGCGCGATATCCTCACGACCCTCGGGATCGATGTTGATGTCCCGTGGCGCGACCTTCCACGAAAAACCAAAGATTGGATACTCTTTACAGAAGAGCAACCCATCGTGCCGGTGTATGCGCGCAGGTCGGTTGACGAGGTCAAAAGGGCGATAAAAAACAAGATGCCGTATGATTATATGGGAACCTTCACGGGAGTGAAGCGCTATGTGATGCAAACGTTTGCAACAACGCAAAGTCAACTGATGAAACGTCGCGTCGCTCAATACATGATCAGTAGCGACTGCCCACTTTGCCACGGCAAAAGGCTTCGCGCCGAATCGCTTTCGGTAAAGTTTGCGGGTCTCGACATTACCGAAATGAATCGGCAGCCACTTGAACGCATTGCCGAAATATTTTCGCCATATTCAAAACCTAAGACTACATCCCTGACGAAGAAAGAAAGTGGGCATCCTGAAAAGCTGATCGTCACCCAGCGCATTGCCGAAGACCTCGTGGGGCGACTCAACGTAATACTTGACCTTGGGCTTGGCTACCTGACACTCGAGCGCAGCACGCCGACGCTTTCGCCCGGAGAGCTGCAACGGTTGCGACTTGCGACGCAGGTGCGCTCCAATCTCTTTGGCGTTGTTTACATCCTTGACGAACCTTCCGCCGGATTGCATCCTGCCGACACAGAAGCATTATTGCGGGCACTTGAAAGGCTTAAGGTCGCGGGAAATTCCATCTTTGTCGTAGAGCATGAAGTCGATGTGATCAGGCGTGCCGATTGGATCGTGGATGTGGGCCCGGCAGCAGGCGAACACGGTGGTCGTGTGTTGTATAGCGGGCCGCCTAAAGACCTGAAATCGATTCCTGAATCGGTCACCCAGCGATATATTTTCGACCAGGCCCATACTTCGGTAAGAAACGGGGCAACGCCCAAAGGATGGCTGAAGCTCGAGGGCGTTACCCGCAATAACCTCAGGAACCTCAACGCCGAATTTCCGATTGGTGTCTTTACAAGCGTTACGGGAATATCCGGCTCCGGGAAAAGTAGTTTGGTGAGCCAGGTGCTGGTGGAACTCGTTTCCAATGCATTGGGTGTCGGCTTCAACGAAAAGGCGGAAGCCGAAGATGAGAATCCGTTGGAGAACCATACCGTGAAGACCGAAGACGGCTGGATCACCCAAGGCATGGAATTTATCAAACGCCTTGTGGTGGTCGACCAGAAGCCGATTGGCCGTACGCCCCGGTCTAACCTGGCCACCTATACCGGGTTGTTCGACAACGTTCGGAAGCTGTTTGCCATGACACCATTGGCAAAATTGCGTAAATATGATGCCGGCCGTTTTTCGTTCAACGTAGCCAAAGGACGTTGCCCGCACTGTCAGGGCGAAGGCTTTGTCATGGTCGAGTTGTTGTTCCTTCCGAGTGTCTATGCGCCGTGCCCCACTTGTTCGGGCGCTCGTTATAATGCGAAAACCCTTGAAGTAACTTACGCGGGAAAGAATATTGCCGAAGTGTTGGCGATGACGGTTGACCAGGCCTCCGAGTTTTTCAGCGCGGTGCCTTCAGTGAGTCACGCACTCGAGGTGATCCGGCAGGTGGGGCTTGGATATCTGAGACTTGGGCAATCGGCAACGGAATTGTCGGGCGGCGAAGCGCAGCGCATCAAGCTCGCCACCGAACTGCAGCGCATCCAAAAGGGAAACACGTTGTATATTCTCGACGAGCCTACAACGGGCCTGCACCCAGCGGATGTTGAAAGGCTGATGCTCCAGCTTGACGGACTTGTAAAGGCTGGCAATACCGTCATTGCCGTGGAGCACGACATGCATGTGATTGCGGCAAGCGATTGGGTAATTGACATCGGCCCGGGAGCAGGAGACAAAGGAGGGAAGGTCGTGGCTGTAGGCAACCCCGGGGAATTAGCGCGGCAATCCGGAAGCAGGACAGCACCTTATCTTAGGCAGTATCTGAAATAGTGTGGTCGTTTAAAGGTCCATCCGTTACTATGTTTGATACCGGAAAGCCATAACTCATTTAATAAATTTCATCCGGTAATCTTGTTTTTCGGTGTCAAAAATCAGCAAATAAATTCCTATTAAGATTTTGAATTTGTAACTGACTGCAAATCCGCGGCGCGTCCTAGTTCGCTTGTTATCACTATTGGCTATGATGCAAGTCATACTTTATCTTCTGCAGGGAGTGTATTTTTGAGTGATATTAACAATAGTACCATGAAAAAGATATTCGCAGTCCTGATCCTCGGAATCGTTATATTAGGTTGCAATAACAATTCGAAAGTGTCTGAAAACCCGTTCCAAGACGAAAAATCGCCTGCAATCGAATTGAACGGAGGCCAGAAATGGATCGTCAACGAGGAGATGAAGCCTTATATCAACAAAGCAAAATCGTTGACAAACGATTATCTCCAAAATAAGTCGACCGATTATGTTACCCTCGCCCAACAACTGAAAAAGCAGAACGACCAACTGATCAAAAGCTGTACAATGGACGGGAAAGCTCACGATGAGCTCCACAAATGGCTTCATCCACATATGATACTCGTGTCGCATCTTGAAAAGGCGGAAACCGCAGCGAAAGCTGATGCGATCGTCCTATCGATTAAAGATTCATTTGAAACATTTGAAAGGTATTTTGAATGATCCTTGTCGCATGTTTCAGCTTTTTTTTGTTAACGTCGCCAACCGAAAATAGATATCTAATTATATAACAAATCCATTCCTTCCTCTTGTATGTCGGACTTTCATAATGCATGAACAAAAAGTGGGTATGGAAAACCGTAAGGAAAGTACAGATTACATTAATAGGTTTGCCGCATAAAACTCCCACGAATGATGTTTGTAATGTTAAGATTAAAGGAAGAAAGCACAATGTATTCTTTAAATTTTTTATCATCGGAATAAATTTAAATTCATTTAATCTTGACCTTTCGCACCTAATTTTGCAAACTTGCCTCTAACATAAGGCTAGTATACACTTTTGTCAACTGACAACTGTCGATTTTTCTGCAGCTCACAGCTCACAGCCCATAACCCACAGCTCACAGCCACCCTCTCACTCGCGACCGCCACGCCTGTACAGAATCGCATACCGCATAAGATTGCCTCCAAATGTCCAATAGCTTATCAAAATCATCAGCACTGCAACTGGCGGAAGGTAGGTTCTTACAGAGAGCCACGTATTATTTGCATTAAGCGACGTCGGAATTGATTGAATCAGAAAAATGGCGAAGCCTGCAACCAATAAAAGCAAGTCGAGATCACGTAACTTGCTCTGGAAGGCCTTGTAATAAAACAGCAGCCGCAGATTGAACGAAAGAACAATTACAAACAATAAATGAAGATTGGAAAAGACGAAATATGTGTCCGAGAAATTTATCGAATAGAATTTCGCAATAAAAATTGCCGACAATGAGAGTATTAAATGTGCTAAGAAGTATGGTGTTGCTCGGGTCATGGTTGGTTGTTAGTTGTTGGGCGCAGGGTACAGAGTACAGGACGCAGCGTTCGTTGACCTATTAAGTGTTAGGGACTAAATGTAGAAATTTTCCTTAACAAGTAAAGGGGGAAAGCCATAATCTCGGGTACAAGGTACACGGCAAGGGTGCAGGGTTTTGAGCCGCACTCATTTTTCATTACGTTTTACTAGCCCCAGACCAAAACCCTAAAACTCCACTCGCGTCCCGAACACCAAAGTACGGTTCACGGTCCTGCACGTGTAGTTGATCTTATACCGGCTAAGCGGTGCTAGTCCAACATGCTCTTTGGGGAGTTTCGTAATCCGGCGCTCCGCAATCGTTTTTCCCATTACATACCCGATCAGGATCGCGATTGGATAATCGGAAACCCAGTGCACCTTGGTACTCACCATATTGAAAGCGAGAATTCCGCCAACGGCATATCCAACAGGCCTGATCCATCTTTTCTCGGGATAATTTATCGCAATGATCGTCACAGTTGCGACATAGGTTGCCAGGTGTCCCGAAGGCATCGCATCGTAATTTGGCGTATTGTTCTGGAAGGCAGCAAAACTGGGGAAGGGCTGCCATTTACCTCCGGGATTGTTGTCGGGAATCGCCCGGCTTGGACTTTGCCTTCCCGTGACGCGCTTGATCGTTTGGGTGGCCACGCCCACCGAGAGCAGGCATTCCAGAAGTTCGTTTGAGGTATTGAGCGCCCGCAGGTCGTTGTTGTTGAGTTTCCCGATTCCGTAAAACATACCGCTTAGCAGCACTGTTGTTCCTCCATTACCAATGTAATACACCGCCGAGCTGATATTCTGCGGTATAATGTTCAGCAGCCCGCCGACTTTTTTGTATTCGCTGTCCTTGTCCCAGCCGCCCAGGCGCTTGCCCAGATAATCCGCTCCCTCCAACAAATCCTGGTCGAACGGCAGAAGCGCCGCAGTACTTCCAACGGCCAACGCATCCCATTTCAGGTTTTGGGTCCGTGTGGTAAACCGTCCAAATTGATACAAATCGTCCGGGATGTATTTTATTATCTGCCAGAATGTAGGCTTTTGGTAAACGGCGGTGTATTGCGGGTCGATGTTGGAAAAGGCATTTTTATGTTCCACAAGAGTTTCGTTACCGATGACGTCCGGGTTCGCAACCGTAACCCGCAATGAATCGGTATTTTGGGCCTGCATCGCAACGGTGGCGAAAAGAAGAAGAAAGAGGAATAGCCTGAACATAGTGCGGCACTTTTGATCACTTTAAGACGATATATCTTGGATTCCGGAAAACGTTATACAGAACAACAATAAGATTTCTCTCAAAAGAACCAGCCTATTTGGAGTCCCGTTACTTCTCCGCTGTAAAAAGGCGCGATCACGGCGCCCATTTTATTTTTCTTTTCTCCGAACAGACTGCGGTTGATCTTTGGGGCGATCCAGTAGGCCATCTTCGTGCTCAAAATCCCGATCCCGGCTCCTGCCGCAACGTCGGTGAGCCAATGCCGGTTGTTGACCATTCTTAAAATGCCCGTGCCCGTGGCAACCGCATATCCGGCGACGCCGTACCACACCGACTTGTCCCTGTATTCCTGGTAAAGGAACTCGGCGCCTGCAAAGGCCAAAGTGGTATGTCCGGATGGAAATGAGTCAAATGAACTGCCATCAGGGCGCTGTACGTGCGTCATAAGTTTAAGGGCATGTACGGCTCCGGATGACACCAGATAGAATGTGGCAAAAATGACTGTGCACTCACCAAAGTTGTGCCTGCCATGGTCACCGGCCAGATTGAGTGCATACACTGAGAGCGCCGGAACGTACATCGTAACATCATCAATCCTGATTTGGCGGTCGATATGGTGACCTACTTCATCGCGTATTCCCTCATTGATTTTTTGCAGTTGCCCGTTATTAAGTCCGATGACCCCATACGCAATGAGAACCGTTGGCACCACCAATGGCTTGTAGCTGAAAACATGGTGTTTTTCCAATTGGATGCTGTCGGCCACGGCTACCTGAGCATGGACGTGCAGCGATGAGACCAGGAGCAGCGCAAACCATCCTTTCATGATGGAATATTTTTCATCTAATTTAACTATATTGAAGGGAATTTCACTGTACAAGCTTCCAAATCCGAAATCAGAAAATATGCTGTATAATTTTTGTTTCTGATACGATGGCAGGCCGCCACCGCCGTTAGAGATGAATTACTACTATGGGTTACCGGAACTATCAAAGGATCGACATCGTCGGTAACGTCCCTCAAACCTGAAACCTTTTTCCACCCAAAATATATGATGGCAAGCCGCCACCGCCTCAGGCCAATGGCTCTAGGCTGTAGGCTATAAGCTCATGACCCAAGGCTCATGGCGCAAGTTTAAGGGCTCAAAGCCAAAGCTGCAACCGGCGTTGAAGGTTGCTGTTTCTAAGCGGTAGCTTTGCTCCTTCAAAGACCGAAACATCATCGTTTCCGTCCTCGCGGCATTCTTTTTCATCGAGTAGATTTTCAAGCTGCAGCCGCACACCCATTATCATGAAGTTTTCCGATAAACAGGCAGCCGCAAAAGTGGAGCCCGCCAGGGCGAGCGGCTTGGCTGGCGTAATAGCGGCAAAGCTTAGAAAATCAAGTGAGGAAAAAGGCCGCTAAGCTATTTTTGCTTCTTTTAGCTCCGGTTTTATTTAGATATTGGAGTCGCTGAACCTCCTGAAGTCGGTTTGTTAGCAGACAAATCGAAGTTCTGTCGCCAGGCCATCATTTCAAACTTCACACCTGAAACCTTTTTTTTCGTAACTTTCAGTAACTGAAAATTTTATGACATGAATCCGCTCTAAGTTTTAATGTTCCTGGTAACATAGAAATAAGACCGTTCCCGTATTTAAATCTAAAATTCACGGTTAGTGGCATGGACTCATTTTGTAAATCGAGGTAAGGAGTTTAATGCAGGGAATGATTTAAAACAATTTATTAAAAGAATTATGGACACGAATCAAATCACATCTGTCATCAGTAAAATCGACAGTTTTATTGATCAACTCCTGCCGGAACTGGAGGAAATATACATGGATATTCATAGAAATCCGGAACTTTCAATGCAGGAATCTAGAACCTCCAAAATTGCTGCTGATTATTTGTCAAAATACAGGTATGAGGTTACGACAGGTGTCGGGCTTACCGGAGTAGTAGGTGTAATGGTAAATGGCAGCGGCCCGACAGTAATGCTCAGGGCAGATATGGACGCGCTTCCCGTTACCGAGGCAACAGGGTTGCCCTACGCCAGCACAAGAATTGCAAGGGACGAAGACGGTATCGAAGTCGGTGTATCGCATGTATGCGGCCACGATCTGCACGTAACATGGCTGATGGGCGTTGCCAGATTATTTTCAGAAAACAAAGACCTATGGAAAGGCACTTTATTGGTGGTCTTTCAACCCGGAGAAGAAGTAGGGCGCGGCGCACAAAGCATGATTGATGATGGGATGATGGATCGTTTTCCAAAACCTGACATCATACTGGGACAGCATGTGATGGTGGGTGAATCCGGAACCGTCTGCTACCGAAGCGGCGCCATTCTCGCTGCCGGCAATAGTCTTAAAGTCAAATTATTCGGCAGGGGCGCACACGGTTCCCAACCTCAGACTTCAATAGATCCTGTAATTATGGCCGCGGCGACTACGATGCGGCTGCAGACAATAATTTCACGAGAAGTGGCACCCATTGAAAACGCGGTGTTGACCATAGGGGCTTTACAGGCGGGTACCAAAGAAAATATCATTCCCGACGATGCGACTTTAAAATTGAATATCAGGACCTTTAATGACGGCACACGCGATCATATCCTGCAGGCCATTACGCGGATATGTTGTGCCGAGTGTGCTGCATCCAACGCACCTCGCGATCCTGAATTTACAACATTGGACAGCTATCCGATAACAGATAACGACGCTGAGGCAACCGCTAAGGTCGCTGAAACTTTCCATGCCCAATTCGGAAATAGATCGTATGAAACACAGCCTGCTTCGGCCAGTGAAGACTTTAGTGTTTTTGGTAGAAATTGGCATGTCCCTTATGTGTTTTGGTTCGTGGGAGGTACCGATCCCAAAATATATACGGAAGCCAAAAACGCGAACAAAATAAACAGCATTCCGAGTAATCATTCGCCAAAATTTGCACCGGTCATTCATCCGACATTAAAAACAGGCTTACAGGCAATGGTGACCGCCGCGCTTGCCTGGCTGGTTTAGGCCGACTTCGATGGAAAACCTGCATACCCTTTATTACTTATTAGATCTCGCCGGCACCTTTGTTTTCGCGATAAGCGGCGCAGTGGCAGCAAAACAACGCGGCCTGGATTTGTTCGGGATAGTTGCGATTGCGTTTACCGTTGCCTGTGGCGGAGGAATCATCCGCGATTTATGCATTGGGGCAATTCCTCCCGCGGGATTGACGAATTGGTATTATTTGATTTCTGCGATTATTGCCAGTACTGTTACCATTGCCTTGTACCCATTTGTGAAGCGCTTGAGTCATCCCGTTCTTTTTTTCGACGCTGTCGGATTGTCATTATTCGCAGTCACCGGCGCGCAAAAAAGTCTGGCTTATGGCCACAATGCCGAAGTTGCCGTGCTCCTGGGTATTACTACCGCGGTTGGTGGCGGCGTTCTGCGCGACATTTTATTGAACCGCGTTCCCGTTATTTTGGAAAAGGAAATCTATGCTTCCGCCGCATTGCTTGGCGCCATAATCATGGTATGGGGCAATTATCTGAAGTGGATTTCCGACGAATGGGTTTCGATCATTGCGTTTGTTATTTGTTTCGTACTTCGGCTGTTGGCACTGCGGTACCATTGGAACCTTCCGGTGTATTCGGAAGCGGAAGAATCAGACTAAACGTAAAATCAAATGCACGCTGGAACCCCCTCAAAATTGGCGCACGATTTCTACGGCTTTCACAAATGGAAGGCAATTTAAGGTAACTGTCAGTAAATTGATAATCAAAGTGTTATCTTTAATGTGGTAATTGGCGCAAAGCGGGTTCAACCGTTTCAAATCATTGAAGTTGATACCAATGAAGCATCAAGGTTTCCAAAAAGTTTGGCCCAATAACATAAAATTAAAACCAATGGATCAGGATCAACAAAATTGCAAGCAGGAACCCGTCCGGATTCTTGTTTTTTCAGCCTCGCTAAGAAAAGACTCTTTAAACACGAACCTGGCAAAACAGGCAGTGGCCGTAATCGAAAGAAACGGCGGTAAGGCAGATTACGCAAATTTCGCCGACTTCGAGTGTCCCACATTCAATCAGGATTTGGAAGTAAATGATTTTCATCCCGAAGGTGCAATCGAATTCAGAAAGCGCATCCTCGCTAACGACGCTTTTATCATCGCATCACCCGAATATAACGGGTCGATGCCCGGCACGCTTAAGAATTCCATCGATTGGGTATCCCGTTTCCGACCACAGCCATTCAATGAGCGGCATGCTTTGCTGATGTCGGCCTCTCCGTCTATGGGCGGTGGCAATCACGGTCTCTGGTCGCTCAGAACGCCTTTGGTCAAGTTGGGAACTGATGTCTATTCGGGCATGTTTTCGCTGGCATCCGCACATAATGGATTCACGCCGGAAGGCGCCATCGCCGATGAAAGTTTGGCCAAGCGGTTTGAAACGAATCTTGTTTCTTTCATGCAGCTGGTGGAAGCGCACAAACATTATCCATTGATAAAAAAGGCGTGGATAGAATTTCTCGGTGAAAAAACTAATCCGGCTACAGACCGGATGGAGTAAAAGAAGTTTTTATACGATAAGTAACCTAATAATACCCGAAATGAAAAAAGCCATCTGTTTTTTAACGATTCTTATTGCGGCAAATTCATCATTTGCCCAAACGACAAAGTGGAAAGACGATCCCATGCATTCCAAATTGACATTTACCGTAACACATCAGGGTTTTTCGTCAATTTTTGGGTTGTTTCAAAAATTTGATATTACCATCGTTTCATCAAAAGCCGATTTCAGCGATGCCGTCTTTTCGTTGTCGGCCGATGTAGGTTCAATCAATACGGAGGTTAAAATGAGGGATGACGATTTGCGCAGCCCGAATTTCTTTGATGCTACGAAATATCCTAAAATGACGTTCAATTCAACATCCATCGTTAATACTACGGGCATGAAGGATCGCTTTAAAATTACTGGAAACCTGACTATACACGGCGTTACAAAACCGGTCACTCTCGACCTGTGGTACCGCGGAACGCATGACGACGCAATGTCTAAAAAAATTAAAGCGGGTTTTCAGATCACGGGAATCATAAACCGCAGTGATTTTAATGTAGGTCCGGTTGATCCGTTCGACATTAGTAATGACGTCATGATCAGAGCAGATGCAGAATTCATCAAACAATAGCTAACTCAATTGTATTTCTGCGGACGACTAAGCTAATCGGTCGGTCGCGCAAAGTTGTCCGTCGAATCAATTTTCTTAAATTCAACTACGTCGGAACTGTCGCCAAGCGTTGCATACAGGCCGTGCCATTGGAATGTTGTAATTTTGTGTCTGAGAATCTATGAGTCGGATGACACTGGATAGTGATGTTCGCTGATGGGACGGTGGTAATGTTACAATTTAACCCGGGCCGCAAGGAAAACGAAACTACCTTAATGAAAATTAATAAAGACATGAGAGCGACAGCATTTTCAATTTTTCTTTTGTGTGTATTCAGCGTTTGCCACTCGCAGCAAAGGCCTGTTTTAAATATTATGCTCACCAATTACGAATATCCTTATGAAGTTTCTTTTCTGGATTTGAAGAGCCAGAACCAGGATCTGAAAATGGCCTATATGGATGTTCATCGGAAAAACCGAATGGAAAAACCGTAATGCTTTTGCACGGCAAAAACTTTAATGGTGCCTATTGGAAGACAACCATACAAGCGTTAACAAAGAGTGGTTATCGGGTTATCGTCCCCGATCAGATTGGGTTTGGGAAATCATCGAAACCGGTAGGCTATCAGTTCACTTTTCAGCAGCTGGCGCAAAATACCAAAGCCGTTTTGGAGAAACTGGGTGTGCAAAAAGTTTACCTGCTCGGACATTCGATGGGAGGCATGCTCGCCGTTCGTTTTACCCTGATGTACCCTGAGCTCGTAGCGAAGTTAGTTTTGGAAAATCCGATCGGATTGGAAGACTGGAAACTTGTCGCTCCGTATAATTCAATCGACAGCAACTATCAGAAAGAACTGAACACAACCTATGATTCGGCAAAGAAGTACCAATTGGAGTCCTATTACGACAACAAATGGAAACCGCAGTATGAGGAATGGGTTTATTTACTCACAGGTTGGGTCAAAAATCCCGATTATCCGATCGTCGCAATGAATAATGCGCAGACATCTGACATGATTTTTACACAACCCGTTTTATATGAATTTCAAAATATACAAGTACCGACTTTGCTGATCATTGGTACCAGGGATCGCACGGCTATTGGGAAAGCCGACGTAAAAGATAAATCGGTCAGGGATAAAATGGGATTGTATCAGCTACTCGGGAAGGAAACGCAAAAAAAAATACCTAACTCGCAACTCATAGAGTTGGACAACGTCGGACATATGCCTCACATTGAAGTGTTCGATCGATTTATAGGGCCTTTACAGGATTTTCTTAAAAAGTAGCAATGGGCGCCGTATCTATAAGTATGCCCTTATGTTTTCCAGGCATGTTCACGCCCGCGTACTCTTTATATAGTCGCCTTCTTTGGAAAAAACCTTAACGATATATTCACCGTCTACTACAATTCCCAATTCATAAGTTACTTCATCATCATGAGTTGTTACCAGAATTGAATCGACTATTGGAAAGGTTGGAAAATTTTCGGTCATATACTTTAAGGCTTTCTGAGGAATCTCATTTCTTTCGACTTGAGCGGCAAATGCAAGCAGGTTGCCTTCTTTATCATAGACGGCGGTAGAATACCTGTTGTCGAATAGGAACCTGCCTTCGTAAACCAATTTTTGATTATACCTGTTCTCATAATCGGAAAACCAAATTGGATCACCGTGCGGAAATCTTTTATCGAATGCTGCGGATACCACTGTAGGTATGTTTTTTTCGGGTTTTTGCCCATGATAGTTTTGGGCACTTACCGCGGTGCCTAAAAAAATAAGACAAATGATTAAAATTTTCATGTTATTCGTTTTCATAAAGTTACGAAAATTAAAAAAGTATGAAATTCATCTTGTTGAATATTAGTTGAGGAAGGTTTCAGGTTTGAGGTTTGAGGTTTCAGGTTTTTGTTTGAATCCACAGACAATATTTCATCTTTCGATGGTTCCTGTAGTAAACATGTCTATGGCGGTGGCCGCTCGTCATCAGATATTTTGCGTCAAAAAACAAGGAAGGATTTGAGGGCCGGGCCAGAGAGAGCGATCCACGTTTGAAATTAAAAAGAGGCCAGCCAGTGGCTGTCAGGTATACTTACTTTAGTCAGTCCTTTTTTTTTGACCAGCCTTGGCGAGTTGCTTGGGTCGCGATGGAGAAATCCTGCCGTAGCTTTCAAGCGGAAGGTATGCAGAATTGATTTTTCGTTTCTTTTAGCTCCTTTTATTATTTAAAAATCGGAGTCGCTTAAACTCGCAAGCTCGGTTTTTATCAAGAAAACAAGTAAAATATCGATAAAAATATAAACATCACCACAACGCATCCGGAACCCTTACCAATGGATCCGCGGTACGATGCGCCGGGTATTCCACTAAGCACGGAGAATCCTTTCGGGTTTATCGATCCCAATTTTGTGCGGAAGCTTGGCGAAATTCCCGACTTGCTGAGGTTTAATCCAAACCCGCCGCCGAGGTTAATCCTCTTGTAAAAACGAAATCCCATTTAAAATAAGTTAGCTTGTCGCGATCGGTGACTTTTCATATCCTGCCAAAGCTTTCATGAGAACATCGGAATAGGTAAAAATATCATCAAGGCTGTTCAATTCATACCTGATTTCCTTACGCTGATCATCCAATACAACCAAATGATTTTTCGTCCCGTTCAGATAAAGCCTGCATAACGTTTTTCGGTTGTTGTCGTCGAGCAATATCGCAAAATAGGTTTGCGCATCGCGGTACACAATACGGCTTGCTTTTACTTTTTGCCGTAAGATACTTTTAACTATTATAAACGCCTCCAGTTCTTCGGGAGTAGTTTCGACAGTCGAAGCCGGCACTTTTGAATTCTCCGACAGCACCACGTCCTGCTCTTTTACCACAGCATCTTCTTTTGTTAACGCCGATTTTAATCGTTCGGTGATAATGTCACTGATATATTGCTGCAACGATTTTTTAACGAGGTTCGTAAATTGCTCCAGCACCTTTGCAGTCACAGGCCCAGGATATACCTGCCTTGTAAAATGCTTTACGAATTCGGCTCCCGGATCATTAAATTCACTTTCTATGAGTTTTTTCAATTCGTGTGTGAACTTCAGGTCGGTTGCCGTGTTAAGGATATTTTGAAAATCATAATATGCCTTGTGAAACTTCTTAAGCTCTTCGATCTGGTTATCCTTAATCTCTGTAATATTGAATGAGAAAAATGGCTTTTCGTCCATTTTGTTTTTTTCGACGAGATCAGTATAAAACCGATATTCCAAACCGTTGGTTAAAATTGAAAATCTGGCTTTTGTGGTATGAAAATATCGAAAGAGCTGTGACGCATTATTAACGTTTAGCGGCGACGCATGGTGCTTGCATTCGATTAGAATCACAGGTTCGCCGTCTTTCATAATCGCATAGTCGATCTTCTCGCCCTGCTTTATGCCAACATCGGCCACGAGCTCCGGAGTTACTTCAGCGGGGTTAAAAACGTCGTATCCCAACTCGCGAATGAAAGGCATAATAAACGCGTTCTTTGTTGCCTCCTCGGTTTGAACCTGATCTTTAAGCCTTGAAAACCGTTCGCCCAGCAATTTTATCTGGTCCTTGAAATCCATATGCGCTATCATGAGGTATGGCAGGAATTGCTGCAGGTTTTGCAGCCGTTTGATCTTGAATAAATCTTTTTCGCATCTATCACTGCCGATGCACAGTTATAATGTGTCCCCAGGTCCCGTTTTGATGTGGGTAAAAAAACGCAGCCTTCCTCATGGACTTCATGGTCGCCATTAGCCTGTGCGTTGTTGTTTACGTAATACCTTTTCATGATTTAGATAATTTGTTACGGTCAAACGTAAAACCATTGCAGAACAATTCCTTACGGAAAACCATAAAAACAATCTGACTTCATTTTTCCGCTATTAATGCTCGTATCCGCAAACACCCAGACCCAAACCTTCTGCCGCCTTGCGGGTGGTCTGTTCGATTGTATGTTTGCAGCGGTTGAGTCCACGGCAATTTCGGTTGAAATGGAATTTCTTAGCGCCCGGGCTTTTGCATATATATACGGTCTCGCCGGAACTATCTTCCTTTGGTTGCCGCTGCGTTGCTCCCGAATCCATTGTGGAAGCGAAAGAAGCCGCATTGACCGGAGCGGCCTGCGAGGAATTGCTACTGCCATTCATACAGCCAGAAAAAGCAACGACAAGAAACAGGAATCCAGCCTGCCTTTTTAAGTTTAGAAAGTTCATATTACGTTGGGTTTGTTGCTAATTAAAATAATTGCGACACAAAACGCGGCGATCTTCATCACAAATCGTTGAAACTGTAAATAATATCCACGAAATGCATTATCGTTTGGTCAAACAAATCTATCCTCCAGGCAAAACTTTATCTTACGGTTTTCCATAACCCTTATTTAAGCAGACAAGATAACTTTGCGTTGAAAGACTTGTGTAAAAAAAAACAAAAGGGATGTAAAAACATCCCCATTATTATGGCCCCGGCGGTGGCGGCGGTGGCGGTGGCGGAACGGGTACGCCTCCCCCTTGTCCACCAATTCCGCCCTCAGCGGTGATGTGTGCGGATTGACCGCCAGGTTGATCGGAATCGTCAACAGAGCACGACGAGACCATTGCGCACAGAATGGCTGTGGCACAAATGAAAAGTTTTTTCATAAGAGTGTTGCTAAAATTGGACTTGAGGCCTGCGGTCCAGAGTTTCCGGAAATATCTTTGCGACGGCCCTTGATGTTTGGAGTGATCTCCCGGGAAGTGGGGTAGCTGCAGGTGAATTACTTCCCTTTAACCAGCCTGCGGCTACCAATGAATCAGTTTTGTACATTTGTCCGCGACCGAAGCCACGAACCTGAATTCTTGTGCAAAGTAAATAGCTGATTATCCGTCCATCAGAGAGAAAATCCGGTATGTCCGATAAATCCGAAGAAGTCCGATAAAATCCAACAGCCGACTTTAAATGAGTAAAAGTTTTGATCGATACAGGGCTGAAATAGCCGAAGAATACGCCAGGGCCAGACACGGTGTCAACGCCGACTATTTGCTTAAGCCCAGTCCGGCGCGGCTTCGCAACCTTTGCCTGATTCTACATGATCAGGGATTAAATTCGGTGGATATTGAAATCATCAGGCGCTTTTTCAGTTCGGGAAAGGACGGTGACCTAGGAAGTGCGATTCGTCACTGCGATACCGACAAGCTTCGGCCAATCCAGCGATTTTTTCTCGGCCAGAGTGAGCTGTCGCCAATGGAGAGCGTAAATCTTTCAGCACTACTGATCAATTTTGAACCCCGGCCCTTTTTGAAATACAAAGGCAATGAACCACTCGCGAAGCCAGAATCCGGTCAAAAGCAAAAACCGGATACGGAATTTACACCGCACAGACAAAAATTAAAGCACAGATACAGGAGCAGCATAATCGCTGGTATTTGCGTTGCTGTGGCCTCCATCTTCGGGATAAAGTTGACCTTTTTCAGAAAAGATTTGCATTGTATGAAATGGGAAAATGACCACTTTGTTGAAGTGAACTGTAATGCGGAAAGACAGTCTTGGGACCATATTGAAACGATTGATGCACAACGGCTCCAAAATTTCAGGAAAATAGCAGTTTGCGACACTACAACATTTTTCAGAAATGGCCGCCCTGTAATCTGGTACGACAAATCGGGAGAAGATTATGAATTTTTTACCGCACCCGGACTCGATCCAGTTGATGGCCATACGGTTCGCCCGATAACTTCCTATATCATACAGCGGCATGTTCCGACGTGCAAGTAATCAATTATGATGATAAAGTTCACCGCATTCATTACCTGTTTTTATGTAGCAATTTTTACGCTGGCCAGGCCGTTGGCCGAAATTCCAAAGCCGCATCCGATTGTTATTTTTTCGGCAAAAGTGGTCGGGGTAAAAGACGGCGACACTTTTAAGCTGTTATCAAATGGAAAAGAAGTTACGTTGCGACTTTCGGATGTAGATTGCCCCGAAAAGCGGCAGCCGTTTGGTACTGCGGCAAAAAAGTTTGCATCAGATTTTTGTTTCGGAAAGACGGTTCAAATCCGTACGACAAACAAAACAGACCGCTACCGGCGGCTGATTGGTGAAATGTACTTTAACGGAACCTGTCTTAACAAAGAACTCGTGCGGAACGGATTGGCATGGCATTACATTAAGTATTCGAAGGATAGCAATTACCACAACCTCGAGCGGGCTGCACGCATCCTGAAAGTGGGAGTTTGGACTGAGAAGAATCCGGTTGCGCCATGGGAGTGGCGAAAGCAAAGAAGAAGAACGTCGAAGAGAATCAATGCGACAAGGTGAAATCAGGTCTTTTCTTGTTTTGATTGCTTGTCATCATATACGTGTCGAAAAAAGGTTTGAGGTTTTTGTTTGAATCCACAGACAATGTTTCATCTTTCGATGGTTTCTGTAGTAAACATCTCTATGGCGGTGGCCGCTCGTCATCAGCTATTGCGCGTCAAAAAACAAGGAAGGATTTGACGGCCGGGCCAGAGAGAGCGATCCACAAAACGAGCCATCCGGCGAGGCGTGAGTTGTAACGATGCAAAAAGTTCCCGTAACGTCAAAGTTCGACCAGCCTTGGCGAGCGGCTTGGGTCGCGATGGAGAAATCCTGCCGTAGTTTTCAAGCGGAAGGTATGCAGACTTGATTTTTTTGTTACTTTTTTTATCAGGAAAAAAAGTAAAACTTCTTCGTGTTTCTTAATTTTACGCCTTATCCCAAAATATGAGAAACTTCCTTCATTTAATAGTGGCTGCAACGCTTCTTGTTGGCTGCAGCGCCAAAAAACAGGACAACACTGCGGGTTCTGTGTACTTCATTCCGTCGCTACACAATTTCCATAAAATCAACAAAAATTACAGTTACGATTCTTTGAAGGCGATCATCACGCGATTTCGGCCGGATGTTATCGCAGTCGAAATCCGTACTGAAGATATTGCCGCCGACACCTTGTACCTAAAAAACAATTACCCGCTTGAAATGCGCCAGATGAAATATTGGTTTCCTGGCGTAAAGGTGGTTGGCTATGATTGGCTCGGTGAAGAATTGGAAGGGAAGCCAATTCCGCAGGGTTATTGGAAAAATATCTCGCAGATCAAAAAGCTGGAACGTGAACTGGCAGCGGATTCGCTGATGCAGGCGCGGCTTAAACGATGTTATGGGCGAAAAGAAGAGAGAGAAAAATTACTGCGCAGCCTAACGCTTATCGAATTAATCAGCAGCGCAGATTCGGACATTGTAAACAGTCAATATGCGTGTTATGACCTCACCGTTCACAATACACCTTTTCAACCGCTTAGCGACTTCTTCAAGGAACGAAACGCAAAACTTTTGGTGAACATCAAAAAGATCATTACCGAAAACCCGGGCAAACGGATACTAATTGTCACCGGCGACGACCATTATGCCGCGTTGAAAGACAAGTTTGACCATCTGTGATCAAAAGTATCTCTCGGCAAATTTCGCAGATATTATTGATAGCACGCGCCGGAAATAATCCGATCGGTCAATAGCAACTCGCTCATAATTAGCTAACTTTATCATTCAACGATGAAGTAAATCCTTGCTCATCAAAATCGCCATGCCATGATTGATATCGTAATTGACGCCCGTCCCGCCGCAATCAGCGCCCAGATGAAAGTCAAGCGAATCCTTCCATTCCGACTCAAAAGAATGGTAGGTCCCTTTATTTTTATGGATCATGCGGGTCCGGTATCGAACCTTCCTGCAGTGCCTTCTTCTTTGGATGTTTTGCCACATCCTCACATTGGTCTTTCTACGGTCAGTTACCTTTTTGGTGGTCAGGTGACGCATCGCGATAGCCTCGGGGTCGAGCAGATTATACGTCCGGGTGAAGTCAACTGGATGACTGCCGGAAGCGGGATTGCGCACTCGGAGCGGTTTGAAGATCCAATGGCGCTTAGCGGTGGACTCGAAATGATTCAGACCTGGGTGGCGCTCCCGGAAAAAGAGGAGGAAGCCGCGCCGTCATTTAAAAATTACCAGCCGGAACAACTCCCCGTATTTACCGATAAGGGTGTCTGGATGCGCCTTATTGCGGGAAGTGCATACGGACTTCAATCAGCCGTCAAAACCAGCTCGCCGCTATTGTACGTGCATGTCGTATTGGATAAAGGTGCCGCATTCGCCCTTCCGCGAGAGCACTCCGAGCGTGGTTTTTATATTGCAAAAGGAAGCGTTGAAATCAGCGGTCTAACGTACAACGACGGAAAAATGCTCGTATTTGGTAAAGACGCCGATCCGTTGATTATCGCAAGGGAGAAAACAACACTGATGCTTTTGGGCGGTGAACCTTTGGGCGAACGCTTTATCTGGTGGAATTTTGTTTCGTCACGCGAGGAACGCATTGAACAGGCAAAAGAGGACTGGAAGCAGGGAAGAATCATTTTGCCTCCCAACGACAACAAGGAGTTTATTCCGCTGCCCGATGACAACTCGAAACCGGCAGGAAGTGCGCCTCGCCCGGAACCACTATCTTAAAGAGATCTGAGACTGGTAAAAAGGTTTGAGGTTTCAGGTTTGAGGTTTTTGTTTAAATCCAACGACAGTGTTCTATCGTTTGATAGTTCGGGCAACCCATAGTAGTAATCATCTTCAAAATCCTAAATCGAAGAAGCGTGGATTGACCTGTATGAGAAAAACTAAATTCCACATTATCAGTAAAATACTGAAAAAATACTTTAACTTTATGCAACGAGCAATACATCGTCCCAAATTATGTCTTTGTAATAATTAGAATGTTCTGAGAATAAATCTACTTGCAAAAAAAGCGACACCTGCATCCAATAATAATTCATTAAAAAATATAAACAACATGAATCGATTAGCCAACAAGGTCTCCATCATCACCGGTGCCGCAATGGGCATGGGCAAAGAAACTGCAATACTGTTTGCCGAAGAAGGCGCTAAGGTCATCGTTGCCGACTTCAACGAGGAAGCCGGAAATGCAGTGGTAGATGAAATTAAAAGCAAAGGGGGGACGGCCGCTTTTTGTAAGGTCGATATTTCAAACTCTTCACAGGTTGAAGCGATGGTAAAGTTTGCAGTTGATACTTATGGCCGACTAGACTGCGCAGTAAATAATGCCGCACTGAAACCTGACAACAATAAGTTCGAGGATCTGGACGAGGCGTATTGGGACCGACTCCAAGCAGTAGATCTAAAGGGAACTGCGCTCTGCATGAAATATGAAATAAGACAATTCCTTGCACAGGGCGGAGGTGGTGCGATGGTAAACATCTCGTCGATCAATGCCTTTAAACCAACGACCGGAAATCCCGCCTATCAGGCATTCAAGCACGGCGTTGTGGGACTGACCATGGCCGCAGCATTTGAATATGGCATCAAAGGGATTCGGATCAACTCGGTTGCACCGGGAGCTATTCGCACGCCAATGCTGACTTCGGCGCTTGCAGGGCTTGGCATTGAAGAGAAAGATATAATTCCAACCATGAGCCTGATTGGAAGACTGGGAGAGCCGCGTGAGGTCGCACACGGATCCCTTTTTCTTTGTTCGGATGATGCCAGTTACGTACACGGTACAGTGCTCCACGTAGGAGGCGGATTTGAACTGCTTTAAACACGTCAAATTTGACCAACTGGATCGTCAGTTGAATTCGACACAACCACATCCAAACAGAAATCGAATATTTACTAACGCACCAATATTACCATGGGAAAATACGTAACACTTTCCGAAACGATGGCTGCCCTGCGGGATGAGGGCTATGTCGAAGATTTCAATTTGAAGCAAAACTGCATTGAATGCCGTGACAATCACTTTAAGGTGTTTGCCGATGATTTTAAAGTCGACAAGTTCTACCGGTTCGAAGGCGACAGCAATCCCGATGATTCGGCCATTCTTTATGCAATTTCATCAGACAAGCATCATCTGAAAGGCCTGCTGGTCAATGGCTACGGAATTTATACCGAGGATATAACAGATGAAATGCTTCACAAACTCAGCTTTCGAAATTAAAATATAGAAAAAGGTTTCTTTCGTGCTAAGACAAGGAAGAGATTAATCCAAAAGAAAAAAGCAGCTTTACGCTGCTATGGTTGTACTGCTATTGCCCTTGACCTTTTGATCATAAAACTGCGCGAGGCGGAAAAAGTCGTCCCTGCTTTTGCAGTTTGGGTCTTCGACGCATTTTGCGATCACTCCATGAAAGCTGCTCTTAAGGTGCCGCTCGATTTCGGAAGCATCCTTGAATTGTTCAAGGTACGCGATCATTTTTTCAGCCAGTTCCTTGCGGTGGCCGATTCTTCCTGATATCAACAGGTTGATTGCTAATGTAGTAATGTTAGTAGGCATAACGTAAAATTTTAACGAATGTAAGCACGGCTGTAACTACTGGTGCAAAATTTCGATAAACAGTTGAAAAACTCGATTAGTTTATCGGGACTTGCTCTTTGACGATACGAATATCGACGAACGTCATATTTATTGGCTCGACATCGCGGTTTGTCGATTAGCGTTGATTGCTGATTTCCATTTCATTCTGATTTTTTACATTAGTGGCCTGATTTGTTTCCCTATGAACCAGTCCATTTTTTCTATTGGAACTCCCGCGTTCCGTACACAGCTTAAAGATATCGCGAAGCCTTACGGGCGCGCAAACAAAAGCAACCGCAGCCTGATCCTGGAAATAACTGTCACCAATCAAAAGGTAACACTGGTAACGCCCGGCGCCCGATTCGAAATCTATTGCGAAACCCGGGGCACCTGTAAAGCTACTGTCGGCTTCTTTTATTTTATCGATATTATAAAATCGGTTAAAGCCAAACAGACCGTTTGCGTTATTACGGAGGATTGGATTGAGATCAACGGACTCAAAGTCAGTGCACAAACTACTTTTTTTGCGGACGATTCGATTTTGCGCAGCATCAACCTGCCGCTGAATTTCACCGATTGGCACCTGCTCCGGCTCGAATCACAAGGATTTACCGAGGAAGAGCTTCGCTTCAACAAGCTGCACCAACAGATTCAGCAGGCTAAAAAAACTTTTTCCAAAACGATCCGGCAAGCGCACGAACGGCTTCGCATCTACGGAGTTACACACGATGAACTCGAGGAGTTGGTGAAAAGAAAGCTGTCGGTTTGAAAAAATTGGTGAAAATAGGTTTAATTTTTCCAACGCGGTTTCTTTACCCGATCATGCTGCGTTTGTTCTTCATTGTTCTTATCGCACAGTCGTGTTCGCGAAAAGAGGAGAAAGTCCACACGCCATCACTTGCCGACATTTATATTACCAAAGCACAGGATCAGACGATATTGGAACAAGAGCGTGATTCGCTTTCAACGTTGGCCTACCGCCAGGCGGTGCATGAAAAGCAGCCGCGGAATATTTTTTTGGCAGCAGGGTTGCGCAATCGCGTACTCGCCGCATCCAAACCCGATTCGTCGTTGGTTTTCCTCAGGAACTATTTAGATGATTCGCAGAAGCGCAACGATACGTTGAATTCCGCCAACGCCTTTTACGAATTGGCAAAACACTATGATGCGTTGCAACAATCGGACAGCGCATTTAAATTTTACAACCTGTCTCGTGAAAAATACGAGCAGCGAAAGGACAGCCTCCAGATTGCCGAAAAGCTGCTGCTCATCGCCGATATTTACCGCCGCTATAATGACTATTTCGGTTTGGAAAGCGCAACCACCGATGTGCTGAAATACATCCCCGAACTTCCAAAATCGCCGACCGATACGAGTTATCTTTCGATTGCGTACAACAATTACGGACTGGCTTATTCGCATTTGGGTGACGACGCCAATGCGCTGCGCTACTACAATCTGGCACTGAAGCTGTTCCATGATCCGCTGGCGATCGCAACCGTCAGGAACAACATCGCACTGGTTTATATGGAGGAAGCCAATTACGAAATGGCAATCCCGATACTTGAGCAACTGGCAGTTCAGCCCGATGTTCTCAAGGACCCGAAAACCATGGGAATGGTCGCCGGAAACCTCGGATTATGCTATTTTAAGACCGGCCGGCCGAATGCAAAGGAATGGATTGAACGCTCGGTGGCAGAACGCGAAAAAGCAGGTGATTTATTCGGACTCATAGCAGGCTATCTTCATTTTTCCGATTTTTATTTCAATACAAACAAGGCTGCCGCGCAGTCGTATGCGATTAAGGCATTGACCATAGCGGATCGCATCCACAGCACCGATGATCGGCTCGAGGCAGTAATGCGGCTGCGGAAATTGTCGTCCGGTGCCGACCGTGAAACATATTCATCATTATACATTTCGGTACAGGACAGCATAAATAAAGTACGCCAGCACGCCAGAAACCAGTTTGCCAAGTACCGATTCGATGCGACAAAAGCCTCCGAAGAAAATATGCGGCTGAAATCGGTTGCGAGCGAAAGCGCGATCGAAATTCAACGACGCAAGGCGTACAATAGCCTGCTTTTTTTGGGTATATGCTCAATATCGATCATTGGCGTCCTGTTGTATTTCCTGCTGCGGAAACGCCACAAACACGAGCAGGTGCTGGCAGTCATCAACACCGAGTCTAGGATATCCAAAAAACTTCATGACGAATTGGCTAACGATGTCTTTAACGCAATGACGTTTGCAGGTTCACAGGATCTGGCCGATACGGAAAACGTAGACAGGCTGCTGACCGACCTCGACAGCGTTTATGCGCGCACACGGGATATTTCGCGCGAAAACAGTGCAATCGATACCGGCGATGCCTATCCGCAGCATTTGCGACAGATGCTGGCGGGTTACAGTAGTGACAAACTCAATGTGATCATCCAGGGAATTGGCGAAGTCAACTGGAATCAGGTCGCCGCCGAAAAAAAGGTGGCAGTCTGGCGCGCGGTCCAGGAGCTAATGATCAACCTTAAAAAGCATAGCGGCGCCTCGCTGTCTGCAGTACGTTTCAACACAAATCAACGTGCTATCTCGGTAATTTACACCGATAACGGCAGCGGACTCGCAAGTACGGACGTGGTCGCAAAAAATGGGCTTTCAAATGTGGAAAACCGTATTGCGACGATTGGCGGAACGGTTACTTTTGAATCTGAATCCGGAAAAGGATTGCGGGTAATAATCACAATACCTGCCTAAAGCCGAAATTATGATTGGAAAAGTACTTGTTGCCGAAGATTTTGACAGCGTGAGCATCGCAGTGACCAAAACCCTGGAAGAGCTCCAAATTTCAGAGCTCCATCATTCGAAATATTGCGACGATGCACTCCTTAAAATAAAAAAAGCGTTATTCGAAAAGGCGCCGTTCGATCTGTTGATTACCGATCTGTCCTTTCTTGAAGATGGCAGGCAAAGCCGCATCAATACAGGTGAAATGCTGATAGCCGAGGTCAGGAGAATTCAGCCGGAACTCAAGATTTTGGTTTTTTCGGTAGAGGACAAGGCTTTTAAGATAAAATCACTGTTCGATAACTACGGAATTGCGGGCTACATTTTCAAGGGACGCAACAGTATTCCACAGCTGAAGCAGGCGATTAGTGAACTCGAAAAAGGAGGGAAGCCTTACCTTTCGCCCGAGTTGTCAAACATACGCTCATCGAACGGCGTTAGTGAGATCGACGAATATGATATTACCTTACTGAAGTACCTTGCGCTTGGACTCACCCAAAACGAGATTTCGGCGAAATTTCAGCAAACAGGCATTTCTCCCAGCAGCCGGAGCGCAGTCGAAAAGCGCATCAACCGGCTAAAAATCCACTTTATGGCGAATAACAGCGTCCAAATTGTTGTGATGGCCAAGGATCTGGGTTTTATATGAGTGCACTGCTTCAGAGCAGGCGATCCAAATCGTTTGCAAAACTTCATTAGTGACGTTGGCAGCTCGTCATCATATATTTCGCGTAGAAAAACAAGGAAGGATTTGCGCGCCGGGAAAAGGAGAGCGATCCTGAAGTCGAGCGATGCGGCAGGCAAAAAGTCGATTTAATGAATAATGTTCCGGCAACTTCAAAGCTTGATCAGCCTTGGCGAGCGGCTTGGGTCGCGATGCAAGAAATCCTGACGTAGTTTTTAAGCGGAAGATATGGAGACCTGATTTTTTGTTTCTGTTGTATCACGAAAAAAAGTAAAATGTTTCTTCTTTTAGCTACGCTGAATCTTCAGTTCGGAATATGTCGCTAAGTGACGGCCTATCTACAGAACTTCGATTTGTCTGCTAACAAACCGACGTCAGGAGGTTCAGCGACTCCAATATTTAAATAGAAAATAGGAGCTAAAAGAAGCAAAAATAGCTTTAGCGGCCTTTTTCTTCACTTGATTTTCTAAGCCTTGCCACTATCACGCCAGCCAAGCATCTCGCCCTGGCGGGCTCGACTTTTGCGGCTGGCTGTCTATTGGAAAACTTCATGTTTTGGCTATTGCGGCTGCAGCTTGAAAATCTAAGCGATGAAAAAGAATGCCTCGAGCTGCAGCTGCTTAACATCATGTTTTTGCAATGCTTCATGATACCACGCGCTGCAGCTGCCAATGATCATGCTTAAGGGGAACCTCTTTAACGGCGGCGGCAGCTTCGTCATCATATATTTCGCGTAGAAAAACAAGGAAGGATTTGCGCGCCGGGAAAAGGAGAGCGATCCACGAGTCGAGCCATGCGGCAGATTACGCTTCTAACAATGAAATACTGTTTCGGCAACTTCAAACATGATCAGCCTTGGCGAGCGGCTTGGGTCGCGAGGGAAAAACTCCTGACGTAGTTTTTAAGCGGAAGATATGCAGACTTGATTTTTTGTTTCTTTTGTATCAAGACAAAAGAAAAGAACAATATTTTTCTATAACCAAAGAACGGCTTCAACTTGAAAATCTACGTATTGAAAAAGAGTGCTGCGGAGCTGCTGGTGCAGTACATCATGTTTTTCGGAAACTTAAAAACCTATTCTTCTTTCGTCCGCAAACAAAAGCACAAAAGTTAAATTTATCTCTCATTCGCAAAAGTGACGCTGAAAATCAGTTACTTTAACTTCAATTAAAAAACCGTGGGTTATGAAATATTTTTCGATTTTACTCTTCTGCCTGGTCGCGATTCCGTCTGTGGCGCAGGATTTCAAGAAGGAAGATCCGGTTTATTCGATCAGGCAGGTCGAAGTCAAGCCTGAGTTTGACGGCGGTATGGCCAAATTTTACGAATACATAACCCGGAATTTCAAAACTCCCGACGACAAGGATTTGAAAGGCATGTTATATGTTTCATTTATTATTGAGAAGGACGGAACGCTTAGCGGAGTAAAAGTACTTCGGGACCTTGGTCACGGCACCGGCGATGAAATAACCCGGGTGCTGACTGCAAGTCCAAAATGGAAGCCGGCAACTGTCGCCGGAAACCCTGTCCGCGTGCAATACTCATTACCGGTAAAAATCGGCGATTAGCGCGGCAAACAGGTGCTTGACATATTGCGAAATACCATTTATATAGGGCAGCGCAGATTCAAGAACGAGATACTAGATGCGCCCGCAATCATCTCCGAAGAATTCTTCGACGAGTGCCGTGCTATTATGGAGGGTAAGACCCATGGAATTATTTAACCACTTTTGCTAAGAAAAACGACTGGTAAAATTGAAGTCATGAATATACTTCCTAAAAATATTGACGCATACGCGACGAGCGTAAAGTGGGGACAGAGATGAAGAATTTGCATCTAGGTCATGAGCGTGAGCACAATGGTTTGAGGCTCTGTTGACCACCTTACGGAAACTCCCCTATAAATCCTCGATTGTCAGTGAAAGCTGGTCAAATGGTGAAATGGATGAATACAAAGTGCATATTTACTTGAAGGGTTTAGTAGAAAGAAAATGACATGTTAAATTGGGAAATTAAAAAAGCCACCTTGGTAAGCGGCTAGTTTAACTTCAGTTAAGAATTCTTTCTATTATGGCTTTAACAGGTTTTCCCACAAATCCAAACTCCTCCAAGAGCTTGTGTCACCATGATTCTAGCACATCCTGCGTTTTCCAAGTTCGCACCGAGGTATGAAGTTAAAGCACTTCCATAACATGCGCCAAAAAAAATGCCGCTATCGCATATTTTAATAGGTGTGTAGCCATTTGGACATCCACTTGTTTCTAATGTGGGAACAGGCGCACCAATATATATCTTAAACTCACCTGTAGCTGTATCTCGCGCATACTGTTCTATAATTCTCATTGATGAATCTAAGTAAGCAAAACTCGTAAGAATAGCTTTACCACGAGAAATCTCAACATTTTGAGAAACATAGACGCAGTTAGGTACGGTTGGAATTGCTGCAAGCGCATCATGTTGTATTTTTTCAAACGCTGGTACAGATTTATCACGCACATCAACCATATCGGCGTAAGAAAATAGTTCCGAGGCATCTCCAATTTTCATTGTCATTTGACTGTCAATTGCGGCGACTGTTTCGGCTTCATTGAACCTAATCTTTTGTTTCTCTTGATTTCCATTGGTACTGTCATCACAAGATGACCCGACGATGAAAATTGATAAAAGTGGAATAAATAATCTTTTCATTGTTTTGATTTTTAGGTTATAAATTAGCATTTTCTTGCGCAGACAGTAACAGCTGCCGTACCGACTGTCCAAGAGAACTCAATGCAGCCAGTTGCACTTAAATTTGCATTTGTATAGGTTCCTACGGCAGTTCCTGAACAAGTGGAAAAATCCGAATAGCTGCAAAGTTTTAGGAAGACAAAACCGTCAGGACACCCACCTATGATTGGTAAGATCGAACCTCCATATAACTTAAATGCTCCTCGAATATCATCCCATTGATATAATGCAAGAACTCGATTATTGGTGTCGATGTATGAAAATTCGGTTAGCTCAGCTTTGCCATTTGAAATTTTTACATACTACGAATACTTGTGCAATCAGGGTAGGATCAAATATCCTCAATCGCTTCGGTTATCAAAGAGTTTGACGCCGACTCAATTTTACGTTGGGCTTCTTGCACGTCCTCGTAAGTAAACAGTAGGTGATTACTGCCCAGCTTTTCGACCGCCGCCGAATCATTGGAACCGTCGATTTTTGTTGAGCTTTCGTTACTACACCCAGCCAAAAACAAAAATTAATGTGAGAGAACCTAAAAGTTTTGTCATAAATGTTTGGTTTGATTGTTAGCAATTTACAATAAAATACTGACGGTCAGAAATTTTGATTGTTTTTTTATTCGTCTTGTAAAATATATAAAGACCCTTCCTGCTGTACATAGAATCTGTACTAAGTGTTAATAGAATAATTGATTAAACGGCTGTCGGTGTTACTAAGTTTAAATATCAGTAATACAACCGTAAAATCAGTGATTTAGCACTATCTTAGTAAATATTAAACTAAAGAGACGTGGGGGAAAAAAACTTGCCTTACGCCTGATTTTCCTCGAGCCTGGCGCCGTCGATGATTATGCTGATATCATCCTTAAGGATGAAAGCTCCAAGAAGATTCATGTTATCAGCAGGGAATTACCTTCAGAGTAAATTTGTTATTGATCAAAGTCTGTCGAGCCGTCCGCCGTCAACGGTCAGCATTGCGCCCTGAATGAACGCTGCTGAATCAGAGCATAAATAGACGATCGCATCGGCAATATCTTCCGGTTTTCCGACATCGGCAGGATTTATTTTTTCGACGCCCGATTTCACATTTGGATTATCCCAAAGCATCGGAGTATCCACAGCGCCGGGGAGAACGGCATTGATCCGGATTCCTTTTGGCTTACCTTCAAGTGAAGCAGAACGTGTCAACGATAACAAAGCCGACTTCGCTGCGGCATACGGCGCGATCATCGGCTCGGTCTCCCGCGCATGTATGCTTGACACGTTTACAATCGCCCCTCCCGGCTTCATGTTCAGGAAAGCGTATTTAATAAAAAAGAATGCCCCAAAAAGATCAACGCTAAAAATCTTTTGCCAGTCGGCCAATGTTTGTTCTTCAAGAGGCTTGAATAGCATCAGGCCCGCGTTATTTACCACCACATCGATACGTTTCAGGTTTGCAATAATGGTTTCGAATACCTCTTTGACATTGTCCTCCGACGAAATGTCGCATACGTATGGAGTGGTTTCGGCGCCGGTTTCGTCGGTTATATCCTTTACTGCCTCGTGAAGCTTTTCATCATTGATATCGATCAGAGCGATTCGCCCGCCTCGCGAACCGAATTTTTTGGCGATTGCCTTTCCGATTCCTCCTGCGCCGCCGGTCACAAGAACCACTTTATCTTTAAAATCATTTTCCATTTCAATTGAGTTTTTTATCCGAAACCTGCCGGTTATGTTCCGGCATCACAATAGGCAGCCGCAGGCAAATGCTTTTCGTTGGCAGTACGGTTCCCCATTCGTTGATGATCTTTTTATACGCTTCGCCAACAGGCCTGATATTCCTCTCCAAGTCGTACAATCCCAGCGGATTCACATTTCCGGCGTCGATGCACAGCGCACTGTCCCAATCCACCTGATCTGTCAATGAATACCAGGTAAATCCCATCACAGGCACGCCGTCATTGCGCACCCGGAGTACGTTTGCCCATTCTTTCCACAGCCATTTTACTGCCTCGTCGCCGTTTGGTCCCTGATTCAGGTTCGTTTCGGTATGCATAACCGGAAGCTTGTAGCGGTCGTAATATTGCTTGGTGATGACGTGGTAGCCGAAAATTTCTCCTGAAGCCGTTGTAGTTCCATCGGGCGCGACGCGGTGCTCGTTGGTGATGTAGTAATCGTTACCCATGATGCAGTAGTGCTTCAGTTTGTTGTTCAGAAAAAAATGGTACTCATCCCGCGTCATCCCATTGTCCATCAGGTATTCATACATTTCCGAATTTACGCGCCGGCCGTAATTGAGGTCAAGTGATAAAAAGCGCTTGGAATTTCGAAGTTCAGCAGGCTTAATGGCAGCGGGATTTTCGGCGTGGTAATATTCGGATGATTCGCTCTGGATGAAAATCGCATCCTTCCGGGTTTCGAGAATGGTCTGCATCGCAAGAACATTAGCTTTTACTATATGTTTGAGCGCAGTAACAAAGTATCGATCGCCGCTCAGCTGTTCGTTCCACCAGCCATATTGTGCTGAGAAAAGTGCGCAGATGTACATTTCGTTGACCGGCGTGTACAATTGAATCCACGGATATCGGAGCGCGAATGCCTTTGCATAGGCTGCGAAAAGTTCCGGAAAGTCGGGATTCTGAAAGTTTCCTATCCAATCCGATACACCAAAATGACACAAATCGACAATTGGAAT
The DNA here is from genome assembly GCA_023386585.1 of Bacteroidota bacterium. Taxonomy (GTDB): domain Bacteria; phylum Bacteroidota; class Bacteroidia; order Flavobacteriales; family Flavobacteriaceae; genus Flavobacterium. The sequence goes on along the minus strand of JAEWJM010000029.1, from coordinate 35,046 downwards.
AATCCCACGGCAATGGAGGTCATTGAAGACTTTATCGCAGAATTCCCAATCGAATTTATTTGGACCGAGGTAGGTATTGTATAGCGCCGGGCCGTATCGGAGAAAGGTAATTCCCATTTCTGCAACCAGTTCGAAATCTTTTTGCCAAAATTGATAGTGTTTGCATTTTGCAGCTTCGTCGATCCTTGTTTTTCCGTTATTGATTGTGGGCGAGCTGTTTTCGATACCTGTTGCAAATAGAAATGTTGGAGCCATGATGAACGTAGTTGTGTCAGAGTCTGTAAGTTACGAATGTTTGCAGCCCAACTGGTTATACTATTGCTTTTTTACATTACATCTTTCCGCTCACAAACCCAAAGCTATAGAGGCTCAAAGCCCGATGCCAAAGCAAAAAGCAATAAGCCTTAAGGTTTAAGCTAAAGCTGCCACCGCCATTGATGGTCGTTATTTCTACGCAGTAGCTGTGCTCCTTTAAAGCTCAGGGCCCAAGGCTCGGGGCGCAAGGCTCGCGGTTAAAGGCAACAAGCCTTAAGCTTTAAGCTTTAAGCCAAAACTGCAACCGCCATTGGATGGTCATTACTTCTAAGCAGTAGCTGTGCTCCTTTAAAGCTCATGGCCCAGGCTCAGGGCGCAAGGCTCGCGGCTCAAAGCGACAAGCCTTAAGCTATAAGCTTTAAGTTTTTACCAAAGCTGCAACCGCGTTGGATGGTCGTTATTTCTAAGCAGTAGCTGTGCTCCTTTAAAGCTCAGGGTCCAAGGCTCGGGGCGCAAGGTTCCATGCTCAAGGCCGAAAGCTTAAAGCCCAAAGCCTTGTTTTTCAAACACTATCGGTTCCGTCCTCGCGGCATTCTTTTTCATCACGTAGATTTTCAAGCTTCAGTCGCGCATGCATTATCACGAACTTTCCAATAAACAGGCAGCCGTAAAAGTCGAGCCCGCCAGGGCGAGCGGCTTGGCTGGCGTGATAGTGGCAAAGCTTAGAAAATCAAGTGAGGAAAAAGGCCGCTAAAGCTCTTTTGCTACTTTAGCTCACCGCACTTTTATTTGTTAGCGGTGTTCGCTGAACCTCACAAGTTCGGTTTGCGAGCAGGCAAAGTAGAAATAATTTTACTTTTTGCCTTGATGCAAAAAGTAACAAAAAGATCAAGGCTGCATATCTTCCGCTTAAAAACTACGTCGGGATTTCTTCCCTCGCGACCCAAGCCGCTCGCCAAGGTTGACCAAACTTTGAAACGGTAGGAACTTTGCTGCATTGTTACAACTCTTGCCTGCCGGATGGCTCGTCTCGTGGATCGCTCTCCTTCGCCCAAGGCGCAAATCCTTCCTTGTTTTTCTACGCGAAATATATGATGCCAAAGCTGCCACGCCGTTGATGGTCGTTATTTCTACGCAGTAGCTGTGTTCCTTTAAAGCTCAGGGCCCAAGGCTCGGGGCGCAAGGTTCCATGCTCAAGGCCGAAAGCTTAAAGCCCAAAGCCTTGTTTTTCAAACATTCTCGGTTCCGTCCTCGCGGCATTCTTTTTCATCACGTAGATTTTCAAGCTTCAGTCGCGCATGCATTATCATGAACTTTCCAATAAACAGGCAGCCGCAAAAGTCGAGCCCGCCAGGGCGAGCGGCTTGGCTGGCGTGACTGCGGCAAAGCTTAGAAAATCAAGTGAGGAAAAAGGCCGCTAAGCTATTTTTGCTTCTTTTGTTAGCAGACAAAAGAAGAAGAAAAAAGGTATTAATGAGCATCAGCCAGCCGCAAAAGTCGTGACTGCAAGGCGAGCGCCCTGGCTGGCGTCACCGCGGCAAATATACTGCGCGGTAGCGGTAAGCCGAAGTAAAGTACCCATCAAAAATCTGACTTGTTTTGTAACACTTGCCTATCAATGCAAAGCGAATTCGTTGAAGTTGATTATTGGAAAATCCTCTTTGGATGTTTATGTACCGATTTTATTGCAATTATCAATAAACCGTAAGTGTAACATGCTTACCTTTAATTGATTAAATTAATAATTATGAATCAGAACAAAGCGTTGTGGGAGAAAGGCGACTTCACGCAGATTGCCGAAACGATGCGCAACAGTGGCGCGGCCCTCGTAAAAAAGCTGGGAATCAAAGTGGGAATGAAAGTGCTCGACCTCGGCTGTGGAGACGGTACTACCGCAATTCCATCCGCCAGGCTTGGCGCAAATGTGTTGGGAATTGACATCTCATCAAACTTGGTGAATGCGGCGAAAAAGCGCGCCGAAGGAATGGAAAATTGCGAATTCAGGGAAGGCGATGCAATGGACCTTGCCGGAATTGCCGATGAAACTTTCGACATTTCGATGAGCATTTTCGGGGCGATGTTTGCTCCGCGCCCAGACGATGTGGCTCGCGAAATGGTCCGTGTGACCCGCAAAGGCGGCCGGGTTGTAATGGGCAACTGGATTCCCGGCGACCCGACTGTGGCAGCGCAACTTCTCAAGATCAGCTCAGCTTACACTCCGTCGCCGCCGGAAGGATTTATCAGTCCGATGTTGTGGGGCATCGAGGAAAAAGTCATCGAGCGGTTTACTGCTGCGGGAATTCCCAAAGAAGACATTTCGTTCGAACGGGCAACATTCACGTTTGAGGCTGATTTTCCTCCATCGGAATTCGTTCGGAGGTTTAAAACGTTTTATGGGCCGACAATGAATGCTTTTGAAGCCGCCGAAAAAGAAGGCAAGTCAGCTGATCTCGAGTCGGAGTTGGAAGCGCTTTTTGAACGTTGCAACACCGGCAATCAAAACCACATGGTGATTCCCGCGACTTACCTGCTCGTCACGGTAAATATCAGGTAGTGTCAACATCAAGCGCCCTGATCTGCTGCTTGTAGGCGTTCGGTAAAATCAACTCTTTCAACAATGAGTCGAGGCGGATGGTGCGGGCGACTTTATAAATCGCCAACAGCGGACCGAGTAGTGATTCGTTTCTGAATTGCAGCAGCTTTCGCACTTGTTCCGGAACCACAAGAATCTGCGATTCAAGTAGAATCCGATAGCGGATGGCGCCAAGATGCTTTCGATATTGAGTAAAGAGATCTGTTGTAAATGAGCTGTGCGCCATATCGGATTGGAGGTGGCTCTTCCGCATCACTTCATATTCCCGATAGTTTTCCGGAAGTCCGACCAGTTGCATCCGATTGCCAACGCGGTAAAACACGTCAAAAACATCTTGTTTCTCCTCGTCGGTGAGTCGGCGCTCGAGTAGTTCAAAAGCACGAACCGAATAATCAATAAGCATGAAAAGTACGTCGCGGTAGGCCCAATCGGGAATCTTCCCGCCACGTTTCGCCTCGACAGCCGAATGAATTGCTGAAATCGAGTCAATTGCACGCAGCGCATCGTCATTTGGAGAAAAGACGATCTTTCGGGCATACGAAACTGTCGAAAATAAGCGGCCAAGCGGATCTGCCGGAAGCCGTCCTGTGAAATACAGCCAGTCCACGGCTTTGTTTAGGGCGAATTCGGCTGCCGCTCCCGCAAAAATGAACAGGATCGTATCCGACTTTCCCCAGATCTGCCTGACAATTGAATCGTGGTTTACAAAATAGTCCATGATATTTTAATCGCGCACATATCTAACGCGGCCACGTGCTTTTTATTCGGGTTAATTCCAGAGCGTTCCGTTAAGGCCAAGTACTATTCCAAGCCACAAGCCAATCAAATAGCCGAGAAAGCTAATGACGTAAGCCATAATTGTTTTCCATCCGCCCTGGCAGCGCAGATGATCCATCCAAAAATAGAAGAGTCCACCCATCGCGCCGGCAAGCGGAGTAACGAGCAAGGGCTTGATCATCCAGTATTGTCCCCATTCCGGTTTTGGATTATTTTCCGCAAGGATGAAGGCCGAAATAACGATCAGCGCGATTCCTCCACCTTGAAGCATGCGGATTCCCGCGGGAGCTCCGTGAATTTTTTTCATTGTCTGATTTATTTGTTGTGCCATCATTTAGATATTAAATTTTATTAATTATATGAAAGTAGTTTGAAATTCAAAGTGGATTAAGAAAAAAATTATTTCTGTGAGCGGATCAGTTTTTCAAGTGCATCGATATGCGCTTCAAATGCGGCTTTTCCGATTGTTGTCATTGTATATTTCGTATTGGGCTTTCGTCCGACAAATGACTTTTTCGATTCGATGAACGTTTCTTTTTCCAAGGCTTTCAAATGGCTTGCAAGATTGCCGTCGGTGACATCAAGGTATTCTTTCAAGGCATTGAAATCAACCGTGTCGTTCACAGCGAGTGCTGACATGATCCCGAGGCGCACCCGACTGTCAAAGGCTTTGTTCAATCCGTTTATCAACGTTTTCACTTTTCGTAGCGCTGGTGAAGGTAAAACCCGTAAATGATATGCATGATTCCAAAACCGATTGCCCAGAGCAGCAGGCCAAGATCGGCGAACCAGGCGGCTGCCAGCCCGAGAAAAATTTCAATGATTCCGAGGTAGCGAATTTCCTCGAAGGTGAATTTGCTTGCGTTGAGCAACGTGAGTCCGTAAAAGATCAGCATCGAAGGCAGGATCAGCCAATAAATTGCTTGCATGTAAAGGATTGCGCAAAAAACTCCGCCCGTTGCTAAGGGAATTGCCATGTTGATTGCGAGCCTTCTTGCAGCTTGGTTCCAGAGTTTTTCTCCGCGTAGTGCCGATTTCCTGCTGGCCATCACCACGGCGGTCGCCACGGCAAGAAACAAGACAGCCAAACCGATCAACAGAAGGTTCATGTCTTCATTGGCAGCAGCCTGAACAAGAACTACGTCATCCTGATGTTTGAACAATCCGTTTTTGTAGGCGAGCCAGGCACCGGAAAGCGCGTAAACGCCGGCTAAAACTCCCGACCAGCCCGCGAGTGATAAAAATCGTGTCGACCGCTGCATCATCGAACGGATCTCAGTCAGGTCGTCGCTGTATTCCTCTTTTGATTTCATACAATGTACTTTGCGTTACAAAGTTAAAAAAGTTTCGATCCGAATGACAAATAATGAAAAAAAAATTCAAAATATTACGACGAAGCAGGCACTGCCGCCAGGAAACAGCCAGGCGCAAAAGTCGAGCCTGCAAAGCCGTAGGCTCTAGGCTATAGGCTGTAGGCCAAAAGCTCAAGGCACAAGGCTCAGGGCGCAAGGTTCAGGGTTCAAAGCCAAAGCTGCAACCGCCGTTGAAGGTAGTTGCTTCTAAGCGGTAGCTGTGCTCCTTCAAAGACCGAGACAGTCTCGCGACCGTCCTCGCGGCATTCTTTTTCATCACGTAGATTTTTAAGCTGCAGTCGCACATTGGTAATCACGAAGTTTTCCAATAAACAGCCAGGCGCAAAAGCAAGCCTGCAAGGCGAGCGGCTTGGCTGGCGTGATAGCGGCAAAGTTTAGAAAATCAAGTGAGGAAAAAGGCCGCTAAAGCTCTTTTGCTACTTTGCGAGCAGGCAAAGTAGAAATAATTTTACTTTTTGCCTTGATGCAAAAAGTAACAAAAAAATCAAGTCTCCATATCTTCCGCTTAAAAACTACGTCAGGATTTCCGCCGTCGCGACCCAAGCCGTTCGCCAAGGCTGGTCCTGTTGCTGCAATCCTTTAATTTTTTCTCCTTCTCGTGCCTTGCCTGCCGGATGGCTCGTCTCGTGGATCGCTCTCCTTCGCCCAAGGCGCAAATCCTTCCTTGTTTTTCTACGCGAAACATATGATGACGGAGCTGCAACCGCCGTTGAAGGTAGTTGCTTCTAAGCGGTAGCTGTGCTCCTTCAAAGACCGAGACAGTTTCGCGACCGTCCTCGCGGCATTCTTTTTCATCACGTAGATTTTTAAGCTGCAGTCGCGCATGCATTATCATGAACTTTTCAATAAACAGGCAGCCGCAAAAGCGAGCCTGCAAGGCGAGCGGCTTGGCTGGCGTGACCGCGGCAAAGCTTAGAAAATCAAGTGAGGAAAAAGGCCGCTAAGCTATTTTTGCTTCTTTTGTTAGCAGACAAAAGAAGAAGAAAGGCTTGGCGAGCGCCTTGGTTGTCGTGATACCGTCAAGGCATAGAAAATCAAGTGAAGAAAAAGCCCGCTACGCTCTTTTGCTACTTTAGCTCACTACAAATTTATTTGTTAGTGGTGATCGCTGAACCTCCTGACGTCGGTTTGTTAGCAGACAAATCGAAGTTCGGTCAACAGCCCGTCATTTGGCAGATTATTCCGAACTGAAGATTCAGCCTAGCTAAAGTAGAAGAAACTTTTACTTTTTTTTCACTCCACCACTGCAGGCTTAATTTTATTAATTTCACCCAGCTTTTGCTTCAGAAGCCTTTCGAGTTCGGGCAGGTTTTTCTTGTCCACCACGTTGGTATCGATAGTGAGTTCTTTACCGCTGTGGCTCTTAATGATGTAGTCGCCTGCAAAATATTTAAATTCCTTAACCTCGTTGAAAGATATTTTCTTGCGCGCAAGCGATCCGACTATCACTTGTTCATCAGTAATTTCAACATAAGGCCGCCTGTTCTGTATCAGGAAAGTAATAAGGTAGAGGATTCCGATTCCGATAAAAGCGCCAAGGTTCACGCTGGTAAAGACGTAACCAACAATACCGATCAGCAGGTACAATATTGATAATATCAAAAGCCTGGTCTGCATTTTCTGGTTGTAATTGAATTTCATTGGCTTCAAATTCTTGTATACAAAGTTATAAAATCAACCAAAAATCGCTTTTATGAAGTCGGCGCATTTTTCAATCACAACTTGGCCGGTTTCCTTATGTGGCGTGTGTTTCGCGTTCGGAACCAAAAAAGTTTCCGCTTTGCCAGAAATGCCGTTTGCAATTCCGGAAACCTGTTTGGTGGTTCCGAATTCATCCTGCTCGCCTTGAATTACCAGCGTCGGGCATGTAACGAGCGGCAGGAACTTTTCAATGTTCCAGTTGCGGAAGAAATCGGCTGTCCATGTCTGCGCCCACGCGTTGAACATTTCGTCGGTATTCGTCCCATGGTATTTTTCGAGCTTTGATTTCAGGCCGGTTGATTTGTACTGATCAATTGCCTGGCGAATTCCCTGCAGCGTTTCGTTTTCAACAAAAATGTGCGCGCCTTCGGTGATGACTGCGGCAACCAGTTCCGGATGTTTTGCCGCCGCAAGCAGCGCAATGGTTCCGCCATCGCTGTGACCGAACAAAACAACCTGAGAAAGCTTGTACTCCAGAATGATTTCGGCGAGAATGTCGGCTTCGACTTCCATATAATTGCTTTCCCTTGGCGTATGGATTAGCGGCCCCGATTTTCCGTAGCCGTGCCTGTCATAGATCAGCGCGTTGCAGCCGGTTGCAGTACACAACTTCTCCGGAAAATCACGCCATAGCTCAATCGAACCTAATGAGTCGTGCAAAAAAACAATTGTCGGCCTGCCTGGAAATCGGCTACTGTGCCTGATCGCGAGCTGGTTCAATTGGTATTTATCGTCCGCCATAATATTTATTGCTTTGCGTCAATGTACAAAAATCTCCAAACTAACTGACCAGCCACCAAATACCAGCCCACCATCTACCAACCACCAACACCCAACACCCATTACCTCCTAAGTACGGATAGCAATGAAAACTTGCCCAACACCATCGATTTCCTGCGCCTTTTTGTAAGTTTGTCCGCAAACCGCCCAATCCCAACATAATGCGTAAATTTTTACAATTCCGTAGCATCTTCCTGCTTTTCGTTTGTTTTTTCAGCGAGTTACAAGCACAGACCACAATACTAAATCAGTCATTGCAGAACGCACAAAGCTTTTCGATGTTTTCGACGGCCAATGTTACCGGTGTGCAAAATTGGTATTACACGCCGGCCTACGGTGCAGTGTGCGGCGGCTATTCGGCGGGACAAAGCCAGGAAAACGAAGACTGGCTGATCAGTCCACTGCTTAACCTATCGACAATGGATGATGTCCAGCTTACATTTGACCACACTCGCGGAAATGCAGCAGTTATGAACGTTGGGGTTGCCGCAGGTTGGTACAAAGTCTTCGCATCTGCTAATTATACAGGGGATCCGGCAACTACTACGTGGATTGAACTAAGCGGTGTAAATCAAACTCTCGATGCGGCGTGGCAATTTGTGTCGTCCGGAAGCATCGTCATTCCTGAAGCCGCACGGTCTGAAACGAGCCGAATCGCGTTCCGTTATATGAGCAGCGCCACCGAAAGCGCCACATGGGAGATAAAAAATGTGAAAGTTACCGGTGTGCCGCAGGGAACCGGCGCGGGTTCTGACGGTGTTTTTAAAATCACGAATTGGAATACCGAGTGGTTGGGATGTAGTGCATTTGGGCCCGACGATGAAGAGTTGCAGCTTAATAATGTTGTTACGGCAATGGTCATGATGGATTCGGATGTTTATGCTCTGCAGGAAGTCTCGAATACCATATCCAATCCTACTATTGAATCGATTGTAACGTTGCTCGGAAGCGACGTTTGGGGCGGAGCCATCGTGCCAACGAGCACAGGCGATTGCACTCAAAGGCAGGGAATCATATATAAAAAATCGAAGGTGCAGTTCGTGAGCGCGTATGAATTAAGCTCCGGAAATGCGGCTGAGGGAAATTCGTACTACTACAATTGGTCGAGTGGAAGGTATCCTTCCGTTTACAACGTGAACTTCATCGCGGGAAGTACGCTTTTGCCTGTGTCATTGGTCAACATTCACGCGAAGGCAGAAGACGGAAATCCTGCCAGCTACACACGAAGGTTAGGCGGTTCCGAAGCATTGAAGGAAATTCTGGACGGTTCGGACTACAATACAAAAAATCTGATCCTTATTGGCGATTACAACGATTATCTTGTGGGTACGACCAGTAATTTCTGTGGATGCAGCGATTCGCCGTATAAGAATTTTATGGATGACCCGGCAAGTTATACCGGCGTTACAACCGATATCATTGATGTCAACACCGATTTCGGGACGCATCCGCTGATTGAGAACATCATTATTTCGGATGAGTTGACCGCGAACTACTTAAATTCTGCTCAGGACGTCGAAGTTTTGCAGGCAATCAGCGACTATGGCTATACGACTTCCAACCATTTGCCGGTAACAGCGGTATTTGACTTTTCATCACTGTCAACACCGAATCAGAGTGTCAAAAAATGGGCAATATATCCGGTTCCGGCCAAAGAAGTGCTGAATGTTACTTTTTCATCGGAAATGAACGGCGCGATCATCGAAATCTATGACGTAACCGGTCGCAAAATGTACTCCGGCGCTTTAACAGGCAACACAATCGATGTCAGCAGCTTTCCCACCGGCCTGTATTTGTTGAAAGCGGCAAATGCAACTGCAAAGTTTGTCAAGGAATAATTTCCGTCAGCAAAGACGCCGTGTGACGCAAATCATATTGAGTTGTCTGCGACACCGTATCTTTGTATTATGAAGAATTTTATCGCGTCGCTGCTCACATTGATCTTGTTGACTTCCTGCAACAAAGGCCAGAAATCAATAAAGCCGGTCGTATCGGATGTTTCTGAGTCGATTTATGCGTCAGGCATCATTAAAAGCAAAAATCAATACGAAGCGTTTTCGACCGTTAACGGCATTGTGGATACGCTATTTGTAACCGAGGGAAGCCAGGTGCGGGTAGGCACGCCACTGCTTTTTATTTCAAGCGATGTCCCGCGCCTGTCCGAGGAAAACGCCAGGCTGGCAGCTGATTATGCCGACCTGAATTCGAATCAGGGTAAACTCAAGGATGCGCAGCTTTCGCTGGAAATGGCGCGGAAGAAAATGAATAATGACTCGCTGATGTACGTCCGGCAGAAAAATCTTTGGAAACAGCAAATCGGATCAAAAGTGGAATTTGAGCAGCGCGAACTGGGTTACCAAAATTCAAAGGATTCGTATCTCGCGGCATTAGCCCGTTACGGCGATCTTAAAAATCAGCTGAATTACAATGCGGCGCAATCGAAAAAAAACCTTTCGATATCGAAACATATTGCGGGCGATTATCTCGTAAAAAGCCGCGTAAACGGTACGGTTTATCAAATCAATGTCGAGAAAGGCGAAATGGTGGGCATGCAGGCTCCGTTGGCGGTAATCGGGGATGCGAATAATTTCATTCTTGAGATGGAAGTAGATGAATACGACATTCTTAAGGTGCGCAAAGATCTACCGGTTCAGGTTTCGTTAGACAGTTACAAAGGAACGAGCTTTGAGGCGCGGGTTACCAAAATCAATCCGATCATGGACAGCCGAAGCCGCACATTTATCGTGGAAGCAGAGTTTGTAAACGCACCAAAAATCCTATATCCGAACATATCTTTCGAAGCCAATATCGTTCTTGCTACCAAAAGAAATGCTTTGCTCATTCCGCGAAATTGCGTAATCAACGATTCACTGGTCGTAAAAGCAAACGGTGACACGGTGCGTGTTAAAACGGGCCTTCGCGACTACAAGAAAATAGAAGTATTGTCTGGAATTACCGCTAAAGATGAACTGATCCTTCCGCAAAAATGAATTATAAGCTTATTGCCAAAATTTCAATCTCGCTATTGCTGGCAAGATGGCGCCAAACGCTGATTGCGGCTGTAGGCGTTACGTTCAGCATCACGATGTTTGTCACGTTGCTCAGCTTCATGTCGGGACTGAATGACCTGCTGGACGGACTTGTGCTCAACCGCACGCCGCACATCCGATTGTATAAGGAAATCAAGCCTGCGGATAAACAACCAGTGGAAATGGCAAAAGGCTTTAAGAACACATATAATTTTGTCAGCTCGATAAAGCCCAAAAACGAACGTCCTAATCTGTACAATGCCGCCGGAATTATGGCCGCGTTGAGGCACGATCATCGGGTAATTGGAGTTTCGCCAAAAATTACGGCTCAGGTATTTTATAATGTAGCTTCCGTCGACATTAATGGCACTATCAGCGGAGTGGATGTTGAAGCAGAGAACCGATTGTTCTTTTTCAAGGATTATGTGGTTTCGGGCAATTACATCGACCTGAAAAATGTGCCGAATAGTATCATCCTTGGAACCGGGATCGCCGAAAAAATGATGGCACAGCCAGGTGATGTTGTCCAGATCACGACTTCGCAAGGCGGCCGCATACAATTGAAGGTTGTTGGCCTTTTTCAATCCGGAATGAGGGAATGGGATAATGTGCAGAGCTATTGCTCCATTGAAACAACGCAGAAAATTTTGGGTGAGTCGTCCGGTTATATTACCGATATTCAGGTGAAGCTGAAGGATATCAAGTCGGCGCCCGCACTTGCGAAGGAGTATGCAGCCGTATTCAATGCCGATGCAATGGATATACAAACCGCCAATTCGCAATTTGAAACCGGTAGCTCCATACGGACGCTGATCTCGTATTCGGTTGGGATTACGCTGCTTATCGTTGCAGGATTCGGGATTTACAACATCCTGAACATGATGATTTATGAAAAGATGGATTCAATTGCCATACTTAAGGCAACCGGATTTTCCGGACGTGACGTCAATGGCATCTTCATCCTTATTGCTTCAATGATTGGAATCGCCGGCGGTGTCATCGGGCTGTTACTTGGGTTTGGCGCATCTGCCATCATAGATCAAATTCCATTCAATACCGATTCGCTGCCGGCAATAAAGACATATCCCATCAACTACAATCCGAAAATCTACGGAATCGGACTCGGATTTGCGCTCATCACAACCTATTTCGCCGGTTATTTTCCTTCGAGAAAAGCGAGCAAGGTCGATCCTGTAATTATTATCAGAGGAAAATAATGGAGGATATCATACTTAAGGCTGACAGAATTTCAAAGTATTTCCGCGATCCTGTATCGGTGCAGGTTTTGAAGGAAGTCACTTTCGCAATTAAGAAAGGCGAATTCGTTTCGGTGACGGGAAAGTCAGGCTGCGGCAAATCGACATTGCTGTATATCCTTTCGACAATGGATACCGAATATGATGGCGATCTATGGATCGATGGCAGCTTTACAAAGGGAAAGTCGGAGGCTCAACTGGCGAAGATCCGCAATGAAAAAATTGGATTTGTTTTTCAGTTCCACTATTTGCTAAACGAATTTTCTGTTCTGTGGAATGTCATGCTTCCCGGACTGAAAGCTGGTGCCAACGAAAAAGAAGTCGAGCATCTTGCTTATGAAAAACTGAAAATCCTGGGCATTGAAAGCCATGCGCTAAAGAAACCAAACCAACTGTCCGGAGGCGAAAAGCAACGCGCTTCCATTGCACGCGCGTTGATAAACGATCCGGTAATCATCATGGCCGATGAACCAACGGGCAACCTCGACAAAAGAAACGGTGAAGTCGTATTTGATATATTTCGCGAGTTGAGTTCCACCAACAAACAATCGCTTTTGTTCGTGACCCATGATTTAGAATTTGCAAAGCGCACCGACCGCATTATTACAATGGAAGACGGCAGGATCACCAAGGAATTTTAATGACTAAAACATTTAGCTTTTTGGTCAAACCACTTCTATACTGAATACTGTCTTGTCCTGAAATAGCTATACACAATTCAAGAGTGTATGGAACACAAGGAACATGAGTTTTATGGTGTGCGTGAGCACAAGCAAAGTCGATATGACAAGCGGCTGATTTTAAAAGTAGTTCGGGAAATTGAAGCGGGCCTTCCTCGCAAGGAAGCCAATCGGATTTACGGGCTTGGGAAAAGCACACTGGACGGTTGGATGCAGGACTATGGTTCACCTAATTATCAGCAAAACATCAAGCGGCAGCGTTACTCCAACCTGCAGAAACGCACCATCGTCACAGCAATCGAGCAAGGCAGGATGAGCATTAAGGAGGCGCAAACTGCCTATAACATCAAAACCGAAAAACTGATAAGGAACTGGCTTACAAAATTTAAGGCAGAAAAAGTCGAACTTTGTGTTGTAACAGAACCGGCAATGGCTAAAAAACCAAAACCTATAACCACTGCTCAAGCCCAAGCCTTACAAAAGGCGCTAGAAGAAGCAGAAATGAAGATCAAGGCGCTCAATACGCTGATTGATGTTGCCGAAGAACAGCTAAAAATCGACATCAGAAAAAAGTCTGGTGCCAGGCAGTCCTCAAAATGAAACAGGACTATCCCAAATCTGGGATAGGATTGTTGTGCAGATTGTTTGGCAAGACGCGGCATGCGTATTATGATTCTTTATGGAGAAAAGAAAGTGGCTTGGTAAAAGAGGACATCATCCTTCAGGAAGTAATTGACCTGCGCAGGATCATGCCAAGGTTAGGGACACGAAAACTGCATTATCTTTTGCAATCAGCATTGGCATCACACGGCCTACAAATAGGCAGGGATTATCTTTTTGATTTATTGCAGGAACACAAACTACTGGTGCGCCAGCGCAAACGCAAAGCCATTACGACTGATTCCCGGCACTGGATGCGCAAATACAGCAATCTGGTCAAGGATATGTCGGTGACAAGACCCGAACAGGTTTGGGTAAGTGACATTACTTACATCAGAATGATCAATCAATGGGGATATTTAAGTCTGATAACCGATGCCTATTCAAGAAAAATCGTCGGCTATTGCTTCCGTAGTGACCTAATGGCTGAAGGTTGTATTGAGGCTTTGCAAATGGCATTAAGCAACAGGATTTACACTGATCCGATTATACATCACTCAGATCGTGGCTCGCAGTATTGCTCTCATCAATATGTAAACCTATTATATCAAAATAATATTGGGATCAGTATGACCGAGAACGGCGACCCGTATGAGAACGCTCTTGCAGAAAGAATCAATGGAATAATCAAGACAGAATTCAATCTGCACAGCAGCCAGCTGGGATTTGAACAGACTTACAACCAAATTAAGAAAAGTATTAAAGCGTATAATGAAATGCGTCCACACCCAAGCTGTGATTACCTGACTCCCGACCAAGCACACCTACAGTCAGAACAATTAGCCAAAAGATGGAAAAATTACAATAGGCGAATCAACATTTAAGCAGCTGTATAGTTGATTTAGGATTAAAATTTATATTTGTATAACTATGTCAGGATTTATTTATTAATCTGTATAGCTAAATTAGGACGGGACAGTCAAACCACTTCTATACTGAATACTGTATAGGTAGAGTACGGATAGTCTATTGATAAAGTATGGATAGTGTATGGATAAAGTGTGTAAAAAGTAAGTAAAAGGGTTTATCTGCGATGATCCCGGTAGGAGAGTCCTGCAAAGAAAAAGGAAACGCTTTCAGTGCTTCGGCTTTTTTTATTTCCCATCGCTTACAAAAGCTAAACGCTTTTGACGCTTCGTGCTGAAGAAGAGGATTACCTTCGGTGATCCCGGTAGGGGTGAACCTGCAACGAAAACCAACCTGCTGCGCATGTTGTTTTTTTGTTCCCATCCGCTTACAAAAGCTAAACGCTTTTGACGCTGCTGGAAACAAAAAAACCGAAACTCTCGTTTCGGTTTTCCTTTGCGGAGGAAGAGGGATTCGAACCCCCGGACCTGTTACAGTCAACAGTTTTCAAGACTGCCGCGATCGACCACTCTGCCATTCCTCCTGTAAAGCATCGCTGCCTTAGCGGTTGCAAATATAAACAACCTTTTGGTTCTTAAAAAAATATTATTCGATAAATTTTAAAGCAATTTAAAACGAAACATGCTCGGTGATTTCGAGGCCATAGCCAATCATTCCGACCCGTTTGGTGTGTTCACTGTTAGAGACCAGCCTGATTTTCGAGATGTCAATATCATGTAAAATCTGCGCGCCGATACCGAAGTCCTTGATATCCATTTTGATATCCGGCGCCTTGAAAATTCCGCTTGCCTGTAATGCCTTTAATTCAGTTATCCGATTAAGCAGATCTACTGGCTTTACTTCTTGGTTGATGAACAAAACAGCGCCTTGTCCTTCGTCGCTTATCAAACGGAACATATCATCGAGCTTTTTATCGGAATCCTTGGTCAGCGTCCCCAAAATATCGTTGTTCACCAAAGTCGAATTGATTCTTGTAAGCACCGGATCGCCAATATTCCACGTTCCCTTCGTAAGTGCAACGTGAATATGCTTGTTGGTAGTTTGCTGGTATGCCCTGAGGCGGAATTTTCCAAACCTCGTTTCGATATCAAAATCTTCCTTTTTGACGATCAGGCTGTCGTGCTGCATCCTGTATGCCACCAGCGCCTCAATCGATACGAGTTTAAGGTCGAATTTCCTGGCAACCTCGGCTAATTCCGGAAGCCTTGCCATGGTTCCGTCTTCGTTCATTATCTCTACGATTACGCCGGCCGACTTGAATCCGGCAAGCCGTGCAAAATCGATCGCGGCTTCAGTGTGCCCCGTCCGGCGCAATACGCCACCTTGTTTTGCAATTAACGGAAATATATGTCCCGGTCGGGCCAGATCGTGCGGTTTTGTTGTCGGATCGGCAAGTGCCAGGACTGTCTTAGCCCGGTCGGATGCCGATATTCCCGTGGTCACTCCGTTGCCCCGCAAGTCCACTGATACGGTAAAAGCGGTTTCCATCGGATCGGTGTTGTTGTTCACCATTACTGAAAGTCCCAATTCCTTGCAACGGTTTTCCGTAAGCGGTGCACAGATGAGTCCGCGCCCATGCTTCGCCATAAAGTTGATCATTTCGGGCGTTACCTTTTCGGCTGCAGCCAAAAAATCGCCTTCGTTTTCGCGGTCTTCGTCGTCAACAACAATGATCACTTTGCCCTGGCGAATATCCTCAATGGCTTCTTCAATAGTGTTTAGACGGATGGAATCAGACATGATATTATTTTTGTGAAGGTATAATTTTCTGTAATATTTTCTGGAATGGCTGCAAGACAATGTCGAGGTTTATCAGTCCGATATCATTTGTCGCCCGGTAGGTCAGTAATACTGCGAGTGGCGCCAGGATTATTGAAGACATCCAGGTGCCCAGAAAAGGTGAAATGCCATTTTCCTGCGCGACCTTCTTTCCGAAAGTATTGACAAAGTGAAATATGATGAAAATTGTAACCGCGAAAACTATCGGAAGTCCGAGTCCGCCTTTGCGAATGATCGCTCCAAGCGGCGCGCCAATAAAAAACATAAGAAAGCACGAAAATGCAAAAACAAATTTTTCGTGTAGTGCGATCCAGTGGTTGTTGATATTCTTCTGTTGTTCATCCATTTCAAACCGCGTGCTTTCAATAGAAAAGCCGGTGTTGGAAACGTTTGTTATCGCTACCTGCAATACTTTCGACCGTTCTGAGTCGGATAGCCTTGCCAGCAGGTCTTTTGGCGTTGGGTTCGGGCCGGGCGGCGGGACAAATGATGTCGGCCGCGTCAGTCCGGTAATTCCTGTGCGCTGGTATATATTTTCTGAAAAAGACTTGATGTCGCGACTCAAATTCGTGTTCAGCGAGTCAATCGTGTAGTTCAGCTCGCTAACGTTGAGCATTGTATTGGTGTTAGTGATCTGCTCGCTGTTGAGATCGGTTTTATTCAACTTCGAAAGGTCGATATTGATAATGTACTTACGGAACGAACTCTTTGCGAAAGGCAACCTTTTCCGTTCTTCGAATTTTTTGGGAACTACATCTTCATAATAATATCCGTCGTTGAGCACGAGTTTTAAAATGTTGGATTGCTCGTTGCTGATCAGTTCGCCGTTTTTCGCCTTAATCACTGTCGTATTTCCTGCTGTGAGTCCGGATTTCTTATGAATAGTTATCCCTGCAAGAAGATTTCCTTTATCGCCCGTCTTTTTATCGACTTTGATGTTATAAGACCCAATGTCGCTGAACTGTCCTTCCGCGATAGCGAGAGCCGGCTTTACCTGGGCGATATTGCGCCTGAAATTGATGAACTTATATTCGGCAAACGGAATTACGTTGTTGGCAAAGGCAAATGAAGCAAGTGCGAGAACGAAAATAAAGACCGAAAGTCCACGCATTGCGCGCTGAAGTGAAATTCCTGCCGATTTCATGGCGGCAAATTCATAGTTCTCGGCAAAACCGCCAAAAGTCATTATGCTCGCAAGTACGATTGAAAGGGGAAGTACGAGCGGAACAACGCTCGGCATTTTAAAAAGAAGGAATTTTATGATAAGCAACAGGTCAAGATCTTTACCGGCGAGTTCACCGATGAAGAGCCAGACGGTCTGCAGGATAAAAATCAAAAAGAGGATGACAAATACCGTGGAGAATGTGACTATGAACGTTTTAAGGATGTATTTGTCCAGTATTTTCACCCGCCTTAATCTATTTTGTTGACGTAATAGTTAGGATATTTGCTCTCGGCAAAGGTAAATTGATTTTTGGATAACGGCTGATTGGTTTTAAAAGAATTAACAGTGAGCGTTGTCCGCGTGCCGTTCTTGCCGGTTTCAATCAGATTGTAGATGTTTTTTGTTTGGATGTCGATGCCTAAAAGAATTTCTTTTCGCTGATCTTTTGCGCTTGTCGGAATCAATTTGATGTATTGGATTTTGCGGCCTTTTACGTTCTGCAGTATATCCCAGGTGTATTTATAACCCGAATTGAAAAACGTCAGCATCTTGTTTGGTGTGATGGCAGCTTCGTCTTTTTCGTTGAACTTGGAAATCGTTACTTCTTCGTCTTCCGGATTGATCGTATAAGTTTTCTTTCCGTCAAAAATTTTGGTTACGCCCATGAAGTTAAGGACATACATATTGTCTTTGAGCGTAACATTTCCTTTGCTTTCCTGGTTGATGTTCTCTCGGGAATTATTGAGTGCGTATTTAAAATCGATTGTGATATTGTCGTAACTGCGGATTTTTGCGGTTACCTGGTCGAGAAGATTTTTGGCTTTTTTATCCTGTGCCTGCGAAGCGACGCTAAAGGTAATGAGCAACAGGAATGTAATTTTTTTCAGTAGGTTCAAGGGGTTGATTGCGTTATTTTCCGATTTCATTTTAATCATCATTTTGTTCATTATTGAAAAATTGATCGAGAGAGGACAGATCCGGAATGTTGACCGAGCGGGCTTTGCTGCCTTCGAATGGTCCGACGATTCCTGCCGCTTCAAGCTGGTCGATCAGCCTTCCGGCCCTGTTGTATCCGAGTTTCAGCTTGCGCTGAAGTAAGGATGCGGAGCCTTGTTGTGCTGAAACGATGACTTCTGCTGCTTCACGGAAAAGTGAATCCCTCTCCGAAATGTCCATATCAAGATTAATGCCACCTTCCTCGCCAACGAACTCAGGCAGGAGATAGGCTTGCGGATATGCTTTTTGTGAACCGATGTACTCGGTAATTTTTTCGACTTCCGGCGTGTCGACGAATGCGCATTGTACACGAACAATATCATTTCCGTTGGTGTAAAGCAAATCGCCTCGGCCAATCAGCTGATCGGCGCCCTGTGTATCGAGAATGGTCCGGGAATCGATTTTGGAAGTAACCCGAAACGCGATCCTGGCCGGAAAGTTGGCTTTGATGATACCGGTAATTACATTTACTGAAGGCCGCTGCGTCGCGATTATCAAGTGAATTCCGATTGCGCGCGCCAATTGGGCCAGCCTTGCGATCGGCGTTTCAACCTCTTTTCCGGCGGTCATGATTAAATCGGCAAACTCATCCACAACCAAAACAATGTACGGCAGGAAACGGTGCCCTGCTTCCGGATTTAATTTACGGGCGCGGAATTTTTCGTTGTATTCCTTGATATTGCGCACCATAGCCTCTTTCAAAAGCGAATACCGTGAATCCATTTCGAGGCAAAGCGAATTCAATGTATTGATAACTTTCGTATTGTCGGTAATGATCGCATCTTCAACATCGGGCAATTTCGCAAGATAATGCCGTTCAATTTTGTTAAACAGCGTAAGCTCGACCTTTTTCGGGTCGACCAAAACAAATTTGACTTCTGCAGGATGTTTTTTATACAGTAGTGAAGTCAGCACTGCATTTAACCCAACCGATTTTCCCTGACCGGTTGCCCCGGCCATCAAAAGGTGCGGCATCTTCGCAAGGTCGACGACAAATGTTTCGTTTGATATTGTCTTTCCAAGCGCGATTGGAAGTTCCATTTCGGCTTCCTGGAATTTTGCCGATCCGATAACGCTTTTCATCGAGACCATCGTCGGATTTTTGTTCGGAACTTCGATTCCGATTGTACCTTTCCCCGGAATTGGTGCAATGATACGGATTCCCAAAGCAGACAGCGAAAGTGCAATATCGTCTTCCAAACTCTTGATCTTCGAAATCCTGATTCCGGCCTCAGGAACGATTTCATATAAGGTTACCGACGGACCGACAGTCGCCTTGATCTGTGCGATCTCAATTTTGTAATTGCGTAGCGTTTCGACAATTCTGTTTTTATTTTCCTCAAGTTCTTCCTGATTGATTGTAATTCCGCCCGTTGAATATTCCTTTAGTAAGTCAAGCGTAGGAAATTTGTAGTGCGACAATTCAAGCGTCGGGTCGAACAATCCAAAATCCGCCACAAGCCTCGAAGCCAGGTTTTCCTCGATCACATCTTCTTCGGGAGCTTTTTCAATTACGAATGCCTCATCACTCGTGTGGATAATTTCAGGCACGGGAGCCGAAACCGGCGTAATTTTCTGTGGTGTATCCAAAATAATTTCGGACGGATTGGAAATCGTAGGTTTCAGTGCATCGCGATTGATTTCGAACTGCGGGGCAGGGCGCAATACCGGTTCAGGAATTTCCTCTTCATTGTTTTCATCGTGATCATTTACCGCAAATTCCTCAAGATTATATGCGGTTGACAAGTCATTTGAAGGAGCCATGTGGGCGGGCGTTTCCTCAGGGTTTTCCTTGCGTTCGAAAAAAGATTTTATCGCATCGGGTGAGACCTTAATTTTAAATATGAGATAGATGATGATTCCAAAAACCAACACTAGCAAAGTTCCGGTTTTGCCGAGATAATCCTGTGAAAAAAGATTCATTTCGTAACCGATCGTTCCGCCAAGTTCGGGCAGTGAAGTGGCGAAGAAGCCAAACAGCACCGAGATAATGATCATCACGAAAAGATCCCAGAACCAAATGCTTTTTAGCTTGCGAAGCGGGATGTCGAGCACGAGAAATGCGCCGGTAAGAAAAAATAATTTTACAAAGAGAAAGGATGCGGCGCCGAAGCCGCGATAGACAAAGAAATCGGCAAGCGCCGCACCGAATTTACCAAGCCAATTTTTTGTGACTTCGGTACGATCGGTAAAAGCAGAAAGCGTGCTTTGGTCTTCCTGACCATAAATGTAAAAGGAAATGAAGGCGAGGAGCAACGAGATTGAAAACAGTACTAGCAATGCGCCGACAACTACTTTTTGCTGCCTGGTGACTTTCAGGCCTTTTTTAACGCCCGAAGCGGTCGCAGCCTTGGTTCCGGCAGTGTCTTTCTTTGCTTGTTTTGCCATTAACTTCCTGAGATAATTGCTGTAAAAATAGGTAAATAAACCATTTCGGTTTATAAAAATTTAGGAACGTAAATTAGCAATCCTGTTGCGATCGCCGCTATAGCAGCGAACATGACGGCGCCAGCGGAAATGTCTTTGATAAATCCGATGCGGGTGTCAAAGCCAGGATGAACGAAATCGCAAATCTTTTCAAGAGCCGTATTCAGTCCCTCAACCGCAAGCACGAGTCCGGTTGCAAGGATCTGGAACATCCATTCGGTACGAGTGATGTTATAGTAAAATCCGGCAGCTACAAGTACCAGCGCGAAAAAGAGCTGGGCCATTATGCTGTGTTCAGTTGTAATCAATTTCCAGGCGCCGATCGCCGCATATTTCATGCTCTTCATCCTTCCAGTGAAGAAAGCATTATCTTTTTCGAAATCCATTTTATTTTAAAGCGGCCAAAGCCTTTTCATAGTTGGGTTCATTGCCAATGTCCGGAACAAGTTCGGTGTAAATGACTTTTGCATCCTTATCCAAAACTACTATGGCGCGTGCGTGCAGAAAAGCCAATTTCCCATCGACCATTGCAACTCCGTAGTCCTTTCCGAAATTACCCTCGCGGAAATCACTGAGCGTTTCGACATTGTTCAACCCTTCGGCACCGCAAAACCGTTTTTGTGCAAAAGGAAGGTCGCGCGAAATGCAAAGCACCTTTGTGTTTTCAAGTCCTGAGGCAAGTTCGTTAAACTTCCGTACCGAGGTGGCGCAAGTGCTGGTGTCGATGCTTGGAAAGATGTTAAGGACGACATTGGATCCGCGATAATCGGCAAGGCGTGCCATTGAAAGATCGTCTTTTACCAGTTCAAAATTGGGTGCAACTGAACCAACGGATGGCAGTTCACCAACTGTTTTGATTGCTTGGCCGTGCAGAGTAATATCGGACATTGTTAAAATTTTAGATGTTCCAAAAGTAATAAAAAAGGGCGGCAAAAGCCACCCTTATAGTTAGTCCGTTTCTGATTAGTTATCAATCGCACCCAAAACCCGCTGCATGAATCCGTTCAAGGCTTCTTTCTTTGGTGTTCCGGCCTTAATGGCCTTGTCGACTTCAAGCGCACCGTACATATTGGAAATCAATTCTCCGATTACATCAAGTTCCTCATCCTTAAGCGACGACACTTCGGTAAGCGCTTCGAGCACATCAATCGCTTCGATGACATAATCTTGGTCATTGGCCTCGATGAATTCGGTGAGGTGTTTTATGATTGGCAGTTTCATCAGTTGGAGGATATTTCATTTACAAGTTCACTTAACACTTCCGCTTTATTCGTTTGCGTTTGATTGACCAGCTTTCCGTTTTGAAAAGCGGCAAAAGTCGGAAGATTGTTCACATTCGCGAGCTTTCGCGATTCGGGCGATTTTTCGGCATCGACCAAAACAAAGGCGATGTCGTCATTTTCACCCGCAAGTTTCTTGAACTTCGGCTTCATTATACGGCAGTTACCGCACCACGATGCCGAATATTGCACCACGACCTTGTCATGCGACGCGATCACTTCAGACAGCTTGTCTTCGTTTAGCTCGATCAGCATGATTAGTGACTTAAATATGATGCAACTCCTTCACGCGTAGCTGCCATTGCTTCTTTGCCTTTTTCCCAGTTGGCAGGGCAAACTTCTCCTTTTTCCTGAACGTGGGCGTAAGCATCAATCAAACGAAGGTACTCATTCACGTTGCGTCCAAGCGGCATATCGTTGACACTTTCGTGGAAGATTTTACCGGTTTCATCAACCAGGTACGTCGCGCGGTAAGTCACATTCGAACCTTCGATAATGACCGAATCGGTTTCTTCGCTGTAACCTGTCGATTCGATGTCAAGAATACCAAGGACATTTGACAAGTTGCGATTGGTATCAGCGAGTATAGGGTAAGACACGCCTTCAATTCCGCCGTTATCTTTTGGTGTGTTCAGCCAGGCAAAGTGAACTTCATTTGTGTCGCACGACGCGCCGATAACGATTGTATTTCTTTTTTCAAATTCCGGAAGCGCAGCCTGGAAAGCGTGCAATTCGGTAGGGCAGACGAAAGTAAAATCTTTCGGATACCAGAAAAGCAACACTTTTTTGTTGTTTTGGACTGCCTCTTCAAAAACGTTTATTTTAAGGTTGTCGCCCATTTCCGAAATGGCGTCAACTGCAATGCTTGGGAATTTTTTTCCGACTAATGACATAGTAGTTTGTTTTAATTAGTGATGCAAAGGTAAAGCTATAATTCCGGGAGTTTGCCGTTCGCTGTATTGCATCTGCCTATTTCCGCATAAAAGTTGGCTATTACCTGTTAAATGAATCCCAATTTATATATTTGTCGCCACCGAAACAATTTTATATGGCATTTTCAGATTTATTCCGCAAGAAATCGACTTCTGTTGTAATCAGGCAGGGCGGTGATGGCGAACATACGGACCTTCATAAAGTGTTGTCGGTTCGCGACCTGACATTTTTCGGAATTGCGGCAATCATCGGCGGCGGTACGTTCAGTGCCATCGGAAACGCCTGCTTTTCGGGCGGACCCGGAGTAATCCTGCTTTATATCATTTGTGCAATCGCCTGCGGTTTCACTGCTATGTGCTATGCCGAATTTGCATCACGCGTTCCCGTTTCTGGCAGCGCATATACGTATGCCTACGTTTCTTTCGGTGAACTCTTCGCCTGGATCATCGGCTGGGCGCTCATCATGGAATATTCGATCGGAAACATTTACATCGCCTTTTCCTGGAGCGGTTATTTTACAAACCTTCTCGAAAGTTTTCACATACATCTTCCGGACTGGCTGACGATAAATTACCAATCGGCGCATGATGCGTACTTGGCCAACAAACCTGGCGAAGGATTCAATGCGTGGCAAAATTCGCCTGTTTTGGGCGGACTCAGAATTATTTTTGACCTTCCGGCTGTGGTGATTAACGTGCTGATCACTTATCTCGTTTATCGCGGAACCAAGGAGTCGCGAAACTTCAGTAACGCAATGGTTGTGATTAAACTGGCAATTATCGTTCTCGTAATAATCGTTGGGGCGTTTTATGTCGATATAACCAACTGGACGCCGTTCATGCCTAATGGATTTAGCGGAGTTATGGGCGGTGTTTCGGCAGTTTTTTTCGCATACATCGGGTTTGACGCGGTTTCAACGCTTGCCGAAGAAAGTAAAAATCCGCAGCGCGATCTTCCGAAAGGAATGATTTATTCATTGGTGATTTGTACTGTTGTGTACATCATACTGGCGTTGGTTCTCACCGGAATGGTGTCGTATAAAGCTTTGGGGGTAAGCGATCCGTTGGCTGAAATTTTCGCATTGAAGGAAGTAAAATGGATGCTGTTTATCGTATCGGTTGCAGCAGTAATCGCAATGACCAGCGTATTACTCGTGTTCCAGATGGGCCAACCGCGTATCTGGATGACGATGAGCCGCGATGGATTGATGCCAAAGAAATTTTCGTCGATCCATCCGAAATTCAAAACTCCGGGATTTGCTACGATTGTCACCGGATTGGTGGTCGGAATTCCCATATTCTTTACCGATGAGAACTTCGTACTCGACTTTACAAGTATTGGAACTTTGTTCGCGTTTGTCCTCGTCTGCGGTGGTGTTCTGATGCTGTCCCCACAGAGCGAAGAAGAGCTCGCCGAACGCAAAACCAATGGCAAGTTCCGGATTCCGTACATCAACTCAAGGTTTATTTTTCCTTTGCTTGTGATCGTTAGCGGAACTGTATTGTATTTGTTCTACCCTGAATTTTATTCTTCTGCCTGTGATTTTTCAGACGGAAACTGCGCGACAAGCATCCCGCTCGCGTTGTTTATTTTACTTTGCCTGATCATGTCGGTTGTAGCGTTTATCAAACACCTTTCGCTGATACCGCTTCTGGGACTTATTTCATGCTGTTATCTGCTCACCGGAATGGCTGCTTCGAACTGGAAATGGTTCGGGATGTGGCTGGTAGTTGGCCTCGTTTTCTATTTCTGCTATGGATATCGCAAAAGCAGGCTCGCACAGCAATAATCGTGGACTTACATCTTGACGAGTTTCTTGGTCTGCTGCCCGAAATCACTGCTGACAGTAACAAAATAGGTACCTGACTGGAGCCCTGAAACGTCCACCGTTTGTAAAGGCGCTATTCCTGAAACCGATCTAATTGCTCTGCCCATTAGGTCGAAGATCGTGATTGCCGATATACGCGAATTGTCGGCAGTTTGAACAGTAATCGCATTCTTTGCGGGATTGGGCACGATCAGAATATCTACTAAACGGTTTTCGTTTGTCGTCAAAGCGCAGTTGGCATTGCAGTCGGTCACCAATGTGACTCCGGTCAGATCATTCGCATAACTAAGCGCTGGTTCTTCACCCGGATCGTAACAAACTGTCGAAAGTAGCGGACAATTATAGAACCATACCGATGGAAGCGGCGGTGGAATTCCAGGATTGTGCGTACTTTGTCTTCCGAGGTTTTGCGGCGAGATAACATTGTTTTTGATCGACAGATAAGTCAGGTTCGGGCAGTCGGATGTGTTGATTACGCGGGCCGCCGTTCCGCAGAGTGAAAGGCTGGAGAACAAATTTCCGTTGCAGGCAATGTTATCGAGAAACTCCAGGCCCATTACCGGTAAGTTTTCGATCTGACTATTCGAGCAGGAAAGGGTCACGAGATTGGAAAAATACTGGATTCCGTCCATGTCGGCAATTGCAGCTGAATCGAACACCAACATTTTAACAGCAGCCGCCTCGTCATATTCAATCTCTCCGTTGTCGTTAAAGTCGGCATCGCTTGGAACGGAGAAATCGGTGGTTGTACTAACGCAAATCGTATTCACCAGTAGGTTTTTAAAATTGGTGTCGGCGAAAGTAATCGATTGCGCAAAAGCAGGCATTCCAGCCGAAAAAAGAAGGATTTGCAAATACTTTTTCATCTTCAAAGTTTAATTAGTTTCTTGGTTTGTTTTCCGGTCGTGGTGCGTACTTCAACCAGGTAAGTACCGGATTTAAGATCGGAAACATCAAGCGCTACTTCGCCAGTCGAATCCGGATGGCTTTTCACCAGTTGGCCCAGCAAATTGTAAACACAAATTTTCGCGGTCGCTTCGCCAAGGTCAAGAGTCACAGCGCCCTGTGCCGGATTTGGATACACTTCGAAAATGCTTTTGAATTCTTCGTTCACTCCCAGCGCGGTTACCGTTGTGGTGACTGTGTTGGTGACGATAGGTGGATTAAAGTCAAAAAAGATATCGGCTGTGTTTTGTATTTGGTTGTTTACGACAACCGTATTCTTGGGCTTTATTTTGAATGCGATGTAGCCGTGGCTTCCCGGTTCATCATCGGCAGCCGCAGGCAAGTTGATTCCTTCAAAGAAAAATTCAAGCTTATTGCCTTGTGTGAGCGTGGTTCGAAACGGATGGCTCGACGAGACAGCTTCAAATGTTGAATATTGAAGAAGCGGCCCAAGAAGGTCTTTCACAACAACATTCGCAGCAGATGCAGTTCCTGTATTTTGAAACCGGATTGTATAATGAAGGTAATCGGCAACCTGCGCTAGCGTGATCTGGCTTCCTTCAGAAACTGCCTTGTCATTCGGATCGAACGACCCTACAACAACCTGGTTCAGCCCTGAAGCATTGTCCGCCGGCGTTTCATCGGCAATCGAAACAACATCTGCAGAAAAATGCAAAATGTCACCTATGTTCACTGCCGGGCTTTCAGTGGGTGAATTGACGCTCATAGTGAAAGTATAGGTCCGCGTTTCAAACGGGTTGATGTTCGTAAAATCCCAAGAAAGGTTGTTTGTGGAAGCGGCAGTTACCGGCGGAGTTGCCGAAATAAGATCCAATACGGCATCGTCAAAAACGACATTAACCGTTCCCGATTGAACCTCGGTGCCTTTATTTTTTATCGCTATCTGATAGGTGGCTGGAAATCCGGGAGCAGCTTGGCTTTCTGCAAAGATTGCCGATTCCAGATCGGGATGCACGCCGTTCGCCGACAAACAAAAATCGGCGGTCGCGGTGTTTCCTCCTCCGGAGAAAGAGGTGGTGAACGACGGAGGCGAATAAGTAAAATAGGAATTAGGAGCATATGGCGTAATGGTCTGCGAGCCGGTTTGTACATAGTAGGCATATTCTCCCGATGGATTTGCAAGTGTATTTCCAACAACAAGTGCGCCTGTTGACAACTGGAGCGGTAGTCCGGCGGCAGGAGCGTCTGCCGGGTCGCAACCGTTGGAATTGACATCGTAGGTTACCGTTCCCAAGATCGTATTGAAATCGCCACCAGGAACAAATGAACAATAGGTTGACGCAAAGAGGCCTACTGATTCGAAATAGCCCAGTTCTCCGTCGGGATAATTCGTATCATCTGCACATGCAAATTGCAACTGTGGATTGCCTGAGATGTTACAGGATGAAAATCCGGCACATTCGTCTGGCGGATAGCAAATGTCGCTATGGCCATTTTTAAAATTCAGGTATTGAAGGTTTGGGTTATTTGTTATTGTGACATAGTTGCCGACTCCCCATTCTACACTTGAAAAATCAAGACTGGTTAACAGTGTGTTGGAACATTCGAACGTTTGTGCTGCACTATATACCAGATTTGCCGATGTTAAAGGGTTGTTGCTGATCTCAATTCGCAGCAAGGCATTTTGCGGTCCGGTATTGAGGTCGATTGCCGTTAGTTGGTTTCCGGACATCCTGAGATCGGCGCCATAAAAAGGATCGTCCAATTCATTTTGATAAACGTTGCCCAATACGAGCTGCGCGATCTGGTTGTTCCTGCAATCAAGCTGAAAAATCGTTTGATTGGAAAGATCCAGGGAAGTGATCAGGTTATTGGAACAAATGAGCCGGGTAAGGTTGGGCAGGGCCGAAATGTTAAGGGCGGTTATTGAATTGCTGCTGCAGTTCAGGATGTTCAGGTTGAGGAAGCTTTCAATTCCGCTCAATGATGAAATTCCCGAATTGTCGACTTGCATATTGGTTACGGCTAATGCCTCGCTTACCTGAATCTGGCCATCGGAATTCACATCAACATTATCGGCGATCAGTGCGTTTTTAAAAGCAGTGTCGGGAATTGTGAGTATTTGCGCACTTGCCGAAAATCCAAGAAGCAGCAATAAAAGGTAATTATTTTTCATATTACAGTTTTATTAATCGTTTAGTTTCAACAGAATCGGCGGTGCGTACTTCCACCAGATAAGTTCCCGATTCAAGATCACTAATGTCAAGAGTAGCCGCTCCAGCAGTTTCCGGATGCCTTTTCACGAGTTGCCCCAGCATGTTGTAGATCGCGATTTTTGCTGATGCTTCACCTAAATCAACATCGACGTTGTTTCCTGCCGGGTTTGGATAAATCGAAAACCTTTTCTCCGAAAACTGGTTCACACCAAGCGCCGTGACGGTTGTGGTTACGGTGTTGGTCTCGACGGCGCTGTTGTAATCGAAGTAAATGCCTGCCGAATTTGAGATTACGTCGCCAATAGTCAGATTCGATTTTGGTTTGATCCTGAAAGTGACGAATCCGTGGCTGGCGGGTTCGTTGTCACTTGTCGCCGGAAGCTCGATGCTTTCGAAAAAGAACTCAAGCTTGTCACTCTCCATGCCAAAGTTTTTCGGTGTAAGCAGCGCTCGGCACGCGTGGCTTGATGAGATGAATTGAAAACTTGAAAGGTCCAGCTTGTCAGAAAGCAGGTCGCGGATCGCAACGTTCTCTGCATAAAAAGAACCCGTATTTTGGAACCTGATGGTGTAATACAAATAATCAGAAAGTTCAGTAAGTCCGATATTTGCCTTCGACACCGATTTGTCATTCGGGTCTATTGATCCAACTACCGTTTGAAAAAGCGTGTAGGTGTTATCCGCTGGCGTTTCGTCGGTTGCGCCCAGAACCGAAGCCGTAAAAGAAAGCTGGTCGCCACTATTGACTGCCGGCGACTCGACCGGTGAATTGGTATTTAAAATAATGTCGTAAGTGCGGACTTCGAACGGGGCGAGGCCGGAGAAGTTCCACGTCACTTCGTTAAGCGATTGCGATGTCACCGACGGATCGGCAGAGACAAAATCTGAAACATTATCGTCGAAATTAAACGTCAGCATCCCAGATTGCACGTCTGTGCCCTGATTTTGAACCTGAAGCCTGTATTTCGCATCAAAACCCGGACGCGCAGGAACCACCGGAATCAAGGAAACGGCTAAATCAAAGTGCGTTCCGTTTGGCGTAAGGCAGAAATCCATCGTTTGGGAATCGCCCGACGCGGGAAAGGAAAAATTGCCACTCGCAGGTGTTGTTGTAAAATAGTTGTTCTGAATAACCGGACTGACGGTCCCGCCCCCGGCAGTGTAAAAGGTAAAGTTTCCCGACCCATCGCCATTCGTAGTCGCCTGTACCGAGCCATCTGAACCCTGATCAAGATTTACCACAAGATTTTGTCCGTTTATCGCAGTATTGGAACCGGCGCAATCCAGGTGGAAGCTTCCATTAATTGTATTGTATCCGCCACCCGGCGTAAAATCGCAGTAAAAGGTGATGTCGACGCCAGGGCTGACACTGATGAGATCAGTTTCCGACATGAAAAAATCATCTCCTTCATTGTACCAACGGCCCAAATCGTCGACACAAACAAACTGCAGCGCGGGATTGTTCTGAAAATGATAATGAGGGTCACTATTGTCTCCTATGACCATGCCGACACCACCGTCTTTCAGGTCAATCGACTGCAACACGGGATTGTTGTGTACCTCATAGGTGCCATTGGTTCGACAGCTCATTGATGTCAGCGCAGCATTATTGGTTACTGTGACAAAATCAGCGGTCAGGCGACAATAAGTTAAATTCGGGCAATTGGAAACGATAAGTTCAGAACTGATTGTAAGGTCTAGCGTCGAAAAAAGGTTGTAATTCAGATTAAGGGCATAAACACTAACTCCCGACGGTATAATAATATTGGTCAACTGGTTGTGCGAGCAATCTATGACATACTGCCCCCAGCCAACGCCGGTGTAGGGAAGCGTAAAGTCGGATAGCGAATTGTAACTGCAGTTAAGGTTTACTTCATAGTCTGATGCAGAAACTGGAAAGGAAACATTAATCGCGGTAATCTGGTTGTGGCTGCAGTCGAGCGCAATCAGATTGGTATTGGAAGGCATTTCAATCGCCGTCAGCAGGTTGTTTGCGCAACTTAATACCATTAATCCGGAAAATGCTTCTATTCCTTCAAGCGAAGCAATATTCTGGCCGTCCACTTTAAGCCATTCCACCGTTGCAGCTTCAGAGACCTGGATTTCGCCGTCGTTGTTGGTATCAACATCACCAATCGGGTCAGTGGTTTCCCCGCTCATATCATACACACATAGTGTATTCACCAACGCATTTTTAAAATTCGCGTCGGGAATGTTGACGATTTGCGCCCGAAGCGGAAGAAATGCAAAACAAGCTATCAAAAAGTAAAATTTCTTCACAATCAGGGTTTTAAAAATTAAACTTAACATTTTTTTTGCAATTCAAAACGCATCGGATGCTTTAAATTTTGAACCGCTAAAAAATCCCGTGTAAAACCCTTAATTTTGTTCAGCTAAAAATCAAACCTTACCATCATGAGTTCATTTGACGTTGTCGTTATAGGTGCCGGCCCCGGCGGTTATGTTTCCGCCATTCGCTGTGCGCAGCTTGGTTTCAACACCGCAATTATCGAAAAATATCCAACCCTCGGCGGAACCTGCCTCAACGTCGGCTGCATCCCGTCAAAAGCGCTGCTCGACTCGTCGCACCACTACCACGACGCCATTTCGCATTTCAAGGAGCACGGAATCGACGTGAGCGGCGAAATCAAAGTCAACATGGACCAAATGATCGCGCGCAAGGCCGGAGTGGTCGACCAAAATGTAGCGGGAATTAAATACCTAATGGACAAGAACAAGATCACCGTACTGCAAGGTGTCGGCTCGTTTGAAGATGTGACACACATAAAAGTCACCAAAGACGACGGCTCATCCGAAGTCATCGAAGCCAAAAATACAATCATAGCGACTGGTTCAAAACCGTCAACGCTGCCATTCATCAAGATCGACAAAGAGCGGATCATCACATCAACCGAAGCGCTAAAACTCAAGGAAGTCCCGAAACACCTGGTCATCATTGGCGGCGGCGTAATCGGACTCGAATTGGGGCAGGTGTATCTCCGGCTCGGCGCGCAGGTTTCGGTAGTCGAATTCCTCGACCGCATCATCGCGGGAATGGACGCCGCGCTTTCAAAAGAACTGACTAAAGTCCTCAAAAAACAAGGAATGAAGTTCTACACTTCACATAAAGTCAAAGCTGTTGAGCGCAAAGGCGACACCGTCACGGTTTCGGCCGAAAACGCAAAAGGTGAGACCATAACCCTCGAAGGCGATTATACCTTGGTTTCTGTAGGAAGAAGGCCGTACACTGAAAACCTCGCCGCCGAGAAAGCGGGGGTGAAAATTTCGGAACGCGGAATGGTTGAAGTCAACGACCACCTGCAAACCAATATCCCGAACATCTACGCGATCGGCGATGTCGTCCGCGGCGCCATGCTCGCCCATAAAGCCGAGGAAGAAGGCGTCATGGTTGCCGAAATCCTGGCCGGCCAAAAACCGCACATCGATTACAACCTGATTCCCGGCGTCGTTTACACCTGGCCGGAAGTCGCCTCGGTTGGCAAAACCGAGGAACAACTCAAGGAATCGGGAATAAAATACAAAGTCGGAAGCTTTCCGTTCAAAGCGTTGGGCCGTTCGCGCGCCTCAATGGATACCGATGGGTTTGCAAAAATCCTGGCCCATGAAAAAACGGATGAAGTTCTCGGAATCCACATCATCGGGGCACGCGCAGCCGATCTGATTGCCGAAGCTGTAACCGCAATGGAATTCCGGGCCTCGGCAGAAGACATCGCACGTATGTCGCACGCACACCCGACATTCGCCGAAGCTGTCAAGGAAGCCGCGCTCGACGCCACCGCAAAACGCTCCATCCATTCGTAATTTTTCAGGAGCTTTTTCCGGCTGTATGCTTTTATCTTTTTCCTTCCGCTGCGCGACGGCAAAAGGATAACCGCTGCCATCCGGGCTAGGGCTGAAATCCACGCAAGCCAAAAGTGAGAAACGCGATTACAATTACGCCCGATGATCCGGCCGCTTTCAAATTGAAGTTGCTCGATTGGGCGCAGCAATTTCGTGAGGTTGTTTTTCTGGATAGCAACGATTACCCGCAGAAATACTCAAGTTTCGACTGGATTCTGGCTGTTGACGCGTTGACTTCAATCAAGACCGATTATTCAAATGCCTTCGACAAGCTTGCCGAATATCAGCAACATACCCGCGATTGGCTATTTGGGTATTTGTCATACGATTTGAAGAACGACGTCGAAGATCTTTTCTCGGCGAATCATGACGGCCTGGAATTTCCGGAGCTGTTTTTTTTCCAACCTAAAAAGATTTTTATCTGCAAGAAGAGCGAGATCGCGCTGCATTATCTCTTGATGTGCGACGACGAGTTTGATCAAGATCAGCGGGAAATCAACTCAATAACAAAAGCTCCAGTCGATGTTCATCCGTCCAATATCAAGCAGCGGATTTCCAAGGGGGAATATCTGGAGAAAGCCGGCTGCATGCTTTCGCGAATTGCACGCGGCGACATTTACGAAGCCAATTTTTGCATGGAGTTTTTCGCTGAAAATGCCATAATCGATCCGGTGCAAACCTATCAAAAGCTAAATGCCATTTCGTTGCCGCCATTTGCCGCGTTCCTAAAACTTCAGGATAAATTCCTGCTGTCGGCTTCGCCCGAACGTTTTATCCGAAAAGAAGGCACGAAAGTCATATCACAACCCATCAAAGGCACTGCGAAGCGATCTAGCGATCCTGAAGATGACGAAATGCAAAAACTTCAACTGCAGCAGAATGAAAAGGAGCGAAGTGAAAACATAATGATTGTCGATTTGGTGCGCAACGACCTTTCAAGAACGGCCGAAAAGGCATCTGTCGCGGTCGAAGAGCTTTGCGGCGCATATACATTTAGACAAGTCCACCATCTGATTTCAACCGTGGTCTCGCAGTCGCAAAAAACACCTGTCGAAATTATCCGCAACGCTTTCCCAATGGGAAGCATGACTGGTGCGCCAAAGATTTCGGCAATGCAAATCATCGAAGAACTCGAGGAAACGCGCCGCGGAATCTACAGCGGAGCCGTCGGTTATTTTACGCCGGAAGGCGATTTCGATTTCAATGTTGTCATTCGGAGCATTTGCTACAATGCGGCCAACAGATACGTTTCGTTCTCGGTTGGCAGCGCAATAACGGCCCAATCAACGCCCGAAAGTGAATACGAAGAATGTTTGCTTAAAGCTGCTGCAATGCAAAGCGTACTTTCGGCGTTGGAATAATTCCTACATTTGGTCATGCTTGATGCGTTCAAAAAACATCTAAGATCCAAACTTCCGTTCCTTCAGCGAAAGAAGTTGCTGCTCGCTGTCAGCGGCGGCGTCGACAGTATGGTTATGGCCGAACTGTTTCGTCAGTTGGGTTTCGAATTTGAAATCGCGCATTGCAACTTCAAGCTCCGCGGCGATGAGAGTGATGGCGATCAGAAATTCATCACTGACTACGCAGAAAAAAATAATTTCGTAGTTCATTCGACCTCTTTTGATACGAAAAAATTCGCGTCCGACAACCGGCTGTCAATCCAGGTCGCCGCGCGAAGGCTCCGGTATCTTTGGTTCACCGAACTGCTAGCACAAAATAAATTGGATTACATCCTGACCGCGCACCACGCCGACGATAATCTTGAAACGTTTCTGATCAATTTCAGCCGCGGAACCGGTATCGAAGGACTGACCGGAATCCCGATGGTTCGTGGGAACATCGTCCGGCCGTTGCTTGTTTTCAGCCGCAAAGAAATCGCAACCTATGCGAGGAAGCAAAAAATAAAATGGCGTGAAGACAGCAGCAACTCGGAAGAGAATTACCTTCGGAACAAGATCCGCCACAAAGTTGTGCCGTCGCTGAAAACATTGAATGTCGATTTTCTGCGCTGCTTTGGCGAAACGGTTTCACATCTTCAGCAATCGGAAACGATGGTTGCCGACGCCGCTGCCCTGGTGTACAAACAAGTCGCTATCGACAACGACGATAAAGTCTTTTTTAAGATCCCGGAACTGAAAAGACTGCCCAATTTCCAGGCATATTTGTACCGCTGGCTCAGTCCGTACGGCTTTCACGCATGGGACGATATCCATTCACTGATTGATGCCGAAAACGGAAAAAAAGTGCTGGCGCCGGGCTTTATTTTGCTCAAGGATCATGAAGTACTGATACTGAGCAGGCCGCCGCAGCCGGTCGATAAAAAAGAATATT
Organism: Bacteroidota bacterium; assembly: GCA_023386585.1. GTDB lineage: Bacteria > Bacteroidota > Bacteroidia > Flavobacteriales > Flavobacteriaceae > Flavobacterium. Next base: position 1,353 of record JAEWJM010000029.1, on the reverse strand, counting down.
CGATCAACAGGAAAACCGATCCGGACAGGCTTCCTGTGGCATTAAAGGTTTGCGACGCTCCCGACATTGGTGAAGTGGCGAATGATTGTATCTTTGTGGACGCAAAAAAGTTACAATTTCCGTTGAAGCTGCGCACCTGGCACGAACAAGATTATTTTTATCCTTTTGGAATGAAAGGGAAGAAGAAGACCGTTTCAAAATTTCTTCGTGACGAAAAGGTGCCCGTCATCGAAAAACAAAATACATGGCTGCTTTTGTCTGATGATGAAGTAGTCTGGGTTGTCGGACGGCGCATGGACGACAGGTTCCGCGTTAGCGCCGACACCGAAAAAATCATAAATATCAAATTGGCATAATGAAAAAGTTATTGCTCCTCTCATTTCTTCTGGTTTCTATAAGCGGCATTTCGCAGATATTGAATCCTGTAAAGTGGAAATCCTCGATCAAAAAAGTTTCCGATACCGAATATTTGCTTGTCTTCGATGCCACTATTGAACCCGATTGGCATGTTTATTCACAATTCACTCCAGAAAACGGGCCGCTTCCGATGGAGATCACTTTCGAGAAAAACAACGACTTTTCGCTTATCGGGAAGGTAAAGGAAAGTCCGTACAAAAAGCAATTCAACGACGTTTTTGAAGTCGACGAGTACTTTTTCGAAAAACATTTTTCACTTCAACAGAAGATAAAAATACACTCGCCAAACGAATTGAAGATCACTGCAAAAGTCGAATATCAGGTTTGTAAAGATGTCTGCATAAACCAGGATAAAGAACTGACTTTTACAATTCCGAAAAGCCAGGCTGCGGCTGTTGTAACTCCTAATACCGATACTGCTGCCGTCGCGCCAGTTGAAATCGAGCCAATCGATACCACGAAAATTACAACCGCTACAGTCGCCGAACAACCAATAGAAACGCAGCAGCCGGAACCTGTCAACGAGAAAAGCCTTTGGTCGATCTTCTTTATCGCATTTTTTTCGGGCTTTGCAGCATTGCTGACTCCCTGTGTTTTCCCGCTTATCCCAATGACGGTGAGCTTTTTTACCAAGCAGAGTAAAACCCGCGCGGCGGGAGTTCGCAATGCAATTACATACGGAATTTCAATTATTGTGATTTATGTGATTTTAGGTAGCGTTGTAACTGCGATTTTCGGCGCCGATGCACTGAATGCGCTGGCAACGAACGTCTGGTTCAACCTGGTATTCTTTATTTTGTTGGTTGTGTTTGCCGCATCGTTCCTCGGCGCGTTCGAGCTCGTACTTCCAAATTCCTGGGCGAATAAAGTCGACCGACAGGCCGATCGCGGCGGAATCATCGGAATTCTGTTTATGGCGCTGGCGTTGGCTATTGT
>JAEWJM010000024.1 GCA_023386585.1 Bacteroidota bacterium | reverse complement strand
GTCTCGCGCTAGGCGACGTTGCGGCTGAGCGAGCTGTTTTCTATCGGCAAGATAGGAGTTTTTACGTGAGAAAAATGCTCCGGCTGGACAACAAAAAGCAATGATCGCTTAGCGTGTGTTGGCAGATAGCCGCATTATGCGCAAACGGAGCAACGAAAGTGAAGCTAAAAGCTTTGTTCGCAAAGCGTTTCACAAGTTCGAGCAATTTTAATTCGAAATTTCGAAATCCAAAAAATGGAATTGATGAATTTTTGCAATGACGCCAAGTCCGGTTTCTGCCAACGTTCACGGCTATTTGTCAGTTGCGACTTGGTTAGCTGAGAATATTCTGCGAAACTAAAATAAAACAAAACCGTTTGCTTTTGCTACATTTTGAGGCAAAAGTAAAAACGGTTTTGTGGTTTGGTATAATGATGTTGATTTTAGCTAAAATGCAGCAATTGCAAATAGCCGAGGTTGGTGGCAGTGTATTATCCTAATGAACTTGTAGTTTGTGTTATTGTTGTATTTGGTAGTAAGGAATCAAAAGCCAGGAAATTTGCCTCATTATAATTCTTAAGATTTGTTATTCTATTCTTTACTTTTTCAATCGATTGTTCATTTGAATTCATATTAATTGTGAAAGTATCCTTTATAATTTCGTCATATATTTTTAAAATTGCTTCAATAGTAATTTTTGTAAAATAAAAAACATTGAAAATTACATTACTATTTTCCTCCAGAAATAATTCGTCAACATTTATTTTTGAGATATTAAATTTTGTCATCGAATATCGATGTACCATAAAACTGCGATAATCGTCACGGAATATTTTAGAAAAATTAGAGTGATTCACATATGATTTTAAGCTCGGGAAGTAATTTTCATTTTTTAGTAAATCAGAAAAACTCATACTCATAACGGACATATCTTGGGAATGGGTTAGATAACCGACGAAATCTAAAGCAGAAAAAGTGGAAATTGCTTGAGGAATAGAGCACCCACCAACGCCATTTTCGTCAGCCATAATTGAATTTAATTTAATCAAGTCGCTGACAATATATTTCAGTATATGATTGTCAAAAAGTTGCATCACTTCTTGCTTATTTTCTTCGTGAGTCATTTTTAGGTTTTTTGAATTTAGTCTTTTATGCAACGTACAGTCATTCCTGCGTCTTTGTAAGCCTGGTTCATAATAACTTTTCCGTCTAAGAAATACAAATTCCAGTACCATGCCATATAAGGGTTGCTTTCGGTAGAACTCCACCAGTGACAATTGTCGTTGAAAAATGTATCGAAACCACCTTGCAAATACCGTTTACCCGCTGGAACTGCGTTGAATCCACTACTGTTATCGCCGTTTCCTTCTTTTTTCCATCCCGAAGTGCTCTTCATCTTAGTTCCAGCCACGTCCATCCCGCCTAAATACTCAACAAGCTCTCTCCATTCATTGTTAGAAGGAACATGAAAGCCCTCTGGTGCCAAACCTCTAGAATCGTTAACCGCCCACCAATTATAAAGTTTTCCAGCTTTTAGATTATTTTCAGGGTTATTGTTATAATAACACCACGCAGGTTTTCCATCTTTTATTCTTTGCTCCCAATCTTCATCATTTAAAACCTGAGGAATGCTGTCGCCATTCTTAAATTTATCGACAGTTAAATTTGAGTTTTGCCAAATTTGCTTTCCAATCATGATATTTTCTTTATCGATATATTCCATTGTATATTTCTTGGTTTGTTAAAATGTCGTTTTACATTGCCACCAACGGTCAAGTATAAGCGTAGTGCGGGATTTCGGAGCGACTTACTGTCCGATAACCGCAAAGTTTATTAGGAGTAAAAATGCTCAATTTCAGCCGTTCACCCCGCATTACGCTTATACAATGTTAGCGGTTCGGGCTTTCTTTTTTCGGTCAGCAACATTTCTTGTCTTGTTGAATTGGTGGACATTTTTCGCTTCCATAACTGCAATATACACAGCAATCACCTTGTTTCGGTTTCAAAACTGTCTTGCACTTTTGACATTCGTAAAAGTATTGGCAAGCATCTGTCGGCATTGTTTCTTCTTTTTGGTGTCCGCAGTTGGGGCAAGTGATTGTTGATTGTAATGTTATTTCCATTTTAATTTTCCTTTTTGGCTGTTACTGAATATCCTGTTCCGTTAATTGCTGTCTCGATTTCGGAAATGTTGGTTTTTGAGTTGTCAAATTCTACAACTGCGTTACCATTCTCGTATGAAGCAGTTGATTTTAAAATTCCATCAAGTTTATTTACCTCGTGGTTTACGTGTTCTTCACAACCTGCGCAGGTCATTCCGCTTATTGTGAACTCAACGGTCTGTACATTTGACTTGTCAACAACAATTACTTGCTTTTCTGTCTTGGGATAGAAAATGTGAGCATAGTAAGGAAAGGCAAGCATTATGATTGCAAATGCTGTTACTATTCCTAAAAACTTCTTGCTCTGAACAAATTTTGGCTTTTCGTCTGTTTCACAATTGCAGTCGATTTCTTGTTTTTGTTTCAATTTCTGATACCACGCAAAGCCAAGCACCAAAATTGTCAGTCCGATAAAATAGGGTCGGAAAGGTTCAAGCCACGAAAAAGAGGAAGCAAGTCCGCTTGTCCCTGCAATAAGTGCCAAAACTGGCGTGATACAACATAGAGAAGCAGCAAATGCTGTTAGAAGTCCTGCTCCGATTAGTTTATTGTCATTTTTCATATTGTCTCCAAAATTTTGTTCTCGTCAAGTATTATGAAAAACGGTTCAAGCAAGTTTTTGTATTCGTTTGTCAGCGAGTAGAAAATGGTCTGTGCTTGCCTTTCCGTTTCAATGAGTTTTCGGTCTTTGAGTTTTCTCAGGTGTTGAGAGACTGCCGAAATGGTCATTCCAAGAATGTCGCTTAAATCGCAAACACAAAGTTGTTTCTCTTCATAAAGCAGGAACAGGATTTTCAGTCTTACGTTGTTACCAGCCAATTCAAGTCCGTTCGATAAATAGTCAAACGAGCCGTTGAGTTCTGAAACTCGGTCTTTACAACGGTTTATTTGCTTAATATCTGCTTGTTGTCTTATACAAGAATTGTTTTCCATAAGCACAAAGATAGTTAATTTGTTTATTTAAGCAAACGCTAAAATACAATATTTTAAAAATAACCCGATTTATTTCTCGGGTCGTTGTTTTGCCTGACCGCTAACGTTCTCCGCTAAAAGATCGGTGCGACCTGGCGAGCTGAGTATTTTCTGCAAGTTAAAAATATTGATGGAAAAACAATGTTCGGGCGGGCACGAAGCAGCACTGTATTTTAGCGAGGGTTGGCGGTAGTTCTATTCGATTAACTGCTCAAAATCAAAATTTCTAAAAATCTCCGCAGCGTCCATTTTTGTGTAAATTGAAACAAGTTTTTCCTTACCCATTCCCGCCATTTCGCTCAAATCATATTGGTCAGCTTCCTTGCCGTTTACAACCATATCATCTAAAAACTGATGTAAGTAAACTGCTCTAGCAGTATTGCTTTTTCCCATTTCCAAATTACCATGAGCGATGTATCCTTGAGCAGAATAATAATAATCAGAGATAATAAGCGGGAGCGGAATAAATGAAAATGTTTTTAAAAATCTGCTACCTAATGAACGTGCATAATTGTGATTTGCATCCATTAAAAGTGCACGATGATTAAGTGAATCGAACATTTGGTGACCAAAATTTTGAATATGGTTACTTAAATATAAAAAACTTAAATCAAAGAAATGTAAATAATTGACTTTAGATTTACTAAAATAATGGTTAATTAAAAATGAACCTGCAATTCCTATTGCATCCGCGTATATAGTGTTATAACTGAAATTTTGATTTTTTTCTTCGCAGTCTACTATGTACATCAATTTATTATAAGCTTCATCATAAAGACCGTTGCGATGTAAAATTATTGCTAATTGCAATTCGATAGATACATGTGTTTCTCCATTAATTGATAATTCCCTTTCAATTTCACTTACCAATCCCAAAGTCTGTGTGTTTTGATTGAGCTTAATAAGATAACTTAAAATTTTTTCTTGATGCATGGTATTAAGTTTTGGTCAAATATAAATATTAATCTTCGGAAAATTCTTTGGACGTTAAATGATAAGCTCCACACAAACATTGATAAATTCGAACCGGCTTCTTATTTTCCTGAGTTCTTCTTGCTATTCGGACTATTTCCTTCATGGCTTCTCTTTCTGTTTGATAAGATATTTTATTACACTTTAGCAATATCTTTGGTGGATTCTTTTGTTTTTCAGCTTCTGCGCGGCGCACGAGATTTTCAAAATTGTTTTTAATATAAATTTTTAAATCATCATCTGCCGCAGAATTTTGAATGTTAAGTAAATACTTTGCTGGAACATTTTTTAATGATATAAACTGATATTTTCCAGGAAGCAAAAACGGTGAATTATCGTTGTACATAGTTTGGATGTTTCTTGAATTACCGCCAACGGCCTCGGCTACTTTCTTGGTGCGAAATAGGAGCTGAGTACTGTCGGCAAGATAAAAACTTCTTGGCTAACTTGCTGCTGCAAATACCACAAAAGCAGCACTTGAAAGTAGCCATTGTTACTTGCCAGGCGGAAAATAGCTTTTTCTTGTTCCTTGCTTTTTTACAAAAACATGAAATTGTAGTTTCACAAAGCTTGGTGCGCAAAGTTTCGCAATACCTTTCGATTCCAATTGGCTTTTCCTTTTATAGATTCCAATTGCGCAAGTATTTAAAAAGCTCAATAAAAAAGCAAGGAAAAAAGAAAAAGCAACCCCAATTGCGCAATTTATGGTTGCGCTTTTTCTGCGCAACACCGCTTGCAAGTAACGGCTTCGTAGAGCCGCCAGTGCCGTTCAATTAGTTTTCGAGTTGAAATGTAGCTAAAATTTTCCTTTACCTGCGTACTTTCTGCAAGGAAAAATGCAGGCATTGCGGCTCTACAATGTTACTTGCAGGCGCAAAATAGCTTTTTCTTTTTCCTTGCTTTTTTGCAGAAACAAGAATTTAGGTTCACAAAGATTGGTGCGCAACGTTTCGCAAAGTAATTCGATTTCAATTGGCATTTTTTTCTACAGATTCCAATTGCGCAACGCTTTTCAAAAGCTCAATAAAAAAGCAAGGAAAAAGAAAAAGCAACCCCAATTGCGCAATTTATGGTTGCGCTTTTTCGCGCAACGCGCTTGCAAGTAACGGCCTCGGCTATTTTCTTGGCGCGGCCTGATTAGCTGAGTACTGTCGGCAAGATAAAACTTTCTTGATTAAACTGATGTTCCCGAACCTAAAAAGCAGCGCTGGAAAATAGCCAATGTTACTTGAGGTTGCGCTACCAAAGATTTGCACACAAAGGAAAGAACGAATTGCAATTTCCTGAAACCATTCGGCAGGACAAATCTTGAATAAGAGCGAAGACTTCCCGAAACGAAGTTTTGCGCTGACAAAAGATCAAGAGAATTTTTAAACGACGCAATTGACAAAGATTTTCGCCAAAGTAACCGCAATCCATTTCAACAAAGAATTCCGCAAACCAGACACAGCAATTGCGTTTCGAATTTCCGCCACAGAAAGTGAACTTTTTCTGCGCAAAACTGCAACGTCTAAATTGCAATGGGAACACGAAGGAAAACGATGCAAACCGTGTAGCTCGAGCGCAATCTCAAGTAACGGTCTCGGCTAATTTCTTGATGCGGAAATAGAACCTGAGTACTTTCGGCAAGATAAAATATTCCTGGTTAACTTGCTGCTCCCGAACCTAAAAAGCAGCATTAGAAATTAGCCATTGTTACTTGAGGTTGCGCTACCAAAGATTTGCACACAAAGAAAGAACGAATTGCAATTTTCTGAAACTATTCGGCAAGACAAATCTTGAATAGGAGCGAAGAGTTCCCGAAACGAAGGTTTGCGCTGGCAAAAGCTGAAGAGAAGTTTTTCACAACGCAATTGCCAAAGAATTTCGCCAAAGTAACCGCGATCCATTTCGACAAAGAATTTCCGCAAACCAGACAAAGCAATTGCGTTTCGAATTTCCGCCACAGAAAGGAACTTTTCTGCGCAAAACTGACACGTCTGAATTGCAATGGGAAACACGAATGAAAACGATGCGAACCGTGTAGCTCGAGCGCAATCTCAAGTAACGGTCTCGGCTAATTTCTTGATGCGGAAATAGAACCTGAGTACTTTCGGCAAGATAAAAATTTGTTGGTTAATTTGCTGCTCCCGAACCTAAAAAGCAGCATTAGAAATTAGCCATTGTTGGCAGATAGCCGCACTATGCGCAAAAAGAACAACGAAAGTGAAGCTAAAAGCTTTGTTCGCAAAGCGTTTCACAAGTTCGAGCAATTTTAATTGGGAATTTCCAAATCCAAAAAATGGAAAATGTAATTGATGAATTTTTGCAATCACGCCAAATCCGGTTTCTGCCAACGTCACTCGCATATGCTCTCGTTGCGGCTTGGTTAGCTGAGTATTTTCTGCAAGTTAGAAAGTTTAATGGAAGAATAATGTTCCGGCTAGCAAAATGCAGCAATGGAGCGTATGCAGTGTTGTGCGAAGCGTTTATTAACTTTTTGTGAAATTTTCTCACTAACACGGTTATAACCTCACATTATATATGTAATTTTGCTGTTGAAATGAGAATTTTTCTCAATTAAAAAATGTTATATGTTACTAGAATTTACTGTTGGAAATTTTCTGTCCTTTAAGAATAAAAAAACTTTGAGTTTAGAAGCTGGTCGGATCACAGAATTAAAAGAAAATATAAAACAGAAAGGAAAATATAAAGTTCTTCGATCAGCTGTGATATATGGTGCAAATTCCAGTGGGAAGAGCAATTTTATTAAGGCGTTAGATTTTATGATTACTACAGTTCAATTATCGTCGAAACTAAATTCTACTGATAAGTTTAATGTTAGGCCGTTTTTACTTAACACAGAAACAGAAAATCTTCCTTCGTATTTTGAGGTTCTTTTCTTTATTGAAGAAAATTTATATAGATATGGGTTTGAATTAAATAACACCACTATACACTCCGAGTGGTTGTATATTTCCAACGAAAATTCCAAAAAAGAAGAGGTATGCTTCATTAGAAATTTAGAAGGGATCGGTGTAGCAGAAAATTTTAAAGGCGCTACTGGCTTAGAGGAAAAAACTAGAAGTAATGCTTTGTTTATTTCAGTGCTGGATCAATTTAATAATGAAATTGCTAATAAAGTAATGAACAAGTTTAAAATGACCACAATAGTTTCAGGTCTTGCACATGAAGAAAGTATCAATATGACAGACGCAATGTATAATCTGAACACATATAAGAGTAATGTCGAAGAATTTATAAAGAATTTAGATTTAGGATTTAAAAGTTTTAACATTGATGTCGATGAGAAGAAAAAGTTTAAAGATAGACTCCTGACAATACATAATAAGTATAACAATAAAGGAGAAGTAGTTGAAAAGTTGGAATTTAACATGAAGGACCAGGAATCTTCCGGAACCAATAAGATTTTTGATATCTGTGGGGATATTTTGTTCGCCCATGGTTTTGGTGAAACATTAATTATCGATGAGTTAGACGCAAAATTGCACCCGATATTAACACAGGCAATTATTAAATTATTCAATAATAAAGATACATTTGATAGTGGCCAGCTAATCTTCTCCACTCATGATACTAATTTATTAGGGTCAAATTTGTTTAGACGTGATCAAATTTGGTTTACTGAAAAAGATGATTTCGAAGCAACAGATTTGTATTCATTGTTAGAATTTAAGGACGAAAGCGGAAAAACAATTAGAAACGATAGAAGTTTCGAATCTGACTATATAAGAGGAAGATATGGAGCTATTCCTTATATCGCTAATTATCAAAAAATATAATATGGCTAACATTATAAAAATTGATAATGCTATATTAAAACGAACAAAAAGGACCTTAACCAAAAAGAGAAAACAGGCTGTCAAAGATCTTAATGTTTACTTTTTAATTGTCTGCGAAGGAGAAAAGACCGAACCTAATTACTTCAAATCTTTCAAGAAAAACGTAAAATCCTTTGTCTACAACATTGAAACTCGGGGTGAAGGTTCGAATACTTTGGACCTTGTGAAGAGAACAATTAAAGCCCGAAATAGCTCTAGCCAACAATACGATCGTGTATGGGTGGTGTTCGACAAAGATAGTTTTACGGCAGCAAATTTCAATAGTGCTATTCTATTAGCTGAGAATAATAATATAAATGCTGGTTGGACCAACGAGGCATTTGAACTATGGTACTTATTACATTTTCAATATCGGAATTCCGCTATGTCAAGAGAGGATTATAAGAGTGCAATTGAAGCTGAAATTAATGCGATTATACGAAAAAAATCAAAGAGTAAAAATCCAAAACTTTTTACATATAAAAAGAATAGTGAGGAAATGTATGATATACTTCTGAAATATGGGAATCAATCTCAAGCAATAAGATGGGCCCAAAATCTTATGGGTGCACATAATTGTACAAATTACGCAACGCATAATCCTTGCACTAAGATTCATCTATTGGTTGAGGAGTTAAATGGTGAGTCAGAAGAATTGAAACACGAACTTGAAAATAGAAACTCGTAGGTAATTGTAGATCGCAACGTTTAACGTTTCGCACAACGTTTTCGTAGAGCCGCCATTGCCGTACAATTAGTTTGCTGGTTGAAATGTAACTAAAATTTTCCCTTACCAGCGTACTTTCTGCAAGCAAAAATGCAGGCATTGCGGCTCTACGGTGTTACTTGCAGGCGCTAATAGCTTTTTCTCTTTTCCTTGCTTTTTTGCAGAATCATGAAATCTTGGTTTTTGACAAAGTTTGGTGCGCAAGTTTCGCAACGCTTTTCGATTTCAATTGGCATTTCTTTTCTTATAGATTCCAATTGCTCATATAGATTCCAATTGCGAAACGTATTTCAAAAGCTCAATAAAAAAGCAAGGAAAAAGAAAAAGCAACCCCAATTGCGCAATATATGGTTGCGCTTTTTCGCGCAACGCGCTTGCAAGTAACGTCTTCGTAGAGCCGCCAGTGCCGTTCAATTAGTTTTCGAGTTGAAATGTAGCTAAAATTTTGCCTTACCTGAGTACTTTCTGCAAGGAAAAATGCAGGCATTGCGGCTCTACAATGTTACTTGCAGGCGCAAAATAGCTTTTTCTTTTTGCCTTGCTTTTTTGTAGAAACAAGAATTTAGGTTCACAAAGATTGGTGCGCAACGTTTCACAAACTAATTCGATTTCAATTGGCATTTTTTCTACAGATTCCAATTACGCAACGCTTTTCAAAAGCTCAATAAAAAAGCAAGGAAAAAGAAAAAGCAACCCCAATTGCGCAATTTATGGTTGCGCTTTTTCGCGCAACGCGCTTGCAAGTAACTTACTTATATCGGTGGCGCACGGTCTCCAAATATACCAAAAGAGGAGGATAACGGAAGAAAATGGTGATTTTTTTAAAACAATAATTTACATGTCAAACGGATTCCGGATGTTCTGCATTGAAGCCGAACTTACATGCGTATAGATCATCGTGGTCTTCGGGCTGCTGTGGCCAAGAAGGTCCTGAATGTACCTGATGTCCGTGCCGTTCTCCAATAAATGGGTCGCGAAGCTGTGTCGCAGGCTGTGCAGCGTAATGGGTTTACTAATTCCCGCTCGGCTTGAAGCGCGCTTCAAAACGGCCTGCGCCGATCGCGCCGTATATTTTTCATTTAAACCTCCTTCAAACAGGTACTTTTTTGGCTTGTAAACAAGATAATATTCCCGCATCTGCGCCAGAATGCGGTTCGACAATAGTGTGTACCGGTCCTTTTTGCCTTTCGCTCCACGGATATGGATCAACATGCGTTCGCTGTCAATGTCACGGATCTCCAGGTTCAGCGCCTCACTGATGCGAAGTCCGGCCGAATAGATCAGGCTCAGCAGCGTTTTGTGCTTCATGTTCGTTGCGTGGTCGATGATGCGCCGCACTTCCGACATACTCAGGATAACCGGAAGTTTTTTCTCCTTCTTCGGCCGCTCAATGTCACCAATCTCAAAATCGAGGTCAAGATACGTCAGGTATTGCTTGATCGCGTTAATTGCCTGGTTCTGGTACGAAATCGATTTTTGCGGATAAACAATGAACTCGTAGTTGAACTGCGCCACGGTACGCGCGGTGATTGTCTCGATCTGCCGGCGGTGGACGTACTTCACAAAGAAAACCGCAATCTGGTGATAGGTGGTCACTGTTGCGTCGCTGTAGCGCTTGCCTTTCATCCAACGCTTAAACTGGTCCAGAATTTTTCTGGCATGCTCCGGAAGTGAGATGTTCTGCATCTGGCCACGCTCTTCGGCCATTTTGCGCAGCAGTGGCGATTGGTCTATGGTCGCGTGAAGTTGCAACAGGCGAATTGCTTCGGCCAACTTTTCCTCGCTAAAATCAATGTACCATAATTGACGTGTCTGGCTCCACATTGCGTTCAGATCCACGCGTACTTTTTGCTCGAGCGCCGGATATTGGTCAAATCGAATCGAAATTACATCGCGGTTGCGGTGGTAAATTTTGTCGAGGACAACAATCGGGGAAAACCTGTTTTGCATAAGAATGGCAACCTGAAGCGCTAAGGTAAACGCAGGAGCGCAGACAATGATGCGGTTTTCCCGCAGTTTTAATAGGATTAGGGCGTTGCCTTCGGCCGGGCTATCCGCTGCAATTTTTTTTCGCCGAAGCCGTAAAAAAGATTTGCGCTTCTATCCCTAACGCATCGAACCGGATGTTTCCCAAACGACCATCGACGTCAATGCTTTTCGAGGATTCGCTTTAAAGTTGCTAAGCTGGAATCCATATCTCTGGCCAGCATTTTTTCGATCACCGTGATCATACTGTTCAACGGATATTGCATTCGGTTCCGGTTCGTCCATACAACGGCTGTTTGTGTCGCCGACAGCGGCCTGATGATATAATCGGCATAGGCAATCGCTTTGAACGGACGGATAAAGCGGACTTCAGTTTCAATTTTTTCATCCTGCACCAGATTCTTGATCTCCTGTTGGCCGGCGCCGCCTTTTTTTCCGCTCCAGGCATAAACAAATCCAACGGTTCCGTCAATGCCGTGAAATTCCCGCTTCATTCCCGGATCGGCCATGACCCATTTATTAAAGTTATCCTGGTTTTTGAGATGTCGAAGGTAGTCGTAGACGTTACGCAATGGTACATCGATTATAACTTCGCGCCTGATGTCGTATTCCTTTCGGGAAAACATTCCAATCAGCAGAACCAAAAGGACGATTGCAGCGAAAATAGACAGTAGGATGATGATGACATTCATGGGATTGTTGTAAATGTTTCGGAAGCTAAGTTAACAAAATAGGCAGAAGTAATATCGGATTCGGCTTGCAATTACGGCGCTGATTTCGTAACTTCAAACGCCAAAAAATCAAGCAGATGAACAGCAGTTTCAATGACATTATTAATTCGGATAAACCGGTGTTGGTGGACTTCTTCGCGACTTGGTGCGGGCCGTGCCAATCACTCGCGCCGATTCTTAAAGAGGTAAAGGAAAGCTTGGGCGATAAGGTGTCGATCATCAAGATTGACGTCGATAAAAACCAACCGCTGGCGCAGCAGTATCAGGTGCGCGGCGTGCCAACAATGATGCTTTTTGTAAACGGAAAGCAGGTTTGGCGGCAGTCGGGCGTACTCCCTAAAGACGAGCTAATCAGGGTAATCTCGAATGCAGAAAAGGCTTAGAAAAATCGACCGTTCAACAGCAGTGGATGTTTCGTAATTACAAACGGCTGAATTTTCGGCGAGATTAGCTGCGCTGTTCTCCGCCGTGCCGCTCCTGCAAATGAAAATTCGCCGTCTTTTTCAAAGATGGGCGGACTTAAACGACAAAATCAGCGGACTATATTGAACAATGTTTTTCTCCAATCCGGATAAATTTGTCGGTGAGATTAGCTTCGCTGTTCGCCGCCGTTCCGCTTCTGCAAATGAAAATCCGCCGTCTTTTTCAAAGATGGCCGGACTTAAACAAATAATCCGAATCAATTCATTTTATCCTCGAAACGGAGAATTTCGGGGGAGATTAGCTGCGCTGTTCTCCGCCGTTCCGCTCCTGCAAATGAAAATCCGCCGTCTTTTTCAAAGACAGACGTCTTTAAACCAAGAAATCCGCTCAAGTAAACTTGGCGGATTTCTTAGGTTTAAATCCGTTTCCGGATTTTCGCTTGATGTGGAGTCGGGGAGAATCGAACTCCCGTCCAAACAAGCAACTGCAAAGCTTTCTACACGCGTAGTTCCCGATTGGATTTTCGTCACAAAGCAAGGCCGGGAACGGCCACCATGCGCTTAGCTCCTGAGTTGTCAGGATGGCCGCGGAGCAAAACCATCCCTAGGTTTATTTTTACGGTTCCCCTTTGCTGGCCGCCACAAACCAAGGCTTCCAAGGAGAATCCTGCTTTCCTACCTTGTAGGAGCGAGGCTCATCTTACTATGATTCAGATTAAGCAGCAAGAGCGTAGTTATTTTCGCCGTGTAAAAGTGTTGGGACTTTGGATTAACGAGAAACTGTCCCGGTTCTCGGCGTGCTTACTTCCCAATTCGACTTGCTGTCAAAACCGGTCGACCCCAAAAAACAATTAATAATTAATAGCTAATAATTAATAATTGAGGCGCAAATATAACGCAAAAATTACTAAGATATTTTAAAGTTGGCCGATTTCAGGGCAGTTATTGAACTATTAATTTAAATAGTTTGGGCGTTCCCTTCGGGCCGCGCTCTCAGCTATATCTCTCCGCTGCGCTGCGAGGATGCCGCCTCAATCGCTAACGCGGCTTTTCACGATAAGCTGTTGACTGTTTATTTTCGCTATTCAAAAAGATCGTCCTTATCCATTTTGAACGGATAATCGCCAAAAAGCGTCGCCAGGAAGCGTACACGGTAGGTTTTGCTGGTAAACCGGTTCGAAAGCGCCATGATCATCACTTTCTCATTTTTCAGGTTTACATACGACGAGGTGTTTCCGTGCCACCAACCATTGTGGAAATAAAAGTGCTGGCCGGTTGCCCAATCGATCATCCGCATTCCCAAACCGTAATTTTTCTCGCCTTTGTGTTCGTAGCTGTAGCCAACGTAGACTTTCTTCATCAGCTTCGGATCGAGGAAGGCCGGGTTGTAACGCGCATAATCAAAGCGTACCATGTCGCGCGGTGTCGAGTAAATGTTCTTGTCGCCGTAAACCGCATCCAGGAAGTCGATTCCGATTTCCACATTGTTCGCCTTGTATGAAGGAACAACCTTCCCGCGGTCCTTGTCATAATCAAAAACAAAGGTGTGCGTCATTCCCAGCGGATCAAAGATCATCTTCTTCATCGCTTTGCCATAAGACATTCCGGTGATTTTTTCGATCACCAACGCCAGCATTGCATAGTTGGTGTTGCAATAAGTGAACTTCTTGTCGGTTGGATAATCGAGCGGCGTCTTGTTCTTTATAAAGAGATCCAGAATATCCTGGTTGCGCAGCGGTTTGTGGTGGTCCCAAATTTTTCGGTCGTCGGCGTAATAGGCATAATTGCGCAATCCGCTTCGATGATTTAGTAATGTTTTAATCGTGATTTTAGGATAAGGAAAACCGTCCAGGATCGTATTTACCTTTTGGTCAAGGTCGATTTTCCCCGAGTTGATCAGTTTCAGTATTGCGGTTGCGGTCAAAACCTTGCTTACAGATGCTAAGTGCAACGGCGTTGTTGCCGTAATTTTGGTGCCCTTTTTCTTGTCAGCATAACCCTGATATTTTTCATAAAGGATATGGCCTTCCTTGGCTACCAAAAAGCTGATATTTTCATCTTCGCGTCTCCAGTTTTTCTTGAAAAAACGGTCTATTCCAGCGCGTTTTGAGGCAACATATTCCTTTTTAAGGCCCGCTTTTGACGGCTCATAAGGTTTCATGATCGTACTCGTGTCCTTAATTTCATCCGATCCGCTTTTTCCGTTGCGCGAACACGACAAGAAAAGCAGGAAAGTTAGTAGGTATATTGGGAGATTGCGTGACATTTCAAAATCAATAAGTCGCAAATATAAATAAACACATAGGGCAGTTTCGCCAAAAAAATCCGAAGATATCTACCACTTTTCAACAGTCCGCATTTGATTTGTAATGGACCTTTATGGGTAATTTTGTAAGAATTATCAAAATTTATGTAAAAGAATAGCTCCCATCCCAACATAATTTAGCATAACAAAACAACTTAAAACAAAATAAGATGGACGCGAATTATGTAATCAACCGACTCAAAAGTACGCCGTATAAGTTTCCAACTGCAGAAGTGCTTCGCCAACGGCTGCACAATCTGAGCGATCCCGAAAGGGCGCAAATCCTGAACAGCCTGAAAGCTGAACTTTGGAAGGAGAAAAACATCGACATCCACGAACCGCTGCAGGATATGATGCTTCGCACCCGAAGGGCGGCATAAGCTGCGGATAACCGACTGCAGGATTTTCTTTTTTATTGTATGAACTAGACAAAAGCAGGAGCCGATATTTTATGGTTGCTGCTTTTTTGCGTTCCTATTTTGAAACCGCATTTTGAAGCCGTATTTTTGCTGCTGAAAAATCACAGTATGAAATTCGGAATCATTAAAGAACGCAAGACGCCGCCAGACAGAAGAGTTGTTTTTACCCCGGAAGAGCTGGTTCGGCTCAAGGCGGAACATCCGGAGGCGGAAATTAAGGTCGAAAGTTCGGATATCCGGATATTTCCCGATAGCGCGTATGCTGCGGCAGGCCTCGAAGTAGTTTCGGACGTGTCGGATTGTGACGTGCTTTTCGGTGTTAAGGAAGTGCCGATCGACGCGCTGATTCCGCACAAAAAATACTTTTTCTTTTCGCATACAATCAAAAAACAGCCGCATAACCGCAAGTTGCTCCAGGCGATAATCGACAAGAAAATCGACCTTTACGACCACGAAACCATTGTAGATGAAAGCCATCGCCGCCTGATCGGCTTCGGACGATATGCCGGGATCGTTGGCGCGTTCAACGGTTTCCGTGCCTTCGGAACCAAATACGAGCTTTTCAATCTTCCAAAAGCGGAATCCCTTAACGGAAAAGATGCGCTGGTCGAGCGGCTTAGGAGAATTACGCTTCCACCGGTAAAAATCGTACTTACCGGCAAGGGAAAAGTCGCATCCGGAGCGCGTGAAATCCTTGATGCGATGAAAATTAAAGGGGTTTCCATTGAGGATTTTCTCAACAAAAATTACTCTGATCCGGTTTATACGCAAATTGACGTACTCGACTATAACCGCCGCATCGATGGCACGCCGACATCAGCGTTGGACAAGCATGATTTCTACGAAACCCCAAAACTTTACGAATCCGATTTTGAACGATTCACGAAAGTTGCCGATATTTTTATTGCGGGACATTTCTGCGGAAACGATGCGCCCGTGATACTTTCGCGTGAAATGCTGCAATCGCCGACAAATAAAATTCGTGTCGTAGCCGATATTTCGTGTGATGTCAACGGGCCGATCGCGTGTACGATCAAGGCATCCACGATAGCCGAACCCTTCTTCGGGTATCTGCCTTCGGAAGACCGTGAAGTCGACATGTTCCATCCCGGAGCGATTGTAGTGATGTCGGTTGACAATTTGCCATGTGAACTTCCCAAAGATGCGAGCGAAGGATTCGGTGAAATGTTCATGCAGCATGTGATTCCGGCGTTCTTCAACGGGGACAAAGATGGAATTTTGGACCGTGCAAAAATTACCGAAAACGGGAAGCTGACGCCACGTTTCTCGTATCTGCAGGACTATATCGACGGCAAATAATTAAAATATTTATTGCGTGTAATTGCTATATTTGGAACACTAAACTAACCAAATATGGCCGCTACGAGCACCAAAACCAATTACCCGGCGCTTTATACCCTGATTACCGTTTTCTTTTTCTGGGGATTCATCGCTGCAGGAAACAGCATCTTCATTCCTTTTTGTAAGCACAAATTCGCGCTTGACCAGTTCCAGTCGCAGCTGATCGATTTTGCATTCTACACCGCGTATTATCTTGGCGCGCTGATATTGTTTGCCTATAGTGCGCTGAACGGTAAGGACTTGATTGGTAAATGGGGCTACAAGAAAAGCATTGTTTACGGCTTATTGTTTTCGGCATTAGGCGCCGGCGCAATGATCGTTGCCGTGCAGTCGAACGTTTATACCGGAATGTTGGTCGGATTGTTCATCGTGGCGCTTGGTTTTTCACTTCAGCAAACGGCGGCAAATCCGTTCGCGGTGATGCTCGGTGATCCAAAGACAGGCACCAGCAGGATCAATCTCGGCGGTGGAATCAACTCATTCGGAACCATGATCGGGCCGTTGATCATTGCTTTTGCACTTTTCGGATCGACAGCTGCCGTGAGTGACGACCAGATCGCGGCGCTTCCATTGGATAAAGTGATACTGCTTTATATCGGTGTCGGAATATTATTTATTGCAGCCGCCGGCCTGTTTTGGTTTTCGAAGAAAGTTCCGCCCGGAATTGCAATCGAACCAATGGAAAAAGCAAACAAGGCGCTGCTCATTTTGGTGGTGATGACAGGGCTTCTGGTAATGGTTTTTGCGCCGGTGTTCAACAGTTATAAAACCACTTCGGCGTTAAAGATCGAATCGCTCGAAAGAGAAATTTCCGCAATAAAGTCGGATCTCGCAGCTGCAACCTATCCGAATCCGTCGAAAGAGCTGACACAGATCAACAATTCAATATCCGATAAAGAAACCGAAATGGAGTCACTTCGCCACCCGTTGGAGCGCGAACGCATGTACTGGCTTTTTGGCGCGTTGGCTATTGTAGTAGGCGGACTCCTATACGCGAATGCGAGTGCGCGCAAGAAAAGTGTTGGTTGGGGCGCAATGCAATATCCACAACTTGTCCTGGGAATGCTGGCCATATTCACTTATGTTGGCGTTGAGGTTGCGATTGGAAGCAACCTTGGTGAGCTATTGAAGCTGCCGTCGTTTGGTGCGCATCAATCGTCACAAATCGCACCTTACGTTTCGATGTATTGGGGAAGCCTGATGATCGGACGTTGGGCAGGCGCGATCAGCGCTTTTAATTTGTCGATGAGCAAGCGATCGTTGGCATTGGTAATTGTTCCCTTGATCGCATTTACGGTCATCATCGGAGTAAATACATTAGCGCAACAGGACATGTCACCGTTGTATTACTATATTGTTTGTATCATTTTGCAGATTGCCGCCTTCTTTTTGTGTAAGGATAAGCCGGCGAGAACGTTGTTGGTGTTTGCAATAATGGGAATTGTGGCGATGGCAATCGGTTTGCTGACCGATGGAACTGTTGCGATTTATGCGTTTCTGGCGGGTGGACTCGCATGCAGCATTATGTGGCCGGCAATTTTCAGCCTATCGATTATCGGATTGGGAAAATATACGGCCCAAGGATCGGCGTTTCTCGTGATGATGATCCTCGGCGGTGGAATTATCCCGCCGATACAGGGAAAATTGTCCGACATCATCGGAATCCATGCATCGTATATTGTTCCGGTTATTTGTTTTTCGTACCTGCTTTTCTTTGCATTTGCCGTAAAATCGATACTTCGCAAGCAAGATATTGACGTAGATGCCATTGAAGTTGACGCAACACATTAATATGAAAAAGAATCTGATATTACTTCTATTATCGGTATTTCCTGCCTTTTCACAAACAACCGACGAACAAGCGCTGAAGGAAATTTACCGGCATGCGCTGACGAATTCCAAATGCTATAGCTGGCTCGATCACCTGTCGAATGACATAGGGGCAAGGCTTTCCGGATCTGCGAACGCTCAAAAAGCAGTAGCATATACAAAGGCGCAGATGGAGACACTCGGACTCGACCGCGTTTTTTTGCAGGAAGTAATGGTGCCGAAATGGGAACGGGGCGCAAAGGAGACGGCATATATCCAAAATGGAAACAAGAAAATCCAGGTGCCGATTTGCGCGTTGGGAGGTTCAGTTGCGACACCCAAAAATGCACTGCTCGCTGAGGTGGTGGAAGTCCATTCAATTGAAGAAGTCGCCGCCCTTGGTAATAGTGTAAAGGGGAAAATCGTGTTTTATAACCGACCGATGGCTCCGGAAAATGTCGATACGTTTACTTCTTATGGCGGATGTGTCGACCAACGTTACGGTGGCGCGCTTCAGGCTGCCAAATTTGGCGCTGTCGGCGTGATCGTGCGATCGATGAATCTACGGCAGGACGATTATCCGCATGCAGGATCGATGAGCAATGGTGATTTGCCGGAAGAACAGCGTATTCCGGCTGCAGCGATCAGTACGAATGGTGCAGAACTGCTGAGCAAGATGTTGAAGGAAAATCGGTCGCTGAAATTCGGATTCAAGCAATCGTGCAGGCAGTTGGATGATGTGCTTTCATATAATGTGATAGGTGAGATCAAAGGTTCGGAACATCCTGAATGGATCATGGTTGTGGGCGGACATCTCGATTCATGGGATTTAGCCGACGGTTCGCAGGATGATGGCGCAGGAGTGGTGCAAAGCATGGAAGTGCTTCATTTACTGAAGTCAATGAACTACAAACCGAAAAACACGATCAGGGCAGTTTTGTTTATGAATGAGGAAAACGGCCTTCGTGGCGGGAAAAAGTACGAAGAACTTTCAATACAAAACAATGAGAATCACATATTTGCACTGGAGAGCGATTGCGGCGGATTTACCCCAAGAGGATTTTCACTAGAGGGAAGCACCGCAAATATTGAATTGGTAAAAAATTTTAAAACGTTGTTCGAGCCCTACCTGATTCACTACTTTCAAACGGGTCATCCCGGATCGGATATTGGCCCGTTGACTTCACCCAAAATACTGAAAGCAGGTTTGTGTCCCGATTCGCAACGGTATTTTGATTATCATCATGCCGCAAATGATCGCTTTGATGCGGTTAACAAGAGGGAACTTGAATTGGGAGCTGCTACAATGGCCTCGCTTGTTTACCTGATTGACACTCACGGAATCAGGGAATAAAAAAAGGCCTGCTGTTGCAGACCTGATTTGTTAATCATTATGATGTTTTGATCTCGCCCTGTTATCATGATGGCGACGATATTTTCTTTTTTTATGTTTCCACTTTTTGTATCGCTTTTCCGATGCTTTTTTATTGATCGTCGTTTGTGAAGTTGCGACAGGGGCGGTTTTAGAAGACGAAACCGGTGTAGTGGTTGTGGTTGTTGTCGTTTGCTTGTTAAGAACTTGTTTTTTGTTGAAATCGACGACCGGATGATTGGTAGTTTTCGTGGTTGTCGTTTGCCCGTTCTTAGTTGTCGTAGTTGTTGATGAAGCAGGTTGCTTTATCTTGATCTGCGCATTTGATGCTGCGGTAAATCCAACCAGGGCGATTAAGGATAAGATCAGCTTTTTCATAAAAATGATTTTTTTGAAGTTATTTTCTGCAAATTACAAAAACGATACCATTAAATTTCCGGCGTGCAACATATATCTTCTGCGCCTTTGCCTGTAAGGCTTCACGTGAATTTTAAAAATTATTGATTGTTTTCCGGATCGCTACAAGTTTGCCCATCAGGTCGTCAAAATAATTCAGGTGCAGCATGTTTGCGCCGTCACTTTTAGCATGAGCCGGATCGAAATGAGTTTCAATAAAAATTCCATCCGCGCCAACCGCGATTCCTGCTTTGGCAATCGTTTCGATCATATCCGGACGGCCGCCAGTTACGCCGGCGCTTTGATTTGGCTGCTGCAGTGAATGCGTCACATCAAGGACTGTCGTCGCGAACTGCTTCATTGTTGGGATTCCACGGAAATCAACAATCATGTCCTGATAACCGAACATCGTTCCACGATCGGTAACCATTACCTGTTGGTTATTGCAATCAAGCACTTTCTGCACGGCGTGCTTCATGCTTTCCGGACTCATGAATTGTCCTTTTTTGAGATTCACTACTTTGCCGGTTTCCGCCGCCGCTACGACCAAATCGGTTTGTCGCACCAGGAATGCAGGAATCTGGAGCACGTCGACATATTCGGCTGCCATTGCCGCGTCTTCGTTGGTGTGAATATCGGTAATTGTGGGCACGTTGAATGTTTCGGACACCTTTCGTAAAATACGCAACGCTTTTTCGTCACCAATTCCGGAGAAGCTGTCGATTCTTGATCGATTGGCCTTTTTAAAAGAACCTTTGAAAACAAAGGGAAGTTGATATTTTTCGCTTATTGATACGAGTGTTTCGGCAATTCGCATTGCCATTTCTTCACCTTCAATGGCGCACGGGCCGGCAAGGATGAAAAAATTACCGCTGTCGGTGTGTTTGATCTGGGGAATTGAGTTGATATCCATATTTTTAGTTAGGCGTGTTTTTTAAGGTAAATCCAACAGGAACCTGTAAAACGCCTTTTTCGTAAATGTTCATATATAGGTGAATCGGTCGAGGCAGGCCAACCCAGGTTATCTCATAGACATCGAGAAACCCGGCGCCCATTTCACTTTTGGTCGTAGGAAATGGGCAGCAACTTTCGATGCGCTTGTAAAAAAGCTTTTCGCCGTTCGGTCCGGCAAGCGCATTCAAAAACCGCTGCTGGTTAATCGATTCGTTCTTGGTGTTGTTGTAGAAAATATTTATTGGATAATCGGGATCATAACCATAACGTCTGTCAGTAGCATAATCCATAATTATAAACGCTGTCTTTTCCTTGTTCAGCTTTGGCGATGGCGCATTGTCATCGACATTTTTGAGCGTCGATTTGGTACTTACACAAGAAGTGCAGAGCGCGATTACGACAGCGGTAAGTAATAATTTAAATCGCATTTGCCGAAGTATTTGATTTTGTCTTCATTAGTAACGCCACCAAAGCCGCAGTTATTACACCAAGTGGAAGTCCGCCCAAACCCGATTGTATCATGTAGCTTTTCAGGTTGAAATAAGATTCAGCCTGTTCTTGTGTCATATAGTTGTGCGACACCCGGAAGTTTATCGCATTGTGAAAGTAATCAGGCGTAATGTAATGGTATGTAATTATTTGTACGATCGGACTCAATAATGCTATCGCAACAGTTAATATCGTTCCGGATAAAAATCCCTGAGCCCAATTCATATTGCCGCGAAAGAAATTCTGGCGCTTGTCTTTCATGAAAAGTACGTAAATAACGATCGCAACGATCGCAAAAAGGTTGGTATACAGTGGCTGTTTTTCGATAAGCACATCGTGCCATCCTGCAAATTTTTCAAGCATCATCCAAAGGAGCAATGCAGCCGAATAGATCAACGCCCATTTGAATTCGATGTAGAATGCCTTCATTTAAAGATTTGAATTAAAATCCAAATTTAATAGTTTATTTTTGAGGAATTGTTGAAACCCTGCAAAAACAAAAACATTATGGAGTTGTTATCTCAGACATGGCCGTGGTATGTTTCCGGTTTTTTAATCGGAATGATCATGTTGCTGCTTATTTATTTTGGAAAAGTTTTCGGAATGTCATCAAACCTGCGAACCCTTTGCTCGATTGGGGGCGCGGGTAAATTTGTACCATTTTTCAATTTCGACTGGCGTGCGCAAAGATGGAACCTGGCGGTTATCATGGGCGCGATGATCGGCGGTTATGTTGCCGTTCATTTTATGGCCGACCCGTCAAATGTTGCATTGAATCCAAAGACGATCAGTGAACTAAACGAATTGGGGATCGATCCGCCGAAAAACGGAAATCTACTTCCTGATATACTATTCGGAAATCAGGCGCTACAATATCCTAAAATGATTTTTGTGCTGGTGATGGGCGGTGTGCTCATTGGCTTCGGAACCCGATATGCCGGAGGCTGCACTTCCGGACATGCGATTTCCGGGTTGAGTAACCTGCAGATTCCTTCGCTTAAAGCGGTGATTGCGTTCTTCGTTGGCGGACTCATTATGTCGCATTATATTTTACCACTAATCTTTTAATTATGCGCGCACTGAAATATTTGATTGTTGGATTTGTTTTTGGAATCGTTTTGACAAAATCGGAAGCCGTCAGTTGGTACCGGATTTATGAAATGTTCCATTTTCAGTCTTTCCACATGTACGGAATTATTATGACTGCGGTGTTGACAGGTTTAATTGGTATCCAGTTCATTCGCAGGATGAAAGTTAAAGACATTAAAGGAGAACCGATTGTAATAGCCGATAAGGAACCGGGATCGGCGAGATATTGGGTGGGTGGACTTTTCTTTGGCTTCGGCTGGGCGATGGTAGGCGCCTGTCCCGGCCCGATTTTCATTCTTTTGGGCGCAGGTTTCCTTCCGGTGATCTTCATCCTCGCAGGCGCGTTGGTCGGTACCTTCATTTACGGAGTGGTAAAAGACAGGCTGCCGCATTAAGATTATAATTAATTCTTAAAAGCACCTTTTCCTAGTTGAGATGTTCCTTATTTTTGGGTAGCTAACATAAAATTCAAAAAAATGAAAAAGATCAAATTAATTGCAGCAGTAGTGCTGTTTGCCGGAAGCATTTTAAGTTCGTGCAGCAGTGACGACGGTTCTGTATCCGAAGGTAACATCATGCGGCGATGGAATCCAACAAAAACAGTTGTAAAAGTTGGCACATCTGACAGCTTTACACAAACATATAATTCCAATGAACCGGGCTGTGACAAGGATTATCTTGAATTTGCCGATAATAATGTCCTGAATTTTGTAATATATTTCAAAAATGCAGATCAGCTTTGCACACCTGACAGTGCTGCACCGGCCACATGGACGAAAGCGAATAATACCGTTACAATTAGCGGAGGAAGCAATTACGACGGAACATACACCATAACGAAACTCACCAATTCGGAGCTGCGACTACAGAACACCTCAACAATCGCAGGAAGCAGTACCGTCACCACTATTTATTTTAACAAAGCTACATAGCAGCGACTTTATCTAAAATCAAAAGCCCTTTTTCAAGGGCTTTTTTTATACGATTTCTGCGCTGAGTCCGGCGTCTAGCAACTGAGTGCACTGCGGACGAAGTTCCCGCATCGATCCTGTTTTAACTGTGCATTTTCCGACATAATGAATGATAAGTGAACATTGCTCCGCTTGTTCCGCAGTATGGCTGCATACGCGAATAAGCGTTTCGATGACATGATCGAAGGTGTTGACATCGTCGTTGTAAATGATAATCTCGTTGTTGAGGCCAGTTGCCTCGCTGACATGCCTTTTCTCTAATATTTTCTCTTTTATTTCCATAATAAGCCGATATAAAAGTAAGCTACTAATTTACGTATTTCAGGGAAACCCATTTGTTCCTTTGTAGTTTTTTTATCAGTTTCAGGCCGTATGACGAGCAGCATTCGTCTATTGACGGAATGTCCTCTTCATAAAATCCGCTGAGAAACAAGACACCCTTTTCATTCAGCGATTTCACGTACGAACCCATGTCGTTCAATAAAATATTCCGATTGATATTTGCTATGATAACATCGTAGCTTCTACCTGCCAGCAAATCAGCACCGCCTTCGAGCACCGTGATGTGCGTACAGCCATTCCGCTCTGCGTTTTCAATTGAATTCAAATAACACCAATTGTCGATATCGATCGCATCAATTGGTCTGGCACCTTTCATTTCGGCCAGAATTGCCAGAATTGCGGTGCCACAACCCATATCAAGAGTTTTCTTTCCTTCCAGATCGGTTTCCAGTAGTTGCTGGATCATCATGTGTGTAGTTTCATGATGGCCGGTGCCGAAACTCATTTTCGGTTCGATCACGATTTCGTATTCTGCGTTGGATGCAGGATGAAACGGCGCCCTGACATGGCATCGGTGGTCGACATCAATCGGCTCAAAATTCTTTTCCCATTCCTCATTCCAGTTTACCTGGTCGATTTCTTCAATCTTGTAGGATATGGTAAACTCGGGCGATTGCAGAATATAGATGTCATCGAGGATGTTATCGGTCCACAATTCCTTTTTAACGTAGGCAACAATCCCGAAATCGCTTTCGACAAAACTCTCAAAAGGTTTTTCACCAAGCTCGGCAATCAGGATTTCTGATCCAAGTTCACGCGGCTCAACGGTAAAATGATACCCGAGATAAGTGTTCGGCATGATATAAATTTTGTGCAAAGGTAAGTTATCGCAACATATTTTAAGCCTGAAATCGCAGGCCGAATCCCGAACAGCAGCAATTTCCCTTCGATGGCACAGCCACAAATTGCTATTTCAGGCTGCAGAGGAAAAATCGATATTTAATTGTCCTTTGCGCTGTCTTTTGCACTTTCCTCATCTTCCTTCAGCGTAAAGATCAAGATTCGCTGATACCGTTTTTCATTGGCATCATAAACAAAAGTAAAGGTGTTTTTATCCGGATTGAAGGTAAGTTTTCCCTTCATGTTTTTGGAACGCATTTGCCAGGTCGGCTCTTTCTTTTCATTGGTTGAAAAAGCGACGATCGAACCGTGAAACAGTCGCGCGCGGCCATTGTCGGTCAGGCTAATCGCAATGTAGCCGTTGCTTCTCGAACCTATTTCGCGAATGTCGATCAGCGAGTGCTCGTATTCGGTTTCCTGCAATAGGTAAGAATTGCTGTTGTCGCTCCAGACATAATATTGGCGCGAATCAGAGCTGAACCTGTTTTGAGTGTCGATTTGGGAAAAAGCCGTGTTGAACAGAAATACTAGTGGAATTAAAAAACGCATTTTATCAGATTTGGGTTGTTCCGAAAACGACAAATTTACGATAAGATTGCGTTCATTCAATAAAAAAAGCCTGTCTCAGTGAACAGGCTTCCTAAATTAATGCTTTAAATGTCAGGCAGATGCGACGATTGCGGTGAAGTCGGCTGCTTTCAGTGCAGCGCCTCCGATGAGTCCGCCGTCAACATCCGGTTTTGAAAAAATTTCTTTCGCATTGTCAGCTTTTACGCTGCCGCCGTACAATATCGAAACATTTTCTGCGACATCGATTCCGAATTTTTCCAGGATAGTTTCGCGAATGAAGGCATGCATTTCCTGCGCCTGTTCGGGTGATGCGGTTTCGCCCGTTCCGATAGCCCAAACCGGTTCGTATGCGACGATAATTCGTTCCCAGTCGGGATTTTTAAGATGGAAAAGCCCGTCGCGAAGTTGATTTTCAACCACATTGAAATGGTTTTCCGATTGCCGGTCTTTCAGTTCTTCGCCACAGCAGAAGATGACTTCCATTCCGTTTTGAAGGGCAGCATCCGTTTTGTAGGCGATGATCGAATCGGTTTCATGAAAGTAACTTCGACGTTCGGAATGTCCTAAAATCACGATGTTGACACCGACGCTTTTGAGCATATCGGCAGAAATCTCGCCCGTATAAGCGCCACTCTCGGCCTGATGCATATTTTGTGCGGCGACTTCGATATTGGTGAATTCCAGATGTTGGGCTGCCGATGCCAGGTTGACGAAGGTCGGTGCAACGATAATGCGCGTTTCTGTATCGGTGGGAAGCTTGTCGATCAGCTCGTTGAGCAAATCTTCGGTTTCCTCGGCGTTTTTGTTCATTTTCCAGTTTCCGGCAACGATTTTCCTTCGCATTATTCGAGAGATTTTAAGGTTTCGTCAATTTTGTCGAAATCAGTTTCAATCGCGCGGTACACGACGATTTTACCTTTTTTGTCTACGATGATATAGCGCGGGATCCAATCAAGGTTGATCGATTTCCCGAAACTGCCTTTCATTCCTTCAGGCGCCCAGAAATGACCGCCTTTAAGCTCGTGTTTTTCGATTCCGGCTTTCCATTTATCTTCAGCCTTATCCATCGAAATGAACAAGTACGAAACTCCCGGATGCGCCGCCTGAACTTCCTTAAGATGCGGCATCGCCTTTACGCAGTCACCACACCACGAAGCCCAGACCTCAATCATCAAGGGTTTTCCTTTATAATTTTTCAGGATATCGCCAAATTCGACCTGCGATCCGTCAACAGCCGTCAATTGCTGTGAAAGCGCCTCTTTTGAGAACTCCGATTGTGCGTTGGTGCAGGCAAATGCAGTGATGGCAAGCAGCATGATTACAATCTTTTTCATGTTATAAATTTTAAACAAATTTACCGCAAGTTGATGTCGTTATTCTTGTTTTGGCTTTTTATTAGTAGTTCGGTAGCTTTTTTCGACCTCTTCGAGAAAAATTGGTTTTGATCTTTTTCTTTTCTTTTTCGGAAAGTACTTTTCCTTGATCGTGAAACCAAGCCCGATTGCCGATACGGCTATGAAAACACAACCGACGACGATATGAAACGTATTTCCAAGCGGCGGATCTTCCTGAATTGCAATGTAGTTGAGCATGTAATATCCGATGATAATACCGGCACAACAAAGCAAAATCTGTTTAGTGAAAGTTTTCGACTTGTCTCTTTTCATTGCTAGAGCTTTAGGTCGTCAATGTCGTTGTGGTGGACTTTCTGCACGATCGTTCCATTTTTCAGTACGACGATGCTGGGATTGGCACGTTCGATGGTTTTTAGCGTCGTGGCATCGCAAAAGTAAAAGTCGAAGGTAAGTCCGAATTTTTTCTTGGCCGCAGCGATTTCATCCTCAGTGGATGCCGTCATCGCAATTGATTTGTACCCTTTTGTTTTTGCATCCTGCGCGAGTTTTTCCAGTTGCGACATTCCATCGGCGTCGGCGTGGGATAAATCATAGGCAACAAATACCAGAAGGCGCGGCTCGTTCAGCAATTCGTCTTTATAATCTGAGCCGTCTTTTTCCATTGAGAAATCGTGAACCGGTGGAAGATAGCCCTGCGAAATGACTTTATCTTTTCTGTCGACAAAAGTAGCTCCCGGTGGAATTTTTGAAAGTTCCTTATCGGTAAATTCCTTATCGACGCCGTTGACTTTATAAATGAAAGTCATCTCGACAATCGATTTTGGCGCATCAGCAGGAATTTCCATCGCTTTCGGGATGTTGGTTCCGACTTTATAAGCCCTGAAGTCTTTCAGCGGCAGGTGGTTCAAAACCCAATATCCCATAAAAACGCAGAGCACAAGTGCGAGATATACCAAGCTGTTGCGAACGACTTTTTTGAAAAGCGGCCGTACAAGATCTTTATTGATGAACAGGATCACGATAAAGAAAAGCAGCACTACATCTTTGGTAAAAGACTGCCACGGAGTGAGTTTCAGTGCGTCGCCAAAGCAACCGCAATCAGTGACCTTGTTATAATATGCCGAGTAAAAAGTCAGGAACGTGAAGAAAACTATCATCAGCAACAAGCTCCAAATTGTGAATTTTGGTTTGAAGCCAATCAGGAGCATAAAGCCCAGGATCGCTTCGAATATTACGATAGCAACTGCCAGCGCCAATGCGAAAGGTACCAGGAACGGCAGGTTCAGCACCGGCTCGCTGAAGTATTCGGCAAGTTTATATGAAAATCCTACCGGATCATTCAGTTTGATCAATCCGGAGATGATGAACAACAATCCAACAAAAATTCGGGAAAACTGGGTGATGACGTTTTTCATGATTTTTTGAAATCCATTAATATTAATGCAAAAACAGCGTAATTGATCATGTCCTGGTAATTGGCGCTAATGCCTTCCGAAACGATCGTCTTGCCTTTATTGTCTTCGATCTGCTTGACACGCAGAAGCTTCTGGAGAATCAGATCGGTTAGCGAACTGACGCGCATTTCACGCCAGGCTTCTCCATAATCGTGGTTTTTCGCAAGCATCAACTGCTTGGTCTCGGCAATTTTTTCGTCGTACAACGCAACTGCGCGGTCGCTGTCGAGATCCGGCTGATCGGCAATTCCAAGTTCAATCTGGATAAGCGCCATGACAGAGTAGTTGATAATCCCAATGAACTCACCCGTTTCGTCCTCGTCAATCTTGCGGACTTCATTTTCCTGCAGGCTGCGGATGCGCTGCGCCTTGATGTAAATCTGGTCGGTAAGCGATGGTAACCTCAGAATTCGCCATGCGCTGCCGTAATCCTTCATTTTATTGGCGTAAAGGGATCGGCAAACGGAAATCACGCTGTCGTATTCCCTGGAGGTGTTGTCCATTAGTTTATATTTGTATGAAATTGTTCTATTATTCCGTCGGATTTTCGCCGTCGGGTCAAAAATAGCAATATTTTCCATTTTTACCGCAGTTGCGGAGCCGTGAACGCCTATGACTATCAATTGCCGCGGGAAGCTAATCGACATAACTCAGCCCAAAATTATGGGCATTCTCAATATTACGCCGGACTCATTTTATTCCGAAAGCCGCCATCATTCTGGTAACGAGCTGGTTGAAGCTGTTGGGAAAATGCTGGACGATGGCGCAGCGATAATCGACATCGGCGGATATTCGACAAGACCGTGCGCAAAAGATGTTTCGGCAGAGGAGGAACTTTCGCGCGTAATTCCTGCGATTGAACTTCTTGTCGAGAATTTTCCCGACGTTGTGATTTCCATCGATACATTCCGAAGCGATGTGGCCAGGCAAGCCGTGGCCGGCGGCGCCGCAATTGTGAACGATGTTTCCGCCGGATTGCTCGACGACAAAATGCTTGCAACCGTGGCGACGCTTCGCGTTCCGTATATAATGATGCACATGCGCGGAACGCCGCAAACAATGACGCAGTTTACCGATTATGAAGACCTGGCCGCGGATATACTGCTATATTTTTCGGAACGGATAAACGTGGCAAGATCGCACGGAATAAGCGATATTATCCTCGATCCCGGATTTGGATTTTCGAAAACAACGCAGCAGAATTTCGGGCTATTGGAGAAATTGGATGTTTTGAAAATATGCGGACTTCCGATTCTTGTTGGCATGTCTCGCAAGTCGATGGTTTACAAACCGCTTGGACTCGAAGCTGATGCGGCGCTTACAGGTACGACTGTCGTCAACACGTTGGCACTCACAAGAGGCGCGTCGATTTTGCGCGTGCACGATGTGAAGGAGGCAGTTCAATGCGTGAAGCTGTTCGGTATGTCTAACGGATTTACTGGTGATGATAGGGTTCATTCCTCAGGATCGTAAACGCCCTGTAAAGCTGCTCGATGAAGAACAGGCGTACCATCTGATGCGAAAATGTCATCCGCGACAAAGCTATTTTTGCGGTTGCTTTTCCATAAACCGCATCTGAAAATCCGTACGGGCCGCCAATTACAAAGACCAATGTTTTTGTCCCGGCGTTCATGATGCGTTGAAGTTCGGCAGAAAATGCCATGCTGGAATAGTCCTTACCGTTTTCGTCGAGCAGAATCAGCCGGTCGGTTGCCGACAGTTTTGAAAGTATCAATTCACCTTCTTTTTCCTTTTGCTGGCTTTCCGAAAGGCTTTTTGAGTTCCGGATATCTGGAATTATCTCGAGGTCAAATTTTACGTAAAACGAAAGGCGCTTCGTGTATTCATCAATCAGCGACTGCAGCGATTTATTGTCGGTTTTCCCAACCGCGATCAATTTGATATTCATGCTATTGTCGGTCGCCGGGTTTATCAGGGGATTTAAAAGCTGCGATCGATTCCCGCACCAAAAGGGCGAACATCATTCCAATGGCAAGTATCGAGAGGAATTCAACTGTTCGAATCTCGCGCGCTCCCGGCATTCGCATATAATTTCCGATGCAGACCATCAATAAAATAGCAATTGCCACAATTCTACCTTTCCGTTTTTTCATTGTTGATTTTTTTCGATACCAAATATATCAACGACAATGATACGCCGGGCGAATTGTGGCAATTTTTTATAAGTTTAAAGCAGGATTTTCCTGGTTTCAACCGCGCCATTTACGTCGGTGCGGCGTATGATGTAAATTCCGCGGGCAAGCGATTCTACGTCGCGTGTGGTGATTTTCCGTCCATTAATGTCAAACATTTCAACTTTGAAATCGCGATTGTCGGTATTGGTCAGGAAATCGGCGATCGATAAAGCAGTCACTTGCAGAGTCAGTCCCAAATCGTTATAACCTGTAGAATTTTCCCAAGTGTTGGCATTGGCAAATCGAACCGAATAACGTTGGTCAAGTCCGGTCACATCCGCCCATTGATCGGGTAAATTCAAATACAGGTGATACGTTCCAACGGGAAGTAGCGGAATATTTTGCGAAATGGTAAAGCTTTGTCCTTTCACCCACAATCTGGCGTCGCCGTCAATCTGAAGTGAAATTTCATTGCCAGTGTTGATATTACGATAAACAATATACGATTTGCGTTCGTTTGCAAGGTGACCAAAGCCGGTGTTCCGCAGATTTATTGTAACCGTTCCGGGAGTCAGCGCCGACGAAATCAGTTCCAGCCTGTAGCCAAGCCTTCTTTTGATCTCATCAAAGCAACCGCCGCTGACAAAGCCTTCAATAACTTCTGCCTTATAATCCATGTTCAGGAAGTCGAATGAATAGCGGTTCAGGTTCTGCAAGGCATTGCTGCAGCTGGAGAAGGAGCTGACCGCACAGGTTTCACCGCCATTGACGGTATAGATTGCGTCATTTTCAAGGTAAATGCGTTCTGTTTCATTGTTAAATGTTCCCTGGTCGTCGGGGCTTGAGAGGAAACAATCGTTATAATGGCCAACGCGCGCCTTTTGGACAAGCGTACTGTAGGCTTGCTGCAAGGTGATCGGCGTCGTTCCAAAAACGTTCTGTTTGATTTTCGGCGTACGTACCTGAATCTGGATATCCCATCCAAAATTTTCGAGCACCGAAAGCAAAACTTCCTGGCGATCGAGCAGGTTTTGGGTTGTGAGGTTGTTGGTTCCGAAATTGTCGCTGGCGTACCATTCGCCATAAATTCCGATGAAGCCAACCTGGAGCGAGTTCAGCACGTCGCGATTGTTGTAAATCGTTTCCCTGAGCTGTTGAATGTGGTTGAGAATGATGTTTTTTGGCGCGTCTTTGGGTTCGGCCGCCGGATTGTTGTCACTGTAGGCGAACCGCACAATTACCTTCAGGCCGCTTGAGCGGATTGTATTGAAATCGGTTTGCAGCTTGTTGAGGTAGCTCTGCGGAATATCCGAATTGATATACGATTCAAGATAGAAGACCCGCATAATCAAGGTAATGTTCTCCTGGTTACGGTAATTTTGAAGCGTCGCAGCGTTGAGAAATGTGTAATTACCTGAATGAGTTTCAGTATGATGGTAAAAGCCGCGTTCAGGGTTGGCAATGTCGTCGCTGATCGGGGTGTAGGTTACGGTTTGGTTTTGTGCAAAAGATAATGCGCAAAAAGCCAGTAGCGAAAGGAAATAGAATTTTTTCATGGAGAGACTTTTTGGTTAGTAACTGCTTGTTTGACTCTGCGGATTGTCAAGTCAAAGTTCGCCTTTACCTTTGGGAGGCATTTACATTTAAGCCTGAAATTTTTACATTATCTACATGTATTGCAATGATAGTCAGATAGTTAAAGTCGAATCAAAATACTTATTATAAACAGCAGCTGACTCTAATAATTGAATCTCCGGTAAGCGAAATTGTTATATTTTAGCAATTCAAAAATAAAACGATGATCAGCGAAGAAAAATTCAAGGATGAACTTGAGATCATTATAAAAAACGGCTTGCGCGAAGACCTTGGCGAAGGCGACCACAGTTCACTGGCCTGCATTCCCGAAAGCGCAACCGGAAAGGCGAAATTGCTCGTAAAAGACAACGGAATTATAGCCGGTGTCGAATTTGCGCAAATGATATTTTCGAATGCCGATCCAACCCTAAAGACGGAAATTTTTATCACCGACGGATCGCAGGTAAAGTACGGTGACGTCGTGTTTCACGTTTCGGGAAGCTCAAGGTCGATCCTTGCCTGCGAGCGGCTTTTGCTGAATTCGATGCAGCGTATGTCAGCCATCGCGACAAAAACGCGGAATTTTACATCGCTTCTTGAAGGCACAAATACGAAAATCCTTGATACCCGAAAAACCACTCCCGGATTCCGCGCTGCCGAGAAATGGGCAGTCAAAATCGGCGGTGGCGAAAATCACCGGTTTGCACTTTATGACATGATCATGCTCAAGGATAACCATATTGATTTCGCGGGCGGAATTCCGGAGGCGATCGAAAAAACAAAAAAATACCTGGCAGAGAAAAATCTTAACCTGAAGATTGTCGTTGAGGCACGCGATATCGCTGAAGTACGGGAGATACTTTCTGCGGGCGGAGTGCATCGCATCCTTCTTGACAATTTTGATTACGATGCCACGCGGGAGGCGGTTTCGCTCATCGGCGGCCGGTGCCAGACCGAATCGTCGGGAAACATCAATGAAAAGACAATCCGCGAATATGCCGCGTGCGGCGTCGATTATATTTCTTCCGGCGCGTTAACACACTCGGTTTACAATATGGATTTAAGCCTGAAAGCGTTCTAAGGTGTCAAAGGAAATTGAAGATAAGCTCGAAACCATTCCAGTTGTGCGAACAATTGCACGTGGACTGAAGCGTGTCAAGCTTGGATTTCTAAAAGGCCTATCGCTATACGAGCTGCTGGAGATCTACATTATTGGCGTTGTCGATGGAGCAATCACCTACCGCGCGGCAGCGATATCTTTCAGTTTCTTCATGGCGCTTTTTCCTTTTGCGCTGTTCATCCTCAACTTGATCCCGTTCATTCCGATTGAAGGCTTCCAGAACGATTTCCTTCGTTTCGTTGAAGAAAGCGTTCCGCCGCATACCTATGATGCAATTGCTGCGATCATCGCCGATATCCTGAACAACAGTCATAGCGGGTTGCTATCATCGGGTTTTTTAATTTCGATTTTTGTGATGGCAAACGGACTCAACTCGATTCTTGGCGGGTTTGAAACATCGCACCACGTACTGATTAAGCGCGGCTTTTTTCGTCAATATATCGTGGCGCTGGGCATGTCACTGCTGATGTCCTTCATTCTGCTTTTCACTGTCGCGATGATCGTAATATTCGAGGTTTTCATCCAGAGCACAAGCATTCAGGAGGTTCTGGGTGAAAGCATTCCCTTTATTGTGATGGGGCGCTATGCCTTTGTGATCCTGATGATTTTGATGACCACATCGATATTATTCAAATTCGGAACAAAACACACCGGAAAAAGGTCGTTCATCACGGTTGGCTCGGTCTTTACGACAATACTGATCATCATTTCCTCATACTTTTTCGGGATTTGGGTCGTAAGCTTTTCAAAGTACAACGAGCTCTACGGATCTATCGGAACGCTGCTTATTATGATGTTCTATATCTACATTAACTGCGTAGTACTTCTACTCGGTTTTGAGCTTAACGCAGCCATTAACCGCCTGAAAATAAAAAATTTATTCACCTAAGCGGTTTCGAAAGGCATTTTGTCTATTTTTATGACTGACTAAAATTTCAGCTCATGGGAAATCATATTGCGTGGATAATGGTGTCGCTTTTTTTCTCGCTGTCATTCGGCCAAAATGAAATCGTAGGCAAATGGCGCACGATAGACGATGAAACTGGAAAAGCCATTTCAATTGTGGAAATCTTCGAAAGCCATGGAAAGATCTATGGGAAAGTAAGCGAAATTTTAGATCCTAAAGGCCGTAACCGCACGTGTAGCCTTTGCAACGGCGAAGACAAAGACAAGCCCATTCTCGGACTGCTGGTGATCAAAGGGCTCAAAAAAGATGGAAATGAATACACTGGCGGCCACATTCTTGATCCTAAGCACGGAAAATTATATAAATGTTACATAACGCTTGAAGGAAAAGACCGACTGAAAGTCCGCGGCTACATTGGTTTGTCGTTTTTCGGCCGCACACAATACTGGCAACGGGTCAGGTAATATCGGCTGCAAAACGCGCTTTTTTTATACCGTTGCTTGGCTATCTTTGTAGCTCATGGATTCGTTTATAGAAGTTATTCTCCCGCTTTCTCTCGCCCGAACATTTACTTACAGTGTTACGCCTGCCGAATTTGAAATGATTTCCGCCGGGTTTCGCGTTGCCGTTCCATTTGGGAAAAACAAGATCTACACCGGAGTCGTTACCCTAAAGCACCAAGATCGGCCGGAACTTTATGAGCCGAAGGAAATCAGATACATCCTTGATGATAAACCCGTTGTCACAGAGCAGCAAATTGCGCATTGGAACTGGATCGCGTCCTATTATATGTGTCCGATCGGAGATGTTTTTCGTGCGGCAATGCCTTCGGCGTTACTGCTTGAAAGCGAAACAACGGTAACTTTTCAGCCCGAATCGGCAAACCTAAATGAAGTATTGTCTGACAACGAATACCTGGTCGTTCAGGCGCTTCAGCAGCAAATGACCCTGCGAATCCACGACCTGATCGCAATCCTGAACAAAAAGAATGTATTCCCGATAATACGCAGCCTGATGGAACGCGGCTATCTGCGAATTGATGAAGAAATCGCCGAATCCTATAAGCCGAAGTTAGTCCGTTATGTAAAAGTCGATGAAAAATATTCGGAACCTGATAATTTGCAATTGCTGACCGAATCGCTTCGGCAAGCCGGAAAGCAGCGCGAATTGCTGCTGGTGTATTTTCAGCTTGCGGCATCGAAACAGCCCGTTTCGGTGAAAGAATTGATTGCTGCATCAAATTCGAGTGCGGCGATTGTTAAGGCGGTTGTCGAAAAGGGAATTTTCGAAACGTATTTCCTTCAGCAGGATCGCGTTTTATTTTCCGACGACGTTGCTGCTCGGCCAAAGCTGAATCCGGCGCAACAGCACGCATTCGATTCGATAAAGTCAAGTTTCACCGAAAAAGATGTGACGCTGCTTCACGGAATTACCGCTAGTGGCAAAACCGAGATTTACATCAGGCTCATCGAGGAACAGCTTCAAGCGGGCAGACAATCGCTGCTGCTTTTGCCTGAAATTGCGCTGACGACGCAACTGGTTTCGCGGCTGGTGAAATATTTCGGAAATACGGTCGCTGTTTACCATTCAAAGTATTCTGTCAATGAACGTGTTGAGGTTTGGGAGGGCGTTTTAAGCGATTCCCAGAAGTCAAAAGTGATCATTGGCGCACGTTCGGCGTTGTTCCTGCCGTTTGCGAGCCTCGGGTTAATCATTGTCGATGAAGAGCACGAGCCGATGTTCAAGCAGCAGGATCCGGCGCCGCGATATCATGCGCGGGATGCGGCGATCGTACTGGCAAAACTGTACTCGGCGAAAGTTCTGTTGGGTTCGGCGACACCCGCGATCGAAAGCTACCACAATGTTGAAACTGCTAAATACGGATTTGTGTCGCTGACGGAAAGATATGGCGACGCTGTTCTTCCGGAAATTGAGGTTGTCGACCTGAAGGACAAATATTTCCGCAAGCGGATGTCGGGCCATTTTAGCGATACATTAACCGATTCAATTGCCGAATGCCTGAAAAACAAAAATCAGGTGATTTTGTTCCAGAACCGCCGCGGCTGGTCGCCCGTGCTTGAATGCATGACTTGCGGGCACGTTCCGCAGTGCCGCCAGTGCGACGTCAGCCTGACGTACCACAAATCGGACAACAGGTTGCGCTGCCACTACTGCGGCTATTCGACGGCAGTTCCAACGCGCTGCCACAGCTGTTCAGGAACGAATCTATCCACAAAAGGTTTCGGTACCGAGCAGATCGCATCGGAGCTATCGGAATTATTTCCGTTGGCGAAAGTCGGAAGAATGGACCATGACACGACGCGTGGTAAATTTGGCTATGAAAAAATAATCGACAGTTTCCGCAATCGCGAAGTGGATGTTTTGGTGGGAACTCAGATGTTGGGAAAGGGACTCGACTTCGACAATGTGGCGCTGGTCGGTATCATGAACGCCGACAATATGCTATACCATCCCGATTTTCGGGCGTTCGAACGCAGTTACCAAATGATGTCACAGGTCGCAGGCCGGTCGGGCAGGAGTGAGGTGCGAGGAAAGGTGATCATCCAAACCTACAATCCGCAGCACAATATCATCAAACAGGTCATGCGCGGCGATTACGAAGGAATGTACCGTGAACAGCTCATCGAGCGGCAGGTCTTTCTGTATCCACCATTTTCGAAGCTGATCCGGATTACCATAAAGCACCGCGATTTCGAAAAATTGCGTGAAGCGGCCAAATGGCTTTACCAGGTGCTGAGCCTGAACCTCGACATGCCGGTGCTTGGGCCGGAAGAACCCGCGGTGGGACGCATCCGGAATGAGTATATCAGGACGATATTGATCAAAATTCCAACCGGGAAGCCACTTGAAGCCACAAAAAAAACTATCCGTAAAGTCCTGGATAGTTTTGAATCTGTTGCACAATACCGCGCCGTGAAGGCATCGGTAAATGTGGATATTTACTAGGTTAGGCTATTGCGAGCGCGCGGACAAGATCTTCTTTCTTGTTTCTGCTCAAAGGTATTTTTGTTATCCCTATTTCAGCGAATTTACTGTTAAACCTTTCAACCTTGTCGATGTTGATGATATAAGACTTGTGTACGCGGATGAATTTATCCTTCGACAGGTCTTTTTCAAATGATTTCATGGTGGAAAGCACGAGATTGCTGTCTTCTTCGGTAACGACCTTTACGTAATCGCCGAAAGCTTCGATCCATTTGATTTTGGAAGTAAAAACTTTCAGTTTTTTCAGGTTGCTCTTAATGAAGATGTGTTCGCCGTCTTCTTCCTGGTTTTCTTTTTTAAGGAGGTGGAAGTCCATAGCACGTTTTACCGAGGCGTTGAAACGATCAAGCGCGATCGGTTTTTGCAGGTAATCGGTTGCATCATAATCAAATGCCTTCAGCGCGTATTCGGCTTTGGACGTAATGAAAATGATCTGTGGCTTGACCTTAAGGCCGTCGAGAAAATCGAAGCCGCTGATTACCGGCATCTCGATATCCAGGAAGATCAGGTCAACCGTGTGCACCGACATGCAGTTCTTAGCTTCAATCGCGTTAGAAAAATCACCGACCAAGTGTAAGTTTGGGTGATTATTCACTAACTTTGCGATGATCATCCGCTGGATGGAGCTGTCGTCTACTACAACACAATTTAGTTTCATAATTTATATTTATTATAGATTTGGTAGGACAAACGTAATAAGTTTTTTCTACCCAACCTAATTTTTATCGGATTTTTTTGCGTTACAACGAATAAAGTTCAAAAAAGCTTGGTGGTTTAAATTTATTTACTACTTTTGCACACATTTTAAATAATCTAAACGTTTTTTTATGAATCATTACGAAACTGTTTTCATTTTAAATCCCGTTTTATCTGAGGTTCAGGTAAAGGAAACAGTAAGCAAATT
The DNA here is from genome assembly GCA_023386585.1 of Bacteroidota bacterium. Taxonomy (GTDB): domain Bacteria; phylum Bacteroidota; class Bacteroidia; order Flavobacteriales; family Flavobacteriaceae; genus Flavobacterium. The sequence goes on along the minus strand of JAEWJM010000024.1, from coordinate 91,984 downwards.
TGAAGATTTTCTTACTTCCCGCGGCGCCCAAATGGTTGCCAAGGAGGATTGGGGCCTGAAAAAAATGGCTTACGAAATCCAAAACAAAAAGAGCGGATTTTACCATCTGTTCGAATTTAAGGTATCAGGAGAAGTGCTGATCGCATTCGAAACCGAATTCCGCCGCGACGAGCGCGTGATGCGTTTTCTTACCGTAAGCCTTGACAAACACGCCATCTCATGGGCCGAAAGAAGAAGGGAAAAACTTAAAACTGCTAAAGCTTAATCATTATGGCAACTTTACAACAATCTGCCGCAGGCAAAAAAGATGGAGATATCAGATATCTTACACCTTTAAATATAGAGACCAACAAGCAAAAGAAATATTGCCGCTTCAAAAAGTCGGGTATCAAATACGTAGATTACAAAGATCCTGATTTCCTTCTGAAGTTTGTAAACGAGCAGGGAAAGATCCTTCCGCGCCGTCTTACCGGAACTTCATTGAAATACCAAAGGAAAGTGTCGGTAGCCGTGAAAAGAGCCCGTCACCTTGCATTAATGCCTTATGTGGCTGATTTACTAAAATAATAAGGAAGCGTAATTATGGAACTTATACTTAAAAAAGACGTACAGGATCTTGGATTCAAGGATGATGTGGTAACGGTTAAGCCGGGCTACGGACGTAACTTCCTTATCCCGCAAGGATTTGCCGCAATGGCAACGCCTTCAGCTAAAAAGGTACTTGCTGAAAACCTGAAGCAAAAAGCACACAAAGAAGCTAAAATCGTTGACGACGCGAAAAAACTTGCCGAAACCCTGAAAGGAATCGACATCAAGATCACTGCAAAAGCTGGTGGCGAGAAACTCTTTGGATCGGTAACAAACATCGATATCGCTGAAGCTCTTGAAAAAGCAGGACAATCGATCGACAGGAAATACATCACTTCGGGAATCGTAAAACGCACCGGTAAATACACCGCAAGCGTAAGGCTTCACCGCGATGTGGTTGTTGAACTTCCATACGAAATCGTAGCAGAAAAATAATTTTCTAAATTAATAAAAAGCCCCTTCGCAAGTCGGGGTTTTTTTTTGTTTAAAGCTGTAACCTATGAACTGTCAGCCTGTAGCTATCAAAGTTTACAGTTCACGGTTAAGCCAAAGCCCGAAACAAATTCTTTTATTTGAAGCTATTCCGGCTGTCCGCTGTATCTTGCCTTCGCTTCGCTCCGGCAAGGATGCCGCTTCCATCCGGGCTATTTGGCGGTCAGCTATCAGCTACGAGCTGTAACCACAATCATTCTGCTTCCAACAATGACATTAATCCAACCTCAAGCTGAAAGCTCCTAGCCGACAGCTGAAACCTAAAAAATGAAATACGCCCGCCTCACCAAAGAACAATTCGAAGAACTGCATCCGGAATTCGCCAATTTCCTGGCAGCGCAATCGATCGACAAAACCGAATGGGAAAAACTGAAAGTCGAAAAGCCCGATGTCGCCGAACAGGAACTGGATGTTTTCTCCGATCTGATTTGGGAAGGCGTGCTTTCACGGGCGCAGTTCCTGGAGCATTTTTCAAAAGACTTTATCTTCCTGTTCCATTGCCTCGAAAATGAGATCCAATCCATCGTGCTCCACGCACAAAATCCGGATATTGATTTCCTGACCCGCGACGGACTCCAATGGCTCAGCGATAATTTGTTTACCGACAGCGTTGAAATGAAGATCGGAAAACGACCTTATACCGAAGGCCGTAACGACGCGATTTTCAGCCTCATCCAACAAGGTGCTTTCCTCAGCGGAGGCGAATTATATCAGCAGATCGATACCATCGTAAAGTCGTAACCTTTTTTTGAAAACCGTCAGGTAATTGGTTAATTTAGTGGATTATTCACCACTGAAGAAATTCCTGATCAATGGACATTCACGAAACAATCCTGGCGCTACGCGAGGAACTTAACCGTCACAATTACAACTACTACGTACTCGATCAGCCGGAAATTTCCGATTACGATTTCGATCTGAAACTCAACGAACTGCAGAAACTCGAAAATGAGAATCCGCAATTCTTTGATGCCAATTCACCTACCCAACGGGTCGGAGGCGCTGTTACCAAAAACTTTCCGACGGTTCCGCACGAACAACGGATGTACTCGCTTGACAATTCCTATTCGAAAGAGGATCTGTCCGATTGGCAAAACCGCATCGTAAAATCGCTTGGGATCACACCCGAATATACCTGTGAACTCAAATACGACGGCGCGTCTATTAGCATCACGTACGAGAACGGAAAGCTTTCGCGCGCTGTCACGCGTGGCGACGGTTTTCAGGGTGATGAAGTGACGACCAACATCCGCACGATAAAATCGGTTCCGCTGGACCTGAAAGGCGACAATATACCGGCAAAGCTTGAAGTCCGCGGCGAGATCATCCTGCCTTTTGCCGGTTTTGAAAAGATGAACCGCGATCTTATTGAAATTGGCGAAGTTCCGTATTCCAACCCCAGAAATACCGCTTCAGGAAGTTTGAAGTTGCAGGACAGCGCTGAAACAGCAAGGCGGCCGCTCGAATGCTTAATCTATGGAATGCTGATGCAATCGGGTCCTGATTCGCATTTTGAATCGCTCAATTTCGCGCGGCAACTCGGATTCAAGGTTCCGCCTGAAGCGCGACTGGCTTCGTCAATGTCGGAAGTATTCGATTTTATCGATCATTGGGATGTACACCGCCATAAGCTGCCATACGAAACAGATGGTGTAGTGATCAAGGTCAACAATGTCCACTATCAGGATGAACTCGGATATACCGCCAAATCACCACGGTGGGCAATTGCCTACAAATTCAAATCGGAGCAGGTTTCAACAAAATTAAATGCAATCACGTATCAGGTCGGCCGAACCGGCGCAATTACGCCTGTAGCCAATCTTGAACCGGTGCAGCTCGCGGGAACGATCGTTAAAAGAGCATCGCTGCACAACGCCGACCAGATCGCGAAACTGGACATCAGGATTGGCGATTACGTTTTCGTCGAAAAAGGAGGTGAGATCATTCCGAAGATTATTGCCGTCGATCTTACACGCCGCGAACCCGGACTGCAGCCGGCGGAGTACGTTCAGTCCTGCCCGGAATGCCAGACTGAACTCATAAGGAAAGAAGGCGAAGCGCAGCATTACTGTCCGAATTACTACGGCTGCCCACCGCAGATCATCGGCCGGATCCAGCATTACATTTCACGAAAGGCGATGGATATTGAAGGTTTGGGCGGCGAAACGGTTGCGCTTTTATACAACAACCAACTTGTCTCGAATTACGCCGATCTGTACGATTTGACTGTCGAACAAGTCATGCCGCTCGAACGAATGGCCCGTAAATCGGCAGAAAACCTAATTAACGGAATTGAAAAATCAAAGGAAATTCCATTTGAGCGCGTGCTCTACGCATTGGGAATCCGATACGTTGGAGAAACCGTTGCTAAAAAGTTGGCGCGCCAGTACGGGAACATCGACCGGCTGATGGAAGCGTCGTTCGAAGAGCTGACCACTGTCGACGAAATTGGCGAACGCATTGCCAAAAGTGTGATCGGCTTTTTCGAAAACGAAGAAAATCGAAGCATTATCGACAGGCTTAAACAGTACGGCGTGCAACTTGAAGCACAATCGACTGTAAATCCGAATGCTACGGTGAAGTTTAGTGGAAAAACTTTTGTAGTTTCGGGTGTATTTACGCAATTTTCACGCGATGAACTGAAGCAGGCGATCGAGGACAACGGCGGAAAGGCGGGAAACTCAATATCTGCAAAGACCGATTACGTGATCGCGGGCGCAAATATGGGTCCGGCCAAACTTGAAAAAGCTCAGAAACTAAAGGTTCCGATTATTTCCGAAACCGACTTTATAACCATGATGAATGAAGGATAGCAGCCCATCGTTGGTCTTGTACATTGCCGCAAGCGTCCTGGTGCTTATCGGGAAAGCTTTTGGCTTTGAGTTGCTCATGCTTATCGTAAAGCCAATGGTCGTTCCAGCTATCTACTTTTATTACTTGCAGACCAAAGCTGAAAAGACAAATATCCTGTTTTCGATCGTGCTGTGGAGTTTTTTCGTTGCCGATATGATCATGCTGATTTACGCGCGTGATGCCATAATCTACATTATGATGTGCGGATTGGTAAGTTACCTGATCCTGATCGGGTTTGCAATCGCCGACAGGCCGTCGAAAAAAGTTACTGCGCTCAACGTCGTATTCCTGGTCACTCTGCTATCCGTGTTGAGCTACATCTTATTTACCATACTCAACTTGCACGTCATCGATATCGTACGCCATTATCTAGTTTACCTGGTTTACGGCATTTCACTGATTGCACTTGTCACAGTATCGACGTTCAATTACCTGCAACAAAGCACTGCCACATTCCTGCATCTTTGTTCGATGGCGCTGTGCGTGCTGATTTCGGATTTATTTTATGCGATAAACCAATTTATGGTAGAGCTGCCCATAATCGACCACATTAACCTCTTTGCACAATTCTTATCATACTTTTTTATGGTCAGATATTTTAATTCAAGGAATGCGCTCATTAACACTTTGGATTATGGAACAGATCAAAACTGAACCGGTTCTAACCGCAAACCTGCGCACGCTTACAATTGCGTATTTCTTGGTCGCAAGCCTTGAGATAGCCGCCGAGTTTACCACGGAGACAAGTATGATTTACATCGTCAAGCCAATGCTGATGCCGCTTCTCATTCTGATTTACTGGCAATCATCCGATAAGCGCGACATCATTTATATGCTTGCGCTGGTATTCAGCATGGCCGCGAGCTTTTTCTTCATTTCGGGTGACATTAAAAGCATCCAGGTCGGCGCGATATTTTTCTTTATTCACCGCTCGCTCATCATCTGGCGAATTCTTTACCACATCAAGCTTCCGGGTTTATTCCCACTGTTGGTAGGATGTGTTCCGTTTTTTTTTATTTATATGTCACTCGTAAATATGACGTTTGATAAACTGGGCGACGGACTTTACATTTTTATTGCGCAGTGCCTTCTGGTTTCGTTTATGGGTGGACTTGCCGTCGGAAGTTATATTTTGCATTCCAATAAGACCAACAGGTTCCTGCTATTGAGTACATTACTCTTTGCCTTGACGCAGTTCATTTTTGTAATCCGCCTGTATTATTTTCCGTCATCGTACTTCCAGCCGTTGGCAATGCTGATGTTTGTGATTGCACAATACCTCTTTTACAAGTTCCTGGTCCGTTCCGAAAATGGCCCTGAAACCGACGAAATTTATTTGTAAAAATCGGACTTAGCCTTTTATTTATTAAATTACATTTAAATTTTGATGATGGAGACGACTGCGCACAGACCTGTGGTTAACGTGACGACTGCCGCTTACTTTGTGGTTGCGATTGTTGAAATTATGGCTGAACTTTTCAGCATTGAGCAACTGAAGTTTATCTTCAAACCACTAATGCCTGCACTGCTGATGATTTTGTACTTCCTGACTTCGAAGGAAAGAAACATGCTGTTTTACCTGGCGATGTTGTTTTCGGTTATTACCAACATTTTATTTATTCCGAACGATCCGAAAATGCTGTTTTACGGAGTGATCGCTTTCCTGATTCATCGAATTATCGTGCTGTGGCTGGTGAATAGACTCATCCGAATCAATGATTTTATTCCCGTTGCGATCGCCACCACGCCCTTTCTTCTCGTGTTTTTTTATCTTCTGGCGATTACTGACGGAATTCCGGTGGATACGTTCATCCTGTTGTCGCTACAGAACATTATGATTTCGTTGCTTGGCGGGATTGCATTGTCGAATTATGTAATGAATGATAACCGTAAGAATTCATGGCTGTTGATATGCGGCGTGCTTTTCGTGGCATTGCAATTCATCGTCTTTCTAGAAAAATATTACCTGACCGGAATTTCCCCGGCGATTTTCCGTCCGATAGCGATGGGACTGAATGCGTTTGCCTTTTATACTTTTTATGAATTCGTGATTGCTACGGAACGATCAGACGATAATGGAGCGCCCATGGGATGACGAAGCTTTGCCATTGGTGAAATGAAAGTCAATTCGTCCCAGGTTCAAACCATAGCAACCGGTCTGGTTCACCATTGTTTCGATTCCGACAGCATTGCGGACGATGGTCGGCTTATCAAGAAAAGTGTGCGTATGTCCGCCAATGATCAAATCTATGTCTTTCGTGGCGGCGGCCAGTTTTAAATCAGAAATTTTCCCGGGTTCGTTTTTGTATTCATAGCCCAGGTGCGAAAGGCAAATGATCAGGTCGCAACGCTGGCGCTTCAGTTCGGCTACAGTATCCTGCGTAATTCCGACCGGATCGATGTATTTTGTTTCTTTATACAGCTTTTTATCGACGAGTCCGGCGAGCTCGACTCCCAGTCCGAAAACGCCAACCTTGACTCCGTTTTTGTTGAAAATTTTATAAGGCTTTACGATTCCATCAAGAACAGTATTCCGAAAATCATAATTTGCCGACACGATTCCAAAATTCGCGTTAGGAAGTTGCGCTAGAAAACCGTCGATTCCGTTATCAAAATCGTGATTTCCCATGGTCGCGAGATCATATCCCATCATGCTCATGAGCTTCAGCTCAAGTTCGCCGCCATAATAATTGAAATAGGGCGTTCCCTGGAAAATATCGCCCGCATCGAGCAAAAGCACGTTTGGATTTTCGCGCCGGATGCTTTCGATTATCGTCGCCCGACGTGCCACGCCGCCGCGATTTGGATTTTTTGGATGATCAGCCGGAAAGGGATCGATGTAACTGTGGACATCATTCGTATGCAGTACGGTGAGATGACGGACGTCGGCGGATGAAAAAGCTTCAAACGCAAATCCGGTGGCCAACAATGCCGATCCTGCTGCTGTTTTCTGGATAAATTCCCTTCTTTTCATTTTTTTTTCTGCTTAAAATCCGATTGCTGTCATTATTTCGCGACCCTGCTGATACGAACGTCGGTCGGCGCCGAAATAGTGTCGGCGTCCTTAAAATAATCGATCAGCACATTCCGTAGCTTGTAATCAAGATCGAAAGTTGCCGTAGCTTTTTTGAAGAAATCCATTTTGTCACCGCCGTTCAATAAGTAATCGGAGGTTACCACGTAATATGTCTTTGTGCTGTCGAAAGGCTTGCCACCAATAATGATTTCGACAGGCTTATTATCGGCAGATATTTTAAAACTCATCCCCGCAAGCGGATGTGCTTTCTTCTCGGATATAATATAATTGAGCATCTCAAGAATCTGTTCACCCTTAAGCGCCGCAACAACAACACTGTTTTCAAACGGCATGATCTCGAATGCAGTTCGCGTAGTAACATCGCCTTTGGGAATAATCGACCGGATCCCGCCGTAGTTGAGCAGGCAGATATCCGCTTTGATTTTCTCACGCGCTTCAAGGACACGGCTTGCGCGTTGCAAAGTCTGATCGGCCATTACATTCCCGATGCTGGTTTGCCATTCGCCCGACTTGTCAAGTGTCTGCGGCGCGTAGGCCAAAACGGTACTCAGGTCCCGGTCGATATTTTCGCGATACGGCTTCACAAGATCTTCGACAGCCTTTGAACTTTCAGTCTGATTGGTGATCGCAATTTCACGTCCTTCGGCTTTGTCGGCGTAGTACGTTTGGCGTCCACAGTTAAGGAACAGCGCAAATGTTAAGATTAAAACAAAAGGCTTCAGAACGCCGTTATACTTTTTTAGTTTTATCGCCCGCAAAACTGCTGATTTTCGTTAATTTCGTCGCAAGCAAAAGTACTATGTTTTTAAATTACCTGAAGGATGCCGCCACAAAAAAAATAGTTAAAAACACGCTCTCGAATGCCCGGCTAAATCCCTCTTCAGAAACGATAAAGACAATAGGGATCCTCTTTGATGAAACGTACTTCAACGAACGCGAATCACTTGTGAAAGAGCTGATTGCACAAGGGATTTCACCAAGTAATATCAGCATTCTCGTGTATCGGGACAAGATCAGGAAAAGCGACACATTTGATTATCCCGTATTCAGCCAAAAGGACATTTCGTGGACAGCAACAATTGAAAAAAAGGAAGTCAAAGATTTCATTTTGCGCGGTTACGATCTTCTTATCAGTTATTACGACATCGAAAAGGCGCCGTTGCTGCTCGTCACGCATCTCACGAAGGCCGGCTTTAAGGTGGGTTTTTCATCGATCGATAAAAGGCTGAACCATTTTATGATAAATACAACAGCAGAACATTACCAGGTTTTTTCGGACGAACTTTTCAAATACCTCAAGATTCTAAACAAACTTTGATATGCAATCATTAACCGGCACAGGGGTCGCGCTGATTACCCCGTTTAAAAAAGATTTTTCAGTCGACACGCAGGCTCTCGAGCGAATTGTCAATTATCAGATCGACAATGGAATAGAATACCTGGTTGTTTTAGGGACAACTGCCGAATCGGCAACGCTGACCGAAGACGAAAAAGCACTTGTAAAAAGTACGATTGTCAAAGCGAATAATGGCAGGCTGCCGTTGGTTTTGGGAATCGGAGGGAACGATACCGCGAAAGTGATCAGCGAAATCCAAAACAGCGATCTTTCGCCTTATACCGCGATCCTTTCGGTTTCGCCGTACTACAACAAGCCAACGCAGGAAGGAATTTATCAGCATTTTGCTGCAATTGCAAAAGCTTCGCCGCTTCCGATAATCTTGTATAACGTTCCGGGACGCACCGCCAGCAACATGTTGCCATCAACGGTAATCAGGCTTGCCAGAGATTTCAAAAACATTATCGGAATCAAAGAAGCCGCTGGCGATATAGTCCAGGCGATGAAACTGCTGCAGACAAGACCGCAAGGCTTTATGGTTATTTCGGGCGACGATATGATTACGCTTCCGATGGTTCTTGCCGGCGGGTCTGGCGTGATTTCGGTGATCGGCGAAGGTTTTCCGAAACAATTTTCCGAAATGGTCCGACTGGGGCTTAAACGCGAAGCAGATAAAGCCTACGAGATACATTACAAAATTGCCGATTGCATCGACATGATCTTCGAGCAGGGCAATCCGGCGGGAATTAAAGAGGTTTTCAGTTGTCTTGGCCTATGCGAAAATACGGTACGGCTACCGCTGGTGAATGTCAATCAGGATCTGGCACAGCGCATCGAAAAATTCACCAAAGCCTACACTAATTAGCGGCTTTTTCGATAGACAAAAAAATGTTTTGCAGTCTGTGATTAATAACTAAATTTGCAGTTGGTTTTCAAGGGAGTGAAATACCCTGAATCACTGAAACCGAAATCAGAAATGAAGAGATTCTTATCCGTATTATTCATTGCCGTTCTTTTTTGTTCTTGCAGCGAATACCAAAAAGCCCTGAAATCTGAGAACGCCGATGTAAAATATACTACGGCCGCCAAAATGTACGACAAGGGCAAATACATGAAAGCGATTCGGCTTTTCGAGCAGATCGCTGCCGGATACCGCGGAAAACCGAATGCCGAGCAGATGTATTACATGTTTGCGCAGTCGTATTATAAAACCAAGCAATATTACCTTGCCGGCTACCAGTTTGAAAGCTTCGCATCGGGTTATCCGAAGAGCGAACATGCTGAGGAAGCGGCTTTTCTCGGAGCGAAATGTTATGCAATGCTGTCGCCACGATACAGTCTGGATCAAACCGATTCATTCAAGGCAATCGATAAGCTTCAGGCGTTTATTGACCGATATCCGGACTCGCAATATCTGCCGGAAGCCAATACTACCGTGAAGACGCTGCGTGAGAAAATCGAGAAAAAGGTATTCGAAAACGCGAAGGAATACAATAAGATTTCCGATTATAAGTCGGCCCTGGTCGCTCTCGATAATTTTATTGGTGATTATCCGGGAACGCCGTACAAGGAAGAAGCTTTGTACTATAAATTTGATTCCGCTTACAACCTTGCCATCAACTCGGTTCCGGCAAAGATGGAGGAGCGGTTGAACAATGCCAAAGCGGCATATTCGGCATTAATCAAATTTAAGCCAGACAGCAAATACAAGGCACAGGCAGATGATATGCTGGCAAAGATCGATGAGGATTTAAAACAATATTCTAAATAAGAGCATTATGAGCATGGATTTAAAAAAGACAAACGCGCCGGTTAATACGGTTACTTATAATAAAAGCCAGTTGGAAGAGCCAACCGGAAACATTTACGAGGCAATTACAATTATTGCAAAGCGGGCGAACCAGATCAACTCTGAAATCAAGAAAGAGTTGACCGAGAAACTCGAAGAATTCGCAACTTACAACGATAGCCTTGAAGAAATCTTCGAAAACAAGGAGCAAATCGAGGTTTCTAAATTCTACGAAAAATTGCCAAAACCACACGCATTGGCGGTTCAGGAGTGGACAGACGGTAAAATCTACCACAGGGACGGCAACCAATAAAGCCATGTCAGTCCTGCGCGGCAAGAAAATAGTCCTTGGAGTTTCGGGAGGAATTGCCGCCTACAAATCGGCTTTTCTTGTTCGCCTCCTGATCAAGGCCGGCGCAGAAGTAAAGGTGGTCATGACTCCTGCAGCAAAGGATTTTGTGACGCCTTTGACATTATCGACGTTATCAAGAAATCCTGTACTTTCTGCATTTTTCGATCCGGAAAATGAAAATGCCGAATGGAACAATCACGTAGAACTGGGGCTTTGGGCCGATTTGATGCTGATTGCCCCGGCGACTGCGAACACACTTTCCAAAATGGCGACCGGAAATTGCGACAACTTATTGATCGCAACGTATCTTTCTGCTAAATGTCCGGTTTACTTCGCTCCAGCAATGGATTTGGACATGTACAAACACCCGTCGACACTTTCAAGTTTTAAACTTTTAGCCGATTTCGGAAACATAATGATTCCCGCTGAAACCGGGGAACTTGCCAGCGGATTGTCGGGTGAAGGCCGAATGGCGGAACCGGAGAACATCATTCGTTTCATCGCCAACGATATAGAGCGCAAGCTGCCGCTTCGAGGAAAAAAAGTGCTGGTGACTGCCGGTCCAACGTACGAATCGATAGACCCGGTGCGTTTTATCGGAAACCATTCGTCCGGAAAAATGGGCTATGATATCGCCGAAGCCGCCGCCGAATTGGGCGCACAGGTTATTCTTGTTTCAGGACCAACGCATCTTTCGGCGAGCAACGATTCGATCAAAACGATTCGTGTGCAAACTGCTGCCGAAATGTACGCGGCCTGCATAGAAAATTTTGATTCCTGCAATTTTGCCATTGCTGCCGCTGCGGTTGCCGATTATACGCCGAAAGAAGCTGCGCCTCAAAAAATAAAGAAAACAGGGCAGGAGCTAACAATAGAACTCACAAAAACACAAGATATCCTGGCAGAACTCGGCCGCCGCAAAGGTAACCGCATACTTGTCGGGTTTGCGCTTGAGACTGAAAATGAAATCGCTAACGCAAAAGAGAAAATAGGGAAAAAAAACCTAGATTTGATCGTGCTCAATTCCTTACGCGACGAAGGCGCCGGCTTTGGCAAGCCGACCAATAAAGTCACCTTTATCGACAAGGATTTTAACATCGAGCCGATGGCGGTGAAATCAAAGGAAGAAGTCGCAGCCGATATATTAAATAAAATAATATCCTTGCAATGAGAAAGATTCTGGCATTTCTGATAACATTTTGGTTTGGAACAGTTTGCGCGCAACAACTTAATTGCACGGTAACGGTAAATTCGGCTACGATTGCCAATGCAAATCCGCAGACATTCCGCACCTTGGAAAATTCCATTTCCGAATTCGTGAACAAAACCGACTGGACGGGTGAAGTCTACAAGCAGGGCGAAAGGATCAACTGCTCAATGTACATAACCCTTTCTTCGTATAACACTGATCAATACGTAGCGACAATCCAGGTTCAATCGGCACGGCCGGTTTTTAATTCGACCTACTCGACGCCCATCATGAATTTCATGGATAAGGATTTTAGTTTCAAATATGTGGAATTTGAAAATCTCGTATTCAATCCGACCAGTTTCGATTCGAATCTCGTATCCGTGCTATCATATTACAGTTTTATGATCCTCGGGATGGATGCCGACACTTTTTCACCGATGGGCGGAACCGGTTTTTTTGAAATTGCCCAGGAAATCGTGAATGTGGCGCAGCAAGGCGGCTATAAAGGATGGAGCCAATCCGACGGAAATCAAAACCGCTATTTCTTTGTCAACGATATGCTGTCAAATACCTACAGCCCATTTCGCGAAGCGATGTACCAATACCATTTTGAAGGATTGGACAATATGTCGCGCGATTTAAAGACAGCAAAGGAAAACATCAAAGCCTCGCTTACAACGTTGGCTCAAGTACACTCAGTTCGGCCAAACGCCTTTCTGACCCGCATCTTTTTTGATGCCAAATCCGATGAGCTCGTTTCGATTTTTTCAGGCGGGCCTGCTGTTCCGATTGCCGACCTTGTTGACAACCTTAATCGGATTTCACCACTCAACTCGACCAAGTGGTCGAATATGAAAATGTAACTTCTCAAGCTGATGATCACTTCGCTGTCGATTGAAAACTTTGCCTTGATTGAAAAGCTTTCAATCGGGTTCAATGGCGGTTTTTCGATAATAACCGGCGAAACCGGCGCAGGAAAATCAATTCTGCTTGGGGCGCTTGGCCTTGCGCTTGGTCGGCGGGCAGACCTTTCTTCCCTTAAAAATAAAGACCAGAAATGCATAATTGAGGCGCAGTTTGATGTTTCCGGATACAATCTCGAAGCTTTTTTTGAGGCAAACGACCTCGATTACGACGCGCATACAATTATCCGGCGCGAAATCCTTCCGAGTGGAAAATCAAGGTCGTTCATTAATGACAGTCCGGTGAATCTTCAGGAATTGCAGCTTTTGGGCGACTTCCTGATCGACATTCATTCGCAGCACGAAACGCGGTCGCTTTCCGAAGTGGAATTCCAATTTCGCATTATCGATGCGCTCGCAGGAAATCGCGATGCATTACAATCTTATCAAACGACGCTTGCGAAATACAAGTCATTGCAAGCGGAACTCGACCATATGGAGGAAACGCTGCGAAACGCGAATAAGCAACAGGATTACAACGGCTTCCTTTTGGAGGAATTGCTGGCTGCACAGCTTGTCGCCGGGGAACAGGAAGAGCTTGAAGCGCAACTCGACAAACTGAACAATGTCGAATTGATTCGGGAAAATCTTGTTCGTTCGGTAGTGTTATCGAATGACGATCAAATTGGCGTACTGCGAAATATGCGTGAAATCCGCGCCGCGTTGCAGAAAATAGCCGCGTTTTCTATCGAATACAATGATCTTTATGAAAGGCTCCAGGCTTCATTGATTGAACTCGACGACATTGTTCGGGAAATGGAGAACCTTGCCGAAAATATTGCCGGCGATCCGGAGTCGCTTCAGAAGGCCAGCCAAAAGCTACAGGTGATTTATGATTTGCAGAAAAAGCATCAGGCAGGTTCTGTCGAAGAGCTGATTGAAATACGTGAACGCCTTGACAGTGAAGCGCTTTCGTTGAGTGGAATTGAAGAACGCATCGAGAAATACAAAGCAGAACTTCAGGTTGTTACAAATCAACTCAATATACTGGCTGATCACTTGCACGAGGCACGAATGAAAACGGCGCCAGTCCTTGCCGCCAAACTTTCAGAATTATTGCACCCTTTGGGAATGCCCGCCGCGCAATTCGACATTAAGATCGAAAAGACCGGGCGATTCCTGGCTAACGGAATGGATGATCTGCAGTTTTTGTTTTCGGCAAACAAGGGAAGCCGATTTGGGCCAATCAGCAAGATAGCATCCGGTGGCGAACTTTCGCGTATAATGCTTGCGGTAAAATCGGTAATGGCCGAATACACTTCCCTTCCAACAATAATATTTGATGAAATCGACACCGGCGTTTCGGGTGAAATTGCCGATAAAATGGGCGAAATAATGAAAGCGATGGGAGCGAAGAGGCAGGTTTTTGCGATTACGCACCTTCCGCAGATCGCTGCAAAAGGAAGCATCCATTTTAAAGTTTTCAAACGTGTTATCGGCGAAAGCACTGAGTCACAACTCCGACTGTTGTCGCACGAGGAACGCATTGCCGAAATTGCTCAAATGCTTTCCGGATCCGCCGTTTCGGAATCGGCGATAAATCACGCCAAAGCTTTGCTGGACTGAAAAACCAGCCTATATTTGTTGCTTTCGTAGCACTTAAACTAACCAAAACGAAATATATGATCATCGAACCAAGAATGAGAGGATTCATCTGCCTTACCGCGCATCCGGAAGGAGCTGCGCAAAATGTGCGGAACCAGATTGAATACGTAAAATCTAAAGGCAAGATAAACGGCGCGAAAAAAGTGCTCGTAATCGGCGCTTCAACAGGATTCGGCCTCGCATCAAGGATAACAAGCGCTTTTGGCTCGGACGCGGCAACAATCGGGGTGTTTTTTGAAAAAGCGCCTTCGGAAGGAAGAACCGCATCTCCCGGCTGGTATAATTCGGCAGCTTTTGAAAAAGAAGCGCATGCGGCCGGACTCTACGCAAAAAGCATTAACGGCGACGCATTTTCAAATGAGATTAAACGCGAAACACTCGATCTGATCAAAAAAGATCTCGGTCAGGTTGACCTGGTGATTTACAGCCTTGCTTCACCGGTTCGGACCAATCCTACCACAGGAATAACGCACCGCTCCGTGCTGAAGCCGATTGGAAGCACATTCACCAATAAAACGGTTGATTTTCATTCCGGAAAAGTTTCAGAAGTTTCTATTGAACCGGCAAAAGAAGACGATATCGAAAACACTGTCGCTGTAATGGGCGGCGAAGATTGGGCAATGTGGATCGATCAATTGAAAAAGGAAGGATTGCTGGCTGATGGCGCACTTACCGTTGCGTATTCGTATATCGGCCCTGCCATCACTGAAGCTGTTTACCGCAAAGGAACGATCGGCCGTGCAAAAGATCATTTGGAAGCTACGGCTTTTTCGATTACGGATTCGCTTCGTGAAATAGGCGGGAAGGCCTATGTTTCGGTCAACAAGGCATTGGTAACGCAGGCCAGTTCGGCAATCCCGGTTATCCCGTTGTACATTTCGTTGTTGTATAAAAAGATGAAAGAAGCCGGCACGCACGAAGGCACAATCGAGCAAATTCAACGGCTATTTCAACAAAGGCTTTATACCGGTGGCGACGTTCCAACCGATGAGAAAGGCCGCATCAGAATTGACGATTGGGAAATGGATGAAAAAATCCAGGCTGAAGTCGCCAAACTCTGGCCCGCCGCCACTACTGAAAACATTGCTGAAATCGGCGATTTGTCAGGATACAGGACGGATTTTTATAATTTATTCGGATTTGAAATTCCCGGTGTTGATTACACTGCCGATTCCAATGAAATGGTTTCGATCGACAGTATTCCGGAATAGGCATAAGCGCCATATAAATTACATCAAGCTGCCTTCGGGCGGCTTTTTTATTTTAAGCTATTTCCTAAAATTTAGTACTTTAGGAACCAAATTAACCAACCATTAACATTTATGAAAAAAATTACCCTGCTGATTTTTCTGTTTTCGTTCGTGAAGCTGACAGCTCAAAGCGTTTCGGGTTATACTTTCTCAGAAGCAACGGAAGCTTATACAGCGGTGACCGGCGGCACGAACTCGACCGCGACGGGTGATGACGGATCCCAAAACGCCATCCCGATAGGCTTCAGTTTCAATTTTGGAGGAATCGGCTATTCGACCTTTAGCATTAGCACCAACGGTTTTATCCGGCTGGGCAACAATATTGAAGGAAACAGCTGGACAAATTACATGGATAATGTGGCAGCACAAACGCCGTTTATTGCGGCTTTTTGGGACGACAATAATCGAAATGCAGGGTCTATTCAATACAAAGTCACAGGTGTTGCGCCTTCGCGGATTCTGGAAGTGGGCTGGAATGGCATCAATATCTCGAACGGCGGAAATGCCACCGCGGGAGTGAGCGGCTCTTTTAAAATGCGGTTGTATGAAACCACGGGGCAGATCGACTTCGTTTATGGAAATACGATGAACTCGGCAGGTGCGATCACAGCATCAATAGGATTGAACGATCTTACTTCGTTCGTCAGCGTTACTCCGGGATCACCGGCCACAGCGTCATCCACCGCAGCTAACAACGGAATAAATTCCACTACTGCCATTGTCGGAAAAAAATACACCTTCATGCCACAGCCGCAATGTGCAGGCGCGCCAACGCCGGGTAACACGGTTTCATCGGCAGTTTCGGTTTGCCCTGAAGTCGAATTTACGCTTTCGCTTGAAAATCAGTCGCCCGATTTCGGATTGGGTTATCAATGGCAATCTTCGCTTGACGGTACGACCTACTCAAATATTGCGGATGCTACAAATCCGACACTGACTTTAACCCATACTTCTTCGACATATTACCAGTGTGTTGTGAGCTGCGGCGCGGCAACTACGGCCAGTACGCCACTATTGGTGACAGCCACGCCTGCGGCAGTTTGCTATTGCTTTCCACATTATACTTATGGTAAAACCGACGGTGACATGATCGCAAATGTGGTCATCACGGGAACGACGCTTTCAAATAATTCGGGAACCGATCCTGTAAATCCTTCATACACCCATTTTACCGGGCAGCCGAACTTTACGGGCGAACTGCAAGCAGGCGTTTCATACGAAATCAATGTGACGGTTGGAAGCTACGGACAGCAAAATCAGGCGGTTTGGATCGATTATAATGACGATTTTGTCTTTTCACCTGAAGAGCGTGTGGGCTTCTCGCCAAGTGAAATCGACTCAAACGAAACCGCAACATTTACAATATTACTGGCTTGCGATCCACCAGCGGGAATACACAGGATGCGGATTCGTGACGTCTGGAACACGCCCGGTGAAAGCATTGATCCGTGCGCAACCTATGGATACGGGGAAACAGAAGATTACGATATTACGATACTTGCGGGTGAAGCCTGTCCGGCACCATACAATTTAACGCTGGTGCAGGCAAATACGAACAGCGCAGTTGTTACCTGGACATCCGGTTGCGGAAACTTGACCTATGATGTCTATGTTGTGGAAGCTGGCGGACCGGCTCCGGGAAATCCAATTTATAGCAACGTTACTGCGCCGGTTGTGTTAACCGGGCTTGTGCCATTCACGGCTTATGATGTGTACGTCGAAGCGCATTGCGATGGCGATACAACAAGTTCATGGGCAGGGCCATTCTTTATCCAGACAGCGCCTGTTGCCGTTCCAAACGACGACTGCGAGACTGCTTTCGTGCTGACGCCAGGCGGTTCATTTGACGAGTTTGCGATGACGGCAACCAATGCCGGCGCAACCAAGACCATCGGCCCGCCGAATCCAACGTGCGCAACGTTTAATTTTGGTGGCGATGTTTGGTTTAGCGTCGTTGTGCCCGCAGATGGAAATATAACTATTGAAACGCAGGCCGATCCCGGGTCGCCGCTTATTGACACCGGAATGTCGGTTTTGACAGGTGATTGCACGGCGATGACTGCCATCGGATGCAGCGATGACGAAGGTGTCGACGCTTTTTCGAAGTTAACGCTCAGCGGACTCGTTCCGGGTTCAACGATTTATGCCCGTGTTTGGGAGTATGCCAACGACACCATGGGAACTTTCCGGATCTCGGCTTGGAATGCTTCGCTTGGCGTGGTGCAACACCAGACTGCTGATTTTTCATGGTATCCAAATCCGGTTTCAGATTATCTGACAATCTCGGCCGTGGACGTCAAAAATGCAACGGCTTATAATCTGCTTGGCCAGGAAGTGGCCTCAGGAATTTCCGGGAGCGGACAAATGGATCTGTCGGCGCTTTCAGCGGGAACTTACCTGGTAAAAGTCACGACTTCAACAGGAACGAAGACAATAAGGATTCTTAAAAAATAGTCGGTTGACTTGCCGTTTAAAACCACCTTTCGGGGTGGTTTTTCTTTTTTGGAAAGGTTATATTTGTTAAAATTTTGCTGATGTTTTTTTCGCTGATCATTCCGGTTTACAATCGTCCAGATGAAATCCGTGAGCTGCTCGACAGCCTGCTTTTATCGGATCGCAAAGAACATTTTGAGATACTAATTATCGAAGACGGCTCGACGGTGAAATGTGATCACGTCGTTGAGCACTACCGCGAAAAATTCAACCTTGCTTATTATTTTAAAAGCAATTCCGGTCCCGGCGACTCGCGCAATTTCGGGATGTCGAAAGCAAAAGGCGACTATTTCATAATCTTCGACTCCGATTGCATCGTGCCGCCACAATATCTTTCAGAAGTCGAAAAAGAACTCCATCGCGATTATGTCGATTGTTTCGGCGGGCCCGATGGCGCTCTCGATTCGTTCTCTGATATCCAAAAGGCAATAAATTTTGCGATGACCTCGTTTTTAACTACAGGCGGCGTTCGCGGCGGCTCTGAACAATTGACTAAATTCCAGCCCCGAAGCTTCAATATGGGAATATCCGCAAAAGCTTTTGCAGCTTCAGGCGGATTTGGGAACATTCATCCGGGCGAAGATCCCGATCTTTCGATCCGGTTATGGAAATTGGGTTTTAAAACCAGGTTGTTCCCCTCGGCATTTGTCTATCATAAGAGAAGAATTGACTGGGATAAGTTTTCGCTGCAGGTCAAAAAGTTCGGACAAGCACGTCCAATCCTTGACAAATGGCATCCCGGATATGCAAAAGTGACCTACTTTTTCCCTGCTGCTTTTGTGTTAGGATTTTATCTTTCATTGTTCCTGCTCTTGTTTACAATAGATCTTCCGCTCAAGTTGTACTTTGTTTACTATCTCGCGATTTTTGTGGTCGCAACGATAAAGCTTAGAAATCCGAAGCTCGGTGCACTTGCTGTAATTGCTGCTATCAGGCAGTTTTTTGGTTATGGGCATGGATATTTGGAATCCTATTTCAAAATAAGGCTGCTTAACCAAAATCCGGAGACCGCGTTTCCAAAGCTATTCTTCTAGCCATGAGCAAAATTATTGGATTGACAGGTGGAATTGGCAGCGGCAAGACGACCGTTGGGACATATCTGTCATCACTTGGGATTCCGGTTTACATAGCCGACGAGGCAGGGCGCCGATTGCTGCAAGAAGAACCCGTTATCAGTCAGGTACGTCAGGAATTTGGAGACCGGATTATTGAATCAGGCAAAGTTCGTCGGGACATTTTGGCGTCGATTGTTTTTTCGGATGAAAAAAAGCTGCAGGCATTAAATGCAATTATTCACCCTGCGGTGCAACTGGATTTTCAAAAGTGGCTTGCCGAACATTCAAAGTTCGATATCGTGGTGAAGGAATCGGCAATTCTTTTCGAAACCGGCTACGATGCCGATTGTGATTATGTCGTGGCAGTTGCAGCACCTGCAGAATTGCGGATTCAGCGTGTAATGGATCGCGACAATGTGAGTCGTGAATCGGTGTTAAGTCGCATAAGCAATCAATGGCCGCAGGAAGAAATATCGCGTCGAAGCGATTTTGTGATCGAAAATAGTACCATCGACGAAATGCATCGGCAAGTCAACGATTTTCTTAAAAAAATGCGGAATATATAAGGAATGTATTAGCTGTTAATCTTTGGTTAATATATTTATAATTTAAATGTTAAAATCATAATTTTGTCCTGATGAATAGGTTGTTTTTCCGGCTTCTTGTTTTATTGATGAGTCTCTCCCTGATAGGGATAATTCTGGTCCAGGTTTACTGGTTCAGTTCCTCATTTAAGAACAACGAGGAACAATTCAGGTTCAATGTCAAGAAGGTCATCGGAAACGTGGCCGACAACCTGAAAAAGCTCGAAACATACAGCTTCATCAACCAGTACGAGATGCTGAAGGATAGCACCGGAAAAATTCCGGAGAAAAAGGACCTTCTCGAATTGTACTATATCCGCAAAAACGCGGTAACCAATGAAATGGTGATTTACTCCAATAGTGTAACAGCAGGAGATTATATTTCATCGCCGTTCTTTGACAGTAAAGGTGACAGTATAAAAAGCAGGGCGTTTTCTGCCAAACGCGTGACGGAAATCTACAGCCGCGGCACGCTTGAAAACGCAAAGATGCGGCACAGCGTAACTCCCGATTCGCGGATCGAGAAGGAAGGCAGCCTCAATATTCTTGAAAATGCGCAATACGACATTTTCTTTAAGGACATCGCCGCCGCAATGCCAATCCAGGAGCGCGTTTCAAAGGAAAAACTCCAGTCGCTGCTTGAGAATGAACTAAAATCGTACGGAGTCAACACTCCATTTGAATTTGCAATCTACAGCAACGGGCTGGCAACAAAAATCCGCTCGGAGCGCTTCAAATACGACAAGGAAGCGACGTATTCCAATCCGGTCTTTCCCGACAACGACGGCAAAAGCAAATACCAGTTGTTGGTTACATTTCCACAAAAGAAAAAATTCCTCTTTTCGGAACTCATTGGAATCACGGTACTTTCAATTGTTTTTACGCTCATTATCATAATAGCCTATTCCAGTGCGCTAAACCAGCTGATCAAGCAACGTCAGATATCTGAAATCAAAACCGATTTCATAAACAACATGACCCACGAGTTTAAAACACCAATAGCAACGATAAATCTTGCGCTGGATGCGATCCGCAACCCGAAAACAATCGAAGATCCCGAAAAAACACGGCGATACCTTCAGATGATCCGGGACGAGAACAAACGAATGCACGCACAAGTCGAAAATGTGCTGCGGATCTCAAAACTCGAACGAAAAGAGCTGGAAATAAGCAAAGAACCGTACGACATTCACGAAATAATTCAAGAGGCGATCGAGCACGTTAACCTGATCATTGAAGATCGCGAAGGAACAATCGAAACGCATCTCAATGCAAACCGCGTCACCGTGCTGCTCAACGATGTTCATTTTACCAACGTTCTTGTAAACATACTGGACAACGCTATAAAATATTCGCCGGAACCACCGGTTATTGATATATATACCGAAAACGTCAAGGATTTTGTACTGATCAGGATCAAAGATCAGGGACTTGGCATGAGCAAGGCGGCGCAGAAAAAAATATTTGAGAAGTTTTACCGCGAACACACCGGCGATCTTCATAATGTGAAAGGACACGGACTCGGATTAGCGTACGTAAAACGGATCGTTGAAGACCACAATGGCCAAGTCTTCGTTGAAAGCGAAAAAGGAAAAGGCAGCACCTTTATAATAAAAATACCCTTAATTAATTAGACTATGGAAACAGAAAATAAAAAAATACTCCTGGTCGAGGACGATCAGAATTTCGGGGCGATCCTGAAGGATTACCTGATGCTGAACGATTTCGATGTGACACTGGCGAAAAACGGAATGGAAGGTTTCGAAAAATTCAAGAAGGACACTTACGACCTTTGCATTCTCGACGTGATGATGCCATACAAAGACGGCTACACGCTCGCCAAAGAGATTCGCGAAAAGAACAAAGAAGTGCCGATTATTTTCCTAACTGCGAAATCAATGAAGGAAGACGTACTGAAAGGCTATAAAGTCGGCGCCGACGATTACCTGAACAAGCCTTTTGACAGCGAAGTGCTTCTGATGAAAATCAAGGCAATCATCCAAAGGAAGTCGGCCGATACCAAGAACGATCACGTCAAATTCGAGTTCCAGATCGGAAAATTCCATCTGAACTCAAAACTGAGGTTTCTGACTTTCATGAATGAAGAGCCGATCAAATTATCACCAAAAGAAAACGAATTGCTCAAAATGCTCACCTTACACGAGAACGATCTGATGCCTCGTGAGCTGGCACTCACAAAAATCTGGCGCGACGACAACTACTTCACCTCGCGAAGCATGGATGTTTACATCGCCAAGCTACGGAAATACCTCAAACCCGACGAAGATGTCGAAATCCTCAACATTCACGGCGAAGGTTTCCGCCTCGTCGTCAAAAACAAGGAAAAGCAACAACAATCCTAATTTAAGCTCCGGTAACGGAGCTTTTTTTTTGAAGCTGTTCCGGCTATCCGCGTCAATCTGCCATTGCAGAACTTGCCTGCCGAAAACGAACCCACACGAGCAATGTCAGGATTTCTGCTGCTATCCGGGCTAGGCTTTTTGCGCCGATGAATCGATATAACTAACGATTTCCCGAACGTCCGCTTTAAAATCGAACCATTTAATATTCGGGTTCCGTCTGAACCATGTCAGCTGCCGCTTCGCAAACCGCCGCGTGTTTTTCTTGACCTCCGAAACTGCAAAATCATACGAAAAATCTCCGCTGAAATAACTGAAAAGCTCGCGATAGCCTACGGTTTGCAACGCATTGCGATCGCGATGCGAGATAAGTGTCCGCGCTTCTTCGACAAGCCCATTCGCAAGCATGAGGTCAACGCGCTGGTTTATACGTTCGTAAAGCAACTTGCGATCGGCTTCAAGTCCGATTAAAATGGGCGTGAAATTTCTCTCGCGCGTGCCGCCAAGAAATGAGGAGTAAGGCCGCCCCGAAGATTTGCAGACTTCCAATGCGCGCATCATCCGCTGCGGATTATCCTTGTCGACAGTCTCAAAATACAACGGATCGCGTTTCTGCAGCTCTTTCCGCAAATATTCCAATCCCGATTTCTGATATTTCGAGCGCACGAGCTCTTTTACTTCAGGCGAAACCTCGGGAAATTCGTCGAGACCGCGCAAAATCGCGTCGATGTACAATCCGGAACCGCCAACCAAAATCGCGTAATCCGACTTTGTAAATAACTTTTCAAGAGTGGAAAGCGCTTCCTTCTCGAAATCGCCGACCGTATAACTTTCCGAAATCGATTTGTGGTGTATGAAATGATGCGGTGCCGCTGCAAGCTCTTCCGCCGATGGAACGGCTGTCCCAACACTCATTTCCCTGAAAAACTGACGGGAATCGGCTGAAAGGATCTCACAATTGTAGTGCTGCGCCAGCTTTATCGCCAATGCGGTTTTTCCAATTCCCGTCGGGCCTACAACCGTAATCAGGAATTTTGCCATCAGAAAGTAATGATTTTGGCGCTCCTGCTTTTCAGGATGTGGTTTTGAATGAGTCCTTTTGTCTCGCGGCGGTTGTGCATCGGCGTGATCAGGTTGCGAAGTATCGGCAGGTTGTTGACCTGATAATTCAGATCCACAAAGGCATATCCTTTATAAATCCCGTTTTCGATCAGAAGCGCACAGCGTTCGTTCATACTTCTGCCACGATCGACAATTGCGACAGTAGGCGCGGCAATCAATTTTCGACGCAACAACGCCTCAACACGCGAATTGTATTGCTCAAGCGCTTCATTTCCGTTGCATGCACCACTGCATTTTCCGTGCTGAAACGCTTCACAGCCGTTTTCGTCGCAGGCAAGCCCCGAATATTTACCGCACAGGTTGAATTCCGTCCGCAAGAGCGTCAGAACCAAAAGGGCTTCCTGTTCCGAAGTGAAAGATCCCCATTCGTGCTGTCCGTAATCAGCTTTGCGGACTTCCATCGCAATAAATCCATTGTCGATTCGCGAAAAAATGCCCCACGGCAGATTGCGTTTTTTGGGCAGGCGATTGCATGCCGGCCGATGCAGCTGAATTTCTTCTTTTTCCTTCAGCGTTGCGACGAGTTCACTTCCGGTTTCCTCATACGTGACCGTGAAAACTTCGTTCTGTATTTTCTTCGATACGCGTGAATTCCCAACAAAGTGCTGATTGAGGTGTTTCTTCATATTTCGGCTTTTGCCAATATAAACAAGGCTGCCGTCTTCTTTATGGATGTAGTAAATTCCGGTCGATGATGGAAGATTGTCAATAAACTGGTGCAGTTTCGGTTCGATGCCTTTTTCGACTTCCGATTTAATCAATTCTTTTACGATTTCCTTATTCAGGTCCTTTGAAAGCAAAAGCTTGAAGAGTTTCACCGTTGCCATCGCGTCGCCATTAGCCCTGTGGCGGTCAGCCATCGGGATCCCGAGTCCGCGTACCAATTTTCCCAGGCTATAGGAAGGCTGTTCCGGAATTAGTTTCTGCGCCAATTCGACCGTGCAAAGCGTATTGATCTGGAAATCATAGCCGAGTCGCCTGAATTCGGTTCTTAAAATGCGATAATCAAACGTGGCGTTGTGGGCTACGAGAATGCAGCCGCTGGTAATTTCGATGATCCGCTTGGCGATCTCAAAGAATTTCGGCGCCGTGGTCAGCATCGCGTTGCTGATTCCGGTTAAATTCACAACGAATGGCTGAATGGGTATTTCCGGATTGACAAGGCTGATGAACTGGTCTACGACCTCGTGGCCGTCGAACTTGTAGATGGCAATCTCCGTAATTCCTTCTTCATTAAACTGGCCTCCGGTGGTTTCTATATCGAGTATTGCGTACAATGATTCTGTTTTTGATGACGATCAGCGGTGACCGAAAATGCTGCTTCCGATCCGCACCATATTGCTTCCGCATCTGACGGCAATCGGAAAATCGCCTGACATTCCCATCGAAAGGATGCGGAATCCATACCGCGGGCCGAGTTCGTCGTAAATTGTTTTTAATTGAGTAAATTCATTTTCTATTTGCTGCTGATTATCAGTAAATGTAGCCATTCCCATCAAGCCTTTTACTTTAATATTTTGCATCGCAGAAAATTCGGGAGATCGCAGCAAATCTTTCAACTCTTGTTTATCCATACCGAACTTTGTTTCTTCTTCGGCAATGTGCATCTGAAGCAGGCAATTTATCGTTCTTTCGTGTTTTTTGGCCTGCCGGTCAATCTCCTGCAGCAGTTTCAAGCTGTCGACACCGTGAATTAAATCCACAAAGTCAGCCATCTGCTTGACCTTGTTCGTCTGAACGTGGCCGATCATGTGCCACTCGACATCCGCAGGCATCTGTTTTTGCTTTTCAGCCATTTCCTGGATCTTGTTCTCGCCAAAGATCCGCTGGCCGGCGGAATAGGCTTCCATAAGATCGGAGACAGGCTCCGTCTTCGAAACTGCAACAAGCGTAACTTCTTCCGGAAGTTCCTTTCTGATCCTTTCTAAATTGGCTTTGATCGTCATTTAAAGTTCGTATACTACCAGTCCGCTTCGGAACTTCGGCTCAATGTAAGTTGTTTTTGGCGGCATGATCATGTGTGCATCGGCGATGGCCTTTATTTCGTCTATTCCCGCAGGATAAAGGATAAATGCCAGCGCAAATTCACCCGAATCGACCCTGGCATAAAGGTTCCGTACCGGATGTTTACCGGGAACATATTCAATGCGCACGTCGTTGCGAAGATCGACAATCCCAAGAACAGGGGCAAGTACCTTATCATAAAGTATTTGCGCATCCAATTTGTCGAGCGGCGTATTAAAAACGCATTTTTCCGATTTTAGTGTGAGCTTGTAGAATTCATTTCCCATATACATGCCAAATTCATGGCGCTGCGTTGGCTGGAAAACGTTCAAAGGCTTGGTTTCAATCAGAAAACACTCGGATAATTGTTTCAGCAGATCGCTTTTCGACAGTCCGTTTAGCGACTTAATCAATCGGTTGAATTCGTAAATCCTGACATTGCTTTCCGAGATCAGAAAGCTCATAAAGTATTTTCTTGTGTCGGATTTGCCCTCATCATACAGCAATTCAGCGGATGCGCTGCGATGATGGCCATCGGCAATATATAGATTTCCAATTTCGGCAAATATTTCCTGCAGTCGCGAAAGTTCCTGTTGGTCGTCGACTTTCCACAGGTAATGAATATCCTGCCGCGTAGTCGAGAATTCAAAATCAGCAGGCTTTTCGGTCTTTTCGCGGATCCATTGTCCGACAAGCGGATTATCTGGATATGTCATCAGGACCGGCTCGGTATTGAATCCGGAATATTTCAAATAATCTTTAAACAATTGAACACGGTAAGCTATCGTATCCTCGTGACGCTTAATGACATCGTTCTTGTAATCTTCGACAGAAGTACCGACAATTATTCCTGTATAAATCCGGCTTTTCGTCGCAATTCTGTGGATGTAAAATGCAGGTTTTTCATCCTTTTGGAGTATGTGATCATTGCGGAATTCCTGATATTTCTGACTAACCTGGCGAAACCTTTTTTCAGGCGCCAGCATCTGATGAACCGATGAATACGCAGGATTCAAAACATGAAGAAACGAAAGCGGATTGAAATCCAATTGCGCCGCCAATTCAGCCGACGAATAATCTTCATAAGAACGGCAGGTAACCAGGCTGACCTTATCCGGTGTTGGGCGAACAGCAGTGAAAGGAACGATTTCGGCCATTAACTGAATTGTTTGGAAACTTTTTCCGCTTTTTTACTTTCCGAATAATCATAAAAACCTTCGCCCGATTTCACGCCCATTTTTCCGGCGCGTACCATATTGACCAACAACGGGCAAGGTGCATATTTCGGGTTCTTAAATCCGTCGTACATTACGTTCAGGATCGCCAGGCAAACGTCAAGTCCGATAAAATCCGCCAATTGCAACGGTCCCATCGGATGCGCCATTCCAAGTTTCATTACGGTGTCGATTTCATAAACACCTGCGACACCGTTATAAAGGGTTTCGATTGATTCGTTGATCATCGGCATCAGGATGCGATTGGCGACAAATCCGGGGTAGTCGTTGACTTCAACCGGGACTTTACCCAGTTTTTCCGAAAGTTGCATTATAGTATGCGTCGTTGCATCCGAGGTGCTGTATCCGCGGATGATTTCGACCAGCTTCATAATCGGAACCGGATTCATGAAGTGCATTCCGATCACGCGATCTGGATTGTTAACAACAGCGGCGATCTGCGTTATCGAGATCGAAGAAGTGTTGGTCGCAAGAATCGTGTCCGGATTGCATTGTTCATTTAACTTGCGGAATATATTTAGCTTAAGATCAACGTTTTCAGTTGCAGCCTCAACGACAAGATCGGCATTGACAACGCCGTCTTCCACATCGGTATAGGTAATGATATTGCCGATCGTTTTCAATTTGTCTTCCTCTGTAATCGTGCCTTTGGCGACCATCCGGTCAAGATTTCCGGCAATTGTCGCCATTCCTTTCTCGATTGATTTTTCGGAAACATCAATCAGCCTCACGGTAAATCCGCTTTGGGCAAAAGTATGTGCAATTCCGTTCCCCATTGTACCTGCACCGATTACGGCAATATTCTTCATAGTATAGTGTTTGGTTATTTATTAAAACATTCGATAATTTGATATGCGACCCGTAGCGCTTCGGTTCCGTGGGCAAGTGTCACGACAGGCGTGGAATTTTCGGCAATGGCATCAGCGAAGGCTTCAAGCTCATCCTGTATCGCGTTGTTCGGAAGCACTTCCGGGTTTGCAAAGTAAATTTGCTTGCGCACACCTTCCGCATTCTGCAGGATCATATCAAAATCACCCGGATTTTCCGGCGCATCTTTCATTTTTACGACCTCGCACTTTTTTTCGAGGAAGTCCACCGAAATATAAGCGTCCTTCTGAAAGAACCTGGATTTGCGCATGTTCTTGAGTGATATCCTACTCGCAGTAAGGTTGGCAACGCATCCGTTTTCAAACTCGATCCGTGCATTGGCGATATCCGGAGTATCCGAAATCACGGCCACGCCGCTTGCGCTAATGTGCTTTACGGGCGATTTCACGACGCTGAGGATCGCGTCGATGTCGTGAATCATAAGATCCAAAACTACGGGAACATCGGTGCCACGCGGATTGAATTCCGCAAGGCGATGCGCTTCAATGAACATCGGGTTGTGGATCATATCTTTTATTGCCTTGAACGCGGGATTGAAACGCTCCACATGACCAACCTGTCCCAGAACGTTGTTTTCTTTGGCCAGGGCGATTATTTCTTCAGCCTCTTCAACCGTGTTCGAAATCGGCTTCTCGATAAAAACGTGCTTTCCCGACCGGATTGCAACGCGCGCGCATTTGTAATGGGAAAGCGTCGGAGTGACAATATCGATCACATCGACCGCATGAATTAGCGTGGCGATTGTCGGAAATTGTTTGTAACCGAACTCGGCGGCGATTCGTGCGCCATTTTCCTGATTTTCATCGTAAAAGCCTACAAGCTCAAATTTTGAAGAATTCTGTAGTAGCCGAAGGTGTATTTTGCCAAGGTGGCCTGCGCCCAAAACCCCGATTCTAAGCATTATTTTGGATTTTAAACAAAAATAGCAATTATATAGAAGTTCAGGCGCAATTATTATTCAAGAGCACAAAGAAAAGGCGACGGTAAATTCGCATCCGCTTCTATAATCAGTTATTGTTTCTTAATTTCGCGCGATAACCTACCGCTGTGAAAGACACTCAAAAACATCAGGGCCTGCGCAACCAACTCGTTTTATCGCTTCGTGAAAAGGGCATTAGCGACACGACTGTGCTGGATGCAATAAAAAAAATTCCCCGACATCTGTTCCTGAACTCGGGTTTTGAAGATTATGCATACCAGGACAAGCCATTCCCGATTGGCGCCGGCCAAACGATTTCGCAGCCGTACACGGTTGCATTTCAGACACAGCTGCTCGAAGTGAAAAAAGACGATAAAGTCCTCGAAATCGGAACCGGATCCGGATACCAGACCGCCGTTTTGTGCGCGATGGGCGCGAAAGTTTATACCGTTGAACGCCAAAGCGAGCTTTTCAAGCAGACTTCACTGTTGCTGCCAAAATTAGGAATTCGTCCAAAACATATTTCATTTGGCGACGGTTATAAAGGGCTACCGAATCATGCGCCGTTCGACAGCATTATTGTGACTGCGGGCGCGCCTTCGATACCAAATGCCTTGATGGCACAGCTCAAAGTAGGAGGAAGGCTTGTGATTCCGGTGGGAACCGAGCTGCAGATCATGACGCTCTTGATCCGCAAAAATGAAAAGCAGTTTGAAAAGCACGAATTCGGCGAATTCCGGTTCGTTCCGCTGCTTGAAAATAAAAACTGATTATTTCCTGAACTCTTTTTTGATCCGGTCCAGGTCGCGCTTGGTGTCCTGTTCCTTCAGCGACTCCCGCTTGTCGTAGGTCTTCTTTCCGCGGCACAGGGCGATTTCAAGCTTCGCCAGCCCTTTTTCATTGGTAAATAACCTTAGGGGAACAATCGTCAATCCTTTTGCCTGCACGCTTTTCTGCAGCGAACGCAGCTCTTTTCTACTCAGCAGCAATTTTCGCTCGCTACGCGAATCGTGATTGAAACGGTTTCCAAACGCATACTCCTCAATAGTCGAATTGATTACAAAAAGCTCGTCGTTGTGAAATTCACAAAAAGATTCCGCAATATTCGCACGCCCAAGCCTGATCGATTTGATTTCAGTTCCCGTAAGCACGATTCCGGCAGTATAGGTTTCAATGATTTCGTAGTCGAACCGCGCGCGTTTGTTAAGTATGTTGACCGTCTTCTGCATAGCCCGCAAAGTTAGCGCAAATTCCCCGCAAGCCGAAATCCCGAAATGCGTTTACTTTTTCTCTTCATCAAACTTGAAATTACGCAATTGCGGCGCCCTGAAAAAAGTGTATGCAACAACTGCCAGGGTCAGGCAGCCGCCGGTAACGACCGCTTTTACGGTTCCAAGCCAATGTGCCATCAGGCCGCTTTCAAAGTCGCCCAGTTCGTTCGAAGAGCTTACAAACATGGTATTCACCGCCGAAACCCGTCCGCGCATTTCATCGGGCGTCATCAGTTGCAAAATCGTGCTTCGGATCACGACGCTCACCGCATCGAACATTCCCGAAAACACCAACATCACAAATGAAAGTAGGAAATTGGTAGATATTCCGAAAATTATAATCGACAGCGCAAAACCCGTGACGCAAACGAACAGTTTTTTCCCTGGATTATTCTTCAGCGGAAGAAATGCCAGCAGCGCCAGTGTCAGGATTGCTCCAATTCCCGGCGCCGCGCGAAGAATCCCGAAGCCCATTTCATTCACATGAAGGATTTCCTTCTGGTAAACCGGCAAAAGCGCCACTGCGCCGCCAAAAAGTACCGAAAACATGTCGAGGCAAAGCGCCGAAAGCAGGGCGGGAGTTTTCCATACGAAATGCAGGCCTTCGGCTACACTTTTCAAAACCGGCTCCTTATCCTTTTTCATGATCGGTTTCACGCCAATTGAAAGGAGCGGAATCAGCAAAAGCACTTCAATGATCAAAATCGAAAACAAACTGTACGGGATTCCCGACCACGCGATCAAAAATCCAGCGGCCAGCGGACCGGCGACAGCGCCTGCCTGCCAGGACATGCTGCTCCAGCTTGTTGCATTGGCATAATGCGAGCGGGGAATGATCAATCCGAAAAGGGCAAACATCGACGGACTGTAGAAAGCGCGCAGCATTCCGCCCAAAAAAACGAAGAAATAAATCATCCAGACCAGCTTGCCGACCTCAATTCCGAGCGGCAGCGCGAGTACGAAAAGTCCGCTGCCAATCAACAGATAACCGCAAAGGCACATCAGCACCATGCGTCGTTTCTCGCTGATATCGACAAAATGTCCTGAAAAAAAAGAAAATGTGATCGCCGGGATCACCTCGGCAAGTCCAACCAATCCGAGTGCAAGTTTGTCGTTCGTGATATGGTAAACCCAGAAATAAATAATGGTCGACTGCATGTTGAGCGCGAAAATCAGCCCGAAGCGAAGCGTCAAATACGACTTGAATTCTCTGACTTTTAGAGACGGGTTTTTAGCGAAAAAGCCTTTCGGTTCAATAATTTCCGGAGCGTCGTTATCCATCGGCAAATTTGGTTTCACACTAAAATTATGATTTTTCCATCGCAATCCGGCTGACGGAATTCTTAATCATTTGGTAAAAATTTGAGCGGCAATTCCTGCTGTACGCTGTATCTTTTTCGCGCTTCGCGACAAAAAAGGATGCCGCTTCCATCAGGGCCGCGGCAGTCGTTTTTCCATGATAAAATCTTCCATTAAGAAGCCTTTGCCTATAGGAATGTCAACCTGGGCGACTATTTCAAAGCCGAGGTATTCATAAAAATGCAGCGCTTTGTTGTGGCGGTTGACATTCAGTTGGAGTTTTTCGTTGCCTGTTTCCTGAGCAATCTGCAAAATTCTTTCGATCAGCATTCGGCCGAGCCCTTTGCCTTGCGATTCAGGAAGTACGTAGATTTTCGGTATACGAGTCGTTGAGGAATTCTGATAGTGCATTTCATACGATGCAAAGGCTAGATGGCCGCCATTTTCTTCAGCGATCAAAAAGTGCTGCCCTGACGCAAAGTTCTTCTGAAGCGCCTGCGAAGTATAAAAAAGCCCGAGCATGTAGGCAACCTGACCCTCAGGAAGGATCGGGCCGTAAGTTTCCGGCCAGGTTTTGTGCGCAATGTCCTGAATCAGCGGAATGTCAGCCGCAGTTGCCTCCCTGATCGCAATCATCCGTGGATCGTTTCGCTTTTTCCGTATCCGGCGATCACCTCGGCTTCAAAGTCAAGCCACTCCCGCCAGCGTTTCTCGACGTCGATTCCCGTGCCGTATTTTCTGGCGTACGTTATGAAGGTTGTGTAATGTCCGGCTTCGCTTTCCATGAGCTCGCGATAAAAGTCGGCCAGCTCCGGATCTGCAATATTTTCAGAAAGCACTTTGAATCGCTCGCAGCTTCGTGCTTCGATCATCGCCGAAAAAAGCAAGCGCTCCACCAAACCGGAAACGCGGCTTCCGTTATTGCTGCGTTTCATGTATTGCGCCAATTCATTGACGTATTCGTCTTTTCGCTCGCGGCCCAGTTTCATGCCGCGCCGCTGGATCAATTCATGAACCATCTCAAAATGCTCCAGCTCTTCCTTCGCGAGCGCGAGCATGTCTTTTACCAGATCGGGATATTCAGAATTGATCGTAACGATCGTAATGGCATTGGTTGCCGCTTTTTGCTCACACCAGGCGTGGTCGGTGAGTATTTCCGAAATGTTTTTCTCAACAATATTTACCCACCGCGGATCGGTAGGAAGCTGCAGCCGTAGAACTGACATGTATTAAATTGGTTTAGATCTAAGAAATTAGATTCAGGATTTACGCGATTAGGTTAAAAAACAAAAATCGCGCGTTCGCTCATCATTTCGTTGACTTCATCAGCCACCGATTCAATGACCTCTTCGTCGGTGTGGCTCATTAAAACGCGATCGATCAGTTCGACAATTCGCTTCATATCGTTTTCCACGAGTCCGCGTGTTGTTATCGCTGCAGTTCCAATTCGAATTCCAGAGGTTACAAAAGGCGATTTGTCGTCAAACGGAACCATATTTTTGTTGACAGTGATTTCGGCTTTCACCAAAGCGTTTTCAGCTTCTTTTCCGGTGATATTCTTATTGCGAAGATCAATCAGCATCATGTGATTGTCAGTCCCGCCGGAAATGATGTTGTAGCCTTTTTCGACAAACGCCGCAGCCATCGCTTTGGCATTTTTCTGAACTTGCATCGCATAAGTAAAGAACTCGTCAGAAAGCGCTTCACCGAATGCAACTGCTTTCGCGGCGATGATGTGCATCAGCGGACCGCCTTGATTTCCCGGGAAAACCGCCATGTCAAGCAGGTTCGACATCATCTTGGTTTCGCCTTTCGGTGTCTTCAATCCCCACGGATTTTCGAAATCCTTGCCCATCATAATCATTCCGCCGCGCGGCCCGCGAAGGGTTTTATGAGTTGTTGTCGTAACAATATGGCAATGCGGAATTGGGTCGTTCATCAATCCTTTGGCAATCAGCCCCGCCGGGTGTGAAATATCAGCAACCAGCAATGCGCCTACGCTGTCTGCAATTTCGCGGAAGCGTTTGAAATCCATGTCACGCGAATACGCCGAAGCGCCAGCGATAATCATTTTTGGCTTTTCGGCAGTTGCGATTTCCTGTATCTTATCATAATTCAGCATCCCGGTTTCACGGTCGACGCCATAAAAAACGGGATTGTAAAGTTTTCCTGAGAAGTTCACCGGCGAACCGTGCGTTAGGTGTCCGCCATGCGCCAAATCAAAACCTAAAATTTTATCTCCCGGCTTAATGCACGCAAAATAAACGGCGCTGTTTGCCTGTGACCCGGAATGCGGCTGGACGTTTACATATTCCGCTCCAAAAAGCGCCTTTGCCCGGTCTATGGCGATTTGTTCCACAACATCCACAACCTCGCATCCGCCGTAATAGCGTTTTCCGGGATAGCCTTCGGCATATTTGTTTGTCAGGACAGAGCCGGCTGCCTCAAGAACGGCATCACTGACAAAATTTTCAGAGGCGATTAATTCAAGTCCATGTACCTGTCTGTCTTGCTCTTCAAGGATCAGGTCAAAAATTTCTTCGTCGCGTCGCATTGTATATTCGTTAAATTGCTGTCAAAAATACGAAAAACGTTTGGTACAATGATTCATAATTTTATATTTGATAGCTCATTTAACTAACCAGACTCAACCCAAAAAATGCCCATTACAGCCAACAACCCAAGTCGTAAATCATGGCTTGAAGTTCCGAAAAACAGTGACTTTCCGATACAAAACATACCGTTCGGCGTATTCCTGACCAAAGATGACGTAATTACGATCGGTACCCGCATCGGCGACAGTGCGATTGATCTCGGAGCGCTTCAGCAACTGGGTTATTTTGAAGGCATTGAGCTCACCGACGACATGTTCATGCAGGACACGCTGAACGACTTTATCTCCGACGGAAAAAAGACGTGGCGATTGGTCCGCAACCGAATTGCCGAGATTTTTGACGAAAAGAATCACAAACTGCAGGATAACGCTAGTCATCGCGATGCCGTCATCTTTCATATTGACGAAGTCGAAATGCAGCTTCCGGTGATGATTGGCGATTATACCGATTTCTATTCAAGTAAGGAGCACGCAACCAACGTGGGCAAAATGTTCCGCGATCCTGAGAATGCACTTCTTCCCAACTGGGTTCATATTCCGGTTGGATATCACGGACGAAGCTCAACGATAATTCCGTCGGGAATCCCTATTCACAGGCCAATGGGACAAACACTTCCTGCAGGTGAAAAAACGCCGGTCTTCGGCCCATCGCGAATGGTTGATTTTGAACTCGAGACCGCTTTCATAACCACTGACGCCAACGTAATGGGTGAGAACATCCCGGTTCACGAGGCAGAAGATTACATTTTCGGAATGGTATTGCTCAACGACTGGAGCGCGCGCGACATCCAGAAATGGGAATACGTTCCGCTCGGGCCATTTTTGGCAAAAAACTTTGCAACATCAATTTCACCCTGGATCGTCACCATGGATGCACTGGAGCCATTCCGCACCAAGAGTCCGAAGCAAGAGCCGACGCCACTTCCATACTTACAGATCCGCGGCAAGCATGCGTTCGACATATGCCTCGAAGTTTCAATGCAACCCGAGAATGCAGAACCGATTGTGATAAGCAGGTCGAATTTCAAATATATGTACTGGACAATGAACCAGCAGCTGGCGCACCATACCTCAAACGGTTGCCGCGTCAATTCGGGCGACATGATGGGATCGGGCACCATATCGGGCCCAACCGACGACAGCCTGGGCTCGTTGCTGGAACTTACGCTTGGGGGCAAAAAGCCATTAAAAATGAGCGACGGTACTGAAAGGAGATTTATCAACGACGGCGACAGCATCACGATCAAAGGCTTTTGCCAGAATGAAAAGGTTCGGATTGGTTTTGGCGAGGTCTGCAACAAGCTGATCCCGACATTCTCCAGGGCCTGAAGGAAAAATTCAAAAAGCAAAGCACCGCAATAGCGGTGTTTTTTTTGGCCGGTTGCCAGTAACTGAAAAATAATATATTTGTTAAAATTTATACCATGAACAAAATTACCTGCCTTCTTTTGGCGCTGCTGATTGTTTCGTGCTCGGCAAAACAAACCCGTAAAAACCTCGATTCCGGCAACTATGACGATGCGATAGAAATTGCGGTCAACAGTCTTCGTAACAATAAAGAAAAGAAAGGAAAACAGGAATACATATATATGCTGGAAGAGGCGTTTGCCAAGGCGAAAGAGCGCGACATGCGAGAAATAGAAATGTTAGCTAAGGATGCGAATACGGCAAACCTTGAGAAATTGTTCGAAACTTACACGCAAATGAACAATCGGCAGGAGCTGATCAGGCCGTTGCTCCCGCTCAAGCTGATCAAGGAAAACCGGAATGCGATGTTTCCTTTCGAAAATTATTCCGATGAAATCGTCAGCAGTAAAAATGCGCTGTCTGAATATCTTTATGGAAATGCATCGAAAAGCCTTAAAACAGCCAAGAAGGACGAAGCGAGAAAAATCTATGATGATCTGATGTATCTCAATTCTATCAGCCCGAATTACAAAGACAGCAGGAAACTCGCCGACGAGGCCAGATTCCGCGGAACGGACTTCGTATGGGTTTACACGAAAAACGAGACCAATATGATGATTCCGTCACGGCTGCAAAGCGATTTGCTCGATTTTAGCACGATGGGACTCGACGATAAATGGACCGCCTACCACAGCAGGAGGGAAAAAGGAATTGACTATCAGTATGCCATCGCGGTGGCTTTCCGCGATATTCAGGTTTCGCCGGAGCAGGTAAAGGAAAAGGAATCGATTCGTGAAAAGGAAATCAAAGTCGGCCGCAAAAAACTGAAAGACAGGAACGGGCACGTTGTGTTGGATAGCCTGGACCATCCGGTCATGGTTGACGATATTCGGACCGTACGCGCAAAAATCAACGAATTCCGCCAGTTCAAGGCTTGCCAGGTGACCGCAAAAGTGGATTACCTGGATTTCAAAAGCAACCGCCTGCTGCAAAGTTTTCCGTTGTCAAGCGAATTTATTTTCGAGAATATCTATGCAACCTGCAAAGGCGACCGTCGAGCGGTAGAAGAAGATTATCGTAAGTTTTTCGACAAAAGGCCCGTGCCTTTCCCGCCAAGCGATCAAATGGTTTACGATACGGGAGAAGACCTGAAGGCAAAGCTTAAGACGATAATTTCGAAGAATAAAATCCGGGGTTAAAATCCGGGATCGTCGGCGCTCGGACCATAGCTCGATGGCACCGGAACGTCCAAAAGCCGCAAATAAACACCAAGCTGTGCACGGTGATGCGTAATTTGGTTAAATGCGTGCCGGATTGTCTCTAGTTTCGAGGTTGTCGAAAAAATCGTATCGCCATTACGCAGCGTCCACGGTTGCTGCAATTTCAATTCATTTTCTGGGACCAACTGCGACCGGCCATCGTTGAGCGACTTTTCGAATAAGGTCAACAGGTCGGCAACCGAGTCGATTCGGGTCGGCTCGTAAGGTGCGGCGGCGAAATCAAGCTCATCCGTAGTAAGCGCAAGGCTAACCCATGAAGGCAGCTCCGCGATGTGCGTGGCGAGCGATCGCATCGACATGCTTTTGGGGTGAGGCTGCCAATCAAATTTATTTTCAGGGATTATCGACAGGAATTTGCGCGTGGTTACCGCTTCCTGATTCATTTCCTTCAATAGCATTTCGATCAGGCTCATGATTAAGCAGGTTTATGGTGGATTCGTTTTTCAAGGTCTTCAGCATCGATTTCACCGTGCGATTCCGTAAAAACACACTTGCCATCGCGTATCAAAATAAGCTGCGGCGATTGGTGCGTAATTTCAAGCCTTGCTGCGACCGCATCAGAAACCATCCGATGCTCCAAAAGATCGAGATAATAGCCGTCGGCCTCTTCGGGTCCCAAATGATAATGTGTTTCGAATTGCCGTAGCGCCATTCGGCTGATGCTGCATCGGGTGCTGTGTTTGAAAATAAAAACTGGTTTTTCAAATGAATCGGTGAGAAGCTGTTCAAGCTGTTTTACTTCTGTTAAAGACTTCCAGCGGATGTGCATTTCCTGCTTATCTTTATTGTCTGAATCACCAAATATTTTATTGAATAGGCTCATATGTCTGCTTTTACGACAAGATGTCAAGTAGAAATGTTTATAAATGTCTTTTTGTCAGATTTTACTTATCGGAATAAATATTGAAAACCCGCGCTAATCAAATTTAAACAAATACAATCCTTCAATTGTTAAACTTAAATGAAAATCTGAATGAACATAAATAATTTTACAACAAAGTCACAGGAAGCGCTTCAACATGCGCAGCAGCTCACGCAGTCGCTAGGCCAGCAGCAGATTGAAAACGAGCACCTGATGAAATCCATTCTGGAGATCGATGAGAACGTGGCGCCATTTCTTTTGAAAAAGCAGAATGTCAACCTGCCGCTTTTCCGTCAAATCCTCGACAGCACTATTCAATCTTTTCCCAAAGTTTCGGGCGCCGACTTGCAATTCAGCCGCGAGGCCTCGAAAACATTAAATGACGCCGAGATATTATCCAAAAAGATGAACGACGAATTTGTTTCGATCGAGCATCTTCTTCTGGCGATATTTGCTTCCAAAAGCAAGGTTTCGCAAATTCTGAAAGATCAGGGCGTAACAGAAAAGGGACTTCGCGCTGCCATCGACGAACTCCGCAAGGGTGATCGTGTGACGTCGGCATCGGCTGAGGAAACCTATAATGCGCTGAATAAATACGCAAAAAACCTGAACGAACTGGCACGCAATGGCAAGCTCGATCCGGTCATCGGCCGTGATGAAGAAATCCGTCGCGTGCTGCAAATCCTGACCCGCCGTACGAAAAATAACCCGATGCTTGTTGGTGAGCCGGGAGTCGGGAAGACAGCGATTGCCGAAGGGCTTGCACACCGAATAGTTGACGGTGATGTACCTGAAAACCTGAAAGACAAAATCGTGTATTCGCTCGATATGGGCGCGCTCATTGCCGGAGCAAAATATAAAGGTGAATTTGAGGAAAGGCTGAAATCAGTCGTGAAAGAAGTCACATCCGCCGAAGGCGATATCGTGCTATTCATTGACGAAATACATACACTTGTCGGTGCTGGCGGTGGCGAAGGCGCGATGGATGCCGCAAATATCCTGAAACCGGCACTGGCCCGTGGTGAACTTCGCGCAATCGGTGCAACAACGCTCGATGAATACCAGAAATATTTTGAAAAGGACAAAGCGCTTGAACGGCGTTTCCAAAAAGTGATGGTTGACGAGCCCGATACGGAAAGCGCAATCTCAATTTTGCGTGGAATCAAGGAAAAATACGAAACCCATCATAAAGTCCGAATTAAAGACGAAGCCATCATCGCCTCGGTCGAGTTATCGCAGCGCTACATAACTTCACGTTTTTTACCGGATAAGGCAATTGACCTTATGGACGAAGCGGCATCGAAACTTCGGATGGAAATCAATTCCAAACCGGAAGAATTGGACGTTCTCGACCGGCGCATTATGCAGCTGGAAATCGAAATTGAAGCGATCAAGCGCGAAAATGATGAGAATAAGCTGAAATTGCTCGGAATCGATCTGGCGAACATGAAGGAAGAGCGCAACGAAATCTACAGCAGATGGCGTTCGGAGAAGGATGTGGTTGATAATATCCAAAATGTCAAAACCGAAATTGAAGAATTTAAATCGGAAGCCGAAAGGGCAGAGCGAGATGGCGATTATGGAAAGGTTGCAGAAATCAGGTACGGTAAAATAAAGGAAGCACAGTCGCGGCTTGACGAATTGCAAAAGCAGCTTCTCGAAAACCAGGCTGGAAGTTCGCTTATCAAGGAAGAAGTAACCCGCGAAGATATTGCCGAGGTTGTCGCCAAATGGACTGGCGTTCCGGTTATGAAAATGCTGCAGGGCGAGCGCGAAAAGCTGTTGCATCTCGAGGAAGAACTTCACAAACGCGTGGTCGGGCAGGAGGAAGCGATCGAAGCAATCAGTGATGCAGTACGAAGAAGCCGCGCCGGTTTACAGGACGTCAAGAAACCGATCGGATCTTTCCTATTTCTGGGTACGACCGGTGTCGGAAAAACCGAATTGGCAAAAGCGCTGGCCGAATATCTTTTTGACGATGAAAATGCGTTGACCAGAATCGACATGAGTGAATATCAGGAGCGCCATAGTGTAAGCCGACTCGTGGGCGCGCCTCCGGGATATGTGGGCTATGATGAAGGCGGGCAACTTACGGAAGCCGTCCGACGGAAGCCGTATTCGGTGGTCTTGCTCGACGAAATTGAAAAGGCACATCCGGATACGTTCAATATCCTGCTACAGGTTCTTGATGAAGGAAGGCTGACCGACAACAAAGGACGATTGGCCGATTTCAAGAATACGATCATCATCATGACCTCGAACATGGGAAGCGCGATCATTCAGGAGAAATTCGAAAACCTGAAGGGCGGAATTGATGCTGCAACGGAAGCTGCAAAAACCGAAGTGCTCGGGCTCCTGAAGCAAACCGTTCGCCCGGAATTCATTAACCGGATCGACGAAATCGTGATGTTTACACCGCTGAGCACCAGCGATATCAAGCAAATCGTCGGACTCCAATTGAAATCGGTTACCAAATTGCTGGCACAGCAGAACATTACGCTGGATGCAACTCCGGAAGCGATCGACTATTTAGCCGATAAAGGTTACGACCCGCAATTTGGCGCGCGGCCCGTAAAACGGATCATACAGCGAGAAGTGATGAACAAGTTGTCGAAAGAATTGCTTTCCGGAAATATCAGTGCCGACAGCATTATACTGTTGGACAGTTTCAACGGCGAACTCGTTTTTCGCAATCAAAGCAAACAGGTCGAAGAATTGTAATCTGAAATCAAAACGTAAACCAGCTAAACGGCTGGTTTTTTTATGTCTATTTTAAGAGCGCTTTAATACACGGCCTTCTCTTATTTTGGTAACTTCAAATCAGTATTTAATTCAAAATAAACTGATTATGAGCAAGAAAATCGCCATCCTGGCAACAAATGGATTTGAAGAAAGTGAATTGAAATCGCCGAAGGAATATCTGGAGCAACAAGGCTGGACCGCGCACATCGTTTCTCCGGAAGGTGGCACGATCAAAGCCTGGGCCGATGGCAACTGGGGCGGTGAATATAAAGTCGACCGTGTACTGGGCGAAGTTGAGGCTGCCGATTACGATGCTTTGGTCTTGCCGGGCGGCGTCATGAATCCAGACAAACTGCGTGTCAATGAAAAAGCAATCGAATTCGTAAAGGAATTTTTTCAGGATCATAAGCCGGTTGCAGCCATTTGTCACGGCCCGTGGACGTTGATCAACGCCGAAGTTGTTGAAGGACGGAAAATGACATCCTATCATACTGTGAGAAAGGACCTTGAGAATGCCGGCGCAAATTGGACCGACAGCGAGGTTGTTACTGATCACGGACTTGTAACGAGCCGCTCGCCAAAAGATCTTCCGGCGTTCAACAAAAAGATGGTGGAAGAAATCAGGGAAGGCCGCCACGTAACACATTAAGCCGCTAATTTTTACGAAATTAAATTTTTTGGCTATCTTCGACGTCCTATCTCAGGAATGACCACCATGAAAAAGCTCTTTTTTTTACTTGCGATATGCTGTTCTGTCGCAGTATCGGCGCAGGAATCGTCCGAAAAAGTATACAGGACAACCGAGGTCGATCAAAAGCCCGACCTTGCTGACGGAATGTATACATTGACCATGTTCATCAGCGAAAATTATAAGTTTCCACCGGTGAAAAATAAGAAGGTAAGAATTTTTACCAGCTTTATTGTGGAACCGGATGGACGGATGAACGACGTGAAGGCGTTTTACATCAGCGTGAAGGATCTGGTTCCGGCCGAAACCGTAAAAATACAGACGGAAGAAGAAAAGGCAGCCGATGCACTGGCATACGAACAAATGAAAAATGAAGCTGCAAGAGTCGTGAGCACGTTCAACAAAACGTGGCTACCTGCAAAAGTCGCTGGCAAGCCGGTTCGTTGCCTGTACAACTATCCGATCAGTTTTAATATCGAATAAATTTTAATCAAATAAAAAAGCCATCGTTGAGATGGCTTTTTCTTTTTACCGGGATGCTATTTGTCTTTTGTGAAAAGCAACGCGACGCCGCCGCCTTGTTTCAGCGTCATTTCTCCTTTTGCAACGTTGAATTCGATCTCAAGTCCCGCTTGTGAAAAGGCAAATTTGTCTTTTCCGGTTGGCTGCAAGGGGAATTTTCCCTGACCGCTTGCCTGCGCCATGAGCATGTTATCTTCATCGGTAAAGGTAATCTTGATCGGCACCTGCTTACTCGAATATGTTCCCACATATGGCGTAAGTATCACATCTTTTTCCAATTCACCTTTTCCGGCAGTCCATGTGTCATTTTCCGCATTATAGTCGGGAAAAACATGGTCGGGATCGAGTGTGATGGTGGTTATTTCTTCGGTAGACGGCCTGCGGAACGTCCAACTTGTATTGCGTTGCCAGATTTCGACAGGAAGTTTTACCCGTTCGGTCTTGCCGCTTTTGTATTTGATGTCGGCAATTATCGGCATTGCCAACTTATCAAGATTGTCAACAGTGATAAACGCTCCCTGTGCCGGATCGTTTTTGTAATATTTCACTTTTTTGACGCCCTGATCGAGTCTCCAGTTGTTTATGAACCAACCACGCCAGAACCAGCTAAGGTTTTCGCCTGCCGCATTTTCCATCGATCTGAAAAAATCTTCAGGCGTCGGATGTTTGAAAGCCCAACGGGCGACATAAGTCCGGAAAGCCATGTCGAAACGCTCCGGACCAAGGATCTGCTCTCTCAGGAGTGTCAGCCCGGTGCCGGGCTTATAGTATGCCAGCACGCCAATATTATCTTCCAACATATTGTCGGCACCGCTCATAATCGGTTCCAGTCCGGGATGTGTCAGAAAATCGGCACCTTCGTGAAGGTCTTTATTTGGCGAAAGATATTCGCCCTTGTTAAAATCGGCAGAGCTCAAGGAGTTAATAAACGTATTGAATCCTTCATCCATCCACGGAAAAAGCCGTTCATTCGATCCTACAATCATCGGGAACCACGTATGTCCAAACTCGTGATCGGTTACGCCCCAAAGATCGCCGCCGCGGGATTCCCACGAGCAGAAAACGATTCCAGGATATTCCATTCCACCGGTGTTGCTGGCGATGTTGATGGCGTTAGGATACGGAAATGTAAACCAGCGGTTTGAATAATTCTCGATTGACGTTTTTGTATACTCCGTTGAGCGGCCCCATCCGTCAGCGCCTGCACTCTCGACAGGATAAGCGGAAATAGCCATTGCTTTTTTGCCTTCCGGAAGGTTGATCCGCGCAGCATCGACAATAAAAGATGCCGATGATGCCCACGAAGCGTCGCGCGCATTTTTGATTCTGAAATGCCAATCCAATGTTGATTTGCCTGCAGGCCGTGACGACGGATTGGTGACTTCTTCAGCCGAGCGAATTACGACCGTTTTTTCACTTTGCGCTGCCGATGTCCAGCGTTTTTGCTGCTCTGCGGTATAAACATCACCTGGATTTAGCAATTCGCCTGAACAGAATACGATGTGATTCGCCGGAGCAGTGATGATAACGTCAAAGTCGCCATACTCAAGGTAAAACTCGCCGGCTCCCAGATATGGATCGGTGTTCCACCCGCGGATGTCGTCGTAAACGCACATTCTCGGATACCACTGCGCAACGGAAAATATTTTGCCGTTTTTGGTGTCCTGAATTCCCATGCGGTCGGAGCCGTAAATTGGTGAAATGAACGAAAATTCGATCTTGAGTTTGACTGTTCCGCCTTTTGCTCCGATTTCTTTCGAAAGCATAACCTGCATTCGCGTGTCGTAAATGTTGAATTTCAGATCGGTTTCAGTACTCTTGCCCTTTGAGGTCGTAATCGCTTTAACCGATTTGATTTTGTGTCCGCCATTGAAAACCTGGCCGTGCGCGCCGTTGCGGCTTCCGGTTGGTGGAATCACGGCATTTCCGCGGGAGTCGGCACTGAAGAGATTTTGGTCGACGTTCATCCAAAGAAACGAAAGTCGGTCCGGACTGTTGTTGGTATAGGTCAGTACTTCCGATCCCGTAATTTCATTGGTTTGTTCATTGAGCGTCGCCTTTAGCTGGTAATCCGCTCGGTTTTGCCAATATTCCGGCCCGGGCTGGCCGCTGGCCGATCGCGTTTGCGTTCCGTTATTGACGTAAAATAGCGGCCCAAAAGCCTCATGGTAATCATAATTCGACTGCTTTTCCTGCGCCACTACGCCGGTGCAGCACAAAGCGAGGACAGCCACGGCCTGTAAAACTTTTTTTCTCATAAAGGTTGATTGAAATTGAGCGGTTGATATGTAAACTTAAGTAGTTTAAAGACAACTTTGTAAATCATCAAATAAAAAAAGCGCCGTGTGGCGCTATTTGATTCAAATTCAGGCTGATTTGTAAATCCGGTTAATTGGGATTCCGATGCCCTGTTTGAGGATTACGCTGTTGTCGGTAACTCCCCAAACGGTAGTTTCAACCACTTTTTTCGAAACGTTGTCTTCAAAGAAAATCTTGATTTTTGAGTGCTCGAGGTTTCCTAGGGAAAGTGCACGATGTAGCTCGGAATTGCGTTGGGACTTGTCGTAGCGGTCATCCAGCACGTCAGTTTTCGGAAAATGAAGGTCGTGAATTTCTTCTTTTTCGACCTTTTCAAAGTAGGTAGTCATGGTTCTAATTTTTTAAGTTAATGATTTGGTGGGATTTAAAATTAATAAAATATATTTAACTCGCAACTAATTTTCGAAAATCCATGCTGTCTGTAAATTTTGATCCCTTTCCAATTCTTGAATCCGACCGGCTTTTTTTGAGGCGGATAAGTACCAATGACGTGCAATGCGTTTTCGACCTTAGGTCGGATCCCGAGACTATGAAATTCGTGCCGCGACCGTTAGTAAAGTCGCATGCAGATGCTTTGGCCCATATCGCCCTGATCGATTCGAAAATCAATAATAACGAAGGAATCAACTGGGCAATCACCTGCAGCGGCAGCGATGCGATGATCGGAATTATCGGACATTACGTTATCAAAAAAGAGCACTTCCGTTCCGAGATTGGCTATATGATTTTACCGCAGTTTTGTGGAAAAGGACTGATTACTGAAGCGGTTGACGCGGTGTTATGCTATGGATTCGACCAGATGAAGCTG
Source organism: Bacteroidota bacterium (assembly GCA_023386585.1). GTDB lineage: Bacteria > Bacteroidota > Bacteroidia > Flavobacteriales > Flavobacteriaceae > Flavobacterium. The sequence continues at coordinate 48,056 of JAEWJM010000024.1, read as the reverse complement.
CATTCGGTCGAAGCGATCATTGATCCCGAAAATATTGCCTCGGCACGCGTGCTTGAAAAGAACGGATTCGTCAAGGAAGCGCATTTGCGTGAGAATGAATTTTATGATGGCAGGTTTCTCGACAATGTAATTTATTCCAAGCTCAATCCGGACGATAAAAAAAGGTTTGGGAACAATTAGTTCCCAAACCTTCCACCAAAACAAAATAAAACCAAATTATAATTAACCTGATTAGGTGTTTTTCGTGCCGGCACTATTTTCCTGAGCTGGCAGACTTGCTTTTTGTAGTGGTAGTTGTACCGCTGGCTGTAGTGGTTCCCGAAGTGGTTCCTGAAGCGTTTGTACCAGAGGTTCCCGCGTTGTTGCCACGTTGATTGACATCGGTTGGCGCAGTCATGCCATCAGTCGCGTTGATTTTTACCCCGGGATCGCCGTTTGTGCTGTCCGGACTTCCATCAGTATTGCTTCCACCAACAGTTCCGGCCGGAGTTGTTGTATTTCCGTTCATGTCTGTATTGCCTGAAATTCCACTGTTGTTATTCGTTGAATTTGTTGTTTTTGTGGTGCTTGTCTGATTGGTGTTCATTGTCGAAGAACGATTGGTTCCGGCGGTAGCGTTGTTATGGCGTTTTGCCCTATGCTTACCGGAAGTCGTACTGGTTCCATCATCTTTCATGTCGTGTGTTTTGGTTGTAGTGGTTGTCGATGACGAGCGGTTTGTCGAGGTGTTGTTAACCTGCGCTGAAGCTAAGCAGAAGGATAGCAGTGCACCCAGCAAGAAAAGAGTCTTTTTCATATGTTATGGATTTAAGTTTAGTATAAAGTTATTGCAGCAAAAATCCAGGCCGGCCACGGTTTCACATTTTCTTCGGATATATTTAACGGCGAATTGGCAGCACTTATTAAAATGCGGTTAAAAACCGATTAACCTTGTTAAACCTGTGATATGCTGAAAGTTAGAGCGTGGTAGGAAAATGTGGAAACGAAGGATTGTTTACAGAAGTGAACTGGCCTACAGCAAAGATTTACTGCACTGGATTGCATATCCAGACAAAGCTCCGCTTTGAAAATACTCAAAACAAAAAAACGCTCAAGCGAGCTTTGTTCATCGGAGGATCAGCGAAACGAACATCAGCACTGGATTACATATCCAGACAAAGCTCCGCTTTGAAAATACTCAAAACAAAAAAACGCTCAAGCGACCTTGGCGTTTTTTCTTATTCGAGTATTTATTCGTGACCTCGACTGGATTCAAACCAGTAACCTTCTGAGCCGTAATCAGATGCGCTATTCAGTTGCGCCACGAGGCCGTTTTCAGGGTGCAAATATATCACAAAAATCAAAACTTCAAACCAAAAAATGTCATTTTTAAATCGATTAATCGTAAGTCGCTTACTCACATGGTAATTAACATTGTATTTTTAAATCGCAAGCATGTGAAATTTTGGTGCCAAGCCGATTTTCCGGGCATCGATTGCCAGATTCAAGTTCTGCACGCACAATCTGGAGTTGACTGCCCCATCCATCAGACAAATGCCTAGCCCTGATCGCAGCGGCATCCTTTTGCAAGCCTGCGCAGCAAAAGATATAGCGAAGAGCAGGAAAAAGCTGCTGAACATTCAATCGTCCAAAGCGCGTTTCGTCACGTAATAGCGCCATGCAATTATTGCCATCTGCAGCTTGCTGGCCTTGCTGATCGACAATTGGCGCTTCGAGTACGACGGAAGCACCGCCTTGTTGAGTTTTGCGAGGATTTTAAATAGCTTTTTCACAGACTAAAAATAAAAAAAGGCCACCAATCCGGTAGCCTTCAGCGTTATTTTTTTTGAGCCCGCTCTTTTTCGAGCTCCTGCTTTTGCTTTTCGATGTCGGCCTTTGCCTTGTTGATTTCGGCGCGCGCGTTTTCAATTTCCTTGCGCGCCTGGTCCATTTCGCGCCTTGAAATTCTCTCGTCGTTGTCTTCAAGACGGATGCGTGCCCTTTCGACCTCGCGGCGTGCTTTTTCGATTTCCGGCCTTGCGCGCTCCATGCTTTCACGCACCTGGCGCCTTACATCGGCATCAATTTTTTTTCCGTCGACAATGATGACCTTTTCGTCACCGTCGCCCGTAATGTTGATTCCGTCGGATTTTAACCGATCGAGATTTTCAAGATCAAGCTTGCCAACCACTACCTCTCCGTCAATAATCACCACCGGGTCGCCTTTACCTTTCCGGATGATAACCTGTTTGTCGCCTTTAAAATTTCGCGGCGGACGGGGCGGATGCGGCGGATTTGGAGGCGGAACTCCATCGACATCGGCAGGAGACTGAGGCGCTTCTGGTGGTTCCGGCGCTTCTGGAGTGTTAACATCAAAGTCAAAATCAAAATCAGCGTCGTCACCGTCTTCCCGGTTAGCTACTCTTGCGTGGATAATCCTGTCCGTCCGGCCACTAGAAAATCCGATTGCACCATCATCGCGTTTGTAAAACCGGATAGGAGCGATTGGTTCGTCACTGCTGATTTGGGTGACGCCTTTTTTGCCGTTATCACTCTTGAATTCGGCTTTGATCCCGGTAATTTCACCTTGCGAATTGCGCTTTACCTTGCTGAACTTCAACGTTACGCCTTGTTCCTTTTTAACGCGTTCCGAATAGGCTTTCAGTTCGCTGTCGGATGTGTTTTTGTGTACAACCACATCGGTGTCCTGCACCGTCGCCAACGCAGGAACAGGAACTGAGGCAACTTTTGTGGTATCGCGTTCCTGAGCGATGACCTTGACCTGGAAATAGAACATAAATGCCGCCAGACCCGGCACGATCAGCGCGTACTTCCACGAATTACGCTTCTTTGACTGATTCTTGTTTAACATAACGATTCGTTTTTTGATTAATGATTGATAGAAATGATTAGTGATATCAACACAATTTTCATGTGCTGTGACTTTTAACAATGTAAACTGATAGGATTTTTTGTCGGCCAAATTCCGTGTCGCTTCATTGTCGGCAATAAATTCAAGGTTTTGAAGTATCGATTGCTTGTAGAGCCAGACAAACGGATTGAACCAAAAGGCAATGCAGAACAGGCGTGAGATCAATACGTCGACCGAATGGTGCTGGTCGCTGTGGACTTTCTCGTGCTCAAGGATGTTTTGAAGTTCGGCCGGACTGTACAATGACGAATTATAAACGATGTAATTGAAATAGGAGAAAGGCGAAATATTGTCTTTTGTATCGACGAATTTGAAATCGGCTTGCTGAAGTACGGTTTTTCCCTTCAAAGCCCGTCGCAGCGCATAAAAGTCGCCGAAAAAGCGGAACAGGAAGGCGGCCAATCCGATCGAATAGATTGCCGCGGCAACGATCCACCAGTTGATCTCGAAGCCGGGATCGGCCGCAGCTTGCGTTGGCAATGCGGTCCAATTAATTGCCTCAGGTGCCGGATCGATCCAGATGACTTTCTTAAAAGTAATGAGCGGCAATACAACCGATGTCAGTAACCCGAAAAGCAGGTACCACCGGTTCGTCCTGAAGAACGTTTCCTTGCGAAGCAGCAAAAAATAGGCGGCCCAAAACGCGGCGATCAATCCGCCCGATTTTACCAGATAGGTTAGCAATGCCTCCATAATGCTATTTTTTTTCGATTAGATCCAATATTTCGCGGAGCTCTTCAGCCGAAATTTTCTGTTCCTTCGCAAAAAATGAAACCAGATTTTTATACGAGCTGCCAAAATAATTGTCGATGGCGTTGCTCATAAATTGCTTCCGGTAATCTTCGATTTTTACGATCGGGTAGTACTGGTGCGTATTTCCGTATGCCGTGTGCGAAACGTAACCTTTCTCCTCAAGGTTGCGCACAATCGTCGACAACGTGTTGTAATGCGGCTGATCGTCGGTAATCTCAGCCATGATGTCCTTCACAAAAGCCTTTTTCAGCTTCCAAAGGATTTGCATGATTTCTTCTTCTTTATTGGTCAATTTTTGCATAGCGTTTTTTCTTTGGGCGTTCCCGCCGTTTATGTTATTGCTGATTCGAAGTTAATTGCGCGGCGGGCCGGGCTATCCGTTTCAATCTTGCCATAGGCAATTATTCTAGCCAATGACTTTTGTTACAATGGCAAGGATTTCCACTGCTATCCCTAACGCAAATTTGAAAATGATTGATGCCACTGGGTTAAATTTTAGAAAGCCATTAGCCGTGAGCCGTGAGCTTTTCGATCCACAGTCCAAACCTACAACTATATTTCTAGTTGAGCAACTAAAAAAATAGTTATTTAACTAAATTTTAAGTTTTAGCTTTCTCGATCCGATTCCGAAGGTAGAGTGAAGTTGCGGCAGCCGCGAGTCCGAGTGCGCCCATCAGCAGCCAGTTTGCGCGGTAGCCAAAACGGGAAATGGTTTCCATCCCGATCTTCGATCCCATAATATGGGCAAGGCTGAAACTCATCGTGTAAAGCGCCATATACCGGCCTTCGTGTCCGCGTGGGGCGCGTCCCATCGCAAAAGAATTCGAAAACGGAAACGCGAACATTTCACCAAAAGTTATAAAGAGTATGCTGATCACGAGCAGTCCGGCCCAAATTTCGGGCAAAAGCACAAAGTAGCTCATCGCCATCATCAGCGCACCCAACAAAATGATTTTCAGTCGGCCGGTTTTTCTGCGCTCAAAATAACTTACGATCGGCATTTCCAGGAAAAAGATCAGCAAGCCGTTTAGCGTCATCAAAAGTCCGGTTTGCAGCTCTGTCAATCCGTATTGCTCGTGGTGATAAAGCGGAAGCGTGGTGAAAATCTGGAAAAAGATCAACGCCGTCACGAAGCTGATGAACAGGAAAATCCAGAACGGTTTGTCGCGAAAGACCGAATGCGTCAGGATTTCGCCGGGATGTTTTTTATCGGTAAACGCCGATTTCGATTTTTCCTTTACCAACAACGCAAAAATGAGGATCGACACGATGCAGGTCGAACCATCCGCCCAAAACAATCCCTGATAACCGATGTTCATGATTATGAGTCCGCCCAGCGCCGGCCCCGCAGCAAATCCTAGGTTTACGGCAAGTCGGACCAAAGTCAGTGCACGCGTGCGGTTTTCGGGCTTTGCATACGCGCCAAGCGAAACGAACATCGCCGGCCGGAACATATCGGCAATGGTCATGATGATAAACATCCCGGCGCACAATCCCCAAAATGAGGTGATGTATTGCAATACAAAGAAGGCAACTCCGCTGGTAAAAAGACTGAAGACCATGATTTTGTAGAAACCCAGCTTATCCGACAGCTTTCCGCCCAGCCAGGAACCGGTCATCGAGCCAAGACCAAAACACACCATGATCCAGCCGACTTCACCATACGAATAATGCAGGTCTTCCTTCAGGTATTTCGAAAGGAACGGCAAAACCATTGTTCCCGCACGGTTGATGAAGGTAATGACCGCCAGGATCCAGATCTCGCGGGAAAATCCCCTGAAATTATTTATATAGCGCTGAAAAGCAGTGCGAAGCATATTTCCTGAAAAATGCTGCAAAGGTAAGAAACAGCCGCGCTTTTTTAGTTTTTGCGTTATGCGAATTATCGGTGGTAATACTTAATTTTGTAGAAAAAGCACAAATGAAAAAGTTTATCCTGGCGGTTATCGTGATGGCCTCAATAACAGCGGTTTCGCAGGAAACATTCGACGCCGGATCGGTTGCGAAATTTCAACAGGAACTCAATGCCGAGTTCGCTGCGCCCGATCGGAGTCCGCTTTCTCCTCAGGACCGCGCCGACTTTAAGTCGCTTGATTTTTACCCGCCAAACGCCGATTATTTTGTTCTTGCCACTTTCACGCCATCCGACTCCGAGCCGTTTCCAATGCTAACCTCGACCGCGCGCCGCCCGATGTTCCGCAAATACGGTGATCTGACATTTACTTTTAAAGGTAAAAAGATGAAGTTGGCGCTGTATCAGGACGTCGAACTGGTCAAAAAACCAGAGTATAGAGATTACCTTTTTCTTCCTTTTTCTGATCTGACCAACGGAAAAGAAACCTACATCGGCGGCCGCTACATCGACATGAAAATCCCAACGACGGCGACAGTGGCAATCGATTTCAACAAAGCCTACAATCCGTATTGCGCGTACAATCACAAATATTCCTGTCCGGCTGTTCCGCAGGAAAACGATCTTCCGGTTGCAATAAATGCCGGCGTGAAAAAATTCCACGATTGATGCGCTATTTTAATTTACATACGCACAATCCTACCGGCGATGCGGAAGTTCTCGCATTAGTAAATCAATATCCCGACGAGTTTGATCCGGCCGAAAACTATTTTTCGATCGGAATCCACCCGTGGCGTATCAAACCGGACAAATTGGAAAGCGAGCTCGCTTTTATCGAAAACCAAATCCAAAACGACCGATGTCTTGCCGTGGGCGAATGCGGACTCGACAAGCGGATCGAAACTGCGCTCGAAGTTCAATTGGATGTTTTTGAGCATCAGCTTCTGTTAGCCGAAAGACATAAGAAGCCGGTTATCATCCATTGCGTTGCGGCTTATGGCGAAGCGATCGCGCTGAAGAACAAACTTGGCATCACCGTTCCTTTGATCGTCCACGGATTCTCAAAAAGCGTCGAAGCCGCGATGCAGCTGATCGATCACGGCTTTTATTTGTCGTTCGGAAAATACTTGTTGCGCAATCCTGAACTTGAGTCGGTTTTTACGAAGGTTCCTGACGATCGGATTTTTCTGGAAACCGATATGGTTGAAGAAACCATTCAGGATGTTTATCAACTTGCATCCAAATATAAAAAATTGGAAGTGAAGGAAATGAAGGAACTTATCGGAAGTAATTTCCGAAAGGTTTTTAAACACAACTTGAATACAGACTAAAATGGCAGAATGGACGGAAAGGGCAGAGCTGCTCTATAAAAAAGAAGGACTTGAAAAATTGAAACGGGCAAATGTACTCGTGATCGGCGTTGGCGGCGTTGGCTCTTTTGCGGCCGAATTCCTGGCGCGCGCCGGCATTGGTAAAATTACGATCGTTGACGGAGATGTGGTTGACATAACCAATATCAACCGGCAGCTTCCCGCGCTGCATTCGACCGTAGGGAAATTGAAAATCGATGTGGTCGGCGACAGGCTGATGGACATCAATCCGGAGCTTCGACTCACGCGCATCATGGAGTTTCTGACTCCTGAACGGGCGTTTGAAATCGTTTCGGATGAATTCGATTTTGTTGCCGATTGCATCGACAGCGTCACGCCAAAACTTAACCTGATCATTGCGGCGAAGCGCAAAAAAGTCAAGATCATTTCCAGCATGGGCGCCGGCGGGAAAATGGAAGCAGCCAAAGTGAAAGTCGCCGATATCAGCAATACCCAAAACTGTTTTTTGGCCAAGGCGATAAAAAAGCGGCTTAAAGAAGTCAAAATTGACAAAGGCGTGAAAGTGGTATATTCTTCCGAAATCCAGGACGAAGCGAGCCTGAAAACCACCGATGGCAAGAATTACAAGAAATCGTTCTACGGTACGAACAGTTATATCCCAGGACTATTCGGGCTCTACTGTGCCGAGACGATCATCCGATATTTGCTGAATAAGGAAGGATAACCGCAGCCCTAAATCGTAAACCCAAATTCAATTTCCAAATGATCAACTGCGTAATTTTCGATATGGATGGTGTGATTGTCGATACCGAACCGGTTCATTATCACGCCTATCAGTTGCATTTCCGCGAACTGAACATCGAAGTTTCGGATGAGATGTATGCCACCTTTACCGGCAACTCCACACGGAATGTTTACCAGAAACTGAAAGCGCATTTTAATCTCCGCCACGAGGTTGAAGATATGATCAATGCAAAACGATCGTTGTTTAATGATGCTTTTGATACTAAAGTCGACCTTTATCTTCTTGACGGAGTTGAAAAACTGATCCAGGATTTGCATTCAAACGGAATACAGCTTATTCTGGCTTCTTCATCTGCGAAGGTCACAATCGACCGTGTGTTCCGAAGATTCGACCTGCATCGTTATTTTTCGCACATTGTCAGCGGTGAGGATTTTCCGAAATCGAAACCCGATCCGGCAATTTTTGAAAAAGCATCCCAGCTTTCGGGCTTGCCAAAGAGTGATTGTGTCGTAATCGAGGACAGCACCAACGGGATTCTTGCAGCGAAAGCAGCCGGTTTGAAATGCATCGGCTACGCCAGCATAAATTCGAAGTTGCAGGATTTATCAGCCGCTGATGCCGTAATCAAGCATTTCGACGAGCTGGATTACTTGAAAATTCGGAATTTCGGAAGTTAATTCAACGCCGATTTATAAGTCCAAAGGCAACGTTCGCGCGCTTCGGCATGGTCGATAACCGGCTGCGGATAGGTGAGTTCACCAAATTCAGGAACCCATTTGCTGATATATCGCAAGTCCTTGTCAAATTTCCGCGCCTGCTCCTGCGGATTGAAAATTCGGAAGTAGGGAGCCGCATCAACGCCACAACCTGCTGCCCATTGCCAGTTGCCGACATTGCTTGCCTGTTCATAATCCAGAAGTTTCATCGCAAAATACGCTTCGCCCCAACGCCAGTCGATTAAAAGGTGCTTGCAGAGAAAACTTGCAACAACCATTCGAACACGGTTGTGCATCAGGCCGGTTGCGTTCAGTTCACGCATTCCCGCATCGACCAGCGGATATCCCGTTTTACCTTCGCACCAACGCCGGAAAGCCTCTTCGTCGCGGCTCCAACGAATGGCTTCATATTTCGGACGGAAGCAATTTCCAACCGTATGCGGAAAATGCCACAAAATCTGGATAAAAAACTCACGCCAGATAAGCTCGTTCAGGAAGATTTCGTTGTTGTGGTTAGCGGCAATCGATGCTGCCATGCGAATACTGACGCTGCCAAAACGAAGATGCGGACTCAACCTCGAAGTCGATGCGGCACTTCCGGGGAAATTGCGTGTTTGCCCATAGTTCTGTATCAGCGGATGCGAAACATCGTATTCGGGAACGGTAATCGATGATTCCGTAAACCCGATTTCCGGCAGCCCGATAAAGGGGTAATTATGAGCCGCAAATCTGGAGAAAGACAACGCTTTCAATAGTGGCGTCGGTTGCAGACTGGCAAACTTTTCTTTCCAGCGCTTGCTATAGGGAGTAAAAACCACATAAGGCGAACCGTCATCTTTTGTAATCTCGTCCTTTTCGAAAATTACGTGATCCTTGAATTCACGGAACTCGATGTTACGCGCCGACAATAATTGGTGAATTTCCTCGTCGCGTCGCACGCCGTACGGTTCGTAATCGGAATTGGTGTAAACTGCCGAGATGCTGTTCTCAGAAATCAGTTCCTCAATGACAGTCGTGGGTTCGCCATGAAAAACAGCAAGCGATTTTCCAGCAGTTGCGAGACTTGCATTGATTTTAGCCAAAAGGCGGGCTATAAAACTAATTCGCGAGTCGGTTGGCGGAAGTTCTCCGAGAATGTGGGTATCGAATATAAATATGGGAAGGACCTGATCGGAGTCATTAAGCGCCGCTATCAATCCGGTGTTGTCTTCAAGCCGCAGGTCGCGCCTGAACCAAAAAATAACCATGTCAACAAGTTTAATTGGACTTCTTCAAATGAGATAACACACAAAGTTACTTTATATTGTTTAAATTTTATTGATAATTATTAAACGAAAATTTTAGGTGAACCGTTCTGCTACTTCTAAAGGAATGGTTAAATTTGGGATGAACAAAAATCCAACATCATTATGAAAAAAGTACTTTCGGCAGTTGCCTTATTTATTGCTTTTGGGAGCACGCAGGCACAGGTTCGGACACCACAGGCGAGTCCGAAAGCCACCTTTAAACAAATGGTCGGCCTGACAGAGGTTGAAATCAATTATTCGCGTCCAAGCATGCGCGGAAGGACCATTTTTGGCGATCTTGTTCCGTTTGGAAAAGTCTGGAGAACAGGCGCTAATGAAAATACAACGATCTCCTTTAGCGAAGATGTGGTAATTGATGGAAAAACACTGAAAAAAGGCCAGTATGCGCTTTATACCATTCCAAAAGCGGAGAGCTGGGACGTGATTTTTTACAAAACCACAGACAATTGGGGAACTCCTGAGAAATGGGACGACGATAATGTAGCGCTGAAAGCTTCAGCAAAACCGGAAATGCTGAACCGAGCCGTGGAATCGTTCACAATTGGAATCAATAATCTGGATAACAATTACGCGAACCTTGAGATCCTATGGGAAAAGACGACCGTTCCTTTGCGATTTGAAGTCCCAACCCAAAAAATGGCAATGGCGAGTATCGAACGTGCGCTCAGTGGACCTTCTTCAACCGACTATTTTGGAGCTGCGCAGTATTATTATCAATCCAATGGTGATGCGAACAAAGCGTTGACCTACGTAAATAAAGCGCTTGAGTTAAGCAAGGAAAAGCCATTCTACATGTATCGTCAGAAGTCGCTGATCCAGGCGCGTCTCGGTGATAAAAAAGGCGCAATCGAATCGGCGAAACTGTCGCTTGCCGGTGCTCAACAGGCTAAAAATTCGGACTATGTAAAAATGAACCAGGACAGTATTGCCGAGTGGAGCCGGTAATGAACTCACAAAATAACTGAAACGCCTCTTTTACGGGGCGTTTTTTATTTCTATTGTGCTGCGCTTTGGAGCGGCAATTTGAATTGCAAGTGACAGAAGTATCGTGAGCATCGCGCCGATAAAGTTCAGCCAGAGGAAGCTTACCACATCAAGATAATAAATGTAGAAAATCAGCAGTTGCGAAATCACCGCTCCCCAGAAAATTGCGCGTGCCCGAACGTATTTGACGTAAAATCCGACGAGGAAAATGCCCAGCACGGTGCCGTAAAAGATCGATCCTACGATATTCACCAACTGGATCAGGTTTTCAAACAGCGTTCCCACGCAAGCAAACAAAATGGCAATAACGCCCCAGGCCAATGTGAAGAACTTCGTAGCGTTCACGTAGTGCTTCTCCGATTTTTCTTCTTTCAAATTTCGCTTGTAAATATCGATGGCGGTCGTCGAAGCCAGCGCGTTAAGCCCTGAAGCCGATGACGACATTGCCGCCGATAAGATTACGGCCAGCAGCAAACCGATCAATCCCTGCGGAAGATAATTCAGGATGAAATGGATAAATACGTAATCCTTATCGTTGACTTCAGCTTTCGAATCGGCTTTTGAGATCAGTTCGCGCGCCTGTTCGCGGAGATCGGTTTCTTTTCCTGAAAGCGCGATCAGCTTCTTGCGAAGGATCGGATTGTCGTAATTCTGGTTCAGGTGGTCAATATAAAGCAAGTTGAACTCCTTTTTTTCTTCCGACAATGATGTCAGCTGCTGCTCGAGCTTGTGGTATTGTTCCTTATAAGCCGATTTTTCAATCGCGACTTTATTGTTCGGATTGAAGTTCAACGGCACGGGATTGAATTGGAAAAAAACAAAAACCATAACCCCGGTGAGCAATATAAAGAATTGCATCGGAACTTTCAGGAACCCGTTCATGATCAGTCCCATCTGGCTTTCGCGGACCGATTTTCCGGAAAGATAGCGGCCAACCTGTGATTGATCGGTGCCGAAATAGGAAAGTGCGAGAAAAAATCCACCGGTAATTCCGCTCCAGAAGGTGTAGCGCGTTTCCGGATTGAACGAAAAATCGACGATGTTCATTTTGTCGTTTGCGCCCGCAATATGCATCGCATTGGAGAAAGTCATGTCGTTCGGCAGATAATGCAATATCAGGAAGAATGTGACAAACATTCCCGACATGATGACAAACATCTGTTGTTTTTGCGTTACGTTCACTGCTTTTGTCCCGCCCGAGAAAGTGTAAATGATCACCAAAATCCCGATTACGACGTTGAGTAAAGTCAGGTTCCAGCCAAGCAATGAAGACAGGATGATCGACGGTGCATATATCGTGAGTCCGGTTCCGAGGCCACGCTGCACGAGAAAAAGCAAAGCCGCAAGCGATCGTGTTTTGAGATCGAATCGCTGTTCGAGGTATTCGTACGCCGTAAAAACTTTCAGCCTGTGATAGATTGGAATGAAGGTGACGCTGATGACCACCATCGCGATCGGCAATCCGAAATAAAATTGCACGAAACCCATTCCGTCGTGATAGGCCTGTCCCGGCGTGGAAAGAAAAGTAATTGCGCTCGCCTGGGTTGCCATGACTGAAAGTCCCACGACGTACCAAGGCGTTTCATTGTTGCCGAGGATGTAGTCTTCCACATTTTTGCTGCCGCGGGTTTTATATACGCCGTAAATGACGATGAAAAGCAGCGTTACCGAGAGAACGATCCAGTCGATTTGCTGCATGTTACGAGAATATTTGCATCAGGAAACAAAACAGCATGATATACAGCGCATTGGCGACCAAAACCCAAGTGTAGCTTTTTTTCCAGGTGGTGACTTTGGGTTGTTTCATTTTCCTGCGGATATTAAATTGGCCATCAATCGGAATGCGCCCGGAACGCCTTCAGGCAATTCCCTGAAAAAGCTTAGCCCGGTGTAAATATATTGGCCTTTTCCATATTTAGCAATCAATAAAGCGCCGTTTTTTGCCGATTCGCCCTTGTCATTTGCAGATAGAATCGGTGTGAAAGCCGGATCCCATTTATCCGGGAAATACAAACCGAGTTCCTGCTTCCAATTCTTGAAATCATCGGCGGTGATCTTATTCGGCTTATTTAAGATTGGATGATCGGGTTTTAAAAGGCGCACTTCTGCATTCTCCTCAGTGACGCGGTCTTTTGAGATTTTTAATGGAAAAGGGGAGAAGTCCTTTGTAACCAATTCACCCGTGGTATTGTATTGGACGATCATTGTTTTTCCCTGACGTACAAAATCCATTAACAACTGTTGTTTCGATGCGAGCACATCAACCGTATTGTAAGCGCGAATACCGGTGATTACAACGTCGTAATTAGCGAGAACCTGTGCTGAAATTGCGTCGGGCTTGACGATAGTTACATCGTAACCCATCTGCATCAGGCTTTTATAAACCTCGTCGCCGGCGCCCATAATGTACGCGATCCGTTCGTTACCGGTTTTGATGTCGACATTGATCAGCTTTGCAGTTGCGGGCTGAAGAACCATCTGGCTGCTTATGTGCGGATAATCAATATTTACGCGCTCGTGGTTATAGTCTCGGCCGTCAACAGTTGCAATTGCGGTTATTGTTGCTTCCGATGCCTGAGCCGGTGGCGTGACTTCGAACGAGTACGAAAATGTGCCGCCTTTTTTGTCGATCTGAAACGGAATGTCGGTGGGCGAAGATTTCCATCCGGTAGGCATGTCGAGCTTTAAGACTCCGCCAGCGTTGTCTTGTCCCGCAATCACATTTGCCGTTACGATCTTTGTTTTTCGATCCCTGAAAATAGTTACCTTGTCTGCAATCGATGTGGACACCTCGGGAATAATGTCAAATGGCATGTAAACTTCGCCCTTGACTCCGTCGTTGTATTTGTAAATTATTTTCCGACTGTACGGAATTGGCGTGCCGTTAAAATCGAGTTCAAAAGTGACTTCAGCGGCGCGGATAACATCCGGCACGCCGATATTTTCCGGATCTGCCACCGAGTACATTCCGGTTGTTGAATTGTCGTTCAGCCAATACGGACTAGTAAAAGCGGCATTTTGCGGTATTTTGATCGAAATCGGGAAATTCTGGTCTTCGTTATTGCCAAGCGCTTTGTTTTGGCTTATTTCAGAACTTTCCGCAAAGCTTTTTATTGCAGATAATGAAATAGGGAAACTGCTTCGATTGATCGCTTCAATATTCGCTTTAACTTCGGAACCGGGCGTGGCCTGCTGAACCTCTGCAACAGGTTCAAGGTACAGTCCGGCGCAAGCCGCGATCACCTTTTTGATTTCCTCGGTTTTGATTTCTTTCCAATGCGCATCTTCGAGCTGCTGGATCAGTTTGTAAGCTTTGATGAGATTGGGCAGACTCGTTTCAGGTTTTTTAAAATCGAAGTTATTCTCAACTTCCGACAAGATCCGACCAATCGCGCTTCCGCCTTTGACGCGATTCCACGAAGTATCGATTCCCTCAAAAATATCGGATTTGTTTTTCATCGGTTCACCTTGGAGAAATTCAAGATATTCGATATCCGATCCGCGGCTGCCGGTGCTTCCGAAGCCTTGGGATTGATGGCGACTTCTGCTAAGCGCAGCAATTTCCTGATTCGATTTTCCCAGTAACGGGTAAAAACTGCCGGTTTCGATTTTTGATAGTTTGGACTTGTCAGCTTTGTCAAATTTTTCCTGGCTTCCATAAAACCACCAAGAAGTATTGAAAAATACGCGTCTTGGCCGCCACGGTTTTACCATGGAAAGTTGCTCCGGATAGGCATCAGATTTTCCAGCAAGGGCGAAAGCGTCAAGACTTAGCATTGCCGACGCCGTGTGGTGACCATGAGTTGAACCGGGAGTGCGGCTGTCAAAACGGTTTATGATTACATCCGGCTGGAATTTCCGGATAATCCGCACTACATCCGAAAGCACTTCTTGCTTATTCCAAAAGGTAAAAGTCTCGTCGGGAGTTTTCGAATAGCCAAAGTCGTTCGCGCGGGTGAAAAATTGCTCACCGCCGTCGATTTTCCGGGCTTCCAACAATTCCTGTGTGCGGATTACGCCCAACAATTCCCGCAACTCCGGTCCGATCAAATCCTGGCCGCCATCGCCGCGCGTCATCGATAAGTATCCGGTGCGGGCATTGACATTATTCGAAAAATAGGTAATCAGCCGGGTGTTTTCATCGTCGGGATGTGCGGCAATGTAAAGCACGGAACCCAGAAAATTGAGTTTTCGGATCTGTTGATAGATTTCGGAGGAGTTTGGCTTTGCCGGCTGTGCGTTGAAAAACTGGCTGAGAATGAGAAAGAAAAACAAAAAAGTATATTTGAGCTGTCGCATTTTTTCGATTAATTGCAATAGCTTCAAATATACTAATTCCGCAGGACTGGCGCGAACGCCCAAAGGTTATTTCTGGGCTATGGGCCGACTCCGGCCATTAAAGTTGGCCGGATATTTCTTTTTATAGATGGCAGTATATTGTGTAGGATCGTCATCGTCATAATCCGTTATCAATACGCAGATCTTGTTCTGCAGTGAATAACCGCGATAGCCGGCGGGAATTTCTTTGGCTTTGGTCCATTCATCGTCAACCTTAAAAATGTAATCGCTTGTTTTAGTGTCAAAATAGGCTTGTAGGTTCGGAAAGTAATAATACCTCAATTCGCAATTTGTCTGCGGATCGGTTAGCGGTTTAAGAGTTGGAGCCGCCGTCTGCGCATAAGCACCTGAAAGTGCCGTCATCATGATCATAAGAATAAGAGCAGCTGAATTTTTCATGGTTCTCAATTTTAATTAAACCTGATTTAAATTTCATCGGTAAAATTAATTTCACATTTCCAAACATCGATTAAATGCGATAAAAAATCGACGAACTGCATTTCTGAGAGTTAATTATAAGAAAAAACATATATAATTACACTTGAAAAGTGGTGGATATGGACAAAAAAAACCACCCGAAAGGATGGTTCCAAATTTAAATATGGCAGATCTAATACGTTCAGTTATAGGCTACTTCTTTCTTAGGCGGATGCCGCTTCGCAGAATATTGTTTCGGGAATTTTTGCCTGTGTTCATCAAGCTTAGTGTACGGTTGGTCGCCATTGTAGTCGGTTATCGCAACTCTTACATTGTTAAGCAACGAGTAGCCGCGGTATCCGGAAGCGATTTCCTTGCCTTTTATCCATTGGCCATTTTGTTGAAAAATGTACAGGTTGGTCTGGCTGTCATAGTAGGCGTCAAGGTTTGGATAAAAATAATATCTGACACCAACTACCGGCAGCTCCTCATCGTCAACCGCAACTTCAGGACCGGCCTGCGCGGTTTGTGCCTGGATTAGTCCTGAGAAAAATATTGTCAGGAGCATTACTAAGTAATTTGTCTTTTTCATAGTTGTTCGATTTCATTAGCTCTACAAAGTAACAACACAGCTATAAGAAATACGTTACATAAAAAACTTCGTGAATTACATAATTAATAGGATATTAAATAAAATGGCATACGATATTTATTGAAACGTGCCGATGGTCGGTTATGAATGTAAATCCCATAAAATGGAAAAAGAGGCCCTAAGCCTCTTCGAAAAATTAAATGATCGCTGTTTATGCGGCGTCCTTCGTATTTCGCACGAGGCCGATGCCTGAAATAAAAAATATCAGGCCGAGCACGCCATAAACCGCCAATAGCTTAATATCGTTTACCTGGCCGCCCGTGTTGATAAACATCACGGCTGCATAGATAAGGCCAATAATACCTAGAATGGTAAGTATTGTGCCGAAGGTTCTTTTGACATTCATAATATATAGGATTAGGATTAGTTCTGAATTCTTAAACTGAAACTTTCAGCGTAAAGTTCGCTCACTCACCGCTTTTCTACGTTACATAATTGCCGAAAATAGTTGCAATATTCTATCAGAGGTAGTCGTTGGGTGACTTGCAGTCGGCCCAATAATCAATGACTTTTTTAAGTGTAACCTGTAGATCCTTAAAACTGATAGGTTTGATAAAAAATCCCTGAACCGACAATTGGTACGCATCCCATACCGATTTTCTTGTAGCCGAAGTCGTGAAAAAGACAAAAGGAATGCTTTTCATCCGTAACTCTTCATTTCTTTGGATGATTTCTCGAAGTTCGAGTCCACTTAACCGCGGCATATTGATATCGGACAAAATCAGGAACGCCACTTCCCTGCTGTCCAATAAATAGTTCAAAGCTTCCTGGCCGTCGACAAAAAACTTCACCGCATTTTGGTAGCCAAGCTTTTTAAGAGCCTCGGAAAGGATTTCCCGGTCATCTTTGTCGTCATCGATTATCAGTATCGGGCCTTTCTTATTCATTTGTGGAGTTTTAAACTTAAATATAGCAAATGTCTTGGTTTTTTCAAAGTCACAGCCGCTTCTATTGATAATCGACGGTACGTGGCTTCGCGAGCTCAAATCCCTGGAATCCGAAATCGGCTGTTGAAAAAGCATTGGTCTGGAAGATGTTCTGGCCATTTCCGGGCATCGTCGGATAGTAAGCCAACGAAAGCTGGAAGGTGCTGAAAACGAGATAGTCATTACTGATTATGAATCCGAGGCCAATCGCTGAATACGCCTTGCTATTTAAAAATCCATGACCACTAACGCCAAGCATCCCGACCGAATAATTAAAATAAGGATTCAGGCGAAAGCCGGCGAAATTCCACGGTGCGTACGCCTGCGTTTGAAAGGTGAGGAGCAGTTTTTTGCTACCGTACAACAGGTCGGTGTCAAATCCCGGCAATCCGCCATTTTCATTTAGCGTCAGCATGTCGCCTCGCGAATCGACACGATTCGTACCAAGAACGGTTCGCGCCTTGACGAACTGGCGGAATTTCCATTTTCCGGATTCAAGAAGATTCGTAAAGTAGTTCGCTTGAAACGTCAATGCCGATTGCTCATTAGTGCCGTTTCGCCAAAAGGTGCCGTATTCCGCATTCGTACTCAGGTAGCCGCCCTTAAAGTAATTTCCATAGCTCACCCGCGCTCCCGTGTAAAGCCGGCCTCGCCCGTTTTTCTCTTGCCAGCCGCCTGTCAGGCCCGCCGTTCGGCCAACCGGAACGTCTTCAATAAGTCCATAATCAAAAATGTATTTGTCTTCGACGAATTGCCTCGATGAAATTCCCATTCCAACCAAATAAAACCGTTCGTCAGCATAAAAACGTACCGTATCGTAAGCTACTGCCGGCGCTTCGAGATAATTCACATTCAGGTACCGCGCCGTGAGGATCACATTGGTCGTTCGCTCGTTCTCGGTATTTCCGTGCAGAAGTTGGTAGGAATAGCCGCCCCAGAAATCCGTCGTGTTGAATTTAAAATTCTGCCGCGAATATTCGAGGTTGGCATCCGGTAAAGTATCCCATCTAAATTGCTGGTCGAGATACGCGCCGGCAGCCCATTTTGCAAACGGCGAAAAGAACGGCCGGTCAACGCTGATGCTTTTCGTATAATGATCGTCAAGATTGATCTGGTAAGCAAACGCAGTGTTGATGTAGGTATTCATGATGTTCGGGATGATGTAGCGTGTACTGTACGCATCGTGCCCTGTAGCGAATTCCCGTTGGTACGAATTGTCAAATCGATGGCCCAATCCGAAGAAATTCCTTTCCGAAAGCGCGATGTTTCCCCTGTTACCGGAAAATGCAGCATCGGGAACAAGGCTCCACGCATCAAGCACGCGCACAGTCACATCGACCGAATCGGGATTTCCTTTTATGAGTTGTGGAGTAATTAGTACGCTACGCACATATCTTTGTCCGCGCACCAAACGTTCAGATTCCTTGACCAACAGCGAATCGAGCGGTTTGTTTCGCTTAATGAGCAATAGGTTGTGTATTGTCAGGTTTTTCGATTTGAGGTGCAGACTGTTGCCGGCGCGTTGCACATAATTCACCGGTTTCTTGGTAGTGTCCTTTTCCGAAAAGCCGAACGGATCGAGCGTCTCAATATTAATTTTCCGTACGATCTTGCCTTCGTAAGACCGCATCTTTTTCTTGGCTATTCGTGGCTTTTTCTTCTTCGCGACCGCCTTTTTAGTTTTAATTGGCTCGAATATGAGTCCGTGCAAAAACTTCGTAAACTTGTGTTTTTTCGAAAATTTTTCGATGTTTTTGTACAACTGCGCCGAGTCCTTTTCCTTTTTAACTTCCTGCGTATAACCGTACTGGCAGCAAAGCAGTAAAACCAATAATGTAAGTGCGTGCCTGACGGGAATCATAACTGGATTTGTACGGTTTGCCTGTCAAATGTAAGCAATTGAACCGCATTGCCATCGCGAAGATCAGTTTCCAAAGTAATTGCTGATGAACTCGATTTTCTGGCTTTCGGTAATCTTGTCACTTTCAGGAATGTTCTGGAATTCGATATGAAGCAGTTTGTTTGCCCTGATCCTGTTCATAATTTCCTTGCGTGCATTTGCCGGCCCCAAAAACGCAATCTTATCGAAATCCCGCACGGCATCAAATATCCTTTTGAAAAAGATATGCCGTTGACTTTGTTTGTCTCCAAGCGGTTCGTCTTCGTCAGATAAAAATTTAGTCGCGGGATCGTTTTCTCCCGCCTGAATTATCGTAATGACATTTTGTTCGTTCTTCTCCTCAAGCAGGTAGGCGACTGAATCGTCGATACAAACTCCTATTTTCGTTTTGTGCAGCATGGTCTTTTCCTTTAGGTGTTTATGAAACTTTGAATGCGTAATTTTCCTGTTTTAGCCGGATGACTTTCGAAGCACCCGACTTTTGTTGTTGCAGTGCTTTCTCGACACAAAGCCGCGCCAGCAGATAGCTTATCGCCGATTCGGCGCCTTGGTTCAAATTGACGTTGTGCTGTTCGAGTCCGTCATAACATCCGCCGGTGCTCGGATTGTAAATGATTTGGTTCAGGTGATTCTTTCCGACGAACCATTCAAAAGCGGCTTCCATTTTCGCCAGAAGCTCTGCTTCACGGAATTCATTATAGAACGTTTGAAGCGCAAGAATCGTATAGGCAACATCAACCGGCTGCTCGCCAAAATGCGTGCGTTTCTCGCCGCGGTGGTACCAGTTTTTGTTCGAAATTACCCTGATATTCCGATTTTCGTCGAAAGTTTCGTTCAACAGGAACCGGAATGTATTTCGCGCAACTTCCTTGTACATTTCCTCATGGGTTTCGCGGTAAGCGTATAAAAGCGCTTCAGGAAGGACGCTGTTCGCATAGGTCAGGTAACTTTCAAACCATTGCCATTCCGTAGTTGCTTCGTGCAGGTACATTTGCGTCAACCTGTCGGCAAGCTTTCTTATCAGCAATCGGACGGCTTTCGAATGATTCCTGATATTATAATAGTACAATCCTTTGATCATAAATGCCATCGCTCGCGGCGAGTGCGCCTCTTCAATGTTGTTCAGCGCTTTTTCAAGGATGACTTCGGCTTTATAAAAAATGTCGTGCGGCAAAAGCGTTGCGATCGAAAGTATGTAGCCAAGCGCCCAGATTGCGCGGCCATTCGAATCTTCAAGGTTGCAATGGTGATTCTCGGCGGTGAACATTCTTTTGTCGCTGACATAGTTCAGGAACTTTCCGTCGGGTTGCTGACAATAGTTGATGAAATCGAGATAGCGATCGATGTATTCAAGATCGGATTCATCGCCGGTCATTTCATAATGCTGGCCAAATGCGATCAGCGCACGCGCATTGTCGTCGAGTGTATATCCGCTTTCGCGGTCGGGCATGTTAAGCTTTGAAAACTGGATCATTCCGAAAGAAGTTGTCATTTTTCGAATGTGTGACAAATTGATTGCAGGCAACTTATGGCGAAGCGAAATTTTGCCGCTCGACAAACGCGAGAACAACGTTGCGTGCGCAAGTGCCGAATTTTCCCAGGCAGTCGACACGATCTTGTGCAACGCGTTGGTCTTGATTTTCGCCCGCAGGTTCACATCAAACAGAAGCGTATTGACGGCCTCGGCAAGCTGTTTTGAATTTTGGAAATCAATCACAATTCCACAATCGCCTTCCAAAAATTCGCGTGCATGCGGAATCGGTGTTGAAACGATCGCGCATCCGCAGCTCGCGGCATAGGAGAAAGTCCCGCTGACTGCCTGATTCGGGTCTTTTGATGTAAAAAGATAAATGTCCGTCAGTTGCAGATATTCCAGCAGTTCATCAAGCTGGAGGTATTTATTTACGAAACGTACATGCTGCTCCAAATGCAGGGATTTTACCTTTTCCTCTAAGAATTCACGGTATTTTTCGCCTTCATTCTTTACGATTCCGGGATGTGTTTTTCCCAATATAAGGAACATAACATCCGGTTTGGTTCGAATGATTTCCGGCAAGGCGTCAAGTGTGGTTTCGATCGATTTTCCTGAACTCAACAACCCGAATGTTGACAATACCTGCCGATCGGCAAGTCCGTATTTTTCCTTCAACTGGCGCTTTTCATTCAGCGGAACCAAATGCGTTCCGTGTGCAATGACCGAAATTTTCTCGGCCGAAACTTCATAATCGGCAATCAGGATGTCTTTC
Organism: Bacteroidota bacterium; assembly: GCA_023386585.1. Classification (GTDB taxonomy): domain Bacteria; phylum Bacteroidota; class Bacteroidia; order Flavobacteriales; family Flavobacteriaceae; genus Flavobacterium. The sequence goes on along the minus strand of JAEWJM010000024.1, from coordinate 26,978 downwards.
GATCTTTGGGTCATGACAACAATAGAATCGCTGTGTTCTGATATTTCAATCACGTGCTGCCTGAAATTATCGTCAGGATTGGGCAAAACCGTGTGAAAAACCATCACTTTGGTCTTGTTGATCTCTTTCAGGAAGGTCGCAAATTCATTTCGGCACGACGCAAAAAATCCAAATTCGTGCTGGACTGTCACGATCTGAATCTCATCTTCCATGTTAATGATTGCCGCAAGGGATTTAAATGCTTTGGGATGTTGTGTATTGAGGATATATTTGACTTCTTTTGGATATTGATGCATCTCGTAATCGTTTTCGAGTGCGCAGATTTTTATCCGGAACGAATTCATGAACTTCGCGTTCAGTGCCGAAATCAGGTCCTGCGAATAGGTCGCAATTCCGCATTCGCGTGGCGGATACGATGTGATGAACAAAATTTGGGGAACTTTTCGCGGTTTTAGCACAATTCCTTCATTTTGTGTGTTTTTGGCTTTGTGGTTCTCTGTCTTCATTTTATTGGGGTTGTTTCTTAAGCTCGTCCATCAGCTCTGGCATGGCAATGGTCGCGCAGGCTATTCTTTCGTCGGCAGCGCCGTAGTATATGTAAAGCGTGTCATCTTGCAACAGCGCGCCGGTGGGAAAACAAACATTGTCGACTTCACCCGATTTCTCATAATCTTCTTCAGGTGAAAACAACGGAAAGGGCAGTCGTGCAATTTCACGCTCCGGTTTTTCCAAATCAAGCAGCGCGGCACAGGCTGAATAAATGTAACCGTTGAGAGTGTCTTTCACTGCGTGGTAAATCAGCAGCCATCCGTCCTGAGTCTCAATTGGCGGGCAGCCGCCTCCGAGATAACTCGTTTCATGATCGTATTTCGGGTCGAGAACAATGTAGGATTGAAAGGATTTGAAATAATCGGTCCAAAATTCATCAGTCAATGCTTCCAATTCATCCACATAAACAATTTGAATTCCCGGCCGGATCCGGTGCAAAAAAGCGAGTTGCCCGTTTATACGTCGCGGAAAGAAAATCAGGTTTTTGTCCCACATCAAGGTGCTCGACTGATCGAACCTGAAATATTTGCGGTTCAGTTGGCCTGAAGTAGTTACAAGCCGCTGGAAATCCTTGTAGCCAATACGGGGCGCGATTATTCCTTTCTTGATAAAATGCACAAGATCGGAAGACAGCGACAGCGCACCAAAAGCATTAAAACCGTCGTAAGCGGTATAGGTAAGGTAATACAGATTGTCAATTTGGACGATCCTGGGGTCTTCAACACCTTGGCTTTCGTACTCGAATTCAGGAACGATAACCGGAAAATCAAGTCGCTCTTCAACAGTTAGCGGATCGGAAAGCCTGCAGTATCCGATGGTTGAACGGTTTCCGGTTGCGACAGCACGATAAAACAGATGGATTGCGTTATCGGATTTAATTACCGCCGGATTGAGCACGCCGGCACTTTCAAAGGCCGCACCCGAATTTTCCAAAATTACGCCCTGTTTCTTCACCGTTAGCATGATAATTCACCATTGAAACCGGGCTGAATCCGGATTGCTTCTATGTTTTGGTAAATTTGCCTTTTTTGGCGACAGCAGGCATTACAGAACTTTTTATAAAGTTTATATGATTTTCACGTGAAGTAGAAACGCCTTCATGGCTTATTTCGATTTTTCTTCTTCTTTTTTCTTTTTCTCAGCCTCTTTTTGTGCTTTTTCCTCGGCTTTTTTGCGGTCTTCTTCTAGCTCTTTCGCTTTCTTTTCAGCTTCTTTTTTCTTTTTCGCTTCTTCTTTTTCTTTCTTTTTGAAATATCCTCTCAGCAGGAAGTTGTGTTTCGCAGCTTCCATGTTCTGGTCGAGTTTGTTGGTGCTGGTTTTCAGGTTGACAATCGTCTGGTCTATATTTTTCGCGATTTTCTCGTCATTGATGAGTCGGCCAAGCGTGCCGTTCCCGTTATTGATTTTGTATATGACTTCTCCGATCTGGTCGGTTGCAAACGACGCATTGGCAACAGTTTCCTGAAGTCCGGCCATGATCGCGTCAGTTTCAACGGGCTCATAAGAGGCGAGGAGCTGGCCATCACGGACGATCTTTGCATCGGGGCTGCCGTTGGTGATAACCAGAATGCGGTCGCCGATTATCCCTTCAGAACCGATTCCGGCTTCAGAATCTGCCTTGATGAACTTTTGCACGTCCTTTTTAATCAGCATGTTCACTTGCACGGTCGTGTCGTTTATTATGCGGATATTATCGACAGTTCCCACATTGATTCCGGAAAATCTAACGGTATTTCCGACTTGGAGTCCGCTCACATTATTGAAGCGCGTTGCCAGCCGAAATACGGGATCGAACAGATTTTTTTGCCGTCCGATTAAAAAGATCGCAAGTATGAACAGCGCAAGCCCGGTAATGATGAACAGTCCGAGCCGTATCTTGAATTTGGGCGATTGTGTATTCATAATAATTTTATTTACTGTTGTTTTTGATCTGGAAGAACGCCTTGATAAATGGATCTTCGTCTTTTTCAAACTCATCGGGAAGGCCTTCCTTATAAACTTCACCTTCCTTGAGCATCATGTAACGGTCGGCTACTGTCTTGGCACATTCGATGTCGTGCGTAATGATGATCGACGCGGTCTTGTACTTGTGCTGTATGTCGTTTATCAGTTGGCTGATCTCGTCCGAAGTTATTGGATCAAGGCCGGTCGTAGGCTCGTCATAGAGCATGATTTCAGGATCGACAATGATCGTTCGCGCAAGGCTGATCCGCTTTCGCATTCCGCCTGACAGTTCCGAAGGCATTTTATCGATGGCATCGGGAAGTCCGACGTTTTCCAATGCTTCGATAACCTTTTCGCGACGTTCCGAAACGCTGAGTTCTTTCCGGATTCTCCGCAGCGGAAATTCGAGGTTTTGCCTTACCGTCATCGAATCGTATAAAGCGCCGCTCTGGAAAAGGAAACCGATCTTTTTTCGCACCTCATTCAGCTCTTTTGTTTTCATGCCGGTGATGTCCTGCCCCAAGACGTTTATAGATCCGCGATCCGGATTCAGCAGCCGCACGATGCATTTGATCAGCACTGATTTTCCCGTGCCCGACTTTCCAAGAACGACGAGGTTCTCGCTCTTTTTCAGTTGAAGCGAAACGCCTTTCAGTACTTCGTGGTCTCCGAAGCCAATTGCCAGGTCTTTAATGTCAATTATGGTGTCTCGGTTTTCCATCATTTCAGCAAATCGGTTAATTGCACTGCGACCAAATCCACTACAATCACCAGCAATGAAGCCATGACAACCGCCGAATTTGCCGCTTTTCCGACGCTTTCGGTGCCGCGGCCGGCGTTAAATCCTTTGTAACATCCGACAAGCCCGATCACCAGTCCGAAGAAAAATGTTTTTATGATCGCTGGAATCAGATCCGAAAAATCCACAGAGGCGAAAGCATGAGAGGTGAAAAGCACAAAGCTCATGTCGCCTTTGATGTTTGCGCCGATCCAACTTCCGAGGATTCCAAGCGCATCGGCATATATCGTCAGCAGCGGAAGCATCAGCATTGCGGCGAGAACCCGCGGAACGATAAGGTATTTTATCGGATTTGTCGAGGAAACTTCCATTGCGTCAATTTGCTCTGTAACCCGCATTGATCCGAGCTCGGCGCCCATACTGGAGCCGATTTTGCCCGCACAAATTAATGCAGTGATCACCGGGCCCATTTCACGGATTATCGAAATAGCGACCATTCCGGGCAACATGCTTTCAGCGCCAAAATCGACCAAAACCGGCCGCGACTGGATGGTTAGCACCAACCCGACGATAATTCCGGTAACCGACACGAGCCCAAGCGATTTGTTTCCGATGTAAAAGCACTGCTTGAAGAATTCATAAAATTCGAAGCCGCGTGAAAGCATATTTCGCAGCAGTCGGCCCAGGAAAATGAATACGTCGGCCACACCAATCAGGAATTTGTTCCAACGCGCCGTTGTTTCCAGTGTTTTGTCGGAAACGCGCATGGTACGCCGTCCGGCATAGCTTTTCACCCGTGAAAATTTGCTGCTTTCTGCCATCATTCTTTCTTTTCGGGCAATGTATCGTTGTCCTTTGTTTTAGTGGTTGTTTCGGTAAAAAGTACGGTTGGCGCCTCGGGCTTTACAATGACCTCTTCACTGGTCGTGGCAGCATTGTAATACGGAAAGCGCATGCTTCGCCATTTATACGTTTTCGGAATGTTATCGCCCATGAGATAACCCCAGGGCTCAAGCTGATCAATCCTGTCGAAAATCACTTTAATTATCGCGATAAGCGGGATTGCCAGAAACATGCCTGCGACCCCGGCAACAGTTCCGCCAACGATTATTCCCACGATCGAAACCAAAGCGTTGATTTCGACTTTGGAGCTGACGATCATCGGAACAAGGAAATTGTTGTCAATGAATTGTACAATGGCGTTCACGATGATAACGCCAACAATCAGCGAAACATCAGGAGTTGTGGTTAAAGTTGCCGCCATGCTCAACAGGCAAGCGAAGAGAATTCCCACGTATGGGATCAGGTTCATGATTCCGGTTATTACGCCGAGCAGGAGCGCATATTCAATTCCGGCGATCATGTATCCGATTGAAGTCAACGTTGCCACGGTCAGCATTTCAAGGAATAAGCCGGTGATATAACTCTGGATCGAAACCTTGATCTGCAGCATGATTTCCTGCAACTTTGCGTGGTGGTGTTCGTCGAAAAGCTTGCAGAGGAATTTTTTGAAGTGGCTTTTATAAAGTATGATCAAAAACGTATAAATCGGGATCAGCGTGAAGTTCAACAGCGTGTCCGTGACCGAGATCAACGTGCTTCCGACGATTTCACGGCCCGATTCGGACGCAGCGTTGTCGAGCATTTTCTTTTGCTCATACATCGAGAGATTGAAGTTTTTCCGGACAATTTCCTGCAAATGCGTGATGTGGATATTCGCATTGTGCCTGATCTTCGCCCAGTCGCTTATCATTTCGCCGATCTGCCACGAAAGAAAATAGATCAAACCCGCAAAAAAAGCGAGAAATATTACGAGCGTCACGACGACCGCGACTACGTTGGGCAAGTGGAGTTTCCGATTGAAGAAGTCGGCAAGCGGACTCAACAAAATGCCAAATAGCATTGCGATCAATAGCGGTGTAATGATGCTTTGTCCGTAATACAGGATTACGACAATCGCGATGAGGCTGACGAGTGTAAATGAAAGCTTCGCGTAGTAGGGAAATTTCTGCGTAGTGTTATCCATCGAATCTTTGCAGTTTATTATATAACTAATTTAACCTTTTACCGGTGAAGTTATATTTCTTTTGACAAAGATGTGGCGGCGCAATCGGTTTTCTTTTATATCCGCAGATATAAATGTTTCATAATTTGTAGGTATTGACAGGTTAATTCAGTTAATCTACAAATTCGCGGTCGTCGTGTGGTAGTTTTACGACCGAAATCCCTTTCTGCAGCAGCAAATTGTTCGGATAAGTGATGATCTCGCCATCGGCGGTCCGCAAGATCGTATGGAACGCGCGGATATCTTCGATTTCGGCCTCGATAGGAAAATCCTTGTCGTGAATCCTTATCGTGTCCCCGATCCGGAACGGGAAAGAAAAAAACAGGATTACGCCTGAAGTAATGTTGCTCAAAACGGACCATTGTGCAAACAATGCCACGCCGATTACCGTGATCACGGCTGAAAGTGTGGTAACAATGTTTCTCGCCTGAACGCCCCAGATCACAAAAAGTGAAATGACGCCAAGCAACGTGATCAGGATGTTTATGTACTTGATGATCAGATTTGTCCGCTGTTCCAGGATTTCACTTACGGTGGCATATTTCCGCACCATCTTTCTGGTAAAGAGCCGAAGCGTGAAAACCAGCACAAGAAGCGTCACCGTTGCAACGCTTTCGTTAAGGAACGAATGTATAAAAGGAACAGTCATTATACGCTGAATTCAGATAAATAACGGTAAACGGCAGCAGTTGGCATTCCCATGACGTTCGTGTATGAGCCATCGATTTTTTCGACAGCGATAAACCCGATCCATTCCTGGATACCGTAAGCGCCAGCCTTGTCGAATGGTGCGCATCGATCGAGGTAGAACGCAATTTCAGGTTCGCTTATTTTGACAAAGGTAACCGCTGTCACGTCGGTTATTGTTTCCTGTTTTTTGCTTGTCGTAAACGTGACCGATGTGAAAACGTGGTGCGTTGAGCCGGACAATGATTCTAAAATCCGGATTGCATCGTCGCGATCGACCGGCTTTCCGAGGGCGCGGCCATTATGCCAGACAATTGTATCGCTTGTCACAAGCAAATCGTTATCGGAAAGCGTTCCTTCGAATCCGGTGGCCTTCAGTTCGGATAAGTACTTTGTGATTTCGCCGGCCATTAGGTTTGGAGGATAAACCTCGTCGATTTCCTTTAGCCGTACTTCAAAATCCAGATCCAGGTCGCGAAAAAATTGTTGTCTACGCGGCGATCCGGACGCAAGGATAATATTTGTATTTCGTAATTTCTCTTTAAGCACGGTAAATGATGTTGAGCGAAATTACCAATGCTGAAAGTATTCCGAAAAGCATTGTGAACTTCAGCACGGTTGATAAATGGCGAAACTCGGCAGGCTTCGACGCGTTCCACATCCGGATTGAGAAATAAATCAGCGGCCCGACAACGGTCAGCAATGTGTAACCGGTCGCAATCCACAATTCTGTTGCAACAAAATACGTGTTGATGTAATAAAGCAGAAGCACAATCGGAATCAGGCTCGCCCAAAAGACCATCTTTGCGGTGCGCGCTGCGCCGATCGCGATCGGTAGTGTGTTCATTCCCTGATTGTAATCGCCGTTGATATCTTCGAGATCTTTCACGATCTCACGGATAAGGTTGATGATGAAAGCAAATATCGCGTAGTCGAGCAAAACGCGGAACACAACGCCCAAAAGCGCCCGGTTCTCCGGCGTTATGATCGGATACAGATCAAAAATTCCGATAACGATGACGCTGACCGACAAAAGGAGCGCGACGATTATATTGCCAATCAACAGGCTTTGCTTGAAAGTAGTTGCGTATAAATACAAAGTCGCGGCAATTATGATAAAAAAGAGCGCGAACGCGGGTTTTCCGATGAAATTCGAAAGGTAAAAGCCACATCCGACGCCAACGACATTCAGCACTACGTAAAAATTGTACGCAACCGCTTCGCTCATCGATTTACCGACAATCACTTTTTCCGGCCGATTTTCATTATCAGTGTCCTGATCGAAAATATTATTGACCAGATATCCGCCCGCGGCAATGCAAACCGTTGCAAGGACGAGCAGTCCGTATTGCCAGTCGGACAGCGCAAGGGTTACACCCCGCAGTTTAAGAAATCCATAGCGCAGGATCAGTTGCATCAGCGCCAGCATCAGTAAATTCTGATATCGTATTACTTTTAAAAAACGCATATTTTAGTCGTATCGGGCGTCGAAATACGACATCCATTTGTTTTGTACTTTCATTACTTGCTCGATCACGTCCCGCACTGCGCCGTGCCCGCCATTGCGGTGTGAAATGTAATTCGAGATCGCCTTGATCTCAGGAACCGCATCCTGTGGGCATGCTGCAAGTCCGACACGCTGCATCACGTGATAGTCGGGAATGTCGTCGCCCATATAAAGGATTTCGTCCGGGTTGAGGTTAAACTCCGACATGAATTCGGCGAGCGTTTTCACCTTATCGGGCGCGGCGAGATGAATATTGTTGATTCCAAGGTTTTGAAGCCTGATTCGTACTCCTTCGTTGCTTCCGCCTGAAATCACGCAAATACGGTAGCCAGTTTCCACCGCGGCTTTCATTGCATAACCGTCGCGGATGTTCATCGTGCGAAGCATTTCACCCGATGTAGTGATATGCACAGAGCTGTCGGTCAGCACTCCGTCAACATCAAGGATAAATGTTGTTATCCGGTTCATCAGCTCTTTATATCCTGCCATTCTGAATCGATTTCGTTAATAGTTCGTATATTTTTCGATACTCCGTGTTTCCAAGGAATTCGAGATGTTTTTCGATTGTTTGCTGATCGTTTCGCACAGCCGGACCTGTTTGTGCTTCGGCGGGTTTCAGGACGTGAATCTTATCGGCAGTTTCCCTGATTAAAGTCTGCAAGATTTCAAACGGCACATTGTTCTCATCGCAAATCCGCCCACCGATGGCATACAGGTGGTTTACGAAATTATTCACAAAAACCGCGGCGACGTGAATTGCTTTTCGCTGATTGGAGTCGACTGCATAAATGCGATTTGAGATCGCGCTTGCCGTCTTTTTCATTATTTCGTATCCGGCGTCCGACTCGCATTCGAGGCAAAGCGGAATATCGGTAAAATCGACGGGTTTGTTTTTGGAAAACGTTTGAAGCGGATAAAAAACGCCGCGGTTGTTTTTTGGATCGGCATCACTTAAAGAGACGCTTCCGGAGGTGTGGCAAACCAGGCGGCCGTTAAATGGCAACTGCTGGGAAATTTCGGCAATTGCAGAATCCGATACGGCAATTATGTAGAGATCGGCAGGTTTTAGCTCACTTAGTTCCGAAATAATTTTATCAGGAGAAACAATGTTTTCGATTGCTTTCCGATTGCGGGCGTAAACCTGGATAAGCTGCGCATCGGTGCTGCTTTCAAATGCTCTGGCAAGATGTTGCCCAACGTTGCCTGAACCGATAATGCTCACATTAACCATGCGGCTAAATTAGCAAAAAAAGATGATGAATTTTGATTGGAAACGCCGATGCGATTACCTGATCAGTGAGAAGTGGCCGCGGTATTCCTTGCCATTGCCGGTGATGACAAACCAATAATCGCTTGCTTTCATCGGACTGCCGTTGCATGTTCCGTCCCACGCTTCGTTGCCGCGCATCGTTTTCACAAGCCTTCCGTCGCGGTCGAAGATATTGATGACCATCAATTCCGATCCTTTGAAATCCACCAGCCAGAGGTCGTTATTTCCATCGCCGTTCGGAGTAATGTACAACGGGTAAGTAAATGGAATTACTTCGGGCTGTTGCGGACATTCCTTAACGATCAGCCTGAACGACGTAATGACCATGCATCCGCCGTGAATATTTTCAACGCGTGCGTAGATTGCCTGCGGATTGATTGTATTGGTAAAAGATTCGGTTATCGGTGCGCTGTTGCTTTCTGCATCGGCCTGGCTAAGGAAATAGCTGACGTTGAATTCGCTAGCCGGCATATCGCCCAGCGCTTCCTGATTTTTTGCAGTGAGGTCAAAACTCGTAAATCCATCCCAGACCGTATCATCGCAAACCACATAATCGCTGATGAACGTCGCCTTTGGCTGTTGCGCTATCACAAGATGCATCGGGACGACGAGGAAGCAGTTTCCGGAATTGTTTTGAACACGTGCATAAATGATCTGATCAGGTTGCGAATTGGTATAATGCTGCGGAAGCTGGTTCACTGCATTCTCGGCATCTTGTTCCGAAGAAAAATAGGCAACGGTGAACTGCGAATCGTCCTGGCCGCCCAATATTTCAGCAGTTTTCAGGTTGAGGTCAAATTCTTCCTGTCCGTCGTAAGGGTAATTTTCACAAATGACATAATCGGTTGGAACAACCGCTCCTGGCTGCATTGGCGTGGTAACTGAAAACGAGGTAATCGCCCGGCAGCCGGTTTCGATGTTTCGGATCGCGCAATAGAAAGTGTAATTCTGTGCTGGCTGCAATGCTTGAACATCAGCAAGCACGTTGATATCGGCCGATGAATCTTCTGCAGACGCATAATAAGATATTGTCATATTGGCGCTTTCCTGCTGGCCGAGAAGAGTCGGATTGTTTTGTGACAGTGTATAATTTTCGCTCATTCCAGCACAAACAACCTGATTTGAGATCGGATTGGCCACAGGTGGCGCAGCAATATTGACGCGAACCGATTTGTAAGTTGTACAATTGCCATTGGTTAGCGTGGCCGACACGGTATAACTACCCGCAGTAGCATAAATGTGTGATGGCGCGTTTTCCGCTGAGGTCGTATTGTCGCCAAAGTCCCAAGCCACGGAAGCAATCGGCTGGCCGCTGCTGACTGTGAAAAGGGTAGGTGAGCCTGCGCAGGATTGCTCCGCTTTTATATTGTGGTCGAACCATGAAGCATTATAAGACGGTAAACCAAGCATGCACATACGGCCTTGCAGATGGATCGCGTCAACAGAGATTGAACAGCCTGTTCCGTAAGTGTCCGGTTTTTTGATCACGCTGAGGTTGTCGATCTCGGCGGTGGCGACATATATTTTTCCGTCCGGACCCATTTGCAGCGCGCCAAGCGTAGAAGGAAATGTTTGCAGTAACAGTTTCGAACCGGCAATGTCATCCGATGAAAGGTCAAACTGGAACAGCTTTCTTTCATCTGCAGCCGTAAGGTATAGTACTTTATTGTTTGTCGAAAATTCGATGCCGTAAACATGCGTTCCGTCATTGGAAAGTAAAATCGGATTGCTCACTTCGCCGGTCGCCGCATTAAAGTCGAATAATTCGGCTTTTCCAAGAAACGAATGGCACGCAACCAGTTTTTTCCCATCGGGAGATATTTTCATATATCCGATGGCGTTCGCCTTGTCGTCATCTGCCGTCACGGTCAGGCCTGAATGCGTCGTTACGGGTACGGTATCAATTCCGCTTGAAGTGATTCGGTAGGAAATGAAGTGATCGTTGCCGAAACCGTGCGTAACAACCCAATAATCGGTTTCATTTGAATTTTGCACCACCGCGATTTTTTCACAGGTCGGGGAATATAACAGTACATTTTTTTCGGTTACCGCGCCGTTGTTATCGGCTTGTGACATATCGACAACGGAATAACGGAAACCGCCATTTTCGTCAAATGGATTCGTAGTGAAGATGTAGTAAATAGTTTCAGAACCCGGCTTTTTTACGATTGCGGCGGCTTGTGAACTCGACAAATCGCCCATTAAGCCGCTGCCATTGGGCATGACGACATGGTTTTTGTTCCAAACCGATTTTCCGTTGGTATAAAAAAGAATGCTTCCCGATGAATTGCAAACAGCGCTGGAGCCTTCAATCGTGTTGAGCTGCCCGTTTAATAACGTAACCGGATTGCCGGTCGAGAAGTCAAGACCTGCCTTGTTTCCAAAATACCAGATATTGGCTTCACCTTGTCCAAGGCAAAAGCTGCAGGTTAATAACAATAGGGGCAAAAAACGTTTCACGGGTAGTTTTCTTCAGATTTGGGAAATATAAGATACTGAAGGCAAAGGTAGTTGTTGACTTTAACGACCGTTGAATTTTGACATTATTCTCGATGAGGTGACAATTAAATGCGATGAACTTCATTCTTTTATAAATTTTCCTCGCAGGCTTTTTTGGCAATTGAAAGAAATTGCGGAATTCTTCCTGTTAAATCAAACCGCGCATTATCAAGCCACCGACATTTTTTCCTACTTTTGCAGCACTTCTCTAAATTTCCTTTCCCTATGGAAAAAAAGCTCGCCTCCATTTTCTTTTCCACACGTTTAATGGCCTTTTTATTCCTTGCATTTGCAGCAGCGATGGCCGCAGGAACGTTCATCGAAAACGATTACAATACTGAAACTGCACGAATCTGGATTTACAACGCCTGGTGGTTTGAAGCAATCATGGTCTTCTTCATGATCAACTTCCTCGGAAATATCAAAAGATACAATTTGTTGACCCGTGAAAAATGGCCGGCATTAATGCTGCACCTTGCGTTCATTTTGATCCTTTTGGGCGCTTTTATAACTAGATATATCAGTTACGAAGGAATGATGCCTATCCGCGAAGGCGCTACCGAAAACCAGATTTTTTCCGATAAGACCTATTTGACCGTATTCGCTGACGGCGATTACAAAGGCCAGCCTCGGCGCCGCGTTTTTGAAAAGCCGATGCTTTTTTCGCCGGTGACAAACAACGATTTTACGATTTCTGAAAAATTTGATGAGATTCCATTTGAGGTGAATTACAAAAAGTTCATCATGAATGCCTCAGAAACCGTAGAAAAAAGCGACAATGGAAAACTTTTCCTGAAAATGGTTGAAGCCGGCGGCGGAACCCGACACGAACATTTCCTGCAGGAAGGCGAGGTGCAAAACATCCACAACATGCTTTTCGCTTTGAACAAGTTCACCAAAGGCGCCATAAACATCACAACTACCGGCGATTCTTATACAATCCAGACGCCGTTTGAAGGTGAGTTTATGCGGATGGCCGACAAGCTCCAGGGACATGTTTCAAAAGACAGCACTCAGCCGCTGATGATGCGTTCACTGTACAACATTGGCGGTGCACAATTCGTGTTCCCCGAGCCTGCGATAAAAGGCGTAAAATCCTTGAAATCGAATAACGATTTTCGCGACAAGCAGTCGGATGACGCGCTCATCGTAACGGTAACTTCACAAGGCCAATCCAAAGATGTTACGTTGACCGGCGCAAAAGGTAAAATGGGCCAACCGGTTTCGGTTACGATCGGCAAACTCGATTTTACTCTTTTTTACGGCAGCAAAGCTTATACATTGCCGTTCAGCATCAAGCTCAACGATTTTATTGCCTCGAAATATCCCGGAAGCGAAAAAAGTTATTCGGCTTTTGAAAGCCAGGTGACCGTGATCGACGGGAAAGATAAATTTGACAGCCGGATTTACATGAATCATGTACTCGACCACAAAGGTTTCCGTTTCTTCCAGGCGTCGTTTCAGCCCGACGAGAAAGGAACCGTGCTGTCGGTCAACCACGACGAATGGGGAACGAATATAACCTATCTGGGTTATTTCCTTTTGTTTTTCGGAATGCTTGCAATCCTTTTCCATAAAAAATCAAGGTTTGGCGATTTGAAGCGTAAACTTGACAAAGTGAAAGCGAAGAAGGAAAAGATGATGCTTGGGCTTTTGTTGCTCGGAACTTTTTCACTGCACGCACAGCAGGAGCCGCACAAAGCGCCTTCGTTGCAGGAAGTCGAAGTATTCCTTTCGAAAAATACGGTTAATGAAGCCCACGCGGAAAAGTTCGGCCGACTGATCATTCAGGATGATGGCGGACGGATGAAGCCGATCAATACGTTTTCGTCGGAACTCCTTCGGAAAGTCAGCAAAAGCGATTCCTATAAAGACATGAATTCCGATCAGGTTTTCCTGTCGATGACGCAGTATCCGAATGCATGGTTTGAAGTTCCGTTGATTTACCTCAAGCCGGGCAATGACAGCATCCGCAAGATTATCGGAATCGAAAAAGATGCTAAATATGCCCCTTTCATCAAATTCTTCGACGCAACGGGCAATTACAAGCTATCGCCGTACCTCGATGCTGCATACCAGGCGGCCGTTCCGGATCAGTTCCAAAAGGATTTTATTGAAGCCGACCGGAAAGTGAACCTGATGAATTCGGCTTTGAGCGGAAGTATTCTGCGGATTTTCCCAATCCCGAACGACAGCAATAACAAGTGGATTTCCTACATGGAATTGAAAGAGGCCGGGCTGAAGGGCATGGATTCGACCTTTACGCAGCAGATTTTGCCGATCTATCTTATGTCGCTAAAAACCGCGGCGGATACAGGAAATTACAAGGAAGCCGATTTCTATCTAAGCGGACTCGCCAAATTCCAGTCCAAATACGGAAGCCGCGTGATGCCGTCGCGGGAAAAAATCAGCGCTGAGATCGCCTACAACAAATACGATATCTTCAAAAAATTGTATTATCTGTACATGCTTTCGGGCGTCGTGATGCTGCTGCTGGTGATCGTCAATATTTTCGCTCGTAAAAAAGCAATGAATTACGCGGTTAATGCTTTCCACTTCTTGATTGCGTTCCTGTTTGTATTGCATACGATCGGATTGGCGGCACGTTGGTACATTTCCGGCCACGCGCCATGGAGCGATGCGTACGAGTCGATGATTTATGTGGCATGGGCGACGATGCTTTTCACCCTTTTGTTTGCCCGCAAATCCAAACTGACGGTTGCTTCGGGAACATTCGTCGCTTCGATGATCTTGATGATCGCACACTGGAACTGGATGGATCCGTCGATTGCCAACCTGAAGCCGGTTCTTGATTCGTACTGGCTGATGATTCACGTTGCAGTGATTGTGGCGAGTTATGGTCCGTTTACGCTCGGAATGGTGCTCGGAATTGTCGCATTGTTGCTAATGATTTTCACCAATGATCGCAATCGCGAGAGAATGGAACTCAACATCAAGGAAATCACGTATATCAACGAGATGGCGCTGACAATCGGCCTAGTGATGCTAACGATAGGTAACTTCCTTGGCGGGCAATGGGCCAATGAAAGTTGGGGAAGGTATTGGGGCTGGGATCCGAAAGAAACCTGGGCGCTGATCAGCATCATGATCTATGCGTTTGTCATCCATGCGCGTTTCGTGCCGGCTCTTCGCGGAAAATGGACGTTTAATTTGATGAGTATTGTCGCCTATTATTCAATCCTGATGACCTATTTCGGCGTCAATTTTTATCTTACCGGATTGCATTCCTATGCGAGTGGCGACAAAGTGGTCACACCTTCGTTTGTTTATTGGTCGGTTGCGACCGTGGCCCTACTGGCAGCTGTTTCGTATGTTCGGTTTAAGAAATACAAGAAGCACGGCCATCATAAGCACGACAAAGAAGATAAGAAATAAGAGGCTTTTATTAAATCTTACCGAAAGTAAGAAGCTGTTCAAGTGTTGGTGATTCGCTCCCGCCGCTCGGTTCAAGCGTGATTCCGAATGCTTGCGCTTCACTGGTAGCATTTACCGGGAAAACGCGGCGGCTGTCCGTCTTGAAATTGTCGAGTACGCCAATGCTTGTGGCGGAGAATGGCCTTACTTCCATTGCCCAGACCTGATAAACCATTCCTTCGGGCGGATCCGGTAAGCCACGTGCATCGACATAAACCGAAAGCGATTGGCGGTTCCAATACACCTTGGCAAATGCTTCCGGCGCTGCAGGCTGTGCGTCGAGTGCAATGATCGTATTTTTCGGGTCGCGCAGCATATCCATTACCGACTGGTCCTGTTTACTTCTAAGCTCCAGGTTTACAACCGTTTCCTGCAGTGTTGATTTTTGTTTTTGGAGTTGTGCCGCCCGCTTTTCTGTTTGCTCGAGTTGAGTATAGAGGTAAGCTGCGCCAAGCAAAAGCAACAAAGCGGCCGCCCAACCGAGAAATGCTGCCCAATTTGTCCGGCGTTTCTTAATTACCACAGGCGCTTCAGAGCGGTGTTTAAAGTCGACTTTTTCCCGAATGTTTTCAAATACCGATAGCGAGAGGCGCGGGGAGAAGCTTGACGAAAGATCGATTACCGCGGCTTCAATCGATTCGATTTCCTTTCGGACTTGCGAATTTTCAGCCGCCAATTCAGTGATTTTTCGATTTTCGGAATCGTCGAGCAATCCGTAGACATAAAGTTCAAGAATTCCCGATTCGATATAATCTCTTGTGTCCATTGCTAAAGCTGTAAATAGTTTCTGAGATCGTTAATACAGTTGCGGTTTTGGGTCTGCACTGCCGCGAGTGGAATCTCGAGTTCATCGGCCACGGCCTGAGGCGAATTGCCCTTATAAAAAAGCATGTCGATGACCTGTATGCATTTGGGTTTCAGTTTCTTTACCAAATCATGGACGCCGATCGAATCGATTCTATTTGGTACTCTGGTGCTGTCATCGAGCAGCGTAATGAAGTTATGTGAATTACCGTGGGAGTTGACTTTTTCGTTCGCCTTTTTTCGAGCGATGTTGATTATCCAGCTATAAAGCCGGCCTTTGCTTTCATTGTAATCGCCGATGTGCTTCCAGACATAAACGAAAACTTCTTCAAGCAGCAGTTCCGCTTGCTCCCGATCCCGGACCCGGTTACAAATGACGCTGAAAACGCTTTTCGAATACAGATCGTATAGTAAACTGAACGCTTTTTCGTCTTTGTTCGCAATCAGCACCGCCAATTCGTCCTGTGTCATAATTGTGGTTTTGTACAAACTTATCAATTTCTTTTTGAATTTTTCCAGACGCTCAACAATATAGCTGGCGGTTTTCCAAATTTTACCTAATTTAGCGTAAAACAACATCTTATGAAAAATGCGTTTTTTGCCATTATTTCCGCATTGGCATTAGTGGCTCCCAATTGTTCAACACAGGCGCAGAAACTTACTGCTACCGGCACAAAAACTAAAGATATGGTTGCTTCGATTTACGACTTCAAAGTGAAAGACCTTTCCGGAAAGGAATTCGATTTTTCAAAATTGCGTGGCAAGAAGGTGCTGATTGTAAACACCGCGTCCGAATGTGGCTTCACTCCGCAGTACAAGGACCTGGAATTGCTCTATGAAAGGTTCAAAGATAAAAACCTGGTTATTGTAGGCTTTCCGGCAAACGACTTTGGCGCCCAGGAACCGGGAACAAATGCCGAAATTGCCACTTTTTGCCAGAAAAATTACGGCGTTACCTTTCCGATGATGGGAAAATCGTCTGTTAAAGGGAAAGATATGAATCCGGTGTATCAGTACCTTACCAAAAAAGACCTTAATGGTTACAAGGATTCTACCGTAGATTGGAATTTTCAGAAATACCTCATCAATGAAAACGGTAAGCTGGTTATGGTTGTTCCTTCCAAAGTTTCGCCGCTCGATGACTCAATCGTTAACTGGGTGAACAAGAAGGATTAAGACAACTTCAGCTGCATAATCAATACATCAAGCCAGCGTCCAAATTTATAACCGGCTTCGCGAATGATCCCACATTCGGTGAAGCCGTTTTTTTTATGGAATTCGATGCTTCCCGAATTTGCTGCATCGATAACGCCGATCATGATATGGTGATCTCGGGTTTTTGCAATCTCGATCAGTCGCCGCACAATTAGCTTCCCGGCGCCATTTCCAAAAAACTGACTACTGACATAAACCGAGTGTTCGACTGTATGGCTGTAGCCTTTCTTGGGACGGAATTGGCTGAACGTTCCAAATCCGACCACTTCGCTGTTGAATTCTGCCACGATCACGGGATCGCCCGCCGCCATTTTTGTATCGAACCATTGTTGCTGCATTTCCGGTGTACGCGGATCGTAGTCGTAAATTGCCGTGGTATTCAGGATGGCGTGGTTGACTATCGAAAGTATTGCCGGATTATCAGACCAAGTAGCATCGCGGATTTGGAACTCCATCAGTTAAGGCTTTTAAGCAATTCGTCCGGCTCCGAAGTGCTGAAGTTGACGCTTTTCGCATAGTTACGGGCTTTTTCGGCAAAATATCGCGCCCGGTCAAAGTTGCCGAGTTTCTTCGCAATTCGCGCCGCAATCAGGTTTCCGTCAAAAGAATCCTTTAGCTCCACCGAACGCACAGCTAATTTTAACCCGAATTCCAAACTTTCGGACGCGCTATAATTGTCTTGAAAGACCAGCGCAACTTCTTTTAGAGCCACTGGGTTATCCCAGATGAATTCCTGGCCTTCGCGGATAGTTTTTTCATAGGCGGCCCAGTTTTTCGTTCGTTCCCAGATGACTTTGTCATAGTTGAAAACCAATGAATCGGTATTTCGCAAATGGATCGACTTTGCCAGCGGCCGCGCCTTCACATAGCCCGTTGTATCAAGACTTTCGGTGAATGGACGCAACAGTTCGGTAACAATGTTCTTTATTTTGCGGTTTACGCGTTCTTTCGAGGCTACTGCGGCAAATTCGTCCTGGTGCGATAAGACATATTGAAATTCCCTTGAGTCGATATCATTTACGCCATTGGCGATTATTTTCCAGTTCACCGCATTTACGAGCTGTTTTTCCTCTTGCGTTGCTAAATACTTCTTTGCAGCAGCCGAAGCATCCATCCGGGCTTTGCGCAGCGCCATTATATATGCGAGTGCTTTGTCGCTATTTGACACATCGCTATTAAACTGGCTTTCCAAATAGGGAAATTGCTTTTCAGGAGTGAGAGCAGTCTGCAGTTCTTTCAGGAACGTGTCGATCTTAAACTCGCCGCCGAAACTATATAGAAGCGTTCCCGCGCCGTCAAGTACAATGAATGAAGGGAAAGAGTTAAGCTGGTATTTGTGCATTATCGCTTTTCCTTCGCCTGATTCTCCGTCGCGCGACGCACTGATGAAGTGGCTGTTCATGAACATCCCAAGCTGGGCGTCGGGAAAAACATCGCTTTGCATCTTTTGGCAATGCGGACACCACGAGGCATGAATGAAGTAAAATACAGGCATTTTTTTTACGGTAGCCTGCTGTAAAAGTTGTTTGTATGGCGTGTCTTCAAATTTTACTCCTTGAGCGACGACACTGCTGCCGAAGGTGAGAAACAGAATAATCAAAAAAGCAATCCGACTGACGGCAGCAACTGACGGTGAATAATCTGCCGTCCGGAAATTGGATTCCGCTAAAGTACTTTTAATGCTCAATTTCATCATCACATCAAATATAAAAAAAAGTTTAAGCCTTTTTTGAAGCAAAATATCGCTGTGAATGCTAAATTTGTTACTAGGCCGCCAATTGAAAAGGCCAAAGAAACCAATTTTTGATGATTTATCCCAAAATACCTTTAGCACAGAGCATTGTCCAGATTTGCCTTGCTAAAGGGCTTACCAATATTGTGATCTCACCGGGTTCGCGAAATGCGCCGCTTACCATCGGCTTTGCCAATAACCCGCGATTTAACTGTTACAGCATAGCCGACGAGCGCTGCGCTGCTTTTTTTGCGCTCGGACTTGCACAACAAAGTGGCAAACCCTCAGTTGTTGTCTGTACTTCAGGGTCGGCGTTGCTCAATTTTTATCCTGCATTTGCCGAAGCCTTCTACAGCCAGATTCCATTAGTGGTGATTTCTGCCGATCGCCCGCCGGATAAGATTGATATTGGCGACGGACAAACCATCCGTCAGGAAGATGTTTTCGACAATCACTCGCTCTACAACGCAAACCTGCAGCCTGATGCGATGCACGAGAATGAGTTCGAGATCAACCATGCAATAAATAAGGCATACACCCGAAAAGGCCCGGTTCATATCAACGCGCCTTTCGAAGAGCCGCTGTATGAAACTACGCGTAAACTTAGCGTCGACGTGACTATTTCGGCGTTTGCGAAAGTGTATAAGACTGTTTCGGTTGACGACATTATTGCGTACACGAACATTTGGAATGCCGCAAGCCGAAAACTGATCCTCGTTGGAGTTAACGAACCCGATGAAATCGAGGAAGAAATCATATCGAAACTGGCAGCCGACAATTCGGTTGTGGTGATGACCGAAACCACTTCCAACCTGCATCATCCATTTTTTGTGGGAAGCATCGACCGTATAATTACACCGTTTTCTGCAAAGAATTTCCTTGCGCTCCAGCCGGAAATCCTGATAACTTTTGGCGGAATGGTGGTTTCCAAACGGATAAAAACATTTTTGCGCACATACAAGCCCGAACACCATTGGCACATCGATCCGCTTCGTGCATACGATACGTACGACGTCCTCACCAAACACTTCGACGCGAATCCGAACGATTTCTTTCATCAGTTCCTGCCTTTTACGCGCAGATTGCTGAGCGATTACAATAAGGATTTTACCAAAGTAAAGTTGGCGCGGCTAAAGAAGCACAATCAGTTTTTTGCATCGGCTTCGTATTCCGATTTTAAGGTCTACGGCACCGTAATTCCGCAGCTTCCCGAAGGGTGCATGCTGCATTTGAGCAACAGCGCCGCCATCCGCTATGCGCAACTCTTCGAAATTGACCCTTCGATTGCTGTTTTCTGCAACCGCGGCACCAGCGGAATAGACGGAAGCACCTCAACCGCAATTGGAGCGGCCTGCGCAAGTGATCGGCAAACCGTTTTAATTACGGGCGACGTAGGTTTTTTATACGACAGCAATGCGCTGTGGAACGATTATATTCCAAAAAATTTCCGGATAATTGTCGTAAACAATGGCGGTGGCGGAATTTTCCGCATCTTGCCCGGCCATCAGGAGAACAAGATATTCAACCGATTTTTCGAAACATCGCACAAACTGACTGCCGAGCATCTGGCAAAAATGTTCGGGTTTGAGTATTTTACGGCATCGGATGAGGAATCAATCGCTGCGGCATCCGACAGCTTTTACTCGGCATCAGGCCCTGCGATACTTGAGATTTTTACACCGACTAGGGAAAACGAAAAAGTACTTCGTGAATATTTTAAATTCCTTGGCTGAGTTTGCCACCTAGTGCTACCTTTGAAAAAAATTGCAGATGATCCAGATAGGAACCGATAACGAACTCAAAATTCTTCGCGACACCAAGGTCGGTTTGTTTTTAGGTAGTGAATCGGGTGAAGAAATCCTGCTTCCCAACAAATATGTGCCGGCTGATTTCAAGATCGGCGATCCCATTACTGTCTTTGTATATCTCGACCACGAGGAACGGCCGGTAGCGACCACGCTGGAGCCGTATATCTACCTCAATGAGTTTGCGCTGCTGCGCGTGAATTACATTAATAATTTTGGCGCTTTTCTCGATTGGGGACTTGAAAAAGATCTTTTTGTCCCGTTTGCAGAGCAGGCGCGGCCCATGGAAAAAGGCAAGCGCTATTTGGTTTACCTTTTTCTCGACGAAAAGACAAACCGCCTGGTCGCTTCGAGCAAAACAAACCAGTTTTTAACTAACGAAAATATCCGTTTGCAAAAAGGCGATGAAGTCGATTTGATCGTTTCGCATATCACCGAAGCCGGCGTAAATGTCATCATCAACGAAACCTACAAGGGATTGCTCTATAAAGATGAGGTTTACGATTCGATCAAACCCGGCGACCGCATGATCGGCTATATAAAGAATATCCGTCCCGACAAGAAGATCGACGTAACGCTTCAAAAGGAAGGCTACGAAAAAGTCGGCCCTAACGCCGAAAAGGTGCTGGAAGAGCTTCGCGCCAACCGCGGATTCCTGAGGCTAAACGACAACTCGCATCCCGAGGACATCAAGACAGTACTGAAAATGAGCAAAAAAACCTTCAAGCAGGCAATCGGGTCATTGTATAAAGCAAAGCAAATCGAGATCAGGGAAGACGGAATCTACCTTGTAAAAGACCAGTCGCCAGCAGCCGAATAATTCCTATTTTTACACTACAAAATACTATGGAACAGCCAGATTGGAAAACCGTACGCGAATTTGAAGACATAACTTACCGCAAAAGTAACGGCGTCGCACGGATTGCCTTCAACAGGCCTGATGTGCGGAATGCTTTCCGGCCAAAAACCACTGCCGAATTGTACCAGGCGTTTTACGATGCGCAGGAAGATACTTCGATCGGCGTGGTGCTGCTTTCGGCCGAAGGGCCGTCATCACGCGATGGCGTTTATTCCTTCTGCAGCGGCGGCGACCAAAAAGCCCGTGGCCATCAGGGATATGTGGGCGAGGACGGAATGCACCGTTTGAATATCCTTGAAGTGCAGCGCCTGATCCGGTTCATGCCGAAGGTCGTGATTGCTGTCGTTCCAGGTTGGGCAGTGGGTGGCGGACACAGCCTTCATGTGGTGTGCGACCTGACGCTGGCAAGTAAGGAACACGCGATCTTCAAGCAAACGGATGCCGATGTAACCAGCTTTGATGGCGGTTACGGATCGGCTTACCTGGCAAAAATGGTCGGACAGAAAAAAGCGCGCGAGATTTTTTTTCTCGGAAGAAATTACTCGGCGCAGGAAGCTTTTGAAATGGGAATGGTGAACGCCGTAGTGCCGCACGATGAATTGGAGCAGACCGCCTACGAATGGGCGCAGGAAATCCTCGCGAAATCGCCAACATCAATCAAAATGCTCAAATTTGCAATGAACCTGACCGACGACGGAATGGTTGGCCAGCAAGTATTTGCCGGCGAAGCGACTCGATTGGCTTATATGACCGACGAAGCCAAAGAAGGCCGGAATGCCTTTCTGGAAAAGCGCAAGCCGAATTTTGAAAAAAAATGGATTCCATAAATGGATGATTTTTACAATAACACGCTCGACATTTCGACACTTCCCAAATTTGAGGAAGTCAGTTTCAACAAACTACATCCAAGCTATTGGACGGTTTGCCTGCTTCGTATCCTGATCGGTTCGGCTATTATCGTGGCCGTTGTCGTTTTTAGTTTGAGTTCGGTGGGTGAACTTTTCCCTTTCAAAACCGAAATCATCATCGGTACAGCTTTGATAATACTGTTGACTTTCCTGTTTTCATACATCGGCTTCCGCAAGAAAGGTTACGCGTTTCGAACACATGATGTGCTTTTTCAACATGGTGTAATTGCAACGAATACGATCATAATTCCCTACAATCGCGTCCAGCATGTGGCATTGCACGAAGGTGCGCTTTCGCGGATTTTCAACCTGGCGGAAATACAGATTTTCACCGCCGGTGGAAAGGACAGCGACATCATGATTCCGGGTATTAAAAAGAGCGACGCCGAAAACATCAAGCAGTTGCTCATGGGCAAAATCCACAAAGAGCTTTGACAAACGAATTTTCAACTCCACAGCGGCAGGCGCCATTAGGTGTCATGGTAATGTTCTTCGATACCGTGCGGCAGTTTGCGGGAATTTTAGGGCCTGCATTGGTGTTGTGGATTGTTAATAACCGCAGCGTCAGTCTGTTCTGGATATCGGCGGCGCTAATTGTTTCCTTTCTCGGAATTTGCCTGATCGCATTCCTGAAGTACCGCAACTTTACGTTTTACATCGACGACAAAAATGCCGAGTTCATCCTCAGCAGCGGAATATTGAATAAAACGCGGACCGTCATCCGGTTGGATAAGATCCAGCAAGTCAACATTGCACAGTCGCTGATTCAGCGAATCATCGGCGTTTACGCAATTGACGTTGATACTGCCGGCGGAAGTGAAAAGGAAGCTACGATCCGCGCTGTCTCTCATCCAATGGCGCTTTCACTGAAGCAGCGACTGCTCGAAAATGAACGGAAAGTTGAAAATGACGCTTCAGCTTCAGTCGAAGAAACTAACCAACCTTTTGTATCAATCGGGTTTGCAAGCCTGCTTAAAGTCGGATTTACTTCGAATTACATCAAAAGCCTTTGGCTGCTTCTGGCGTTCTTCGCAACGATTTACGATAATATCCGGCACCTGAAATCGACGGAATACGCCACGGGAACAGTCGATTATATTGAACAGCGTTTTGCAATGTCTTCTGCTGAGTTCATTGTCATCGCACTTTTGTGCGCGCTTTTGGTTCTGAATGTATTGCGGACAGTAGTTCGATACTTCGGCTATAATATTGTCCGGCAGAAAGGTTCTCTATTGCTGTCGTTTGGACTCATAAATACTAAAAGCACCATTCTCAAACCGGAAAAAGTCCAATTGGTTGCCATCACCCGGAATTATTTCCAAAAAAAAATGGATATTTCCGAAATCCGAATTCGACAAGCAGCGGCAGGACATCAACAAGAAAAGAATCTGCAGATCGATATTCCCGGATGCAGCACCGCCGAACAAAATGCGATCCTGGAACTTTTATTCAAACAACTTCCTTCGAAAGGCGAGATGATGAAACCCAACTGGCGCAAACTGGTTTTTTCATTATTCCTGACAATTGTATTACCTTTAATAGTGCTTTTTTTGCTGCGTGAGCGAATTATGTTCAATGGTATGCAGTTTTTGGTTCCGATTTATATTATAATGGCCACCATCATTTTAACTGCCGGATTTATTAATTATCGGATTTTCATCAACGATGAATTTA
Organism: Bacteroidota bacterium; assembly: GCA_023386585.1. Classification (GTDB taxonomy): domain Bacteria; phylum Bacteroidota; class Bacteroidia; order Flavobacteriales; family Flavobacteriaceae; genus Flavobacterium. Next base: position 3,286 of record JAEWJM010000024.1, on the reverse strand, counting down.
TTATAAAGCAAAGCGGCGCGTGGGACATTTCGAACGAAATAATTGAGCCGGCTAAAATTCAGGCGATCACGACATCGCAGCTTTTCTGGCACAAAAGCCTCAACATTGGCTCGCTTACGATTCATACGGCCAGCGGAAACGTTTCGTTCAGCCTCGGAAATTTCGCCAGGATCAGGGAATATGTTAATCAATGGCTTTATGAACTGGAGCGCTCCGACAGCAATTGGATGTAAAACAACTTATCAAACAAATGAAACATTGGATTGAAGCCGCACGACTGCGAACACTTCCGCTTTCGGTTTCCGGAATTATCGTTGGAAGCATATATGCGCTGGCCAACCCGACGCGGGAAATTTTAACGCCGACACAGGTTTTTAACTGGCGGATCTTTGGCTTTGCCATCCTGACCACACTCGGACTTCAGGTGCTTTCGAATTTTGCCAACGATTACGGCGACGGAATCCGCGGCACCGACAACGAACGCGTAGGAGAGAAGCGCGCGGTCCAAAGCGGAGTCATTTCGGCTGCCGCAATGCGACGAGGCATTATTGTAACCGCGCTGCTAACGCTTCTGAGTGCGGTGTTGCTGATCTATTTTTCGTTTCACGAAGACCATCTAATCTATTCGCTCTTGTTTTTTATCCTTGGATTACTGGCGATCGCCTCCGCAATTCGATACACGGTCGGAAATACGGCGTACGGCTACCGCGGCTATGGTGACATGTTCGTGTTTGTATTCTTCGGATTGGTAAGTACGCTTGGCGTTAACTTTCTTCATTCAAAGCAGGTTGATGCACAACTGATCCTGCCGGCGGCGGCAATAGGATTGCTTAGCGTTGGAGTTTTGAACCTCAATAATATGCGTGATGAGCTCTCGGATCGCAAAGCCGGAAAAAATACAATTGTTGTAAAGATTGGCGGCGCAGCGGCGAAGAAATACCATTATTTTCTGGTCATCACGGCAATGGCGCTGGTACTTGTCTTTGCGATTATCTATAATGGCATCGGTTTCCGGTTTGACCAATATCTGTTTTTGCTTGCTTACTTCCCGCTGGTTTCCCACTTACTCAGGGTGCGGCGCAACCAAGATCCGAAACGACTTGACCCCGAATTGAAAAAACTCGCTTTGAGTACGTTTGCCCTCGCCATCCTGCTCTCGATGGGATTGATTTTCTTCCTTTCCGACCTGATAGTAAACAATGCTTAAACAAACAATATGAAAATTACTTTTTACGGACACGCATCGCTCGGAATCGAGGTCGGCGGAATTCACATCCTCGTCGACCCGTTCATTTCGGCAAATCCAAAAGCGGCCCATATCGATATCAATACGCTGCAAGCCGATTACATTTTGGTAACTCACGCGCACAACGACCACACGCTCGACGTCGAAGCCATTGCCAGGCGTACTGGCGCAGTTATAGTTTCAAATGCGGAAGTCGCCGGAATCTATGGCGACCACGGCTTCAAAACACACCCGATGAACCATGGCGGAAGCTGGAATTTCGATTTCGGCCGCGTGCGTTATGTCAACGCAATTCACTCGAGCGCCTTTGGCGACGGAAGCTACGGCGGAAATCCCGGCGGTTTCGTCATTGAAAGCGAACACAAGAACATTTACATTGCGGGCGACACGGCTTTGACATTCGACATGAAGCTCATCCCGATGCGCACCAAGCTTGATTTAGCGATTTTTCCGGTCGGCGGAAATTTCACTATGGATGTTGATGACGCCATTATTGCCTCCGATTTTGTCGAATGCGACAAGGTTTTAGGTTATCACTACGACACTTTTGGGTACATCGTCATCGATCACGAGGCGGCCATCCGCAAGTTTTTCAACAAAGGAAAAGACCTGATGCTACTAGCAATAGGCGAGTCGATCGAATTATAAATCAGAAGCTTTTTCCCGCTTTCCGCCTTTATCTTTTCTTAAAAACCTCAAAGGTTTCCAAAACCTTTGAGGTTTAGAAAAGGATGCCGGCTGCAATCGGGGCTAGGGCAGCAATCCACTATTTTGCAGGCAAGTTATCATCCATATCATCTCGATTTCATCAAACCCGCCGGAACCTCGCGTGGCGTCATGACTCAAAAGGAAACGTGGTTTCTCGTTATCAGGCATGAAGGTAAAACCGGAATAGGCGAGTGCGGCATTTTGCGAAAGCTCAGCATCGACGACCGGCCTGACTACGAAGAAAAGCTGAAATGGGTCTGCCAAAATATTGACCTCGGACCAGAAGCGCTGTGGGAAAAGCTTACCGACTTTCCTTCAATTCAATTCGGGGTTGAAACCGCGTTCGCCTCGCTCGAAGCAGCCGATCCGTTTGTCATTTTCCCTTCCGGGTTTACTGAAGGACGCAAAAGCATTGTGATAAACGGACTAGTCTGGATGGGAACCGCCAACGAGATGGAGCAACAAATCGGCGACAAGATCGCGCAGGATTTCACTTGCATAAAACTCAAGATTGGCGCGATCAATTTTAATCAGGAAGTCGAATTATTGCGAATGATAAGGCAAAAATACACTGCCGAAGAAATCGAAATCCGGGTCGATGCCAATGGCGCTTTTTCTTCGGAAGATGCTTTACATAAACTAAATGTATTATCTGGATTTCAGTTACATAGCATTGAACAGCCTGTTGCAGCAAAGCAGCATGACATCCTGTCAGAACTGTGCAAAAACGCTCCGTTTCCAATTGCGCTCGACGAAGAGTTGATTGGCATTATTTCGGCTGCCGAAAAACGCACGCTCCTCGAAAAAATCCGTCCGCAATACATTATTTTAAAGCCTAGTTTGATTGGTGGATTCCGTGGCACTTTAGAATGGATTTCGGTGGCCGAAGAATTTGGAATTGATTGGTGGATCACCTCAGCCCTTGAAAGCAATATCGGACTGAATGCCATCGCGCAATTTACATTTGGCCTTGATGTCAAAATTCCGCAAGGATTGGGAACCGGCGGATTGTACCACAACAATTTCGCAGGACCGCTTAAGGTGCACCGCGGCCACTTAGAATTTATCCCGCAAAACAATTTTGATCTGTCAGCGGTCCTTCGTCAGATCACAGGTGACGCAGGGATGTAAATATCGAAGGTTGCGCCTTTGCCGGCTTGCCCGGTTGCTTTTATTACGCCTTCGTGGTTTTCTATAATTTTCTTTACGATCGCCAGGCCGATTCCGGTTCCGCTGTACTTATCTTTAGTGTGAAGCCGCTGGAACACCTGGAAAATCCGTTCGCCGTATTCCGGTTCAAAACCGATTCCGTTGTCGCTCACACTTATGTGA
>JAEWJM010000021.1 GCA_023386585.1 Bacteroidota bacterium | reverse complement strand
GTTGGTAGAGCACATCACTTTTAATGATGGGGTCCTGGGTTCGAGCCCCAGTCAGGTCACAGAAAGTCAGGCGTTGCCAGGCTTTTTTTTATCGGCCACGTGGAGAAATTGGTAGACTCGCCATCTTGAGGGGGTGGTGTCGCAAGACGTGTCAGTTCGAATCTGATCGTGGTCACAAACAAGTATAATCCTGCATCTTTCGGTGCGGGATTTTTTTTGTTCTCAACTTTTAATAACACTTGCTTTGTTTTCAGATTATTCTATTTTTGTTCAGTCATTAAGCAAAAAAAGTGAACAATATAAAGAGCATTTTCAGCATTAAAGATCTTGAGAACCTTTCGGGCATCAAAGCCCATACGATCCGGATCTGGGAAAAGCGATACAATGTGCTTTCGCCGATGCGCACCGGCACCAATATCCGATATTACGATTTGGCCAACCTGCGAAAGCTGTTGAACATTACACTGCTGCACAACCATGGATATAAAATCTCGAAAATCGGCGCACTATCCGATGACGAACTTTTGCAGTTAGTCCGCGATATCGTCTCGGAAAAAAGTGCGGGAAAACTTGCGATCAACGCCTTTAAGATCGCAATGATGACTTTCGATCAGAAGCAATTCTTTGACAATTTCAATTTCCTGCTCTCAGGCAAGTCGTTCCAGCAAACTTTCTATGAAGTTATAATTCCATTGCTGGACGATATCGGAATGCTATGGCAAACCGGAACAATTACACCCGCACACGAACATTTTATCAGTTATCTGATCCGGCAGAAGCTGCTCACGAACACCGAGGCAATCCAATCGCTGGCCCCAACAAAAACACACAGGAACTTTATTCTTTTTTTGCCCGAGGGTGAACTTCACGAACTCGGTTTGTTGTTTATAAATTACGAGGTTTTATTGCACGGTTTCAGGGCGATTTACCTGGGTGAACATGTGCCGGTGAGCAGCATGACCGACATCAGAAACCATTTCGAGAACAACATTTTTATCTGTTATCTTACTGTTTCGCCGCATGCTGATGATTTCGAAGGATTTGTCAATTCAATGATGTCCGAAATTTTGCAACCGAACGATGAATTGTGGATTATCGGTAAAAATGCGGCGCCTGCCTTCAGTAAAAATATTCCACCACAGGTGAAAGCATTCAGGTCGATTCCCGAGCTGGTCTCAAAACTTGAAAATGTCTGAACAAAAAAAGCAGCCAAACGACTGCTTCTTTATTTTGATTGATGACTTTTATTGCTGACTCATCATTTCCTGCAACGGTTTTAGCTGCGCAAGATTGATGTCGGAATTGCGTATTGCAGTGATCATGTTCATGATATCGGTCGGGTTCATATTATCGCCCAGGATACGGACTACTGCAAAACCGGCGTCGTTTTTATTGGCGTAAACAACAACTTCGTCAATATGATTTTCATCACCCACAAAGCTCACTGAGCCGCCTTCCTTGCCTCGACCGAACTTCATCAACTGCTGATACTTGTCCTCTTTCAATATTGCATTTACCTTAGCACGTTCGGCTTCAAAATTCTGCTTGTTTTGGTCAGTTAACTTGAACGCCAGGACGTTCATTTTATCAAAGGCTTCGAGCGATTTTTTCTCTTCCGGCGTCATCGTTTTCTCGTTGAAATTGAGTAGCGTTGGCGAAACATCTACCGAAATGAAGTTGCGGTCTTCGCTTTTTTCAACAAAGTATTTCTGCAATGACGGCTCCGAATTGCAGCCCACCAGAAGTAGCAGGCCGGCGATGGCAAGTGATGAAAACCGTTTCATTATTTAGACGATTTTGGTCCTTTTTGGCCTTTTCCAGCCCTTTTCAGGTCTTCGCCTCCGGGAAGGTTCATTTTGTCGGTCAAAGCTGAAATCTCGTTCAGGTCAAAATTTCCGGTAAGTGACATCAGCACGGTCTCATTGCCTTTTCCGCTGCCTTCGATAAACATTAGCAACTCCCTAACTTGTGTATCAGACGCTCCCGATTTTACCATGATCTTGATGTTCTGGTTCTTGTCGTTAACCCGCATCAGCTCTTCAAGGCCGGCGCTTTTGATGTATTTCTCAGCCGTTCCTTTCATGTCGGCCGTAACCCTGCTGCTTTCGGTGGTAAACACCTTAAGATTGTCAAGCTTCTTGATCAGGTCGAGGTATTGCTGGGATTCCTTGTTTTTGACATTTCCCATCATCTGGAACATCTTCTTGTTGACGATTACCGATGTTACATCGTCCTGTCCATCGTACTTATCAAATGCCGCCTGAGCGAAAAACAGTGACGGTAGTAAAGCAAGTGCGATTGTGATAATTAACTTTTTCATTTTTTTCGTGATTTTCTGTTTATAGTATTTTGCCTCTGTTGCCCGGGGCCGGCTTATTCGTACGGAGTGAAAATCCGGTTTTTGGCCGATTCGTATTCCTCAACGTACTTAACGCTTTCAAGTCCTTTGTTTACATTTCCCGACAACAGCGAAAGTGCCTTTTGGGTTTCCCTGAAAGCCCTTTCGGGATCCTGGTAAGTTCCAAGATCTTGCGGCTGCCTGTTGAAGTAAGCAAAACAACCGACACCAAGCAGAACTACCACAGAGGCCGCAATCGATAACCATTGTACATGGCGTTTCTCAGATTGTAATGGAACTTTTACGGCCGACTTCAGCGTTGCTGCTTCGGAGAAATAACAGAAGATTGGCTTATACTGCATCAGATGCTGCGCAACATCAGATCCGGAAAAATAAGCACGCAATTCATTTTCTTCTGAAATGCCGGTTTCTCCCTGAAAGTATTTTTCTAATAAATTTTCAATTTTATGCGATTCCATAGCTGTGTGTTTTTGTAATGAACTCCCTTATCGTTTTTCTTGCACGTGACAGCGCAACCCGTACCGCCGTTTCCTGCATCTCGAGGATTTCGGCTATCTCACTGAATTCGTACTGCTCAATGTCGCGCATCTGGACAATCAGCTTTTGCTGTTCGGGAAGTTGGTCAATTATTTTCTCAACCCATTCCCAGGTGTCGCAATCCTCAACTTTTTGCTGCAGTCCTGCTTCACGATCTGTAAAATTATTGTGGACGATTTTCAGGTTTCCCGCCCTTTTCGATTTCAACTGGTCGAGGCAATAATTTTTTGTCATTGTCATCGCCAGCGCTTCAACACTCCGATAATCGGAAAGTGTATTGTTTTTATTCCAAAGCTTAACCAAAACTTCCTGAGTTGCATCTTCCGCTTCTTCAATGCTTACAAGCAGCCTTTTTGCCAGCCTGAAGACTTTGTCCCGAAACGGGTTTATTAATTGAATGAACTCAACATGGTTCATAAATGCTAGTGTTTGGTTGGTTTGAGGTCTAGACGAAGTACATTTTTTTTTGTTACAGCACCTTTAAAAATATTAACGCCGGAAATCCGTTACTTTGTAAAAATAGCTCAAAATGAAGCAATTTATCCGCGTTGCAGCGGCTTTTGCGATTCTAATCACTTTTCATTCCTGCGAAACCCAGGACGAAAATCTTGTTCCGAAAAATCTTGAAATAAACGATTTCGTCTGGAAGGGAATGAATCTCTATTATCTGTGGCAACCGGATGTTTCCGATCTTGCAGACGATCGCTTCACCAATCAGGACGGGCTCAATTCGTTCCTCGGCAATTATTCGGATCCCGAAGAACTTTTCAATCATCTTCGTGTCGATCCTACTGTCGATCGTTTCAGCGTAATTTTTAGCGACTACACGGTATTGGAAGGAATTTTATCCGGAACAACGGGAAATACGGGCGCAGATTACGGCCTCCGCTACAAAAGCGGGAGTTCAACCGATATCTTCGGCTGGGTTCGGTACATTCTTCCGAATTCAGATGCGTCAACAAAAAACATTCACCGAGGCGATCTTTTTTATGCAGTGAATGGTACACCGTTGACGATCAACAACTACGAACAATTGCTGGGCGCCAACACCGTCACGCTGAATCTTGCCGATTATGACAATGGCAACATCACGCCCAACGGACAGTCGGTAACGCTGACCAAAACCAACTATTCCGAAAATCCGGTTTACCTCGCAACCACGATCGAAAGCGGCTCGCATAAGATCGGGTATCTGATGTACAATGGTTTTTATCCGCATTACGAAACCGAACTGAACAACGCGATAGGCCAATTCAAAGCGCAGGGAATTACCGATCTCGTGCTTGATCTGAGGTACAATTCCGGTGGATCGATCGCGACTGCTAACCGACTCGCCAGCATGATCACCGGCCAATTCACCGGATCGCTATTCGCGAAAGAACAATGGAATCCGAAGGCGCAGGCGTATTTTGAAGATCACAATCCTGCCGATCTCGAGAACCGTTTTACGAATGTTCTCGGAAATGGAGCGCCAATCAATACGCTTAACCTCAACAAACTCTATGTGCTGACAACGAAAAGCACCGCTTCTGCTAGTGAGCTGGTCATCAACGGACTCGCACCGTATATCGATATTGTCCAAATCGGCGATGCCACGATCGGCAAAAATGTGGGTTCGATCACACTGTACGATTCGCCCGATTTCGGAAAGGACGGCCGCAGCAACGACCACAAATATGCGATGCAGCCGATTGTTCTGCGACTTGTAAATAAAAATGGGTTTGGTGATTATACATCCGGACTTCCTGCTGATTTCTCGTTGATTGAAGACATGTCAAACCTCAGTATCTTGGGAACCGAAAGCGAGCCGCTGCTTGCCGCCGCCATTGCACAGATAACCGGAAGCGGACGCAAATTGCCTTCGCCGGCCAAAAATTTCAACTACTTTAAAGACGTAAAATCAATTGTTCCCGCCGGTGCGCAAATGTACCGCGAGCATCTTCCTCAGGGAATTGGCCAATTGCTTAAATAAAAAAAGCTCCGTTTCGGAGCCTGCTTTTAATTGAAGTAAAATCCGTTCGGACCCAGCCCTGCAGCCCTTGTGTCGATCAGGCTTCCATCGGTAGAATAAACAAAAATGCTTCCGTCGGAGGCAAAATCGTCTGCGGCTTCACTGATGAAAATACGCCCGTCATGGACTGCAAATCCGTACCCGATGTAAAACGATGTCGAACCCGTGTCGGCAAGCGGCGTGTTAGTAATTGAAGTCGCATCAACATCAAACTTAAAAATCTTTGGCCCAACGGTAAAATACATTTGATCGGAATCAATGTCGAGATTCGATGCATTTCCCATCGTATCCGGGAAAACAATTTCACTCTCAACTGCGTTGGTCGCCGTATTTATCTTCACGATTTTGCTGTTTGATGTGAAACTTCCGCAGAGCACATACAGAATTCCATCGCGAACCTCTAATGAATTCGGCGCTTCACCCACAGTTACCGATCCGACAAGCGTGTCTGTTGAGCCATTGATCACCGTGATCTTGTCGCCCATCCCGAACGCACCGCCCGAAACGAACAGCTTTCCGTTGCTTTCCACAATTCGTTCGGCGTAGGTTCCGACCGAGATTGGCGCTGCCATCGACAAATCGCCCAGATTGATCACTGCAACATAATCGTCGGCAGCATCAAAAAAGGAATTCATATTCGTCACATAAGCTTTCCCACCGTAAACCACACCATAACGCGGCGCGGCAAATCCGCTGTCGATGGTCGCCAAGTATTCAAACGTGTATCGGTTGACGACCGTGATCTTGTTCGATCCGTTAGAAATTATAAACGCGCGGTCGCCATCAAAGAACATCGACTGCACAAAACCGCCGAGTGATTCCCCGCTGCCATTCACCAAAGAAAAAATGTCCTGCTCCGCCACGCTCAGGTCATTGCTGAAGTAACTGATCGACCCTGAAGCGGAATTTCCTTCATTTACGACAAGTATTCCGTTGTCATAATCGCCCGAAGGCTGCGGCGAATTGCTGTCGGTGGAACAGGAAAGGACAAAAATGGACGTGGCCGAAGCCAATAAAAAAGATGAAAATTTCATGGTCAGATAGTTAGGTTGATGAAAATATTAAAATTCCGGCCGGGAAATGGGCGCCCGATCATCGCCATGTATTGCTCGTCAAAAAGATTCCTGATCCCGATTCCTGTTTGGATCTTTTTGCGTTTGTCCATAAAAAATCCGCCATTTACATCGATGACTTTGTACGGCTCAAGATTGTACCTCGCATTGTTATCGGTTCGGGTAAACATTTCGCCGTTGAACAAAAGCTGCGCATGCAAAAAGAAAAAACGCCGTTGGAAATCGGCTGCGATGGTCGCTTTGTGATACGGCACATAGATCAGTTGCTTCCCTGTTTTTTGGTTGGTTGACACCGTGTAAGCATAAGTTCCGGTGAGCGCAAAATCGCTTTTTCCCCATTTTCTTTTTGCCGATGCCAAAATTTCCGCCCCATACGATTCCACTTCATTGATGTTCTGCGGATTCCACGCTGTTGAAGTTCCCGGCAGCCACTGGATCATGTCTCTTAATCGGATGTAATAACCGGTGAGAGAAAAGTTGAAATTTTTGAATTTAAAATCATTGGTCAATTCCGCCTGCAGCGCCGTTTCGGGTTGCAGGTTCTCGTTTCCACCTTCGTACCAGTACAGATCATTGAAGGTCGGAACGCGGAAGTTCTTTGAAAAATTCGATTTCAATTCATAAAACGAAAAAGGCTTGAAGGAAGCGCCGATCGAAAACAGCAGCGGACTCATATAATTTGACGTGATTTCCTTCCTGATTCCTGCCTCGTAAAACAGCTTTTTGGTGACTTGATGCCGCACATCCATTGCCAATGAAACGATTTCCCTAAAATGGTCACCGGTGTCATCACCCTGGCCATGCGTCGCGGAATAACTTGGCGAAAACGCCAACTTGAAATCGGATGACGGTTTGTAAAGAAGTTCATCGCCTATAATTGTATTCTTTGCGATGCCACTGCGATGTTCGGGCGCATCCGCGTTTTCAAAAAATTGAAATTCCTCCTGCAGGTACGCGATTTTCAACCTGTTTTCAAACCGTTTGCCCGTATTTGAAAGTTCGAGCAGGTTCCAGTTGTTCAGGTCTCGATAGCGATTTTTCGTGTCGGTTGGATTGATAAGCGAGAAGTTTCGGTCGGCCGAGAAATAGCGGCTCATATAACGAATTGTCATCCGATCGTCCAGCCGGACCGCCGCGGAAGCATCAACAGACATGTTTTCAAAATGGCCGTTTTGGTTGAGTTCGCCATTGGGTAACCGATAATCGTTATCGGAGCTGTTTCGGTTAACCGCCGCACCAATACTGATCTTTTCATCAGAATAGTCAGTTGCGTAGCTGAATTCGGAAGTATTGAAATTCCCATACCGAATGAAAATCCGGTTGTTGAATCCGCTTTCGAACTTCGACTCCGATGAAAGATGGACGCTTCCGCCGATTGCGCTGCTTCCATAAAGAACGCTTCCGCCGCCCGGGCGAACCGCAACCGAATTAAATTCCGCGCCCGAAATCGTATTGAAATCCACCAGCCCGGTAAACTGCGAATTGACATTGATCCCGTTCCAAATCACCGCAGTCTGCTGCGCATTGGTTCCGCGGAAGCCCGGCGACGACACCATTCCGTAACCGTTTTCCCTGAAATGTACCACTGAATTCTGCTGAAGGATTTCGGTCAGCGAACGCGGCCCGGCCCAAAGTACCGAATCGGCAATCGCAATAACCTGGTGCGTTCCCGAAAATTGGCGCAGCTTCACATCGGAAATCACAACCTCCTGAAGCGTTTCAATCGAGTCACGCTGCGAAAAAGCAACCTGGCAAAAAAATAAAAAAAGTAAAAGAATTTTTCGAATCATACGTCACGAGCCTTTTCCCGAGGCCGATTTAGTTAACGGACGAGGCAGGTCTCCTGGCTTGCGTACTGTTGTTTACCTTCCCGTTCGCGAACAGTGGTGTGCAGATAACAACAGCCTTTTTAGCTTACAGTTGCGGGAACAGCCCAGGTTTTAAACCTGATTCCCTTTTAATGCGTGCCGATTTAACGGCGCAACCTAATCCGCGTCAAAGATAACAAATCGCGGCGCATTTCAAATTTGCAACACTGTTTTCTGCCGGGCCCTTTTCGTTTACCTTTGCGTCATGAAGTCGACTTTGACCCACTTTTTATTGTTACTGCTGCTTGCTACACAGATTTCCTGCAAGAAGCAAGCTGCCGCTTCCGATGAAAATATCGACCTTGGAAAAAATGTCATCAGGCGCGCACGCGGCTTGTCGATGGCGCGCTTTAATGGCTACACGATCGTTACGGTCAGCAATCCGTGGCCGGGCGCAACAAAAAGATTTACGTACGTCCTCAAGAACGCGGGTGCAAAAATACCCGACAGCCTGAAATCGGCCGAAACCATTACGGTTCCTGTTAAGTCCATCGTAGTAACCTCAACAACGCACATTCCGTCGCTTGAAATGCTCGGAGAAGAAAATACACTGGTCGGATTTCCGGAGCTGAGTTATATTTCTTCGGAAAAAGTCCGCGCCCGCATCGACTCCGGAAACATCCGCGAACTCGGCCAAAACCAGTCGCTCAATATCGAATCGATAATCGATCTTCAGCCCGATGTTATTATCGGTTACGGAATAGACAACAGCAACCCGATGTTGGACAACCTGCGGCGCAACGGACTAAAAATCATCGTCAATGGCGATTGGAACGAGCAAACACCGCTCGGAAAAGCAGAATGGATTCGGCTTTACGGCGTACTTTACGGAAAGGAGAAAATCGCGGATTCTATCTTTTCAACGATCGAAAAAGACTATAATTCGACATTGGCTCTGGCAGCAAAAACAACAAATCGCCCAAGCGTCATGGCGGGAGCCGTTTTCGAAAGCAAATGGTACCTTCCGCAGGGAGAAAGCTGGGGATCGATGATTATAAAAGATGCCGGCGGAAAATACCTTTGGGCAGATTCGCCGGGAACCGGAAGCCTGTCGCTGCCGTTTGAAATCGTACTCGAAAAAGCCCAAAATGCCGATTTTTGGATCGGGCCCGGCCAATTCACCTCATTTGCCGAAATGCGCGCCGCCAATCCGCATTACGCAAAATTCAAGGCGTTCCGGACCGGGAACGTATATTCGTTCAGCAGCAAAAAAGGAAAAACCGGCGGCGTTATTTATTACGAACTGGCTCCAAACCGTCCCGATCTGGTGCTTAAGGACGTGCTGAAAATACTTCATCCGGAAACGTTGCCGGGTTACCAACTTTACTTTTTTGAAAAACTGAAGTAAGTGCTCAAGGAAAAAAATCATAGCGTGCCGTTCCTTTGCCTGATAATAGGGCTCGTCATCCTGTTTTTTCTCGATCTCGGACTCGGTCCTGTAAAGGTTCCGTTCAGGGAAGTCGTTTCGATTCTGTCGGGTTCCGGCGCGACAAAATCAACCTGGGAATACATTATTTTGAATTACCGTTTTCCAAAAGCTGTTACGGCGGTCCTGGCGGGTTGCGGACTCTCGATAGCCGGCCTTTTGATGCAGACACTCTTTCGGAATCCGCTTGCAGGTCCGTATGTACTCGGACTCAGTTCAGGTTCCAGCCTTGGTGTTGCTTTTGTCATTCTTGGTGCTTCGATCATGCCGGGCGTTGCCGCTTCGTTGCTGGTTTCAGGCTACGGAATTGCGATCGCTTCGTGTTTTGGAAGTTTTGTCGTATTGGCGGCGGTGCTTGTCGTTTCCCGCAAATTGCGCGATACAATGGCAATTTTGATCGTCGGGTTGATGTTCGGAAGCTTCTCAAGTGCAATCGTCGGTGTCCTCACCTATTTCAGCACCGCAGAGCAACTTCAGAAATTCACCTTTTGGGCGCTGGGCAATCTCGGAAATTTACCTTGGCAATCGATATTGATTTTGGCGGTTGCCGTTTTTGTCGGCCTTTTGATCGCACTCATTTGCGTCAAACCGCTCGATTCGCTCCTTTTGGGTGAAAACTACGCGCGCAGCATGGGCACAAATTATCGCCAAACCGAAACCTTGATCATTATTGCGACCAGCATTCTTGCCGGTGCGATCACAGCATTTGCAGGCCCGATTGCATTTGTCGGACTTGCAGTTCCGCACATGGCGAGGCTGGTATTTCGCACGAGCCGGCACAGCGTTCTTTTTGTGGCGACTTTAATTTTCGGGGCTGCGACAATGCTGATTTGCGATATTGCATCACAGATTCCGGGTACTGATATTATCCTGCCGATAAACGCAATAACATCAATAATTGGCGCCCCGATAGTGATCTGGCTTTTACTCCGAAAACGAAAGCTGTTATCATGAAAAATCAAGTCCTTTCAACAAAAGATCTTGCAATCGGATATGCGCAAAAAAATGCGCCTAAAGTGCTTGTTTCCAATATTTCATTATCGTTTAACCAGGGAAGTTTAGTCGCCCTGATAGGCGCAAACGGGATCGGAAAATCAACTTTACTGCGGACGCTGTCGGGTATCTTGAAACCTGTCACCGGCGAAATCTTTTACGAACAAAAGCCTTTGATTTCATTTTCATCTGCCGAACTGGCCCAAAAAATGGCATTGGTGCTCACCGAAAAGCTTCCTCCAAGCAATTTATCGGTTTACGAACTTGTGGCGCTGGGAAGGCAGCCGTACAACAATTGGCTGGGAAAACAGACTCCGGAAGATCTGGCGGCGGTCGAACAGGCGCTTCAGCATTCGGGTGCGATCGACTATGCCGATAAAAAGTATTACGAGATAAGCGACGGCCAATTGCAAAAGGCGCTGATTGCACGCGCACTTGCACAGGATACGCCGATGATTATCCTGGACGAACCCACAACACACCTTGATCTTTCCCATAAAGTCGGACTTTTTAAATTGTTGAAGAAGCTGGCACATGAACAACAGAAATGCATTCTTTTCTCGACACATGACATCGAAATGGCGCTTCAGATCAGCGACGAAATGCTTGTGATGACACCGAATTCTTTAATTCAGGACAAGCCTGCAAACCTCATTGCGGACGGCCGGCTTCAAGATCTTTTTTCGGACGACGATATTTCGTTCGATGCTGAAAAAGTTAAGTTTATCTTTAAAGGAATCTGACAAAAAATGCATTGGCTTATATTTGTTTAAAGCCAAAACCCGTGAAAAAGCTCTTCCTGCTGATTATTTTCGTGCCGCTCATCGGCCTGGCCCAGGAATGGACTGTGTTGCGTCCGGATGGCTTCGTTCCGGTGACAATTCCGAAACCCAACAAGCCGATTGAAGATATTGTCGAGTCGTCAAAATTTTGGGCAGATTCGTTCAATCGCAATGAGCGCGAGGCGTTTGATGTCTACGATGTGACCGAAAACGGGCTCAAGATCGACGGGTTTCGCGAAAATGCCTTTTTTAATCGCGACCGGGGCCGAATTTTCAACTACAGGATCCGCTATACCTTGACCGTTACTTTTAAAGATTCGATTTGCACCATTTTGTTTTCCGTTCCTGAAATTTACACCGAAAGAACGCTGACGAAGATCGAGCTTTCCGATTTTTTCGCATCCGACGGCCAACTAAAAACTGATTATGACGAGGCGAAACCGTCGCTTGAAAAAACAGCCAATCGAATTCTCCGGTCGTATGCCGCCTACATTTCGCAGTAATTGATCAGATCGGCAACTTCAATCACTTCGCCAGGCTGCATTTTGCCGAGGTGCACATTTCCAACGCGAACCCGAATAAGCCTCAAAACCGGAAATCCGACTCCCGCTGCCATCTTTCGAACCTGGCGGAACTTACCTTCAGTAACTGTTATGGAAACCCAGCTCGTCGGACCGTGACGCTCGTCGCGTATTTTTTGCGATCGCGGCGCAAACCCCGGATCGTGTCGCAGAATGTACGCTTCACACGGCAAGGTCATATACTTGGTTCCTTTGAACCCGATTTCCACTCCGTTCTGAAGTGCAGCAATAGCTTCGGTTGTAATCAATCCGTCGACCTGCGCAAAATATTGCTTTTCGATTTTTCGGCTTCGGATAAGCTCACTGACTTTTCCATCGGTTGTCAAAAGCAGCAATCCTTCCGAATCTTCGTCTAGTCGGCCGATTGCCATCGTTCCGTCAGGAAACGGAAAAAGGTCACCAAGCAACCTCTTGTTCCTTTTGAGTCGATAAATAAACTGGCTTAAGTAACCGAATGGTTTATAGATGATAAAATGTCTGTGAACAGGTTCTTCCATGGTGCAAATATAGCAGCCTGACAGTGCAAAACTGGTGTTAAATGACGTGCAAAACCAAATAAGAAATTGTAATATTAAAATAAAAAAGCAATGATTATTTCAGACCAAAATAAGGAAGCGCCGGGAAACACCAAATGGAACCATCTCCAGAAAGATAAAAAATCGGCCCAAGACCAAAGCGAAAATTTTTCAGGCGAAGCCAATTCTGAAGGTTTACGCGCTGAACTTGAAATCGATCACGAAGGAAACCGAACTGTGGTTGACCGCGCCCGGTTTGTGGATCCGAATTCACCCGAAGGTGCTGAAATTGAAAATCGGGCTGCCGATAACAAGATCATCGAAAACCGCGAATCGCTTAAGAACCGCGACCTGAATTACGACATTGATCCCGAGCGTTATCCGCCGGATCATCCCGACAATCACACCAGCCGGGGCAACATCGACTTCGGAAAATAGCTGCATTTGCGGCTTTTTTTTTGGTGCTCTCTTACTTTATATTTGTTTCATAAATTACTTGTATGGAACAAAGTGTGCCGCCTGCCTCATCCTTTTCAAAAATTATTTCGGTCGTAAAGCAATCGTTAAAAGGCGAGAACGTCGATTACACTACGGGAAGCCTTCGATTGGCAGTGGTACTGCTCGCAATTCCGATGATGCTGGAGATGATGATGGAATCGGTTTTTGCGCTGGTCGACCTGTATTTTGTCGGGCATCTGGAAAACAGCAGTTTCGCAATCCAAACCGTCGGACTAACCGAATCGGTTCTCACAATTATCTACTCGCTGGCAATCGGCATCAGCATGTCGGCTACCGCAGTTGTCGCGCGCAGGGTTGGCGAAAAAGACCCGGTTGCCGCGGCGCGTGCAGGAACGCAAGCAATATTGGTCGCATTTGCCATCAATGCAATTATTAGTATTTGTGGGGTTTTCTTTGCGGAAGAAATCCTGCGGTTCATGGGCGCATCTGCTGAATCGGCAGCACACGGAGCAATGTTCACCCGAATTATGATTGGCGGAAGCTTTGTGATCATGCTTCTGTTCCTGATCAACGGAATTTTCCGCGGCGCCGGAAGCGCGGCCATTGCGATGAAAAGCCTCTGGATTGCCAATATCAGCAATATAATTCTCTGCCCGATCATGATCAACGGCATCGGACCTTTTGCCGGTTTTGGACTGACAGGAGCAGCAATGGCGACAACCATCGGTCGCGGAATCGGCGTTTGCTACCAGCTTTACAACCTTTTCAACGGAAAGCACCTGCTGAAAGTCGCACTTTCGTACTTCAAACCAGATATGCCGCAAATCAGATCCATCGTGAGGATTGCGGCACCGGCAGTGCTTCAATTTGTAATTGCATCCTGCAGCTGGATTTTTCTGGCGCAACTCGTAGCAATAACCGGCGGCGACGAAGGATCGGCCGGTTACCAAACCGCAATGCGCCTGATGATCTTCTTTCTGCTGCCCGCGTGGGGATTGAGCAACGCCGCGGCAACGATGGTCGGACAGAATTTAGGTGCCGGCGACCCTAAACGCGCGGAACAGGCCGTTCTTAAAACTGCAAAATACAACGCGATTTACATGGCCGGAGTGATGATCTTATCACTGACGCTCGCCGATCAATTGGTCGCTTTTTTTACAAATGACCCGATGGTTGTTCGCTATGCGGTGCAGGCGCTGCGGATAATCGCGTCCGGCTACATTTTTTACGGTATCGGAATGGTGATGATTAACGCTTTTAATGGCGCCGGAGATACCACTACGCCAACGTGGATTAATTTTTTCGGATTCTGGTTCCTGCAGATTCCACTGGCATATCTTCTGGCAAAAACATTCGCTCTCGGACCGACGGGCGTATTCATTGCCATTCCATTGGCTGAAACCGCCGTAACCGTTGCCGGCGTGGTATTTTTCAGGCGCGGAAAATGGAAAAGGACCAAGGTCTAAATGCAAAAATTAACAAAAAAAATTATATAACTCTTTTGTAAAATTGTATAAATGGTTCTCTTAAAGTTGTCATAATTTAGTTAAAAATTAAATGGTCTCGCAGCCATGCCAATTTGACTACTAACTTAAATAGAATCATATGAAAGCCCTGTCACTAATTGTATCCCTTGCAGTATTCCTGGTTGCCGGTTACTACTTTGTCTCCGATTTCAGCTTTTCTGCCGAGTCAAACCATCTGATATATATGAGCCTTCTGGTTGTACTGATGATGATCTGCATCATTGGCATACTGATCAACATGCCGATCATTCACCGCGAAAGAAGAAAAATGAAAGTTTTTGTATATGACCGCTTTACCCGCAAAGCTGTTAAAAGCAAAAAATTTGAGATGAATTTCGAAACTTCATAAAACCCAATATATAAAACCAAAACCCTTGAAAGGCGGCTTTAACCAGGCCGCTTTTTTTATGCTTTGAATCTGCGAACGTTCTGGGGCACACAAACATTTCATTACATTTACGACCATTAAATTTTTTGAAATGAATTCTGAAATAGTGCTGTTTATTGGTTGTGGAATATCGCTTTTTGTTGGTTTTCTGGGAGGGCATTCGCTTGCTATGTCGAAGGCTCAGGCTTTAAAGGCCGCGTTGGAGGAAAGACTGGCTTCGGTAAATGCGCAGTTGAATATGCTTCGGGAGCAATCGGCTAGTGACCGTGCGGAGCATGAAAAATCACTGCAACAGGCTGCAAACGACAAGGAACTGATCCGGTGTGAAAAAGATTCGCTTGCAATCCGCCTGACGCAAAAGGAGCGTGATTTCGAAAATCTTTGGGAGAAAACAATGGAACAGAAACAGGAAGTCGAAAAGCTTCAGGAAAAATTCACAAAGGAATTCGAGAATCTCGCCAATAAAATCATGGAAGAAAAATCGGCGAAATTTACTGAGCAGAACAAGGAAAACCTCAAAAACATACTTTCTCCGTTGCAGGAAAAAATCAACCTTTTTGAAAAGAAAGTCGAAGATACACACAAGGAAAGCATCGATTACCACGCGGCACTTCGCCAGCAAATACTCGGACTCCGCGAAATGAATGAACAGATGAGCCGCGAGACCGTCAATCTCACACGGGCTTTGAAAGGCGACAGCAAAATGCAGGGCAATTGGGGCGAACTCGTACTCGAACGCGTACTTATGAAATCGGGACTTGAAAAAGGGCGCGAATATGAAATTCAACAGGCGTTTACCAATAGCGACGGCTCACGCGTTTATCCCGATGTCGTAATCAATCTGCCCGACGGCAAGAAAATGATTGTCGATTCGAAAGTTTCGCTGACTTCCTACGAGCGGTACTGCAACGAAGAAGACGAAACTTTGCGGCCTGCTTATCTTAAAGAACACGTCAACTCGATCCGTCGGCATGTTGAGCAGCTTGGCGAAAAGAATTACCACGACCTGTACCAGATCGAAAGCCCCGACTTTGTGCTATTGTTCATCCCGCTGGAACCCGCGTTTGCACTGGCGCTAAACGAAGACAATGCATTGTACAATAAAGCTTTCGAGAAAAACATCGTCATCGTTACACCATCGACTTTACTTGCAACGTTACGCACAATCGATTCAATGTGGACGAATCAGAAGCAACAGGAAAACGCTTGGGAAATCGCACGCCAGGCGGGAGCGCTTTACGATAAATTTGAAGGTTTCGTAAATGATTTGGTTGTCGTCGGAAAAAAAATGGACGAAGGCAAAAAAGCATACGAAGATTCGATGAAGAAGCTTTACACCGGAAACGGCAACTTGATCACAAGTGTCGAGAAGCTTAAAAAAATGGGTGCAAAGGCAAAGAAAAACCTCCCTGAAGTTTTGCTGAAGCGCGCCGAGACGGAAGAAAATCCACTGGAGAACCTTTTATAGCGACCAAACTTTGGGTAGGTTTATAAAATAAAAATTTCGTAACTTATTTCCAATGTGAATTTTAGAAATTAATTCGCTATTTTTGGTTGGCATTTTTTAATTATATGAAAAAAAATTACCTGCTCCTTTTGATTGCTGCTGCTTTTATTGCGATCTGCTCTTCCTGCTCCGACAACAATGATGACGACAATTACGTTCCGGTTTCGCCGGTCGTGCTCGATGTCACACAGGTTCCGTACCCGAAGCTTTCCGATTATAAATTTTTCGAAGGCGAGCTAAAAAATCTCCAGCCAGCGTACAAGGTTCTTCCATACAAACCAGCCAGCGAACTCTTTTCGGATTACGCACACAAAAAGCGTTTCGTATGGATGCCTGCAGGAACGCAAGCTACTTTTAGCGGCGCGGACGAGTCACTCGATTTTCCTATCGGCGCAGCGTTGATAAAGAACTTCTACTACGAAAATGTCGCCCCGAACAATTCGACCAAAATTATTGAAACGCGGTTATTAATCAAACAGCGGCTCTCAACCGATACCGATTCCGGTTGGGAAACGTACGATTACATTTGGAATGACGAACAAACCGAAGCTTTCCTTGATACCGATGGCAACGGCGTTTTCGTGCCGGTAACTTGGAACGAAAACGGTGTCGATAAGTCGATTACCTATAAAATTCCGGCTTTCACGGAATGTCGCACCTGCCACAAAAATAATCCTACTCATTCAACCGGCGGCGAGCTTACAATCCCGATCGGCCCGAAGCCGCAAAACCTCAACAACAATTATACGTACAGCAACGGTTCGCAAAATCAACTTCAACGTTGGATCAGCGAAGGATATCTCGCAGACAATCTTCCGCAGAACATCAGCTCGACCGTTGATTGGAAAGACACGACGCAGCCATTGGACTTGCGCGCGCGTTCCTATATTGATATCAATTGTGCGCACTGCCATCGCGACGGCGGCCATTGCGACTATGTCAATATGAGGTTTAATTTCAGCAACACGGACATGTATCAGTATGGTATCTGCATGCCGCCGCTTTTCAACATCGACGACCTTCCTTACATCATCAACGCCGGAAATGCCGACCATTCCGAGCTCGTAACCCGCATCAGCAGCACAGACCAGTCGATCATGATGCCCATAATCGGGCGAACGATCGTACACGAAGAAGGCGTCGCCCTGATCAGCCAATGGATCAACTCGCTGCAAAATCACTGTGAATAATTTCAACTAAATCAATTCTATATGAAAAATTTTTACTTATTAATCGGGTTGCTGAGCCTCGGCACCGCTGCCTTTGCGCAAACGGTCAGCTTTTCCGCCCAGTCTTTCGGTGCGGGCAGTTACAACCCGTGTGCGGTTGACATGAACAATGATCACCTGGATGACATTGTAACCGTGCAGGCAAATCAGCTTACCGTATACAAGCAGCTGCCGTCCGGCGGTTTCAGTCCTACGGTGTATTCGATCCCGGGACTCGGAACCGGCTTTGTAACTCCTGACTGGAGCATCGCGGCAGGTGATATCGACGCCAACGGTTATACAGACCTTGTATTTGGAAACGGAAGCCGCGTGTCGGTTGTTAAAGCAAATGCTGTCGGTACAGGTTATACGTTCCAGACTTACCCACAAAACATCTTTACGCAAAGGACCAATTTTGTCGACATCGACAACGATGGAAACCTCGACCTTTTTGCCTGTCACGATGTGGCCCAAAGCCATTCCTACAGAAATGACGGCGCTGGAAACCTGACTTTTGACCTTTCATTGATGCCTACGCTGGCCGTCGGCGGAAACTACGCAACGGTTTGGATCGATTATGACAACGATGGCGATATGGACATGTACATGGCAAAATGCCGCGGAGGTGCACCGGTTGGCGATCCGCAGCGCATCAATCTCCTGTACACCAATAATGGAAACGGATCCTTTACCGAAAATGCCGCTGCTGCCGGGGTAAATGATGGCGCACAATCGTGGTCGACTGCCTTTGCAGATTATGACAACGATGGCGATATGGATTTCATGCTTTCAAACATTTCCGATCAAAACAGGCTCTATAAAAATAATGGCGACGGCACGTTTACCGATGTCTATTCGACTTCGGGAATTGCAAGCCAGGTCGGATCGTGGGAAATTCAGTCGGCCGATTTCAACAACGACGGCTTTGTTGATTTTCTGTGGGAAAATGGAAAAGAACTATATCTGAACAACGGTAACATGACCTTCACCGGTTACGATCTTCCGTTTGGACAAGGAGCGATCGCCGACCTGAACAATGACGGTTTTCTGGATGTACAAAGCGGAAACAACGTATATTTTAATAACGGCAACCCGAACAAATGGATAAAAGTTGCGCTTCAGGGCGTAGTGAGTAACCGCAGCGGAATCGGTGCACGCGTTGAAATATACGGGCCATGGGGAAAACAAATCCGCGAAATAAGAAGCGGCGAAGGATTCTCAAACATGAGCAGCCTCAACGCCCACTTTGGAATTGGTACAGCAAGCGAAATCACGAAAGTCGTCGTGAGATGGCCATCAGGAACTGTTGATGTTATCATGAACCCTTCAAGCAATCAGCAGCTTTTCGTTCTCGAAGGTTCAAGTCCGGAATTAGGCGTTGCCAACTTCAACAGCAATCAGTTCAGCATGTATCCGAATCCAGCTAGAGAAATTGTAAATTTCAACTTTAAGGATGGGCAGACACAAATCAAAACTGCTGAAATATTTGATATGAACGGTAAAAAAGTGCTGGCTTCAGAAGTCAATGACAACAAACTGAGCGTACAATCACTTTCGGTTGGAACTTATCTTGTGCTTCTTAAAGATGCTTCAGGAAAAGAATTTTCGCAAAAGCTGATGAAGAACTAAAACCAAAAAAATATAAATTAGAAAGCCCCGCGTGATGCAGGGCTTTTTCTTTTGCTTTTCGAATTCTAGAAAACCCGCAACAAGTTAAATCCGAAGAAAATATCCCCATTGCCCCAATCGCCCGTTGACTGGCCCAAAAATCCGGCTTCGTGAATTCCTTGTGAATTGGTAAAATGCATCTGGAACACGTGCCCGCCGGTTTCAAGATCAACGCCAACCGACAACGGATTCCTGAAATTGGAACTGGACGCCCGATTCAGGTGAGCTGCATAATCCATGTTGATTGACCAGCGTTTCGAAATCTTGTAGCGTCCGCCAATACCGATTGCGTACTGCGAATTATCCTGGTCGTCGTTAATTACAAAATTTTCATGGAAGAAAGTCGGCGCAATTTCCAGGCTCAATTTATCGTTGAATTTACGGGAAATCAACGCCTGAGTAACATAGATCATCCGATCCTCAAACGTCATTTTCGGATAATTGCTCGGTTTAATCGTATTGTTGAAGGCAAGGCTATTGAAACCGGCGATCGTAAACGGAAAACCATCTTTTTCCTGCGGCTGGATGCGGTATTTCACTGCCAAATCATAGGCAAGCTCGCTACGCGCTGCACTGACCGAAAGCCAATCGTTGATTCCGTATAGAAACTTAATCTGCGTAATCGCATTGTCGAGTCCGAAGAAGCCTTCAATGCCGTCCTTGACTGAGCCAAACCGGTGCGCAACTATAAAATAGAAATCGCCTTTTGCGGCCAGTTTTGTAGATTCAAGGTTGACTATTTTCAAGCCCTTGAACGCTGATTCGACGGTTTTGTCGGTTGCAACCGAATCAATGCCCGCCAGCAGGTCGTCCTGTGCATAAATCGAAATAGGAAATAAAAACAGTAGTAGGATTTTTTTCATTGTCAATTGATTATAGTTGTTTGGTCCATTTTAAATTCTTCAAGCAGGTCATCGTAGCCAACAAAACGGCCTTTGACTTTCACCGGCGAGTTTTGTTGAAGTCCGCTAACCTTATCTTTCAAAGTTGCCGAAAGCTTGCCATCGATGACGATTGTGTTTGCCGCGGCATCGATTGACGTAATCTTCCCCGCAACCTCGATGGTCTTGTCTGCATATTTACTGTTCGCGAGGCTGTCGTTTGTGGTAAATTCACCCTGAAGCTTTGCCGCAGTAAGGGTAAATTCGGCATCCTCGGCGCTGATGTCACGATGTTCGCGGTAGACATATTTGTAACCGGCAAAACCAATAGCTACCAGGATCACGACTGAAATAATTATTTTTTTCATGTTAACTTTTTTATAATTTGGTCGAACGGAAACAAATTTACCTAAATTATTATAGTATTTTTACTTAAGAAAAATCTTATTTCAGCCCTAATCTCCAAATGAATACAACTCGAAACATTATGCTGTCGGCAATTCTACTGGCCGCGTGCAGCTGCACCAACGACAGTACATCAGACCTAGTTGACGGCACCGCGCTGGACCATGTATCATACGAACAAAACGTCAGGCCGATAATCGCGAACAATTGCCTTTCCTGCCACGGAACTACGCCACAGAACGGCGCGCCGATATCATTGACCACCTATTCACTGGTGAGGAATGCAGTCGAGACAAAGGGTTTGATCGGACGGATTTCGAGCGAAGAAGGCGCGTCGGGCCACATGCCGAATGGCGGGCCCAGATTACCTCAAAACTTAATCGACATTATTGTACAATGGGAAACGGAGGGATTTCCCGAATAGATGTAATTATGCAAACGAAATTATTTTACGCATTGCTTTTCGTGGCAACGACTGCAATGGCACAGGAAAAAATTACTACCAAAACGGGAAAAATCACTTTTGAGGCATCTGTGCCGGCTTTCGAAGAGGTGAAAGGAACGAACAGCAGCGTAACGTGCGTACTTAATCCGTCCACAGGCGATATTGCGAGCCTGGCGCTGATGAAGGGCTTCAATTTTAAAATTGCGCTGATGGAAGAGCATTTCAATGAAAATTACGCCGAAAGCGATAAATATCCGAAAGCGACCTTCCGTGGAAAAATCCAAAATTTTGACGTTTCGGCACTTTCAGCGACTCCAAAAGACTATACTATAAAAGGGAAATTGGAAATGCACGGAAAAACAAAAGAGATAACCGCGCCGGCCAAAATCAGCAAGTCGGATGCCGGAATTGAAATCATTTCCAATTTTACGGTTACAACCGACGATTT
The DNA here is from genome assembly GCA_023386585.1 of Bacteroidota bacterium. Classification (GTDB taxonomy): domain Bacteria; phylum Bacteroidota; class Bacteroidia; order Flavobacteriales; family Flavobacteriaceae; genus Flavobacterium. The sequence continues at coordinate 102,980 of JAEWJM010000021.1, read as the reverse complement.
CGGAATTGACATTCCGTCAGTTGTTAGGAGTAAAGTCTCAAAAAATGTAAATATCCATAGCGAGTTTACCCTGAAATAATCGCGTTTAGCTCAAATCCACCGCTGAAAATGAGTTCAGCCGGTCCAACTGCAGCATCGTTCGCGTGTTGCTGTCATTTTCAAAATACATCATGTTGAATTTCGCGCCGTATACGATTTCATCAAAAGTATAGGATGTCCGCGCTGCGACTGACGTGCTGAACAAGTCGTCGAAAGCCTTTAGCTGTACCATCAGCTCGCCTTCTGTCCGCGAAAAATCGGCTGCCGTAAAACCAAACAGCGGACTCCGCTCATCAATTGGATGGACCAACGTCCAACTTAATGTCAACGCACTAATTCGTGTCATTTCGAGTTCAAGCGTATAAAACTTGTTGACCATCATTCCGTTTTCTTCCACGCTCATTCCCAAAGTCATCTTCGCCTCGGCATCGGTCAGGTTGTTGTTCTTGAATGGCGCAGTCCGGACCATCAGCGCTTTCAGATTTTTGTACGGCGAAACCACAGCGTTCTCTGAGAAAGCAAGAAATGCCCTTGGCTTGCTGAACCGCCCGTAAAACAAACCGGTTGCGATCGCAAAACTTAGCAGCCCAATCATCGCTTCGGCAGCAGCAACGGCGCTCGTAAGTACGCCACTCGGACTGATATGCCCATAACCAACTGTAGTAAAAGTCTGCGCGCTGAAAAAATAGGCCTTGCCAAATTTCACCCATTCAGAACCGGAAGTTCCGATTCCATCGAGATATTTGATTCCAATCACATAATAAACCGAGGCGAAAATGAAATTTATCAGGAAGTAAAACGCGAAAAGGATGCTGAGGAATTTCCATCGTGGCAGATCGAGCATTGTGTGATACCAGCTGATATGGCGGAAAAATCCAAGGCCGCGCCGCTCGATATTGGCAGTTCCGTCTTTGTTGATAAACCGGCCGCCATAATTTGACGGATTTGTCCCGAAACCGGAATTAGCGTCCGCCTTAGCATTTTGATTGACACCTGGTGAGACCGCCATGCTAGTTCTTAATCAGTTTTTGAACTTGCGATTTCCCTTCGACGCTGAGTTTTATGATATAAATTCCCGCTGGTAAGAACGAAACGTCGAAATCCGTGTCAGCAGGCTTTTTGGAAAATACCACTCTTCCCGAGAGATCGGCAATTTCAAATGAAGAAACCGGCATATTGGAGCTTATATGAATGAAATGACTCGCCGGATTTGGAACAATACTGAATGCTGATGTGGAAAAAACAGGTGCAGCCAATGTCGTGGCAGGACTAGCCGTCCAACTTGAAGCCAGGCTGTTGTCGAGTTCCAAGCCCATCAATTGCAGATAGCTTCCATTTCCGTCGGCATCGGGCCACGGCGCATCGTCGTCGTATTCCACCGTGTCTATTGTGTTACCGAATGCGTCTGCAAGAAGCAGTTTCTGGCTGTTGTTAGAAAGGTTGCGTGTAAATTTGCCGAACGCCGCAATACCGTACCGACTCTGGAATACTGCAGGATTGCTCGCAAGATATATTTTGCCGCCGCCTGCAACCTGTGAACCGGAGGGAAATTGATAGCTAATTCCCAATTCGCGAAAATAAACACCCGTAAGATCCACAGACGCGGTGCCATTGTTGGTTATCTCTATGAATTCCTGGTCGTTGCTGACAGGAAAGCTTCCGTTGGTGTCCGGATTGTAATTGATTTTGGAAATTACAAGTGGCGGCAAAACTGGATCCGCGCATGCCGAGTAACTGCCCAGGTGCGATGTCATCCAGTTGATCCGCTGGTATAGGAAAATTTTCATGTTGTCAATTTCGCCCGCAAGATCTGGAACCGTGCCCCATTTCACCTGTTCACGCACCGACGCCTCTGAAATCAAAGCAACAGTCGAATCGATCAGACTGACAAGATTGCTGTGCTTTAAAGGCTGTTCCGGGCCGATAAGCTCATTCCACCGCCGCGAGAGATAGCATTTAAAAGTGCTGCTGTTAAAAAGATCTTTCCAGAACCGCGATCCCGTATTATCGCCGTTGTCGAACTGCCAGACATCGTAGTGGCTTCGGTCGAGGCCATAGTCAAACAGATCGTTCCCATAGGTCAGGTTATGATCCCAGATAGGCCCGGCCCTGAGTTTTCCGTTTCGGTCCTGATGGAAATAAGTGCTCAACTGATAGGCATCGGCGTTTGAAGCGAGCTCATTAATAATCATAAAATCGACGAATGTCGGAATGTCGATATAGGATGGATAACCGGTTGCGATGTTGCCCGAATTGAATTGCGCGGTCAGGGCAAGCGCAGTAAACCGCCCATGGATATACGAATTTTGCTGTGGCGTCACATTCTCGGGCTTTGGCAGTTCATGAATGTAATCGGTTGTTCCGTTATAAGACAGCATCGTCCAGGCTACGGGATCGCCGCCCGTGGTCTTATCGGCCTTTGTGATGTAGCCTCCGGTAAGGTTCTCGCCGGAGACATCCGTGTCGGTAATCTTTAAAATGTTGACGCGGCCCGAATCTGCCTTGATCTTTTCCTGCAGAAGATACAATCCGCAATAACTGCCGTTGACGACAAGTTCACAAAAAGCAGTTCGCGGTGCATAATCGCCAATGGCGCGCGCGAGGTTGTAGGACAAATAATCCCTGATGAGCGAAGGGTCGAACGCTAGTCCGTTCAACACCCAATCGTTTTCGGCTGGCATACCCAAAAGGCTGACATTGTTATTAGTGGAATTATCATCTTCCAAAGTTGTGAGTCCGTAACCTTTCTTCGGCAAGTCCTGTGACGACGAGCCGCGGATCTCGATGCTGATACGGCCGTTGTAATCAAGGAATGAGGCAATACTTTGATCGGTCACGTAATTTCGGCTTCCGTCGGGCCGCTTGATGATCTTCATCATTGCCAAAACCCGTGGATCATCGGGAATGGTGTACGGTTGGTTCGTCGCCGGATTTATATCTGTAGAAATTAAAACGATCGGAAGGTTCGAATCGGTGAAAGTCTGTGAGGAAACACTGGCCGCCGTCAGCAGCGAAAAAATACAGACGAAAAGTACTGATCTTAAAATACTTTGGTTCATTTTGTTTACTTTGGCTTACGACAAATATATCAATAATTCACAGCGTCTGCACCTGATGGCGCTATTGCGACCGGCATAAATATTTATAGGATCTACCGATGAAAGACGTAATTGTACTGAAACAGACTTTTAACGCGGCGGTTGAGCGGGTTTGGCATGCGCTGACCGATGAAAAGCAAATGCGGGAATGGTATTTTCCGGATGTAACCTTCAAACCTGAAGTCGGCTTTACAACCCAATTTAACGTACACCATGAAGGCAAAGATTTTTTGCACATCTGGAAAGTTGCCGAGGTAATTCCGTTGCAGAAAATCGCCTATGAATGGCGCTACGGCGGAATGCCCGGAAATTCGCTGCTCGAGCTGACACTGACCTCGCACGAAGAAAAAACTGATCTTACATTGAAGCACAGCCGGTTAAAAAGCTTTGAGCCCGATCAAAATCCAGCGCTGTCTGCTGAAAACTTCGAACAAGGTTGGAGGCATTTTATGGAAATCGGACTCAAAGACTACCTCAACAAATAGGAAGTCAATTATTTAGCAGCAAAAAAATTAAGTTTTCTTTTAGGGTTTTTGCGTGGCGTGCTGTTAACTATCAAACTTGTCAAACTAACCATACCAAACATGAAAAAACTTTACCTATTCGGCATTTTATGCTGCTGCGCATCGGCCTTTGCTGCATCGCTTTCCAAGGGAACAAGCAACCCGGCCATCGGAGTACTGTTGCAACCAACTTCTTTTGGTCCCGGAATAAACGAATTTATAATTTCGGTAAAAAATACCGGTGAGGAAACGTTAACCAACATCTACATCACGAGCGATACAGGCGTGATGATTTTTGGAACGACCAGCTGGGGCGACGTTATTCCGTCGATGGCTCCGGGCGAAGAGATTTATTACGCTTTTGGCGGACAAAAGCCGGCACAATGCACCGACATGAACCAGGTTATCGTGCACGCCACTACTTCGGGCGGAAGTGAAATTACCGATTTGTCGGGTGAATTCGACTATTATTCAGACGACATGACCTTTACCTATATCGACGATTACATTTACGCGCAGCAGGATGGCATTTATGTCGATTTGAATGGCAATTCAATGGTCGATGTTGGCGATGCCGTTAACTACACCTATTCGATTCCGAGTGCAAACATGGTAGAGATTTACGATTCTAACGCGATTGTAGATAATCCAACGGGGTTTGGGCCATTCACAACAACGGGAATCCATTACCTCACGGCCGCCGACGTAGCTGAAGGTTACGTATATAACAGCGCGACCCTGAACGTCTTCGATTCGTGCTCGGGAAGCGGAATGTTCCAGGATCCGACACCTTGCATGGGTTGTCCCGGACTTTCCAATTGTCCGAATTGCGTGGTGACGCCGCTAACTTCGGCTTTGCCAAACAGCATTAGCGGAAATGTAAAATTCAATATCAACAACGATAATTGCGCCAGCGGACTGCCCTTTCCAAACCGAAAGATTTCTACCGACAACGGCTTAAATACCTACGCCAGCTACACAAACCCGGCCGGCTCCTACTCGATCATCATTCCTTCAAACGGAACATTTAGCACAACACCGCTCAGCAATCTCGGCAGCAACTTTTCGTCAAACCCAGCGTCGGTTTCCGTTGCGAGCACCGGTTCTGGAAATGATTATGCAAACACTGATTTCTGTGTTTCGTCAGCGACGAATTACGCCGACCTTCATGTGGCACTGATTCCGATCGATCATCCGCGGCCCGGCTTCAGCGCAAGTTATAAACTCTGCTTCAGGAACTACGGAAGCACAAACCTCAACGGCACCATCCAGCTTTCGTTCGACGATGGAAAACTGACCTTCAATTCCGCAACTCCGGCGGTAAATTCCACTACTTCAAATTCATTAACGTGGAATTACACCAATCTGCTTCCATTTGAATATCGGATAATCAACCTGACCTTAAATGTCATGCCGCCACCTGGCGCAGCTACAGGAGATTTGTTAACTTTTACGCTGAGCGGCCCAATGGCTGGCGACGCGAATGTTGACGACAACATTTTTACGATGGAGCAAACCGTGGTAAGTTCATTTGATCCAAACGACAAAACAGTCGTGGAAGGCGCTTACATCGGACTTAATCAAGTTGACGATTACCTACATTACGTGACACGCTTTCAGAATACCGGAACTGCCGCGGCGACTACCGTCGTGCTGAAAGAAACGCTGGATCCGAAGCTGGATTGGACAACGTTTGAACCAATCGCTGCAAGCCACGATTACATTATTCAGGTTGTCAACGGAAATGACATGACCGTCACGTTCCCTAACATCGGCCTGCCCGACAGTGGAAGCAACGAACCTGCAAGCCACGGCTGGATGGCGTACAGGATAAAGCCAAAAAGCAACATCGTCGTGAATGACGTTATGACTTCGCAGGCGAATATCTTTTTCGATTATAATGCGCCCATCGCGACAAATTCGGTTTCCACACAGTTGACTTCGCTCGGCAACAGCCAATTTTCATCGGTACCATTTACAATTTATCCAAATCCGGCATCAACAACCATCAGGATTACAAACGGAGGCAACTTTTCGTTCCAGATTCTCGACATCAATGGAAAAATGCTGTTGTCCGGAAATTCCGGTGAAGGTGATAATATTGATGTTTCGTCACTGCAAGCCGGATTCTACCTGGTCAAAGTGACGACGACAACAGGAAGCGGCGTGCTGAAATTCATCAAATCATAAACAGAAAGTCCGAGGTAGAATCAGGAACTGATTTCCACTTCGGACTTATTCCAAATCTAAAACTATAGCAGATTTACTTACTCAGGTACATTTTGCGCCTTGAGTAGAGTTCATAGAACTGATCGTCTTTCAAATCTTCAATGAACAATATGCTTTCGCCTGTTGATTTCATTTCGGGGCCGAGCGCTTTGTTGACGTTGGGGAATTTGCTGAACGAAAATACAGGTTGCTTGATTGCATAACCTTTCAGTTGTGGATTGAACTTGAAATCGGTGACTTTACTCTCACCAAGCATTACTCGCGTAGCATAATTTACGTAAGGCTCGCCATAAGCTTTTGCAATAAAAGGCACGGTACGCGATGCCCGTGGATTTGCTTCAATGATGTAAACGATATCGTCTTTGATCGCGAACTGTATGTTTATCAAGCCAACGGTTCGAAGTGCCAATGCGATGTTTTTAGTATGATCCTTAATTTGCTGCATTACAAATTCGCCCAGGTTGAACGGCGGAAGCGTTGCATTGGAATCACCCGAGTGGATCCCGCACGGTTCGATGTGCTCCATGATTCCGATGATATAGACATTTTCACCATCACAAATCGCGTCGGCTTCGGCTTCGATGGCGCCGTCAAGGTAATGATCGAGCAATAATTTATTGCCCGGAATGCTCCGCAGCAGATCGATTACATGTTCTTCGAGTTCCTGCTTATTGATGACAATCTTCATTCCCTGTCCGCCCAAAACGTAACTCGGCCGAACCAAAAGCGGAAAGTCGAGTACGTCAGCCAGCGCGCTTGCCTGTTCGGCGCTTTCGGCAACACCGAACTGCGGGAACGGAATTTTCATTTCTTCAAGTAATTGGGAAAAACGGCCGCGGTCTTCGGCAAGGTCGAGCGCATCGAAGCTGGTCCCGAAGATTTTTATTCCGTAACGGTCGAGTTTTTCGGCAAGCTTGAGCGCGGTCTGGCCACCCAACTGTACGATGACGCCTTCCGGCTTTTCATGACGGATGATGTCGTAAATGTGTTCCCAGAAAACCGGCTCGAAATAGAGTTTGTCGGCGATGTCGAAATCGGTTGAAACCGTTTCGGGATTGCAATTGATCATGATTGTTTCATAACCGCACTCCTTTGCAGCGAGCACGCCGTGGACGCACGAATAATCGAACTCGATTCCCTGACCGATGCGATTCGGGCCCGAGCCAAGAACAACTACTTTCTTCTTATCCGAAACAATGCTTTCATTGTGTACGTAGCGCTTTCCATCGGCGGTTTCGATTTCTTCTTCGAACGTCGAATAATAATAAGGTGTTCTTGCAACGAATTCGGCTGCGCAGGTATCGACAAGCTTATAAACCCGGCGGATTCCCATTTCCTCGCGAAGCTTGTAGACCTGACTTTCGAGGCAGCCCATCATGTGGGCAATTTGACGGTCTCCATAACCTTTTTGCTTGGCTTCAAGAAGCAATTCGCGCGGAAGCGTGTTTACGGTGTAGGTTGAAATTTCCTTTTCGAGCGTGTATAATTCTTCGTATTGCTTGAGGAACCACATGTCGATTTTTGTGATCTCGTGGATGCGGCTTAGCGGGATTCCAAGTTGGATCGCATCGTAAATGACAAACACACGGTCCCAACTAGCGTATGTAAGTTTCTCGATGATCTGTTCATAATTGCGGTAGCTTTTCCCATCGGCGCCAAGCCCGTTTCGCTTGATTTCGAGCGATTGCGTTGCCTTGTGAAGCGCTTCCTGGAACGAACGTCCGATTCCCATGACTTCGCCGACCGATTTCATCTGGAGTCCGAGCGTGCGGTCGGAGCCTTCAAACTTGTCGAAGTTCCAGCGCGGGATCTTAACGATTACGTAATCGAGCGTGGGTTCAAAAAGTGCCGATGTGGTTTTTGTGATTTGGTTGTTGAGTTCGTCCAAATGATAACCAAGTGCCAGTTTTGATGCGATTTTGGCAATCGGATAGCCAGTTGCCTTCGAGGCCAATGCCGAGGAACGCGAAACGCGTGGATTGATTTCGATGGCGACGATGTCTTCTTTTTCGTCGGGTGAAACCGCAAATTGTACGTTGCAACCGCCGGCGAAGTTTCCGATGGAACGCATCATGAGAATCGCCATGTCGCGCATTCTCTGGTATGTTTTATCCGACAAAGTCATTGCGGGCGCAACGGTAATCGAATCGCCGGTATGGATTCCCATTGGGTCCATGTTTTCGATCGAGCAGATGATTACGACATTGTCGTTTTTGTCGCGAAGTAATTCGAGTTCGTATTCCTTCCAGCCCAGAAGCGCTTTGTCGATCAGCACTTCGTGTATTGGCGATGCTTCGAGGCCGCGAGTCAGCAGCTCGTCGAAATCTTCTTTTTTGTGTACGAATGCCGCGCCGGTTCCGCCGAGCGTAAACGAAGGCCTGATTACGAGCGGGAAACCGAATTCCTGCGCGATTTCTTTTCCTTTCAAAAATGAAGTTGCTGTTTTTGCGGGCGCTGTCGGCACGTTGATGCGTTGCAGCAATTGCTTGAATTGTTCGCGGTCTTCGGTGATGTTTATGGCATTGATATCGACGCCGATGAGCCGCACTCCGAAATCGGCCCAAATTCCCTTTTCATCAGCTTCCAGGCAAAGATTCAGCGCTGTTTGTCCGCCCATCGTTGGCAAAACGGCGTCGATCTGCGGATGCGCCTTTAAAATTTCTATGATTGATTTTGTGGTCAGCGGCTTCAGGTAAACATGATCGGCCATCGAAGGATCGGTCATGATTGTGGCCGGATTCGAGTTAATCAGGATGACTTCGATTCCTTCTTCCCGGATTGAGCGCGCAGCCTGTGAACCGGCATAATCGAATTCGCACGCCTGGCCGATTACAATTGGCCCTGAGCCGATAATGAGAACGGATTTGATTGAATTGTCTTTTGGCATTTGTAGTTAGATGATATTGTTGGTTGCGGGTTTTTGGTATTTAGTTGTTGCTGGTTGGTTGTTAGTCGTCGGTTGATGGTTAACTGAAAGCCCTAGCCCGGATAGCAGCGGAAATCCTTTTGCGAGGTAACGCAGCAAAAGATTGAAGCGTATAGCCGGATAAGCTTCTAAAATTCTAACCTGCTGTGAACTAAACTGTGGTCGCTCAGATTTCAGTCCCGACAAGGTATAAAAAAAGGCGCTACTGATGGTAACGCCTTAAAGCTTTTCGCTTCATTATTTTTTATGTCTTGGTTCAGAGGACACTGTCAGCTTGTGACGGCCTTTCGCCCTTCTGCGAGCAAGTACTTTCCTGCCATTTGCGGAAGCCATTCTGTCCATAAATCCGTGCTTGTTCCTTCTTTTCCTTTTCGATGGTTGAAATGTCCTTTTGCTCATTGCTAAATATCTTTAAAAAATCGTGATTCGGTTTTATTGAGGCCCAGCAAGATGCTGTCTGGAAACCCGGGTGCAAATATACAAACTGTTTTTTCTTTGACAAGTGCTTTTTAAAAAAATATTTTGGTTGTATTTATTACCTTTGCGGACTTAATTTTATGTTACATGTTCCACAGAAATTTTAAACTGGCCATTGCTGCGCTTTTTGTCGCTGCCGGGATTTATATGATTGTTGACCGTGAGATCGGCACCGGAATTTTCCTGATCCTTTTGTCGGTTATCCCGATTTTCCTTTATTTCAAAAATGAATTCATCCTTCTTGCCTTTTTACGGCTCCGGAAACAGGATTTTCCGGGGGCGCAGAAATGGCTTTCATACATAAAAAATCCGAATACGGCGTTGGTGAGAAAGCAACAGGGTTACTACAACTACCTTCATGGAATCATGCTCTCGCAGACGAATATGATCCAGGCCGAAAAATATTTCAAGAAAGCTGTAGAGCTTGGACTTAACATGGATATGGATCTTGCGGTGGCGAAGTTAAACCTTGCAGGGGTTGCGATGACACGCCGCAGAAAGGTTGAAGCGACTACATTGCTGAATGAAGCGAAGAAGCTTGACAAGCACAATATGCTGAAAGACCAGATCGTAATGATGAAAGAGCAGCTTAAAAAAATGTAGGTTTCTAACGAATCTCAATCCGCCCTTACCGGCGGATTTTTTTTTGCAGGTGATTCGCCTAAAGCCGTGCTATAAGAACCTCCCGATCAGAATCCTGAGCCCGACCAATGCCAGCGAAACCGCGAGGCACTTAATGATGATCTTCGCTTTGATCTTTTTCGACAGGTAAGCCCCGAGTTGGGCACCCGGAATTACCCCGATGACAAGTCCGATAACCATTGTTAGAATATGCGGATCGTCATAGCTTCCGTCGTAATAATGAACGACCACACTAACGGTCGCCATGATCGCGAGGATGAAGTGTGACGTTGCGGTGGCGATATGCACCGGAAACCGAAGCCATTCCACCATCGCCGGAACGTGGATGATTCCGCCGCCGATTCCCAGCAAGGGAGAAAAATAACCCACGAGCACGCTCAGGAACGAACCATTTCGGATGTCATAGGCATAATGGTATTGCTCTCCGGACCGGTCGGTCAGCGTTTGCCGCGTCCATCCTTTTCGTCCTGTTTCAACAGGGTTTCCGGAAGGTTTTCGGCCACCTCTCAAAAAGAGGAACACCGCCAACCCGAAAAGGATGATTCCGAATATAATGTCAAAAATGGCCCTGGGAAGGATTTTGGTTGTCAGTACGCCCAGCACCGATCCCGGAATTGTGCAGATTGCGAAGATAATCCCGGCTTTGTAATCGATCCGCTTCGCGACAACGTAGGCAACCGATCCCGAAATTGCATTGCAAGCGACAACGGCCATTGAAATGGCGGTAATACTCTCGGGAGTTAAATCGGGGTTGATTATTATCAGTAGCGGAACCAGAATAAACCCGCCACCGGCACCGATCAGCGTTCCCAAGGTTCCGATCGCAAAACCGATGAGTATCAGCAGGTAAATATTCTCCATCAATTAGTAGCCTTTCAGCGGAATGTCGATCACGTATTTCTTCCCGGAATTGTTGACCAGCTTCTTGTCCCGAAGCCACGGATTGTGGATTTTCAGGATTTTATAGTTAATTCCCTGGCTCAGCGCAAATCCGGCGAGATCTGCAATTGTGGTGTCGACTTCAATCTTCCTCACCGGAAGGTTCTCGTACAGTTCTTCGGGAACGATGTTAAAGCCATACAGTGAAGGATTTTTCATAATTTCTTTCAGCGCAAGGATCCGGAAAACATAACGCGATGTTTCGTCTGTCAGCAGCAGGTCGTAATAATTGGTGACCTTTTGCATCTCAATCTGCCTTGTCACTCCGGTAACGCCACCATTGTAAGATGCGGCTGCAAGCGTCCATGAGCCAAAACGTTCTTTGGCAGCCAAAAGGTAGCGGCATGCGGCCTCGGTTGCTTTTTCAAGGTGATAGCGTTCGTCAACGATGTCATTGACTTCCATTCCGTTTTCGCGCGCCGTTTCGGGCATGAACTGCCATACGCCTTTCGCACCGGCCGGCGAAACTGCATTCAGCAATCCGCTTTCAATCACGGCGAGGTATTTAAAATCATCCGGAACACCATATTTGGCGAGGATCGGCTCCATGACTGGAAATGCACGGTTCGCCCTTTTGATGATCAGCAAGGTTGTCGCATCGAGGTTGGCATTCACCAGCAACTCGCGCTCAAAGCGTTCCTTTACATCGGAGATCTGAAGTGGCGCCGGCTCACCTGCGAAATCAACGGCTACCGGAAAATAATTGGCAGTGCCTTCCTGAAGTACTTCTTTTTTTGTCTGTTCGGGTACCGCATTAATCATCAATGCACTAATGCATATCACCACGGCCACCAGAACAGCTTGTTGTATCCTTTTCATCGTCATGTCGTTTTTTGATTTTCGTAAAAATAGTAATTTATGCCGAAGGGCGAAGCTCACCGTGAATAATACGTGGTAAATTTTCAGAAAGCCATTTGTGCCTGATAATGAGCATTATGTGCGTTCCGTCATCGATCGGAATAAAATCGTGAAGATATTTTGCTGGAAAAATCTCATCCCGCATTCCATGAATGTGAATTACCTTCGGATCGGCCTCGTTGCGATGCCAGCAAACCACCTGTTTGATCGACCAATCCCAAAACTTCTTTTCGCGTATTCCAAGGTACTTCTTGTAAAGCCGGAGCCGTTCGTTGATTTTCCTTCCGAAAATCGGGAACCGGGCCAGTTTGCCAATTCCGATGAGCAGTGATGTCGGCACCAGCTTGTAAATTCCTGATATTCGGGCGAACTTAAAAAGCCTCGGGAATTCCTTGTTGCTTTTAACGCTCGAAATAATGATCGTTTGCCGCACTTTTATCTGCGACGCCATTTCCTGGACTATAAATCCGCCAAAGGACACGCCGATCAAAACCGGATTCTCGTGTCTTATCTTGCGGCAGTAGCGCTGCGCGTATTCGCTGATCGACTCGTTGTCGGCAGGGACTTCCCATTCAAAATAGATACATTCGTATTCCGTTTCCGGAAGGTCAATAAATTCAAATATTTTCGAGTTTGCGCCCAGTCCCGGCACAAAATAAACGGGAATCCTGTCCATACGGTTTTTAACGAATTGATAACAGCCATCGGCGCAGGTAATGCCGAACTTTGTAAAAATAAAATTTTTGTCGGAGCTTTTTTCCTTGCTCCGATGGATTTTACCACTAAATTATGAATCTCACCCTCTACCGCTCCGATTCACGCGGCAAAGCCGATTTCGGATGGCTCAAAGCCAATTTTTCTTTTTCCTTCGGAAGTTATTTTAATAAAGACAATATCCAGTTCGGGATGCTGCGTGTCTTAAATGACGATACGATCGCTGCCGGCGCAGGCTTCGGAACGCATCCGCACGACAATATGGAGATCGTGACGATTCCGTTGGAAGGCGGACTCAAACATAAGGACAGCATGGGAAATGAAGGCGTGATCAGCTTTGGTGAAGTCCAGGTCATGAGCGCGGGTTCGGGAGTGCTGCATTCCGAAATGAACGCAAGTACGCGCGAGCAGGCAAAAACGCTGCAGATCTGGGTTTTTCCGCAAATGCAAAATGTTGAACCGCGCTACGACCAGAAGGCGTTCGATCTTGAAAACAACCGGAACAAATTCGTCAATGTCGTTTGTCCATTCGACAAAAAAGAAGGCGATGCACTTTGGGTATATCAGCAAACATGGTTCAATCTTGGGATGTTTGACGGCGGAAAATCGGTCAGTTATAAAATCAATCGCAAAGGAAATGGTGCCTATTTGTTCCTGATCGAAGGTGAAATAAAAATCGACGGCACCACGTTATCAAACCGGGACGCTGTTGGGATTACCGATTTTGACGAAGTTGAAATCAGTGTTGAACAAGCGGCAAAAATTCTTCTGATTGAAGTCCCAATGACCGAAATCTGACACTATGGAAATCAGAGACAATACTTTTCAAAGACAATTTGAAACACACGTTGACGGAAAACAGCTCATTGTGGAATACTCATTTCAGGACCGGAAGATTTTCCTGACCCGAATGACCGTTCCCGAAGGCACTGAAGAAACGGTGAACGACTTCATCGTCGCCATTCTTGAAATTGCACGCGAGCGAAAGTTGAAAGTCGTGCCTATTTTTCCTAAAATTGCATTGTTCTTTCGCAAAAACCCAAGCTACCGCGAGCTTTTACCGCCCGGTATCAAACTTTAGCCAATTTGTCAGAAATCAAAGCCCAGCTCGTAAACTTTTTTGAGAACATCAGCAAGTATTACGGTTGCAAGACAGAAATAACGGAAGGCCTGTATTCGCGCTACGACGATTTTGATGCGAAGCTTACAACATGGAACCTTTCCGAGTTCGTCCTGCTGCGTTCTGCATACCGCAACAACGGCGACCGGCTGATGATGGAAGGCGAAAAAATGTACTATGAAATTTCAGCACGGCTGATCTTCGATTTCAAGCAACCGGCACGCAACACTTTTGAGTTCGTCGAATTATACGGCGACAGCGTTTACCGGATCACCAAAGTGAAGTTTCATTCGAAGTATTAATTGAGGTAAAGTCGAACCTCGAAAGTCAAAAGTCGAAGCTCGATAGTCAAAGGTCAAATGACGAACGAAGAACGTCAACCCGAAGGCAGTAGGCCGAACGGTACAGCACGACAGCAGAGTAATTGAAGAACGAGCAGAAACCCGGGAACTAACGGCCAACTACCAACGCGGCTTCTTCCATATTTGCCCGCACGGTTCCGTCTTCGTCAATGGTTTTCAATGTGACCTTTTGCAGTGTATTTGCCAATTCCGGATTCCACGGCGCTTTCACCCTGACATAGTTTTCGGTAAATCCGAAAATATAGCCTTCCCGGTTTTCGTCCTCGAATAAAACGGTGCGTTCCTTGCCAATCTGGCTCTCGTAAAAGGCACGCCGCTTTTTAACAGACAATCCTCGCAACATCTTGCTTCGCTTGGCGCGCACATTCGCCGGAACAACGCCGTCCATGCTTGCGGCTTCGGTATTGTCGCGCTCCGAATATGTAAAAACATGCAGGTAAGAAATATCAAGGTCGTTCAGAAAATGGTACGTTTCCAGGAAATGCGCGTCGCTTTCACCCGGAAAACCAACGATCACATCAACGCCAATGCACGCATCCGGCATCACTTCACGTATTTTCTGCACACGGTCTGAGTAGAGTTCACGCAAATACCTGCGCTTCATTTTCTTCAGGATATCGTTGCTTCCGGACTGTAGCGGAATGTGGAAATGCGGAACAAATGTTCGGCTTTTTGCCACAAGTTCGATAATCTCGTTGCGCAGCAGGTTTGGCTCGATCGACGAGATGCGCAACCGGTCAATTCCAGCCACATTATCCAACGCCTGAACCAATTCCGGAAAAGTATGCTCGTGCTTTTTGTTCCCGAACTCGCCTTTCCCGTAATCGCCAATGTTGACACCGGTCAATACGATCTCGCGAATTCCCTGCGCAGCAATTTCCTTCGCATTATTAAGTACGCTCTCGATCGTATCACTTCTCGAAATTCCCCGGGCAAGCGGAATCGTGCAATAAGTGCATTTGTAGTCGCAACCGTCCTGGACTTTAAGAAATGCCCGTGTACGGTCGCCAATCGAGTAGCTTCCCACGTAAAAATCGGCATCGGCAATCTCGCACGAATGCACTTCGCCCATGTCGTTTTTCGAAAGATCGTTTATGTAATCGGTTATTTTGAACTTTTCTGTGGCGCCCAAAACCAGGTCAACACCATCAACTGCCGCGAGCTCTTCCGGTTTGAGCTGCGCATAACAGCCAACTGCCGCCACGAAAGCCTTTTCGTTGAGCTTCATCGCCTTGCGCACAACCTGTTTGAACTGCTTGTCGGCATTTTCCGTCACCGAGCAGGTGTTGATCACATAAATATCAGCGACATCTTCAAAATCCACACGATCAAAACCTTCGCTTTCGAAACTCCGCGCTATGGTCGACGTCTCCGAAAAATTCAGTTTGCATCCCAGCGTGTAAAAGGCGACTTTCTTCTTTTCCATTGTTTTTGGGCGTTACCCTTCGGGTCGGGCTTTCGGCCGCACGCGGTGCCTGGCCTCAATCCCTAACGCGGGCATTCTTCATAGTTGAAAATCCCGAAATCCCAAGCGGAAACGGGCTGCAAATTTACAACAAAATTCAACGTGGGAAAACGATTAGCCAAAAACGGAACGGCTGATGTGCAGCAGCTTATCGCACGATCGCTTTTTCGAAGCAAACGCTGTTTTCACAGCCTTCATACTGGCCATAATTCGGAATAACCTGCCAATTGGATTTTTTATAAAGAGAAATCGCCTCCGGCTGGTTTTTGCCGGTCTCCAGAATGCATTTTTGATAGTTGAGTTCGCCGGCCCATTTTTCCAGTTCGTGCAGGATTGCGGTTGCGATTCCGCGGCCACGCCGACTTTCAACAACGTACATCCGTTTGATCTCGGCAGTTCCGGATCCGTAGTCTTTTATTGCGCCGCATCCGACAGCGGTAATTCCTTCGTAGGCTACAACCACATTGCTGATCGCGCTCGCTTTGTTGATAGCGGCGTAAAATTCATGTTCCTCGCCATCGCGAACGCGAAGCTCGGCATCAAGGAGTTCAACAAGAGCAATGTAATCGTGATTGTCGGGATCGGTTCTTTCTAAGAGCATATTATTGTTTTGGCACAAATGGTTTTGGAGCGAGCATATTTTCCGGGTCGAGTATTTGGTCAAGCTGTTCCTTCGATAGTACGTTATAATGCAATACTAGATCGTACACGCTTTTCCCGGTTTCAAGAGCTTCCTTGGCGATTTTCGTGCTGTTCTTATATCCGATGTGCGGATTCAGCGCCGTGACGATGCCAATGCTGTGCAGCACCATTTCGCGCGCATGCGCCTCGTTCGCGGTTATTCCGGTGATGCATTTTTGTGCCAGTGTATCCATGCCATGCTCGAGCAGCGCAATCGATTCAAGAATGCAGTAAGTAATTACCGGTTCCATAACATTAAGTTGCAACTGTCCGGCTTCAGCGGCCATAGTCACGGTAAGGTCGTTTCCAATCACCCTGAAGCAAACCTGGTTCATAACTTCGGGAATAACCGGATTGACTTTTCCCGGCATGATCGATGATCCCGGCTGCATGGCAGGAAGGTTGATTTCACCAAATCCGCAACGCGGACCAGAAGCAAGCAACCTGAGGTCGTTGCAAATCTTCGAGATCTTGATTGCCATCCGTTTCAATGCAGAGGAATATATTACGTACGCGCCGGTGTCGTTTGTGGCTTCGATCAAATTTGGCGAGGAAACAAAAGGATGTCCCGTAATTTTCGCGAGGTTTTCGGCACATAGATCGGCATAACCCGGAACTGCGTTGAGTCCGGTTCCAATCGCCGTCGCACCCATATTTATTTCATAAAACAAGGCCGAGTTCTGGTTGAGACGGTCGATTTCTTCGCTTAATGTCGCCGCAAAAGCTTCAAACTCCTGCCCCATTGTCATCGGGACCGCGTCCTGCAATTGTGTGCGGCCCATTTTGAGGAAATTGCGAAACTCGAGTCCTTTCTCACGGAAAGCGGCAATCAGCTTTTTCAGATGCTCGATCAAGCGATAATTTGAATTGATCATCGCCAATTGTATCGACGTTGGATAAGCATCGTTTGTCGATTGCGAAAGATTTACATGGTCATTCGGTGAGCAAAAGCGGTACTCGCCTTTTTTGTGTCCCATCAGCTCAAGCGACCTGTTGGCGAGCACTTCATTGATGTTCATGTTGGTCGAAGTCCCCGCCCCGCCCTGGATCATATCAATCGGAAATTCATCATCGAATTTGCCATCGATCACTTCCTTTGCGGAATTTATAATCGCATCCCTCATTTCAGGCTCAAGAAGGCCCAATGTGCAGTTGGTTTCTGCCGCAGCCCATTTTACCCAGGCAAGCGCCTTTATGAGTTCGGGAAATCCGTTAAGGTTCCTTCCTGAAATCCTGAAATTGTCAATTGCACGTTGCGTCTGGATTCCGTAATAAGCTTCAGCAGGTATTTCTAAGTCACCGATCAGGTCGTTTTCTATCCGATACATATGTTAATCGCTAATTTTGACAAACCTTAAAGTTAGTGAATTCGACCGTAGAAACGAGGAAATCAGGGAAAAAGTCGAAAGTCAAATGTCGAAAGTCCAAAGTCCAAAGACCAAAGACCAATGGCCCAACACCCCAGACCCCAGGCCCCAGGCCCAATACCTAAGACCAAATACCCGAAGACCGATTAACCGTCTTTTCGCCATTTCCTGGTTTCTTCGAAAACGTGCTCCAGGATTGCAGCTTCTTTGTCGTCAAACTCCACATGCCTGCGCGACATCACTATCCGTGCGGTCTCAAATGCCTTTTTTGTAATGTAGGTAGTAAATCCGGAGGCGCCGCCCCAGGAAAAACTCGGAATGAAATTGCGTGGAAAGCCGCTTCCGAAGATGTTTGCGCTGACTCCGACAACGGTTCCGGTATTGAACATCGTGTTGATTCCGCATTTGCTGTGATCGCCCATCATGAGTCCACAAAACTGCAATCCGGTTTTTTCAAATCCGCCGGTTTCGTAGCTCCACAATTTGACGCCTTCGTAGTTGTTCTTGAGGTTGGAGTTGTTGCTGTCGGCGCCAATATTGCACCACTCGCCAAGCACGGAATTACCCAGAAATCCATCGTGGCCTTTGTTGGAGTAACCAAAAAGCACCGAGTTGTTGACTTCGCCGCCGATTCGGCTGTGCGGGCCAACGGTTGTTGCGCCATAAACCTTCGATCCCAGCTTCACCTGTGCTCCTTCACATAACGCAAACGGCCCGCGGATCACAGAACCTTCCATGATCTCGGCGTTTTTTCCGATGTAAATCGGACCGGTAGAAGCATTCAAAGTAACGAATTCGAGCTGTGCGCCTTCTTCAATAAAAATATTTTCAGCGCCGATGCAGTTCACACTTTTCGGAATCGGTTGCGATTTCCGGTCTTCGGTCAGCAGCTCAAAATCTTCACGCAGCGCCGCATCGTTTTTTGAAAATATATCCCATGTATGTTCGATCGTAATGCAATCGTCGTTGTATTCGATTACTTCATACGATTCGAAATCGATTTCCTCCTGAGTGTCCTGCGAATAAAAGGCGACCGTTTCGCCGTTGCGGAAAATCGCTTGATTCGGCTCGAGCGCTGCCACCATTTCGGCCAGGACATCATTGGGCAGAAAAGAAGCGTTGATCATGATGTTCTCTTCCATTTCGACCATCGGAAATTTCTCGGACAAATATTCTTCGGTCAGCGTTGTCGTGGTTGTTCCCAGATATTTCTCCCATTTTTCACGAATTGTCAGTATGCCAACACGAATATCGGCTACAGGGCGAGTGAAAGTGAAAGGAAGCAAGGCATTGCGCACCGTTCCGTCAAATAGAATGTAGTTCATATTGAGGTTTGTTGTTTTTCATTTGAATTAAATATGCAGATAAACCGCAGCCATCATACAATTTTTTTTTGTTGGGACACATTTTCCCCTTCCCTGAAGGTAAATTACGAATTTTATAATTACCTGGCCTGTGGTAAAACCAGATTTAATTACATACTGCCATTTTCAAATGTACAAAGTAATTTCGCAGGCCAAAATAAAAAAAGCCTCCCGGTATGGAAGGCTTTAATGCTATTGAACGAAAAATTATTTTCCGTGTTTCGCGTATTTTGTCTTGAACTTGTCGATACGTCCTGCAGTGTCGATAAGTTTAGATTTTCCTGTGTAAAAAGGATGCGACGTCCTGGAGATTTCCATTTTCACAACCGGATATTCAACTCCTTCATGAACGATCGTCTCTCTGGTTTCGGCAGTCGATTTGGTGATGAAAACTTCATCGTTCGACATGTCTTTAAATGCTACCAGTCTGTAATTTTCCGGGTGGATTCCTTTTTTCATCTTTTTTTTTATTTTGCCTGTGCCGTTCCTGCTGCTTTAATCTTAAAGGTATGGAAAGACAAAGGGTTTGATTCTTTGTTTTAATTTAAGTGCGCAAATTTACAATTAATTTTCAATAAACAACCTGTGGTCACAAAATTTTCGATCACAAATGTTTTTTCCCGCACAAGAGCGGAATTGCTATATTTGTTCAGCTAATCCAAACCAAAACAAGATGAACCAAATTGTCAAAAAAAACGGCATTCTTTTCGGGATTTTCATGGGAGTCTTCTCGGTTCTCATCACAACGATGCTCTATGTAATCGACCTGAAACTGTTCATGAACATGTGGCTCGGGATCGTTACAATAGTTATCTACATTATCATCGGTATTGTATTGATTACCAAAACGAAAAAAGAGCTGAACAATTTCATAACATTTAAAGAAGCATTTACCGCGTTCTTTATTGCGGCTGTAATTGGAGCCACAATTTCGGTAGCTTACAATTTCATTCTTTTCAACTTCATTGATCCGCAGGCAAAGGCGACAATCCAGGAGATGACAATCAAGTACACGGTTGACATGATGGAGAAATTCGGTGCTCCTGCAGATTCTGTCAATGAAACTATCGCAAAACTGGAAGGACAGGATAATTATTCGGCAAAAAACATGGGAATGGGATTACTTTTCAGCTATGTTGGAAATGCGATCCTGGGCCTCATATTGGCAGCCATTTTTAAAAGCAGGCCTACTTATAAAGAATAAATGAACATTTCCATTGTCATTCCGCTGCTCAACGAGGAAGAATCGCTGCAGGAACTCCATGACTGGATTGTTTCGGTCATGCATGCAAACGGCTATTCCTATGAGATCATCTTTATTGACGATGGAAGCACCGACGGCTCATGGCACGTGATCGAACGTCTGGCAGAGATCAACCCGAACGTTAAAGCGATCCATTTTCATAAAAATTATGGCAAATCGCAGGCGCTGCATGCCGGTTTTGCCCGTGCAAAGGGCGATGTTGTAATTACGATGGATGCCGATCTTCAGGACAATCCGGAAGAAATCCCGGAGCTTTACCAGATGATCACCAACGACCGCTACGATCTGGTTTCGGGCTGGAAGAAAAAACGCTACGATTCGGCCGTGACGAAAAATTTTCCATCAAAGATCTTCAATTGGGCGGCGAGGAGAACATCGGGCGTGGAACTCCATGATTTTAATTGTGGACTCAAAGCATACCGCCGCGATGTCATCAAGAATATTGAGGTTTCGGGCGAGATGCATCGCTACATTCCCGTTTTGGCGAAAAATGCCGGATACGCCAAAATTGGCGAAAAAGTCGTAAAGCACCAGGCCCGCAAATACGGAGAGACAAAATTCGGAATGGACCGTTTCATCAACGGTTTTCTTGATTTAATCACAATCTGGTTCCTTTCACGCTTCGGGAAACGGCCGATGCACCTTTTCGGCGCTCTTGGCTCGCTAATGTTCGTGATCGGATTTTTTGCCGCGGGATTTATCGGAATCAACAAGTTGTACCGACTCTATCATCACATGCCCACGGTTCTTGTAACGGAAAACCCGTGGTTTTACATTTCACTGGCGACGATGATCATCGGAACCCAGCTTTTCCTCGCGGGTTTCCTTGGTGAAATCATCCTTCGCACCAAAAGCAATTCAGAACGTTATAAAATTTCCCGGACTGCCAACCTGACATCATAATGGACCGGCAAAAAATTATTTCCAATGCATATTGAACAAAATATACTTGACGCTGCAAATGAATGGCTGAGGCCGGTTTTTGATCAGGACACGCGCGATGCGGTGACAGAAATGCTGACTTCTTCGCCAAAAAATCTCGAAGAAAGTTTTTACAAAAATCTTGAGTTCGGCACGGGCGGAATGCGCGGAATCATGGGCGTGGGAACCAACCGGATCAACAAATACACTTTAGGGAAAAGCACGCAAGGCTTGTCCAACTACATGCGCCGCGTTTTTCCCGGCCAACAACTTAGAGTTGCTATTGCATATGATTGCCGCCTTAACAGCAACACGCTGGCGAAAACCGTAGCCGATGTCTTTTCGGCAAACGGAATTGAAGTATTCCTTTTTTCGGATATGCGGCCAACTCCGGAACTTTCGTTCGCCGTCCGATACCTGAATTGCCATTGCGGAATCGTTCTCACTGCATCGCACAACCCGCCGGAATACAACGGATACAAGGTTTATTGGGACGATGGTGGACAACTCGTCCCACCGCAGGATGGCGAAATCATCGCCGAAATCGAATCGATAGCATACGAAGACATAAAATATAATGGCGATGATAATCTGATCCATTATATCGATACTGAAGTCGATCATGCATTTATTAAATCCACGATCGAAAACGCGACATCCTCCGAAACTTCACCCGAGGCACGGGAAGAGCTTGAGATCGTTTACACTTCGCTTCACGGAACGAGCATAAAACTGATCCCCGCTACGTTGGCAAAAGCCGGATACAAAAAAATCAATATTGTTTCGGAACAGGCTGAGCCAAACGGAAACTTTCCTACCGTAAAATCGCCCAATCCTGAAGAACCTGAAGCGCTTACAATGGCTTTGGCACTTGCCGAGAAGGTCAACGGCGATATTGTGATAGGGACCGATCCGGATTCCGACCGGCTTGGAGTAGCCGTACGAAACAACGACGGAAAAATGGTGCTTCTGAACGGAAACCAGACGATGGTGCTGATGACTGCTTTTCTACTTGAGCAGTGGAAGCGCAACGGAAAGCTTAACGGAAAGCAGTTTGTTGGATCTACGATTGTTTCAACGCCGATGATGATGGAAGTCGCAACATCGTATGGCGTTGAGTGTAAAGTCGGCCTTACCGGCTTCAAATGGATCGCAAAAATGATCCGTGACTTCCCGGAACTGCAGTTTATCGGCGGCGGCGAGGAAAGTTTCGGGTACATGGTTGGCGATTCGGTCCGCGATAAGGATGCGGTTGCCGCAACGTTGTTGGTGTGCGAGATCGCAGCACAGGCAAAAGCCAAAGGAAGCACAGTTTACCGTCAATTGCAGCAATTGTTCATCGACCACGGCTTTTATAAGGAACATCTTGTGTCACTGACGCGCAAAGGAATCGAAGGAGCACTTCAGATTAAGCAAATGATGGTCGATCTGAGATCCAATCCGTTGAAGGAAATCAATGGGCAACGTGTCGTAATGGTTGAAGACTATCTTTCGTCGCTGGCAGTCAACCTGCTGAGTGGCGAGACTGAAACAATGCAGGTGCCGAAATCGGACGTTTTGATCTATTACACCGAAGACGGATCGAAAATAGCAGCCAGGCCAAGCGGTACGGAACCAAAAATCAAATTTTACATCAGCGTCAACGCGCAGGTCGATTCGCTTGAAGATCTCAACGAGGCCGAGCAGCAACTTGACGAAAAGATCAGGAATATCCTGGCAGAACTCAATATTATTTAATGAACAACATCCGCAAGATCTTCCGCTTTGCGATACCTTATAAGAAATATGCATACCTGAACATATTTTTTAACGTACTCTACGCTTTGTTCAGTACGCTTTCCTTCATTGCGCTCGTCCCGATGATGGACGTTCTTTTCGGCCAGTCGAAAAAAATCTATACAAAACCTGTATTTGACGGGCTGATGAATCTAAAACAGTACGGGAGCGATTACCTGAATTACCAACTGACGATGACCACTCAGGAACACGGCATCGGCTTTACGCTCGGAATCCTGGTCGCAGGAATCATTTCGATCTTCCTCTTGAAAAACCTCTGCGATTATTTCGCGATGTTTTTTATCACGTTTCTAAAAAACGGACTCCTTCGTGACATGCGCAATGCGATGTACCGAAAAACAATTGATTTGCCACTCGCCTTCTTTTCCGAAAAGCGAAAAGGCGATGTCATCTCGCGGATTTCAGCTGACGTAAATGAAGTCCAAAACTCCTTTCTGTCACTGCTCGAACTCGTCGTAAAGGAGCCGCTGACGATCATCTTCACCATCATCGCGATGTTTTCGATCAGCGTCAAGCTCACGATTTTCGTTTTCATTTTCATTCCGGTTTCGGGTTACATTATTTCGATCATCGGAAAAAGGCTTAAGAAGAAATCGACACGCGCGCAGCAGGAACAGGGAATCTTTCTATCCACGATCGAGGAAACGCTGGGCGGACTCAAGGTCGTAAAGGGTTACAATTCGGAGAATCACTTCGGACGTATCTTCAGGGAATCGACGGAACGCTTTTTTGCCCTTTCAAACAGCATCGGCAACCGGCAAAACCTCGCCTCGCCGGTCAGTGAGCTGATGGGAATAATCGTAATCGCCATCTTATTGTGGTACGGCGGCCACATGGTTTTGATCGAGCATACGCTTAAAGGCGCAGCATTTATTGCTTACATGGGCTTGGCCTATAACATACTGACTCCGGCAAAATCGATTTCGAAAGCATCATACAGCGTGAAGCGTGGAAATGCTGCCGCCGAACGTGTGCTGGAAATCCTCGAACAGGAAAATCCGATCACAAGTAAGCCGGATGCCATTCAAAAAACAACATTCGAAAGCGGAATTTCAATATCGGATGTGAATTTCAAATACCACGAAGAAACGGTGTTGAAAGACTTTACGCTAGAGATTCCAAAGGGCAAAACCATTGCATTGGTCGGCCAATCGGGAAGCGGGAAAAGTACGATTGCCAATCTCCTGACGCGTTTTTACGATGTGACCGAAGGCTCGATTTCGATTGACGGAATCAACATCAAAGACATGGACCTGCAATCGCTTCGGGCGCTGCTCGGACTCGTTACGCAGGATTCGATTCTGTTCAACGACACCATCCGAAACAACGTCGCGCTCGGAAAACAGGATGCTACCGACGATGAAATTATCGCAGCGCTTAAAGTCGCAAATGCCTTTGAATTCGTAAACGACCTTCCAAACGGAATCCATACGAACATCGGCGACAGCGGAAACAAGCTTTCGGGCGGACAAAAGCAGCGGCTCAGCATTGCGCGTGCCGTCTTAAAAAACCCGCCGATCATGATTCTCGACGAAGCCACATCGGCACTCGATACCGAAAGCGAACGGTTGGTTCAACAGGCGCTGGAAAATATGATGCAGAACCGAACTTCGATCGTGATCGCGCATCGTTTGTCAACGATCCAGAAAGCCGACATGATTGTCGTAATGCACCGCGGAAGAATTGTCGAGCAAGGCCGCCACGAAGAACTGCTTCAAAACGACGGAACGTACAAGAAGCTTGTCATGATGCAGTCGTTCGACTAACTAAATTTTCTTTAACTGCCACGCCTTTACAAACGTAGCCTGAATTATTGTAAATTTAGCAGTGGCCGCAACTGCCAGCTAAATGTACGTACCCAACCAAAACATAAAATTGCCCGACGATCAGGATACCGTAGTCTGGAAGTATCTGGATCTGTCTAAATTCCTCGACCTGCTGCTGTCGAAGAAACTTTTTATGGCGCGTTCCGACAAATTTGAAGACCAGTACGAAGGAACGTTCAGCGAGCCGACCTTTGAAGAAATGAAACGGTTATCAGTTGACAATCCCGAATTCCTGCAGTCGTACAAGACGCATCGCGAACAGGTTGTAGTTAGCAGCTGGCACATCAACGAATACGAATCGTACGCAATGTGGCAGATCTTCACCAAAACCAACGAAGGACTGGCAATCCGATCAACGGTGAAAAGGCTTCAGGAAGCGCTGGAACCTGAAAGGATTTTCGAGCAGCAGATTGGGAAAGTAAACTATATCGATTATAAAAAAGAATATATTCCGTTTGACGACGCGTTTTTCCCGTTCATGTTCAAGCGAAAAAGTTTTCAATACGAACGAGAAGTCAGGATCATCTCCGACCTTAGTGCGCACAATCTGCAAATTAACGAGGGAATTAAAGTCAGCGTTGACATCGAGCGGCTAATCGACAAGATCTACATCCACCCCAAATCGGAAAATTGGTACAAGCGCCTCGTGATCGCCCTACTGCACAAATTGGGTTTCGATTTTGAAATTGAGAAATCCGATCTCGAAAGCGATATCCTTATCTAAACCGGCTTGTAGTCGACCGGCTTGAATTCTTTCGCTGAAAGGTCGACCATGTGGTAATGAACAATGTCATTCTTGTCGAATTCACCGTTTTTGTTGGTATCTTCAATCGTGCGGAAATAGAGCCTGTTGACATTTTCGACGAGTTTCCAGTCGATCAGCTCCTCAAAATCGGTTGATAATTTCACAAAATGGCTTCCGTCGATGTGGCTGATGTAAAGCGACCGGATATCATTGCTGTCAATCTTGCCGTCTTTGTTTGTATCCATATCCGATAACGTATAAACCATCAATTGCTTTTTCAGCTTGTCGGCAACGGGCTTTAAAAAACTCGCGGTCTGGATCATTACCGGCTTGTCGGTCAGCACACAAAGTGAATCGGAGTCTTTTTGCTGGAATTTCAGGTTTCGAAGAAAGCCTGTAATTTCAAACTCACCATAATTCGAAATCGAATAGCTTACGTCACTGCCGGTGGCGCTGGCACGTGCGCGGTCGTTGATTCTCAAATCACCAATCGGATGAATCAGGTAGTCGGTACCGGTAATCATCACCGGAAGGTCGGCAACTTCTATCTGCGTCGTGTCGGGCGCAACAGCCGCATCTTTGGCGCGCGGAGTAGATTCATAGATGACTTTGGGCTTCTCCTTTTCTTCCTTGCAGCTGATTAGCAGTAAAGCCGCACAGGCTGCAAAAATCAGGTTTTTCGTGTTCATGGTTTCCGACATTGCCGCCCAAACGGTTCGGGGCGATTTGATTCAAATATAAACAATTTTGATGTATCGGCTACAGCCTTGCCGTGAGCTTAACATTGAAAACACGCGTCGTCATATAGTTCGGGATTCCGTACTGATTCTTCGTATAAACGTCGCGCACCCAAGTGTTGGTGATCGCGTTCTGGTTGTTGAAAAGGTTGAAGATTTCAAGTCCGATCGAAAGATCGCGGAATTTCCGCAGCCAATGTCCTTCGGGACGGTCTTTATTGTTGTCGGTCAACACGTACGAAAATCCGACATCGGCACGGCGGTAATCGCGAAGCCGCGTTTGGTAAAGATAGGGATCGGCGTAAGAAGGCGAACCTCCGGGAAGTCCCGTATTGTAAACCAGGTTCAGGTACAATTTTACATTCGGAAGCTTTGGCATATAATCCTGAAACAGCATGCCAAACTTCAGCCTTTGATCGGTCGGCCTGGCGATAAAACCGCGGTCGTTTAGATTCTCCTCAGTTTTTAGATAGCCGAAACTCAGCCATGACTCTGTTCCCGGGACGAACTCACCATTGAGCCGCACGTCGAGTCCGTACGCATACGCCACTGCATTATTATCTGCCCGATATCGAATCCTGACGTTTTCCAAAGTATAAGTGTTGACGTCGGTCAGTGACTTGTAATACGCCTCCGATACCAACTTGAACGGACGGTTCCAGAGTTTAAAGCTGTAATCGTTCGCCACCACAAAATGAACCGAGCGCTGCGCCTTGACATTCGGTCGCACGATGCCAAGCGAATCGCGAAGCTCCCGATACGATGGCGGCTGGTAATACAACCCGCCTGAAACCCGGAAAACCATATCCTTTTCCCAATCCGGTTTGATGGCAAATTGCGCGCGCGGACTGACAACAGTTTGTGATTTTCCTTCTTCGAATGCGCCGTCGACCTTCCAGTTCTGCGCGCGTAGGCCGGCATTGTACCAGACTTCGTGATTTCCCCAGGTCGATTTTTTACTCCACTGAAGGTAGCCGGAAAGCCGGTTGATTGTGTTGAAATTTTTCGCCCGCACGTTTTGGTATGGAACCAAAGGCCCGACGTAGGGATTGTACGGCTGATCGTTAACCGGCAGGTCGATGATTGGCGGATTTATAGAAAAACCTGCAGAATCGATCACTTCCCATTCCACAACACGGTCGCGGATGTCTTCGCGAGTGTATTTAAAGCCCCATTCAACCTGGCTGCTTCCAACATCGTGAAAGCCTTTGACCTCGGCATTTGCGATAACCGCATCCAGGTCATTGCGCGCGTGGTTTAGCTGGGTTCCGATGGCACGGCTAAAAGTCACATCACCAAAAGTATCCGAGCCGATGTTGGCATCGACTTCACCCAAAAAATAGCCCGCGTATATGTCAAAATATTCTTCTTCAAGTGTATGATAAACAGACGCAATTCCTTTGAGCGTAAAATTTTGGTTGACTTCAAAAGTAGTTTTCAGAGCGCCGAAATAGGTGTCGTAACGGTCTTTCTCCTGCCCTTCGTAGAATATCTGAAGTGCGATCGGCTCGTCGATGGTTCCGAAATTCGTCTGGCGCGTCAGCGGTTGGTAGTTGTATTTGTTCTGTGAAACGTTTCCGAGAAAGCTCCATTGCCAGCGCGTCGAAGGCGTGAAAGTAATGTTCGCCTGAACATCGGCAAAAGTCGGACGGAAATTCGTCTGCGTTTCCTGGCTGTTCACCAGAAGGCTGTTGTCGCGATAGCGGATTCCGGCAATTGCAGCCCATTTCTGGTTTTTCGAAACCGTTTCAACAGCGAGGCTTCCACCAAGAAAACTGGCTTCGGCAGCAAGTCCGAATTTAGTTGGCCGCCGGTATGTGATATCCAGCACCGACGACAGCTTGTCGCCGAATTTTGCCTGGAAGCCGCCGGATGAAAAGTCCACATTTTGAACCAGATCGGTATTTGTAAAGCTCAATCCTTCCTGTTGTCCCGAACGGATGAGGAACGGCCGGTATATTTCGACCTCGTTGACATAGACCAGATTTTCGTCGTAGTTTCCGCCGCGGACGGAGTATTGCGTACTCAACTCGTTATTTGACGATACGCCCGGAAGTGATTTCAGGATGTTTTCGACTCCGGCATTTGCTCCGGGAATTCTGCGGATGACTTCGGGCTCGATTACGGTTAATCCCTGAACGCGCTTGCGACCGCCGGTAATTACGATCACCTCGCCCATTTGTTCGGCTTTCGAGCTCATCACCAGATTAAACTCGTAATCTTCATTGGGCTTTAAATCGACCGAAGCTGTTGCCTTTTTTAGCGAAACGTGTGTAAAAACCAAGGTAACCTTCTGGTTGGCTGGAACAGTGATCGAAAAAAAACCGTTCTCATTTGAAAACGCCGACTGGTCCAGGCACATTACCGTGACGTCCTCAACCGGGGCGTTGTTCTCGTCAAGAATGACGCCTTTCACCCTGGCGGTTTGCGCTGAAGATATGATTGTGGAAAAAAGAAAAAACAGGAATGTGAGCTGACGTATGGCTTTCAATCGTAGGGGTTTTATTTCTTGCTTTTGAAAAAGTACGTTTCAAAGATAGAAGAATTCCCCACATTATCCGTGACGATGACTTTTAATTCATTTCGGCCGTCAACATATATATCATCAGCGAAATCGTGGGTCAGCTTGCGGGTTTTGTATTCGTATTCGAACAGGATAAATTTGCCGTTGAGATAGCCTTTATACTCTTTGATTCCGGAAAGGTCATCGCTCATCGTCAGCTGCAAAAATCTGCTCGAGCTGATCCACTTTCCTTCGACCGACTTCGCGATTGCAATTTTTGGTGGTATTGTGTCCATCGCCAAACCAAATGTTCCCAGGGCTTTCACTTTGGCAATAAAGTTCCCGTCTTTGTATGTCGTGCTGTTATAACCGGGGCGTTTTCCATCGAGTGTCGCGATAAACGTCTGTTTTCTGACCGCCTCGGTCAGGTTTTTTAAATCCTTCATCGTAATCGTGTACGCCGTGTGTACCGGAACATCTTTATTATCGAGGATCAGCGTAGTGTCGCGCACATTAAAGTCGAGATAGAAATTGTCATAAAAAGACCCCGCCGGAAAAAACACCGAAATATTGTCCTTTTCGAAGTTGTAGTCTTTGGTCACATCGATGTAATACGGCGTTTTTTGAACTGCCGACAGGTTGGTCGCCACTGACGGGGAATATTCCACTGGAATATTGATTACGCATTTATTTCCGTTATAATCAGCTGCCTCAATGCGATACGCACCGGAAACATTAGGCTTCACATCGAGAACGCCGTTGGTTTCGTCGGTATGGATGATGCTCAGCGGATAGCGGTACTTCATGAAAAGTTCGAGTACACGTTGGCCGCTGCGCTTGAATCTCGGATAATCGATTGCGGCATTTACATAGCGGGTTTCGTCGAAATGAAAGGTGTCGAACTTGTACTGAAACGACGGATTCCCATTTATAAATGAAGAATAACTGAAAATTCCGTTGCGGTTCATCGAATTGCTGTCCATATCGTAGCCGCTGACTCCGAAGCCGATGCGTCCGCTTGCCGACACCTTTTCGGCCAGGAAAGTTCCGTCGGCTTGCGCTTTAAGGTCGAGCGAAATGGGTTGTGCAGATCCGTTGACCGCCGATGTTTCGTCAATCGGATACACCGTCACGTTTGAAATAACCGGTCGCCTTCCATCGGGAAGCAAGGAACCAAACCCGAAATACAGCGGGTTAATTACCTTTTCCGTTTTCGTATCGCGGATTTCAAAATGCAGGTGCGGCCCTTCAGAACCACCTGTGTTACCTGAAATGGCAATCAGATCGCCTTTTTTTACAACAAGATCCTGCGGCCCGGGCATAACCTCGATCTCATAGGCTTCGCTCTTGTATTGATTTGCTTTTATATAATCCTGGATTTTGCCCGACGCCCGTTGCAAATGGCCATACACCGTAGTGTAACCGTTGGGATGCGTTATATAGATCGCCTTTCCGTAGCCATAAGATGAAATCTTGATTCGGGAAACAAAACCATCTGCCGCTGCATACACGTTAAAACCTTCTTTTTGCTGCGTCCTGAAATCAAAACCGGCGTGAAAGTGATTTGATCGTGGTTCACCAAAATTTCCCGCAAGTTGAAGCGGAATATCTAGCGGTGAACGAAAAAAATCCTGCGGATAATCCTGTGATCGGACGGTAGCTGTTAGCAGTAGTAAAATGGCGAAAAACCTCATAAATCCTTTTTTGGCTAAGATAAAAAACTAACAATTATCGGGCGTTACATTTTTCCCGCATATAATTTATTAACTAACAATCCTTTGTTGAAGATATTGCGCGGGAAAGGAAAAATTTAAACAAATAATTGTGATAATTGCAGAGGAATATTACATTTGTCAGAATAAGTAATGAGTAGGCCGAAATGAGTGAAATCGCTGGCATTATTGACACTCTCGAAGACAGGATCTCGAAACTGTTCGCCAGGATCGAAGGGCTTGAAAAACACATCGGCGAGCTGAATTGCGAACTTGAAAAATCACGTTCGGTTGTCGTAGAGCAAACTGCGACGCTCAGCGAACTGAAATCGGATTGCGAAACGCTCAGGCTGGCAAACGCATTACTTGGCAGTGAAGAAAATAAAAGGGATACTAAGCTTAAGATAAATTCGTTGATAAGGGAGATCGATTATTGCATTTCCCAACTTGCTGACTGATGGAAAAGCTCAAAATCAAGTTATCGATTGCTGATCGCGTGTATCCGCTGACTGTAGACATGTCGCAGGAAGAAGGACTCCGAAGCGCCTCGAAAAAGATCGATATCATGATCAAGCAGTTTGAGGAAAGCTACGCAGTGCGTGACAAACAGGATGTCCTTGCCATGTGCGCCCTGCAATTCGCATCGCAACTCGAGCAAAAAAACCTTGAAAATCCGATCGACGGAAACGAAACCGCCGAACGGCTGACCAAGATTAATGACATGCTTGCACAATATCTCGATTCCGCCGAGAAATAAAAGCGGCCAAAAAATACGTTCTTACAAGAAAGACTAAGATACTGCCTACATTAGTTCATATTTGATAAACTCAACACTAACAAATTAAAATGAGTGAATCGTCGCTACTAAAGCATGCTGTCATCCGACAGATCCTTGAACAGCGGGTTAGCTCAAAACTTGTCATATACGAGTTTATAAAATCCTTCTGATGTAGGCTTTTTTATATACCAAAACCAACAACAAAAAATGGACAACATACTAATAATCGTCGCCGCAATCGTGGGAATAGCAGTGGGATTTGCCATTGCGAAGATCATCGAAAAAAGCAATGTTTCAAACCTGATAAAAAACGCAAAAAAAGAAGCAGCATCAATACTTAAGGACGCCGGACTCGAAGCAGAAAACATTAAAAAGGATAAAATCCTTCAGGCGAAAGAAAAATTCATTGAGCTAAAAGCGGAACACGAACAGGTAATTCTGGCGCGCGACAAAAAGGTTGCTGAAGTCGAAAAACGGATACGCGACAAGGAATCGCAGATCTCGGGAGAATTGGCAAAAACAAAAAAGGTCAACGACGACCTCGAAGCCCGCACGGCAGAATACGCTTCAAAAATCGAAATGCTCGACCGCAAACAACAGGAAGTCGAGCGAATGCACAAAAGTCAATTGGAACAACTTGAAGTCATCTCGGGATTATCAACCGAAGATGCGCGCGAACAACTTATCGAAGGACTGAAAGCCGAAGCCAAAACCAAGGCAATGGCGCATATTCAGGATACCATTGAAGAGGCAAAACTTACTGCACAGCAGGAAGCCAAGAAAATCATCATCAGCACGATTCAACGTGTCGGTACCGAAGAAGCCGTCGAAAACTGCGTTTCTGTTTTTAATATCGAATCGGATGACGTTAAAGGCCGGATCATTGGGCGTGAAGGCCGGAACATCCGCGCTCTCGAAGCGGCGACCGGCGTTGAGATCATCGTTGACGACACTCCGGAAGCGATCATCCTATCGTGCTTTGACCCGGTAAGACGCGAAATTGCAAGGCTTGCACTTCACAAACTTGTCACCGATGGACGTATACATCCGGCGCGCATCGAAGAAGTCGTCTCGAAAACTGCGAAGCAAATCGACGATGAAATCATCGATGTCGGTAAGCGTACGGTAATCGATCTCGGAATCCACGGCTTGCATCCTGAACTGATTAAAGTCGTCGGGCGGATGAAATACCGTTCTTCATATGGCCAGAATTTGCTTCAGCACTCACGCGAAGTTTCGAAACTGTGCGGAATCATGGCTGCCGAACTCGGACTGAACGTCAAACTTGCAAAACGCGCCGGACTTCTGCACGATATCGGAAAAGTGCCTGATACCGAAAGTGATCTGCCACACGCATTGCTCGGTATGCAATGGGCTGAGAAATACGGTGAAAAAGAAGAGGTTTGCAACGCTATCGGAGCGCACCACGACGAAATTGAAATGAAATCGCTGCTCTCGCCAATCGTTCAGGTTTGCGACGCGATTTCGGGAGCAAGGCCAGGAGCACGCCGTCAGGTTCTTGATTCCTACATTCAAAGGCTGAAAGACCTCGAGGAAATCGCATTCGGATTCAGCGGCGTTAAAAATGCCTATGCGATCCAGGCAGGACGTGAACTGCGCGTAATTGTGGAAAGCGAAAAAGTCAGCGACGAACATGCCGCAAGCCTTTCTTTCGAAATTTCACAAAAAATCCAAACCGAAATGACGTATCCCGGACAGGTCAAAATCACCGTGATCCGCGAAACCCGGGCGGTCAACATCGCAAAATAAAAGTTAGTTACCAACATAATCAATCCGGATTCGTCCGGATTTTTTTTTGGCGGTGCCTTCGGCCCGGGTTATCGGCTGCACACGGTGCCTGCCTCTACCCCTACCGCAGCCGGTCGGTGATTGGTGATTGCTCTTTAGCTTTTAGACTTTTGACCTTAAACTTTAGACCTTCGACATTGACCTTACTCTTTCCGCGGGTGAAACTCGTTCATCACCTGCGTAAGGTGGCGGCGATCCAAGTGAACGTATATTTCGGTTGTCGTAATCGATTCGTGGCCGAGCATCATTTGTATCGACCGCAAGTCCGCGCCGTTTTCAAGCAGATGCGTCGCAAAGGAATGCCGCAAAGTGTGTGGGCTGATCGATTTCTTCATACCGATCGCGACTGCAAGATCCTTAATGATGGTGAAAATCATCGCACGGGTCAGTTGTTTGCCGCGGCGGTTCAGGAAAAGCGTGTCTTCATGGCCTTTAACTATCGCCTGGTGCGAACGAATTTCCTTCCGGTAGATGTCGATGTATTTTTGGGTCAGCGGACTTATAGGCACGAATCGCTGTTTATTTCCCTTTCCGGTGACTTTTAGAAATCCCTCATCAAAGAAAAGGTCAGAAATCTTGAGCGCAACCAGTTCGGAGACACGCAGGCCACATCCGTACAAGGTTTCCATCATCGCGCGGTTGCGCTCGCCTTCGGGCTTGCTCAAATCGATTGCCGAAATAAGTGAATCAATTTCATCCACCGAAAGCGTGTCGGGCAATTTTCTTCCGGTTCGCGGCGCTTCAATAAGCTCCATCGGATTGTCTTTTCGATAGTTTTCGAAAATCATCCACATAAAAAAATTGTTCAGGCCTGAAATGATCCGCGCCTGCGACCTCGGGTTGACTTCCGAGGAAATGGCATAAATGAATTCCTGCAACGTTTCTTCAGCGATTCTCTCGGCGGAAATGCCAATTTCGCGATTGTCGAGAAAGTTGACCAGTTTTACGATATCAAACGAATAATTGGCAATCGTGTTCGCGGAGAGCCCACGCTCAATCCGAAGATAGGATTGAAATTGCTTCAGCAGCTTTTCCCAATCGGTTTTATAGTTCATACTTCCAAATTAAGCCAAAAAATCAGTCCGCCCGCAGACAGTCCGCAATTGTTTTATACGATTTTCCGGGTATCAGGAGCCAGTCATAGTCAACGATTTACAGCAAATATCCGTGAATTCTGTAAGGTTAAAAAAACATCAATTAGAAAATTGTTAAGTAGACTCCGACAAAAATCAATCTAATTTTATTCGACTAACTTAAATAAAGTGTTATGAAATCAATGAAAATGATAGCAGCAAGCATTCTTATGATGGCAGGAGCCGTTGCGAATGCGCAAAATGAAGCCGATAATACGACGTCAAGAGCAATAAGTTTTGGTGTTAAAGGTGGTGTGAACTTCGCTTCGATAACAGGCGACGATTTCGACAGTCCGGATTCAAGGACCAGTTTCCATGTAGGTGCGCTGGTTGAGTTTCCAATGACAGATATGTTTTCGTTACAAGCGGAAGCATTGTATTCTGGTCAGGGATTCGCGTTTGACCAGCCGGGGCTCGATTCCAATGAACACGTAGAGTACCAACTCGACTATATTAACGTTCCGGTATTGGCAAAAATCTACGCGACAAAAGGATTAAGCTTTGAAGTCGGACCGCAATTCGGATTTAAGGTCAATGAGGAATACGACACAAATCCTTCCGACAACCCCGGAGATACTAACGTTGACCAGGCGGAGTGGTTTGATTTTTCACTTGCGGGAGGTTTGACATTCCAGACCGAAATGGGATTGTTCGCAACCGGGCGGTACACTTACGGACTGACTGATGTAATTCAGGATGTGGATGCAAAAAATTCAGTATTCCAGATTGGAATCGGTTATAAATTCTAGGTTAATAAATTGGTTAAAAAGAAAAAGCCTCCAAATTGGAGGCTTTTTTACTATGTAATCGGTTGATTAGAATTTGTAAACAACACCAACGTTAACGTTAGTAAGGTTCAGGTTCAAACCGAAAGTGTCAGTTGACTCAGCACCGTCGAAATCTGGTTTCTCAGTGTTGTAGCTCAAAGCACCGATTGAAGCCTCAAGTGCCCAGTTGCTTCCGATGAAGTAGCTAAGACCTGGTGACAAAGCAATTCCGAAACCGTTTGATTTAGCTTCAGCAGAACCTTGCTCCATTTTCGATGTCATGTAGTTTGCACCCAATTCAGCGAAGAAAGAGAAGTCAGAAGCTGGAGTAGCATAATACCTACCAAAAGCTCCAACAGAGAAAGTGTTAGTTTTGATATCCTCAGATACGCCATCTTCATCTTTTGTGCTAGTGTATCCGATTTGACCACCGATTGCGATGTTGTCAGAAAGGAAGAAACCAACTTTAGGAGAGATTGTGAAAGTGTTAGTTTTTACATCACCTGTTGATTGTGAAGAGAAACCAAGGGATCCAGAGATAAAGATGTCTCCGTTAGAAAATCCTTTTCCACCTTCTGTAGAAGTTGTCGCGTCTTGTGCATTAGCAAATCCGAAAGCGAATAAAGCTGCAGCTGATAAGATAATTTTTTTCATGTTTTTGTTTTTGTTTTAGAATTATGCCGCAAATGTATAAAAATAATAACACGAAACAACTTACCAAGACTTTTTTTGATAATATGAAAAAATTGCGTATGTAGAGATACCTAACAATCAGCCAGCTAACGAAACCTTATCACAAAAAAAAATCCCTCCGAAGAGGGATCTTTATAATCTTATATAGGTATCCATTTTTTAAAATCTGTATCCTACGCCTAATTGAAGGCCGGTATTGTTCACATCGACGTCACTCGACTCGCTGATATTGGAAAGGCCTAAATTATAACGAATGTCGAACATAAGTCCCATTGGCAGTTCATATCCTGCTCCCGCACCGATTCCGAAGTCCATCGACTTGATATTCTCATCGCCGTAATCTTCGGCAGTTCCAACCTTAAAGGCAATCTCCGGCCCAGCCTGGAGGGACAATCCCTGGATTATGTAATACTTCGCCATAATCGGAATTCTCAAATAGCTCACGCCATAGTCGAGTTCACCCGCTCCGGTGTCACCTACTGTAGCACCTTCCATTGAGTACATCAACTCAGGCTGCACGTGAAAGTTCCCTGATACCGGCAAGTCCACGAGGCCACCGATAAAAAATCCCGTCTTTGGATCCCAGCTTTCACCAAATCCTGCATCGTCACCGGCGAAGTTCGTAAACTGCACACCTGCTTTTACTCCAAATTTTACGGTGTCACTTGCCTGTGCCTGTGATGCGGTAAATGCCGTAAGCGCGAGGAGTGATAAAAATACTTTTTTCATTTTTTCTGTTTTTGGTTATTGAAACCAAAGGTAGGACATCAATAAAACGAAATTTTACAGGATTTTACTTATCATTTATAACATTTCCATAAAAAAAATCCCTCCGAAGAGGGATTTCTTGAATTATAAGCGGTAATATTAGAAACGGTAGCCAACGCCCAACTGAACGCCTGTGTTTTTAATATCGGCACCACCAGTAAAGTCATTGTCAGCGATATTTGACAAGCCAAGGTTATACCTTAGGTCGAACATAAGCCCCATTGGAAGCTCATACCCGGCGCCGATTCCCAATCCGAAATCCATTGACTTCGTCGCATTGTCAGTGAAATCATCTTCAGCGGCCACTTTAAACGCGAGTTCCGGACCTGCCTGCAGAGACAATCCCTGGATAACGTAGTACTTCGCCATTACAGGAATTCTGATGTAGCTAATGCTAGCTTTATCAGCACCTTCCTGAGAATACATTAGTTCCGGTTGCACGTGAAAATTACCAGCAATCCCCAAGTCAACAAGACCACCGACAAAAAACCCTGTCGCACCGTCTGAATTCTCTACATCGCCTGTAAAGTTGGTGAATTGAACACCCGCTTTTACACCGAATTTCACCCCATCAGCCTGCGCATTGGCAAACCCGAAGGCAAATACCGCTGCAGCTGTCAAAAGAACTTTTTTCATCTCTGTTTGATTTAAAATTAATACTGTTAAAATTAGCCCTTTCAATTGCCTCCTAGTCCGAAAACATTGATACTTATTAACAAAATTATCAACGAACAAATCCCCAATCCCTTGAATACATTGGAATTATATAACGCTCATCAACATTTATAAACTAATTTTAAATTCACTAATCAATAATCAAAATCGCAAATCATGAAAAAATTAATTCTAGCAGCCGTTTTCACAGTGGCTGCATTCGTTGCTGCTGACGCACAGGTATTTCGCCTCGGAATTAAAGCCGGTCCCAATTTCGCCAACTTCAGTGGCGGAGCCGACGGCATAGATTACAGTTCGCGGACAAGCATCCACGTGGGCGCAGTGGCAGAACTCGGACTCACGAAGAAGTTTGCCGTTTCACCGGAGCTTCTCTATTCGTCACAAGGCGCCGATGTAAATGGATACGGTGACTTCAACCTCGATTATGTAGCCGTCCCGGTACTGGCGAAGATCTACGTTCTTTCGGACAAAGTCAGCCTGGATGTTGGACCACAGTTTTCGTTTTTGATTGACCAGGCAGAAGAGGATTTCGATAATCAATCGTTTGACTTTGCTGTTGCAGGAGGCGCGACGTTGAACATCACCAAAAGTATTTTTGCACAGGCAAGATATACTTTCGGGTTGACGGAAGCCTCGAAAGATGCCGAGGTGAAGAACACCGTTTTTCAGGTTTCGGTGGGATATATGTTCCTGTAAACACTCAAAAAATTGCCAGCCGTCCTTTTCAGGGCGGTTTTTTTATTTTTAATATTTATACCTATTTATATACATTTACTGAAAATTGCCTGATGAGGATAACCATTATTAATGGCCCAAACCTGAACCTTCTGGGCACGCGGGAACCGGAAGTCTACGGAAATCAATCTTTCGAAAATTATCTGGAATCGCTTTCCAGGCGCTATCCGCAGGTTTCAATCGACTATTTTCAAAGCAACATCGAAGGTGAGATTATCGACCAAATCCAAAGTTGCGACCAACAGTCGGATGGAATAATCCTCAACGCGGCCGCATACACACACACTTCGGTCGCAATCGGTGATGCCGTCAAGGCGGTTTCAGTCGATGTGGTTGAAGTCCACATTTCAAACACCTTTTCCCGCGAATCTATTCGGCACCAATCCTATATCGCTGCCAATGCAAAGGGAGTTGTTATCGGTTTCGGACTTGCAGGCTATGAACTTGCACTCCAATCTTTCCTGATCAAATAATTTATGAGAAAACTCCTTTTATTGTTGCTGCTGGCGTTTCCGGCGATTATTCATTCCCAAATCAAGGGCACGGTGAAAGACGAAGGCGGCAAGCCAATTCCTTATGTGACCGTCTTTTTGGACAATTCTTATAAAGGTACGACCGCTAACGAATCGGGCGAATACGAACTGAACGTGCACACACCCGGAAAATACACGGTTGTTTTTCAGTTTCTCGGATTCAGGACAAAAAAGGTTACTGCCGAAATAAACAAATTCCCGTACATTATCGAGGTGGTACTATCGGAAGAAAACATTGCGCTTAATGAAGTTGTTATCAATTCGAAAGACAATCCGGCAAACGAAATCATCCGAAACGCAATTGCCGCACGGAAAGAAAACTCAGCAAAAACGGGGAAATACAAAGCCGACTTCTATTCGCGTGGAATTTTTCGGATCAAGGACGCGCCGAAAAAAATCCTCGGCCAAAAACTCGATATGTTTGACGACATTCTCGACTCCACACGAAGCGGAATCCTGTATCTGTCGGAAACGGTTTCAAAAATTGTTTACCAGAAACCCGATAAGCTTAAGGAAACAATTATCGCTTCAAAGGTGAGCGGCGACGACAACGGATTCAGCTTCAACAGCGCGGCGTCGGTCGATTTCGACTTTTATGAAAATTACCTGCCGTTCAGCGTAAATGTCATCTCCCCGATCGCATCGAACGCTTTCAGCTACTACCGCTACAAACTCGAGGGAACATTTTTCGACGAAAACCAACACCAGATCAACAAAATCCGGGTTACGCCCCGCCGTGACACTGAACCTGCGGTTACAGGCTACATCTATATTGTGGACGACAGTTGGGCGATTTATGCCGTCGATGTTACCATCAAAGGAAAGCAGATACAGACGCCGGCGATCAATACGCTTGCGCTGAAGCAGAATTTTAATTTCAACGCGAAAAACAACTTGTGGATCCGAAATTCGCAGGTTTTGGATTTCGATGCGGGTTTGCTCGGAGTGAAATTTTCGGGCCGGTTTACCTATGTATATAGCAATTTCGAATTTGAAGAACGGTTCCCAAAGAAAACGTTCACCAAGGAAGTCCTTTCGTTCGAAAAAGACGCCAACAAAAAGAGCGACGCTTATTGGGAGGAAAATCGGCCGGTACCGCTAACATTGGAAGAATCGACCGATTACGCGAAAAAAGGCGCGCTGCAACTGAAAAAGAAGTCGAAAACTTACCTTGATTCGGTTGATTCGGTGAAGAACAAGTTTAAATTTTTTGATGCGATTACCGGCTACACCTATCATCACAGTTATGTGAACGAATCGTACAGCTATGATGGATTGCTCAGCAAAATTGGATTCAACACAGTCCAGGGATACAATTTTGCAACCGGGCTGTCCTATACGAAACGCGATCCTGAAGAACGAACTTTTACGACCGTAAGCGCCAATGGTAATTACGGAATTTCAGAAGACCGGTTTCGTGCAACCGGAAGCATTACCCGGAAATTCAACAACATTTCAAACCGTCAGATGACGCTTACCGGCGGATCGGCTGCGGTGCAATTTAATCCCGAAAATCCGATCAGCAGAATCGTAAACAGCATCGCGACATCGTTTTTCAGGAACAATTACATGAAGTTGTACGACCGGACTTTTGTCGGCCTCAATTACCGCGAGGAAATCGTCAACGGCATCCAAGCCGACGCGACGGTCGAGTACAACCGCCGAAAGCAGCTTTTTAACACTACGGATGAATCGATCGTACGCAACGACAAAGGTTACACATCAAATAACCCACTGTTTCCAAACGATTTTACAACGCCGTTTTTTGAAACCCATCAATTGGCCAAGGCGTACATTACGGCGAGGTTTAACTTCGGACAGGAATATTGGATGCGCCCGGATGGAAAATTCAACATCAGGAATGATGCGTATCCAACCTTATATATTGGATATGAAAAAGGGTTTGCCGGAAGTGAAAAGCATTATGATTTCGACCATGTAAGCGCGCGGATTGTTTACGACCTGAACCTTGGAAACCGCGGATTGCTGGGAATGAACATCCGAAGCGGCAAATTTTTCAATGCCGACGGAATTTCATTTGTCGATTACAGGCATTTCAACGGCAATCAGACGCACATCGGCCAAAGCGACCGCTATTTGAATAAATTCAACTTGTTGCCATATTATGAGGCAAGCACGAACGACCAATACGCTGAAGGCCATTTTGAATACGACGACAAAGGATTCATCATCAACAAGATTCCGCTGCTCAATCTGCTACAGTCGAGCCTTGTAATCGGTTATCACGACCTGGCCGTTCCGGGAATGAAACCGTACATGGAAGCCAGTGTCGGCCTGGACAATCTCGGCTTCGGAAAATTCAAGCTTTTCCGGCTCGATTACTTTCGGTCTTACCAATCCGGATTTCGCGCCGACGGACTCATTTTCGGAATAAAATTCCTGAACATTCTGGATTGATCAACTTCTGAAGAAAACATCGTAGGCAAACCGGAGCAAGGTTCCGATCACCACGACGAGAAAGAAAATCCGA
Organism: Bacteroidota bacterium; assembly: GCA_023386585.1. Classification (GTDB taxonomy): domain Bacteria; phylum Bacteroidota; class Bacteroidia; order Flavobacteriales; family Flavobacteriaceae; genus Flavobacterium. The sequence goes on along the minus strand of JAEWJM010000021.1, from coordinate 62,309 downwards.
ATAAAGGCATTTCCACGTTTTATCGCCGTTTTCGCGCCAACCCATCCGCCAAAAGCGTTGCACATTGCCATCGGAATTGCAATTGCCCACACTATTTTTCCTTTCAGAAGAAAGAGGCAAATCGATCCAAAATTGGTTGCGAGGTTTACCATTTTGGCGTTCGCCGATGCGTGAAGGAAATCGAAGCCCAGAACAGTAATGAACGTCATCACCAGAAAGCTTCCCGTTCCGGGGCCTATAAATCCATCGTAAAAACCGATGCAAACCGCGATCAAAATTGCGTACATCATTTGCCTTCCAACCGTATGTGACTTTGCCTGATGCTGCCCGAAATTCTTTTTGGTGAAAGTGTAAATGGCCAGCAGCACCAGGATTACCAGCAGAAAAGGTTTCATAAAGCTGTTGTCGACCGTCGTCAGCAAGGTTGAACCTGCAAAAGCGGCACAAAACGCCACCGATGCCATGACGCTCAGCAGCCGCCAATTCATTTTGACATTTTTCAGGTATTGTGCCGCAGCGAAAGACGTTCCGCTGAAGGCGGGAATTTTTAGCGACCCGATAAGTGTCGACACCTCATAATTAGGAAGGAGCACTAAGGCAGCCGGAGTCTGGATCAATCCGCCGCCGCCAACAACCGCATCAACGAAGCCGGCTGAAAATGCCGCCAGGCAAAGAAAACCTAATGTTACAACGTCCATAAATAAAGCCCGACAGTGGAATGCTGCCGGGCGTAATTTTGAAATTCGCTAAATCTACTCACGTTCAATTTTTGCACCGAGGGCGCGAAGCCGCTCGTCGATCCTTTCGTAGCCGCGGTCAATCTGTTCGCTGTTCTGGATTACGCTCGTTCCTTTGGCGGAAAGCGCTGCGATCAAAAGCGAAATTCCCGCCCTGATATCAGGCGAAGACATCGTCGTAGCCTTGAGTTGCGATTTAAAATCGTGCCCGATAACCACGGCGCGGTGCGGATCGCAAAGGATGATTTTCGCGCCCATATCGATCAGTTTATCGACGAAGAACAAACGGCTTTCAAACATTTTCTGGTGAATCAGGACATCGCCTTTTGCCTGGGTTGCGACCACCAGCACGATACTGAGCAAATCGGGTGTAAAGCCCGGCCATGGCGCATCGCTTACGGTCAGGATCGATCCGTCGATATCGGTTTTGATCTGGTAATTTTCGTGAGTCGGAATGTAAATGTCGTCGCCTTTGCACTCGATTGTAATTCCGAGTTTCCTGAAAATATTCGGGATCACACCGAGGTTTTCCCAACTGACATTCTTGATCGTGATTTCGGAACGCGTCATCGCAGCCAACCCGATCCAGGAACCGATTTCGATCATATCGGGCAAAATCGAATGCTCGCAGCCGCCGAGTTTTTCAACGCCTTCGATGGTCAGCAAATTTGATCCTACACCCGAAATATTTGCGCCCATTGAGTTGAGCATATTGCAAAGTTGTTGCAGGTAAGGCTCGCACGCGGCATTGTAAATTTGGGTTGTGCCTTTTGCAAGCACAGCAGCCATTACGATGTTTGCGGTTCCCGTAACTGAAGCTTCGTCGAGCAGCATCGTGGTTCCTGTAAGGCCATCGTTGGTTTCAACACCGTAAAAATGGTCCTCGCGATTGTACCTGAATTTTGCACCGAGATTGATAAATCCTTCAAAGTGCGTGTCGAGCCGGCGCCGCCCTATTTTGTCGCCGCCCGGTTTGGGGATGTAACCTTTTCCGTAGCGCGCCAACAGCGGTCCGACGATCATAATCGACCCGCGGAGCGAACCGCCCTCTTTTTTAAACGCTTCGGTTTCAAGGTAGCCAACATTGACATTGTCGGCCTGGAATGTGATTGAACCTTTTCCGTTTCGTTCGATTTTGACGCCGAGATTTCCCAGCAGGGTTATCAGCTTGTTGACATCGATAATGTCGGGAATATTGTTGATTGTAACTTTTTCAGGTGTCAGCAGCACCGCGCATAAAATCTGCAATGCCTCGTTTTTCGCGCCTTGCGGTATGACTTCGCCTTTTAGGCGTATCCCGCCTTCGATCCTGAACGTTCCCATAGTATATGATTTATGCCGGTTTAGGGCTTCCTGTTGTTTTTATGTTGGTTATTCTGTTTTCCGTTTTTCTGGATTTTGAGCTTCTGCGGACCGGCCTGCATAATCTTGTTCGAAGCACGCTTATTGGTTCGCATGAGGTCGGTCGAGTTTACGAGCTCTTCCTCGCTCTGCATGAGGTTGATTTTTCCATCTGAAAGTTCGTACAGATGTTCGAAAATGACCTCATCTTTAACCGTATCCTTGTTCCAACTCAGGTACGATTTCTTCATATGGTTCGCAATCACCTTGATCAGTGCATTCTTCAGTTCGCCGTCTTCCCATTTATTGGCGACATCGATCATGTACTTGATGTTGTTGCCGTAAAAACGGTATTTGGGGAAATTCTGCGGATATTGAAGCGCATCGGGCTTAAGCTGAAGCACTTCGCGCGAAGGAATTGGATAAGGCGAATCGACGTCGAGTTTAAAATCGGACATGATGAAAATCTGGTCCCAAAGCTTGTGTTGAAAATCGGGGACGTCGCGAAGATGCGGATTCAGCGAACCCATAACCTGAATGATGTAGCGCGCCATTTTGTTGCGTTCATCGCGGTCTTCGATTGCAGTAGCCTGATCGATCAGCTTCTGAAGATGGCGGCCGTATTCGGGAATTATAAGGTGCGGGCGCTCGGCGTTGTATTCAAGGAAATGAACGACATCGTGTGCCAGTTCTTTTTGATATTTCATAGGATTATCTTAAAGCGAAATGATGCCTTCAATGGCAGCAAGTTCGATGTATTTGTCAATAACGTGTTGCGGACTGTCCATCGGAACGTTGATTGAAACGCTGGTGTAGGTCGCGTTCTTTGATTTAGTCGTCCTCATCACCGCTCCCATTCCATTGAACGCATTTTCAACCGCTTCGATTTTTTGTTTATCGGTCGGCACAATGAATTTAAACAGGTATTCGGCCGGCCATTGGTGTCCTTCTTCAAGCTGTGATTTCAGTCGTATGAAGAATTCCTTAGTCTTATTATCCATTCTGAGTAAATTAGGCAAATATAAGTTATTGATTTCAGATATTGAGCCGCATAGAAAATTTTAAAGCATGCCGCACAACATGTTTTTCGGAACGGAAATAACCGGTAGAAATTGCCGATAACAGCGGATATTTTGTGGCGGCGCACCGATATATTTCAGCAATAGCGATTGTGAATACGCTTTGATTTTGTTTCTGAATCCGAAGAAGATTGAGTAAGTTTGCCGCTTATTTCAAAAAAGTGCAGAAACAGATCATCGTCATAATCGGCGGACCGGGCACGGGTAAGACAACCATCATCGACGGATTAAAGGAACGGGGTTACTGCTGCTATCCCGAGATTTCGCGCGAGGTTACGCTTGAAGCCCGCAAGCAGGGAATCGAACAACTGTTTCTTGAAAATCCGCTGCTTTTTAGCGAGCTTTTGCTCGAAGGCCGAAAAAAGCAGTTCCGGAATGCCTGCGAAGAGTCGCACGATATGATATTTCTGGACCGCGGAATTCCCGACGTACTTGCCTACATGCATTACATCGGCGATAGTTATCCCGCCTTTTTTGACGGCGCCTGCCGCGAGCATGTCTATACCAAGATCTTTATCCTTCCGCCTTGGGAGGCTATTTACACTAGCGACGAGGCGCGGTATGAAAATTTTGAGCAAGCCAAGCTGATTTACGGCCATTTGGTTGAAACCTACCGCAATTACGGCTATGAGCTGATCGAAGTTCCGTGCGGCGATGTTAATTCGCGAATCGACTTCATACTGGAGAACATCGGCAGACAAACGGCTTAAGACACGAGCAGTATTTCTGTATATTTATCGGTTCAAAACCATACAGCGATGTCACAAGCCATACAGATACTTCAGGATTATTGGAACCACAAGCAATTCAGGCCGTTACAATCCGAAATAATCCATTCGGTACTTCAGGGCCGGGATACCTTCGCGCTTCTTCCCACCGGCGGCGGAAAATCGATATGCTTCCAGGTTCCGGCGATGGCGATGGACGGAATCTGCATTGTTATTTCGCCTCTTGTGGCACTGATGAAAGATCAGATCGCAAACCTACAGAAACGAAATATTAAAGCCATTGCCTTAACAGGTGGAATCCCCGAAAGCGAGATCAGCGACCTGCTGGACAATTGCCGTTTCGGAAATTACAAATTCCTTTATCTGTCGCCCGAAAGGCTGATGCAGGATTGGATCGTTTCGCGACTGAGCGCACTTCCGGTTAATTTGATCGCAGTAGATGAGGCGCATTGCATTTCCCAATGGGGAAACGACTTCCGGCCGGCGTACCTGCAGATTGGAAATCTTAGGAAGCACTTTCCTAAAATTCCGTTTATAGCTCTTACTGCCAGCGCCACCGAACGTGTTGCCGCCGATATCGTTGACCAATTGCTGTTGGAAGATCCGGCGATTTTCAGGCAAAGTTTCGAAAGGGAAAATCTGGCGTATATGGTTTTTGAAGTCGAAGACAAACTTCATCGGGTTACGCAGATCTTAAAAAAACATCCGCAACCTACGATCATTTACGTCAGGAACCGAAAGTCCTGTCTCGAAATCTCGGGCCAACTCAATTCACTTGGATTTGGCGCCACTTTTTACCACGGTGGATTGCCACCTTCCGATAAGGATCGTAATATGAAATCGTGGATGAACGGTGATGTCCAGACGATTGTCGCCACCAATGCATTCGGAATGGGAATTGACCGCGCCGATGTCAAAACCGTGATTCATGTCCAATTGCCGGAAAACCTGGAAAATTATTACCAGGAAGCCGGTCGCGCAGGCCGAAATGGCGAGCGGGCATTCGCAGTATTGCTTTCAAGTTTATCCGACCGCTTAATGGCAGAGAACCAGTTCATCAACGTGCTTCCCGACAGGAAGTTCCTGCAATCGTTGTACATAAAACTTTGCAATTATTTTCAGATTGGTTACGGCGAAGGTTTCGGTGAAGAGTTCAATTTTAATTTCAGCCAGTTTTGCCTCCAGTACGGATTCCCCGGCCAGAAAGCCTACAACGGACTCCAATTCCTTGATCGTCAGGGAGTGATCAGTCTCGGACAGGAATTTTCAAATAAGATTTTATTGCGATTTATCGTTGCTTCAAATGAAGTCATCCGTTATATCAGCCTGTACCGGAACCATGAAGATATCCTGATGGCGATTCTTCGGTCCTACCCGGGAATATATGACAACCGTATCGCGTTGAATCTGCCGATGCTTAGCAAGAAGTCGGGTGCAACTACCGATGAAATTCAGGCGGTTCTGGCAAAACTTCACACGTTAGGCCTTGTGGATTATGTCGCCACGGGCAGCGACTCATCGGTGATTTTTAACGAAGTACGCGAGGATGAACGAACGATAAACCGGGTCTCAAAATATCTCGAGGCACAGAATGCATTAAAGAAGGCGCAATTGGAGTCGGTTTTTGACTATGTGAACGATACAACCGGTTGCAAAAGCAGGCGGCTTCTTAAGTATTTTGGCGAGACGAAAACAAAAGATTGCGGCATCTGTTCTTTTTGCCTCTCAACACGGCCGAAAGCAGCGGCGAAAGACCTAAAAAAAGACATCATAAAACAGCTTGAAACGGCGAATTTGACTTCGCGCGAACTTCAAAATCTAACCGGAGCCGACGAGGCCGCCGTCGTCGAGTCGCTTCAGGAATTGCTCGAATTGGAAATCATTCGGATCAGACCGGATAATAAATATACATTGGAAAAATGACAGATTTACGAATAGTTTTTATGGGAACTCCCGCTTTTGCTGTCGGAATATTGGACAGTATTATGGCAACCGGCTATCAGGTGGTTGGGGTGGTCACGGCTCCCGACAAACCTGCCGGCAGAGGGCAATCGGTATCGCAATCGGCCGTAAAAGAATACGCACTGAAAAAAAACCTGCGGTTGCTTCAGCCGACGAACCTAAAGGACGAAGGCTTTATCTCCGAATTAAAGTCATTGAATGCAAATCTCCAGGTTGTGGTTGCTTTTCGGATGCTTCCGGAAGTGGTTTGGAAGATGCCGGAATTTGGAACCTTTAACCTGCATGCATCGCTATTGCCGCAGTATCGAGGCGCCGCGCCGATAAATTGGGCAATAATGAACGGTGAAAAAACGACCGGGGTGACGACATTTTTCATTGACGACAAAATCGATACGGGAGCTACGATTCTTAGCCGCGAGATCCCGATTGGCGCAGATGAAAATGCGGGCTCGCTACACGACAGATTGATGGAACTCGGAAGCGAAGCCGTTGTTGATACGTTAAAGTTGATTTCGGATGGAAAAGCGGAGCCTGTCGCCCAGCCTCCAATTGCGGACTTGAAAACGGCACACAAACTGAACCGCGACAATTGTCATATCGATTTTTCGAAGACCGCCGCCGAAGTCCACAACCAGATCCGTGGATTGTCGCCTTATCCGGGCGCGTGGTGCACGTTCCATGACGGCGGGCAGGAATGGCAGGTTAAGATTTTTGAGTCGGCTCCTGATAATGAATCTCATAGCTCAACTTCGGGTAGAATTCGGGTGGTGAACAGGCAGCTCAAGATCGCGGCTGAAGATAAATACGTCAATGTGAAGGTCCTTCAGTTCCCGGGAAAGAAAAAAATGACCGCGGCAGAGCTTCTAAACGGACTGACATTTTCGTCTGAGGCGCGTGTTTCCTAATGTTTTGGCGAAAAATCCAGTTCCTTATCAACAAATTTTTCAAGTTATCAACAAAAAAGCTAAAAATTAACGGTGTGGCTTGCACGGTTAGGATTTCCTATTAAATTTGTTTCCATAACAATGTTTAACCAACAATTAAAACTCATTATCATGAACAAATCAGAATTAATCGATGCAATGGCTGCAGACGCAGGAATAAGCAGGAGCGCAGCTAAACTGGCTTTGGAATCGTTCATCAACAACGTTAGCGGTACGCTTAAAAAAGGCGGAAGAGTATCTTTGGTAGGATTCGGATCATGGTCAGTTTCTTCAAGAGCTGCACGTGACGGAAGAAACCCACAAACAGGGAAGTCAATCAAAATTGCTGCTAAGAACGTAGTAAAATTCAAAGGCGGCGCTGAATTGGATGGTTCTGTAAACACAAAATAGTCTCCAAAGTAAAAGAAATATAAGCCTTCCCTAATCGGAGGGCTTTTTTTTATATTTTTCTTAAAATATTTGGACTTAAAAAGTTTTTCAGGTAAATTTATTTAAAAATTGCAGCCAAATGATTTCAGAAAGACTTAAAAAAGGGCAGTTGCTTATAGCAGAACCCTCTATAATCGGAGATTTATCATTCAATCGGTCTGTGATTTTGCTCGCCGATCACAACGCCGAGGGATCAGTGGGCTTTATCATCAACAAACCGCTGCGTTATTCGATAAATGACCTCGTCCCAGATGTGGAAGCCAACTTCCGAATTTATAACGGCGGACCCGTTGAGCAGGACAATCTTTACTTCATACACAACGTTCCCGAACTTATTCCCGAAAGCATAGAGATATCAAGCGGCATATTTTGGGGAGGCGATTTTGAACTGACGAAAAACCTCATCAACGAAGGCCGGATCAAGAAGGACAACATACGGTTTTTCCTCGGTTATACCGGTTGGGACGCCCAGCAACTTGAGAACGAAATGCAGTCCAATTCGTGGATCATCTCCGAAAATCTTTATGAGAATCGCATCATTGGTAAGTCGGCAACCGACTTCTGGAAGGAGAAAATCCTTGAGCAAGGCGGCGATTATCCAATATGGTCAAACGCACCTGAAAATCCTTTACTCAACTAAGCTGTAACTCCGCATTCAGTTCTTCTGTCAACCGCGCCGAGAAATCCGAAGCGTAATCTTTCTTGCGATATCGCGTCACCGGCTGAATTCCCTTAATCACATTCGTAATAAAAAGCTCATCAGCTTTCTGAAGTTCAAACGGCGAGATTGGCGCTTCAACAACTTCCATCCCACCCAACTTTTTAGAAATTGCAAGAACCTGCTTGCGCATCACGCCATTGATGCAACCCTCTGAAATAGGTGGAGTAACCAGTCGCCCATCTGTTAACAGGAACACATTTCCCTGCAATGCCTCGACAACATTCTTCTGTCCGTTTAAAAGCAGGCAATTATCGTAACCGTTTTCGTCGGCATAGATGCTGCCCGTGATATTAATGATGCGGTTCGTACTTTTAATCGTCGACAGCAATTGGCTTTCGATAAAAAAATCCTTGAAAATTTCGACCTCATATGGGGATTTCGGAATCGAATATACCTTATTTGCCAACGGAGACGCTGTCGCAAGAAATGACACTTCGCGGGTTTGCGGAAGATAAAATCCGCCGCTGTTCCTGAACACTGTCAGCCGTACACGAGCCGATTCGGCGCATCCGGCTTTTTCCACCAATGAAAGCACCTGATTTTCGAAAAACTCCGGACTGAAGTACATTGGGATTTCCATACGAAGAATCCGCATGGCCGACATTAGCCGGAAATAATGGTCTTCGGAAAAGAGCAATCTGCCATCGGCGACTTTCATCGTTTCGAAAACACCGTCACCATAAAGAAAAGCACGGTTTGAAGCCAGCGGCGATGCGTCGTCAGGCATTATTTCGCCATTAAAATTTATCATAAAAAAAGCCCTGAATAAACAGGGCAAAGATAGCTTTTATTTGCGGCTATTTAAACCGATCCGATCACGTGCTTCAGGTCAGATATTTGATTTTCCCAAAGCAAGCGTGCTTCGTCGAGTTCTTCCTCTTCGGCATAATCGATTACCATTAGTGAAACATCTTTGGTAATTTCATCCTCCAGAATGCGCAGCTCGAAATAGAAGTCGGTGTCTTTGTCATTATCATCTACCCAACGAAATTTTACTTTCTCGCCAGACTTCTTTGAAGACAACCTGGCCTTTTCCTCTGAGTCATTCCATATGAAAGTGAAGTACTCGCCCCTTGAATTGACGTTATCGGCAAACCATTCTGAAAGGCCCGATGGCGTCGAGATATACTGGTAAAGCAACTGGGGTGAGGAGTTTACCGGGAATTCCATTTCATAACGTACTTTGACATCCATGCGCATAATTTTAGCGCGAAATATATAATAATCTCGGCTACCAAAAAAGCCTTTTTAAAAATAAAAATAATTACATTTTTACTCTTGCAACCTAAAGTATAAGTTTTATATTTGCACCCGCATTCAGGGCTTTAAATCCTGATGAATGGCGAGGTAGCTCAGTCGGTTAGAGCGCAGGATTCATAACCCTGAGGTCACGGGTTCAACTCCCGTCCTCGCTACGGAAATTAGTAAAGCACCGCAGTTCTGTAGGTGCTTTTTTTTTTCGAAGTAGCAGGCAGCCGACTTACGGTGGCTTGCCAAGAATTTACTGCATCCGACTTCACGCTCAAAGCAATAATCTACCGGCAAATTTACAAGTTAAGCCTTTGGCAGGTAGATAATAAACTTCGCACCTTCGCCCGGAACTCCTTCGGCGAAGATGAAGCCGTTATGATTTTCAATGATTTTTTTGCAAATGGCAAGGCCGATTCCGGTTCCTTGATAACTGTCTTTCTCGAGGCGCCTGAACAGCAGGAAAATCTTATCGGCAAACTCCTGGCGGAAGCCAATTCCATTGTCCGAAAAGATAATTTTGCAAAACTGCCGCGCCGAAAATTCCTGTTCCTTATATATTTCAGTATTGTCGATCGGTTCAGAAGTAATTTTGATTTCAGGAGTTACGCCCTCGCGGGTAAACTTTAAAGAGTTAGTAATCAGGTTTATAAACAACTGATGCAATTGGAATGGAATCGCATAAATTGTAGGTAACGCCTCGGTTTGGACGATTGCACCTTTTTCGGTGATGTTTAGCGTCAACTCCGATATAACATTTTCAACGATTGCATTGAGGTCGGTGTTTTCAAGTGCCTTGTTTCCTTTGACGGCACGCGAATAATTGACTAAATCGATCAGTAGGTTCTGCATCCTGTTGGCAGCCGTCGCAATCCGCGAAAAATATTCCCGACCGGTTTCCGAAAGCTTATCGAGTTCGTCGTCGTGTAGCCTCGAAATAAACATTTGTATTTTTCGCAGCGGCTCCTGCAGGTCATGGCTCACGATATCGTTAAAAGATTCCAACTCGGCGTTGATCGCGATCAGCCGTTTGTTCTTCTCTTCAAGGTTTACCGTATTTTTATATTGTTCGGTAATGTCATAATTGACGCCGATCTTAACAATTTCACCCTGTGAGTTTTCTCCAAAGCTACTAACCGATCGTATATAACGCATTTCGCCCTTGCTGGTGTAGAGTCGGTAAATAAGCGACGTGGGCGTTTTATTTTGCAGCGAGTCCGAATAGGCATCGACAACCATTGCACGGTCATCCGGATGAAGATGTGGTAAAATGCTTTCCATGTTCGGTTCGAATGCGTCGGGGTCGAGTCCGGCGATCCGGAAAAAATTCTCCGAAAACGTATATTTCTGTGTTTTCAGGTTGTACTTCCAATGACTGATCCCCGCTATCGATTCCGCTGTATTGAAAGTGTAATTCAGGAATTTGAGTTCGTCGTTAAGGCGTTTGAGATTTTTAAGGTCGTCATTGATCCTGCTGAGTGAAATCAACAGTATAAAAAGTGCGATCGTGACGAGGAGAAACGATGTTATAATTGAAGTTTCAATCTCGTATTTATGGTTGATCTCATAAATACTGACATTGGTCGCCTCAGTATCCATCGTGCTGTAAACGTAGTCGCGCACACGATCGGTCAATTCATCGCTGGTGGCAAGCATGAGCCCGAGATTTTCCTTTCCCTCAGCGTCGGTTCTTTCGGCAGCTTTCAGTAATTTGCCGTAATAGGAAAATCGTACGCTGACCATCTTGCGGAGCGTGTCAACATTGAAAGTCTTTGATCCGCTTTCGGCTTGAAGCGCGGCTAGCCTTTGGAATTCGGGCTCGAGAATCCGTTCCTTATAAAATCTTTTCTGAAGGTAAATGCTGTCACCGGTAATGATAAAGCTTCTAATGCTGTTTTCATTGACCGAAACGATCGAAAGTATCCGTTCGAGTTCGACAAGCTTCCGATTGGAATTTGACATCGAACGGACAGATCCGCTCAAACTTTGCATCTGGTTGAAAAAGACGCTTGTAATGTAGATTATCAGGAGAATTGCTGTACCAAGGGCGATCTTAATGACTAAAGACGACTTATAGAGGTACACGTTCTTCATGACATGGCCTTAGACACTAAAAAGGAAGGTCTCCATATTTAATCCTGAAGTGTGAAATTGCCAGTTCATGTTGATCACGTCTTTGATTGCTTTTTTAAGCTTTGCAAAGTCGTTGGGTTTTTTGATGTAGATATTTGCCCCGCCGATAAAGGAATCCTCGATGTCTTTTTCAGAGGATGATGTGGAATAGATCGCGACCGAAAGATCCTGGTATTTTGGGTTGGAGCGTATTTCGCGCAAGCAATCGATACCCGTTTTGCCCGGCATGTTAAGGTCAAGAAAAAGAATATGCGGCATCTCGTTTTCCGGATTTTCAAGATAATCCATAAGTTCTTTGCCATCCATGCAGAAGGTAAGCTTGTTTTCCATTTTCAGCTCACTAACCGCATCGGCAAAAAACTGCCTGTCATCTGCATCATCATCCGCCATCAGGATGTGGAAAGGGGTGTCGTTATTAATGTTCATAACTTATATTAATGGTTTTTTGCGGAAAGCCGCCTTCTTTCGATAATTCTCTTAAACATTGACGGAGTCAGCCCGGTGGTTTTTTTGAACTGTCCCGAAAGGTGCGCAACGCTGCTGTAATTTAGCTTATATGAAATTTCGGTGAGCGTAAGTTCTTCCTCGATAATAAGTTTTTTGGCGCGTTCGATTTTTTGGATGATAAAATAGTTTTCGATCGAACTGTAGGTGTATTCTGAAAAGACGTTCGAAATGTAGCCGTAGCTAAGATTCAGTTTTTCGGCTAAATATACCGAGATCGTTGTAAGCGGCATATCGGGTTCGTGCACCAGCTCTACGATTGTATCTTTTATTCGCTGAATAAGCTGGTTTTTAGGGTTGCTGACAATCTCGATGCTGTAACGGCCGAGATCTTTCTGCAATTTTTCAAAATCCTCATCAGAAATCTTGTTATTGATTATGATTTCTCCGAGGCTGAGCATTTCATATTTGATGCCCAATGTGTCGAGATGTTCCCGGACAATCATTTTACAAGCTGCAATTCCATCAAACTTGATGTAGAACTTCATAAATCGAGGTGGTTTTTGAGAACCTAAATATAAGATTATTTTTCGAAAAGGTAAGCAAGGTCTTCATTTTTTTGCCCGACGCCATCACATCCATAACTAGCTGCCTTACACCCCATTCGGCTGATTTAAATAAAATTTAACTCATAAAAAAACGGCTCTTCTTTCCGAAGAGCCGTTTTCCACCTAAGAACAAAACAAAAATTATTAGAAACTAATAATGCGGTTGCGATCTATTCCGACCATGCCGGAAGTATCCGCCTTTTTTCTTTTTCTTTTTTGATCATGTAAACTACCGCTGCAGTCACCGCTGCTCCAATAATTACATTTCTGATGACGGTGCGCCTGTTGTATTTCCACTCGGCCTGGAGTCCGCGTTCAGCTATCGGATTTGGCAGCGTTCCATGTGCGAAATCGTCGAGATAACCTTCCACGACATTGATCCTGTCGGCGACCACCAATGGAAACCATCTCAGGTATGTCGATTCACTGAAACGAAATGCAAATCTGCGGAGCATTCCGCTAAGGCCGGACGGCGGCACCGAAGTTCCAAACACGCGGCTTAGTTCCGGGCGTTCGATCGATTTCAAAACTTCAATGTCGACAGGCTGTTGCGGCTCGCGCTCATAATCGAGTCGGTCGTGGTCGGCACCGGTGTAGTTTTTCATCGGATACGTCGGATTGTTTCGCGGATCAGCGTCGTATCCCCAGCCGGGAATATGTTTGTATTTTTCTGAAATATCTTCCATGTCGGTTTTTTTTATGCTGCGCCAGATGGTATCAGAACCGGTTTGATGCAATTGTCCAATTTCGCTGAGAAAATGTGATAGCCTTCCGCAACTTCTTCCAATGGAATCCGGTGCGTGATGATTTCTTTCGGATTGAGCCTTCCCGACATGACATGGTCGATAAGCCGCGGATGAAGCCGTTTGACCGACGCTTGGTTTGCCCGAAGTGTCAGTCCTTTGTTTACAACATTTCCGATCGGGATCAACGTATCAAGCGGCCCGTATACTCCGACAATTGAAACGATGCCGCCTTTCTTCACTGAGTTTATTGCCCAGTGCAATGCGGTCGCCGATCCACCGGTAAGCGGAACTTTTTTGCCAACAAGCGTCTGGATGCTGCTGCCACTCGCCTCGCATCCTACTGCATCGATGCACACATCGGCGCCATACCAATCCGTAGCCTTTTTTAAGAATACTACAGGGTCGTCCATTTCACGGAAATTGTAGACTTCACACTGTGCATAATTCTTCACGAATTCCAGCCGGTAGTCGAGTTCATCAATTACGATTACGCGCCCTGCGCCAAAAAGCCAGGAACATTTTGCCGCCATTATCCCGATTGGGCCGGCGCCAAAAATAACGACTGTATCTCCTTTTTGAATTCCGCCCATTTCGGCCGCCTGGTAGCCTGTTGGGACTACGTCGGTTAGCAAAACGGCATCGTCAAGATCCATTCCTTCCGGAATAACGGTTGGCCCGACATCTGCGTAGGGAACGCGCACATATTCTGCCTGTCCTCCATGATAACCGCCAGCTGTATGCGAATAGCCGTAAATTCCGCCTACGGCCGTAGCTTGTGAATTTGATTCGTGGCAGTTGCCAAAAAGGCCCTGTTTACAGAAATTACACTTTCCACAAGATATATTGAAAGGCACCATCACTCGGTCGCCTACTTTTAGATTCTTGACATCGGGGCCAATTTCTTCGACAACTCCGGTAAATTCGTGGCCGAAAGTCATTCCAACACGCGTATCGGGCACCAAGCCATGATACAGGTGAAGATCCGATCCGCAGATGCATGACCGGGTTACGCGGACAATGGCATCACTTGGATGAAGAATTTCTGGATAAGGCATGTTGCGGTCGGCGCGCACCCGGTACGGGCCACGATAGTTCATTGCAAGCATAGTCAGTTGTGTTTGTTGTCCGTGCGGACGTTTTTTGAAGAACTTCTTTTTCAGAAATAAAAATCCGGGAAGATATACTTCCTCCCGGAATTCCTATACTATTAAAGACCGGATGTTGCGCGAGTTTGTTCGCCTTGATCGGTATCGGTTTTGAATTTCATCGCCTGGAGGATCCTGGTCAGCACCGAAATGCTTTTCTCCTTGATCTGTTCCGGATATTTCACAGCGGCATTGGTTATTCCCGCTTGTACGACAGTCGCAAGGATTCTTTTTATCGGCCCGTGGAACGAGCTGAGCAACAACTTGTTGGTTAGGAATCCTGTTCCCAGGCCCACAAGCCCGTGCATAATGTCGGTTTTCATCTCATGCGAGTCGCGCACCGAGGTAATCAGATGGCGAAGCATGTTTGCCGGTTTCAGGCTTTCCAAAAATTCGTGGAACGTCGTAACAATTACTTCTTTGTCGTAATCGCGCTTCTGCTCAAGGAAAGAAATCCGGGCATTCAGGCTTGCTAAATCAGTTACTTTATCCATTCTAATCCTTAAAAATCTTCTTGATAATGTACTCGGTCAGTCGCTCTGTAAAGCACTTCACGCGATAGATGTAAATTACAACCGCAACGATTGCGTACAATCCCATGACGGCGAAAAAGCCGTAATGCCATTTGCCCATGACCTCGCCCAAATAAAGCGCCAGGCCAATACTTCCAAAAAGCAATATGAGAGAGAAAATTACCGCCAGGATTATTCCTGTAGAAACAGAGGCAAAGATTTCAGCGAATGTCTTGGTAGCCTTAAGCTTGTAGAGCTCAATTGTAGTTCTCGCATAATCTTCGGCCTGCTCATACATTTTAGCCGTAAACGATTTCTCTTCCATATTACCGATTGTTGTTTATTATCGACCCATATTGCTTCCAGCTCCGGCGCCTGCTCCGGCTCCGGCAGTTTTGCCTTGTGCACCTGAATTTCCGCCCGACTCACCGTCAGTAAATGATTCAAGTTTGCTGGTCACGTTGTCCACCAGGTCGTTGTATTTGTCTTTCAGTCCGCTGTACTTGTCTTTCAGCCCGCCTGTAAGATCAGATCCTTTTTGTGAAATTTTGCGACGTGTTTCAGATCCTTTGTCAGGCGCGAGCAATACGCCTAAAGCCGCACCGATAGCGATTCCTGCCAATGTGCCTAAAATTACTTTACCAGTTTCCATAATGTTTTGATTTTTAAATTAATATTTGTTTTATTGGACTAAGTTCGCAAAAATCTTTTTCATAGCAATTTCCCGATTTGAGGCGGCTTAATCTATAATACAAAGATGCCTTACCACAGCAAATTTGCCGTTACAACACTTTGGGTTATTCTTACAAAATTCCACTAGTGGTGACCATTCTTGCTCATTGCAAGGTGGTGTTCGGCCTTGTGTCGAGCCTTGTTTGCGAGCCGGTTTCCGCCATGGTCTGATTCGGAGTCGGACGATGAATTTGTCCCGCTGATTCGGCCCTTCATATTGTCTACCAGGTCCTCAGCCGACGAATACATTGAGCTCAGGCTAAACCCACGCCTTTTTGCGAGTAACAAGGCAACCGACAATAATGCTGCGCCCGCGGCGATTCCTACGATGATGTTCTTCTTTTTTGCTTTCATATTATTTGGTTTTATTAAAGTTCAGATTTATAAATCCGTGTTCCAGTCCTCAATGTCCTCATCGGTACCCATTTGGTCAATTCCACTCATGCGGTGGGTAGTCCCGTAATTTTCTGAGCTTCCTGATGCTTGCCAGCTGTCGTCTTCCTCGCTGTCGGAAGTGTCGGAAAAACTTGCACCGGTAGAGTCATCCATTGTTGACGAAGTATCAGATCCGGTGAATCCGCCGGTGCTCATGTTGCGCTCGTTGTCCATATTCGGATCATCGCCGGCAAAGTCGTCGTTGTCCTGACTGAATTTCGCAGAATCCTGATTGGAGCCGCTTTGGTTATGGTCGCTGCTGTGGCGTCCCATTCTGTCATTGCTGTCGTTATGGTTTCCCTGGTAGCCTTGACCCGAAAATCCGCTGTTGTTGTTTTCCATTTGTAGTGCTTTTAAAGTTTAGAGAATGCCGCTAGTGCTTTCTCAAAGTTGCCTTTTTTGATTTGGATTTGACTTACAGAATCCTTTACAATTTTTATAGCATTCCCACAGTCAGCCCATTATCGAAAAAAAATGGCAAAGAAAATGGGGCTTCCGCCCCACTTGTTAAATCAGATAATATACATTGTCCTGGTCCGTATCTCGATACGAATCGCGGTTTCTGAAAAAGTCATCTTCGTCGTCAGCCTCGCCTTCGACCGACGCCTCGTCTTCGTCATCAACGTTGTCGGTGGCTTCCTGGGCGTATAGAGCCTCTTCCTCTTCTTCGGGAAAGTTCATCAATGAATGGTAAACAGGTTCCGGCTCAAAAATCGAACTGTATTCTTCGACCTTTGCGAAATTCAGGTCGAACTCGTGCTTTTCAAGATCCGTATCCAACAGGTCTGTATGCCCGAAGAGAACTTCCGGCCTCGTAAAATCATATTTCAATTCGCCCATAACAATTGTATTTATCGGTTAAGTATTTTTATTCTTGGTCTTCTTCGGCAGCGTCGAAATTAATGGTGTTATAAGCTGCTTCCGTCAAAAGAGTATCGGCTTCTTTTTCTTCGTTGAGTGTTTGGTCAAGCAGGGACACAACTTCATCTTCACCCAACGTTTTTGCAAATGCCCTAAGCGTTCCGTAAGAAGCAATTTCATAATGCTCTATTTTTTGCGATGCGGCAATGATTCCCGCGTCACGAACAGGGCCGACTTCGGTTTCCTGAACAATGCTCTCTCCTTCTTTGATCAGTCCTTCCATTGCATCACATTTCTTAGCCTGTGCTTTTTTGCCAATCATTTCAAAAACCTGCTCAAGGCGGCTCACCTGACCTTCAGTAACTTTCAAATGATCTTCAATGGTTGAGATAAGATTTGGTGAAGTCGCGTTCTTCGCCATTTTCGGCAGCGCTTTGGTCAGTGCTTTTTCTGCCCAGTAAATGTCTTTCAGCATATCTTCGAACAAATCCTGCAGTCCTTCAGCGGCAGTCGACTTAGCTCTGGTCTTTCCGGTTTTTTTAGCGGTTGAAGGCGATGCTGTTGTTTTTCTTGCTGTGGTTTTTTTTGTTGTCGTCGCTGTGGATTTCATAGTATCTTTTTTTGATTCGTATTTATTGATTGTCTTCTTTACAAATTTCAATATAGCGGTCACAAAATATTTATAGAATTCAACCCAAATATTATATAGTTATCATGCAGTTAGTTGAAGCTGTTTTTGTTATGTAACTTTAAAATATGAAGCCCGCACTTTCACCCCTGATCAATCGCGAAAGCCGAATACTTATTCTTGGTTCCATGCCGGGCGAGAAGTCACTGCAATTGCAACAATACTATGGTAATCGCGGAAACCATTTCTGGAAACTTATGTTTGCCGTGTTCGATGAACGCTTTTCAGAAGATTATGACGCGAGAAAAAAGTTCCTGGTCAAAACCCGGATGGCGTTGTGGGATGTATTGTCGCATTGCGAGCGGGTGGGAAGCCTCGACAGCAATATCAAAAACGAAATTCCGAATGACTTCAGTGCAGTCTTTGCCAAGTATCCGAATATCAGTTATGTAGTCTTTACGAGCAAAGCTGCCGAATCGTATTACGATAAATACAATGAAAGACTCAGTACGGTGGAATACTACCGGGTTCCGTCACCGAGCGGCGCAAATGCAGGAACCTCTTTTTCGCAAAAACTCCGCGAATGGGAACTGTTTAAGGTATTAGCCTCAAAATCACTTCCTTAAAAACAATACTCTTTTAATCTTCTCCAATCTTAAAACGCTCTGGCCCAAAAAAGCTACTCGCACTGAATGTCAATGCCTTATGTCGGAACCATTGCGCCATCAAAATCAAGCAAATTTTATAATATAGTTCCTACAATATAGCTATATTTATGCATTTCATCGATGAAAATTGCATTTTATCGTCAAAAAGTTTTGTGATTTCGAAATGCAAATCTACTTTTGGTGGGTCAAAACAAGAATGAATTTTTTTGCAGCGTCAAAACTGCAACCAAAATCAAACACGAAAGTCTATTAAATTATTAATTATGGGAAACGTTACTTTACCTAAAAAAGCCGCCCTAATCTCGATCTTCCTGATCTTGTGCGTTGGCTATTCTTACGGTCAGTCGCAGACATTTTCCTCGACCACAACATTTACAGTCCCGCCGGGAGTTACGAGCATTCTGGTAGAAGCCTGGGGCGGCGGCGGACACGGTTCGACGATGTCGTCATCATTCGCCGGCGGCGGAGGTGGCGGCGGCGCATTTGCTTCAAAAATGGTATCCGTAGTTCCGGGAAATACCTATACCGTCAACGTGGGCTCAGGAAGTTCCTCGTCCTCACCGGGTGGAGATTCGTGGTTTATCAACTCTTCAACCGTACTTGCCAAAGGCGGTAACAGTGTTGGAAACAATAACGCTTCAGGTGCATCCGGCGGCTCCGCATTCTCATGCATTGGAACGGTCGTAAAAAGCGGCGGCGACGGCGCTAACGGAAGTGGATCAAACGGCGGCGGTGGCGGTTCGTCGGCATCATCAACATCTGCAGGTACTGACGCAACAACATGGGTTGGCGCAAATGCACCAGGAAACGGTGGCGACGGCGGCAACGGCGGAACTTCAAATGAAATCGGCCACGCAGGAACCGTTCCAGGCGGCGGCGGCGGCGGCGCACACAGAAGCTTCGGCACGAAAGCCGGAGGAAACGGCGCAAACGGCCGCGTAATCCTTACCTGGTATGTAAACGAAATCAACCTGGTGGGAAATACCACTACGATTGTCGATGGTGATTCAACACCTTCGTTTACCGATTTTACCGACTTTGGAACCACCGATATTTCCTCGGGGACCGTCGTCCGGACATTTACGATCCAAAACACAGGAACTGGTGACCTCTCCATTGGTGCTATCAGTTTTGCCGGTGCAAACGCAGGTGATTTTACACTAACTTCCACGCCGGCTTCAACGGTGGCGGCATCGTCCAGTACTACATTTTCAATAACGTTCAATCCATCGGCGGTCGGCCTTCGTAGCGCAACTGTCTCGATTGCTAACGACGATTCGAATGAAAATCCATACAACTTTACCATCCAGGGAACAGGCGGTGATCCGGAAATTAACGTGGCCGGAAATGGCAACATGATTCCTGATGGCGACATTACTCCTATGGCCGCTGATCTCACTGATTTCGGATCGATATATATCTCGGGAGGAACTATCGCAAAAAACTACGTTATACAAAACGTTACGGGATCGTCAATGCCGCTTTCGATTTCAGGTGTTACAATCTCAGGCGCCAATGCGGCTGATTTTACCGTAACAACCAACCCGAACAGCTCCGTTGGCGTTGGATCAAGTACGACCCTCGGGATTACATTTAACCCAAGCGCACTTGGATTGCGTACTGCCACTGTATCGATAGCCAATAACGATAGCAACGAAAATCCATATACGTTCAAGATTCAGGGAACCGGTAGCGATCCAGAAATCAATGTTACCGGAAACTCCTTTACGATCCTGACCGGCGATGTTACTCCATCGGTTGCTGACGGAACCAATATCGGAAGTACCGACGCCGTCTCCGGAACAGTTTCACAAACATTCGTAATCCAAAACCTCAACTCCGGGAACAGCGCATTGGTTATAAATTCGATTACAATGTCGGGTGCCAATCCGGGCGACTTCACTGTTACAACCGCTCCGGCCTCGTCCATATCGATCGGCGGCGCAACAACATTCGTACTTACATTCGATCCGGGTGCTGTAGGCGTTCGGAATGCAATTGTCAACATCAACTCAAACGACAGCGATGAAAGTCCGTACACCTTCGCAGTAACCGGTACAGGCACAGATCCTGAAATCGATGTAATTGGAAATGGTTTCAGCATCGTGGATGGCGATGTTACTGCTTCGCTGGCCGACTTCACGCATTTCGGTTCAGTCGAAGTCACTGCGGGAACGATGACACATACGTTTACGATCAACAACATGCCATCGGCAACCGCGCCGCTAACGATCAACTCGATTGTAATCAGCGGTGCAAACGCAGGTGATTTCACTGTATCCGGCCCGGTATCCTCAACGCTTGCAATTGGCGGAAGCACTACCTTCAGCATCACGTTCAACCCTTCGGCGACCGGCGTAAGAAGTGCAACTGTAACCATCAACAACAATGACAGCAACGAAACCGCGTATGATTTTTCAATCGTCGGAGTGGGTTCGATTGTCGAAATTAACGTTGTTGGTAATCTGATCAGCATTCCCGACGGCGATACTACCCCGTCGGTATCGGACAATACCGACTTCGGAACGGTGTCGGTCGATGCAGGTTCGGCATTAGTAACTTACACAATACAAAACAGCGGAAGCGTAGGAAGCCTTAATATCGGGCAGATTTCGATTTCAGGGCCAAACGCAGCAGATTTTTCCGTAGCATTATTGCCGAGCGCAACGATTGCCAATGGATCGAATACATCATTCAAGATCAGCTTCAATCCGACTACAGTCGGAATCAAAAATGCGACAATTTCGATAGTTAACGACGATACCAATGAAAATCCATACGACTTTGCCGTAACCGGATTAGGTGTTCGCACCTATCCCGATACTGACGGCGATAATGTGAGTGACAACAACGATATTGATGATGATAACGACGGCATGTCGGATATTACCGAGCAACAGCTTTGTACCGCCGGACCGTACGCCGGATCGATCACCTATACATTCCTGAACGAAACTTTCGGCGCGGGAACAACAAAAGGACTTATCAACGTAAACATCCCGAATGCCACGTGTACTTATTGCTTTGAGGATGGCATCGTCGGACCGAACACTGCCGATTGCCCAAGCCAGTCGTCATGGATTCTTGATGACGGTGAATATGTTGTAACCCACAAAATTGCGGGCACCGTAGCCAGCGATCCTGATAACATTCACGGCGACCTTGCCTGGAACGGTGCGCAGGATCACACGCCAAGCGATGTCAACGGCAGGATGGCGGTCTTCAATGCCAGCTATACGCCGGGAATCTTTTACGAAACAACGATCAACGGTATTATTCCGAACATCCCGGTTACCTATAGCTTTTGGGTAATGAACATTATGCAGCAGTCAAACTACTCCGGTTCGATACTTCCGAATATTACTGTTGAATTCCTTGACACATCTGGAACGGTACTATCCACATTCAACACCGGAAACATCGGCCGTTGCAGCTCTTCGACAAGCGATAATACCTGTGGCGCGAGCAACTGGCTCCAGTTTACAACAAGTGTGAACCTTGGCAGTGTAACGACTTTTGTCGTGCGATTTAAGAACAATGCACCAGGTGGTGGCGGAAATGACCTTGCCATCGATGATATTACACTTAAACAAACCTACTGCGATACAGATGGTGACGGAATCGCCAACCTTTTTGACCTCGATTCAGATAATGACGGAATTCCGGATGTTGAGGAAGCAGGATTTAAAGGTTATACGATCGGAAGAGGAACTTTCAGCACCTGGGCCGACAGCAACAGCAATGGCTTCCTAGACAATATCGAAGCGGCAATTGCCGGAGGTTGGTATGTGATTCCCGATACCGATGGCGATGGCGTGCCTGATGTGCTTGACCTTGACAGCGACAACGACTCAATTTTCGATGTCGATGAGGCCGGACTTCTTAACGGAGATGGCGATATCAATGGCGACGGCGTAGGTGATCTTGGTGACAGCGATAAGGACGGTGTTCTGGATCTGTACGATTCAAACTCGGCATGGGGAACTCAGACACGGCCATTTGCACTCGATACCGATGGTAATGGCACACCCGATTACCGCCAGCTTGATTCCGATAACAATGGTGTGAAAGACATTGCAGGAACGCTATACGCAACCCTTGATGCAAACAATGATGGTAAAATTGACGGCTCCGCTGATGGCGATAAAGACGGAATCCTGGATGCCTTCGATACCAATACCTTAAAAATGGGATCGCCCCGCGACCTGAATAGAAAACTATACCTTGATCTTGATGGTCGAAATGATTATGCCGAAGGAACGCAGCTTACGGGTGGCCTCGCAAAAGCGACAATTATGGGTTGGGTCAAACTGACTCCCCCATTTGCAACGACTGCGTACGTGATCGGGCAAGACAACATGAACCTGAAAATCGACACGTCGTCAGGAAGAAAACTTAGTGCGACTGCCAAAGGTGTGACGGTAACTTTTGGGACAGATCTTGTTGTCAACCGCTGGTACCACATCGCGGCTGTTTACGACGGTTCGAATGCAACCGAAAAGCTGAAGCTTTATGTCAACGGTAATCCTGAAATAAGCTCAAACAGCGGAACTCTTGCCGGGACATTGCCTGCGAGCACGGTGAACTTTACTATCGGTAAAAACCCTTCGGCAAACGACAGCTATTTTAAAGGTTCTGTTGATGAAATTCGGATGTTCAATTCGGCACTCACAGATGACCAGATCCAGAAAATGGTTTTCCAGGAAATTAAAGCAAACGGCGCTGCGATCCGTGGTGAGGTCGTGCCTAAAGACATCGAATCGTCAACATGGTCCAGCCTTAAGGCGTACTACCGCATGGATGCTTACAAAGACAATGTGATCGATAACTATACGACTGCGGGAATCGATGCTGGAACGAGTTCGTCACTTGCACGTATTTACAACGTGAAAAACCTGAAATACCAGCTTGCGCCAATGCCATTCGAAACATCCATGGCAGGTGCGCTCGATATCGCAGTTAGCCAGAACAATTTTGTAAACGGGACCGATGCCTATACCTACGATTGGACTATCGTCCGGGTGAAACACAATGTTACGCTGCCTTACAACAGCACTGATCTCGGGCTTATAATCGACCCATCGGTTAAGTACGTCGTGAACAACGACAATATGATCAAAAACACCTGGTATTTGGCGTTGAACGGATCGATCGACCTTCAGGGGAAATCGCAGCTTGTTCAAACCGCGACCAGTGATCTTGACCCTTCAAGCAGCGGATCGATTGAGCGCGACCAGCAGGGAACCGTCAATAAATACAATTACAATTATTGGGGATCGCCGGTTGGAGCGATCAACACATCAACGAATAATAATGCGTTTACCGTTGCGGGCGTACTCAGGGATGGCACGAATGCCGCGAATCCGCTGCCACTACAATGGACATCAGGTCTCGACGGTTCGCCAACCACTCCGATCACACTGAGCAGCTACTGGATTTTCAAATTCCAGAATGTAACCAACTCCTATGCAAACTGGGCTACAGTCGGGCCAAACGGCACCTTGCTCGCAGGTCAGGGATTCACGCTAAAAGGAAGCAACGCAGCAACAGCTACGCAGAATTATACTTTTATCGGAAAACCGAATAATGGTGTGATCACGACCACGGTTGCGGCGAACAACCTGAACCTTTGCGGAAACCCGTACGCCTCGGCGCTCGATGCGGATGCGTTCATTACGCAAAACCTTGGAGCTACAACCGGAACCCTTTATTTCTGGGAACATTATAGTACGAATAACACGCACTATCTTGCCGACTACCAGGGCGGATATGCCACAAGAACTCTTGTTGGCGGAACTCCTGCCGTGGCACCTCCTGGAATCAGCGGATTGGGCTCGAGCTCAAAAGTTCCTGGACGATTCATCCCTGTCGGGCAAGGATTTTTCATCACGGCCAACACAACCGGCGGCACGGTGACTTTTTCAAACAACCAGCGCGGATTTGTAAAAGAAGACCATGCGACATCGAACACAATGTTCAGGGTTGATCCGCATGCGCCCAACTACTCGCCGTTCAATAATAATGACGAGGTTTTTGAAGAAGACACCTATGGAAAGATCCGACTTGGATTTACGTCTTTCAACAATTATCACAGGCAGGTGCTCATTGGGTTCATGGACGAAAAAGCGACATCTGCAATCGATCCGGGTTATGACGCGATCCACATCGACAGCCAACCAAACGATATGTATTTCCTAAATGGCTCGACTAAAGTCAACATTGCCGGCGAAAGCTATTTCAACGAAAATGCGGTATATCCGTTAGGGGTGAAAACCAGCACTGCAGGTCCGGTTAAATTCACTTTGGATGCGACTGAGAATTTCGATGCAAGTCAGGCGATATACATCCACGACAATGTAACCAATATTTATCACGATATAAAAGCAGACGACTTTTCGATTGAATTGCCTGCGGGCGTAATTGAAAACCGCTTTACGCTTCGCTTTGTGACCGGAACTGCTTTAGGAGTAAACGAGACCGCTCAGCAAGACGGAATTGAAGTTACTTATACCAATGCCAACAGCATCCTGGCAATTTACAATCACATTGCCGATTCGAATGTGAAAACCGTGTCGCTTTACAATATGCTTGGCCAACTGATCTCGCAATGGGATGTTTCGAACGACAACCAGTCGCACATCCAGATCCCGGTTAAAAACATCAGCACCGGAACATACATTGTGAAAATGACTACAGATAAAGGCGACTTCAGTCGGAAGATCGCAGTAAAATAATTCGCTCTTTTTGCCCCACAAAAAGACACTTCAAAAAAAGCTTCCTTAACGGGAAGCTTTTTTATTTAATGTGATAACCTGGCTTTCAACCCGTCAAAATCCAGGAGCTCCTGTTGGCCGGTTGCGAGGTCTTTTACTGCGTATTTGTTTTGGTTCATTTCGTCGGTTCCGCAAATGACCGCAAATGGTATCAATCGTTTGTCGGCATGGTGGAACTGTTTGCCCGCCTTTACCTGCTCGGGATAGAGCTCGGCATTGATCCCAGCCTCACGTAATTTTTTGATTGCTTTCATTGCGTACAAAGCCTCGGCCTGTCCATAATTGAAAAACAGCGCCTTGGTCTTCGCCACAACCGATTCTGGAAAAAGCTTCAGGTCGTCGGCAACAAGATAAATCCGGTCCAGTCCAAATGAAATACCGACACCGCTAACGCCGTGCAATCCGAAAATGCCGGTCAGGTCATCATATCGTCCACCACCGCCAAGCGATCCCATTGCTATTCCTTTGGGCGGCGCAACTTCGAAAATTGCACCCGTGTAATAGTTGAGTCCACGCGCAAGCGTAACATCGATTTCCAACACCGATTCGACAAGTCCAAGCGTCGCAATATGGTCGACGATGAAAGACAACTCTTCAATTCCCTTCATTCCTTCTTCCGATCCTGAAAGCATCGTTTTTAATTGGTCGAGCTTATTCTCATTGGTTCCTGAAAATTGAAACAACGGCTTGACTTTCTCAAGTGCAGCTTCCGGAATTCCCTTTTCGATCATCTCCTTGCGAACGCCTTCCTCACCTATTTTGTCAAGCTTGTCGAGCGCTACCGTAAAATCGATCAGCTTATCCGAAGCGCCAATAACCTGTGCAATTCCGGAAAGTATCTTTCGATTGTTGATCTTGATCGTAACGCCTTTCATTCCGAGCTCACTGAATACATTGTCATATAGCTGTACCAATTCGACTTCCTGCCAAAGTGATGTTGCGCCGATAACATCGGCATCGCATTGCAAAAATTCGCGGAAACGGCCTTTTTGAGGCCTGTCGGCACGCCAAACCGGTTGGATCTGGTACCGTTTGAACGGAAATTCAATTTCATGGCGGTGCTGTACAACGTATCTCGCAAAGGGAACGGTCAGATCGTAACGAAGCGCCTTTTCCGAAATTTGCGCCGCTAACTTGTGACTGTCCTTTGCCGAGAGGTGCTTTTCATCCGCTTTTGACAGATAATCGCCGGAGTTCAGGATTTTAAAAATGAGCCGGTCGCCTTCCTCGCCGTATTTCCCCATCAGGGTTTCCGAGTTTTCAAAGGATGGCGTTTCGATCGGCTGGTAGCCGAAGCGCTCAAAATTCTCCTTAATTATATGCATTATGTATTGTCGTTTGGCGACTTCCTGCGGTGAAAAATCACGCGTTCCTTTTGGTATTCCCGGTTTATTGGCCATAGCTGAAATAAAACACAAATATCGTTATTTTAAAAACATTTTCCGGTTTGAGTCCGTTGCTGGCAATTAATTTTTAGCCGTCACCGACAGCAGCGAAATATTTGTATTTTTACCGTTAAAACCGACGCATGTTCAAGCTTCTCAGGGAAAATATCAGGATCGCAATGGGATCCATTAAAACGCAATTGCTGCGGACAATCCTGACCGTTTTGATAATTGCCATCGGAATTACGGCACTGGTTTGCATCCTGACAGTCGTTTCTGCGCTTGAAAATACGCTTTCTTCCGATTTCGCTTCGATGGGCGCGAATACTTTTAACCTCACACAATACGATTTTTCCCAGCGAATGGAGGGACAGCAGGGCGAGACAAAGCCAAACCCGATTATCAGTTATCCCGAAGCAAAAGGGTTCGCCGACCATTTTCAATATCCATTTTCCCATACTTCACTTTCTTTTACGGCGACTGCCAAAGCTGAAGTGCGGTTTGAATCGAAAAAAACCGATCCCGAAATCCAGGTTCTCGGCGTCGATGAGAATTTTTTGGCGAATTCCGGACTCGAAACAACACAGGGACGCAACTTTACCAACTTCGACATATCAAACAACGCCTACGTATGCATCGTCGGTTCTGATTTCGAAAAAGGGCTGCTCAAGGACGTGAACCCGATTGATAAGGTGATCGCCATCCGCGGCGCGAAGTTTCGCGTTATCGGCGTACTCAAGGAAAAAGGTTCGACATTCGGCAACAGCCAGGATTTGCGCGTGATGATCCCGATTCAGGTTGCAAGATCACTATTTACGGCTCCGAACATCAATTACTCGTTGAGTGTTATGATCGATCGCAAGGAAATGCTTGACCGGGCAGTTGATAATGCGATCCAGACGATGCGAAGAGTCAGAAAACTCAATCCGGTTGAGGACAATAACTTTGGCATTTCCCGAAGCGACGACCTGATCAACAGGATTTTGTCGATCACACAATATCTGGGAATCGCAGCATGGGTAATCGGCGTAATAACGATTTTCGGATCTTCAATTGCGCTGATGAATATCATGCTGGTGTCGGTAACCGAGCGAACCCGGGAAATTGGCGTGCGAAAAGCTCTGGGCGCCAAGCGCGGGACAATTGCAGTACAGTTTTTTATCGAAACGCTTGTAGTCGGGCAAATGGGCGGTTTCCTCGGAATAATTCTCGGAATTCTCGCTGGCTTCGGAATCGCGTCGGCAATGGGATTTTCATTCGTGATTCCGTGGGCGGCAATTCTGTCGGCGTTTGCGATCACCTTTATCGTCGCCATATTTTCGGGATCGTATCCTGCAGTAAAAGCTTCACGCCTCGATCCTATTGAAGCGTTGCGTTACGAGTAATTACAAGCTCGCGCGAATCATCCGGTCATTTCCGTAAATATCTTTTCGGAGCTCTACCTTCCTGAATCCGATGTTATTCAGGAGTTTTACGGTTTCGTCACCAAGATACTGATTGATCTCGAAGTAAAGTACGCCCCCACTTCTTAAGCTGTGCAAGGCCAACCCGCCGATCTTCCTATAGAAAAGCAGCGCATCGTTATCGGGTACAAAAAGCGCCAAATGTGGCTCATTTTCCAAAACATTGCGGCGCATTTCCTGCTTTTCATTGATAGTCACGTATGGCGGATTTGAAACTATGACGTCCGCTTTGGGCAGGCGATCCGCACTCAGCACATCCTGACAAATAAATTCGACAGCGGCGGTATTTTTCGATGCGTTCTCGCGAGCGACCGACAGTGCGTCTGGTGAAACATCGATGGCTGTAACATTTGCCTCAGGCAGGTTTTTGGCCAAAGAAATCGCGATACATCCGCTTCCGGTGCCGACATCAATCACCGACAATCCAGGTTTATTTTTGTTTTCCGTCAGAATCCATTCGACCAGTTCTTCGGTTTCCTGGCGCGGAATGAGTACGTTTTCGTTTACCTTGAATTTCATCCCAAAAAAATCTGCGCATCCAAAGATGTACTGAATGGGAATTTCATTTTTCAGTTTATGCAACACCGAATCCCACAGTGCCAGTTCGCTTTCGGATATGGAAAAATCCGGCTGCAAGGCAAGCGACGAGCGCGAAAGCCGATGGATTTCTTCCAATGAAATATTGAAAAAACTTTCTGCTTCGGCGTGTCCGTAAATTGACGACAGCTTTTCAATGAATCCGGTCCTGTATTCGCGCAACTTTATCATAATTCGCGCAACATCCAAACCGGACAGGCATTGTGGCCGGTATTTCCCATCGGTTGGTCAATGTACGAGAAACCGCTTTTTTTATAAAGTGCCTGCGCAGCGGTCATATAAGGCATAGTTTCCAGATAGCACTTTTTATAACCGGCACTTTTGGCAAAATCGAGGCATTTTTGAATCATCTGTGATCCGATTCCGCGTCCGCGCATCGCAGGATGAAAATACATCTTTTGGAGTTCACAAATCTCATCATCCTCGCCTTCCAAAGGGGCAATTCCAGCGCCACCCGCGATTTTACCGTTGTCATCCACGACAAAGTAAGCGGTTCGAGGGCCGCTGTAAGCATCGCTCATATAATCGAGTTGCGGATCGGCGTATGCGGTGCCGACTTTCGGAACATTGTGCTCGATGAGTACGTTGCGGATAACACTCGCTATGGCGGCATCATCTGATTTTTCTATCCTTCTGATTTGAATTTGATCCATTTTATTTGCCGATATCATTACACCGGCCAATTTGCTATTTTTGTTCTGTGAATATGCATGAAAAGTACCTATCGCGCTGCATCCAGCTTGCCGAAAACGGTTTGGGAACTACTTATCCGAACCCACTCGTCGGTAGTGTGATCGTATGCAAAGATAAAATAATCGGGGAAGGATGGCACCAATTCCCGGGCGGCCCACATGCAGAAGTTGCTGCCGTAAATTCGGTTGCCGACAAAAGCCTCCTGAACGAATCGACTCTTTACGTAAACCTCGAGCCCTGCAGTCACTTCGGACGAACACCGCCATGCGCCGATATGATCATTTCGCTGCAAATTCCAGAAGTCGTCATCGGAACCGAAGATCCAAACCCAATTGTCGCAGGCAATGGGATCCGCAAATTGCGCGAGGCAGGAATCAAGGTAACTTCCGGGATTCTTCATGAAGAATGTTTAAAATTTAACAGGCGATTTTTCACTTTTCATCAGCAGAAGCGGCCCTACGTCATATTAAAATGGGCAGAAAGCGCCGACGGCTTTGTTTCACCGCATAAAAAAGAAGACCGCGCACCGGTGTGGATTTCAAACCGCTATTCACGTCAATTGGTGCACAAATGGCGAACTGAGGAAAGCGCCGTTATGGTTGGCACGAACACGGCGGTTGTCGATAATCCGCGGTTGGATGCAAGAATGTGGACCGGAAAAAATCCGGCAAGAGTCGTAATTGACCGCTCAGGAAAAGTGCCATCTGACAGCTATCTGCTTGACGGGAAGATAAAAACTATTGTAATTTGCGGAGCGGAACGGCAATCGCTTTCAGAAAATGTTATCTTTGAAAAAGCCGCGTTTGGTGATTGCCTTCCACAAGAAATATTGGAAATCCTTTTCAGGCACCAGCTGCAATCCGTTATAATTGAAGGTGGAAGCCATACCTTGCAAGCATTTTTAAATGCAGGGCTCTGGGATGAAATCCGCCGTTTCAGCAGCAATGTGATCATTGGCGAAGGAACCGCAGCTCCGCAACTGCCTGCCGGAACAATCGTAGAAACCGAAAACATCCTGGGCGACCAATTAATAATAATGTACAAATGATCAACACCATTATTTTCGATTTTGGCGATGTGTTCATCAACCTCAACAAGCATGCAGTTACCGAAGGGTTTGCAGCGTTGGGATTTCATGGCGCGCCGGCCGATCTTGAAGAGTTGAACATTTTGTACGAGACCGGACGGATTTCCGAAGAGGAATTTTTGAGTGGCTTCCAGAAATACATTCCACATGCATCATTGCTTGAAATCCGGAAGGCATGGAACGCCATTATCGGAGATTTCCCGCTCGAAAGGCTTGAGCTACTCCAAATGCTGAAGCAGAAATACCGGCTGTTCCTGCTTACCAATACCGATGCAACGCACATCGAGCGGTTTGAACATGTCGTAGGAATGACCTTCAGCCGCGAGTTCTACCAATGTTTCGAGAAAATATATTATTCGTACGAGCTCGGGATGCGAAAACCCGACCCGCAGGTATTCGAGTTGTTGATCAGAAAACACGACCTCGAACCACAAAGGACGCTCTTCGTTGACGACCGCCAGGAAAACACCGACGCGGCGGCTTCGTGCGGACTCCACGTTTGGAACCTGCTGCCCGGAAAAGAAGATGTGGTAAATTTGTTTGACCTCAAGATCATGCAGCAGCATTCGTTTGGACACTTATAAAACAATCTCAGCGCCTTCGCCCGAAATTTTATACAAAGAGAAGAACAGCAAGTTTTTCGGCTATGCTTTTGCTGTCGAAAATGAGGAAGAGGTTAAAACCATTCTTGCATCACTTCGGAAGAAGCACTACACGGCAGTGCATTTTTGCTATGCGTGGCAATTCGGCAGCGACCAAATTTCATGGCGGGCCAATGACGATGGCGAACCTGCAAACTCGGCGGGAATGCCAATTTACGGTCAAATCCAATCTTTTAAGCTCACCAATATTCTAGTAGTCGTCGTGCGTATTTTTGGAGGTGTCAAGCTTGGTGTCGGCGGACTCGTCTCAGCATATCGAACGGCGGCACAAATGGCGCTTTCGGAATCTGATATTATCGAAAAAACAATCGATAAAAAATTCACTGTGAAATTCGGCTACGATCATTTGAGTAAGGTCATGCGCATCATCAAGCAATACGATGGAAAAATCATTTCGCAACGAATGGAAGCCGATTGTGCGATTGAAGTCGACATCAGAAAACGCGATTTCGACAAAATCACCGGCGCCATGACTGCAGTTTTTGGCGTAAAATTATCGACCGAAAACAGCTAGCGAAGTTTCTCGAAGACAGGCGCAAGATATTTTGGAGGAGCAACGGGCCGGCCACTATTTATATCGACAAATACCAGCAAAAAATATCCGGTTGTTAACAATTCTCCGCGCTCGTTCCTGATTTCGCAATCGAATTCGAGCTTCACCGAGACTTGTCTTTTGAAGATGGTTTTGATGGTCAACAATTCATCATAACGCGCCGGCTTTTTGTAATTGAGCGTCAGCGATACGATCGGAAGCGCAATTCCACCTGCTTCCATGTCTTTATACGAGATGCCTTTTTGGCGCAGCCACTCGACCCTTCCGATCTCAAAATAAGGAAGATAATTGCCGTGGTACACAACTCCCATCTGGTCGGTCTCGGAATAGCGCACCCGGACTTCGATTTCATGCTCTTTCATAAGATATATAAGGCCTCAGGCGAAAGCGGAAATTAAATCCTTACAATAATATTTCCGAAAAATCAACGCCGTTTTTATTTTTTTTTAACGATTTTTGTTCACATATTTGTTGCTCCCTAAGTCTTATAAAAGCGCCCAATTTCTTTTGTAAGATAACCTTTAATAAATATACTAATTTACATCGATCTATGAATAAAACTGCGCAATCAGTATGGGAAAATTGTCTGTCGTTCATAAAAGACAATATCCAGGATCAGGCGTATAAAACCTGGTTTGAACCGATTAAGTCAGTTGAACTCACCGATAACGCATTATATATTCAAGTACCCAGCAAATTCTTTTACGAATGGCTCGAAGAGCATTACGTGAAACTGCTGAAGGTTGCGCTAACCAAGGAGCTTGGAAAAAACGCAAAGCTACTGTATAAAATCAAAATGGAAAACACTTA
This sequence comes from Bacteroidota bacterium, assembly GCA_023386585.1. Taxonomy (GTDB): domain Bacteria; phylum Bacteroidota; class Bacteroidia; order Flavobacteriales; family Flavobacteriaceae; genus Flavobacterium. The sequence goes on along the minus strand of JAEWJM010000021.1, from coordinate 30,185 downwards.
CGGCAACAAGCAACCGTTCACGGAGCAATTGCCAAGTGCGCACCGAAGCCCGGTTAAATCGCAGGAAGTCGATGCACCATTTAAGAACCTCAGCCCCGAGCTTAAAAATCCGTTCGTAATTCCCGGAATCAGGAACCTGAAAATCGAATCGCAGCTGAATGCGAATTACAGCTTCGACAATTTCCTTGAAGGTGACTCGAACCGGTTGGCACGTTCAGCAGGTATGGCAGTAGCCAATAAGCCGGGCGGAACCTCATTTAACCCGTTGCTGATTTTTGGCGGCGTCGGTTTGGGGAAAACGCACCTTGCACATGCTATCGGAGTTGAAATAAAAGACAAGTATCCGGAGAAAACCGTACTCTATATATCGGCTGAGATTTTTACCCAACAGTATATCGATTCGGTAAAGAAGAACAACCGGAACGATTTCATTCACTTTTACCAGCTGATTGACGTCCTCATTATTGATGACGTTCAATTCCTGTCCGGAAAATCAGGAACTCAGGATGTATTCTTCCACATCTTCAATTACCTGCACCAAAACGGAAAACAGGTAATCCTGACATCGGATAAGGCTCCGGTTGACATGCAGGACATCGAGCAGCGCTTGCTTTCGAGGTTCAAATGGGGACTTTCGGCAGAACTGCATCAACCCGATTACGAAACACGGATTTCGATCCTGAAAAATATCCTTTATCGCGACGGCGTTGACATGCCGGACGATATCATCGAATATGTAGCGCGTAACATCAAATCAAACGTCCGCGAACTGGAAGGTGCAATCATTTCACTGATTGCTCAGTCCTCGTTCAACAAAAAAGAAGTGACGCTTGAGTTGGCAAAGCACGTGGTCGAAAAGTTCGTGAAAAACATTAAACGCGAAATTTCGATCGAATACATCCAGAAAGTCGTATCCGATTATTTCCAATTAGACCTCGATACCTTGCAGTCGAAAACCCGCAAGCGCCATGTCGTACAGGCGAGACAGTTAGCGATGTTCTTCGCTAAAAAGTTCACCAAAGCTTCACTGGCAAACATCGGGTCCCAAATTGGCGACCGCGATCACGCGACCGTATTGCACGCATGCAAAACGGTGGACAACCTCGTTTCGACCGACAAGCAATTCAAGAAATTCGTAGACGATATTCACAAAAAACTATCTCTTTAACCGGCCATGAAGCCCGTGAAAATCTTGATGGTGTGCCTTGGCAACATCTGCCGTTCGCCTTTGGCAGAAGGCCTGCTTGCATCAAAGCTTCCAAAAGATAAATTTATAGTCGACTCGGCAGGAACAGGTCATTGGCACGTTGGAAAGCAACCTGATCCGCGTTCCATCGAAACGGCACGAAAAAACGGACTCGACATAACCCATCAAAAAGGCCGGATTTTCAAACAATCGGATTTTGATGAATTCGACTACATCTATGTGATGGATTCCACCAATTACGACGACGTAGTTCAATTGGCGAAAACCGACGAGCACCGACGTAAAGTACGCATGATCCTTGACGAACTTTTCCCGGGTGAGAAAGTCGACGTTCCCGACCCGTACTTCGGATTGGCGAACGGCTTCGACACCGTTTACGACATGCTTAACCAAAGCTGCGAAATTATTGCACGAAAACTTCTCAGCAAACACGGTCATTGATGAAATCGTCGCAACCATTTGGCAGGCTGTACCTAATTCCGACAACGCTTGGTGAAGTCGAACCGGCAGATGTCCTTCCACAAAGCATAATGCGGACAATTGGTTTCATCGACCATTACATTGTCGAAAACGAAAAAACAGCGCGCCGATTTATCAAATCGGTTGCACCCGAGAAAGTCCAGGCAGAACTTAAAATCAGCGTCCTTAATAAGCATACAGAAATTTCCGAGCACAACCAAATGATCGCTCCTTGCCTGCAGGGAATAAATATCGGACTGATGTCGGAAGCGGGTTGCCCCGGAATTGCCGATCCCGGAGCTGCGATTGTAAAACTGGCGCACGAAAAAAACATCCAGGTGGTTCCACTCGTTGGGCCTTCATCGATTCTGCTTGCAATGATGGGCTCGGGTATGAACGGACAAAGCTTTGCCTTCAATGGGTATCTTCCTATCGACAAATCCGAAAAAAAATCCGTACTGAAAACGCTGGAACGGCTTTCCTTTGAAAAAAAGCAATCGCAGATTTTTATCGAAACTCCCTACCGAAACAACAAGATGGCCGAAGACCTGCTGCAGGCGCTGCAACCATCGACGCTGCTGTGCATTGCCGCCGATCTTACTTTACCAACCGAATTCCTCGTAACGCGAACGATCGCCGAATGGAAGCGGTCAATTCCGGATCTTCACAACAAGCCTGCAATCTTTATCATTCACAAACAAGCATAAAAAAACCCGCCAGTGAGGCAGGTTAATTCTAATTTTTTGATTGTTATTTTACCGTTGCATTGCTATCAGCGACAATTGCAGAAGTTTCATAACCGGCGAACGCTTTCATGTAACTTTTTAGCGAAGTTCCGTAGCCGTCGCGCAGGTATCTTCGACCATTGCTCTTAAAGAACTTCTTGACCGATCATACTCCACCAAAATGCGCGGCAGAAAGAATACCCGACTCGGTAATATGAATCCCGCCGATAATCTTTCCGGTATATTTTTCAATTTCATCGCGCAGTTCCCATTTGTTTTTGGCAAGCAGCGCAATGAACGCTTTTTCCTGAAGCCGCGGGCTTCGCAAGAAAGCAAGGCTGTCGCTGATTCCAATGGATTTTAATGTTTGTGGTGCAAATTGATATTTTCCAAGGCAACCGAAGGTATTTATCTTTCCGTATTTGCCTTGCGACTCTTTGAAGGCGATCGCTTCCTTGTAGCCTATGAAGAATTTTCCGGTGAAAGGAATGTTGAGGCTTTTGTAATCGTACTGGTTTTTGGAAGGAAAATGATAAAGCATTTGCTCGTTTTCATCGACTAAAAACCAATCGTGGTTTTCGGAATTAATCGACTTAAAACCAAAGCTAATAAATGTGACAATAAGGGTAATTGAAATGTAATATATCCATTTTTTAATCATAAATAGTATTTCTTCCTACACGCAATCGTAAGGAAATTTCTACGATGCAAATATAGGGCAAAAATTGTAAACCTGATTTTCAGCAAGTTAAACTTTTGTCAAAAGTACAAGGCGTGAATTTTTGTAATCCCTTTTCCGTTGATTTCCAGTGCCGGAGCAGGCACTTTTATGGTGTTCACCAAACGGAAAAGTGTTCGCAATATCGCCGATTTCGTTTCGATTTTCGTCAGATCTGCGTCAAAGCTCAGGTAAAATTGGCGGTATCTTTTGTGCTCAGGGAGGAAAACCGTGTTTACAAGCGCATCGTCCCCGGTGATCATTCCTTCGGCACCATAACCCACTGCAACATTTAGCCATTTGGGAATAAAGTCGGCCTTTATGAACGAATGCAGATTCGCCGAAAGCCAATAGGTCTGCCCATTGTAATCCTTTAAAACCTGTTCAGCCAAGTTGCTTCCCAATACTTCGGGCCGGGCCGATGCATATGGAGTTGTATGAAAAGAAAATTTGGTGATGATGCGCTGCTCCTTCCAAAGAAGTTCCTGCGACAGATAAAGCAATGCACCGCCGGCGTTAGCGGTAATATCACCAGTTGATGCGCCCCACTGAGACGAAAACCCGTCAAACACTTCAATAATCGTCAGGAATGCAAAACCGGAAGCAGTTCCGTAAATCGCACTTTGTTTCTTGTTGACACCACTCCATCGCAAGAGCGAAGTACCTGCCTCCGAAAGATGGTACGAAGTAAACGCATGCCCGGCTTTATCCATTTGGAGCCATTCGGCGTTGTCGTTCTTGAAATGGAAGGAAGACCGCGGATAATCGGCATACCAAATCTGATCAAGAGCAATAAAAGCGGCCGAAGAAAGTGCTGCTTCCGAAATTAAAACGGAGTTACGGCGAATCGTATTCAAGCTGTCGGAAGGCCGAATAAAATCCGCAACCCGATTTTGCGCCTGCGATAAGACGCAACACAACAGCATCACCAATGGGATGATGCCTCTGATTTTCATCGCTTGATTCCCTGGCTATTGATCCAGGCCACGTATTTTCTGCGGTTGACTTCATGCTGTGCGGGCGTCACGGCAAATTCATGGTATCCAAAACGGGTCACGCTGGCGCAGAAATAAAGATAGTTGTGCTTCTCCGGATTCAGCACAGCATCGATTGCGTCGATATCAGGCATTGAAATCGGACCCGGTGGCAGACCTTCATACATATAGGTATTGTATGGCGAGACCGTTTCAAGATCCTGATAAAGAACCCGTTTGATCACCCGGTTAAAATCGTTTGCCTGCTTTTTTACGGCATAAATCACTGTCGGATCGGCCTCGAGTTTCATTCCGCGGCTCAGCCTGTTCAGGTACACTCCCGCCACGCGCGGCCGTTCGTCCGGCTTGACCGTTTCTTTATGTACGATTGACGCCACGACCGAAACCTGAAGCGGCGTCAGATTGAGCGCAGCCGCTTTCGCCTTTCGGTCGGCGTTCCAAAACTTTTCGTATTCTTCGGCCATCTTATCACGAAAACTGTCGGCGTTGGTGTTCCAGTAAATTTCATAAGAGTTCGGGATAAACATGCTCAACACATTGGTTGGATTAAACCCATGGTCGGCAAGGAACTTTTCGTCGAGAAACGACTTCATCAGGCTGATGCTGTCGGCTTCAATTTGCGAACCGATGCGGCCGGCAAGATCTTCGAGCCGTTCCTGATTGTTGAAAGCAAGTTTTACCGGAATGTTCTGCCGAAGCGCGTTGATAATTTCATTGCTGTTCATTCCGCGGCGGATCAAAAAGTGTCCGGCCTTGATGTTTTCGGGATATGATTTCTTCTCAGCAACCGTTTCGAATCGGTCAAGGTCTTTCACGACCGGTTTCAGGATTTGCTTCACCTGATCGAAGTTTGAATTCGTCGGGATGTTGACATAGATTTCCTTTTGCTCAAAAGCTGTATTTCCGGAAAAAATGTCGCGGTATAAAAGATAGCCGTAAATAATGGCCGCCAGCCCGATGGCAGCGACAAGGGTAAGGATCAGTTTCTTGGATTTCAAAGTGGAGTGATTATAAGTCCTGCGCCGGTTCGCCGGTGCCCGATTGATGATTGATTAGTTGATAAAGCGCTTCGTCAAGATATTTTCCGCCGGAGCGATTCCATTCTTTTTTTATTCCTGCTTCGCGGAAGCCAAATTTAGAGAAAAGCTTTAAACTTGGAATATTTTCGGTGCCGATATTCGCATAAAGCTGATGAAGGTTCAAAACGCCGAAAGCGTATGGTATCAGCAGGGCGAGCGCTTCCGTCCCGTAGCCATTTCCGCGCCCTCCGTCCGAAACTACAATTCCAATTCCCGCCCTCGAATTCGCCGGATCGAAATCGAAAAGGTCGATCATTCCCACTGGCTGTCGATCGTCATTTTTGGCAATCACGAGCCGCAGCTGCTTCGCCTGATAAATGTCAAGATGCGAATTGTCGAGGTATTGCTGAAGAAGGTATTTACTGAAAGGCGTCTGCGTATGGCTCACCTGCCAAACGTCCTTATCGTTTTCGGTACGGTAAAGGAAATCGATATCTTCCGGTTCAAGCGCCCGAAGATGGATAAGTGTTCCTTGCAGCGACATCATCAGATTGAAATTTTTCCCGAATATACAAATGTGGCCGGTCCGGATAATACAACATTCCGGTAAATGCCGTTTTTCGATTCAAATTTTACGCGAAGCGATCCGCCAAGCACGCGGATTTCTATGTTTTCGGCTTTCGTTTTACCTGTTGCGTGCGAAGCAATTGCAACGGCAACGGCGCCGGTTCCGCAGGAGAATGTCTCGTCTTCAACTCCGCGTTCATAAGTTCGCACTGAAAAAATGTCAGCCGATTCCTGAAAAGCGAAGTTGATGTTGCTTCCTGCATCGCCGTAAAGTCCACCGTACCGCAATTCTGCGCCACGAACTTTCACATCTACATCGCCAAGGTTTTTAACGTATTCAATATGGTGTGGTGAACCGGTATCTAAAAAGATATAATCCGGATTAATATCCATCTTGGAAACATCTTGCATTTTCAGTAAAATGTCGCCCGATTCTGAAATAACCGCTTCGTGCGCGCCATCGGCAGCATTGAATTTTGTAGTCTTTCCAATCAGTCCCAATTGCCTCGCAAAAGCCACGGTACAACGGCCGCCATTGCCGCACATGGAGCCTTCGCGCCCGTCGGAATTGAAATAAACCATCCGGAAATCGGAACTTTTGTCATCTTCCAGCAGGATAAGCCCGTCACCGCCAATGCCAAATCTGCGGTCACAAAGCCGTTCGACCAGTATGGCATTTTCTTTGGGAAATCGGCCGTCGCGGTTATCGATCATCACGAAATCGTTTCCGGTTCCGTGGTATTTTGAAAATTCGGTTTCCATTTTTTATCGCCCGTAAAGTTGCAAATATACTGCAACCTGCTGATTGTTAAACGTGAGTTAAACCGGATTTTCAGATATAAAATGTATATAATTTTACGTTCCATAAATCTAAATTGTTAGAAAAAATGAAAAATTTTTCGAGCTTATTCATGGTGTCATTGCTTAGCGGTGCGACTACGCTCGGCGCATACAAACTGTTTATTGACGATGACGGTTTTATGTCAGACAAGAAAAATATCGTCACTACTGCACCGGCAAACTCATATTTAAGGCCGGTCGGATTATCAGGCGAAGTGCTTGATTTTACCGAAGCTGCCGACAAGGCGGTCCATTATGTAGTTCACGTAAAAAACGTGTCCTACCGCACGATCAACAATCCCATGCTTGAATTCTTCTACGGCTACCGTGGCGGACAACAGCAGGAACAGGTTGGAACCGGTTCGGGCGTGATCATTTCGGAAGACGGTTACATCGTGACCAACAACCATGTGATCAAAGACGCATCCGACATTGAGATTACCCTCAACAACAAGAAAGTATATAAAGCCAAACTTATAGGAACCGATTCAAAAATGGACATCGCGCTGCTGAAGATCGATGCCGATGAAAAGCTTCCTTATACCACATTCGCGGATTCTGATAATGTGAAAGTCGGCGAATGGGTGCTCGCGATCGGAAACCCGTACAACCTCAACTCGACAGTTACCGCGGGAATCGTTTCCGCCAAAGCCCGTAACCTCGACAGCAACGGAATCCAGTCATTTATCCAGACCGACGCTGCCGTAAACCCCGGCAACAGCGGCGGCGCGCTCGTGAACACCAATGGCGAACTGATCGGAATCAATACCATGATCTCGTCGATGACAGGATCGTACGTCGGCTATTCCTTCGCGGTGCCTTCCAACATTACGCGTAAGATCGTCGAAGACATTATGGAATACGGAAACGTACAGCGCGGCATTCTGGGTGTTGAAGGCGGTGAACTCAACCCTGCTGCTTCAAAAGAGCTCGGCATCAAAGACATCGACGGATTCTATATCAATAAAGTCAACCAAAATACAGGCGCAGAAAAAGCAGGCCTGACAAAAGGTGACGTGATCATCAAGATTGATAACCATCCGATTTCGACCTATTCCGACCTTGCCAGTGTCATCAACACAAAACGGCCGAACGACAAGGTGGAAGTCACTTTCAAGCGCGGCGAAAAAACGATGACCGTTCCGGTAATGCTTAGCAAAAACGAATTTGTGAGCACCGAGTTCAAGGGAATTGAACTTGAAAATATTTCAGCTGCCGATAAGAAAAGGTTCAAATTGGATTACGGAGTAAAAATCAAGGATATCAATAACGAAAGCCTCGCACCGTATTACGATGAACTGAAAGGCAACATAATCCTGAGTGTCGATAATGCGAAAGCGGTAGATGTGGAAACCGTTTCCCGAATCCTGAGCAACAAAGACGAAAATCAAAGCATCAGGATCGAAATGGTAAATAAAGCAGGACAACTCCTACGCGTTATCATTTAAAGGCAAAGTTCACGATTTCTGAACCGGTTCCGAAAGGTGCCGGTTTTTTTTATTTGGAAATTCGACAAAACGCCAAAATTACAGGTTATTAACCTTCGGAAAATTTTACGAAAACGTTTGAAATAGGTACTTTTGCACCATCAAAAGAAAAAACAACACTAACTTCTTTTAAATCATGATCCACACCTACGAAAAAGAGCTTGCATTCCAAGCCGACAGGCGACGGGCCGGAGTCGAATTCATCAAAATCATCAGCGACCTTTGGTACGACAAAGCCATCGAAATGGTACTCTTCCGAAACCAGCTGATCGACAAAAATGTCAGTGAAATCATCAATCTTCACGAGTACGCCGGCGAATTTGTCGGAAAACCGATCACCATTTTTGACTCGGTAGAAATCGCAAAGGCAATATTGTCACTCGACCTTCCGCCTAGTAAACTCGACATCGGCAAGCTCACGTATGAGTATTTCCTTGAGGATGAAAAGTACAACGACGCAACTTCGTTCGTACTCGACAAACTTCGCAACGCCAAAGATTTCCGCAACAACAAGCCGAAAGACGTTGTTCTTTATGGGTTTGGACGTATCGGCCGACTCCTCGCACGCGAACTCATGTCAAAAACCGGCCGCGGAAACCAGCTCAGGTTGCGTGCAATCGTAACCCGCGATAAGAATGACGCGACAAGCCTCGAAAAACGTGCTTCCCTGCTTCGCTACGATTCGATTCACGGCGATTTCCAGGGTTCAGTAGTTGCCGATCCTGAAAACAATGCACTTATAATCAATGGAACGACCGTTCATATCATCACGGCGAACGCTCCTGAAGACATCGATTATACAAAATACGGAATCAACGAAGCGCTCGTAATTGACAATACCGGAGCTTTTACCACGCAGGAAGCGCTGGCAAGGCATCTTACTTCGGGTGGAGTCGACAAAGTGTTGCTCACAGCTCCCGGAAAAGGCGTTCCGAACATCGTTCACGGAGTCAACCAGAATGATTATAACCCGGATGAAGTCAACATTTTCTCTGCAGCATCGTGCACGACAAACGCGATCACGCCGATCCTGAAAGCCGTTGAGGATACGCTCGGAGTCGTAAAAGGCCATTTGGAAACCATCCACGCTTACACAAACGACCAGAACCTGGTTGACAACATGCACAAAAAATACCGCCGCGGACGTGCAGCCGCATTGAACATGGTAATCACCGAGACGGGCGCCGGAAGTGCGGTTGCAAAAGCGTTGCCGTCATTGGCCGGAAAACTGACCTCGAATGCGATTCGCGTACCTGTTCCGAATGGATCGCTGGTAGTGTTGAACCTCGAAGTCGAGCGCACGACCAACGTTGAAGAAGTTAACGCCATCATGAAGAAATATGCGCTCGAAGGCGAATTGGTCGAGCAGATCAAATATTCGCTCAACAACGAGCTCGTTTCGTCTGATATCGTAGGAACATCGGCGCCATCAATCTACGACAGCAACGCGACTATCGTTTCCGGCGACGGCAAAAACATCGTGCTCTATGTTTGGTACGACAACGAATACGGTTACAGCCATCAGGTAATCCGACTGGCCAAATACATCTCAAAAGTAAGAAGGTACACCTACTACTAACAGATACTAAAGAATCCGCTTTTAAAAGGCGGATTTTTTTTTGAAGCTGGGTCCGGCTATCCGCTGTATCTTTTTATTGCACGGCTGAATCTTCAAGTCATAAGTCCGCGGCAATAAAAAGGATGTCGCTGCTATCCGGGCTAAGGCCGAAACAAAAAAAGGAGCTGTTTTGCTCTTTTTATTTATGAAGTAACCTCTCCGGCGATCTTCCGCTTATTCAGATAGTAAATCGGGATTCCGGCGAGCATGATCGCAACGCCCCAGCCGCAGGTATCGGGCCGCGTGATCAGCAACAAAACCGACAGTGCACTAGCAAAAACGATGTAAAGCAATGGCAAAAATGGATAGCCGAAGGCTTTGTACGGACGTTCGGCGTTGGGCATTTTAGCGCGCAGCCTGAAAATTCCCCAGATCGTAAGAATGTAAAAAATCAGCACAATAATCACTACGAAGTCAAGTAGTGCACCGTACTTTCCCGTCAGGCACAACGCCGACGCCCAGATGCATTGCACCCAAAGTGCCCGTGCCGGGACATGCGCATCGTTCAGGTTCGCGGCGCGCTTAAAGAACAATCGGTCTTTGGCCATCGTGTAATAAACCCGCGCGCCCGCCATGATGAGTCCGTTATTGCACGCAAAAGTCGATATCATGATCATGACCGCAATGATCAGCGTTCCCACATTCCCAAAGATATATTGCGAGGCAACAACCGCAACGCGATCCGATTTGGCGGTCGCTATATCATTCATCGGAACGACTGCCAGATACATGACATTCGCCAGCACATAAATAATGCTGACGATTAATGTCCCAAGGAAAAGGCTGAGGCCGACATTTCGCTTTGGGTTGCGGATCTCTGCGGCAATAAAAGTAACACCGTTCCACGCATCGCTTGAAAAAAGCGATCCCACGAGCGCCGCCGATATTCCGGTAATCAACGCGGTGGTGCCAATGGGAAGCCAGGAAGCCGATTCGGTATTAAACGCAGATGCGTGCCAGCCCATTGCCCAGTTGGCATTCCATATTTCGGCTTTGGCAGCGAATAACAATCCGAAGATCGTTAACCCGAGCAGCGAAAGAATCTTGATGATCGTAAGGACTGTTTGAAGGATTTTGCTGTTTTTAACGCCGCGGCTGTTCAGGTAGCTCAGCAGTATAATGGTAATGATCGCCACGAGCTGAGCGGCGCTGAACTGGAACCAGCCTGCCGAAATAAGAATATTGTCTTCACTGAAAGGTTCAAAAAGGTAAGCCGCAAATTTCGAAAACGCCACGCCAACTGCGGCTATGGTGCCGGTTTGTATGACCGCAAAAAAGCTCCATCCGTAAAGAAAGGCGACTAATCTGCCATAAGCCTCCTGAAGATAAACGTATTGTCCGCCGGCTTTTGGGAACATGGCGCTCAATTCACCGTAGCTCACGGCAGCGATTATTGTTGCAATTCCGGTGATGACCCAGATCGCGATCAGCCAGGCGCCCGATCCAACCTGGCGCATCATGTCGGAGCTCACGATGAAAATCCCCGAGCCGATCATCGATCCCACGACCAGCATTGTTCCGTCGAGAAGGCCGAGTTCGCGTTTAAAGTCTTCGTTTTTGGTTTCGTCCATTTGAAGGGTTTTGGTTTGTTGCGGCTAAAGATATACATTTTTTAACGCTGCCTCTGAGGGCCCAAAACAAGAAATGAACACAGTTATTCGCAATTCGCCCTAGCCCTGATCGCAGCGGCATCCCGCAGTTTCGCGGCGTTCGCGAAACTGCGGATACAGCGAAGAGCAGGACCGAGCTCCAAATGAGCGAACCGGCGAAGCAAAAGCTTCAAAAAAAAAGCTTCCCGAAGGAAGCTCAATTTTCAATTTGTAGTTTATGCGTTACCCGCAGCGGCGATCAGGTTCAGTGCCGAGCCGGCTTTGAACCATCCGATCTGGCCTTCATTATACGTGTGGTTTGCCAGGATCATATCTTTCGAGCCATCGTCGTGGATGAGTTCGATCGTGAGCGGCTTGCCCGGCGCAAATTCCTTAAGGTCGATGAAGTTGAACAAATCGTTTTCCTGGATTAGGTCGTAATCGTTCTCATTCGCAAAGGTGAGTCCGAGCATTCCCTGTTTTTTCAGGTTGGTTTCGTGAATACGCGCAAACGATTTTACCAGCACGGCTCGCACTCCGAGGAAACGCGGTTCCATCGCCGCGTGCTCGCGTGAAGAACCTTCTCCATAATTGTGGTCGCCCACGACGACGCTCGGAATCCCGGCGGCTTTGTAAGCGCGCTGAACGGCCGGCACCGCATCGTATTGGCCGGTAATCTGGTTTTTCACCGAGTTTGTCTTCTGGTTGAATGCGTTCACCGCACCAATCAGCATGTTGTTTGAAATGTTGTCGAGATGACCGCGGTAGCGCAGCCAAGGCCCGGCCATCGAAATATGATCGGTTGTACATTTTCCGAAAGCTTTTATCAGCAAACGCGCGCCCATGATATTGTTTCCGTCCCATGGCTCGAACGGCGCAAGAAGTTGAAGCCTTTCGGATGTTGGGCTAACCACGACCTGAACGTCCGAACCGTCTTCGGAAGGTTCCTGGAAACCGGCATCTTCTACTGAAAATCCGCGTGGCGGAAGCTCGAAACCTGATGGTTCGTCCAGCATAACTTCGATGCCGTCCTCGTTGATTAGCGTATCGGTCAGCGGATTAAAGCCCAGATCTCCGGCAATTGCCATTGCGGTCACCAGTTCGGGCGATCCAACAAAAGCCAGCGTGTTCGGGTTGCCGTCGGCACGTTTGGAGAAGTTCCGGTTGAACGAGTGGACGATGGTGTTGCGTTCTTCTTTTTCGGCACCTTCCCTGTCCCACATTCCGATGCACGGTCCGCACGCATTTGCAAAAACGGTCGCGCCGATCTTTTCAAAGGTATCGATATAGCCGTCGCGTTCTACGGTATAGCGGACGACTTCAGAGCCTGGAGTAATGGTAAAGTTGGATTTTATCTTTAGATTTTTATCGGCAACCTGCTTGGCCAGCGAGGCTGCGCGCGAAATATCTTCGTATGACGAGTTGGTGCACGAACCGATGAGTCCATATTGGATTTTTATCGGCCAGTTGTTTTTGATCGCTTCCTCGCGCATTTTCGAAATTGGCGTAGCGAGATCGGGAGTGAACGGGCCGTTAAGATGCGGCTCCAGTTCGGAAAGATTGATTTCGATGACCTGGTCGAAATACTGCTCGGGATTTGCATAAACTTCCGGGTCGCCGGTAAGGTATTGCGCAATCTGGTCGGCGGCATCGGCGACTTCGGCGCGGTTGGTTGTGCGAAGGTAACGCGACATCGATTCGTCGTAGCCAAAAGTTGACGTCGTTGCACCGACTTCTGCGCCCATGTTGCAGATCGTGGCTTTTCCGGTACATGACATTGCTTTTGCACCTTCGCCGAAGTATTCGATCACTGCGCCGGTTCCGCCTTTAACGGTAAGGATTCCGGAAACTTTTAATATTACATCTTTCGGAGCCGTCCAGCCTGAAAGCTTTCCGGTCAGCTTAACGCCGATTAATTTTGGAAATTTAAGCTCCCAGGCCATTCCCGACATTACATCGACCGCATCGGCACCACCAACTCCGATCGCAATCATCCCGAGTCCGCCGGCATTCACCGTATGCGAGTCGGTCCCGATCATCATTCCGCCCGGAAAGGCGTAATTTTCGAGTACAACCTGGTGAATGATTCCCGCGCCCGGTTTCCAGAACCCGATTCCATATTTATCAGAAACCGATGAGAGGAATTCAAAAACCTCATTGCTTTGTGTTTTTGCGCGAGCAAGATCGGTAGCCGCGTCGACTTTCGCCTGGATCAGGTGATCGCAGTGAACTGTGGTCGGAACCGCAACTTTCTTTTTTTGAGCGTGCATGAACTGCAGAAGCGCCATTTGTGCGGTCGCATCCTGGCAGGCTACGCGGTCGGGAGCGAAATCAACGTAATCCTTGCTTCTCGCATACGTTTTTACCGGTTCGCCTTCCCAAAGATGTGAGTACAATATTTTTTCGGTCAGTGTAAGCGGACGCCCTGTCAGCTCCCGAGCCTTATCGACGCGTTGGCCGATTTGAGCATACACTTTTTTTATCATGTCAATATCAAATGCCATAGTCTGTATGTTTGATTGTTTGTGTTGCAAAATTACCAATTTCTTGCGGAACCCGCACGTTATTTGGCGGTTCCATAAGACTTTTTACGAATAATAAATTTTGAAATCTTTAAATACGGATTCGGCAGATGCAGCCCCGAATTTTGACTTTTTCACAAAATAAAATTGCTTTTTTTTAAATCACCGGCTTACGCTCTCGGCGATTCATCATCGGAAGTTCATAAAACCGATATAGCAAGTAACTCAAAACGATTGTAATTGCCACATAGGCAGCGGTAAAAACGCCTGTTTCCAAAGTGGTAAACGACGCAGTGTCAAATACCTGTTTCAGAAGTTGCAGCACAACCGAGTAATGCAGCAGGTAAATAGAATACGAAATCAGGCTGATAAAGGTCACCGGTTTGCTGATCGTACTTCGTTCAGTTTTCCATTCGGAAAGTACCGGAAGAAAACAGGCAATGGCGACTGACACCGCCGGCAAATAAAACACATTCCAGAAGAAAGGCTGCAAATCGATCGTCAGATGAAACCATCCGATTCCGATCGAAAAAAATCCGATCAGGATAATCCCAGCCAAAAGCCAATTGTACCGGCTTCGTTTCCAGAAGGCATTGTAAACGCAATAAATCCAACTGAATAGAACTCCGGTGAAAATCGCGTCAAGTCGGTAAATAACAACCGATTTCAAGGCAATATTCCAAACAGAAAGCGAGGCATTCCTTGTGGTAAAATGATAGCTGCATTTGGCTAATATGCTTGCGCCAATCAGGATCAGTACAGTCCAGAGGAAAACTTTCATCCGCGCTTTGTGGCGAAACAGCAGCATCGTGACAAACAGCGAGAATGGCAGTATCAGGTATGCAAATTCCTCGACCGAAAGGCTCCACGACTCCGGAAAGAACGGCAAAAGCGGCCACGCAAAATTCTGCATAAACACAAAATATGCTTCCGGATGCGCGACACGATAACCAATGAAATAAGCGATGATGAGATTTACAACCAAAATCAGGTAGTAATTCGGCAGCGTTCTGTACCAACGCCTTTTTAGGAAACGTCGAATGTCCAAAAGCGTAAATTCATCCGTAGCATAAATCCTGAAAATGATCCGACCGATCAAAAAACCGCTTAAGACAAAAAATATTTCGACGCCTAAAAACCCGGCCAGCGCAAGGAGTTGCGATAGGAGTCCGCTTTCCGAAGGAAAAATCCAGATACAATGTGCGAAAAGTACGAGCAGAATCGCCGCCGCACGCATGAGGTCGAGCCCAAAAACGCGCTCCTTTCTTTGTAGTTCTTTACCAGGCTTTGCAGCGGGTTGCACGGTTACGAAAATTTGTATGTTTGCATTATGTCCAAACCAAAGATATACAAAATCTTAACTATTGCATTTGGCGCCCTGGCAGTGGCTGCGCTTGTCATTTATTCGCAGTTACCGAACCGCCACAAAGCTATCATCAAGACTGAAATCCTGCACAGACTCCACATTGTCGAAAGTGATTGGGAAGTCGGAACCGGCAATGGTGAATACCGGATGATCTCGCCATCGTTCCTGATCGACGGAATCTACAAATCGATGGAAGGGCCAAAATCATCCAACTACGTCCAGCTTTCGCAGGATTCAACACTTTTATGGCTAACCGGGTTTTCAGTAAAAGCACTTTCGGCAAAGACGCGTAAACAGATTTCAAACGACTTCATCTGCCATACCAATGTCGACTTTAACGATGCTCGTTATTATAGCGAATTCGGACTCACAGACCGCATCGGGAAGCAATATCCGCGAATGACGTCGCTGTCGCACGGACTCGAACATTTCAGTTTTCCTAAGGGTTATGGCGTTCCCATGCGCGGCAACGACCTGCTCTATGTGACCACGCAGTCGCTCAACCACAACATTCCCGACACGAATTTTGTCATCAGGCACGAGGTTTCGATCAAATATTTCCGCGGAAACCGGCCGATGAAGCCGCTCATGAGCCGCACTGCCTTTATCATGCTGCCATACGACAAGGATCATCCGTATAGCGCACCGCAAGACAAAGGCGCCGACATGTGCGTACCGGTCGAAACCAAAAACCACAGCTATGACGACGGTCACGGAAATATGATGTCGGGACATTGGGTAATCCCACCCGGACGACGCACTTACCGAAGCAATGCAAACGGCCAGCTACAGATTGCCGACAGCCTGAGGCTTCATGCCGCGGCGATTCACGTACATCCATTTGCGGAGTCGATTACTTTATTCGACAAAACTGCCGGAAAAGCGATTTTTACAAGCCACATCAAGAACCACAAAGGAAAAATTGGATTGTCAAACATCGAACAGTTCAGATCCGAAGCGGGCGTATGGCTTTACGCGAACCACGATTACGAACTCGTCATGCAAACCAACAACACCAGCGCCACAAATCAGGACATGATGGGAAGCATGTTCCTATTCTTTTACGACAAGCAACTCGACCATATTATCAACGGAAAATAAATTTGGGCGTTCCTTCGGGCGGGCCATTCGCTGCAATCTGTAACCGCAGTGAATCCGTTTGACATAGCTTTTTTGACTTCGGTTACAGGATTTACGCTGCTGTCCCTAACGCAAAAATCCGGCACAAACCGGAATATTTCACGCTATAGAAAATTGTACCCTGAGCCCTGAACCCTGCGCCTTGAAGCCCGCGCCCTAAACCCTGCGCCCTGAACCCTGCGCCTATAAAAGCTTTGCGATAATGGCTTCTTCGGTTATTCCTTCCGCGTCGGCTTTGTAGTTTTTAATGATCCTGTGACGAAGGATGCCCGTCGCGACAGCTTTCACATCTTCAATGTCGGGTGAATACTTTCCGTTAAAAGCGGCGTTCGCCTTTGCTGCCAGGATAAGGTTTTGCGATGCGCGCGGCCCGGCTCCCCAGTCAAGATAATTTTTGATATAATCATTTGACAGCGCATTTCCCGGACGCGTTTTGCTGACCAGTGTCACTGCATATTCAATTACGTTGTCGGCCACCGGAATGCGGCGGATAAGCTGTTGGTATTCGATGATTTCTTCGGCGGTAAAGAGTGGGTTGACTTTTCCCGAGACGTCTGTCGTTGTTGATTTCACCACTTGGACTTCCTCCGAAAAAGACGGATATTCAAGCTTAATGGCAAACATGAATCGGTCGAGTTGCGCTTCGGGAAGCGGATAAGTTCCTTCCTGCTCGATCGGGTTTTGAGTCGCAAGCACGAAATAAGGCAATGCGAGTTTGTAGTTGTTCCCCGCAATCGTAACCGAGCGTTCCTGCATCGCTTCGAGCAGCGCAGCTTGTGTTTTTGGCGGCGTACGGTTAATCTCGTCGGCGAGGATGATATTGGAAAAAAGCGGTCCTTTGATAAATCGGAACTTCCGGTCTTCGTCAAGGATTTCGCTACCAAGAATATCTGACGGCATGAGGTCGGGAGTGAACTGTATGCGCTTAAAGTCGAGTCCGAGTGCCTGCGCGATCGTATTTACCATCAGCGTTTTCGCCAATCCGGGAACGCCAACCAAAAGTGCGTGGCCGCCTGAAAAAATGCTGACCAAAATCTGGTCGATTACAATGTCCTGGCCTACGATTACTTTTGAGATTTCACTTTTTAGTTCGTTCCGTTTCCGGACCAGGTTCTGAATTGCCGCTACATCGGACATAGTATTTTATTTTTTTAGTTGGCACTTACTGTGGCTTCTTCGTTCGACGTTTGTCATTGGTCGTTCGACATTCGACGTTCGACGTTCTTCTACTTCTTCAACCAGTTGTTGGTAAAAACGCAATCGAGGTATTCGCCGTTGATCTTCACATAGGTTTCCTTGATCTTTTCTTCCGACCACTCGCCTATCTTGCGGATCTGTTTTTCTTTTAGTGCGATATTCTTGATTCGGGTGTAATCGCGCGAATAATCGGCGGTGTGCTCGTCATAACGGTTGGTCACCATCATCAGCTTATAGCTTTTTTTGCCGGTTTGGTCTTCATCGATCAGCGGCATTGAAACCTCATTTTCCTTGAGGTTAGCAACATCGGAATAAAGTGCCGGATCCATTTTGGTAAGCTCGAAGCGCGTGTCCATTGTTTTCGGGTTGATCAGGACACCGCCATTGGCGCGGGTTTCCTTTTCGTCCGACATTGTCCGTGCGGCGTCGGCAAACGAAATTTCCTTGTCGATAATACGCTTGCGGATCAGGTTTATCTTTTCTTTAGCTGCGGCCATTGCTTCATCGGAAATCTTTGGCGTGATCAAAATGTGACGAAGTTCGATTTCCTGCCCACGGATTTTTTCAACCATAATGATATGGAATCCGAATTCGGTTTCAAACGGTTCTGAGATCTCGCCCTCGCCAAGACTGAACGCGACATCCTTGAATTCTTTTACGAACGGCGTCTTGCGGTTCATTTTGTAGTAACCTCCATTCGAACGCGATCCCGGATCTTGTGAGTAGAGTACGGCCTTGCTGAAAAAGCTCGCGCCTTCCTGAACTTCCTTCTTGAATTGCTTAAGCTGGTTGATGACTTTTTGCTTTTCTTCTTCGGTCACCTGCGGCTTCACGACAATCTGCGCCACTTCAAGCTCGGCGCCAAAAACCGGCAACTCGTCTTTTGGTATCTTTTTGAAGAAATTGCGGACTTCCTCGGGAGTGATTTCAACCGACTCGACGATTTTGCGCTGCATTTCGTCAGTCAGCGTATTCATCTTGATGATGTCGAACAGCTCGTTCCTGAAATCTTCCTCGTTGTCTTTTTTGAAATACTTGACGACTTTGTCAACCGAGCCCAATTGCTCGATCATGTAGTCCATTTGCTTGTTGAGTTTGTCGCGTACCTGGTCGTCGGTGACAACGATACTGTCCTGAACGGCCTGGTGTGCATAAAGCCGGTCTTCCATCAGCTTGCCCAGCATCTGGCAGCGCGTGATGTCTTTGACCGAGTTTCCCTGGCTGGTCATTTCGAGAAACGATTTATCGATGTCGCTGTCGAGGATGATATAGTCGCCCACTGTTGCGACGACGCCGTCGATCTTCTGATGTTGCGCAGTCTTTGGTTGGTTATTGTCGGCAACCGCTTTGTCAGGAATTACTTCCTGCGCACTGGCAAAAAGCGGCAGCGCGAAAATTCCGGCTGCAGCCAGCATCTTATTTATAAATTTCATATTTGTTGTCTTTAATCGCATCATCGGTAATCTCTTTTTCAAATTTTTTTATCAGGTCAACCTTTCGCCGGTTGATTATCATTTCGCGAAGCGTGGGCTTCAGGTATTCATAAGGCGCGACTTGGTTTTTGTCGATAACGCCCGTAATTTTTGCCAGGTAAATATCTTTTCCTGACGGATATTGTATCGATTTTCCAGATGATACATACTGGTCGCGGTTGTCGGGATTTATGAAAGGCAGTTTGGTGTAAACCTGTCCCATATCAACCCAAACCGTGTCGTTCAACGCAAATTTTTTGAATTGAAGTGCGTAGGTTTCCCAGAATTTCTTATCCGATTTCCTGAAATCAAAAAAATGGCTTTTGATGGTTTCGTATTTCGGATTGTCCTGCTGGAGCAAAATATATCGCAGTCGGACCAACATTCCGGTGGTGCGGAAATTTTCCTTATTTTCCTTATAATAGCTTTCGAGCTCTGCCGCCGATATTGCGGTGTCGACCGATCTTTTGACTACTTCTTCAATATAGGCACGCGTGTAAAGGTCGGTTTTATATTGGCGTACAAGCTTGTCGAAGCCTGCTTTCCGGTCGTCTTTCAGATTGACTTCAGCCGCATCGATCAGCAGCTTTTGCGAAGCCCAACGGTCGATAAAGCTTTTTACGATTACCAGGCTGTCTTCCTTCGATGTTCCGGGCGGCACCAGATCGGCAAGATCATCGCGGTAAAGGTACGATTCATTTACCCTTGCGATGGCCTCAGGCTTCCTTTCCGGCTTGAAATAATTGCAGGAAACGATCAGAAACGCGGCTGCCACCAACAGTTTTTTCATTAGGTGCGCAACTGCTTCTTGACATTCTCAAACGCATCCTGGTTGACTTTCACCGTAAATTCCTTGCGAAGGTCCTGAACCCAGTGCTCTTCGAGGTATTGTTGGTAATCGTTGATCACGCGGCCTTTGCTTTCCTCAAGCGTCTTTGGCCCGGCCGGAATTACTTTATTGACTTTCGTCACGAAATAATATTCACCTTCCTTGATTATGTCCGAAACTCCGGCGAACGGCTTCACATTCTTAGGCAACGCGTCGCTTCCTTCTTCAAATACGCCCGAATTTGCCATCACGTTCACCACACCTTTCTGGTTCAGCTTTGCCTTTATTTCCTCAGGAGTTTTGTTGCTGTTTAACAGCTTGAGCGCTTTTTTGATCACGTCCATTTTCGTTGAACTCACGATGATCGCATCGTAGCGTGTTTTCCAGGTATATGCCGATTTGTGATCGTCGTAATATTTGCGAAGTCCGAGTGTATCGGTCTTCGATTTGTCCCAGATTTCTTTTTCCATAAGGTCGAACAATAGAAGTCCGTCACGATATTCATCGACCACAGCCGAAAATTCCGGGAACTCGTTTTCGAGATTGTCGTTGTAGTATGTGTTAAGTTGCTGGTCGACGTACTTATTGTATACATTGTCAACCAACCGGCTAAGCGGCTTCGTATTGAGTCCGGTTTTTTGCTGTGCTTTCAGGAACGTCATGAAGTCGACACCGCTGATCGATTTGCCTTTGATGTCGAACAACCGGCCTGTAAATGGTTTTTTGTTTTCAGGAAGATCCCATGTTCCCTCGTAATAGGTGTTGTTTACGGCTTTTTGAATGGCGGCGTACATTTTATCGTTTCGCTTCACCGGATATTTTTTACGCAGCTTTTCGGTCAGCGACTCGGCAATGAGCCTGCTGCGGTCGTCTTTTCCGACTTTAGCTTCCAATTCAGTTTTCATCTCATCAAGGGTGCGCACCGGATGTTTTGCAATCAGCTTCATGATGTGCCAGCCGTACTGCGTCTGGAATGGCCTCGAAATTTCTCCTTCCTTGGTCAGTGAAAACGCCATGTTCTCGAACTCTTCCGAGCTCAGTTGGCCCGATCCGAAACGGTTCAGGACGCCGCCTTTTGAAGACGATGATTTGTCTTCTGAAAACTGTTTGGCAAGCGCAGCAAAGTCTTCGCCCTGCTGCAGTTTCTTATAGATGTCGTTGATCGTATTTTTTGCTTTCTCCTGTGCGGCAGCATCGTCTTTTGACGGATTGAGGATCATGATATGGGCAACGGTGACTTCACCGCGGTTATCACGAATGTCGTTGACCTTGATCAGGTGGTAACCAAACCGCGTACGGATCGGAGGTGAAATCTGGCCTTTCGGCGTTTTGTAAGCCGCGTTCTCAAAAGCATAAACCATCCGGAAAGCGGTAAAATAACCGAGATCGCCTTTATTTTCCTTCGCCGACGGATCTTGCGAGTACTGCATCGCAAGTGCGCCAAAATCTTCGCCGTTCAACGCTTTCTGACGGATATCCATGATTTGTTTATAGGCTTTCAATGTATCTTCCGGGGCGGCATTTTCATCAACCATTATCAGAATATGCTGCGCGCTGATTTCTTTCTGGAGCCTGTTATAACCTTCCTGAACCAATTCGTTGGTGACTTTCGAATCGGTTACATAGTTTTTTGCAAGTTGCGTTCGGTAGGATTTCAGTTCGTTTTGGTATTGCGTTCCGTTCTGAAGCCCAAGCTTGTATGCCTTGTTGATCTTCAGCTTGTAACCCACGAAAAGGTCGAGATACTGGTCGAGGTCTTTTTGGGATTCGTCTTTTACAAGGTCGAGGTTTTTTTTGTAGACACGGGCAAATTCATCCGTGTAGTAAGGTTTGTTGTCGATGGTGAAAAGCACTTCCTTTTTGATATTTTGTGAAAAGGCTGCAAATGCAAATGACATAAGCAGTGCTGACAACAAGTGTTTCATTTTCATAGGTGAAAAGAGTATTTGAGCGGGCGCCGGCTGTGCTGACGCTGTTTACGTTACGATGAGCAAAAATAGCAATTCGGGTTCATTGTGCAACTATGGCCCATACTATTAACAAAAAATTATTAACAGAAAAATCCCAACGAAAACAGGCCTTTTCAAAAGAAATTCAGGTCATTTGATTTTCGGTGCCGACGGTGCTGCGACGGAAAATAAAATACTATTTTTGCAGACCATTTTTCACCACATGAGTTTTAACGAAGAAATCAAGCGACGCCGTACATTCGGAATTATTTCGCATCCCGATGCCGGAAAGACAACGTTAACCGAAAAGCTGCTTTTATTTGGCGGCGCGATCCAGGAAGCCGGAGCTGTTAAGAACAATAAGATCAAGAAAGCGGCTACGAGCGACTTTATGGAAATCGAGCGCCAGCGCGGAATTTCGGTGTCGACCTCAGTGCTTGCATTCAATTATAAGGACAAAAAGATCAACATTCTCGATACGCCCGGACACAAGGATTTTGCTGAAGATACTTTCCGGACACTGACTGCAGTGGACAGCGTTATCGTTGTAATTGATGTTGCCAAAGGTGTCGAGGAGCAGACTGAGAAGCTCGTGGCGGTTTGTCGCATGCGAAATATTCCGATGATCGTTTTCATCAACAAACTCGACCGCGAAGGAAAGGATGCATTCGATTTGATGGACGAAGTCGAACAAAAGCTTGGCTTGCGGGTTACACCTTTGAGTTTTCCGATAGGCATGGGTTATGATTTTCAGGGAATATACAATCTCTGGGAGCAGAACATCAACCTTTTTAGTGGCGACAGCCGCAAGAACATCGAGGAAACCATTGCGTTTTCGGATGTACAGAGCCCGGAACTTGAAAAAATAATTGGCGCTGTTCCTGCCCAAAAGCTTCGCGAGGAATTGGAGCTCATCGATGAAGTTTACCCTAAGTTCGACCGTAACGACTATCTGGAAAGCAAACTGCAGCCGGTGTTTTTCGGTTCGGCATTGAATAATTTCGGCGTCCGGGAATTGCTGGATTGTTTTATTGAGATCGCTCCGTCGCCGCGTCCGAAAGAATCGGAAACCAGGCTGGTCTCGCCGGATGAAGAAAAAATGTCGGGATTCGTCTTTAAGATCCACGCAAACATGGATCCGAAACACCGCGACCGGCTCGCCTTCGTGAAAATCGTTTCCGGAAAATTCGAACGCAACAAACCCTACCTGCACGTTCGTCAGGGCAAGAACCTGAAATTTTCAAGTCCGAATGCCTTCTTCGCCGAAAAGAAAGAAATCGTTGATATTTCGTATCCCGGTGATATTGTCGGACTGCACGATACGGGGAATTTTAAAATCGGTGACACCCTGACTGAAGGTGAAGCCATGAGCTTTAAAGGGATTCCGAGCTTTTCGCCCGAGCATTTTCGTTATATCAACAACGCCGATCCTATGAAAGCCAAGCAGCTTGATAAGGGAATCGACCAATTGATGGATGAAGGCGTAGCGCAGCTTTTCACGCTCGAAATGAACAACCGGAAAGTAATTGGTACTGTTGGGGCGTTACAATACGAAGTAATTCAATACCGTTTGGAGCACGAATACGGCGCAAAATGTACGTACGAGAATTTTCCTGTGCACAAAGCCTGCTGGGTTAAACCGGATGATCCTAAAAGTGATGAGTTTAAGGAATTCAAGCGTATCAAGCAAAAGTTCCTGGCACACGATAAATACGGCCAGCTGGTCTTTTTAGCCGACTCCGATTTTACCATCCAAATGACACAAACAAAATACCCAAATGTAAGGTTGTATTTTACCTCGGAATTTTAGGGAGATTTTAAGCGCAATAAATTAAAAACTTAATTCAGAATTACTTAAATTTGAAGTAACGTGCCAATATTTCAAAAATGGCCGCGCTTTTTTTTGTAATAAGTTTTGGATTGCTATCTTTACACGCTTTAAATTTTAACTATGAAGACAAACTTGCTCAGGATATATCTTCTTACTGTTTTTCTGTTATCTGATTTTTTATTGTTTGCGCAGGATACGCCTGCCGATAATTCTGATACTGGTAACCTGGAAGGTAATGATGCGCCGCAAGCGCCAATCAATGGAAAGTTGATTTGGCTGGCAGTTGCAGGTTTGTTATTTGCTATATATACTTTCAGACGTAATAGGCAGCAAGCTTAAAAAATTATACTACCTCCAATCGGAGGTTTTTTTTATTCCAAACAAAAAGCCCCTCCGTTTCCGGAAGGGCTTTTTAATATTGATGTGACTTATTATCGCTTCACGACGCGCAGCGTTTTCGCCTCATCGCCCTGAGTTACGATTACATTGTAAACTCCGGACGGGTAGCGCTCACCCACTGTCAGTGTTTCAACTTCTGAAACCAGTACTTCGCGCGACTCAAGCAATCTTCCGGTCATATCGTAAACCTTCACATTGATCGGGCTTTCCATCGAGGTTTTCACATTGATGGCAAAACTCTCGGCAAATGGGTTTGGATATGCCACCGCTGTAAATTCGGTTGCAATTGTTCCTGCCTTCGGACCTTCCGGCCTTGCGAATCCTGGCGAGGTGATCTCGCACGCATCGCTGAAGGTAGAATAAACCCCGCTGCTCATTACCGCAACGCGAACCCCATATGCTGTTGATGGCGCAAAGCCCGGAATGTTGTTGAAGGTAAAGTAATGAACCGCACGGTCAATTGTGATCACCTGGTTGGTTATAAGGTTGGTCAGCTCAAAGCGGTATGAAGTAACTTTTGCAAGGCTGGTCGTGTAAACAAACGTCGCAGGTGTGGTGATTGTCGCACCGCAGTTTGTGATCGATGGAACCGCAGGCGTGGTGATTGCGCATGGGCTTCCAAAGTTCGAATACACTCCGTTGGTCTTAACGGCAACCTCGATAAGGTAAGTCGTTCCGTAATTATAGGTCGTCAGCATGGTCATGTTGAACCACTGAAGCGGACGGTCGATGATCTGTACCTGGTTTGGAGCCGTAGCATCGGTCACATTGGTAACGCGGAACCTGTAGCTGGAAACACCTGCAAGGCTCGTTGTTGAAATCAGCGTTGAGATGCTTGGCAAAGTGATTCCGCACTGCGATGGCGAAACCTGCGCTGCGCCACCCGGAGCAAGTACGGCCGGTGAAGACACAAGGCATGGCGCGCCGTAGTATCCGAGCCAGATGCCGTTTTTCTGGAGTTCAACCCTGATGCTGTAAGTAGTAGCATAATCATACGAAGAAAGCATGTTCAGGCTGAAATACTGCACTCCGCGAACAAGGGTCTGCACCGCATTGGTAGTGGTGTTGGTCACCTCGAAACGGTATCCGGTAGCACCAGGCGTACTCACCGCAGAGATCAATGAATTCATCTGGTTGAGCGTAGTTCCGCATTGAGATGGTTGAACCGTTGTCGTGATCTGGAAGCCTTCGTCAAGTTGGCCGTCGCAATTGTCGTCAACGCCATTGTAAAGAACCTCGGCATGACCCGGATTGATCGCGGCAACATTGTCGTTACAATCAATTCCGATGTTTGCCGCAGCGTAACCCGAAGGTATTGAAGCTCCATAACATACCGATTCAGTGGCGCCGCTAGTGTATCCGTCGTTGTCGTTATCGACAAATAAAACATTGCTCTGGTAAATCGCACCGTTCAAATCATCACAATCAGTATCCGTCATTGCATAGCCAGCCGGAGGACTTAGAGCATCGGCAGCACAAACGCCACCAACAAGATCTCCTGCTCCTACTCCGTCCAAATCCTGGTCGGCAAAGAAAGCAAAGGTTGTATGAACAAGTGCATTGCTGTCGTTACAGTCGGAATTGTCAGCCACGCCACAAGGTGCAGTCGTCAGTGAACCAAATCCGTCGCCGTCTGCATCAAGATAAAGAATGGCGGCATCGTTGCAATCGGAGTTGTTTGTGACTCCACCGCAATTCAAATACGGTAACGCGCCAAATCCATCCCCGTCAGCATCTGAATAATTTAACTGGCTGTCATTGCAATCGGTATTGTTTGTCACGCCACCGCAGCTGACTTTTATCAGCGAGCCAAATCCATCTCCATCAGAATCGACATAAAGAACAAGGTTGTCATCGCAATCGCTGCTATTGCTTACGCCGCAAGCTACCAACGTAGCGCTGCCGAATCCATCGGCATCAGCATCCAAGTACTGAAGCTGGTTGTCGTTACAATCAGTATTACTCGTCAATCCGCCGCAGGCAACGAAAGGCATTGCACCAAAACCGTCGCCGTCAGCATCAGAATAAAGCAAAAGCGAATCGTCGCAGTCTGTGTTATTTGATACGCCGCAAGCCACCATAGCGCCAAATCCAAATCCGTCACCGTCATTATCGGCATATTGGAGCTGCGCGTCGTTGCAATCGGTATTGTCGCTTACATAGCCTGCCGGTGCTCCGAAGCAGGAAACAGTGGTAGAAGTTGGATTTCCAAAACCGTCCGAATCGGCATCAGTGTAATAAGTTACATTTTGATTCACCGCAAGCACAACCGTATTGTTCGACGATGGAGCAAACCCGCACGAAGGCGCATTATCGGTACGCTGGATGTTCGTGATTTTGAGTACCTGCCCATTGTTTGTTAATGAAACTGGCACTGCAAAAGCAGCATTTCCTAATCCATCTGCAACGACACCGGTTGCAGTCTGTGTTGAACCATTATTGATCGTATAACTTACCGTGGATGTTGATCCTGCAAGCATTCCCGTAAGGTTGATGGCCGCATTTGAATTTTCGCACACTGCAGCATTTTGGGTAACCGAACTTAACATCGGCAATGGTAGCACAGACAAGTTCACGGCTGCCGAATCAACATTGCAACCTGCCGGACTGTTCGCTGTGGCGGTATACGTCATTGGCGAACCGATCATGGCATAGATTGTCGAAGTAGTTTCTCCTGTGTACGCAATTGTTGCAGCCGCATCTGTAAATAATCCTGTCGACGGCGCCCACGTAATCTGTGGCTTGTTGCCATTGAGAGCAACGCTGTTAATCGCCCACCAAGAAGTTGCAAAGCTTACGTTTGCAAGATAACTGAAGCGGATTTTCAGGTTTGTTTGATTAATATAGGAATCCAGAACAACCGTCTCATTCACAAAACTGTTATTTGCGCCCCTGTTTGTAGTATGGGACTGAACGGTGATCCATGTAGAACCGTCTGTTGATACCTCAACTTTAGCGAAATCACCGGCGTTCTCGCCTTTTGCGTAGCTGTGGTTGTAGGTTAACGACAGTGATGTATAGCCGGTTGAATTGATTGTTGGTGAAGTTAATGTACTGGTTGTAGTAGCAGAGCCGAATGAAGTGGCAACCGCCATCATAAACTTGCTGGCATCAGGTGTAGTGATTGGCGTCAATCCCGCACTGTTTCCACTCGATTTCTGCGCGAATGCATTACCTCCGTTTGAAGATCCCGCACCGGTAAACGTTGGTGTACCATTGAAATTGTCATTGACAAGCGCAGGCCCGGCAACATTCCCACCAGTCGCAGTAAGCGTGATTATCGCGTTTGTACAGACTGCCGATGAGCCAGGGGTGATTGACACGGCAGTAGGCATCGGGTTTACATCCATCGTTATTGCATTGGATGTCGCAGGCGAACCTGTAAGGCACGGCGACGCGTTCGATGTCATAACGCAGGTAATGACATTTCCGTCCCCAAGTGATGACGATGTAAGCGTTGGACTATTGGTTCCGGTATTGCTTCCATTGATTTTCCACTGATATGAAGGCGAAGTACCTCCATTAGTCGGTGTTGCGGTAAACGTTACGCTTGTGCCGGCACAGACTGTTGTTTGTGTTGCGCTAATGCTGACCGAAGCCGGAATCAACGGATTTACCACCATCGTTATACTGTTTGATGTCGCAGGAAGTCCGGTGAGGCACGGAGTCGCAGACGTCATGACGCAACTAACGACGTCATTGTTGGCCAGGCTGTTGTTTGAATACGTCGCGCTGTTAGTTCCGACATTACCGCCATTCAGCTTCCATTGGTAAGAAGCGGTTCCTCCATTAGTCGGAGTTGCCGTAAATGTTACATTCGTACCCGCGCAGATGGTCGTGGACGAAGCCGAGATCGAAACGCTTGCAGGCAGGATCGGATAAACATCCATTGTAATTGCGTTTGATGTTGCTGGTGAACCTGCCAGGCATGGCGATGCGTTGGACGTCATTACACAGGTGACGATGTTGTTGTCGGCGAGAGTGCTGGACGAAAAAGTCGGGCTGTTCGTGCCAACATTGCCGCCATTAATTTTCCATTGGTACGATGGAGATGAACCGCCGTTCACAGGCGTAGCTGTAAAAGTAACATTGCTTCCGCCGCATATTGTTGATGTTGCAGTGGCTATCGATACCGATGCGGTCAGCACAGGGTTGACTGTCATTGTAATCGTATTGGAAACCGCCGGAAGTCCGGTTAAACATGGCGTTGTCGATGTCATCGTACACGTCACGTTTGCGTTATTCGGTAGAGTTGTGGAGGAGAATGTCGTACTGTTTGTCCCGGCATTAGCACCATTGACTTTCCATTGGTAACTCGCGGCTCCCGGATTAACCGGTGTGGCCGTAAAAGTGACATTGGTTCCGGCGCAAATAGTGGTTGCCGAGGCGCTGATTGAAACACTTGACGCCAAAGTCTGGTTAACCGTCACAACCGCAGTTGCCGAAGTAACTGTTTGGCAGCTGTTGATGACGTCCACGGTATAGCTTCCGGAGTCGGTCGTCGCCGGGGTTGGAATTGAATACGTACTTGAGGTAGCGCCTCCAATTGGACTGCCGCCTTTTTTCCATTGATAGGATGTTGCGTTTGATGCTGTCACCGATAAATTTAGTGGTGTTCCCGTACAAATTGACTGGGTAGCCGGCTGGGTTGAGATAACCGGCATGGAGCACGTTGTTCCTGAAATCACAACCGACTTCACGCGGAAAGCTCTTGTGGAGGATCCCGAATCATAGGCATAAATGCGTACGGATAAAGTTCCGCCCACGGGGACGGCCAGCGTTGAGGAATTTGTAAAATTGGCACTGGAAATGGACGGTGAAAAAACAGCACCGAGTTGTGTGCCTGCTGTTGCAAATCCGTCATAAGAATAGTAGACTACCCCATTCCAGGTCGAACCGCTTGAAACACTGTGGCTGAACGAGACAGAATTCACCGTCAGTTTTGCGCCGGCCGATGGTACGATTTCAACCTCGTAATAATCCGAGCCTGAAAAGCTTGAATTGGTAGTCCAACCCGTGGTGGAGGCTCCGTTAGAACCATAGGATACGGTGCCTACTCCACTCCCTTTGGCGAAAGAAGTTCCGGAAACTGCACCAGTGATTGATGCGCTTGCGTTGGAGGTCAGGCTCCAGGTTGCCGATGCAGCCTGAGCAAACACATTGGTAGTTCCCCCAATCAAAAAGAGGAAGAACAAAAGCAAGCAAAAGTTTTTTGGACTCATGCCATGGCGCTGCGAAGAAATGGTATTGTAACCGATTTCGTTTGTAAAGTAGTTGGTTTTCATAAACATACAGTTTAAATCATATGTAAAGTAACCGGCGTTCAAAACGTTAAAAAAATTAACCCGACGAATTACACCTAAATTCGTTCTACTCCTATCGCACTGTAATTCAACGAATTAAATTGCAATTAATCGTAACTGTTCTTAATGAAAACCAAACGTCGGACTGAACCATTTCCATAAAAAAAGCCCCTCCGTTTCCGGAAGGGCTTCATTATTAATTACTAATTATTAATTGCCTTCTATCTCTTGATCACGCGAAGCGTTTTCACGTTCTCGCCCTGGCTTACAATAACGCAAAGCCAACACTCTCATTTATTGGCCTCCATGGTGAATCTTCGTACATTAATTTCGATAGCACTAAAAAATATAGCGCTGCCCGGAATGTTTTTCCAAGGCGCGAAAGTGAGATTCTGGCGCTTCTGCTCCTCGGACACCAGTCGGCTGAAATCGCCGATAAGCTTTTCATCAGCAAACACACTGTCGACACACACCGCAAGAAGCTCCTTTCAAAGACGAATGCCAATCAAATATGGAGTTGGCGGCAAAAGTCATCCGCGAAGGGTTGATTTAAACCGTACTAATCGGAAACTACCTTCAATGACGGTGGCCGCTCGTCATCATATATTTCACACAGGAAAAAGGTTGGAGGTTTCAGGTTTGAGGTTTCAGGTTTGAAAGACGTTAACGACAATGTTCAATTCTATATGGTGCAGTAACATTGAAGAAAGAATCTTCCACGGCGGCGGCCGCTCATGGCATCTTATTTTTTGCGTTGCAATTCAAGCCTTGGTTTGCGCGCCGGGCAGCGGGAGCGATCCACGAGTTGAGCCATCCGGCAGACAAAACATTCCAAAAAGTGAAAATTAAAACCCTAGAGAAACACGATCAACCTTGGCGAACGGCTTGGGTCGCGATACGAAAAGCAGGGCGTAGAATTGCAGCAAAAAATAAGCAAGCCTTGATTTTTTTGT
>JAEWJM010000017.1 GCA_023386585.1 Bacteroidota bacterium | reverse complement strand
GTCGAGCTGTTTCCGCATGCATCGGTTGCTGTCCATGTACGCTTAACACTGTATGATCCGGAACAAGCGCCAGGTGTCGTAACATCAGCGAATGTAAGGGGGACTGTTCCGGCGCAGTTGTCGGTTGCGGTTGGCGTTTCAAATTGCAGGCTTCCGGAAGTGCAACTTACTGTAGAAGGTGCAGGAAGTGCCGAAATGACCGGCGCTATGTTATCAACAACGTGGATTACCTGCGAGGCAGTGGATGTATTTCCGCATCCGTCGGCGGCAGTCCATGTTCTTGTGATTGTATATGAATTCGGACAGCCATCTGGTGTCGTAACATCGACGTATGTCAGTGAAATAGTGCTTTCGCAAACATCAGTCGCGGTCGCTACAGCAAATTGAGGCGTGTCGGTGCATGAAATTGTTGTTGGTCCGGGTAGCGGATCGATTACCGGTGCAACATTATCGGTAACAATAATGGTTTGCGATGTTGTAGCAGTGTTTCCACAGGCATCGACGGCAGTCCATATTTTCAATACGGTGTAAGATCCTGCGCATTGTCCCGGTGTCGTATATTTTTGCGATGTCAGCGTCACTTCGCTGCAGTTATCGGTAGCGGTTGGAGTGGCAAATGATGGCGCTCCGACAGTACAGCTAACGGTTGTTGTACCTGGAAGCGGACCAAGAACTGGCGGCGTTGTATCCTGTACGGTGATTGTTTGAGTTGCAGAAACATTTCCACAAGCAGAATTTACACTAAATGTCCGCGTAACTACAGTCGGACATGTTCCGGTAGCCGAATCGACATACGACAAGGTGTAAGTCGGATTGCCGTTCATCTGCAAGGTTCCGCCGGCGCTGTTGAATTGCGCTAACGTAATCGTTGTTGGAGCAGCACTGAACGGAAGGCTCGGAAGACTAGTAGTTCCGCAACCCTGAATGGTTGTGTTCGCAGGCGCCGTAATTGTCGGTGCCGGATAAACCGTAACCGTTATTGGCTTTTTCGGTCCAAGACATGTTGCCGACCAACCTTCGGAAACATAATAGGTCGTGGTCCCGGCTGTCGCTGTTGACGGTGTAATGCTTGGTTGAGGAACTCCCGTAGGCGATGTATAATAATACAAGGTATAATCGGGATTGCTCGCCGTTGCCGTTAGAGGCTGTGCCGACGATCCGACGCAATAGGTGACGTTGGATGTAGTGGCTTGCGAATTAACGGTTGTAACGGTGATAGTGAATTGGAAGTAGCAACCTGCAACCGATCCGGGAGGAACTGCATAATAGGTGACTGTTCCAACCGTTGATGGGAACGGATTGTTGATTGTATATTCCGTTGTAGCCGGAGTTACTGGATAGGAATTGTAAAATCTTGATCCAGCGGGGAATCCTCCGCTGATTGATGTAATCGGAATGTTTGGCCCCGGACTGCAGAACGCATACGAACTTACCGGCGGCGTTCCCTGGCAATTTGCGTTGACATAATCCATCGCGTCAATCTGAATCAACAACGGAGCAAGGATTTCCTGTCCGACGCACGGACCCTCGGTCTGATATCCCTGAATGAGGCTCTTGTCGTTGAAGATGGTCCCGGTGATTGCACCGAGTCCGCTCAGCGTACCGTTAACCGCAGCTACGTTCTGGCAGGTTGCGTTCTTAAGAAGCGTACAATCTTCAGTGATTTTCAGCTTGAAAGTAACGTCGCCAAGCAATGTGCTGGAAAGCGCAGGAAGTGGCAGTGTGCCGATATCCCAGACAATTGAGCCATTTGCTCCGAGCAGCGGGTTGTACATTACCGTGTTTGGAAGTGGAAGCGGGAGGAAGTACACGTTTTTGGTAAGGCTTCCGCTGACAAAAGTCGTGTTGTACGGAATTGGCACCGTCAGCTTACTGTTAAGAACAGGCTCGGTTCCGCGGTTCCTGACAAAAATTTTATATTCAACTTCGTCACCCGGATGAGCAGTGAGCGCACCGTTGATAACTGGCAAGCCATTAATCGTCATTGTGATCAGGTTTCCTTCCGGTTCCGGAATATAGGCGTCAACCGCCATTGCAAATGCAAAGATGACATACGTATCCTGGGTTGTCCCGTATCGGAACGAGGTCGACGTCTGGTTGTTGGTAATATTCTGGTTGTTGTCGTTCTCGATATAGAACGAGCTGATGTCGAGTCCCGTGTTGTTTGTTAAGTTCGGATTTCGGGTATTGCCCCCGGTATAGATCGTCGAGTTAAAGAAGTTGTTGTTTCCGTTCATCGGATGTTCGAGCTTCTTCCAGTTCAAATTATCCCAACGCTTGATCTCGAGCTTGTCGCCGTTAATGTTACGATCACCTTCGCCTGCCATAACCCCAAGTTTGAGATTTACAGGTCCGGCCTGGACCGTATGAAAGCCGGAAACCGGGATCTCATAATCCGCGGTAATATTTCCTGCAACGTAAGCATGTCCGTCAAAAATGGTGACATCACGGTATTTCATCTGGGTATTTTCGTAAACCACGATCATTCCCCAACCGCCGTAAAAACCGGTGCTTCCGCCATTACCTTCTTTGAGCGCCATATCGGCGACGGTATAAGAACCGATTCCGTGTGCCTGGACATAATCGGTGACTTCGGCATAAGCCGAATACATAAATCCGTCAGTTGTTGTCGGATAGTATATTTCGTTTGGTGAAGCCGTAACCGTAGTATAAGCCGCAGCTCCAGGACCTTTTAAGGACACAATGTGTTTGTCGTAGTTCTTGGTAACGCCGTTTTTGGTGACAGTGAAAGTATTCGGACTTGTCGACGCGTCGGAAGAACGACCCGTCCAATAAAGGCCGGCGTAAATGATATGCGAACATGTAGGGATCGCGCCGTTCTCTGTCGAAAGCTGCAATGTTGCCGAAGACGAGTTTAGCGTATTCGGATCGTTGTCAACGTCGACATAAATCATCTGGTTATTACTGTTCGCCGTCTCGTCGCCGTAATTTTGCAGCGTCATGCTTGTATTTCCAAACATGGCAAAATCACCCCTGATATTGTATATCTTGCGCAGTGGCGTATACTGGGACGTCCTTTGGGTAAACGGAACCCGTACCTGTGCTTCGACAAAATCCCCGACCAGTAGCAAAGCCACCAGGATCAGAAATTTAAAGGCCGTAATTTTGGTGTTAGAGTAAAATTTTCTCATAATCGTTCAGTTTATTTTATCCGGGGCTGGTTAGGACGGTTTGACTATATCGTACAGGATACGAAAGCCGGAATTGCTATTGGAGATGCTTCTGTTGATATCCTCAGGCGAGATCGTCGCGTCGGAAAGGATATAAACATACTTGAGGTTCGTAAATGAAGAAAGTCCGCCAAGGTTGATCCCGGCCGTTATTTCGGCAGCCGAGTGAATCCTGATGGTTACGATCTCAATTTTCGTGTGGTCATAGTCGCCGCCGAGAGTGGACAGGTTTGCCAGCGACCGCATGTCGGTAAACAACACTACCGCATTGGCATCGTTGACCTTAATCACACCATCGGTAACATAGACCGAGGGTTTGGAGTCGCGTACTAGACTTTCCAGGTGCGCGCGCTGCGTATTTGAAGCAGGCGCCGAAAGGAAGTCGTTCAGTCGCTCGGGCTGAACGGCGGTTCGGGAAGTTGGTGCCGACTGTGCCTGGATTGCCGCAGAGAAAAGAAGCGCAAGGAGGAATGTCAGCAATGTTTTGCTTTCCATGATTTTGATTAGTTTAACAGGTAAAAAATAGTCACCTGCTCGGTTAAATAATGAGTTTGGGTTGAATGCTTTCATACGAATACAAATCATATTTTTATTCATATTTTGAATCAGGAGCACAGTGTACACCTAATTTCGCTGGCTAAAATAATTACATAAACCATTAGTGATTACTATTTTCCACCAATAGCGTGAATACTCGATGAATAGACCTTTTTCGTTGCTCCGAAGCATTTGAAATCGGGCTTTTTCCGGAAATCTGCCGTTGGCCCGCACTTAAAAATTTTTTCAATTGCACGTAATTCATCGTTAAAATTCTGGTCGAAAGTAGATTTAATTTTATTTCCAACCAAACAAAACATCGATAAAGTGCTTAATTTTTACGATAAAATGCAAAATATCGCGTTTATTGTAATTTATATCCTACAAAGATGAATTTCCTCGGTTTGATTATGACCTTAACAATTTTTATATTTGTCTAAATGTTGGGGCAGATACGTGCCAACTTACTGATTCTGTTTTCAATCCATTGCTTATGAGAACCCTGATATTAGTGCGCCACGGAAAATCCGAATGGGGAACAACGGCAGTTGACATTGACCGTCCGCTAAAGGAATCCGGCGAAAGTGATGCAAGGCTGGTTTGCGAGGAAGTGAAGCGGTTTCTTCCACCGAAGTTCACAATCTGGAGCAGCGTTGCACGAAGGGCGTCCAAAACGGCGCTTATTTTTGCCGATATTTTGTCGTATCCCGCACAGGATATCTTCTTTCGCGAAGAACTTTATACCTTCGACGCCGCTGCGCTCGAAACGTGTATCCGATCCTGTTCCGACGAACACCGCACCCTTATGGTCTTCGGGCACAACGAAGGGTTAACCGATTTTGTCAATAAATTTGGGGATATCTATATTGACAATGTACCGACTTCAGGTTTGGTAACCATTACATTTGATACCGGAAGCTGGAGCGATTTCTCCACCGGAAAGACAGGAAAGGTTATCTTTCCACGAGATTTAAAAGCATGATTCCAGAAAAGAACTATCGTTACATCGACCGGGAAAAAAGCTGGCTGGCATTCAACGCGCGCGTCCTGCAGGAAGCCGCCGACGAATCGGTGCCCTTGCTCGACAGGCTGCGATTCCTTGGCATTTTTTCAAATAACTTAGACGAATTTTTCCGCGTAAGGTATGCCGCCATCCGACGGCTGAGCCTTTCCGGTATTTCAGGCGAAAACGTCCTGGGCGGAATTTCGGCGCAACAGCTGATAAAAGACATCACGCGCATCGTCATCCAGCTCCAATCGGAAAGCCTGCGCATCCTTAACATCATCGAGACCAAGCTTCAAAAGGAAAATATTTTCATCATCAACGAAAATGAAGTTTCCCGCGAGCAGGAAAATTTCATCCGCGACTTTTTTATCCAAAAGGTCAGCCCGGCGCTGGTAACGATCATTTTGAATGACCTTGCCGAATTCCCGCTTTTAAAGGACACATCCGGATATCTGGCGGTGAAACTGGTAATGAAGCGCGAGAAGACTTCGCTGTTGAGCATCAGCAGGCCAAAACCCGAAGTGCGCTACGCGATCATCGAAATCCCGAAAACAATCAACCGATTTGTTGTGCTTCCCTCGTTGCGTGAAAAACAATACATCATTCTGCTGGATGACGTGATCCGGTACAACCTGCACAGCATCTTCAATATATTCGACTACGAGAGCGTGAGCGCACACATGATCAAGATCACCCGCGACGCCGAGCTGGATATCGACAGCGATATGAGCAAAAGTATGTTCCAGAAAATTGCAACAAGCGTCAAAGACCGTCAGATCGGGGAACCGGTGCGGTTTGTTTACGACCAGTCGATTGGCAAGGACACGCTAAAATTCTTTCTTACCCAGATGGGAATCGACCTTTCCGACAGCGTTATTCCCGGCGGCCGCTATCACAACAGGCGCGATTATATGGACTTCCCGAACCTCGGGCGTTACGACCTTTTGTACAAGCAGCACACGCCGCTTCCGGTCGAAGGCCTCGGCCTCGAAGGAAGTATCCTCAATAAGATCGCGCAAAAAGATTATCTGCTCAACGCGCCGTACCAAAGCTTTTCGTACGTAATCAAATTCCTGCGGGAAGCCGCCCTGGATCCAAGCGTGACGACGATCAAGATCACGCTCTATCGGCTTGCCAAAAATTCTCAAATCGTAAGCTCGCTCATCAACGCTGCGAAAAACGGTAAAAAGGTCGTCGTGCAAATCGAGCTGCAGGCAAGGTTTGACGAAGCGAGCAATATTTCCTACGCCGAGCAGATGCAAAGCGAGGGAATTGAATTGATCTTCGGGATCAAGGGACTCAAAGTCCACAGCAAGATCTGCGTGATCGAGCGTATTGAAAAAAACGGCAAACTCAAAAGGTACGGTTTTATTTCAACCGGAAATTTCAATGAAAATACCGCGCGAGTCTATACCGACGTCACGCTGCTAACCAGCCATCAGCAAATTCTGAAGGACGTTTCAAAAATATTTGACTTCTTCGATGTCAATTACCGCGTTTACCGCTACAAACACCTGATCGTTTCGCCGCATTATACGCGAAGCCGGTTTTACAAGCTAATCGACCGGGAAATCCTGAACGCTTCGCTCGGACGGAAGGCGAGCATACAGCTGAAAATGAACAGCCTCTCCGATTTCGGAATGATCGACAAAC
Source organism: Bacteroidota bacterium (assembly GCA_023386585.1). Taxonomy (GTDB): domain Bacteria; phylum Bacteroidota; class Bacteroidia; order Flavobacteriales; family Flavobacteriaceae; genus Flavobacterium. The sequence continues at coordinate 18,233 of JAEWJM010000017.1, read as the reverse complement.
TATATGATGCAAGTAACGCCGGAGTAAAAATTCAATTGCTGGTTCGCGGAATTTGCTCACTGATCCCCGGCGTGAAAGGAATGAGCGAAAATATTGAGGCAATCAGTCTGGTCGACAATTTCCTGGAACATTCGCGGATTTACATTTTCGGCAATGATGGAGATCCGGAGGTTTTCATATCATCAGCCGATTTCATGACGCGAAATCTGGAAGGCCGCGTCGAGGTAACCTGCCCGATTTACGATCCGGCCATAAAAAAGGAACTCATCGATTCCTTTAATGTGGGTTGGCGCGGAAATGTGAAGGTTCGATACCATTCCGAAAAGCTCGACAACAAATACCGGGTCCGCGGAAGCGATCCTATTTTCAGGGCGCAGGCCGAAACCTACAACTACTACCGCGACCGGCTCGAGGTAGTGACAGGAAAATTATAGCGCCGGTTCCGGCTGTTCGCTTCAAGCCCTTTTGCAAAGCTTGTTTTTCTGTCGCCGTCGGTCAGCTTCCTTTGGTCGCCGACCGCCATCGCGAAAAAATCCGCTTTTGCAATGCGGGGCTTTTCACTGCCATCCGGGGCGCACCGGTAAGTAACATCAAACACATAAATTTTTAAATCCCCAAATGATCAACATCCATAAATATGCGGCAATCGACATCGGATCCAATGCGATGCGGCTGCTGGTTTCAAACGTCATCGAAGAACCGGGAAAAGAAACACAATTCAGCAAAAGTTCTCTCGTGCGCGTCCCGATCCGGCTTGGCCAGGATTCATTCACCGTTGGCGCCATCTCCGAAGAAAATATGCTGCGAATGATCGATGCGATGAAGGCTTACCAACTTCTGATGAAAGTCCACAAAGTCGAGAAATACATGGCCTGCGCGACCTCTGCAATGCGGGAAGCCGCGAATTCTGCCGAGGTCATCAGCCGCATCCGCAACGAATCTGGAGTCGACATCGAGATCATCGACGGGAAAAAGGAAGCCGCAATAATCGCTTCAACCGATCTGCATCACCTGCTAAAAACCGAACAAACGTACCTCTACGTCGACGTCGGCGGTGGCAGCACCGAGTTCTCGCTTTTCTCCAATTCGGCAATCGTCGCCTCGCGCTCGTTCAAGATCGGAACGGTCAGGTTGCTGAACGACATGGTTGACGGGACGGTGTGGCCGGAAATTGAAACCTGGATCAAAGAAGTAACATCCGGTTACGACCATATTTCGCTCATTGGCTCGGGCGGAAACATAAACAAGATTTTTAAAATGTCAGGCAACCTTCAGGAAGCGCCACTTTCTTATATTTACCTTAACGGGCAATATGCGGCGCTGAATGCGATGAGTTATGAGCAGCGGGTTTATGAACTCGGACTCAACCCTGACCGCGCCGATGTTATTATTCCGGCGCTTCGATTGTATCTGAATGCGATGAAGTGGAGCGGCGCCAAGCAAATTTACGTTCCGAAAATCGGGTTGTCCGATGGAATTGTAAAAGCGCTATATTACGGAAGGTTATAAATGTGTAAAACTTAAGAATGTCGGTAGCTATTGTAATCAGTTTATGTGTTCTGCTTCTTCTGGCTTATATTTTCGATCTGACTTCGGCAAAAACGCGGATTCCGTCGGTCATCCTGCTGCTGATTCTCGGATGGAGCTTTAAATATGCAATTTCGCTGTTTGATTTCCGACTGCCTGATTTTTCGCCGGTTCTGCCGATACTTGGTTCGGTCGGCCTTATCATGATCGTTCTCGAAGGATCGCTCGAGCTTGAACTGAACCGGTCAAAGTTCAAACTGATCCAAAAATCCTTTTTCGGCGCGTTGTTCCCGATCGTAGTCATTTCGTTTTCGCTGGGTTTTTTGTTCAGTTACTTTGGTGGCTTCGGATTTCGTCAAAGCATGCTCAACGCTGTTCCGTTTTGCGTCATCAGCAGTTCGATCGCAATCCCGAGCGTTCGCAGTCAATCGTCTGAAAACCGTGAATTTATAATCTATGAAAGCAGCCTGTCGGACATTCTCGGCGTGTTGCTGTTCAACTTCCTGATATTCAATAAAACGATCAACGCCGTTTCGTTCGGCAATTTCCTGGTTGAACTGCTATTGATAATGTTTGTCTCGTTTGTTTCCACAATCGGGCTTTCATACCTGCTCAATAAGATCGATCACCATATTAAATACATCCCGATAATCCTGATGGTAATAATGATTTATGAAATTTCAAAAATCTACCATTTACCCGGACTTATTTTCATACTTCTTTTTGGCTTGTTCCTCGGCAACCTCGACGAGGTAAAGAATCTAAAGCGGCTGCGGCAATTCGACCCGGAAGGACTCAACAAAGAGGTCAAAAAATTCAAGGAGCTCACCGGCGAAGCGACTTTCCTGATCCGGGCGCTATTCTTCCTTGTCTTTGGATACATGATCGAAACCTCCGAAGTTTTAAATCCGGAAACGGTAATCTGGGCGATCGTAATTGTGTTATTGATATTCCTGACGCGCGCGATTCAACTTAAGTTCTCGAACCTTCCGGCGAATCCGCTGCTTTATATTGCGCCACGCGGACTCATAACGATTCTCCTGTTCTTGTCGATTGCGCCAGCACAGCAAATTCCGTTGGTCAATAAATCGCTTGTGATTCAGGTGATAATACTGACCGCGCTGGTGATGATGTTTGGGTTGATTTTCAGCCGAAAACGGAATCTGCCGATTTAGATATCGAGATCGAATGTCCGCCGCAGCATCTCAAGGGTCGGATTGATTTCGTTCAGTCGGTTGAATTTGTCCTGGCTTGTAAAAGTCTTCTTGTTTTCGATGCTTTCGTTAACGACGACTTCCAGAGTAATATCATGGTTGTGCAGTTTTCCGCGCAAATAACCAAGCAGATTGTGCTTTTCCATCTCAAAATCAATCCGTGAACTTTCGTTCGGAAGCTCGTGGATGATTTTCGTTCCTTCCAATTTCGGATCACTGATCAAAAGGTACGACTCCATTATCTTCTGTCCTTTATCACCAAGCTTCTGTGCGAATTTAGTCCAATGCAGCAACAGGTCAGTTTCGGTAAAAGGCTCGGTTAGATGTACTTCTTCGCGCGTCACCAATTTGGTACTTTCGGCGAGTTCGCGTTTGGCGCGTATGCTTGCAAGTGAGAGTGCGGAAACTTTTGGTCCGGCAGCAGGCATTTGCGGTTCAGGAATTTTATCGGATGGTTCTTCGCTTTGTTGTTGCGCAGTGGGTTCCGAAACGGCAGAACCTATCGGACCGGATGGTTGAACCGAGTTTTCGGCTGGTATTTTAACTTCAACCAATTCAGGCTGTTCAACAGGAAGTTCAAAGACGCGTCCGTAAAAATAATTTGCGGGAATTATAAATCCGTCAACTTTTTTTTTTCTCCATCGTAGGTGATGGAGGCGAGTTGCATCAGGCAAAGCTCAACGAGCAGCCGCTGATTCTGGCTTGTCTTGAATTTCAGGTCGCAGTCGTTGGCAATGTCGATCGCCTTCAGAAGAAATTCCTGCGATGCTTTTTGAGATTGCATCCCGTATTGTTTTTGTGCATGTTCTCCCGCCTCAAGCAGCGGAATCGTCGAAGGTGTTTTTGCAACCAGCAAGTCGCGGAAATGCGAGGCCAGTCCGGCGATAAAATGATGCCCGTCGAATCCTCTCGCCAGAATATCATTGTAGGCTAGCAGCAATTCTGGAATTTTGTTGGTCAGGATCAGGTCCGTTACCGAAATGTAAGTTTCAAAATCAAGTACATTCAGGTTTTCGGTCACTGCCTGTCGTGTCAGATTGCTTCCACAATACGAAACTACACGGTCAAAGATCGACAGTGCGTCACGCATCGCGCCATCCGACTTTAAAGCAATAATGTGAAGTGCATCGTCTTCGTAGCTAACGCCCTGGCTTGTGGCAACTTCGGCAAGATGCTCTTTTACATCTTTTACAGTGATTCTTTTGAAATCGAAAATCTGGCACCGCGAGAGGATCGTCGGAATGATCTTGTGCTTTTCGGTCGTTGCCAGGATGAAGATCGCGTGTTTTGGCGGTTCTTCAAGTGTTTTCAAGAAAGCGTTGAAAGCGGCTGAAGACAACATGTGAACCTCGTCGATGATGTAGACTTTATACTGGCCGGTTTGCGGCGGAATCCGCACCTGGTCGATCAGGTTTCGAATGTCATCGACGGAATTATTCGAGGCAGCATCGAGCTCGAAGATGTTGAACGCAAAATCCTCGTTCGAATCGTCGTAACCGGGTTGATTTATCTTGCGGGCAAGGATTCGCGCGCAGGTAGTTTTTCCAACGCCACGCGGTCCGGTAAAAAGCAACGCCGACGCCAGATGATTGGTTTCAATGGCATTCAGCAGGGTAGAAGTAATGGCCTTTTGGCCCACGACATCTTTAAATGTCTGCGGACGGTATTTCCTTGCTGATACTACAAACTGCTCCATATATTCCCGCAAATATAGATTTTAAATAAGGAGAAAAAAAACGAGGAAAGCCGTAAATAATCAAAAGTTATCCACCGTTACAACAGCTTCATGTCCGGATGCAGCGTGATGTAGTCGTCAGTGACTTTACGTCCTTTCGGATGGATCGTTATCGCTATGCAAGTGTCGTTTTGAAATTCGAATGCGATTCCGGATTGCACCTCATCGTACATCAAAACCGGCTCGGGAGTAGAAGCGTTGTAATCACCCAGATGAACAATGTCAGGAAATGCTTTTTGGATCTTTTCGAATGAGTCGCCAGTGCGCAACCCGTGTGATGTCTGGAACTGTGATGAAGTCACCCGAACAAGCCGGACGACTTTTTTCATCAGTTCATTGTTTTCGTATGTCGTATAAACATTCAACTCTTGCTGCTTTCCGCCGTCCGTATTTTTTCCATACCATGAAACCCATGCTTTTCCCATTGCCGCGTCTGAAAAGTCGGGTTTTCCGAGAAGTGAATCGAGTTTTTCGGCATCGCTGTTCAGTTCAATATGGCCAATCCTGACGCCGGGTTCAATCAAATATCCGGAAGGAATTTCGGGAATGGGCGCTTTCTTTTCAGTAATGGAATCTCGTACGACCACTTTATCGGTTTCCTTTGACCGATTGCAGGAGAAAAGTAGCAACGCGAAAAGAGTTAGATATTTCATGTTACGCAATCACTTCGGCGATGGCTTCGCTGTTCAGAAGCTTTAAAAGAGCTTCCTCGTCAGGATTCAGTTTATTCTCGCTCAATTCGTCGGGATTCGGTTTATACAGGTGAAGCGTTCCATTTTCATAGGATGCAATAACCGTTGGATGAACGTAATACTTGCGGCAAACTGTACGCGTATTCCCAAGTTTTGACGCAACCGAATCAAGCACTTCGACAATTTTCTTCTTGCAGTCGGTTGCGCTTGCAAATTCGCCTGCTTCGTGTAAGGCGCAAAGAGCGTTGACGCTGCCTGCCCAGGAGCGGAAATCTTTCGCCGTAAAATCCTCCTCGGTGATTTCCTTGAGATAAGAATTTACATCGGCAGAACCGATTGTATGGCGATTACCGTCATCGTCCAAATACTGAAACAATTCCTGGCCCGGAATATCTTTGCAACGCCTGACAAGATTTGCCAGTTTCTGGCTCCGCAGGCTGATTTTGTGCTTGATTCCTTTCTTGCCGACAAAGTCAAAATAGACGGTTGATTTGTCAAACTTAACGTGTTTGTCGCGCAAAGTCGTGAGTCCGAACGAGCCATAAAGCTTTTTATAAGCGTCGTTTCCGATTCGGATATTGGTCAATTCAATGAGCCGCACGACCAATGCGACCACTTTTTCGTAAGGAAGGCCCTGACGTGCGAGATCGGCGTCAACGCGTTCCCGTATTTTCGGCAATGCCAGTGCAAATCGCCGAAGCCGGAAAAATTTTGTCTGGTTCCTGATCTTATTCCAATCCGAATGATAGCGGTATTGCTTGCGGCCTTTTGTGTCGATTCCGGTGACCTGAAGATGGCCGTGTTCAAACGGTGAAATCCACACATTTTCCCAGGCGGGCGGAATGACGAGCTTGCGGATCCGCTCAAGAACGGCTTCGTCGCGAACAACATCGCCGTTTTCGTCGAAATATTCGAATCCGTCGTCAGTTCGTCTTCTGAAATAACCTTTTTCAGATTTCGAGTAATAGCGCAATCCGACAGCTTTTGCCGCAATTTTTGAATCCCGCCCGATTTTTTCAAGTTTTGCTGCCAGCCGGTTCATTGGGTGCTGTCGGTCCGGCCCTTGATGCTCATGTCCAGAAGCGTCATTGCTGCACTGCTTTCAGCATAGGTGGATTGGCCCGCAACAAAAACGCCTTTTTCTCCCTTTTTCGATTTTATTCCGTAAACCGTAGCCTCATCGCCCGGATCGGTAATTCCTTCGTAACGGTATATGTGGACGATCTCAAAATCATCAGGATGCGAGTTAATTTCATCCTCCTTGATATTGTAATCTACTGTAAAGCCTTTCTTCTTCAGTTCTTCCAGCGCTTTCGAGACAGTCGCGTAATGATAAATCTGGTGTTCCATGGTTATATTATTTGGTACGTTTTGGTCTCTTAAATTTACGTTTTTTAGCGCCCGGCGGTGGTAAAAAAAAGTTAAAGTAAAACTGTACCTTTGCACCTGCAGGCCGCCTTATCGCCGTTCCGAAAGGAAGGGAGGAAAGTCCGGGCACCATAGGGCAGCATAGCGGGTAACGCCCGCCGGCTCCGCAATCGCGGGGTCAGGACAAGTGCAACAGAAAGTATGTACAGGTAATGCTGTAGTGAAACCAGGTAAACTCTATGCGGTGAAATATCAAGTATATCAGCATTTAAGGGCTGCCCGTCCGTTGCTGAAGGGTAGATAGATTGATCCCGTTGGCAACAGCGGGACTAGATAAATGATAAGGATCCCATATCAAAATTGGGATACAGAACCCGGCTTACAGGCCTGCTTTTTTTTATGATTCAGGTTCCGCTTCGTCGTCCAACGTTTCGCTGTCTTCCTGACCGGCCGAATTCGAAAAGAAACTGAATACCGATCCACCATAATTTTTTTGGAACGCATACTGCGGAAGCCCGCTTAACTTCGCGTGGCGCGAATGCTCAATGATCAGCATGCCGCCTTCTTTGATAAGCGACCTGTCAAATACAGAAGAAACGATCCGCGCGAGCTTTTCAGCTTCCATGTGATAGGGCGGATCTGCGAAAATTACATCGAAGCTTTCACTGGCTTTATCAAGAAACGAAAAAACATTGCTTCGGATTGCCGATATATTAAAGTCGAATTCCGAGGCGGTTTGCTTAATGAACCTGATGCAGCCCGGATCTTCATCGACGCAGGTAATTGATTCGGTTCCGCGCGAGCCGAATTCATAACTAACGTTTCCTGTTCCAGCGAAAAGGTCCAGTACGGTGATCTCATCAAAGTCGTAACGATTGTTAAGGACATTAAAAAGTGATTCCTTGCTCATGTCGGTTGTTGGCCGCACGGGAAGGTTTTTCGGCGGGTTGATCCGCCTGCCTTTAAACTTTCCGGAAATGATCCTCATGATTGCAGCAGTATGAAATGTTTCAGGTTTTCGGCGGCCGAAAGTCCGTTTTTTTCCGCGAGCGCCGACACGTCATATAACGACACATTCCGCACATACTTGTATGCCATCCTGAAAAGATCGCTGTCTTTTTCCACTTCGCCAAGCAGGCTCAGGTGAAAAACTTCTGGATTTAGGCTCAGCTGTTCTGCAGTAAATAGCAGGTAATAGAGAAAGTCTTCCTTGGTAGTAAAATCAAACGAATTAAATAGTACAAGTTTCTGGTGCTGCAGCACGACAATCTCAAAGCGGCCTTTTGAAAAATGCGCATAAACGTGCGGATCGGTTTGGTTCCGCGCGGTATCGAGCAATCGCGACACCAGGATCGTATTGGCATTGTGATATTCAAATGTGCCAAACTGATCCAGTAGAAAGTTGTTGATGTTCACATAAGGGATGTAAACGTTATTCATATCATAGTTGAGCAGTTCGTCGTAATCGAAAAAATCAGTCTCGAAAACCTTCGTATTGTACTGCAGATAGCTTCCCATGTAATCCACGTCGAAAAGCGGCTGTGGGACAAATGTATTCAGGTTGTTGTCGTGAATGACAGAAACACTGTCGTAGGTTCGCGTGAGCTCGATGTTGTCGACGAAAGCTTTCCAATAATGATCTTCAGTGCGGGTTGCTCGGGGATACTTTGAAAAATCTACTTCGCGAAGCGACAACACCGCCCCGCTTAAAGTATCGTGGCAGCAAAAGGACAATCCTTCAGGCGAGACCTTAATTGTAAGTTTCCGGTATTTTTTTTCGGTAATGATCGCGTTATTGGACATAGCTGGCGTGATGAAGGCAAACTTACAATTTTTTATTTTGCAATGGTTCGCACAGCCGAATTCTTCAACGGTTGCCGCTTAAAAATGGTATCTTTGGCATCCTTCGACACAACCCGAAAATGACCCCCAATAGCTTTTATAATGTTTTAAAATCGCATTTCCCATTTCAGCCGACCTATCGGCAGGATTTGTTCTTTAAAGATATTTCCGATTTTATCACGTCGGATTCGAAAGATATTTTCGTGTTGAAGGGTTATGCGGGAACTGGCAAAACCACCGTGATCTCGACGATTGTCAACCACCTGCACGAGGTACAGTTTAAGTATGTATTGATGGCGCCCACCGGCCGCGCCGCAAAAGTCATCGCAAACTACTCCAACCGGCCGGCATGTACGATCCACAAAAAGATATATTTTCCGAAGAAAGGCAGCGGAGGTGTGAGTTTTACCCTTCAGCAGAACAAGCACACCAACACGATTTTCATTGTCGACGAAGCTTCAATGATTTCCGATTCGGCATCCGATTCAAAACTGTATGCAAATAGTTCTGTGCTCGACGACCTGATCTCATATGTTTACAACGGAAAAGGCTGCAAGATGATTTTGTTGGGCGACACTGCCCAGCTTCCTCCGGTAAATCTTGATGTGAGTCCGGCGCTGAACACCGAAATGCTGGAAAGCAATTATGACCGCAACGTGCGTTCGATTGAGCTGAATGAAGTCATGCGACAGGAGGAAAATTCCGGAATTCTGGTCAATGCAACAGCTATGCGTGAGCTTCTAGAAGAGGATTTCATTCCCGAATTCAGGTTCAGGCTTTCCGGTTTTCGCGACATTGTCAGGCTCGTTGACGGTTACGACATCCAGGACGCGATCCACAGCGCGTACGGAAATTACAGCATTGAAGACACTGCCTTTATCGTGCGCTCGAACAAGCGTGCGAACCAATACAACCAGCAGATCCGTTCGAGGATTCTCGACAAGGACAGCGAATTGTCGACCGGCGATTTTCTGATGGTTGTTAAAAATAACTACTTTTGGCTGAAGGAGACCGATGAGGCCGGATTTATAGCCAACGGCGACATCATCGAAGTGCTGGAATTGTTCGGAATACAGGAACTGTACGGATTCAGGTTTGCCAAAGTCAAGGTTCGAATGGTCGATTATCCGAATCAGATACCGTTTGAAACGGTTTTGCTTTTGGATACGATCACAAGCGAATCGCCGTCACTGACATACGACGAATCGAACCGCCTGTATCAGGAAGTGATGAAGGATTTTGAAAACGAGCGGTCGCAATACCGCAAATTCCAGAAAGTGAAGGAGAGTCCGCATTTTAACGCGCTGCAGGTGAAATTTGCGTATGCGATCACTTGCCACAAATCGCAGGGCGGGCAATGGAATACTGTTTTTGTCGAACAGCCGTACCTGCCCGATGGCGTGGACCGCGATTACCTGCGGTGGCTTTATACCGCCGTCACACGCGCAAAAGACAGGTTGTACCTGATTGGCTTTAAAGATGAAAGTTTTGAAGAATAGAAGATGAAAAACTGGGTTGTTTTCGCGCTGATTTCGATGTTCTTTGCCGGACTCACATCAGTCATTGCAAAACTCGGATTGAAGAATGTCAGTTCCGATACGGGATTGGCCGTGCGGACCATTACCGTTTTCGTACTGGTTTGGGCGAACGCACTGGCTTTCCAGCCGCTAAAGGATTTTCGCAATTTGTCAGGCGCCGACATCGCGTTTCTAACCATTTCGGGAGTTACAACTTCACTTTCATGGATATTTTACTATAAAGCGATTAAAATTGGGAATGTTTCCCAGGTTGCGCTTATTGATAAAGGAAGCATTATCATAACAATTGTTCTCTCATTGCTGATCCTGAACGAAGCCTTCACATGGAAGACGGCGATTGGCGGAAGCATGATCATTGGCGGACTTCTGGTTTTGACATTAAAATAGTAGCAACGGCAACCGCCGCGTTAGGGATTGCAGCAAGTGCCGTGCACTGCGGAAAGCCCGGCCGAAGGCAACGCCAAAAACATAAATTATGAAAGTAATAGCCGTGATTCCGGCGCGGTATGCCTCGACGCGATTTCCCGCCAAACTGATGCAGGATTTGGGCGGAAAAACCGTGATCCGGTGCACCTACGAAGCCGCGTTGGCAACTGATCTTTTTGACGACGTTTTCGTGGTTACCGATTCGCACCTGATTTTCGAGGAGATTACTTCACGCGGCGGAAAGGCAATAATGAGCATTGAAGCGCACGAATCGGGAAGCGACCGGATTGCCGAAGCTGTGTCGTCGATCGATGCCGATATTGTGCTGAACGTTCAGGGCGACGAACCTTTTATCGAGCGCGAACCGCTTGAGGCTTTGCTGCAGGTTTTTCGCGAGGACGCTTCCGGAATTGTCGATCTTGCATCGCTGATGATCGAAATAAAGGACAAGGAGTCGATTGTAAATCCGAACAACGTTAAGGTTGTGACCGACCAATCGGGATTTGCACTTTATTTCTCGCGGTCGGTGATTCCGTTTCCACGGGATGAATCGGCCGGCGCACGGTATTTCCGCCACATTGGCGTTTATGCGTTCCGGAAACAGGCGCTATTGGATTTTGCGGCGCTTCCGATGAAATCGCTCGAGGCGACCGAAAAGCTCGAGCAGCTTCGGTATCTTGAATTTGGCAAGCGGATAAAAATGGTCGAAACTTCACATTCGGGAATCGGGATCGATACTTTGGAAGATCTTGAGAAAGCCCGCGAAATGCTTATTTCGAGGTCGTAACGAAAATCGAAAACTTCCGATCGGAGAATTGCCTGCAGTCGGTTATCAGGCTGTCGTTCAGGAAAAACTGAAACTCGGAGCGCGAAAGCAGCTTGTTGATCCGGCTGCGATCGTTGTTCGTAATTTTCGATTTTTGATCATTTCTGAGCGCAACCCGGCAACTGTCGTTGACGCCGATATAAAGTTGGTGGCGGCCCGAAGGCAAACTATCAAAAGTGATCAATTTATCGAAATCGTAATAATTCATCCGCGTTTGTTCCTGGTTGTTTCGAATGGTGACGTGCGCCTGAATCCGATTTTCGCTTTGCGCGAGGACGAAATTACTTGCTGAAAATAGTATTATTAGCAGGAGCTTTTTCATAGCCTTGTCAGGTAATCGTAGGCTTCGACATTGTCAAGATAAGCGCCATCGAATCCGGCGGCGATGACTTTATCCAGATACGAATTTTTGTTGCCGAAGATGATTTGCTGCCATTGCCGGTTCCAGTATTGCACCCAATATTCGTTTTCGTAGCCCTGGTATTGCTTTTCGAGGAATTCGGGCGAATGCAGTTTCCAACCTTTTTTCCAGTAATAACGCCAGCTCTCGGCAGATCCGATATTGAGGTAACAAACTACCAAACGCCTGCCGCCATTGGCTTTGATTTTCAGTTTTTCGATTTCACTTTTTGTGAAGGCCACATTGTTATTGAAAAAAAGGTCGATGATGACAAGGTCAAAATTTGTCTTTCCGATTGCTGAAATGAAATCCGCTGCGCTGTCGTAATTGCCCGAATTTATCAAGTAAAGATAGTTTTTCGCCTGCGCCAGATTGGTAATGTCGTCGCTGTTTTCATTGCGAGTCCTTTTTGGAATCGCTTCATAATTGACATTTTCGCGAAGACGTATGAAAGGCACAAAGCCCAAATCCTGGTTTTTACGCGCCGCATCGGTTGCAAATTTGTCTTCGCCGACAAGTTCCGACACGAAAACCGGCTTAACTTTTTCAAGTCGGCGCAAATTGTCAATCCTGACCGAATCGGGATCCGCTTCGAGGTTATAAAAAAGGCTTTCAATCCCGAAACCGTCGATTGCCTTCAGATATCGCTTATCGAAATCACCACTGGATTTTCCTTTTTCAAAAGCAAGCGCGCTGCCGTTTTGTGGGATTATTAAAAATTGCGGATCGATCCTTTTTGCGTTTTGCGAAATTGTAACAATGAAATTCCGCATTTGTTCTGCCAAATCTTTCGGAGGCGCCGACGTCGTTTTTTCTGCTGCAACCTGATGGCAACTGCTGCAGACGATCAGTAATACCGACGCCAATGCAACAAAGCGCTTCAGCCTGAAAACAACTTGAGGGAATCGCACGATAAGTGGCAAATTTGAATTATTAAGGTATGGATTTTTTCGCTTGCATTAAATAAAAAATGCCCGGTGAGGACAATTTCTATTATTGTCTAAGACTTGCGCCGAGTTCACTTTCGAGATTTTGCGTCAGCTTCGACATGACTTTGTCGATTTGCTGATCGGTCAGCGTTTTCGAATTATCCTGGATGATGAAGCTCACCGCGTACGACTTTTTGCCTTCCGGAAGATTACTTCCCGAATAAACGTCAAACAAATTGATGTCTTTCAGCAGCGAACGTTCGGTTTGTCTTGCGACATTGTAAATTTCATCGAACGAAACATTTTCATCGACAAGAAGTGCGAGATCGCGGCGTACTTCCGGATACTTCGGCAATTCGTTGAAACGGATCCGGTTGGCGAGCAATTTCAGGATCAATTGCCAGTTGAAATCGGCAAAAAGGACCTCCTGCTTGATGTCGAAATGTTTCAGGATCGATTTTTTCACAGTTCCCAGTTCAACAAGCGTTTCGTTTCCGCTGGTGATCGCAATTCCTTCAGCAAAAATATCGGTCGATACCGGTTGGTTCTGGGTTTTCTCGATTCCCAGTCGCGAAAGCACTGCGTTTACATATCCTTTGAAGAGGAAAAAATCGGTGTTTTTTTGTGGCTTCGCCCAGCTTTCTTTCAGCCGGTTTCCCGAAACGAACAGGGTCAGGTGTTTTTTCTCGCTGAATTCATCCGAAACACGCCTGTAGGTTTTCCCGAACTCAAAAAACTTAAGATCGAGGCTACGGCGGTTAATGTTGTACGAAACTGCTTCCAATCCCGAGAACAAAAGCGATTGGCGCAGAACCGAAAGGTCGTTGCTCAGCGGATTCAGCATCGTAACGTTATGCTCGTCCTTCAGCATTTCCGAAAGCTTGATATATTCGGGTGTTGTAAGTGAATTTGCCATCATTTCGTTGAATCCCATTGAGGTCAGCTGCGAAGCGATGATGTTCTGGACCTTGTAATCTTCGGTGCGCGCCGTATGGCTGACCGTCGCATTGAACTTCTTGGTGAAGTTGATGTTGTTATATCCGTAAACGCGAAGGATTTCTTCGATTACGTCGACTTCGCGGTTGACATCGACGCGGTAAGCCGGAACAACGAGTCCGAGGCCGGCATCCGACATACTGTTGACTTTGATATCGAGCGAGGCGAGGATCTTTTTGATGGTTTCCTTCGGAAGTTCCTGGCCAATCAGTTTTGCAGCTTTATTGAAGTTCAAAAAGATCGTACAATCCTCAATCTTTTTCTGATAGATGTCGACGATGTCCGATGTAATTTCGCCGCCCGCAACTTCCTGAATCAGCAGTGCCGCGCGTTTCAACGCATATTCAGTAATTGTCGGGTCGATGCCCCGCTCAAACCGGAAAGACGCGTCAGTGCTCAATCCGTGGCGCTTTGCCGTTTTTCGGATGGTAACCGGATTAAAGTAAGCGCTTTCAAGGAAAATTGCGTTGGTGATTTCGCTTACCGCTGAATTTTTGCCGCCGAAAACACCCGCCATGCAAAGCGGACCTTTTTCGTCGCAGATCATCAGGTCTTCCGGATGAAGCGTGCGTTCAACGTCGTCCAAGGTGGTGAATTTGGTTCCTTCATCGGCAGTTTTCACTACGAGCTTGCCGGTGATTTTTGCAGCATCAAATGCGTGCAGCGGCTGCCCGAGCTCATGAAGAACGTAGTTCGTTACGTCAACAATATTGTTTTTTGGGGTCAGGCCGATCGATCTCAGCCGATTCTGAAGCCATTCTGGGGAAGGCTTAACATCAATTCCCGAAATGGTCACGCCGCAATATCTCGGCGCCAGTTTGTTGTCTTTTACATCCACGTCGATTTTCAACACGCGTTTGTCGACTTTAAATTTGCTTACCGATGGCGTGATCAGCTCAACGTGGACATTTTTTTGCAGGAGTCCGGCGCGAAGGTCACGCGCAACTCCCATGTGGCTCATTGCGTCGGCGCGGTTTGGCGTGAGGCCGATTTCAAATATTTCGTCACTTTCGACGGAGAAAACTTCGGCACACGGAGTTCCGGGCGTCAGCGAATTATCGAGCACCATGATTCCTTCGTGGCTGTCTCCAAGCCCGATTTCATCTTCGGCGCAGATCATGCCGTTGCTTTCCGCATCACGGATCTTTCCCCTTTTGATCTGGAACGGATTGCCATCTTTGTCGTAAAGCGTTGTACCGATCGTGGCAACCGGGACTTTCTGGCCTGCAGCAACGTTTGATGCTCCGCAAACGATTTGTATCGGTGCGCTGGTTCCAATATCGACCATTGTGATTTTCAGACGGTCGGCGTTGGGATGCTGCACTGCCGAAACTACGTGCCCTACAACTATGCCTTCGAGTCCACCTTTAACTTTCTGGTATTTTTCGACAACTTCGACTTCAAGTCCGAGATCGGTAAGAAGTGCAGCGGTTTCAGATGATTTCCAGTCAAGCTTGATGAATTGCTTAAGCCAATTGTAAGATATTTTCATAGCGTTTTTCAGTTACGGCTGCAAAGATACTAATTACATCATTTGCCGATAATTTTATTGTGCACCGCAGCCATATTTTTTCAGCAATTTTATCCGCACATTTTGTAAATGTTCGGCCGTATTCTGTAAAGCCCGAACCGCAGAATTGAACCAACTTAGTTGAAATTTTAAACACCACAATCATGGAAAACGGAAAGAAGCATGCGCTGATTACAGGCGCAACAAGCGGAATAGGTTATGAACTGGCGAAGCTTTTCGCAAAGGACAATTACGATCTGGTGCTTGTCGCCAGAAATGAAGAGAATTTGCGGGAAACGGCTGAGGAAATGCAGAAGTTATCTTCTGAAATCCATGTGCACACTTTCGTCGCCGATCTTTTTGATCCTGCAGCACCGGAAAAGATCTATAGCTGGACGCGCGACCAGAATATTGTTGTTGACGTCCTCGTAAATGATGCCGGCCAGGGCGAATGGGGAAGGTTTACTGAAACTGCATTGCAACGCGAACGCGATTTGGTACAACTCAATATCATTGCCTTGATGAGCCTGACCAAATATTATCTGAAGGAAATGGAAAACCGCAACAGCGGAAAAATCCTGCAGCTGGCATCGGCAGTTTCGAAAGCGCCATCGCCTTATTTTTCGGTATATGCGGCTACAAAGGCTTTTGTACTTTCTTTCACGGAAGCGCTGCAGGAAGAAATGGCCGATACCGACGTGACAATTACTGCGCTGCGTCCGGAAGCAACGGATACCGATTTCTTCCACAAGGCGCGGGCGGAAAGAACGGCTACGTATAAGGAAGGAACCATTTATTCACCGGAAGAAGTTGCGAAAGCGGGATACGACGGATTAATGAGTGGCGAGCACGTGGTTGTTCCGGGTTTCAAAAACAAAATGCAAAATGCAATGAATGTTTTGATGCCCGACAGTACGATCGCTGCAAACATGGCCGACAAGATGAAGCCAAGCGACAAGGAATCAGGAAAATCGTTTCCCGAACATCCGGCTTCGATCCGCGAAAGGAAAACGATCAATGAGAAAAAAGGAATGTTGAATGGGGACTTTTAGTCCCTTTTTCTATTTATAATACCAGGTTTCCTGCCAGTTCCCGCAGGGCGATCTCTGAGAGTTTCACCTGTGAAAGCGCCTCGCTGTAGCGGACAACGGCATTGATATAGTTGAGTTGCGCAGTGCGAAGTTCCAATGTCGTGATTGTGCCAATGCGGTATTTTTCCAACGTAATGTCCAGGTTTTGTTTTGCGATTGCACGGTTCTTTTCTTCGAGTCCGATCAGGTTCAAGTTGGTTTGATAAGTCTGAAATGCCGTTGTCATTTGCGATTGCAGCGCCTGAGTTTGCTGCTCGATGGCGATCTTGGAGTTTTCAATCGAAATTGACGCGACTTTTTCATTCCTGCGCTGGTTAAAACCGTCAAAAATATTCATCGATGCGCTGAAGCCATAGTTGAGTCCGTGTGCCGACGACTGCGACGTAAAACCCAGGCTGGAATTCGAATCGGAAAAATTGTATCCTGTATTCAGGCTAACGGTAGGAAAGCGTCCGGCGCGTACCTGTTTCAGTTGAAGTTCGGCTACGCGGCGGTTGATGATCTGCGCCTGAAGCTGTGGATTTTGCTTTTCTGCAAGCGACATAAGGTCGGCGAGCTGAAGATTATTATCTACGACCACCGAATCGGAAACCCGGAAATCAATGTCGATTTTGCGCGCAAGGAGTTCGTTGAGTTGCGTTTTTGTGTTCTTGTAAAGTTCCTGTTGCCGCAAAAGATTGGTCTGGTCGGTATTCAGGTCGACTTGCGAATTGAGGACTTCGAGTTTAGCAGCCTTTCCAATTGAAAACCGATTTTGTGCCGTGGTTACGCGTTGTTGCGAAATCACCATAGCCGAGTCGATTGCCGACAGTTGTTGCTGTTGCTGAACAAGCTGGTAATAAGTTGACATCACTTCACGCACCCGATCAAGCACTTTCAACCGCAATTGCGTCTCGCCAAGTTTTTGAAGTTCTTTTAGCTGGTCGTATCGGGCAAACATGCGGAATCCGTCGAAAACGGTCCAACCGAGATTTACACCATAGCCGAGATTGCTGTTGCGTGCATTGTCAAGGCTTGTTGTAGTTCCGTCCGAACGTGTCTGTGAAGAATTCTGGATGCTGTTATTGTCGGTTATGGTCGCATCTACGGTTGGCAAAAACCCGGCGTTGCCAAGTGATACGTTTTCTTTGTCAATCCGCAGGTCGTTTGACGCAATGCGGATGTCATAATTATTCTCCAATGCAATTTTCACTGCATCCTCAACGGTGAGCAGTTCCTGCGCTGCCATCGGGAATGCAAAAAAGGCGAAAAGAAGGATATATGCAATTTTACGATTCATGTGCAATTTCTTTTTCAAATTCAGAAAGGTGATCGAATTCCGGACGATGCTTCCGCTCGCGTGACCACATCATGTAGATCGCCGGTATCACGAAAAGTGTAAGGATCAGCGAGAACATGGTTCCGCCAACGATTACAACTCCCATTCCGATTCGGCTGGTAGATGCGGCGCCAAGCGATAGTGCAATCGGAAGTGCACCAAGCGCGATCGCTAGGCTCGTCATCAGGATTGGTCGCAACCTCGATTCGGCGGCTTCAACTATTGCGTCGTATTTCGATTTTCCCTGTTCGCGCAGCTGGTTAGCGAATTCTACTATCAAAATACCATTCTTCGTTACAAGTCCGATAAGCATAATCGTTCCGATCTGGCTGAAGATGTTCCAGGTCTGGCCAAACAGCCATAGCGAGAGCATTGCACCGGCAACCGCCATCGGAACGGTGAGAATGATTATGAATGGATCGATAAAACTCTCGAACTGTGCCGCAAGGATCAGGAAGATAAGGAGCAATGCCAACCCGAAGGCAAACGCTGTATTGGAATTACTTTCAGCAAAGTCACGCGATTCTCCGCCAAGATCGGTTGTGAAAGTGTCGTCAAGCACCTTGCTTTTGATTCTTTCCATTGCTGCAATTCCGTCGCTGATGCTGTTTCCCGGAGCAAGCCCTGCCGAAACGGTTGCCGACATGTACCGGTTGTTGTGGAAAAGCTGCGGCGGGCTGCTTTGTTCTTCCGTTGTCACCAGGTTGTCCATCTGAATCAGGCGGCCGTCTTTGCTTTTCACGTACATCGAGGTCAGGTCCATCGGTGCATCGCGGTCTTTTTTGTCGAATTGCCCCATGACCTGATATTGTTTACCATTC
>JAEWJM010000011.1 GCA_023386585.1 Bacteroidota bacterium | reverse complement strand
GTATTGTACCGATGCAAACGAAACCGAGGTGGCGCCGGAACTGATGCCGGTGTCGGTCTTGATCTTTTTGCTCGCCTGGATGACGCAGTTGACAAGCCTTTCCATAAAAGCATTCGCCAATCCCATTGAACGCGATTCGATGAAGCTGCTTTTTAACTGGCTGATAATCTCGAAATCGCCAAGAATCTGGCTGTCAAGCCCGGTTCCCACACGAAACAGGTGCGAAATGGCTTCGTGATTTTTATAAACATGAGCAACTTTCTGGAAATCTTCGACAGTTCCCAGGCTGTTGTCACAAAGCAATTTGATGAGTAGGAAAGGATGCTCGGCAAAACCGTAAATTTCAGTACGATTGCAGGTTGAAGTGACAATTAAAGCTTCAATGCCTTCACGTTTTGCCTGGTGCAACAAAGCCGTTTTTGATTCTGGGCTAAGGCTGAACCGGCCACGAATCTCGGCATCGGCTTTTTTATAACTCAGTCCAATCGCATAAAAAGTCTGATGCTTCGACTGATTGTTATGCTCCATTTTTGTTCATTCTAATAATGTTCGACAAAATTATTGTAGAGCTTTCGATAAAAACAACGCTGGAAGTACTAATTGTATCGCTCACTGTTATTTTCGGCAGAATTTGCCCTTATATCGTAAATACCACTAAATTTGCAGTCACGGCGCGGCTTTCCAGCGACACTATGTAGAATAGTTCTAAATAAGAAGTCGGCTTTCCGGGAACAATTGATCCAAAAAAATACCGCTATGAGTTCCTCCGAGGAAATAAAGATAGAAGACGATTTTACACTCATCCGCTTTCAGAATGAAGGCGCCGACGTGCATCGGTTCAGCCATGAAGTATCGATTGGTTTAATCCAGTTTCACTTTGGAATAAAAGGAAAAGCGAAGTTTTTGTTCAATCAGGGAAATTACTCACTGGACCTTCAGGAAGAGAAATCACTTTTACTTTACAACCCCGAAAAAGGCCTTCCGTTCGAATTAGTTTCGGAGCCGAATTCGTGGGTGATTTCTGTTCTGATTTCGATCAAGAAATTCCATGCGCTGTTTTCTACCGAAGCCGATTACATTCCGTTCCTGAGCCGTGAGAACAAGGACAGGAAATATTACGCCGAAAACAATATCAGTCCGTCGATGGCGATCGTCCTGAGCCAGCTCTTTCACTACAACCTTCATCCGTCGATAAAAAACCTCTATTATAAAGGTAAAGGCTACGAATTGTTGAGCCTTTATTTCAACCGCACTGAAGATCCGGATGCCGAGCAATGCCCGTTTCTTGTTGATGAAGAAAACGTACTGAAAATCCGCAAAGCCAAGGAAATCATAATCGCAAATATGGCCGAACCGCCGGGATTGCAGGAACTTGCCGATCAGGTTGGGCTGACGCTCAAAAAACTAAAAATGGGCTTCAAGCAGATTTATGGCGACACGGTTTACGGATTCCTATTCGATTACAAAATGGAATATTCGCGGAAACTGCTGGATACCGGTTCGTACAATGTGAATGAAGTCGGACTCAAAATCGGCTACAGCACCGGTAGCCATTTTATTGCGGCCTTCCGGAAGAAATTTGCCACCACGCCAAAAAAATATTTAATGTCGGTCAGCGCCAACAGCTAGCCAAAACAGTTTCTATGAAAGGAGTATTGCTTGTAAACCTGGGATCGCCCGAAAGTCCGGATCCAAAAGACGTAAAACCGTATCTCGACGAGTTCCTGATGGACAAATATGTTATCGATGTCCCGTTTCTGCTGCGCGCATTATTGGTTCGCGGTATCATTTTGCGCAAAAGGCCTGAGCGTTCGGGAGCGGCGTATAAAAAAATCTGGTGGGACGAAGGTTCGC
The DNA here is from genome assembly GCA_023386585.1 of Bacteroidota bacterium. Taxonomy (GTDB): domain Bacteria; phylum Bacteroidota; class Bacteroidia; order Flavobacteriales; family Flavobacteriaceae; genus Flavobacterium. Next base: position 64,693 of record JAEWJM010000011.1, on the reverse strand, counting down.
CGCTGATCGTGTTGTCGAAACGGATGCACAAGAAGGTTCAGGCAAAGATCTCGCTTCCGGTTTCGCTCTCGATGCGGTATGGAAAACCGTCGGTTTACAGCGGGTTAAAGGAACTTGCCGACAAAGGCGTGACCGATGTAATGCTGTTTCCGTTGTATCCGCATCATGCGATGGCGTCGACGGTGACAATCGAAGTGCTCGCGGAAGAACTTCGCAAAAAGCACTTTCCACAAATGAAATTCACGAACGTTCCGGCGTTTTACAACCGCCCCGAATACATCCGAAACCTCTCGGATTCTATTGCGCACCATCTGAAAGGGTTCGATTACGACCACCTGCTTTTTTCATACCACGGCATTCCGGAGCGGCACATCCGAAAAACGGACATCACCAAATCACACTGCAGAATTGACGGCACCTGCTGCAGCACACCATCGCCCGCACACGAATTTTGCTACCGACACCAATGCTTTGAAACCACACGGCAGGTTGTTGAACTCCTTGGAATTCCCGAAGGAAAATACAGCCAATCGTTCCAGTCGCGCCTTGCCGGCGACAAGTGGCTTGAACCATACACTGATATCGAGATCAATAAAATGCCTGACAAAGGAATCAGGAAACTTGCCGTGGTAACTCCGGCTTTTGTTGCCGACTGTCTCGAAACGCTTGAGGAAATCGCAATGGAGGCCAATCACCAGTTCAAGGCTCATGGCGGTGAAGAATTTCTGGCGATTCCGTGCCTGAACGACAATGACGATTGGGTGGAGACGCTTGCCGGCTGGATCAAGGAATGGGCCGAGGCGGGAAATACCGTCGGCGCGGTCTGACAAATAATTCCTATTTTTGGTAAAGGGTTTCCCTTAACCGACCGCGATGGATCAATATTACAATTACCTGAAATCCCTGCACCTGATCTTTGTGATAACGTGGTTCGCAGGGCTTTTTTATATCGTTCGGCTTTTTGTGTACCAAATCGAAGCGGCCGCCAAACCGTCGCCTGAAAAGGAAATCCTCCAGAAGCAATTCAACCTGATGTCCTACCGGCTTTGGTATATTATCACCTGGCCATCGGCAGTTTTGGCAAGTATTTTTGCATTCCTGATGATTTTTGGCACCGCAACTGGCAACGCTTGGCTTTCAATGGCGTGGATGCACGTCAAACTTTGCTTCGTGTTCCTGCTTTACCTTTATCACTGGCAATGTCACCGGATATTCCTTCAGCTCCAACGCGGCGAAGTTAAATATTCGTCGAATTATATGCGGCTCTGGAACGAAGGCGCGACAATAATCCTGTTTGCAGTCGTCTTTTTGGTAATCCTGAAAAGTGCGATCGATTGGATGTACGGACTGGCAGGCATCATTAGCTTTTCGGTTCTGCTCATGCTTGGCTTTAGGTTTTATAAAAACGTGCGGGCAAAAAACAATAGCTGATGCAAACCTACAGGGTATCGAGGCTTTCACTGCGAATCAGGATTTTCCTTTCGATGATCGTCCTGATCCTGATCGCATCGGTGTTGCTGGCGTCGATTTCGATTATACAATTCAAAAGCGAGGCAAAGGAATACCATCAGCAACGCCTTGAAAATAAGGAAAACGCGATAAAGGAACACATTAACTATATCCTTTCGACCACAACCTATCCGCTGACGACTGAAAACCTGCCGCTGATCTTTAAAGACCGAATCTATGAGCTGGCCGACATCCATAATCTGGAAATCAATATTTACGGACTCGACGGCAAATTGCTGAAATCTTCAAAAGCGTCGTTTTCCGTCGACAGCATCGCGCCGCCAATCCCGCCCTACATTTTAAAACTGGTGCAATCGTCGATCGAAAAGCGCTACGTTGACATTCGCACAATCGACGGACGAAAAAACCGGTCTTCGTACAGCCAAATCAAGGACGATAAGTTCAAGCCCCTGGGAATCCTGAACCTTCCGTATGTTGAAGACGACGGGTTTTACGAAAATGAATTGCGAAATTTCCTGATTCGGCTTGGACAAGTGTATTCGTTTATGCTGATCATTGCGTTTGGGCTGGCTTATCTGCTTTCGACCTATATAACCCAATCGCTGAAGACAATTTCCGATAAGATTACCGAAACCAGCTTGAACCAGAAAAACGAAAAGATCGTCCTGAAGGCGAACAGCAAAGAGATCAATCTGTTGATCAAAGCCTACAACCAAATGGTTGATGAACTGGAAGAAAGTGCGATCAAACTTGCGCAGAGCGAGCGTGAGGAAGCCTGGCGCGAAATGGCAAAACAAGTAGCGCACGAAATAAAAAACCCGCTGACGCCGATGCGGCTAACCGTGCAGAATTTCCAGCGAAAATTCGACCCGAACGATCCGAACCTGAAACAAAAGCTCAGCGATTATTCAAACACGTTGATTCAGCAAATTGACACGATGAGCGCGGTGGCGTCGGCATTTTCAAACTTCGCGTCAATGCCCGCGCAACAAAATGAAAACCTGAATGTGGTGAATGTGGTTGACCTGGCGCTCGATATTTTCAATGAGGATTTTATACATTTTGAAAGCGAGGAAACGGAAATCATTTCCAAGATGGACCGCACGCAACTGATTCGCATCATTACAAATCTGGTTAAAAACGCGATTCAGGCGATTCCGGCAGAGCAGCCTGAGAAATCGGTTGTGGTTTCGATCCGAAAAAGGGAAAACAATGTGTTGATCGTAGTTTCGGATAATGGGTCTGGAATCGAGCCGCAATACGTGAATCACATCTTTGAGCCGAAATTTACTACGAAATCGAGCGGAATGGGTCTTGGGTTGGGAATTATAAAAAATATTATCGAAAATTATAAAGGAACAATTACTTTTGAAACACAATACGGAAAAGGCACCACTTTTACGGTCTGCCTTCCGATAATAAACCAATAAGATGAGCTACGAAAATATACTGATCACCACAATTGAGGGAATTGCAACAGTTACGATCAATCGTCCCGAAAAATTAAATGCCCTGAACAAATTCACGATCCGCGAACTTCGCGACGGATTGGAATCTCTTGAAGACGATCATTCGGTTCGGGCAATCGTAATTACCGGCAGTGGCGAAAAAGCGTTTGTTGCCGGCGCTGACATCGCTGAATTTGCCGACTTTTCTGTTGAAGAAGGCGCTCAACTTGCCGCCGATGGACAACGTCTGCTGTTCAACTTTATCGAAAATATGACTACGCCGATCATTGCGGCGATTAACGGTTTCGCGCTTGGCGGTGGACTTGAGCTTGCGATGGCGTGCCACATTCGCGTGGCTTCGGAAAATGCAAAAATGGGCTTGCCTGAAGTTTCATTGGGTGTAATTCCGGGTTATGGCGGGACGCAACGGCTTCCACAATTGGTTGGAAAAGGCCGCGCACTTGAAATGATCCTGACCGCCGGAATGATTTCGGCTGCAGAGGCAAACTCTTTCGGATTGGTAAACCATGTGGTCGATCAGTCGGCATTGCTCGACTTTTGCTACGGCATTGCCAAAAAGATCATGCGCAATTCACCAATTGCGATCGGAATGGCAATCCAGGCGGTCAATGCAAATTTTGAAGATGGCGTTGACGGCTATAAAACAGAGATCAAAGCGTTTGGATATTGCTTCGGCACCAACGATTTCAAGGAAGGAACTTCGGCGTTCATGGAAAAGAGAAAAGCCGTATTCACCGGAAAGAATCAGGCGTCACCATCCCATTCGGCATAAAACTCCTTCAGAAAGGCATCCATAAAAAGGTGCCTTTTTTCGGCAATCGCGCGACCGGTTTTTGTCGCCATCTTATCCTTTAGCAGTAGCAATTTCTCATAAAAATGATTGATTGTCGGCGCCTCTGATTTCTTATATTCTTCCTTCGACATTGTCAGGTTTGGTGCAATTGCAGGATCGTAAAGGCATCGGCCTTTGAATCCGCCGTAATTGAAGGCGCGTGCAATTCCGATGGCACCGATTGCATCGAGACGATCCGCATCGCGCACAATGTCGAGTTCAATTGAATGGAACGAGTTGGCGAAATTTCCGCCCTTGAAAGATATATTTTCGATGATCTTTACCACATGCGAAGCGGTTTGCGGATCAACCCGCGACTGAAGGAATTTTCTTGCTGTTTCCGGCCCGATCGCTTCGTCGCCATTGTGGAATTTACTGTCGGCAATATCGTGCAATAGCGCCGCCAGCTCAACAACACGAAAATCACATTCTTCATTTTTGGCAATGAGCAATGCGTTTTTCCAGACACGCTCAATGTGAAACCAGTCGTGTCCGCCTTCCGCGCCTACAAGAGCCGACTTCACGAACTCGGCAGTTTCGCTGATTAACGGATTTTCGATAGTCATTTTCTTAACGCGCAGGCTCAACCCATTTGAAGTGATGCGACTCCTGCGGAATAACGATCCGCTCGGAAATACGAAGCATCCGTGCCGGAAGGTTCATCAGGAAGTCGCGTGCCTTTTCTGCCTCGCCGGTCAGATTGGTCACTTTGTCGATATTCCAGCGCGCAATGAGTTTTTGCATGATTTCGACGTAATCCAAAGCGGTGTAAACGCCAATTCGCTGCGCCGAATCTGAGAATTGCTCGAAAGCCGCGCCGACCTTTTCACCCGATTCACGAAGGAACTGGGCGGGCATTACGATCTTGCGCTTCATCATGTACTGAAAGGCAAGCATCATTTCACTTGGATCGACCTGGAAGATTTTGTTTACGAATTCACTGTACGCGTGATGGTGGCGCATTTCGTCGCCTGCAATCATCTTGCAGAGTTTTGAAAGTTTTTTATCTCCATAATTCCTGGCAAGCTGTGACACCCGGTTGTGCGAAATATAGGTCGCCAATTCCTGGAAACTGGTATAGACAAAGTTTTTGTACGGATCGGTTCCTGTTCCGATATCAAATCCATCAGCCAAAAGATGTTGGGTGGTAACCTCAACCTCGCGCATATTAACCCGGCCCGAAAGGTACAGGTACTTATTTAGAAGGTCGCCGTGGCGGTTTTCTTCGCTGGTCCAGTTCCTGACCCATTTTGACCATCCGTTTTCCTGGATCTGGTCGACACCTTCTACTGTCATCAGCCAAGATTCGTATGTTGGCAGTGCCTCTTCGGTAATTGTATCACCAACGAGGACGACCCAAAAGTCATACGGCAGGCCTTTGGCAATTTCACGGAGTTCCTTCACCTCATCGAAGAAAGATTCCGCTTCAGAATTGGGTAAAAAATCCGACGGCTGCCAGATCGTATCAATTGGGATAAGATATTCGTCAACGAAAGCATCAATGTCTTTTTCGATGAACTGCATTACTTCGAGACGTATGTTTTTTTGAGACATTTACTATTTATTAAAATTTTATTCCGTCTACGACTGCCTTTTCGGTCTGCTGCATCAGCGTTTCAAAAGACATTTCCTTTACAAACAGGGGCGGATGAACCGTAAAGGTTACGTGATTCCCCAATCCGAGCGGAAAAATGCCGTAGCGCACTACTTTCCAGGAATTATTTATACTTATTGGCACCACGCATGCCGATGGTGCAAATTTGCAGAGAATTTTTAATCCGCTCTGCGCGAATTCCTTCGGTTTGCCATTTTTGCTCCGCGTTCCTTCCGGAAAAATGACTGCTGACCGCCGGTGTTGTTCAATATATTCGGCCAGCTTCTTTATTGCAGGAAGCGCCTGTTTCGGATCTTTCCTGTCGATTAAAACCGATCCGCCGTGGCGCAGGTTATACGAAACGCTGGGGATTCCATTTCCAAGTTCAGCTTTGCTGACAAATTTGGGATGGAACCTTCTCATGAACCAGATGATCCCGACGATATCGTACAGGCTCTGGTGATTTGCAACAAATATAACCGGCGTTCCTTCCGGGATCAGGTGCCTTCCTGACACGCGATAGGTCGTTCCTACGATATGCCCGATCCGAAGCAGGCACAGATTCAGATAATCTACACTTTTCTTGTGCGCCTGGTAACCGAACAGGTTAAAGCAAATGTACTGGATCGGATGGAACACGACCAGCACCAACAGGAACAATACTAACGCAATCAATGAAAGCGGGTAGGAAACCAATTTCTGCATGACCTGAAAATGTTTGCAAAAATAGGAAAAATACCCATACCGGAAGCCAATGAAATGCATCTTAAGCTGCGCCTTTGTATCTTTCCGATTCCGTTTCCGCTGTTTAAATTTAACAATTATTGCGGTATTACCATGCAAAGGATTTAATAAAATACGATATGTTTGTGTACTATAAAAACAACGTATTTTTACGCATAAATAATGGCTATCAAACTACAGGAAAAAATGAGTTCAGAGAAAGAAGCGAAACTGAAAGCGTTACAGCTTACGCTTGACAAACTTGACAAGACTTACGGCAAGGGAACAGTAATGAAAATGGGTGACAAGGCTGTTGAGGAAGTCGAAACGATTTCGTCAGGTTCGCTTGGTTTGGATCTCGCTCTTGGTGTGAACGGCTATCCAAAAGGGCGTATCATTGAAATATACGGTCCGGAATCGTCTGGTAAAACAACGTTGACGCTGCACGCGATATCCGAAGCTCAAAAAGCAGGCGGAATTGCCGCATTCATTGATGCTGAACATGCCTTTGACCGGAACTACGCCCAAAAACTCAACGTAAACATTGAAGACCTGATCATTTCGCAGCCTGACAATGGCGAGCAGGCGCTTGAAATTGCTGAAAATCTTATCCGCTCCGGCGCGATTGATATTGTAGTGATCGACTCGGTTGCGGCGCTTACGCCAAAGAGCGAAATCGAAGGCGAAATGGGCGACTCGAAAATGGGACTCCACGCAAGGCTCATGTCGCAAGCCCTTCGGAAACTCACCGGAACGATCAGCAAGACCAATTGTACCGTTTTCTTTATCAACCAGCTTAGGGAGAAAATTGGAGTCATGTTTGGAAACCCGGAAACTACAACCGGTGGTAACGCACTGAAATTCTACGCATCGGTTCGTTTGGACATCCGCCGTTCATCCCAAATCAAGGAAGGTGATAATGTAATCGGAAACCGCACGAAAGTCAAAGTGGTGAAAAACAAGGTTGCTCCTCCGTTTAAAACTGCCGAATTCGACATCATGTACGGCGAAGGTGTTTCGAAAACAGGGGAAATCCTCGATCTTGCTGTTGAGTTCGAGATCATCAAAAAATCGGGATCGTGGTTCAGCTACGGCGATACACGGCTTGGGCAAGGCCGAGATGCGGTAAAGGTCATGATAAAAGACAATCCGGAACTCGCCGATGAACTCGAAATGAAGATCAAAACCATGATTAAGGAAAAAGAATAAAACACAGCCCGGAATTTCCGGGTTTTTTTTTGCATCACACGCAACCATTCCAAGCGTTTTGTATCTTGTCTACACCTAAATAATTGCAAAATTAAAATGAAGAAGTTTTGTTTATTACTAATGTTTGGAGTATCGCTGACATCATGTGTGAGCGACAATGAAGGAACACAATTTTATCTGTCCACCGTAGAAGACGTCACAATGGCATCGACGTATAAGGTCGACAGCACATCCCAGATCATGATTAAGTATAAAAGGCCAACCGACTGCTATTTGTTCAACGGTTTTCTTTACGAAGCCAATGAAATGACGCGAAATGTGGCCGTGAAGTTTGCAAAGCTTGACCAGAATAATTGCCAGCTTGATGAAACCGTTTATGAAATACCGTTAAATTTTCGTCCAAAAGAACCAGGAACTTACCATTTCAGGTTCTGGAATGACAGGTTACCCGACGGAACTGATACGTTCATTGAAGCAGATGCGATAGTTCCGGAATAACAATTAAAAAAGATGCCTTGAGTTTAGAAGAGCTCATTAAGGGTTGCACAAAAAATGATACGAAAGCTCAAGAACAATTGTACAGATTATTTTCGTCAAAATTGTTTGCGGTATGCTTGAAGTATTCGCGCAATTATGCCGAGGCGCAGGATAATCTGCAGGATGGCTTCCTGATCATTTTTGACAAGATCTCGCAGTTTACTTTTAAGGGATCTTTTGAAGGCTGGATCAAGCGCATAATGATCAACAACGTGCTCCAGCGCTATCGGGGAATCAGTTTTTTGGAACTACATAATGAGAATATTCCGGATGAACCCGAAATTGAAATCGATGATGAACAAATTCCGCTCGATTTCCTGATGCAGATCATCCAGGAACTTCCCGACCGGTACCGATTGGTTTTTAACCTGTATGTGATCGACGGTTATGCGCACAAAGAGATTGCAGAAATGCTGGGAATTACAACCGGCACATCAAAATCAAACCTGGCGCGAGCAAGAATGATTTTAAAAGAAAAAGTAGAACGCTACGGCGGAGAAAATAAATTGCCATCGGCACGATGAGTGAAAAAAAGAAAATAGACAGACTGTTTCAGGAGCGTTTCAAAGATTTTGAATCAGCGCCCCCATCCGGTGCATGGCAAAATATTGAAGCCGAACTTCGGAAAAAGAAAAAAAGAAGGGTCGTTCCTTTATGGCTAAGTCTTTCAGGTGTCGCAGCCGGGCTAATTTTGGGGATATTGCTTTTTAATTTTCTTAGCGGAAAACCGGATCGTGAAACGCCAAATGAAGTTGTCGTAACGACTCCGCCTGATTCCTTTGAGAACAATAATGGAGATGCAGAGAATGTCGCTTCAGAAGATAATGGCTCTTCCATCGCGCCGGTTTCGTCTCCAAAACAAAAGGAAATCACTCCATCTGCGCCAAAAACCCTTTCATCGGGTATGCAGCAAAGTGTTGCTGAGTCGGCGCCCAATCAGAAAACGACCGGGTCGTCAAATAAAAATCTTCAACTGCGTAAAGGCGTAAGCAACCGCGGAGGAGCAATTGCTTCCGGTGAACAAGATCGCCCAAGCTCAATCTCGGCGAACCGCAAGCATAAATTAAATCACCAAAAAGAACTTACAGAGATCTCGTCCGAACACAGGGCAATCGTCGAAAATAATCTGGCACAACACCCGCAGTCAGATAAGGCATCTCAACAAACCGATCGCGATTTTATATCGGCTGATAAAAACAAATCTGTCGCAACCGCCGATCAAAAAAATGCAAAAACTGACCGCCAAAACATAACTGAAAAGCTTCAAAATTCCGACAATCAGACAGAACCGGTTGTCGCCGAAAATATCACCATAAAGGATTCGTTATCAGGCTCGCCGACCGCCAATCCGCTGGAACAATTGCTAGTTGACAAGGAGAAAAAAGAAGTTACTACCTCTGAATCTAAATTAAATAGGTGGCAGGTTAACCCTAACATTGCCCCTATTTATTTTAGTTCTGTTTCCGACGGTTCTCCGCTGGATTCCCGATTTTCCGGAACGAATAAGACGTATAAACCAAGCGTTTCGTATGGTATTGGCATCCAATACGCGATGAACGAAAAACTGGCATTAAGAACCGGAATCCATAATGTTTCGCTTGAATATGACATGAACGACATTGTTTTCTTCCAGACTCCAAACGCACGGCAGCTTGAAAATGTCACGCCAAGCCTTCAGGGCTCGCTCGTAGAAATCGACGCTCCTCGAACACAGGTTTCGGCGGCATTTGGAAGGTCTGACAACAAATTTCAAGGCACGCTAACTCAAAAAACGGGATATATAGAAGTTCCTGTTGAATTGAGTTATAACCTGATAGACCGCAGATTTGGCGTTCGTCTTATTGGCGGGTTCAGTACGATGTTCCTGAACCAAAATGAAGTTTCGCTCATTTCAAATGGAGTCACTATGAATATTGGCGAGGCAAACAACCTCAACAGAATGCATTTTAGCACCAATCTAGGTTTCGGAGTCGAGTACGACATCTGGAAATCCCTGCAATTCAACCTTGATCCGATGTTCAAATATCAGCTCAATACCTTCAGCAACGATGCCGGAGATTTCAAGCCCTATTATTTTGGATTATATACCGGGTTGAGCTATCGATTTTAGCGGAGTGGTTACCCGCTGGATTTTTTTTAAGTTAAGTTAGTTGCCATTTCCGAAAGGCATGGCGGAAAAGCGTTGCTTATTCGGTAGCGCTTTTTTTATTGAACTTGAATTTGACGAGTTGGCTGTGGATGATTTGCCTGCATTTGTTGCGGATATCATGTATGTCGCTTTTTGACTCGGCCGATTTTCCGGCAGTGTCGACAAAAGAATGGATTTTTACCCGCATGATTCCCGGACTGCCGCTGAGAAAAGTATACGAGAGCCGTTTTTTATTATCCGCCAATGAGATTGGAACCACCGGAATCTGATGCTCGATCGCTAAACGGAAAGCGCCGTCCTTAAAATGGTCAAGCAACAGATTTTCATCTGATGGAACTCCGCCTTCGGGAAAGATGCAAATGCTCAATCCTTGCTCCAGTCGCTTTTGCGCGCGCTTAAACACTTCCATCCGGCTTTTCGAACTGCTCCGATCTACCAAAATGCAGGTACGCTTATAGAAAAATCCGAAGATGGGAATTTTCACCAGTTCCTTTTTTCCTACGAAAACAAACGGATTGCGAATTACAGCAAGCATCAGCATTATATCCGCCATCGAGGTATGGTTGGCAATGAACATGTAGCTTCCGCCGGGTTTTGGCTGTGCCTCTTCTTCGACACGATAATAAAACCCCATGCCGAATAAAATGAATTTGGCCCAAATGCGCGCCATCACAAAGAAATACGGATACCAACTTTCCTTAAATGTCGAAATCAGCAGAAACGGAAACATCACGAGAATCGGAACGGTGATCAGCACGTAGAACCAGATTCGCCAAAGCACCCAGAAGATTATCTTTAAAACTCGCATGAGTCCAAAAGTAACGAATCGGGTTTAATTTTTCCCAAAAGAGTTAACTTTGCATCAAAGCCCGTTTTATGTCGAAAATACTCACCGGAATCCAAAGCACCGGAACGCCGCATCTTGGAAATTTGCTTGGTGCCATTCTTCCCGCTATCGAACTTTCCCAGCAGCCGGAGAATGAATCTTTTCTCTTTATTGCCGATCTCCATTCGGTGACCCAGATCAAAGATGGCGACACGCTCATGAAAAACACCTACAGTACCGCTGCGGTGTGGTTGGCGTGTGGACTCGACACCGAAAAAGTTATTTTTTACCGTCAATCCGATGTTCCTCAAACGGCTGAACTGACATGGTATTTGAGTTGCTTTTTCCCTTTTCAGCGACTGACATTGGCGCATTCTTTCAAGGATAAAGCCGATCGCCTGGACGACGTCAACGCCGGGCTTTTCAGTTATCCAATGCTGATGGCAGCCGACATCCTGCTTTACGATGCCAATTTCGTCCCTGTCGGCAAGGACCAGCTGCAACACGTCGAAATTACGCGTGATGTGGCATCAAGGTTCAACCACCAAATGGGCGAAACTTTCGTAATCCCGGAAGCCCGACTTCAGGAAGAGACAATGTATGTTCCCGGAACGGACGGGCAGAAAATGAGCAAATCCCGTGGAAATTTAATTAATGTTTTTGCAGACGACAAGACGTTGAAGAAGCAAATCATGGGAATTGAAACCGATAGTACGCCTTTGGAAGCGCCTAAGAATCCGGATACTTGCCGCATTTTCGGAATTTATAAACTGCTGGCAACCGATGAAGAAGTTGCTGCAATGAAGGTCAATTACGCCAACGCCAATGGTGACTTCGGCTACGGACATGCCAAAAAAATTCTGTTGGATCTGATCATGACGAAATTTGCAAAACAACGTGAACGCTACCAGTACTTCATGGCGAATCCGGCTGAAATTGACAACCATTTGGCCGCAGGTGCAGCAAAAGCGCGGGTAATCGCGGATTCGGTTTTAAAACGGGTGCGGAAAAAACTTGGTTTTCTTTAAATCGCTTCGAACAACTTTCCCGGAAGTGGCCTGACGACGCCTTTCAACTCCATGTTGAGAAGCATTCCGGAAAGCCTGAAAACGGGCATTTCGCAGTCAAGTGCAACAATGTCGAGGAGCTCTTTGCCTTTAGAGGCGAGGTAATCGTATACCTTTTGTTCCTCCGGTTCGAGATCGATAAACAGTTGTTTCTGCACAGGCTTCGACGGTGTTTCAAGATCCCAATTGAGCATGTAGACCAAATCGGCAGCGCTGGTCAGAAGGTGCGCTTTCTGCGTTTTTATGAGGTTGTTGCAGCCTTCGCTGAATTTATCCGTTGTTCGACCCGGAACGGCAAAGACGTCACGATTATATCCGTTGGCCATATTGGCGGTAATTAGCGATCCGCCTTTTGCAGCGCTTTCGATTACAATTGTCGCTTCGGACATTCCTGCGACAATCCGATTGCGCTTGACAAAGTTTTCCTTCTCCGGTTCCGAAGTGCTCCGAAACTCCGTGAAAAAACCGCCATTTGATTCGACTTTCGGAACGTACTTGTGATGGTTTTTTGGATAAATCTGATTTAATCCATGCGCGACAACGGCGACCGTCTGCAGGTTATTTTCAATCGCCGAAAGATGCGCGACAATATCGACACCATAGGCATAGCCGCTTACAATAACCGGGTTCAAGGGCGCAAGATCGGCAATCAGCTCGCGGGTGAAATCAGCTCCGAAAGGTGTTATCTGGCGCGTTCCGACAATGCTGAGGATCTTCTGTTTGTTCAAGTTGATATTTCCCGTGGAAAAAAGCAGCAGCGGTCCGTCGACACAATGCTTGAGCTTTTCCGGATATTTTGAATCGGAAAAGGAATAGGCATTGATTGAATTCCGCATGATAAATTCCAGCTCCTTCTCTGCCTTTGCAAAAACCGACTTGTCATTAAACTTCGAAGAAATGATGGTTCCGACACCTTCGACAGAGTCAACACGCTTTGACTTAAATACCGCCTCGGCCGAACCGAAATGCGTAACCAATTTTTTCGCGATGATGTCGCCAATACCGTCGACTTCCTGCAGCGCCAATAAATAAAACAAGTCCTGATCGGCCATCGTAACATTTTGAGTTTGAAAAATATAACTTTTTGACCGAATTGTTAATAAAAATTGTTGATAAAATTTTGCCCGCATGCATCAATGCATAACTTTGCTTTTATGAAGATCGAACAGTACATTTCGCAGCTCCTGTATCGTTACCAATGTGTTACGGTTCCGGGGTTCGGCGCTTTCCTCGCTGAGATGCAGCCGGCACAGCTTAATGAAAGTTCAAATGCTTTCTATCCTCCGAAAAAATTGATTTCATTCAATGCAAACGTCCGAAACAACGACGGCTTGCTTGCGAATCATATTGCCCAGGCCGAAAAGACTACATATGACGAAGCTGTCGAAGCAATCGGAAGCGAGGTTGGCATCTGGAAAAACATATTGGAGATCAACGAGCGCTTTACCCTGAAGAACATTGGCGAACTCTCGCTAAACCATGAGAAGAATATCGTTTTTGCACCATACGACCAATTCAATTATCTTAAAGAAGCTTTCGGATTAAGTTCATTTGTTTCTCCCGGCATTAAACGGGAAGCATACAAACAGGAAGCGGAAGCAATTGAAGAAAAAGCACCAATTGCGATCACTCCGGAAAAACGCAAATCGCGGCCATACCTTCGATACACGGCAATTGTTGCCCTGGCTTTGACAGCCGCCGGAAGCATTGGCTACAAACTGTATGAGCGCCAAATCGATCAGAATACTCTGGTAACTGAAAAATCGGTTCAAAAAGCAGTGCAGCAAAAAATTCAGGAAGCTACCTTTTTCATCGAAACGCCAATGCCCGCTGTAACGCTGTCCGTAAAGGAAGAAGCGATGCCGTATCACGTTGTTGCAGGTGCCTTCCGACAAGAATCGAATGCCGACAGAATTTATCACACACTCAGCGACAAGGGTTTTAAAGCGCGAAGGCTGCCAAAAAACCGTCATGGGCTTTATCCGGTACTTTACGGAAGCTATCCGTCTTACCGCGAAGCATACAAGGCAATGTCAGCGATAAAGAGAAATGATAATCCGGATGCCTGGCTGCTGATCAAAGAATTTTAATTAATCCCGCATTGACGGGATTTTTTTTTGATTGTGATACCTTTGTAAAAAACAGAAAATGCTTCCAAAACATCCCTCTGAATCGCTGACAATTCTAACCGACCTCGTACTTCCAAGTGAAACAAACCCGTTGAACAACCTTTTTGGCGGCGAACTATTAGCCCGAATGGACCGTGCCGCAAGCATTTCGGCAAGACGCCATTCTCGGCGAATTACAGTTACAGCCTCAGTAAACCACGTCGCTTTTAACCGATCGATTCCATTGGGAAGTGTCGTCACCATCGAGGCGAAAGTCTCGCGAAGTTTTAAAAGTTCAATGGAAATCTATATTGACGTTTGGATCGAAGACCGCGAATCGGGAAACCGGACAAAAGCCAATGAAGCGATTTATACCTTCGTTGCCGTGGATGAAACCGGCAGACCGGTGGAAGTGGCGCCTGTTATTCCTGAAACCGAAGAAGAAAAACTTCGTTTCGATGCAGCGCTGAGAAGAAAGCAGCTAAGCCTCGTTCTTGCCGGCAAACTGAAGCCTGCCGAGGCAACCGAACTCAAAGCGCTTTTTATCTGATTACATTCCGGAAAGCCAGTCCTGCGGATTGGTGTAAGTGGTGTTTTGGGAAATAGTAAACTTGATCACGGTCTTTCCAGTGTCGCCGTTGGTCCGCACCTGACCGATGTTTTGCTTTAACGAAACTTTATCGCCTTTGGCTACGTAGACCTTACTCAAATTCTGATAAACCGTAAAGTAGTCACCATGTTGGATCATCACTGCCTTGTTGACCGGCGACAAAACGATAATACTCACGACTTCGCCTCCAAACACAGCGCGGGCATTCGCACCTGAATCGGTTGTAATTTCAACGCCGCTGTTGTGCACGATCAGTGATTTGTGCACCGGATGCGGTTGGTCACCATAACCAAGGGTTACCACGCCGCGTTCGACTGGCCAAGGCAACCTGCCTTTATTTGCGCGGAAATTATCGGCCACAACTTTGCCTTCCGGTGTCAGGACAATCTTCGTCGATTCTTCCGTGGCCTTTTTAGCGGCCGCAGTAATCTTTCCTGGCCGAGCTTTTTCAGCAGCAACAGCAGCCTTTTTGTTCGCGGCAGCAATCGCCGCACGAATAAGTTTTTCGATCTGGCGATCGATTGTCTTTGATTCCTGCTGTTTTTTCTTGATGTCGGCGGCAATCTGCTTTTTATCCTTCTGGATTTCGGCAATAAGTTTTTCCTGTTCTTGACGTACTTTATCCAGTTCCTGCTTCTCCTTCTGATTTTCGTTTAAAAGCTTCTGTTTTTCGGTCTTCTGAACGTTTAGTTTGTCATTATAAACCGAGAGCTGTTTCGCTTTATCGCGTATTTCCTCGCCTTGCATCCGGCGATAGTTGGCATACTGTTTCATGTACTGCGCCCGTTTGTATGCCTGAAGAAAGTTTTCAGACGAAAGCAGGAACATTGCGCGGCTTTGCTCCGAACGGGCTTTGTAGGATTTGAGGATCATTTCGGCATAATCGGCACGAAGTTCATCGAGATCTTTTCTAAGCCTGTTGATCTGGACCTGATTGACATACATGTCATTGCTGAGTGCGCGTGTTTGCTTTTCAGTGGTATTTATGAGCTGCTCTTTAAGCTTGATCTTTTCTTTTTGGAGAAGCAATTCGGTTGTCGCTGATTTTTCTTTGCTTTTAACCGACTGAAGCAGTCTTTGATTTTCGAGGATTTCCTTTTGGATTTGTTCTTTCCGTGCTTCCAGCTTTTGCTGCTGGCTCGGCTGGCACCAGGCCATAGCCGATATGAGGAGCAGGATCACAGTAAGCGACAGTTTTGGCATATCAGGAATAATTTGCTGCAAATCTAATCAATAAAAATTCTATCGTAACCATCGGGAACGCTGTATGGGAAAGAAAGTTCCTCGTTAAATGTTACGGAATTGTAATCGATGTTGATGTCCGCGCTACCTTTCTGGCGGACTGCTCTTATAATTATTTCGGCGGGCAAAAGCGCCTGCGGATGCTGGGTATGGGCAGTGTATTCTACCGTGAGACGGCTTTCGGTTGATGGCTGCTCGATCTCTTCCTTCTTAAGCAAAAATTTTCCTGCTTCAAAATAAAAGGACTTGTTGTTTCCGACTTCAACAGCATCAAGTTTATACAACTTGTCTTCAATAGAAGCCATGTATTTGCCCTTTTTTAAATCATCCAGCGCTTCGCCAACGAGCAGGTTTTGGACTTTGTAGAAGTCGAGATCAGTCCCAAGCCATTTACTCAACGTCGTATAATCACCATCAAAGTACTTCCCGTTGATCTTCTCATAGTACTGAACCGATTTTGGAGTAATCAGCGCTTTGGCCATAGTAATGCCGAGAAACCTTACGCTGATCAGGATTTTTTCATCCTTTTTGATTTTAATGTCTGCCGTTACGTTTTGCGTCTGGTCATCATCTTTGTACCTCGCATCTGCTTTAATGTACAACGTCGAGAAATCGCGTTCCGTCAAATAATGGCTTGTTATTATTTCATCTGCGCTCAAAGTTCCGGCAGCGCGTTTTTCGGCAACGACCGCTTTCGACTTACAGCTGCCGAGCGCAATTGCAAAAAGCACAAGCACAATATATTTCTTCATTATTGCTTTTTAATTTTTTGGATCAGCTGCTCCGCCTTTGTAAAATACGACTCCTTTTTCTTCTGATCTCCCATTGCATTTGCCGCTTCGCCAAGCTGAATATTGAAATTGGCCTCGAGCTGAATGTCGTCAACGACGTAATCCAGTCCGCTTTGCAAAATTTCAGTAGCTTTCTTATAATTTTTCAATTGATTGTAGGCAAGTCCGGAATAATAATAAAACTGCGGCTGCATCGGAAAGAGCTCTATCATGCTGTCGGCCTTTTTGGCAACCGGTTCGAACTGTCCTTTTTCAGTATAGGCCTGCAGCAGCAATAAAACCGCTTCGATGTCTTCCGGCGATGTTTTAAGATGAAGCTCATAAAAATGAATCGCCCGATCCCAATTATTTTTCGAGTGGTAAAATTTGCCGATTTCCAATGCAACCCGTACCTCGCGGTCGTTGTCAAAATAAGAAATTGCCTTTTCGAGCGCTGCGTCGTACTGCGGTTTGTCTTTCGCGAAAATCAGGAACTCATTCAGCACCCGATGCTTTATCTTACTGTCAATTTTTTTGCTGGCAAGTACAATGTTCATCGAGTTCACCGCCTTTTCGCCGTCGTTGTTGTTCAGGTTGAATTTGAAGAGGCTGACCTGTGCCCATTCTGAAGTTGGAATTTGCTTTTCGAGCTGTTTTGCTACTTCCATCGCTTTTTCTTCCTGATTACTTTCGGAATAGAGGTAGATGAGCGATATGTAGTTTGATTCTTCTTTCGGGTTCTTTTTAATCTGATCCAGCAGATTATTTTTTTCGGCGGTTTGATACCGCGCATCCTGTAAGATCTGCGCCTTGTAATTGTCGCGCAATTCGGTGCGGCCCACATTATCGTTCAGTTCGTTGATGAGCTCGAGCGCTTTGTCGAACTGTTGCGTATTCATATACAGCGACGCCAGGTCTTCCTTATATTCCTTTTTAAATTCGATCAGCTTGTTGACGATGACAATTGCCTGTGCATAATCGCGGGTTTCATAACACACGTCATACATCCCGACCCAATACCATTGATTAGTCGGATCGATTTTGGACGCGGATTCAAATTCGGAGTAGGCTTGTTTGTAATTCTTCTCAAGAAGGTAATTCTTTCCCAATTCGTAATGCACAACCGCATTGTTAGGCTGAAGCCTAAGACATTGTTCTAGTGCGGTTATCGCTTTATCGTAGTTTTCGATTCCCTTTTGTTTCAGGCTTTCATAGAAGTAATCCTGGAACTCATCGGTCACCGCAGCAATGTCTTCAGGCTCGGCTTGCGCAGAAACCGACGTGGGCGTAAACGCAGCGGCAGCCAATAAGCAAAGGAGAAATCGCTGTATTTTCATTTGTTTGTTATTCCAGCACCGAATAATCGCCGATGCTGATGCTTGTAAAATTACCATTGAATACTGCGTGGCTACCGATCATGGCATTATCGAGCTTAGCGTTCTTAATCTTAGAATGCGTTTGCACCAAACTGTTTTTAATTGAGCTGTCGGTGACATGGCAGCCTTTGCCAAGCGAAACGTTAGGGCCAACCGTAGCGTTGATCAAAATCACGTCTTCGCCAATGTAGCACGGAGGAATGATGGTGGAGTTTTCCGATTTCACGCCATAGTCGATCAAATGCTCGCCGTCGCTGTGAAGGAAACCAAGCATTCGCGAGTTAGTTTCCACGGTGACGTTTTTGTTGCCGCAGTCCATCCATTCATCGACTTTTCCGGGCACGAATTTCAAACCTTTCTGCTTCATGTTTTCAAGTCCGTCAGTCAATTGGTATTCGCCACCCTTAACAACATTATTATCGAGCAAATATTGTAATTCGTCGCGCAAAGTTTCGCCGCTTTTGAAATAGTAAATCCCGATAATCGCCAGATCGGAGACAAATTCCTTTGGCTTTTCTACGAAATCAACAATGCGGTTGTCGCCGTCGAGCTGAACCACTCCAAACGCGCTCGGGTCGTCAACCTGCTTCACCCATATCACGCTGTCGGCTGAAGTATCAAGGCTGAAATCGGCGCGGAACAAAGTGTCTGCATAGGCAACCACGATGGGTCCGGTCATCGATTCGTGAGCGCACATAATGGCATGAGCTGTTCCAAGCGCTTCATTCTGGTAGTAAATGCGGCCCGCTGCGCCTAATTTCGCTGCAATGGCCAAAAGGTCATTTTCTACCTGTACTCCAAAATCCTTATGGATAATGAACGCAATTTCGTCAATTTGCTGATCGATAACTCCCGCGATGTCTTCAACAAGGCGGTGAACAATTGGCTTTCCGGCAATCGGGATCAGCGGTTTTGGAACAGTTAAAGTGTGAGGGCGTAATCTGGAGCCGCGGCCGGCCATTGGAACGATGATCTTCATTTTTTATTTGTTTGCTGTCAGCAATTAGCCTTCAGCTTGTTTATATAATTAATAATTTTAATTGACTTTAATTCGCTAATTGCCGAAAGCTGCGCTACTTAACTCCCGTGCTGCCAAAACCGCCTTCGCCCCGTGAGGTTTCAGAGAGTTCCGATACCGGAATCCATTGTGCGCGTTCGTGTTTCGCGATGACCATTTGGGCTATTCTTTCGCCATTTTCGACAACAAATTCGTCATTCGATAAATTTACTAAAATAACCCCGATTTCCCCACGGTAATCGGCATCGACGGTTCCGGGTGAATTCAGGACGGTGATTCCTTTTTTTGCCGCCAGCCCGCTTCTAGGTCTGACCTGCGCCTCGTAGCCGTGCGGAAGCTCAATGAAGAGTCCGGTTTTGATCACGGCGCGCTCGAGCGGGCGCAGCGTTACGGGTTGGTCGATGTTGGCGCGCAGATCCATTCCTGCGGATTCGCCGGTTTCGTAGGCCGGAAGATCATGAGCCGACCTGTTGATGATTTTGATTTCCATGTTGAGAGTTTTAAACTTTAGCCCTGATGGAAGCGGCATCCTTTTTCACGCGTCAGCGGAGAAAAGATACAGCGGACAGCAGGAAACAGCTTCAAAAAATTTAATCGGTTGGCTTTCGCCGCATGATCCGTTGGATCGTCTCTTTTTCGTTGTGGTAAACAAAGTAGCCGAACGCCAGCAGCATTGGGATTCCGACGAAGTAGTTTTCCCTGAAAAAATAGAAATATATTCCTGAAAATGCGATTGAAACTGCGAGGTAGCCGCCGATTTTTGGTGCATCGTACGGAATCGGATAGTATTTGTTGCCCCAGAAGTAGGAGATCGTCATCATGGTTCCGTAGGCGGCGATTGTTGCGATTGCCGAACCCATATAGCTGTATTTTGGGATCAGAAGGAAATTGAGGGCGAGAGTTACAATGGCGCCGATCAGTGAAATATAGGCGCCGATGTAGGTTTTGTCGATCAGCTTGTACCAAACCGAAAGGTTGGTATAGATTCCCAGGAAAAAATTCGCGAGAATTATCAACGGAACGATCTTCATGGCTTCCCAGTAGGCGACGTTCGGGATCATCAGCCGCTTGAGCAAATCGGAAAATACGATTACCGCCAATGAAATGCAGGAACCGGAAATAACGAAATATTTTGTAACCGTTGCGTAGGTTTTGGGAGCGTTCTTATGCGATGCATGACTGAAGAAAAACGGTTCGATTCCGAGTGTGTATGCCGTGCGGAAAAGTACCATGAAAAGTCCGAGTTTGTAACACGCCGAGTAAACTCCCACTTGCGAATCGGCTACGTTTGGCGGAAGCAACTTTCCGAGAAGGATTTTGTCGAATTGTTCGTTTATCGCAAATGCAATCCCGGCGAATAAAATCGGAAATCCGTAGCGCATCATCCGTTTCCAGAGATCGGTATTGAAGTGCCACGAGACATGCATGTAATCGCCTGAGAGAACGACGAAAGTTAATAGGCTTGCGATCACATTCGAAACGAAAATGTACCCGATCTGGTAGTCTTCGAAATACAGCGAACCGATGAAACTGTTCGGATCCGCTTCAGCGATTTTGGGAAGCCAGAGCAGGAAAAACAGGTTCAACAAAACGTTGATCGTAACATTTCCCATTTTGATCACCGCGTAACGCATCGGTTTTGCGGTTGCACGGAGCTTTGAAAACGGGACGATGGCGAGTGCATCGAGGACGAGAATCCAGATGGCATAAGTGACATATTGAACATCGATCCCGATCCAGGCGGCGACATTTCCGCGAAGTATCAGCGCGAGTGCGAGGAATAAAAGTGACGTCCAGAATATCGAAATGATCGAAGTTTCGATAACGTCTTTCTTATTGGTTTCCTTGTTGTAGAAGCGGAAAAAGGACGTTTCCATTCCGTAGGCAAGGATGACGTTCATGAAAATCATGTAGGCGAAAATCTGGCTTACGCGGCCATATTCGTCGCGGTCCAGAATTCCGGGCGTAACATACAGCGGTGTCAACAAAAAGCTCATCATCCGCGGGAATACAGTGGCGAATCCGTAGATGGCAGTTTGTTTAAAGAGGCTTTTGTATAATCCCACTGGCTCGTTATATCAGGGCAAAAGTAACCAAATCTTTGATTTGGAAAACAGTGCGTATCAGGTTAGTCCTTCTTCGTCGAGGATTTTGACAAAGTGGAATCCTTTCGGGCCAAATCCCTGGTTGTAATAGAAGCGGTGCGCGGGAAAATTGTGTGTATACGCGTCGAGGACAATGTTGGTGCAACCTCGTTGAATTGCAAGTTCATTGGCATAATCGCAAATCAGTTTTCCGATTCCGTTCGAGCGATGATCGGGGTGAACGATGAAGTTGTCGAGTTCGATGAATTTGCCCGACCAAAGTTTGGTCCCAAACCAATAACCGCTGAGGCCGACGCAGGTTCCGTTCTCGAAAACAGCAATCTGGCGGTAATGGTTGGGAAGCATGTCTGACAGCAGTTCGCGGTAACGCTCGGGAGTCAGTTTCGGATAAAGATGCTGCATTACTTCAAAGCAAGCCAGCATCTCGTCGATCGTGGTAAGTTCCTTGATTTCCATCAGTTCAAGATTAAATAAAAAAGAGCCGACATCAGCCGGCTCAGTTTCCATTTGTTTGGGTGTTATCCTTTTAAGGCTTCTGCACCGCCGACGATCTCGAGGATCTCGTTGGTAATTGCAGCTTGCCTTGCTTTGTTGTATGTCAGCTTCAACTGGTTGCGAAGTTCGGTAGCGTTATCTGTCGCTTTATGCATCGCGGTCATACGGGCGCCGTGCTCTGCAGCAAATGAATCTCGAAGCGCCTTGTACAGCTGGGTGCGAAGCATTTTCGGGATCAGCGTCATTACGATTTCCTCTTTCGACGGTTCGAAAATGTACTCGCCGGCAGCCGATTGATCGCCCGTCATCGGAACCAGCGGCAAAAACTGCTCGGTACGCATGATTTGCGTTGCGGCATTCTTGAACTGATTGTAAACCAGCACAACCTTGTCGTATTTTCCGTCAAGGAACAGTTGCACAATTTCTTCGGTGATAGCCGTTGCGTTATCGAAAGTCAGGTCGTCAAAAATCGCGTTATGATTTGAAACAACATGCGACGTTTTTCTGATGATATCGTTGCCTTTCTTCCCGATGGTAATGAAATCAACTTTTTTACCTGCAAATTCCGATGCAAGCAAAACACGTGTTTCCTTGATGACATTCGAATTGAATGCGCCACTGAGTCCACGATTTGAAGTTATCGCCACGACAAGCACATTGCGTACCTCGCGCTGCGTGGTAAACTCACCTCCTGCATCAGCATCGAGCGTGGCAGAAAGGTTACGAAGCAATTCCGTCAGCTTTTCGGCGTACGGACGCATCGCCGTGATCGCATCCTGCGCTTTTTTCAGTTTAGCGGCAGAGACCATTTTCATCGCAGATGTGATTTGCATCGTCGATGAAACCGAGGTAATTCTGTTACGGATTTCCTTTAAGTTGGCCATATCTTTTGGTTCAGGGTTCAGGGTTCAGGGCTCAGGGAACAACCTTGAACCCTGAGCCTTGTACCTTGTACCAAATTAATTGTATTTCGCTGAAACTTCCTTAGCGACTTTCTCAATCACGTCGGTGATTTCGTCTGTCAGTTTTCCTGCTTTAAGCTGGTCAAGAACATCGCGGTGCGAATTGTTCAGGAACTCAAGGAAATCTTTTTCAAATTCTTTCACTTTGTTTACCGGAACATTTCTCAAAAGGTTTTTCGAACCTGCATAAATGATCGCAACCTGATCTTCAACGGTGTAAGGCTCGTTCAATCCTTGTTTCAGGATCTCAACGTTGCGTCGTCCTTTTTCGATAACGTTCAATGTAACGGCATCAAGGTCGGAACCGAATTTCGCAAACGCTTCCAGTTCACGGAACTGCGCCTGGTCAAGTTTCAGTGTTCCGGCAACTTTTTTCATCGACTTGATCTGTGCGTTACCACCAACACGTGATACCGAAATACCTACGTTGATCGCCGGGCGAACACCCGAGTTAAACAAATCCGATTCAAGGAATATCTGTCCGTCGGTAATTGAAATTACGTTTGTCGGAATATAGGCCGAAACGTCACCTGCCTGTGTTTCGATGATCGGAAGCGCAGTAAGCGATCCGCCACCTTTTACGATTGGCTTAAGTGAAGTTGGAAGATCGTTCATGTTTTTAGCGATCTCATCGTTTGCGATTACCTTCGCAGCTCTTTCCAAAAGGCGGCTGTGCAGGTAGAAAACGTCACCCGGATAAGCCTCACGTCCTGGCGGCCTTCTCAAAAGAAGGGAAACCTCACGATAAGCTACCGCTTGTTTTGACAAATCGTCATAAACGATAAGCGCAGGACGGCCGGTGTCGCGGAAATATTCACCGATCGCAGCACCAGCAAACGGAGCGTAAACCTGCATTGGCGCAGGGTCGGAAGCATTAGCGGCAACGATTACGGTATAAGCCATTGCGCCCATTTCCTCGAGCTTTTTGGCAATTCCGGCAACAGTGGAAGCTTTTTGTCCGATTGCAACATATATACAGAATACAGGCTGACCTGCATCGTAAAATTCTTTTTGGTTCAGGATCGTATCGATGCAAACGGTGGATTTACCTGTTTGACGGTCACCGATCACCAATTCCCTTTGTCCGCGTCCAACCGGGATCATCGCATCTACTGCTTTGATTCCTGTTTGAAGCGGTTCGGTTACCGGCTGACGGAAGATTACACCCGGTGCTTTTCTTTCAAGCGGCATTTCGTAAAGTTCACCACCGATCGGTCCTTTACCGTCGATTGGCTGGCCAAGGGTGTTGACAACACGTCCAACAAGCTGCTCACCTACGCGAAGCGATGCAATCCGTTGGGTACGTTTTGCGCTTGAACCCTCTTTAATTCCAGTGTAGGCGCCGAGCAATACAACACCAACATTATCTTCTTCAAGGTTCAGTACGATTCCTTCGGTGCCATTTTGGAATTCTACCAGCTCACCGTATTGCACGTTAGACAATCCGTGAACAAGGGCGATACCGTCACCGACCTGAAGTACGGTCCCAACTTCTTCAAGAGTCGCTCCCGATTCAAAACCGGCAAGCTGCTTCTTCAATATTGCTGAAATTTCAGCGGGCTTAATTTCTGCCATAATGTATATTTATCTACCTAGATTTATATTAACGCCAGATCTTCTTGGCTCTTCTTTTATTATAATCGTATTCGTGGTGGTCGAGTTGCCGCGGCGGTCGGAAACGGCAGTTCCGTGCTTTTCAACAAAACGCTGCACTTTATCCTCATCCAATTGACCGCTCTCATCAATGAGTTTGGCATTGTAAATCATCTCCAGAATTTTCTTGTCGGTCGTATTTTCAAATTCGACCATCGCATTCAGCCCGAGGAATTTTACTTCCTTATAGACCAAGTCGCCCTCTTTATTGTATTTGGTGATCGGCTCAGCACCCGGAATCTTGATTATCTTCATAAAGATAAGTTCGTCACCTTGTGGGTTCAGGATCGAGCACGTACTGTCAAATGCGCCGCAATCGGTATATTTCATCCAAACCGCATCGTCAACCAGGATTTCTCCTTTTTTCAGCTTTATCTTTTGCGCCATTGCACTCAGGCTTGCACAAACAATAAGTATTGTAAGAACTGATTTTAGCTTTACCATTCCTTAGTTTAAAAGTTCGCGCTTCAGGACCAAAAGCCTGTTCGCCAGCGATGCATTATATTGCCTGTCGCCCATCCTGAGGATGAAACCTCCGATAATTGTTGGATCGACAATATTTTCGATGATGACCTTTTTGTTGGTGAACGTCAGGATGCGGGCGTGGACTTTCGATTCCATTTCAGCATCCATCGGAACGGCTGTCGTAACTTTCGCCACTTCAATCCCGCTCATTTCATCGAAAAGCGTGTTGTATCCTTTTGCCAGATCACCGAGAATCTCAAACCTTCTGTTTTCAAATAAAAGCCTGAAAAGGCTTTTTGTTACCGGGGAAACCGATGAAAAAACTTCTTCAAGGACGTTGCGCTTTGCTTCTGCGCCGATAACCGGGCTTGCCAGGAAAGCAGACAGCTCTTCATTTCCTTTGACAGTGACGGCCACAAGCGACATATCAGTGTTTACTTCAGCGGCAACACCTTTGTCATGTGCGGTTTCAAGAATCGCTTTCGCGTATCGTAATGCTGCTCTTGTGCCTGCCATTTTAGTTTAGATTTGCGTCGCCAAGCATTCTGTCTACCAGCTTCATTTGCGACTCTTTATTAGATAGTTTCTCCTGCAAAAGCTTTTCAGCGATTTCAAGTGACAATGATGAAACCTGATTTTTCAGTTCTGCCATCGCCGCGTTTTTCTCGCTTTCGATCGCAGCTTTCGCCTGCTCGATCATTTTTTGACCTGCGGCCTGCGCTTCAGCTTTTGAATCGGAAATCATTTTTTCTTTCATTTCGCGGGCTTCCTTCAAAAGTGCGTCACGCTCCATGCGTGCTTCCTGAAGGATTCGCTGGTTGTCGGCTTGCAAATTCTGCATTTCATTTCGTGCATTTTCTGCCGAAAGCAATGCGTTGCGGATTCCTTCCTCGCGCTCATTCACAGAGTCGAGAATCGGTTTCCATGCAAATTTCTTAAGCAAAAGAATCAAACCAATGAAGATGATCAGCTGCCAGAAAAACAATCCGAACCCAAAATCATTTACCAACTTATCCATTTATTTCTCTTTATATTATTGTCTTAATTTTTAAACAAAAGCTGCAACCAACCGTTACAGCTTTTTGTCTTTTAAAAGGATTAAACTGCGAACAACGCGGCGAATCCGATACCTTCAATTAGCGCCGCTGCAATAAGCATTGCTGTCTGAATTTTTCCTGTAGCTTCCGGCTGGCGCGCGATAGCATCCATTGCAGAACCACCAATCCGTCCGATACCGATACCGGCTCCGATTACCACTAATCCTGCTCCAATGATTTTAGGAATTTCCATAAAAAATATATTAAAAAATTAAACAAACAAATTAAACGTGCGCTTCCTCGTGATGGTGCTCTTGTTTGGCCGAACCAAAGTACAAAGCAGTCAGCATCGTAAAGATGTAGGCCTGAAGCAGCGCAACGAGGATTTCAATCATCGATATCGCGAACGACAGCAGGAAAGACATTGTTCCGCCAAGCCAGCTCTTGAATATGAATATCAATCCGATAAGGCTCATCAAAACCACGTGGCCTGCAAAAATATTCGCATACAAACGGATCATCAGCGCAAATGGTTTGATCAACACACCCAGTAGCTCAATCGGTGCCAGGATAATCTTCATCGGCCATGGCACACCCGGCATCCAAAAAATGTGGCCCCAATAATTACGATTGGCAGTCGCATTGGTGATCAGGAACGTAATAAGCGCAAGTCCAAATGTGATGGCAATATTTCCCGTAACGTTGATTCCCAGCGGCGTAAGACCGAAAATATTAAGGAACCATACAAAGAAAAACACCGTGAGCAGGTAGCTCATGTACTTTTTATAATGCTTCTCGCCAATGTTCGGTATTGCAATTTCGTCGCGAACGTAGAGTACGATTGGCTCGAAAAGACGCCCGACACCTGTACCGATCCCGCCGTTACGGACATAGCTCTTCGCAAGCCCGGCGAAAATCAGGAACATCAGGAATGCTACCACGAGCATCGTCAAAACACCTTTGGTAATTGAAAAATCCAACGGCATTTGATTGGTTGGATGATGTTCGTCACCGGTTATTGTTCCGCTTGCATCTGTCTTATAAATGCGTTCATGATAAAGTACGTAATAGTTGCCTTTTGACTCGGCGACTTTACGCCCGTGATCAAATCGCGAAGAGGAGAAAATATGCAGCCCGTTATCCCAAAGAATTATCGGAAGCGAGAAGCCGTAGTGCGTACCGGTCTCCGCATCTGAAAACAGCGTAAAATCGTGTGCGTCAAGTACGTGGTGATTTATATGCTCCCGAATCTCGGTCTTGATTTCCTCGGCTTTTTCACCTGATTTATGTGCAACGCCGGCTGTGGATTCGGCTGCATTTTCAAGTGTTTTTTCGACCTTCACATTCAGGCTGTCGGGCTGGTTTGCGAATCCCGTAAAAGGCAGCGCGGCTATTAAAATGGCGTATATTAAATTGTGTCTTTTTCCTGAAAACAGCATAGGTTATTGTATCTTGAGTTGTGTCCTGAAAATTTGGTGCAAAGGTATATCTTTTAATAATAAAGCAAGAAGATAATTAACTTTTTTTGTCGTAACAGTTGCGACTCGTCCGGAATACTGTTTATTGTGCAAAATTTCGGGTTATTCCGCTTAAGAACGGTTAAGTAATCTGACGGAAATTGCAGTTTCAACGGCAAGGAAAAAAGCGAAAACAATGAAGAAGTGAAGTTTTTCCGATTGGTGCGCTTCATCGTGAAGGATCGGATAAAGTATTGCATACGCCGCTACCAGTTTTAGAACCGTGAGTAACATAAAAACAAAGCCGGTATTGTTGATGCTTCTTTGCCGCACAACCAACAGGATCGCAAGGATTACAATCGAAAACATACAGAACATGCCGTACAGAAACGGAAGCTTGTAGTAGAAACCTTCGTCAGCGTTATTCAGCAGGAAATGAAATATTGCTTTATGGATCGCAAATCCCGCGAGCGCAGCTACAGGAACTGCCAGCAAAGGCTTAAAAAAACCGCTCATTGTTGTTTATTGATATTTTTTAGCTGTCTGTTGACGTTGTAGAAAGCAAGTGCAACGCCAGCCATGGTAAGGATTTTTACGTAAAGTCGGTTTTCATTTGGATATTCGCCGTCGAGCCAATCTCCAATCCAGGCAAATGCAAAAATGATCAGGCCCATCTGAATCGGAATGTTGATCAGTGCGAGCCATTTATTGGATGTTTTCCCCGATTTTTTGCTGTGTTGGTCGCTCATTGCTTGGAAGGCTTTTTAAGGTTGGCTTCATCGTGCAGGATGCGCTGAATTCGGCGCCCGGCTCAACCGACAATTTACCGACCACAGCCTCGCCGTGAATTACCGCTTTTGATTTGATGTTGAGCATTTCGGCTACCTGGATTTTACCATGAAACTTGCCTTCGATGTCGGCATTTTTGCAAACAATATCTCCGGTCACGCTGCCAGCCGGCCCGATCACGATTTTTCCGTTCGACTGGAAGTTTCCGACAAGCTCGCCATCAAGCCTGAAATCGGCGTGGGAAAGAATATTTCCCTTGATGATCGTTCCTTCAACGATTCGGTTGGTTTTGCCAAGAAGCTCGGTGTACGATTTCGGACTTTTATCAAACATATTATTTTCTCGGTGACTGCGGAGACGGCGGCGGATTGCCAAGTCCCGGCGGTTGTGATTGCGTTGCCGGATTTGATTTGCCCGGAGTTCCGCCTGGTGCTCCAGCGGGATTCATCTGCGGCACGCCCGGAGCAGCACCTGCAGGCGGAACTTCGTTCTTTCCGGAAATTCCCTGCTTAGGGTTACGAACGGCTTTTGGTTGCGACGGCGCATTGGTGTTCTGCGTTACCGACGGTGTATATGGAAGTTGATTTGTAACCGAAACATCAATCATCTGCGGATTGTTCAGGTATTCATCCAGATTCTTCTTCATCTGCACAATTTCATAATTCTGGCCTGAAATGATAATCGGCATGTCCGGAACTTTATAATCCTTGAATTCCTTGAGAATCGATGCGATTCCTTTGGCGTAGTCTTCCGATTGCGGACCATGGATCACGACGAAGTTTTCATTCATCGTATAGATGTCATAGGATGTAGTCAATTTTCCAAGTTCACGGTCGGCAAGGAACTTTTTAATTTTATCACGCAGATTTTTGGTCGCTTTGTCGTCTGGGCTCACCGAACGATAGAGGATTTTCCAATTGGTGGTTTCCGACTTACTAAACTTGAGATTTTCGAGCGCCGGGATTTCTTTTCCCAAAAGATCTTCCGCTTGCTTGCCTTCGGGACTGTTCGGATAATTCAGCGCAACGAAATTAAGTGCTTTTCGGTATTCGCCTAATCCTTTCAGTTTTCCTGTAATCTGAGCGCGAAGCAGTTCAAATTTCGAAACGATTTCGTCTCCGGTATATTGATCAACAGCGGCATCGGCATCAATCAAGGCATTTCGGTAATCGCCTTCGCGGAATTTCCTATAGAGATTGTCGTAGGCGATTTCTGGTGAAAGGCTCGCAATGCTTTCTGAATTCGCGTTGTTTAATATTTGTGCGTATCGCGAATCCGGATATTGGTCGATAATGCGGCCGCGCATTGCCTGTGCTTTCGCCGGATCGGTCAATTCGTAAATCTTGTACAGGTTGTACATCGCAGGAAGAATCAGCCTTTCCTCGGGATTATTCGCGAGCAATGCTTCAAGCTTGTCGGAAGCGCGTGCATATTCCCTGAACTTCTCCTTATATATTACGCCCAATTGATAATAGGCGAAATTCCGCTCTTTCGCGAGGCTGTCGATTACCTTTTGATCTTTCGGAAGCTGGTCGATATAGTAGTCAACCGAATATCTTTCATCAGCTGCGCCGCTATTTTCGGGAGTGTCTTTTGACGCGACGGCCTGATCCTGATCAGGTGCCTTGGTTGGAGCGCCACCGGCCGGGTTTGCCGACGAAATCCTCCAGTTGTTCTTTAGCGTCCTGTCGCCCCAGTTTTTCCTGAATTCGGCCTTCCCAAATGCAACCGTAGTCGGATTGTAAAAGTAAAAATCACTTTCGGTGCCACTTGAAGCAACAGCGCCAGCAACAGCAGCATTTCCGGTGGGTGATTTTCTGCCGCCCGAAACGCCACGACCCGATTCAGGGCCTTGTTTGCGGGTTGATGCTGCATCTTTGTCCATTCCTTCCGGACTTTTCCCGGCGGCTTCGGCGGCTTCACGCGCTTTGTCAGCAAGAGCTTTTTTAATTTCGTCTTCCTTTTTTATGCGCGCAATGTGTTGCTCATAAGCTGTGACCCGTTCGGCGTCGGTCATTGCAACCATCCGCAAAATACTGTCGTTCGTTTGCGCGATTGTCTCGAATTTTATTACATCAACGAGGTTTTCACGCTTCTTTTTAATCAGTTTGAATTCACGCGAACGCTGGTTTAATTGGACTAAGGTGCTGTCGTAATATTGCCCGGCAGTCGCATATTTTGCCTTATTGAAGTAGATTTCTGCCAGGTTCCTGTAGTTTGATGCCATCAAATATTGGTCGGGGGCATTCGCGTTAAGAGAGGCGTTGTAGTATTTGATCGCATTCCGGTAGTTTTTCTGTTTGTCATAGAAAATCCCCATCTGGTGATTCAAAGCACCCAGATAAGGTCGGTTATACCGATCCTTCAGGAGCTTCTTGTATTTTTTGAGGAAAGCAACAGTGTCGCCTTTGGTAAAATCGAACTGCGATGCCTGGCGATTGTGCGCCTGAACGACATATTGCCTCGGCGCTTTAAGATTCATGTCGATAACCGACTGATAGGCGGCGTATGCGCTGTCTTTATAACCGAGTTCTTCGTAAAGTTGTCCAAGGATAAACCGGTAACGCGCTTTTTGTTCGTCCTGCTCGGTGAAATCGCGCGCGACTTTAAGCCTGGCAACGGCGCTGTCTTTTTCCTCCAGGTTCAGGAATGCCTGCGCGAGGATTGCATTGGCATCGGCAAAAATCTGGTCTTTGAGTTTTATTTCCGACAGTAGTTTGCGGAGATTATTTACAGCCAGCTGATCGTTTTCGAGGCGGATATTTGTTTTTTCGCGCCAGACCTTGGCTTCGTAGATTTTGTCACTACCGGGATATTTGTACAGAATGTAGTTGAAGGCCTCCAGCGCGGGAACATAACGTTGGTCGTAGTACCGTGCTTTCCCCAGCATCAGGTGCGCTTCGTCCATCTGTGGATTTTTCTCACTTCCGCCGATCAACATCGAGTGTTTTTGGATCGCCTTTATCGCCTTGGTTTCGGCACGTTCAAAATTCGCGTTTCGGGTTTGGCCTGGCGCCATTGCATCCTGCGGCGGTTGCATCGGCTCAATTGGAAGCCTTTCCCAAAAATTATCGGTGGCAAGAGTCAGGTCTTTTACTCCGGCATCCAGTGCAATTCCACCGTTATATAAGATGTTGTATTTAGTACTCAACGCGTGTGAATTCCGCGAAACAAATGAGTTCCGCTTAGTCGAGCACGCGATGATAACAAGCGCAAGCCCGCCGGAAAAGGCGTATTTAAAAAGGCTGGATTTCAATGTAAAAACGTTTTTAACCTTAACTGCCGGGGACGGCGTTTTAGTATACTGACTGGTAAAAATACGTTTCTTTTTGACATGGCGAAAATTTGCGCCCGTTTTTTCAAAAGCCGCCGATGCGTTGGGATTGTCGGATGTTTGCAGGCTTAAACCGCGAAGAATTCTTCCAGCTCTTTCAGTGTTTCGGCTGATTTGCGAATGTCTTTCATCACCTCGCCTTTCTGAAGAGCAACGATCCGGTCGCAGACATCAACCGTATGATTCAAATCGTGGCTTGACACTAAAATGGTAACATTCGGGTCATCGGCTAGTTCACGTATGATTTTCTTCAACCGATTTACAGTCGTAGGATCAAGATTGGCAAAAGGCTCATCAAGAATTATCACCTCGGGTTTACCGATCAGCGCAGCGATAATTCCGACTTTCTTCATATTCCCTTTCGACAGGTCACGGATGTATTTGCGGCTTTTCAGGATTTCACCGTTGAAAAACTCTTCGTACTTCAAAAGCAAAGCATCGACTTCGGACTTGTTTTGTTTGCGAAGGTCGCCGATAAAGTAAAAATATTCCTCAGCAGTCAGATATCCGATTAGGAAACTTTCGTCGATAAATGCTGAAGTAAAAGGTTTCCAGTCTTCACTTGTGTTGACCTGGACGCCGTTATTTTTTATGCTTCCTGAGGTCGGTTCGATAAGGTCGAGCAACAGGCTGAAGAAGGTTGTTTTGCCCGCGCCGTTATTTCCGACAAGTCCAAAACTCTGGCCTTTTTCGATTTCCAGCGAACCGATGTTAAGGACGCGGATTCCGTTATACAATTTCGTAAGGTTGGTTACCTGTATCATCAGTTGTTGTTTTGTTTGTAAGCCTGAATGGTTGAATATTTTTCTGTTCTGTAAATTTTTTCGATCCAGCTGAAGACTCTGTCACGAAGTGCAAACCCGATGATTCCGGCAACGGCTACAAACGCGAGTCCGACTTCATCATTAAAAAAAACTTTTCCTGCGAAATAAAGCAATATCGGCAGCACGAGCTTTGGCATCGAAACCAGCATCGTTTTCAAATTGAAGGCTTTTTTCTCGCCAAAAGCAGTCTTCGCATTTAAATCAATCGCGGTTTTATTGAACGCGCCACCGAGAAGGACTAAATGCGAATTGAAACCCATATTGTAAATGGCACCGACTACGATCATCAGGTAAACGTGCCAGCCAAAATAGAGATATCCGCTGGCCAGGATGAGGGAAATCAGCGTTCCGACAACGATCAGCCACCATTTTGCCCGAAGATATCCTTTATAGGAAATGTTTTGGGTCATCATCAGATTGTAATAAGAACTGTCCCAACTCGGAACGAACTGCCCGAACGTGAACAAGAAACCTCCGGTTACGAAAATTCCCGCAAACATGTGCCACATCGGATTCCGGTAAGCTTCGAGCGAGTTTGTAAAAAACAGTAAACCGTAAAAAAGGAAGAATACGCTCATAACAACGGTCATTCGCGAACGTTTATTTCTCTTTATCAAACGGATATCGTTCTTGAGAAAAGTGCCGACGGTTCCAAACTGGTCGAGCCATCCGTAATGTTCGGTGTTGGCAACGGCGTGCTTTTTCGACAATCCGGTGTCGAGGTGAAGATTTGATTTTAAGTAAGTGAAATTTAAAAAGTACAGCACGATCACTGCCGCCAGCGGAATCGCAAATAGGTAAAGTGTGGCGTACATTCCCTGGAAAAAGCCTACAGTTACTGACGTCACATCAAAAATTCCATAATACTGCAGTGCCGCGAGCGAAAGGACAACAGCCGCAAAAAGATAGAACAGCCAATCTTTGTTGTTGATCAGGATATTTAAAAAATTATTGGAGTAGATCAAACACATCATTGCGACCAGCCAAAGCACAGCGCCAGTTTTATCATAGCCTTGTGTCATCAGTACGATTGCGAAAGGAATGAAGAAAAACCAATGCAGGAAGTTAAAAAAAGATGCTGCCGTCTTGGCGAGAGCGAAATTGACAATTGTGTTTTTTCGTATCGGCATCGCCAGCAGCGGGCGGATGTTCATCACCGGGATTTTCTGCAGCAGCAACCGGATGATAAGGTCGATTATGAAATAATAAATCAGATAGCGGTTGACGAATTCCAGCGGGTCGGTCGTGGTACTTTCGCGGATAATGAAAAAGGCTCCGATTCCGAGCGCCAGAAAGCACACCGTAAAATAAATCGCGACAAATCCCATCAGAATTTTCAGCGCCAGATTGACCGAAAAAGATGCAGATCGGAAGAACGCCCGCCTTTCGAGCCCCAGGAATTTTCTGAACATGAGAGTGGTTTGGTTCGGTTAGGCCATAAAAGTAACAAAAAGTTACAATTCAACAGGCTTTCGTTCTGTTCAGCAGGACAAGCTTTTTGCCTTGGCGGTTTTTGCCTATTTTTGCAAAAAATTTTCGGATGTCATCATTTTACAAGCTAAGCATAAAGGAAGTCAGGCGCGAAACCGAGCACGCTATTTCAGTAATGTTCAACGTTCCGGCGGAGTTGAGGCCGTATTACGACTTTATTGCGGGCCAATATGTCACTTTAAAACTTACGCTTGACGGGGAAGAGATCAGGCGCGCCTATTCGATCTGTTCGGCTCCCGGCAGCGGTGAACTGCGGATTGCGATAAAATCGGTTTCGCCAGGCGCATTTTCGCACTTTGCCAATAATTCACTGAAGCCAGGCGATTTGATTGAAGTCAGCACTCCTGAAGGAAAATTTACTTTTGAACCCGACTCGTCGCGAGTTCGCAATTATGCTGCGTTTACTGCCGGAAGCGGAATCACCCCGGTCATGGCAATACTCCAAAGCGTTTTAGAGGGCGAGCCTCAGAGTACATTTGTTTTAGTATATGGGAACAAATCTCCCGAGGAAACCATTTTCCACGACCTTCTTCATGAATTGATGCAGAAATTCACCGGCAGGCTTTTCGTCCACCACATTTACAGCCGCACAAAAGTCGAACACGAGCTGTTTGGCCGGATTGAAAGATCAACGGTAAACTGGATATTGAACAACAAGTATAAGGAAATTGAATTTTCGAAATTCTATCTGTGCGGCCCCGAGGCTATGATCAACACGGTAAGTGAAGTTTTGAAAGAGCACAATATTAAGGAGAAAGACATCCGGTTTGAACTTTTCTTTGCTCCGAAGGCCGAGAACGAGATCGATGCCAGCCTTGAAGGACATACCAAAATTACCGTAATGGTCGATGGCGACGAAACAACTTTTGAAATGTCGCAGAAGCAAACGCTTTTGGAAGCTGCGCTGAAACAAGGACTCGACGCACCGTATTCGTGCCAAGGTGGAATCTGCAGCAGTTGTCTTGCGCGAATTACAAAAGGAACAGCCGAAATGAAGAAAAATGCGATTTTGACCGATGGCGAGATCGCCGAAGGATTGATTCTTACCTGTCAGGCGCATCCGACATCAAAAGAAATCGTCGTCGATTATGACGATGTTTGATCGGAATTTGGCGATCTTAAAATTGACTTTATTTTTTCGACGACGACATCCGGCGCAATGGTTCTCATTGCATCGTCGTAGCCTTCAACTTTTTTATTTCCGTAAACCGATGTTGGAAGCATGGGATATTTTTCGCGGTCTGCAGTAATTGCATTCTCCGAAGGTTGATTAAACGGTGCAAATCCGGCAAAAGGGTGAGTTGCGCCCCAAAGTGTAACGACCGGAATTCCGAAGTTTGCGGCGATATGAGCATTCGCGGAATCCATGGAAAGCATCAGATCGAGGTTCGAAATTAGATTAAGTTCGTCCTTGAGCGATAATTTACCTGCGACCACAATAATATTTCTATTGGTTTGGGCATAATTGTGAAGAATATCGATTTCTTCCTTTCCGGCACCAAAGAGAAAAAGCTTATTTGTGTTATCGTCAGAAAGCTCTTTGATAACTTCCCGCATCAGATCTGCGGGATAAACTTTTCCCTCGTGCTTGGCAAAAGGAGCAATTCCGATCCATTTCGGTTCCTTGAAACCTGTAACCGCTTCAATTTCGGCAGTCAATGGGTTTGGCTTTGGAAAATGCGGTTGCGCGAGCGATACCGGAAAGCCCAGCGAAGCGAATACGTTGCAATATCTTTCCGTGATTGGAAGCAGTTGCCTAAAAATTTTGTCTTTGGGGCGAGTCAATCCTTTTTTTTCAGCGCGCGCTTTGTCGACGGCTGCCGTTTCGACTCCGCCAAGCTTAAAAAGCAACCGAACAATTTTGGAGCGTAGGACATTGTGCAGATCTGCAACTGCGTCGACTTTCCACATTTTCAGTTCGGAATACAATCGGAAGAGGCCTCGTAACCCTTTGTAGCGATTGCCAAGGTCGGCTTCAAAGAATCCGATGTTCGGAATATCGTCAAAGAAGGCTCGAAAAAGTGGCCGCGAAACCATTGTGATCTTTACCTCGGGATGTTGCTGTGCCAAGGCGCGCAATACCGGGACGGTCATCGCGACATCTCCCATTGCAGAGAACCGAATGACCGCTATATGTGAAGTTTCTTTCGGCAAGGGCTTGGGTTAACTTGATAAACCTTTGAGGTTTTGAAAACCTCAAAGGTTTGTGTGTCAAAGTTTTATTTTAATAGACCAACGAAATAACGGTTTCCGATCCTTTAATGTTAAAATGCTACGGATTTATTTTTTTGCCTGGTACAAAACCGGATTCAGCGCTTCGTCATTGTACATTTTCATCTGGCGGTAAACCTTCATGTATTTTTCTCCCGATTCAATGTCTGCAAGCAAATCATCAATCGCAGTGGCAAGATCCTTTCTTTGTTCCAGAAGAATATCCAATTTTAACTGGCATGCAGCGCGATGCTCCGGAGTAGCTTCCTGACGCACGGCTTCTTCCCGCATATGATGGATTTTCAGTGCCAGGATTGAGAACCGGTCAATTGCCCACGCGGGGCTCTCCGAGTTGATCTTTGCATTTTCTTTGGGAGTCACATGTTGGTAATGCTGAAGAAAATAACTGTCAATATATTCGACCATGTCGGTGCGCTCCTGATTAAAAGCGTCAATCCGCCTTTTCAGCTTTAATGCCGCAACGGGATCAATCTGCGGGTCGCGGATAAGGTCTTCAAAATGCCATTGAACGGTGTCAATCCAGTTTTTGAGGTAAAGAAGGTGCTCAATTTTTTCTTTCGGATAGGGATTATCTACCGGCTGGTCAACGTTGTCATGCACGTGATAATCGTGAATGCTACGCTCAAAAACAGAGAAGGCCATTTGTGAAAACATAAGTCAGCATTTAGAAACGCAAAGATACTTTTTATACTTTTATCCCCGAAAACTTATTTCCTCAATGCAAATCCATCTCCTTTCTGAATCCGACAGCATACTTAACCATTTTATGGCACAAATCCGGAATGTCGGCGTGCAGAAAGACAGCATGCGTTTCCGCAGAAACATCGAGCGAATCGGCGAGATTATGGCCTATGAAATGAGCCGCGGTTTTGATTACGAACCTGTTGTGATTCCAACTCCACTCGGAACGAAATCCACTTCAAAAATAAAATCGCCCATTGTCCTTTCATCAATACTTCGCGCAGGCTTGCCGCTGCATCTGGGTTTCCTGAATTACTTCGACGATGCCGAAAACGGCTTTGTATCAGCATATCGGCACCATGAATCAAACGAAAATGAATTTGACATTCTGGTAGAATATCAGGCCATGCCCGACATCAATGGGAAAACACTGTTGCTTGTTGATCCGATGCTTGCCACCGGCCGATCAATGGTCGCCGTTTTTAACCATCTGATCTCAAAAGGAACACCGAAGGAAATCCATATTGCAGTCGTAATTGCCGCACCCGAAGGAATTGCATTTCTCAAAGAAAACCTGCCATCAAGTTGCCATCTTTGGGTCGCATCGCTTGACGAACGGCTTGACGAACGAAGCTACATCGTTCCCGGACTCGGCGATGCCGGAGACTTGGCCTACGGAAATAAATTATAACTGAAGGAAGAACAAAAACAGGCCGCACGCGATAAATAGTGCCAGCGTCACCTCCTTTTTTATCTGTCCCGTCGGAAGTTCGATGTGCGCCGTAGCCATAAAGGCGAGCGGGGCGAAAGTAAAAATCAGCATTTCATTACTTTTGTTCGGCGAAATCACCCAAATTGCCACGCCGATAATAAAGCATGCGAAGATCTTTTTAAACGACGACTGCAATACCAGCGGCCTGCCTGTTAGCGTCAGCAGCATTGAAGCGGCGAAGAAGAGCGAAACACTGGAGAAAACCGACAGCGCAAGATTTTGCGACGAATCGGTAAAGTAGTTAATTTTTAGACTTGTCGCCGTTTGGCTGTGGATCCAACCAATCAGGCTTTCATCAAAAACCGATGCATACAACAGCACCAGAAGTCCAGTTGCAAGCAAGGCGATAAACGGAAGCACCCAGTTCCGATAGTCGCGCGACACGTGGAATAAGATCGACAGAAATACCAGGATGATAAAAAGTATGCTCCAAAAGTGAAAAAGAGCAGCAACAAAAATCCACAATGAGGCATCAAAAATCTTTTCTTTCGTAGCCTTCATTGATTGCATTGAAATCAGTCTGCGCAACGCCAGCAAAATAAAAAAGTTCGACAACAGCAGGTTTGGCCTGTTCATCACTGCCGGAAAGAACAGAAAAAAAAGCAGCAGCGCAAGCGCGGTGTAAGCACTGTCTTTACCCAAACCGTTTCGCTTGATAATGAAGTTCGCGATGAATAGTGACGCGTAAATAATCAGCAACATGCCGATCTGGGCAATCAGGGTTCCCGAAGCGCTGTTCGCGTGGCCGATCTGGTAAACAAAAAAAAATACGAATATCGCTACAATGATCAGCCCGTAATTCAGTGGTGTAGATTTTTTAAAAAGGCTTGTAATCATGCGGATATTTTATACTTTTGTAATTGTAAATATAACACTTGTTCAAAGATGAGAGCATTTTTTGAAGGAATCCAAACCCTGTTCGTTGACTTTTTATTTATCCCGCACGACGCCCTGAGGCGACTTGAGCTGAAAAGCTGGTTCGCGGCAAATATGATCAACTGGATCCTGATGCTGATTTGCGCAGTAGCGATGCTTTATTGGATCAAGCAGCTGAAACTACACGAGCAGAACAACGAAGAAAATCAGGATACAACGGCTCACTCATTCTTCGACTAAGTCAAAGCCGATATCCTTCCTGAAATACATCGTATCAAACTTGATTTTTTCAAGGTTCTGATACGATTTTTTTATGGCTTCCTGAAAGTTGGCGCCATACGATGTTACAGCCAGTACGCGACCGCCATTCGTAAATGATTGGCCATTCACCGGTTTTGTTCCGGCGTGGAAGACAATCGAACCATCAACCGCTTCGAGTCCGCTTATAAGCTTTCCCTTTTCATAAGCCTCCGGATAACCGCCTGAAACCGACATAATTGTTGCGGCACTTCTTTCATCCACCACCAAAGACGTTTCCCAAAGGCTGTCGTTCGCAACCGCGAGGAACATTTCAACCAGATCCGATTTAAGCCTCGGGATGACAACTTCCGTTTCCGGATCGCCCATCCTGACATTGTACTCGATAACCATTGGCTCGCCTTTCACATTAATCAGTCCGATGAACAAAAAGCCTTTGTAGCCAATTTCATCGTGCTGAAGACCGGCAATCGTTGGTTTGACGATTTTCTGCTCAATTTTCTCCATCAATCTCGCATCGACAAAAGGAACCGGTGACACCGCACCCATTCCGCCGGTGTTCAGGCCCGTATCGCCTTCTCCAATGCGCTTGTAATCTTTCGCAGTCGGCAAAATTTTATACGTCGATCCGTCTGTCAAAACAAAACAACTCAATTCAATTCCGTCCAAAAACTCTTCGATTACCACTTTTGATCCCGCGCTTCCAAACTTCGATTTTAGCAGCATATTTTCCAACTCCGACTTTGCTTCATCAATATCGTTCAGAATCAAAACACCTTTCCCCGCTGCGAGTCCGTCTGCTTTTAAAACAAAAGGCGGATTCAATGTTTCGAGGAACTTTTTTCCCGATTCGACATTTTCGGCAGTGAAACTTGCATATCGGGCAGTTGGGATTTTATGACGTACCAAAAACTCTTTCGCAAACTCCTTACTTCCTTCGAGCTGGGCGCCGAGCTTTGACGGTCCAATCACGGGGATTTCGGCGAGCTGTAAATCCTGCGCAAAAAAATCGACAATTCCAGCAACCAAAGGATCTTCGGGGCCAACCACGACCAGCTTCACGTTTTCGGAAAGAACGAAGCTTTTTAACGATTCGAAATCCAGCGGATTTAGGTCGACATTTTCAGCAATAGCAGCAGTTCCTGCATTTCCTGGAGCAACAATCAGACGAGTGCAAAGCGGACTCTGAAGCATTTTCCAGGCAAAAGCGTGTTCCCTGCCTCCGGATCCTAAAAGTAAAATGGTCATGGGTGATTTTTTTCGATTTCCAAAATTACAGGCTTTTAAAACGATAAAATAATTTAAAATCAAAAAATCGAGCCGTTGCCCCGCGTTAAATCGTAAATGCTATTTTTGATAAAATTTAAAGCGTGGCCAAGCTATTTGATCTTTCCCTGAAGCTCAACGGTTTTCCGATTGGGAAGGCAAAACAGCGATTACAGCAAATCACGGCTGTTTCTGCTGCGGATTATGCTCAATTTCTGGACACTAAAAAGCGCGAAATCGCGACATACCATCTTCAACACAATTCGTTTTACCGAAATCTTGTAGGAAATCACGACTTCAAATCGTGGGAGCAGCTTCCGATAATGATGAAGCGCGATCTTCAGCGGCCACTCAATGACCGCCTTTCGGACGGATTTAGTGCGAAAAGTGTTTACATCAACAAAACCTCAGGCTCTTCGGGCGACCCGTTCGTTTTTGCAAAGGATAAGTTTTGCCATGCCCTGATCTGGGCCAACATAATGCGCCGATTCGCGATGTACGGAATCGATTTTAATCATTCGTATCAGGCGCGTTTTTACGGAATGCCGCTTCATTTTCCGGCAAAGCAGATTTTGCGCGTCAAGGACTTTTTAAGCAATCGCTACCGGTTCAGCATCTTCGATTTGTCGGATAGCGGAATTCAAAAAATAATTGCCGAATTCAAAACACGCCCTTTCACCTACATTAACGGTTACACAAGTCCAATCGTCCTGATCGCAAAGTACCTCAGCAAAAAAGGCCTGATCTTGAAAAATATCTGTCCGACTCTGCGGGTTTGCATCGTCACTTCGGAAATGCTTTTGGATGAAGATCGGAAATTGCTTCGCGACCAATTCGGAATTCCGGTTGTCAATGAGTATGGGGCATCTGAACTCGACGTCATTGCTTTTGAAAATCCGGACGGCAAATGGGTGGTCAATGCTGAAACTACGTTTGTGGAAATCGTAGATGAAACCGGAATGCCGCTGCCGTATGGCGAAGAAGGCCGGATCGTGGTGACTTCGCTTTATAACAAAGCGCATCCGATGATCCGATATGATGTTGGTGATACTGGCATCCTGGATACTGAAAGCACCGCGAAATATCCGATTTTACAAAAATTGTCTGGGCGGACAAACGATTTTGCGTTGCTTCCTAGTGGAAAAAAACCCGCAGGAATGACATTCTATTCAATTACGAAAGCATTGTTCGGCGATGAAGGAAATGTAAAGGAATTCGTGATTTGGCAAACAAAATTAGATACTTTTGAAATCCGATATACCAGTGAAAACCCGCTGAACGAAGACGAAATCACAAATATGGAGCGCGTTTTGGCGACTTATCTTGAGGACGGACTTACATTCCGCTTTATTCGGCAGGAAAAACTTGAGCGAACCGCATCGGGCAAACTAAAGCAGTTTGTTTCGCTAATTGAAAAACAAAAATGAAAATAACGATTGTTGCCGGCGCCAGACCGAATTTTATCAAAATCGCACCCATAATAAAGGCGATTGCAACAAAAAAGGCGAAGGGCGCCGAAGTAGCTTACCGCCTCGTGCATACGGGCCAGCATTACGATAAAAACCTCAGCGATACTTTTTTTGAAGAGCTCGGAATTCCCGAACCCGATAATAATCTCGAGGTAAAAAGCGGTTCGCAGGCGGTGCAAACGGCGGCGATAATGATCGCTTTTGAAAAAGAGCTTTCCGAAAATCCGTGCGATGTTGTGCTGGTGGTTGGGGATGTGAATTCGACAATGGCTTGTGCGATCGTCGCCAAGAAAATGAACGTCAAAGTTGCTCATGTGGAAGCGGGAATCCGCTCGGGTGACATGCGGATGCCTGAAGAAATAAACCGAATTGTAACCGACAGCATAACCGATTATTTCTTTACAACTTCGCAATCGGCGTCGGAGAATTTGATTCGAAGCGGTGCGCTGGCCGAAAATGTCCATTTTGTCGGAAACGTCATGATCGACACCTTACTTGGAAACCTCGACCGCATACAACAGCCTGCGTTTTGGAACGAGCTGTCACTTCAGCCAGAATATTATATTGTGCTGACTCTACATCGGCCGTCAAATGTCGATGAACAACATTCGCTTCGAAAGTTGCTGATCGGAATAGACAAACTTGCAGGCAATAAAAAGGTGGTTTTCCCGGTACATCCGCGTACACGGGCAATCCTCGAAAGCAGCAATTTGCAGTTTCAAAACATAATCTTCACTGAGCCGCAAGGATATCTTTCGTTCATGTATCTGATAAAAAACAGCTTTGCGGTCATCACCGATTCGGGTGGAATTTCGGAAGAGACCACAGTGCTGAAAATTCCGTGTTTTACGATGCGTGAAAACACCGAACGGCCGGAAACGCAAGACATCGGAACGAATACATTAGTTGGAATAACAGTTGAAAACCTTGAAAAGCATTTCAGCAATTTCCTTCAAAACGGATTAGGTGAAACGGGAATTCCACCACTTTGGGACGGAAAGGCTTCCGAGCGGATCATTGATATCTTACTCTCGAAATGAAGGAAGAAATCCTGATCGTATCCAATTATTATCCGCCTGAAAAAGGTGCGGCGGCAAACAGGATTGAGCAGCTCGCATTAAAATTGGCACAAAAAAATTACCAGGTTTCAGTAGTTTGTCCGCTGCCTAACTATCCGGACGGCAAAATCTTCAAAGCGTATCGCGGAAAATTCGCGTCGACAGAAATCCGTAATGGCGTAAAAGTCAACCGGCTGTGGATTTACCCTAGTAACAGCAAGAACATTTTTTACAGGATCTTATCCATTTTATCATTTTCAATCGGCCTCTTTTTATTTCTGGTCTTTAAAAAAACTCCTAAAAAGGTGGTCGTGCAATCACCGCCGCTGCTGCTGTCTTTCATCAGTGTTTTTGTCCTTTCCCTAAAGAGAAAGAAAATCATCCTCAACGTATCGGACTTGTGGCCGCTTGCGGCAATTGAATTGGATGCATTAAAACATGGATCCCGTTCACACCGCTTTTCACTTTTCCTCGAAAGTTACATTTACAAACATTCGTCCCTCGTCCTCGGACAATCGGAGGAAATCATCGCCCATATCCGTGAAAAGTTTCCCGAAAAGCCTTGCTATTTATACCGGAATTTTCCGGATCATGAAATTGCCGTCTCGCCTCCGTCGAATGCCGAGGGAAACATAAAACTATTTTATGCCGGCTTGCTCGGAGTCGCGCAGGGTGTTGCATCAATGTGTGAAAAAATCGATCTGCCAAACGAGATGGAGCTGCATGTTTTTGGTAACGGCGCCGAAAGAACTCGTGTCGAAGCGTTGCTGCAGGGGAATCCGCAAAAGCAAATCTTTTTTCACGGAATGCTTGACAGACAGGAACTGCTGAACCGGCTTTCGGATTTTGATGTCGCCGTTGTGCCCTTGGTGAAGCGGATTTACGGATCAGTTCCTTCGAAAATTTTTGAATACAGCGCTTTGGGAATTCCCATACTGTATTTTGGCGGTGGCGAAGGAAATAAGATCGTTGCTGACAATAATCTGGGTTGGGTGGCCGAAGTTGGCGATTACGAACAGCTAAACCGCAAGCTTCAGGAAATTTCACATTTGGGAAGGCCGGCGCTGCATGAGATGCGAAGTAGAATAAAAAAACATGCAGATTCGCATTTTAACCTCGATTTGCAAATCGACCAGTTGATTGCGCTTGGTGTCTTTTAATACGCCTTTTCTTCGCCTTTGAATATGTTGATCACGGTTTGAAGAATGATTTTCAGGTCGAGGATCAAAGACCAGTTTTCAATGTAGAAAACGTCAAATTTGATGCGGTTGACCATGTCTTCATCGGTTTCGATTTCACCGCGATATCCGCGAACCTGCGCCAATCCTGTTATTCCCGGTTTTACATAGTGTCGGACC
Organism: Bacteroidota bacterium; assembly: GCA_023386585.1. Taxonomy (GTDB): domain Bacteria; phylum Bacteroidota; class Bacteroidia; order Flavobacteriales; family Flavobacteriaceae; genus Flavobacterium. The sequence goes on along the minus strand of JAEWJM010000011.1, from coordinate 21,111 downwards.
ATGTATTTTTTGATACGGTTTCCGTAGGCTTTATTCTGTGACCAAAGATGCGGCCGTGGACCGACAACCGACATGTCGCCCATCAATACATTGACAAACTGCGGCATTTCGTCGATGCTCGTTTTTCGCAAAATGCGTCCGATTCTCGTTACGCGAGGGTCATTTTTAGACGCTTCCTGCTCGGTGGTCTTATTCATTTTCATCGATCGGAATTTGTAACAAAAGAATTCCTTTTCATCGATACCCGGCCTTCCCTGCTTGAAAAACACGGGGCCGTGCGATTCGAGTTTGATCAGGATGGCCAAAATCGGAACCAGCCAGGACAATAGGAAAATCATCACAAAAAGTGAAAATACAATGTCAAATGCCCGTTTGAAAACCTTGGTAAGCGGATCGTGCAGTGTTGTTTTTCGCAACGACAATACCGGAAAAAATTCGTAATAATCAACCTTCAGGTTTTTCGAAAAAATCTCTTTGGTGTCGGGAATAAACTTGATCGCCCGCTTGTTCTCATCGGCAAAATCAACCAGGTCTTTCAGTTGCTCATTGGTAATTTCGTTTAGCGAGCAGTAAATTTCGTCGACTTTATTCTCGATCACGTACGGCTTCAAGTCTTCGATTTTGCCATGAATGAACTGGTTTTGCTTCTTATCGGAAAAGAAGGCCAAAAACCGGTAACCGTAGTCGTGGCGGGTCATAAAAAGCTCCTTCAGCTTAATTGCTTCGGGCGTGTAGCCGATGATCACCGCATTGCGAAAGTTGCTTCCGGTAACGATCCTGTACTTTTTCAGATAGTAAAATAGCAGGAATTTTACCAATGTAATGGTACAAACTGCGGTCACCATGTACATCGCGATCGCTTTTCCGCTGAAAATGCTCTGTTTGGCAAAAGGAAAGAAGGCAATAACGATAAGAAGGTAAATCACCGATTGCCGCACCAGCTTCGAAAAAATCTCGACCGGCGTAGTGAAGCGGTAAACCCCATAAAACTTAGTGAAGTACGCTATGAATCCCCAACCGATTATCTGGTAAGGGATGTAATTGTGCATGTCAAGGTTCAGTTCGCGAAAAAAATACACTGCGAGCAGCGAAATGACACAAAGGTCAATTGTGATGCTGATCGGTCTGATGTATTTTGAATATCTCCCTGAATGTGCTGCAACCATATTAGTGAATATATCCTGTAAAGTCCTTGTGGTCCTGTTTCAGGAGTGCTTCGGCAGACAATGATTTAAAATATTCATAAGTGATTTCCATTCCTTCGCGGCGCGACACTTTTGGTTCCCAATCGAGGATCGCCTTTGCCTTCGTGATGTCGGGTTGCCGTTGCATCGGATCGTTTACTGGAAGTGGATGAAAAACAATTTTTTGTTTGGTTCCTGTCAGCCTGATGATTTCCTCTGCAAAATCGCGGATGGTGATTTCGTCGGGGTTTCCGATGTTAACCGGAAGCGAATAATCGCTGTGAAGCAACCTGAAAATTCCTTCCACCTGATCGTCAACATAGCAAAACGAACGCGTCTGCGAACCATCGCCAAAAATTGTCAAATCTTCACCGCGGAGCGCCTGGCCAATGAAAGCCGGAATTACGCGGCCGTCGTTGAGCCGCATTCTTGGCCCATAAGTATTGAAAATGCGGACGATCCGGGTTTCCACATTGTGAAAAGTATGATACGCCATCGTAATCGATTCCTGAAACCTCTTGGCTTCATCGTAAACTCCGCGAGGCCCGATCGTATTTACATTCCCGTAATATTCTTCGGTTTGTGGATGAACGAGCGGATCGCCGTAAACTTCCGAAGTCGAAGCGATCAAGATGCGCGCTTTTTTCACCCGTGCCAATCCCAAAAGATTGTGCGTCCCGAGCGAGCCAACTTTTAAGGTCTGTATCGGAATTTTTAAATAATCTATCGGGCTTGCCGGCGATGCAAAGTGAAGTATGTAATCCAACTTGCCGGGAACGAATACAAATTTGGTGATGTCGTGATGGTAGAATTCGAAATTTTTGTGTCTGAACAGGTGCTCGATATTCTTGAGATCTCCTGTAATCAGGTTGTCCATTCCGATGACGTAATATCCTTCTGCGATAAACCTGTCACAAAGATGGGAACCAAGAAAACCCGCGGCTCCGGTAATCAATATTCTTTTCATAGTAAATCTTTGTCGTTTCCGGGCAGATTCCACCGTCCGGCATTCAAAAGGCAATACATCACGGTGAAAAAAGTAACTCCACGCTGCCGCCACAAAAATGATTCTGTCAAAAATAAACTTATCATAAGAACTGCAAAAGAAATGTGAACAAAATCTTTGCTTCGCACGGCATTTTTAAGATTTACGGCCAGCATCGCAAGAAGCAAAAGCAGGCCAAAAATCCCCAATTCACAAAAAACCTGGATGTATTGGTTATGAAAGTTGTTGTTCTGATAACCAGGCGAAATTGCACTTCCTGCAAAAAGCTTGTGCTGGGCGGTCTTCTCCTTAATCTTGGCGTAGGACGCGTTGAGTCCGTATCCCTTCCAAAAAATAGGGTCTTCCGAAAGCATTTCGGTGAAAATCCGAAACTGGTAAACCCGGAAAGCAATTCCCGGAAAGAATTCGTTTGCTGCAAAAGTTTCTTTGTTCCAGGCATCAGCAACGCTCACATTGTAAACCTTCCCGTGAGGTGTGCTGATGTCTTCGTTTACAGTGCCAGATGTCATCGCTGTAGTGTATTCGATCCTGAAGCGGTCGCGCACTTGCGGAATAAGCGCCAATCCAATGATGAAAACAGCCAATCCGACAATGAGCAGCACCCGCCTTTTTCCCGAACTGAAGGATTTCTGCAAGGCAAAAGCGGCAAATAACAACAAGAAAATGACAATTACATTTTTTGAACTCAACAGGAAGATCATCAGGAAAAGCAATGCTGCTGCTGCAATTTCAAGTGTGGATTTTTTCCGCGCGAAATAAAAGAACGCTACGGCAAAATATACCGAAACGTGGATGGCATTTACATCAAGGGTTACCAGTTCATGATAGAAGAATACGTTGCTGTTGCCACCGATCGCAAACCGCACGGCCGCCTTCAGCAGATAAAATACTGCAAAAGCAGCCATTGCCCAGGAAAATATCTTAACCAATTGCGGTTTCCTGTTTATTGAAGTAATAGGAAAAAGCATGAAACAAAGCGGAATCAGCAACAATGGCAGTTCCTTCGAAAGCGATTGCGACGTACTTGCCGGATTAACCGACCAAATCAGCGAAACCGCCATCAGCAAATACAAAAGAACCGGCAAAGTCAGTGAAAATCGCAAATGCAGGTGGCGCAACTGAAAAGAGTACAATGTTGAAAGGACAAAAAGTACAAGCGCAATGCTGTTTACGGCATAACCCAATGGAATTGAGACAACAATCAGCGCGAGGAAAAATTGGGGCGGGTCTTTTTTAGCGAGCGCTACTGTGTTGTGAAAAACACTCTTCAAATAAGCGTAAATATTCGCCATTTATCTTTTCCCAGTTAAAATCGTTAACGATCGCATTGTAGTTGGCTTCAACCATTTGCAAGTTATCATTTTTTCTGACTTTGCTGATGATCTGGCTGACTTCGGCGGGTGTAGAAAAATAGTAACCGTTGCTTTTGAGTACGCCGCGGTTAAAATCGTTGTTGTGTGCAATCACCAGCGCACGCGACGCCATCGCCTCCAAAAGCGAAGGGTTTGTGCCGCCAACTGAATGCCCGTGGAAATACAGATTGGAATGGTAACGCAGATTGTTCAGGTTGGCAAGATTGTAAATTCCGCCCATAAACCGAATATGTCCGTGATCTTGAAACTTGCTTTTCAAATAGGCTCCGTACTTGGTGTTGTGGTTTCCGACCACCAGGATCGGACTTTTCGATTCATTCATCACGACGCCTTCCAGCACCATATCGAGATTATTCTCCGGCTCAAACCGCGCCATGATCATGTTGTAGGAATAAGGCTTAAGTCCGTACTCCTTTAAAATCGAAGGGTCGGGATCGTTAAACGGATATGCGCCGTAAGCAATGTAGGTCGAATCCTTCTTATACTGTTTTTTAAGGAATGTCTGGATTCCGAGCGAATCAGCAACAAGACAATCACTGCTTATCGCGGCAAGGCGTTCGGCGAACTTGAGAAACTGCTGCACCGGACGCGAATATTTGGATCGCTTCCATTCGAGTCCGTCCATGTTGGTGATGATGACGGGTTTCTTCGGAAGCAGGAAAAACCAAATCGAATTGCTGGTGTAACCGAGCTGAAGAATGATGTCGAAGTCGCGCTTTCTGGAGTCGATTATGCAGTTGTAATCGTAGATGAACTGGCCGAATGTTCCCATTTTATGCTCGGGATCGTTGCAATGGATGATGTTTACGCCGCGAAATGTTTTTTCCTGATGCGGATGATTGTGCGAGTTGTAAACGTAAACTTCGTGGCCACGATCAACAAGATAGACTGAAAAAAATTCTGCAAATTGCTCAAACCCTCCGTAGTGATTGGGGATTCCGCGGGTTCCGAGTATTGCTATCTTCATTTTTCGCTTTGTCATCGGCCGCAAAAGTAGCGGTTTTTAAAAAAGATTTGACCTGACTTCCACAATTTACTGTGACGCTAAAGCCTGTTTATATGCTTTAAGCGTCTGCTCTGCGGTTTTTTCCCAAACAAATTCGTCTAGTATCTTTTCGCGTAGCGCAGGATCGACAGGCGAAGTATAGGCAATGTTGATAGCTTCTTTTATCGATTCAACATTGTCCGGTTCGCAGTAATACGCATAGTTTCCGAAATAATCTTCGGTGTCGCCTTTTCGGGTGACGACAATATTGCAATTCATTGCCGCGGCTTCCAATGACGAAAGGCCAGGCGTTTCCATCCAGCTTATCAGCGCATGGACTTTCGCAACTGCGTAGAGTTCACGCAACTCTTCGTGCGAAACCGCACCTAAAAAAGTCACGTTTTCTCCTGCTTCTTCATGAACCTGACGCACGAATTCCTTTTGATTTTGGGACTCTTTTCCGGCAAGCACCAGCCGATAGTTGGTTCCTTTTACGGCGCGAACCAGATTGAGGGTTGATTTTCTGCCTTCGATGCGTGCGGCACAGAGGATGCAATCCTGAAATTGTGCGTATTTGCCTGTTGGGACATCGGTGTTGCCAAACAACTTTCGGTCGATTGCATTTGGAATTACGACATGATTGAAATTTTTAAGGTTAAACTCGCTTGCCACGCGATCCATTTCAGACTGTGAGTTCGGCAGAAAAACATCGGTGTTATTGGCAATCGATTTCATCAATCCGTAATAACCTTTGAACAAGAGTTTGTACACGCCTTTGTGGAAGCGTTTTTCCGAGTAATGCTTCACCAGGGTTTTGATGTAACCGATTTGGTAAGGCGAAAGCACGTTGGCAACTTTCTGGAACAATCCGCCACGCGCTTTGCGTTCAAATTCGGTATATAAGCCGTAGATCGTTGAGAGTGCAACTTTCTTACCGTGTCGGCGTGCATTCTGCATCTGAAGGTAGATATCCTGCGGCTCCATCAGGTTGAACAGGTGAACAAGGTCGTACTTCGATAGGTCAGGCTCGAAGTCGAGCGAAATGTCGATTTCAACTCCCAGCTTTTCGAGAAATTCCTTGGTTTTAAGTATCTGGATCAGGTCGCCGCCCGGCGCTTCATACAGGTTTGTCCGCGACTGGAAAAGTACTTTCATCTGCTTTAAAGAATTGCAAATATAGTTTTTATTAGTAGTTTTACCCCTTTGTACATAAGGTTATGCCCCCGATGAAAAAAATCCTTTTCCTTTTCGGAACACGTCCTGAAGCCATTAAGCTTGCTCCTTTAATTGCCCGCTTTTCGGGCGATGAGCGATTCGACGTCAGGGTTGGCGTAACGGCGCAGCACCGGGAGATGCTTGATCAGGTGCTGGATTTTTTTGAGATCGATGTGGATTACGACCTCAACATCATGACGCACAATCAAACATTGCATCAACTCACCGCCGATTTGATTTCGCGGATCACCAATGAGATTTTACTAAAAGAGGATTTCGACTTTGTTTTTGTGCAGGGCGACACGACGACCGTAATGGCATCGGCGTTGGCTGCTTTTTATCAAAAAATCAAGATTGTCCATATTGAGGCCGGATTGCGAAGCCACGACATGCATTCGCCATTTCCCGAGGAAATGAACCGGGTGTTGACCTCAAGGCTTGCCGATTACCATTTTTGCCCGACAGAAACCGGAAGGCTTTACCTCAATGCAGAAAAGTTGCACAAGAATGTTTATGTGGTTGGCAATACCGTGATCGATGCGTTATTTGAAGGCCTGCGAAAGTTTAATGCCTCCGATGAGGAACGGCTCATTAAAAAATACTGTCAAATCGATTTCAATAAGAAGATAATTTTTGTGACGTGTCATCGGAGGGAGAATTTTGGCGAACCTTTTCGTGAAATCTGTGAATCGTTACTCGAAATCGTGGCGACCCAAAAAAACATACAAATTGTTTATGCGGTGCACTTGAACCCAAATATACGTGATGTTGCCTACAACACGCTTGTTGATGAAAACATAATTCTGATTCCGCCATTGGCGTACGCCGAACTCATCTGGATGATCAACAAGAGTTACATCGTCCTGACCGATTCGGGCGGAATACAGGAAGAAGCGCCAAGCCTTGGAAAACCTGTTTTGGTGATGCGTGAAGTCACCGAGCGCATGGAAGGCGTAACCGCGGGAACTGCCGTTTTGGTTGGTTCGGATAAGCAAAAGATTGTCGGAGAAACGGCCAAACTGCTGAATGATTTCGCATACTACTCTGAAATTTCAACCGCTTCAAATCCGTATGGCGACGGAACGGCCTGTGAGCAAATCAAGAACATCATTGTGGAAAAGGAAATCGGCCTTTATTTGCCAGATGTTTCGGTGTAAAGAAAACCGCTTTTTTCGTTATTCTAGATTTTTCGGCACGTCTTCGGGAGATTGCTGCGCATAATTCCTTCGGGCAATTTCAGTATAACACAGCATAAGTCCGACGAGAATCGATTTTGAATCCATCGTAAAATAGTAACCCATCAGAACCCAATTCGAAACCAGCAGAAAAAGGCTCGTTCCGACCAGCAAATAATTGAACTGCCTGACAATTGGAATGCGGCTTTTTTTCTGGCGGAAAAGGATCACAATCGAAAGCAACAGTATGGTTACGCCCACAAGGCCGGATTTCAAATAGGTAGTCATAAAGCCGTTATGGAGTACCGAAATAAACCGTAGCTTCATATCGCCAAGATAGACTTCCTGTTTCAAATCGATCTGAGAGCCGAGTCCGCTTCCGAAAACAACATTTTTAGTCCCATCAATCTGCCGCAGCGTATAAATTGTTTCAACCGATCGGTAATTCGTGTTAAAATCCTTATAATCGCTCGCATCGACTTTTGTTTTGAACGATTCGGTCGGAGCAACTTTGATTTTATACAGGAATTCTTCAAATCCCGAACCTTGTCTTTTCGGATTGTAAACCAAAACGGCGGAATACAACAGCACCGTCAACAGCGCCGCGCCTCCAATGGCCGCGATCGCGCGTTTGTTGAGTACGTAATAGCCTTTCATCCCCAGATATAGCACTCCAAATTGGATAAAATTGGTCCGCGACAAATACATAAACGCCGAGAATCCGATTGCAATCAATAAGAATCGAAATCTTTTTGGCGTCAGGGCGACCTCAAACTGCTTGTGAAATATCAGGAATATCAGTCCATAGACTTCAAAATCACTGAAGTAACCGGCATGTTCGCGAAGCAGTGCAACAGAGATCGAGTGGTACCGCAAAAAAGTGGTTATCAGGATGGCAATGTGAATCAATGAGACTCCCAACGCGCTGTAAATAATCGTTTCTACTGTATTCTTGTAGAGGAACCTGCAGATCTGATATCCGAGAAAAAGACCAAGCGCCGGCTTTAGCATGTAGGTAACATCGCGAATGATAAAGTAAGTTGCCGACTTTTCGAAATCGGTAGCGAGAACCGCCATCAGAAAAATGGCGATAAAGCAAAGCGTGTAACTCAGGAACCGAACCGAATAGCTTCTTTTAAGCGTAATGAATACCGTGAACAACCAGATGGCAAAAGTCAATTCGTAATTGCTCAGATATGGGACCGCACAGCAGATTCCCAATAGGATCTGAAAGCCGATATTACGATTTACTTTTATGACCATTCGCTCGCGTTAAAATCAGGTTATCGCTGTTAAGTTGCTTTTTGGCGTGGATTTTTTCGACCTGTACCAGCCGACCAACATTATGGTGAGGAAAATTTCGCCAGCCAATACAGCGGTAATGCAGCCCCTGAAGGAGTAAAGATAACAACCGGCAACCATTAATGCCACCGTAACTGCCGTATATACCAAATTGATGTTGCGAAACACCGAAGATACGTTGAGTCCGTTCATATAATGATATCCCAAAAGGTTATTGACAATGATGAAGAAGAGCCAGATTGAGAACAACCGCAACCAGTTTGAATAGGCTGCCAGCTCCGGATTCAGATACCCCAGAATCGGATCTGCCAGAACAAATATGGCGGCAATGCACAAGGATGCGAAAATCAACGCGACCGCTCCGTATCGGATTACCGATTTTTTCCCATGATCGACGCTGATCTGGAAATTGGCCATGTTTCTCGGATAAATTGCGGTTGAATACGGAACATAAACGGATACCAATATTTTGACAATGCGATCGAGCGCTGAGAAGATTCCGATGATCAGTATGCTTTTTTCAAAAAAACTGAGGATTATGATTGTGCCGTTAAATACGAGCGAGGTTGTGCTTATTGTGACGAAGTTGTCAAAACCATCTTTCAGGAAAAGACGGAACGAATCAAACGATAAAAACCGAAATTTTACTTTTGAAGAACAGATTGCCATGCCGATGGTAATAATTCCCGTAAACATATAGGCTGCAGAATAAAGCAGCGGAATCAGGTAAATGTCTTCAGATGATTTTATCACCACAAGGATCAACACATTTGACACCAATTTGACAACCGAGTTAACCGTCGAATACCAGCCCAGTTGCTCAATTCCCTGAAAGAACCACTGTGTATTGATTGCGTTTCCGATTATCATTCCGACAAACAAAAGTCCGAAAAACCGGTTGCCCTCGAATTTGGTGTCGAAAAAAATAAAGCCGATCCATACCATCGAAATAATCAGCCCAATAACAATTTTCAAAGAAACTATAGTGGAAAAAGCTGTGTCGCGCTTCTTGTGATCCAGCCGATTGATGGCTATGTATTTCGAGCCGGAAAAGTTGAATCCGTAATCGCAGAACATAAAGCAATACAACATTGCCGCATAGGTAAAACTGTAGAGTCCGAATAATTTCAATCCCAAAGTCTTTACCAGAAACGGAAAGACCAGCAGCGGAATGATCAGGTTGAAAAACTGGTTTAAAAAAAGGAAGGTAAAATTTTTGACCACCGTGGCCTCATGGGACTTCATGGCTTACGGCTTTTTGGCAATGCACACCGTCAGATAACCCTCGAAATGCATGAATCTATCCAGCAACTCAAAAAATGCGCGGCTTGGTTTGTACTTGCAGACTTTAATCTTAAAAATTGTTTCGCGATCCATCGTGACCCGGCCAAGATATTCGAGTCCGGCCGCCGTCATTTCGTCTTTGAGGTCGTAAAATTTGTATTCTTTTGGCCACGGCCACACTTTCTTGCCGAGCATTTTTCCCAATCGGTATGACAGGCGATAAGGCAATGAATAATGGTTCGGAAATGCCACGATCACGTATCCTCCTTTTTTGGTGATCCGGGCGTAAGACGCAATTGCATTTTTGCGCACCGGCTTCGTATAGTGTTCGATCACGCCCGAATTAAAAGCCAAATCGTAGCTTTCATCCGGTATCGAATTCATTGTAAACATGTCTTCGCAAACGCAATGAGTTCCTTTGAGATCAAGTTCGGCGACGGCCTTGTCAACTTTCGCCAGAATCGTGTCGTCGTAATCAAGAAACGTCGATTTCTCGAGCTCGTTGTTTAACAGCATGAGGCTGATTCCCGCTTCGCAACCTATTTCGATTGCGCTTTTCACCCGATGCTTGTTTATGTGATCTCGCAGTAAAATGTTGAAATCAGACTGAAAGCTGGTGGGATTGTGGTAGGAATTTTTAATGTGTTCTGTACTGATTCCTTTAGAAAAGTCAAGCCATGCCTGTTTTTGATCGTTTGCCATATATTGTAGCTAAACTGCGGAAAAACATCCTGCAATTTCAAGTTTTTACAAAAGTATTTTTTTTATTGGATTCAGTCCAAGTTCTTGAGGATTTTTGCGGGTACGCCACCGACAATTGAGTTATCGGGAAATACGCCGGTTACGACTGCTCCGGCAGCGACAACGGAATTGTTGCCAACAACACAACCGTCGAGAAAAGTGGCTTTCGCGCCTACCCAAATGTTATTGCCAAGCTTAATTCCAACAGAGGTTACCCCTTGTTCACGAATCAGCCGGGATCGATCGGCGAAGTTGTGGTTTTCGGAGTGAAATGAAATGTAGGCACCCATAATCACGTCGTTTCCAATCTCGATACCGCCGGAAGCGCCAAATTCGGTAAACCTTCCAACGGCCGAATTGTTGCCGATTTTCAGACCTTTTCCATACTTGCTCAAATGGCTCGTGCAAGTAACAAGTGAATGGTCGCCAATTTTCACATTGTCGCCAAAAACGAGCTTTTCCGAGGCATAGCCGTCAATAAACGTATTGTGGTCGATGGTGACATTTTTTCCAAAAATGATATTGCTTTTGTTGAGTACGGTACAATTTCGTCCGATAAAAATCTTGCGTTGGTACCAGACGACTCCCCGCAACCGCATCCAAAATCGTTTTGACAGGTTGTAAACAATGAGGCTATCCGGAATTCGCTCATCTACCGTATATGATTTCCCGGTTGTTTTAAGGAGGTTATTGAAAAGTTGTTTTATCATCGCTGCAAAATTAGCTAAACAAAAAAGCCATAAGGATCAAACTTATGGCTTTTGGTGCTTAAAATAAATATTATTTGGTGGTTTTTCAATTTACACAGTAGCAGCACGCGCCGCCCCGCGAAATCGACCTACTTCGTCATTTTTGCAATTTCGTCCAGAATTGGCTTGCTTGGATAATAGAATGGAGTGACGGAATTCTTAAGATTTTTATGAAAGGTAATAGTGCCTTTAGCATCATCAACTACGCTTTCGATAGAGTCGTTTTTTACAAAGTATTTTAAAAAGTCGGATCCTCTTGCTTCAAAATTTTTCCCATAATAAGAAATCTTGAATTTTTCAAGTGTTACGTCTCCTTGATCCTGCTTTCTTTTGATCCCAAAATCAATCCTGATATCTGTAGGAACAATTTCTTCAGGAAGGTCAATAGTAACCTTCTGGCTTTCCGGGCGGGCTTTAACACCATGCCAAACCACATGATCCGCATCAAAATTTATCGAACCGTCCTCAGTGTAATAAACTGCGAAATCATCATCCTTTTCAGTTACTACATTTAGCTCCACGCTAAAGTTTTCTTTTTGTTTAACGGTCGGTTGACCGTTTTGGTCCGTTCCTGTCGGGTCTTTCTTGCACGCAACCATTGCAGCTCCTGCAATCAACGAAAGGAAAAAAGCTTTAGTCTTCATCTTTGTTTTTTATGGCGCAAAATTATATAAAAATAGATATAAATAATTTTTTGCTTTCTTTTTTTTAGCCTTTGATCTGCTTGCCGTTATAAGTACCTTTTGAAGAAATCACATCCTGCACCAACCAGTTTTTCAAATAATGAATAAATCCGCTGTTGGAGCCATGCAAACGTAATCGCGATGCGCTTTCGTTTCTTTCTTATGTACAATCCAAAATCCCTGCTACTTAGTTCTCAATAGTCTTACAACTTTAGGCTCTCTTTATTTCCTGATTTCTTTCTAAAAAGGTATGTTTGCCGGAAATATAACGGCAATGATTGACAAAATTGACCTGCGTAAAACAAAGCTGTTTGCATTCTCTATGCTGTTGGCGGTAGTTACATACGGTTTTCCACTATCGAACTTTTCAGTCAGTATAGATACCGAGTTACCCGTGTTTGCCAACTCGTCGCTTGATCTTGGCCGATGGGGAACCAACCTTGTCCGATATCATATTTTCGAGGGACATCTTCCATACTTCACTTTGCTTCTTGGCTTATTTTTCCTTGCGCTGACGGCGGTGGAACTTTCAAAAGTGTTTCATTTTAACGGATTGCTTGGCTATATTTTTTGTGGACTTTTCGTGACATTTCCACAAATGGCCTATCAACTGGTCTTTACAATGCAAGCCGATGTCGTACCGCTCGGGTTTTTTATTTCCGTACTTTCTGTAAGGTGGTTCATAAAATCGGCAGCCGAAGGATTTTCATGGAAATCGGCTTCTCTTTTTGTGCTTGCAGCTCTCGGGATTATGTTTGTAATTGCAATTTATCAAGCACTGGTTTTTATACCAATTATCGTTTTTCTCCTTGTTTTTTTTCAAAATACCTATCGCGAAAATTTTGTTGTTAAAAAAGCGCTTCGCGATGGGATCCTGTTTTGTGGTCTCATGCTCCTGTCGGCTGTTTTCTATTATATTTCTGTAAAATTACTTTGTCCGCCAGTTGAAGGCGGATATTTGTCTTCATACACCTCAGGGGCTTCAAATCATCTTTTTTCAAAGTTTTATTCTGTGTGGAAAGGCAACCTTCAAGGTAACGCCTTTTACGGTGAAACACTGTTTTGCCTGGCGTTGATCCTGGCTATCGTAGTAGCTGTTAAGGCGGCAATTGAACGACGGTATTTTGGATGGCGGTTTGTAAGCTTGTTTCTGATGTTGCTATTGCCATTTATAATGGCATTCTTCATCACAAATGAATATTACCCGCCCAGAATTTACGTTGCCTCGGGAATTGTTTTTGCTTTTTTGATTACACACACTTTCAGAAACTTACGTGCCACACAATTTTTGCTGGCAGTTTGTTCGCTAATATGCATCGCACATGTTTATATGGTCACCAAGTTATTTTACTCCAACTATCGGATCTATCAACACGACATGGAAATAGCGAAAAGAATTGATTTCACAATACGTTCGACCTATCCCAACTTTGATCCATCAGCAGAATATGTTTACTTTTATGGCTTCCTGCCCTTTGAACATCATCAAAGGTACAGGTTGCCAGATTCGGAAGCCTTTGGCGGCTCTTTATTCAACTGGGGCGATGGCAACAATTATCGAATAATCAATTTCTTTAGTTATAATGACATCGCGTATTACAGGATGATCGATGACAAGCAGGTTTTTCTTGGGATCAAGGATTCAATGGAAACATTGCCCGTTTGGCCCAAACCCGGTTCAATAAAGGAAATAAATAAAGTGATGGTTGTAAAATTAGGATACGATAAAGGAGCGCCTCTATTTGTCGAATAAACCATTACTAACCCCTAAACCAAAGTAGATGGACAAGCCGACAATCGGAATTATTGCACCATGTTATAATGAAGAATTGGTTTTAGACGAGACGTCAATTCAGCTAAGTAAAATTATAGCCGAATTAGTTGAAAACAGATTAATTTCAGAAAACAGCTTTATCGGTTATATTGACGATGGAAGTACGGATATGACATGGCGCGTTATCGAATCTAACGCGCAAAAGAATAAATATATACGGGGATTAAAACTCGCCGGAAATGTCGGTCATCAAAAGGCGCTTCTCGCGGGAATGCTTACTTTTAATGAAGATGCCGATGCGCTGATTTCGATTGACGCCGATCTTCAGGACGATTTGACGGTTATAGAACAAATGGTCCACAAATTTATTTCAGGCGCTGATGTGGTTTATGGGGTACGGAAGGAGCGCCGGTCGGATACCTACTTTAAAAGAAACACCGCTATCGCTTTTTACAACGTAATGAAGACAATGAAAGTCAACATTATTCATAATCACGCCGATTACCGCTTGTGCAGTAAAAGAGTTATAAACGCGCTCTCTGAATTTAACGAAGTCAATTTGTTCTTGCGCGGAATAATTCCATCGATTGGGTTTCGAAATGAAGTAGTTTATTACGATCGACTTGAGCGTTACGCGGGTCAATCAAAATATCCTTTCAGAAAAATGGCCGCGTTTGCCTGGAACGGAATAACTTCTTTCAGTAACTATCCATTAAAATTAGTAACCATAATTGGCTTCGTGATCTTTTTCTTCTGCCTGATATTATCAGGATACGCGTTTATTTCGCTATACTTCGATAAGCTTGTTCCTGGCTGGCTGTCTACCGTTTTGCCTATGTATTTTCTTGGCGGAATACAGTTATTTTGCTTCGGAATATTAGGAGAATACATCGGGAAAATCTATCTGGAAGTAAAACGGCGGCCACGCTATTTCATAGATAAGAAAATTTGATAATAAGATATGGACCAGGCTTTTGAAACTAAATATCATGACGTAGAGACTTCACATTGGTGGTTCAAGTCAAGACGCAAATATTTACTCGATCTGCTTGCCGATGCCCCGCGCGACAGCAGGATTTTGGATATTGGAAGCTCGTCCGGTGTTTTTCTTAAAGACTTGGAACTGCAAGGTTTTGACATTGATAAGTTGTATGGAATTGATATAAGCGATTCGGCCATTGCTAATTGTAAAGCAAATGGTATTAAAAACGCATTCGTGATGGACGCGCAAAACATAACGCTTAGTGAAAAGTTTGACATCATTGTTGCATCGGACTGTCTCGAGCACCTACAAAACGACCGCCTCGCTATCCGCAATTGGAAAAACCTTCTAAAATCTGGCGGGCTATTGTACGTATTTGTTCCTGCGTACAAATCCTTGTGGAGTTATCATGATGACATAAACATGCATTTCAGGCGCTATACAAAACGTGAACTTAAATCAAAATTAACGGCTGAGGATTTTTCCATTAAAAAATCAAGTTATTGGAATTTTACCCTTTTCATTCCCATTTTCGCATTTCGAAAAATTAATGCCGGCTCAAAGAAAAATCGTAACTCAGAAAGTGACTTGTCGATCCAGAATTCGTTTCTCAACAATGTTTTATTTAAATTGCTTTCCTTCGAGAATCAGTTGTTACGGTATGTCAATTTCCCATTTGGAATCAGCACCTTTTGCATCGCCAAAAAAGAGTAATTCTTTAAATTAGAAGAGAAAAAAAAAGCCGGCAAGCTCTCGGCACTTTAAAAAAATCCTAAAATCGGCAGTTCAAAGGAAAAAACCAATGCTTTGTCGACTAAAGGAACAATTTGCGTAGTCATTGCCTATTTTTAGCGCTTTAAAAATCAGTTGCTTGCAAGTCTATGAACAAATTAACCTACGTCATATTTGCAATGCTTTGACCTTAACGCTGCAAAAAGCTTTGGCACAAAGTGTTGTGATCGATGAAATCTCCGCATCCAAATCGACTGTCAAATCATCAAAATCCTAAAAGTTATAAATTTGGCAAATGCCTTCCCTACACCTAAACCTATGAAACTAAAATTATCTTTTTTATTGATCTTCGCGCTTGTCGCAGCTCCGCGCTGCCTTTCGCAGAACATTAAGATCAACGAGATCCTCGCTTCCAACACCAGCATCAACACCGATGAGGACGGAAGCCATCAGGATTGGGTTGAATTGTACAATCTGGGCCCGGCTGCGGTCAACCTTAATGGCTACGGACTTTCAGATGACACCACGCTTCCTTTTAAATGGACATTCCCTGCAGTTAGCGTTCCGTCTGGCGGATACCTGCTGATCTGGTGCTCCGACAAGGATCGCGCAGTTGCAGGTTCGCCGCTGCACACCAATTTTAAGATCAGTGCATCGGGCGAAATAATTACGCTCACCGCTCCCGGTGGAACCACGGTCGATCAGGTTCCGGCCGTTGAAATGCTTGCCGACGTTTCCTACGGAAGATCTCCGAACGGATCTGCGAATTTTGTCTTTTTCAGCAATGTTACTCCCGCTGCAGCAAATCCTGCGAGTGGCTTTTCGGAAGCGCTTCCTCCGCCGACATTTTCACATGCTGCCGGATTCTACACTTCCGGCTTTTCGCTGACAATTTCGACAACTGTTCCGGGAGCAACCATCTTGTATACTGTTGATGGCTCGGAACCCGACGCTTCTCATATTGGAGGAACGACGTACACTTACAAAAATAAATACCCTGAATTGCCGGGACAAACAACCGGACCGCTTCTGACGCAAAGCTACGGGACGCTTCAATATTCGGCACCGCTATCGATTGTTGACCGCTCGTCGCAGCCAAACAAGATTTCGATGATTTCAAGCACGATGGATTTTACTCCTATCTATCTTCCTGCATCGCCGATTTTTAAAGGCACGGTTGTACGGGCAAAAGTCATCAAACCGGGAGCTTTGCCAAGCAAAACCGAATCGCGGTCGTACTTTATAACGCCGGAAGGAAGCAGCCGCTTCTCATTGCCAGTCGTTTCAATAAGCATCAGTGAAGACAAACTTTACGATTACAACAATGGTATCTACGTTGCGGGAGTAGATTTCGACAACTGGCGTGCGGCAAACCCAACGCTTGTCCACGACGGCATTGAAGACATTGGGAATTTCTACCGAAGCGGTATCGATAATGAACGTGTTGCCAATCTTTCCTATTTCGTAAGCGGAACAGAAGTGTTGAACCAGGATATCGGAATCCGTCTTCATGGCGGTTCTTCCCGTGAATGGCCGAACAAATCGCTGAACTTTTACGCAAGGGCCGATTACGGTACCCCAAAAATGGATTATCCGTTCTTCGCCGGCTTGCCTGCCAATTTCGAGCATGTCACGCTGCGGAATTCGGGAGCCGATTTTTATGAGACCTTGTTCCGTGACGCGCTGAACCAACAGCTGATGAAGCATCTGCATGTCGAGACCAAAGGTTACCAGCCAACCATCACCTTTATGAACGGCGAATATTGGGGAATCCTGAATTTACGCGATAAAGTCGACGCTGAATATTTTCTGCGGATGTACGACATTCCAACCGATCAGGTGGACATCATCGACAGCGAAAACGATGTTCAGGAAGGTGATTTTGACCATTACGGTGCCATGATCGACTACGTAAATACTCATTCCCTGGCAACGCAGGCGAATTACGATTACATAGTTACACAGCTCGACCCTGAAAACTTCGCAGATTATTTCATCTCCAATATTTTCTTTGAAAATGTCGATTGGCCGGGCAACAACATCATGCGTTGGAGGCAAAAAACAGCTTCGTATCTTCCTGATGCGCCGTACGGACATGATGGACGCTGGAGATGGATCGCGCACGATATGGATGCTACTTTCGCAACCTATTCTTTGGATTACTCGCTCAACAGCCTTGCGGCCGCAACTGCCACTAATGGTCCCGAATGGCCAAATCCGGCATGGTCAACACTGCTGTTAAGGAAAATGCTTCAGAATCCAGGGTTCAAAAATTATTTTATTACAAGGTTTGCCGATTTAATGAACAGCTCGTTCCTTTCTTCAAGGATCGTTGAAACAATCGACCAGATGTCGGCCGTGCTCGATCCTGAAATGGAGGAGCAAACCGAAAGATGGAAAGCGCCGGAAGATTACGGTTCATGGATTTACGACCTGGGCATTGAAAAAGATTTTGCCAATGCAAGGCCGGCATTCCAGCGGAATCACATCCGGTCGAAGTTCTCGATTGCCTCGAACATCAATGCAACCCTTGACGTTTCGAATGCTGCTCACGGGTATATCAAGATCAATACGATTGAAATCAAGAATGGCACCGACGGAATTGCCGCGAACCCTTATCCGTGGACCGGAATTTACTTTTCGAATATTCCAATTACGCTGAAAGCGATAGCCAATCCGGGTTACGTTTTTGACCATTGGACAGGCGCTTCGACAAGCACTTCGGATACGATTACGTTGACTTCAGCTTCATCAATTTCAGTCACCGCCGTATTTGTTCCCGATGGTTCGCCAACCGCAAATGAGCCGGTTTACTTCTGGATGATGGATGGAACGATGCCGAACAACCTTCCGCTGACAACGCTTAACAGCACTTACCAGCAAGGTTCGACCGGAGCAATGATAGAATATCAGTCAAGCTTGCCGGGCTATCCATTCGATTCCACAAACCCGTTGTGGCGAAAAGCGAGCATGGAAAGAAGGAACAGCCCGACGATGATCAATTACATTCCGGAAGCGAACAATGACCTCCCGTTCGCGTCAAGCGATATGAAAGGGCTTCAGATCAAAGAGCCACTTCAAACCGGATCCGACGTGAACACAATGGTTTTCGACCTTCCAACAACCGGATACAAGGATCTTAAATTCTCATTCGCAGCAATGAACGAACTTACCAACGCTACCGGAATTTCGATCGCTTATTCGACAGCTGCCGGAGCTCCGGTCTGGTCGACCGCCGGATTGGCATCTTCAACATTGCCACTAGGCGCGGCCTTCCAGCTATACGAAAC
Organism: Bacteroidota bacterium; assembly: GCA_023386585.1. Classification (GTDB taxonomy): domain Bacteria; phylum Bacteroidota; class Bacteroidia; order Flavobacteriales; family Flavobacteriaceae; genus Flavobacterium. The sequence goes on along the minus strand of JAEWJM010000011.1, from coordinate 2,636 downwards.
CGATTTTACATCAATCGCTGCGGCAAACAACAATGCCAACTTTAAAATACGGTTGAGTTTTACGGGAACCAATTTGACGGCAGATGCCGGAAATCGCGTGACGTTTAACAACATTGCATTGCGCGGCACTTTGATACCGTTGGACACATTGCACAACGAGACGCCGCGGTTTTCAATGTACCCGAATCCCGCAACCGAGTCGGTATTTATAACCGGGCTGGCAGGAAGTGCCAGATACAGGATATTTACCGCAGACGGAAGGCTCGTAAAATCGGGTGAAATCGAGCCAACGACGCCAATATCGGTTAGCGAGCTCACGATCGGAATGTACCTTGTGCAGATCGAATCGGATGGTAAAACCGAGGTCAAAAAGCTCCTTCGGAAATAGCGTTTAATCAGTACAACATTCTCAACATCGGGCAGTTCATCTGCCCGATTTTTTATTTTATTAATCAATCTTAAAGGAACCCGTTCATCGGCAAAATTGGCACTACAACGAGAAAAAAAGACCTCCCGATTATTGTTGTGTAAATTGCCCAAAAAATTGGCAATGAGAATCAATACATTATCATTATTCGCGCTATTTCTATTGGCCGTAATTCAGCCCGCGGCCTCGCAAAATATTGTAATTAATGAAATTCTTACCTCCAACACCTCAATAAATACGGACGAGGACGGAACCTATCAGGACTGGGTCGAATTGCGAAATAACGGGCCCGCATCGGTGAACTTAAATGGGTACGGCCTTAGTGATGATCCCGCTGTCCCTTTTAAATGGGTTTTCCCTTCGGTTAACGTCGCGTCAGGCCAATATCTGCTGATTTATTGTTCCGATAAGAACCGGGCAATCGCCGGGAGTCCGCTTCACACCAACTTTAAAATTAGTTCTTCGGGCGAACAGATCACGCTAACACGGTCCAACGGTACCGTTGCCGATATGGTGCCTCCTGTCGTATTGCAACAAAACATGTCCTACGGCCGAAGCCCGAACGGAACCGGTTCGTTCATCTACTTTACGCAGGTAACTCCAAACGCAGCAAACGGATCGTCAGGTTATAACGGATTTTTGAATCCGCCGACATTTTCACAAAACAGCGGATTTTACACTTCGGCCTTCAGCTTAACGATTTCAACGAGCGATCCCGGGGCTACGATCATTTACACGGTTGACGGCTCCGAGCCTGATCCGGCAAACCTCAGCGGAACGACTTATCAATACAAAAATTCATACCCTGAAGTTCCTGGCCAGCCTTTCGGCCCGCTACTCAATAAGAGCTTCAAATCGTTCCAGTATTCTTCGCCAATCAGTATCGTTGACCGAAGTACGCAGCCCAATAAAATATCTACAATTTCATCCACCTACAGTTTTGATCCGAATTATTATATTCCCGACAATCTCATTTTCAAGGGAACGGTCGTCAGGGCCAAAGTTGTACGATCCGGATCGTTGCCGAGTGAAACCGTAAGCCGGACCTACTTTGTAACGCCGCTTGGCGCATCGCGTTTTACGATTCCTGTAATTTCATTAAGTTTCAGCGAAAACAAGTTCTTTGATTACAATCAGGGAATTTACGTGGCCGGAGTTGACTTTGACAATTGGCGTGTGGCACATCCATCATTAAATCCACGTGGGCGTGAAGTCGGAAATTACTACCGCCGTGGCATCGAAAATGAACGCCGCGCGGCAATGTCCTATTTCGTAAACGGAACGGAAGTCATCAATCAGGACGTTGGCCTTCGCATACATGGCGCTTCGACAAGGCGGTATGAAAGCAAGGCACTCAACGTTTACGCGCGATCCGACTACGGCGATGATAACTTGAGCTACCAGTTCTTCCCTGATCTTTCTGACAATAGTTTTGAAACCATGCTGCTGTCGAGCTCGGGAAGTGATTTCCGAAACACGATGTTCCGGGATGCACTTGTACAGCGGATTGCGAAAGAACTGCATGTTGAAAACGAAAACTACCAGCCTACAGTTACATTCCTAAACGGCGAATATTGGGGAATCCTGAATATTCGTGAGCGTTATGACAACGAGTATTTTAAACGCGTTTACAACATTGATGATGTCGACTTGCTCGAGAACGAAGGCGTTGAAGCGGAAGAAGGCGACATCAACCACTACCAGTCGATGATTAATTTCATCGAAAACAACTCGCTGGCCGTTCCGGCGAATTATACTTATCTCAAGACACAGATGGATCCGGACAGTTTTACGGATTGCTTTATCACCAGTATCTTTTTTGACAATTCCGACTGGCCCGGAAACAATATAACTTTCTGGAGAAAGAAGACGGCTACCTATGAACCGAATGCTCCTTACGGTCACGATGGAAGATGGCGCTGGGCTTTTCACGATCTTGACGACACTTTTTCTTTCGGAACCGACGATTTTACGCACGACAATCTTGACTCGGCAACATCTACCGAAGATGTTTGGCCGCATCCGGCGTGGTCGACACTGATCTTGAGAAAGCTGCTTGAAAATCCATCCTACAAAAATGATTTTATCAATCGTTTCGCCGATCTGATGAATACGTCATTCCTTTCGTCACGAATCATCTCGATAATGAATTCGATGAAAGGCGGTATTGCGGCGGAAATGGCAGAACACATCAACCGCTGGAGTATTC